>NZ_JAVDSU010000001.1:0-1175812 GCF_031455475.1 Rhizobium sp. 1399 | reverse complement strand
TCGCTAGCGATGCTCGCTCCTCGTTCCCCAATGCTCATCATAACCGCATGGGTGCGAAACCCGAACAGGGCAAAAAGCCTGCAAACGAAACCAATTAAACAAGCCCGCCGCAAAGCGGGCTTTTTTTATTGGCGCGAGAAGCGGCTACGCCCATCGTCTTCAGCCACCGCAGCCCGCCACAATGCCAAAATTTATCTCATCCTCGCAAAAACCACAGCTAGCCGGAATAAATCGGCAGCTCCGTTGTCAACGCTCATGAAACCGCTCTGCAAAACAAGGAGCCCGCATGAACGTCTTTCCCCGAAAAAGTTCCCTTCCGCTAGCGGTATCGATCTTGGTGGTCCTGTCCGTTTCGGCGTTTGCGGACGATCCAGCATCGCATGAACACACCACCTCCGCGGTTACTGACGAGACGCCGTTCCTGAAGGAAAACGATGCAGCCATGGCGAAGATGATGAGCGACATGGCGGTCAAGCCGACAGGCGACGTTAGCAGGGATTTTGTCGAGATGATGATCCCTCATCATCAAGGCGCGATCGATATGGCGCAGGCCTATCTGCGCTATGGCAGCAATGAGCAGCTCAAACGCATTGCCCAGGAAATCATCGTCGATCAACAGCAGGAAATCGCCGCGATGCGGCTGGCTCTCGGCGATCCTCTTCCGCCTTCGGAGCCAGCACCGACACAAGTTTCCCCGCAAAACTCCCTCTCTTCCGGCGCCGGCATGTCGATGATGCCGGCCATGGATCCGAACATGAAAATGGGCAATTGAAAGGACCCCGTCATGAAATCTAGCCTTCTCGCCCTCAGCCTGCTTGCCGGCACGATGCTGGCGCCCTTAACAAGTTTCGCCGGCCAGGCGCCGGGTGCGGCCTCTGATCCTGACATCCCGATCAGTAGCAAGGATCGCGTCTACGCGGCCGAACAATTCTCCAACACGGTTTCGGTCACCGATCCATCCACTAACAAATTGCTCGGCGTCATCCGTCTCGGCGATCCGCAACCGGGCAATCTCAGCCCGCTCTATCGTGGGCAGGTCCTGGTCCACGGCATGGGCTATTCGCCCGACCACCAGACATTGGCTGTCGTTTCGATCGGCTCGAATTCGGTGACGTTCATCGACACAGCAACCAATGCCGTAAAGCACACCACATATGTGGGCCGTTCGCCGCACGAGGCATTCTTTACGCCTGATGGTAACGAAGTCTGGGTCACCGTTCGCGGAGAGGATTATATCTCCGTCATCGATGCGCATACCTATGAGGAGAAGCTGCAGATCAAGGTGCCGGCCGGCCCAGGCATGCAGATCTTCTCGCCGGATGGCAAATACGGCTATATATGCTCCTCGTTCAATCCCGAGACCGTTGTCGTTTCCGTCGCCGATCACCAGATCGTCGGCCACATCAAGCAGGAAAGCCCCTTCTGCCCCAACATTGCCGCGGCGCCTGATGGCAAGCAGGTCTGGTTTACGCTGAAGGATATCGGCAAGACGCAGGTCTTCGACGCTGAAGCCCCCTTTGATCTCATCAGGACGATCGATACCGGGCCAATCACCAATCACGTCAACATCGTTCACAACGCCAACGGCGAATTTGCCTATATCTCCGTTGGTGGCCTTAACGAGGTGAAGGTCTATCGCACGGATAATTTCGAACAGGTCGCGACAATTCCCGTCGGCAATCTTCCGCACGGCGTCTGGCCATCAGGCGATGGCACGCGCGTTTATGTGGGTCTCGAAAACGCCGATGCGCTGGCAGCGATCGATACACTGACAAACAAGGTGATCGCTACGATACCGATCGGCCAGGCACCGCAGGCCGTCAACTATGTCCCCGATGCAGTCCCTGAGGGCGACGGCACGCAGAACCTCCAACCGCTCGGCGTCGCTGGCCAGGTGGCGCATCTTGTCCTGCGCGCGCCGAAGGCGAAGCAGGATGGCGTTGCACCGACGAGTGTCTCCCTTTTCGATCAGGGTTTGTCACAGGTGCTGCAGGCTTCCGTGACGGGGCTGGAGCCCAAGAAGCCTTACATTCTTGCACTCTCCATGCGAGCTGACGGGACTGGCGATCTCCAGCCTCTGGTGTCATTCATGACAAACCCGGCTGGTTCGGCGATCGTCAATGCCGTCGGCCCTATAAGGCAGATCGTCCAGACCAGAGAGAAGGCCGAGCGCCGCTATCTCGTCATTACCGCGGCGGGAGATAAAGGGTCTGGCGAAGTCGTCCAGATCGAAGCGAAGTAAATCTCTTCCGCCCGCCGCCTGTGATAGGGTGGCGGGCGAAAGCTCCTGAAGGTAAGCCTCATGAGTGACATTCTGCAGCTTGTCGAGCCGATGATCCCGGCACTCCGCCGCTACGCTCGTGGATTGTTGAAAGATGCAACGGCGGCCGACGATCTCGTTCAGGATTGCCTGGAGCGGGTTATTGCCCATTGGCATCATCGCCGAAACGACGATCCGCGCACCTGGATTTTCGCTATCCTTCACAATCTCGCGGTCAACCGGTTGAAACAGACCGCACGCCGTGGCGAACATCTGCCCTTTGAGAAGGTGGATGAAAGTGCCTTTGCCCGGCAACCGACACAGGAAGACAATCTGATGCGTCGCGATATCATTCAGGCGCTGGAGAAACTTCCGGAGGAGCAGCGCAGCGTCCTGCTGCTGGTATCGGTCGAGGATCTGTCCTATTCGCAGACAGCGGAAGTCCTGGCTATCCCGATCGGCACCGTCATGTCGCGCCTGTCGCGGGCGCGTGAGCGGCTACGGCAGATATTGGAGAACTCGGGGCAGACAACACAGGGGCCAGCCGCCCATCTTCGGAGAGTAAAATGAGCGTAAAACCGATCACCGAGGATGATCTTCATGGTTTTGTGGACGGTGAGCTGGATGAGGCGCGTGAAGCCGAGGTTTCCGTCTATCTTGAAACCCATCCCGAAATCGCCGCGCGAATCGACAGCTACGGCAGGCAGCGGCTCGATTTGCGGGCTGCGCTCAACTCTGTCGCGGAAGAACCAATCCCGAGCCGACTGAACCTGAACCACCTGCTGGAGGTGCCCAAGCAAGGCCGGTTGCCCTTCTGGCGTATGGCGGCCGCCGCAGTCGTTCTCCTCGTCGCCGGCGGCTCCGGTGGCTGGATGCTGCATGGCATGTACCGGCAGCCAAGCGAGGGCATGGTAGCGCTGGCTGATGAAGCTGCCAACAGCTTCGCCACTTACGCGCCCGACAGGGTGAGGCCGGTCGAGCTCCGTGCCGACGATATGGCCGAGCTCGTCGACTGGGCGACGGAACGCATGGGCCGCAAGCCGATGCTGCCGGATCTTTCCAAGTCGGGCTATCGTCTGATGGGTGGCAGGATGATCTCGACGTCGCATGGCGCCGGATTGATGCTGATGTATGATGATGATCGGGGAACGCGTCTCGTCATGCTGACGCGGCCAATGCTCGCCGATCAGAACAAACCCATGGCGCCGCATGCGCAGGGCAATGTTGAGGGCTGGAGCTGGGCGTCCGGCGGCATGGGGTACAGCCTCGTCGGTGCCCTGCCAGCCGATACCTTGCATCCTCTCGCCGATGATATCAGGCACCAGACCGAAACCGGGGCCTGAGTTCCGTCAAACCTAGAGCAGGTCGCGCGAAATTGTGCAGCGGTTTTGCGGTAATCACATGGGAAAACAAAGACTTTAGTGCATGCGCGGGCGGCGTTTCTCGCCGCCGCGCTTTCCCGGCAATCCCATCATGCCTTCAGGAATCTGTTCGTCGGCTGCCAATGCCGCATTGTGCTGGCGTAGACGCTCGAGCGCCACGGAAGCAAGCTCGGTATAGGGAATGGCAGCCGGATCGTCGGTATGGATATCCTGGATCGCCGCGAGGACTGTCTCGGCTTGGGTGAGACGGCGTGTTGCGATGAGGGCCACACCTTCCTTGTAGCGGGCCTGCACCACATGGGGCGCCTGCTCGCCGATGCGATGGAAAGTTACGGCTGCATCCTCATAGAGTTTCAGCGCCAGTTGCGTATCTCCAAGGCGAAGTGCAATTGGCAGCGGTTCGGCGGTGCGCTCCAGCAGCGACTGATAGGCGGCAAGGGCTTCGGTCAGCTTTCCCCGATCGAAGAGCAGGTTGGCAAGGCCAAATTCGGCACCGACATGGCCCGGCGAGGATTGCAGAACCTGGGTGAAGACGATCTCGGCTTTTCCCTTCTCACCCTTTCGATACATTTCGAGCGCTTGTTCGTAGACATATTTGACGCTGCGTGGATGCAGAACGCCGCCGAGATTGCGTCCGTCGCGGGTCCTGAAGAGCGTATAGCTGATCCGCCGCTCGTCAGCGCAGAAGACATATTTGTAAGATTCGTTTCCACGCAGGAAATCATAAAACCGGAAGCCGTCTTCGATCGCCCGGCGGATGCAGTATCCATGCAGAACCAGACCGGGAGACGGAGTTTTCCAGTTCTCGTCACGACCGGTGATATAGAAAAGGATCGTCTTTTTTGGGTGGTCGATGATATTGGCGAGGGCGCCGAGCGGCTGCTCGCCGAACCAGAAGACCGGGACGTCGAGCGTGCCGCTCTTGAAGCAGTCCATCAGCATTTCACGCGTTGAATTGATGAGCCGCTCCGTCCGCTCCGGTCCTTTGCGCTCCGTCCATCGCGTGCGCCAGAAATCGAAAAGAATAGTGAGGTCGCGGTCAATGGTCTCGGGCGTTGCCATCGTGATTCGGTAGCCTTCGTCGCCATCGAGCTTGCGCAGGAAGCGGCGCAGCTTCTGGCGCGTCTGACTGCTCAAAGTCTGCTCCAGATAGTCGTCCCAGCTTGCCGGCAACGAGACGACCGGGCAGATCGTATTGTCGATATTATCATGGCTGGTGGGCACGTTGTCACGGAACATGACAAGCGGCCCCTGCAGCGCCAGGATCATCTTCTCCCGCCGTTCCGGCGGCCCGCTGAAATGCTCCAGCCTGAGATGCGTCCAGTTCTGCTGTTTGAGATAAGCAGCAAAACCGGCGATGGCTTTTTGCTCGTAACCGGGCATGACGATGAGGCCGGTATAGTCAGCCGAATAATTCCCGCCCATGACGATTTCATCGTAGAAAAGCCCGCACTGCTCATCAAGTTTCGTGAGCAATCTCAGCGGCAAAAAGGCGACATAGGGAGCATTCGGCTCCCGCTCGCGCAGCGCCAGCACGAACCATCGGCCGCGGTGCCCAAGAAAGTCTCTGAGCCATGTCCAGGAGAGGAAATGTTGGGCGTCTGGATCATCCCGATAGACCTGATCCCAATTGTCGCGAACGGCGTCAAAACCGGCGATGGTATCAATGACATCGATGCGCATGCCCCCCTCCCAATACTCCATACCTAATTCGGGAAATTCCAGTCTAATGGGAAACATCGATCTTCAAATAAACCGTCCGGGTGATTCCTTGAGACGAAATCGGATTAGCCCAACGCAGCCATTCTCGGCCTGCAATACTAGAGCGCGACAATCCGTGGACTTGCATGGATGAAAGCCCAGAGCGCCTTGCTGATATTGACGATCTCGCCAATCGATTTTTCCAGAAGCTCCAATTCCCGGTCATCCATCTGTTCGATCTTTCCGTAGCGAATTTCCTTGTCGTCCTCGACCAGGCGCATGAGTTGCGTGCTGGAGATTTCACCCTTCTCGTCGAAGGAATAGATGCAGTGATTGTATTTGTTGCGCATCTTCGATTCCTTCTTCAGGCGCGACATGGCTGAAAGAACGGCTTTGCGGTCCGCAGCCGGCGTCGAAGGAAGCTTCGCGAGACGCTCGACGAGATCTATGCGCGCGCGTGTCGTATTAAGCGTCAGGAAGACAACGATCGCCGCCTCCTTCTCCACCTTGAGAAGATGGGCGATAATATAGATCAGCAGGCTTTCTGTATTCGTCCAGACATAGTTTAACCGGCCAACATTCAACAAGACATCTGACATGGCCGGCATGCTGAACTCCCTCGGCTCAACGCTGATAATACATGGACTATATCAGATCATTTCGTTGAACGCTTCGGCCATTTCTGCGCTTAGCGCTCCTTGAAGGCGCGTGACATGCTGTCGGCGATCGGTTTGCTCAGATATTCGAAGAAGGTGCGCTCCGAACTCTGGATCAGCACTTCAGCAGGCATGCCGGGAACTGGATGGAAGTTGTGAACGCGGGCAATTTCCGAGTCCGGGATCTGTACGCGCACGATGTACACATCCTTCACGGATAGGCCGGCATTTTCCTCAATGGAGTCGGCCGAAACATAGAAGACCTTGCCTTCCAGAACCGGCGTGGTGCGCCTGTTGAGGGCGGTCAGGCGGATTGCCGCCGTCTGCCCTTCGTGAAGCTGATCGATGGAGGTACGCAATACCTGCGCCTCCAGGATCAGCGGCACGTGGGCCGGCAGGATTTCCATGATCGGTTTTCCGGTGGTGATGACGCCGCCGGCGGTGTGGTAGTAGGAGCGCACAACGGTACCAGTCACCGGCGAACGGATGACCGTACGCTCCAGAACGCCAGCAGCTTCGTGCAGCTGTTGACGCACGCTGTCGAGGTCGGATTCGGCGGTCTCCAGCGCATCAAGCGCTGCCTGCTTGTTGGAGTTGACGGCGATGACCGCTTCCTGACGGAATTTTGCGATTTCCGCCTCGCTCTCGTTGAGTTCTCCGTTCAGGCGCGAAATATCGCCCATCGCATCGGCAATGGCGCGCTCGATGGCCAGAAGGTCGGTCTTGCGCATATAGCCGACCTTGACGAGCCGTTCCTTGGAGTCCCGCTCATCCGAGAGCAGCGCCAGTTGCCGTTCGAAGGACTCGCGCTGGCCTTTGTAGCCTTCGAAGCGGTATTCCAGCGACTTGATGTTCTTCTCGATAAGGTTGAGCTGCTCCTCGAGTTTGACCTGCTTGCTGCGGAAGACGATGTTCTGGCTCTGGATGATGGCGTTGATATCGGGGTCACTCGCCTCTGCCATGACGATGTCAGGAAGCTTGAACTCACGCGATCCCTGTGCTTCGGCCCTCAGACGTCCAACGACTGCTTCCAGACGCAGCCGCCTCAGCGTCAGCATCCGCTCGTTGGTCAACGCGGCTGTTTGGTCGAGCGTCACCAGGACGTCGCCCTCCTTGACGCTTTCGCCTTCGCTGACGAGCATTTCCTTGATGATGCCGCCTTCAAGGTGCTGGACGACCTTGTTGTTGCCGGTTGCCACGAAGCTGCCCTGGGCGATGATGGCGGAGGCAAGTGGCGCGGTTGCCCCCCAGTATCCGAAACCGCCGAACGAGCAGAAGAGGACCGCCAGGCCGACAAAGCTGTGCAAACGGATGGAGCGTGGCACGTCGCCATACCATTCGAGCTGCACCGGGCCGCTGGATTCCTGCTTTTTCTTTCCCATGGCCTTCATCCTTCGATACGCGGTGACTGTTGGCCAGTTCGGCCATTGCCCTTGGATATTGCCTGCAGGACTTCCATTCGCTCGCCGAACATGGCGACCGTGCCGTCCTTGAGCACCATGATCTTGTCTACGCACTGCAGAAGTGCCGGGCGTTGCGTGATCGTAACTGTCGTGATGCCCTGTTTCTTGGCGTGGATCAGTGCTTTTGCGAGCGCGGCTTCGCCCTGGGTGTCGAGATTGGAATTGGGCTCGTCGAGCACGACGAATTTGGGATTGCCGAAGAAGGCGCGCGCCAGTGCGATGCGCTGCTTCTGGCCACCCGAAAGCGGCGCGCCATCGGACGCGACGACGGTCTCATAACCCTGTGGGAAACTGGCGATCAGCTCATGCACGTCGGCAAGGACGGCGGCCTCATAGATCTGCCGGTCTTCGACGTCATCGCGCATGCGGCAGATATTGGCCTTGATGGTGCCCGGGAAGAGCTGCACATCCTGCGGCAGATAGCCGATGCTTTCGCCGAACTGCCGCTGGTCCCAATTGCGCAGATCCATGAGGTCGAGGCGCACATTGCCGGAGGTCGGCAGGATCGAGCCCACCAGCATCTTGCCGAGCGTCGTCTTGCCGGAACCGGAATTGCCGATGATCCCCAGCGATTCACCCTTCCTCAACGAGAAGGAGATGCCGTTCAGGATCACCTTCTTCTGCGGCGGCGGAACGAAGAGGATCCGCTCCACATCGAGCCTGCCTTCCGGATTGGGAAGGCGCAGCCGCGGAAAGTTGAGCGGCGAGGTCAGCAGCAGGTTTTTGATGCGGCCATAGGCTGCGGCCGATCGGTTGAACTGATGCCAGCCTTCGATTGCTCCTTCAATCGGCGCCAGCGCACGGCCGGAAATGATTGAGGCTGCGATGACCATGCCGCCCGTCAGCTCTCCTGACAGCGACAGATGCGCGCCCCAGCCGAGAAGCCCGACCTGCGTGATCATGCGGCAGGCCTTGGAAATGCCGGTGAAGATGATGTTGCGGTCCTGCGCCTGGACGTGGGATTTCAGCGAGCCGGCGGTTTCGCGGCCCCACATCTTCACTGCTTCGGGGATCATCGCGAGCGCGTTGATGATCTGCGAATTCCGCGACATGGAATCGAGATGGAAATTCGCGCGGCTGAGATAGCTGTTGGATTCGGCGAACTGTTTGGCCGTGAACTTCTGGTTCAGGAAAGCGATCACAAACAGCACCGCGCAGCAGACCATGATGATGATGCCGAGATGCGGATGCACCAGGTAGACGACGATCACGAAGAGCGGCATCAGCGGCGCGTCGAGGAAAGCAATCAGCGTTCCTGAAGTCAAAAAGCTGCGGAGAGATTGAAGGTCCTGCAGGATCTGGTAATCCTTGCCGCTTCCATGCAGCGAGGCGCGAGCGGCGGCACTGAGGATCGGCGCGCCCAGCTGGACTTCCAGTTCCACGGCAGTCCGCATCAGGATGAAGCGCCGGACAGAATCCAGGAAGGCCTGTAAGAGGACGGCGCCCACCACCACGATGGAAAGCATCACCAACGTGTCGATGGAGCGACTGGTCAGGACACGGTCGGAAATCTGGAAGAGGTAGAGCGGGATCGCCAGCAGGAGTACGTTGATCGCGATCGTGAAGACCATCACGATCGCGAGATTGCGCCTGATAACCGTGATGCCTCGCGCAAGGCTCAAAGCGAAATTCACCGGCTCGCTGCGCTTGTGGAAGCCGCTGTTTCCGCCGCCGCCCCCGCCGCCCCCGCCGCCGAAATCCGGTTCCTTGCCGCCCCCGCCGCCGTCGCCTGTGCGCAGGCGGCGCTCATTTTCCTTCACCGGACCGGTGTCGCCATCGATCGTCTTGGCAAAGGGAATATCCGGCTTGGCCTTGAGCTCGTCGGTTTCACCGGGCATCCGCCGGGCCTCGATGACGGGCGCCGCCATCAGTTCTTCAGCCGGCTGCGGCTTTGTTTCCGGCTCCACGACATTGACGACGGGTATGTCATGGCCGGAAAGCTGCCTTGTAGGTTGTTCGGTCGGCATCACGGTTTGCACGTCATCCACCTTCTCTTCAGCGACAGCCTCGACTTCATGGGGATAGGAAGACACTTTGCGCGTCAGCTGGCGAAGATGGTCCACCGCATCGTCGATCGCCGAAACGCAGGTCTCCGTCAGAAAATCCTGAGGATTTGCCGCCGTAGAGGACGGCTTTTCGCCACGCAGATCAAGCGCGCTGCTATTTGCAAAAATCTGTTTTGAAATCTGATTCATCGCGGTCTCTCCCAAGATACGCAGGTCACGCGACCACGGCTTGCATTACATCTGAGGGGTGAGCGGAGGACCATGAAAGATCATGCCCGCCGTTGATGATGCCGTCGCCGCTGTCCGCGCCTTGGGGGGCATCGTCATCGAGAAAGGCGATGACTTCATTGGCAAGCTTTTCGCCCGCCGTCTCGGGCTGGGTGGTGTCGTGTTCTATGATACCACCCTGGATGAGAATGGCGTCGGAATAGAGCTGACCGGCAACATAGGTGGTGTTGCCGAAGCTGTCGTAGTCGACGATTTCAGCGATATTGGCGACGGTATTGCTGCCTGTATCGATCGTGATCACGGCGTCCTGGTTGTTCTTCAGAAGCTCGGCTGCAGCCTGGGTCACGTCGTCGGAATCTCCGAGCACCGCGACCTGCTTGATGATCGTCATGTCGTAGAGATTGCCTGTGATGTAGAGAACATTCACGCCGACATAGCCCTGGAAATTGGAATCGGTGGACAAGCCCTCGGGCATTGTCGGATCGCGCTCCTGGATCCCCTTCTCTGCCTCGTGCATATAGTCGGGCATGGTCTCGAAGCGGTCGTTGGTTCCAACATTGTGGATCGCCGCAAGATTCCAGATGAGATTGTTGCCGGACTGGATGGTGGCACCGCCGTCTACACCGTCTTCGGCGCGCGCCCAGTCGTTGTCGTAGAGAAGCGAAATCTGCGTGATGCTGTTGATATCGTAGACATTTCCGCCGACGATCACCAGATCGTACTGCAGGCCCATTTGGAAGAAGGACGAGAAATTCAGCGTCGTATTTCCGCCCGTCAGAACCGTCGCTTCCGACCCACTCGTCGTGACGGTTATGGTGTCGTTGTCGGTCACGAAATGATACTGTTCGATCCAGCTCACGAAGGAGACGTCGCCCTCGATGACGCTGACACGCCAGGCCATCGGAAAGATGGGGTCGCCATGTACATCCACCGTTGTCTGCGGCTGTGTTGACTGGAACGTGTCCCGTTCGAAGCTTGCAATATTGTAGGCGGTGACGCCGGTTGCATCGGCTGAGGAATGGAAGACCGAGGCGATGCTGTCATTGTCGCTGTAGACATAGACCTGGGTGATCGCATCGACCTGGTGATAGTCGCCCATGACAGCCGTCACGGAAGAGATCACTGCGGTATTGACGACGGAGGCAATGTTGGCGACGAGGTTTGCGCCCGCAGTGACCTCCAGGCTGTTTCCAGCCGGGTCATGCTGTTCGACGGATGTCTGGGTTTCGTCCGGTTCCTCAGGCAGTTTGGCGAGCCCCCGGTCCGGCAGCAGGTCGTCGAGCGCCGGAATTCCGGAAACGTGCTTGCCGTTCATATAAGGTCCGGTGATCTCGTCACCCGCCAGCACGAAATCATGTGCCTGATCGTTTGGATTGTCTGCCGGCGGCTCGCCCGTTCCGATCGATGTCTGGCCGGAATCCCTTACTCCCTGGATGTAGGTTTCCATATCCCCGGCGATCTGCTTAACCCCCTCCAGGGTGTCGGTCCGATGCAGGTCGGAAAAGGGAGAGAAAATCTCGGCCTTGGCGCTGAATTCAGCCAGTTTCTCAACGACGAAACTCGTATCGCGCGGGGCATGATTGCCACCAGTCATATCGAGATAATCGTCGTCGTAGAGAATGTTGACCTGTGTCGTGAAGCGGATCACCGAGCCGGGGCCGTCGAAAACCTGCAGCTCTTCTTCGGTTTCGATATCGATGTCCTGTGGGCTGCCGAACCGGGGCAGCGACGACACATCGCGGTGGGCAATCTCGGAGAGCTTTTCGATGCTTTCCTCAAAGGGGCGGCCGAAGCGGCGTGCGCCCCCATAAGCGATCTCATAGCTGACGCTTCTGTAGTTGACATCAGGATCGTAGTCCTGGAGCGCGAGATCGGAGGCGAAGGTGGGCGTATTGGCGACCAGATCGTCAAGCGCCGGATTATTTTCGGCAGGGCCTGTACCCTCCGTCAGCCCCGCACGCAGCCTCATCTCATCGGTCGTCGTTTCGAATATGCCGATGAAATGGGCGATGATTTCTGAGAATTTCTCGATTTGCATTGCCTTGGCCTCCCTTATCGAAGAGACGACCGGCCATGCGACATCCTTCTGAGGGAGCCGCGCTGTTCGTCAATTCGCACGCAAGCATTCAAACTGCACCGGCCGAAGCCGGTGCAGCCCTTTCTTGTCTTGGAGGTTAGTGCCCACTTGTATCTTCGCCGACATCGGAAGCATGTGAGTTGCCGCCGATGACACTGGAGTCCACAGCGTTGCTGAGCATGTTCGCGCCCTGAACGAGCTCCATATGGAAGCCCGAATTGGCAAGAATTGCCGAAGCATCTGCCGTCGAAGTGCCTGTGACGTCGTCACCTGCCTTGAGATCCCAGCCCTTGCTGTCCATATCCATGCCGTCAGCACCGTGCGCTGTGCCGGCATTCGCACTCAGGTGGTTCTGAGCGCCGCCGTTCTCCATCGTGATGTTCCAGGCCTGATCCTGGTCTGCGAGATGGTTTGCCTGGACAGTGCTGAAGACTGAGTCGGCGCCTTCGCCGGACAGTGAACCGTTGAGGATATTGTCGATATTGAGGGTGAAGGAGAAGTCATCCCCGATGTCGAAGGTGAGGTCGTGGCCGGCTACGCCGAGGTTCCCGAAGTCCTTGACATCATCAATGACGGCGAAGTCCGTGTCCGTCTTGTTGAAGCTGTCGCTGGTATTGTGGCTATTGGTGGTCGTCTTGGTATCGGTATCCGTAATCGTCTTGATGTCGGTGTCGATATCCGTGTCCGTCTTGGTGGTCGTGTCGTTATCGGTGATCGTCTTGATGTCAACGTCGTCGTCGCTGTACGACTTGGCGTCATAGCTCCAGTCGTAGTCCGACTTCGTGGTGGTCGTCGTGTCGTTATCGTTGATGGTGGTCGTCTTGGTGTTCGTGTCGTCGTCCGACTTGTAGCTCCAGTCGTAGTCGTTGTCGCGGTTGTCGCCGTTGTCGGTCTTCACATCGAGATCGACATTGGCCTTGACGTCAACGTCGGTGCTGTTGTCGGTGTTGTTGCGATTGTCACCATTGGCGATGCCGCCGACGTAACCTGTGGAATCATCATCGATTTCGGTTGAATTGATAGCGCTGGAAAGGCCATCGGCCAGGGCGCCCACCTTGACGGTGTCGTCGTCTGAGCCCTGCGGACCGGGCTTCGGATCATAAGGCATTACGTTTCCTCCAGAAAAAAACTGGAGCAGCTTTCGAAGTCCCTCTCATCTCAAATGGGATCTTTGCTCGCGCTTGCTCCAATGCGTTAACATCGGCAGATGGACTCGATACCTTTTCACCTGCAGCTTCATCGCGATTTGTTGGCCAAATTCTGTATTGGGATTGTGCCTATTCAGTACAAAGACGCACAAATCCGGTCCCGGACTCGATATGAGCGCGAGCAAGGCAGTCGAACTTCTTTTTGAGTTCCCTCGAAAGAAGACCAAGTATCAAAAACACATGCTGATACTTGATTTTCACGTCGCCACTTTGGCAACCGTTGCAGATTGATGGAAAAAAATGGGTCCCGATAGATATCAATTCGGGCTAAGGCATCTGAAGTCCGGTTCAATACTCCAGCTAAGCCAATACCGGATCGCGGGCTCGGAGAAGGCTGTGTGCGAATTCGGGACGGCGCCCCATACCTCGGAATCCGGAAGGTTCGACTGATTGCGGTATCGCGAAGTTAAGCTCGAAAGGTTCTCCGTCTTATTTTGAAATATCGTCTGCCCATTACCGCTTTGCTTTTGTATGTCTCGAACTAATACATGCTGCGTTATACCGTGATCTAGTTGAAATACCGCCCGCTAGTATGTTTCTTGTCGGAAATGCAACCATAAAGTGGCAAAAAATAAATATAACTTCGTGACAACTAACCCATTTGGGCCATTTCTTTCCTTTGAAATCCATATTACCATAATTAAGAAATGCCTAAAAGATAAGGCGGCCACATGCCTAGGGGCAATGTTCGTCGGCATGTAATACCCGCCATCGCGCCAATGGGAGTAGAAGCTCCTTGTTTGAGTATAGTGTAGCGCTAGGGGAGGCGTATATGTTCATGGTTGGGTCGGAAGTAGGAGATTCGGATCAGGCAAGAAGACTGGGTCCGAATGGAGAAACAGTCCTGGTAATCGCCAAGGCGGACTTGTTCTCCGAGTGCATGGTTGAGGCACTGGCAAAGAAATTCCCGAATTTTGATGTCGTAAGCGTATCGAGCGCGCAGTCCATATCCGAGAAGGATATTCACGACATGCGGCTTGTCCTGTTCTATCATGTCGCCGGCGCCGAGTTGCACGATGCGCTGCAGGTCGTTCGTGAAAACCGTCCGGACGCATCCATCGGCCTTGTCGTCGAAGCTATCGATATGATGGAGCCCTATATCAGCCGTCTTGTCGAGGCGCGTGTCGTCGATGGCGTCCTGCCGCTCAATCTGCGTCTGGATGTCTTCATGGCGGCAATCGATCTGCTGATGAAGGGCGGCGAACATTTTCCATCCGCGCTTCTGGGTCGTCTGTCCAACCGGGCAACGGCGCAGCTCGAGCCCTCGCTGTACCAGACGAAGTCCGTCGACGCAGCGCGCGCCAACGCGCTGAAGCTTCGCCGCAATAGCATGGCGGCTCTGACCACGCGCGAGGTACAGATTCTCGACCTCATCTGTAAGGGCACGCAGAACAAGATCATCGCCGACAAACTTCACCTGTCCGAAAACACGGTGAAGGTTCACGTCCGCAATATCTATAAGAAGATGAATGTGAGAAATCGCACTGAAGCGGCCTCACGTTTCTTCAACGATACGTCGGACAGTGGCGATCTCTCTGGCAGATGGCCGCACTAGGCCATCAATCCATCCGGGACGAGCGGGCAAAGCAGTGTGATTTCTGGCCGAAACCGCTCGGCGAACAGATGTAAGGCGCGGAACCGGGATAGACCGCGGCGCTCACTTTAGCCGAAGCGGTCTTCGGTTCGGCAGCATAGGCGAAGTCCTTCGCGGCATGTGGCACGCTTGCCACAACGACATTCTTCTCCGTGCTTCCCACGATCGCGGTATCGACGACCGCACATGAGATCGGTCCGATGGCCGAGAGAACGATCGTCGCAGCCAAAGCTAGAGAGCTGAAGCTGCATGGCGCTCTGCCATGCATGCGATCATGAGTCGTCATTAAAAAACCCTCTCTATCATCAGGGCAATAGCGACGCGCCCTCGCACACCAATGGCTGGCCACTCCTTATATTGGCTTCATTGACTGAAGCTGGAGCGGCCGGACAGAAAGCATGGCACCATAGTCATTGAGAGGGATTAATCAAGCAAATTCCGAAGTTTAATACTATAGCTATTTAGAATTGCTCCCGTGTTTTGAAGTTGACCTTCACTGATATCCTCTTATCATTTTGAGCATAGGTACAATTATCCGAAGAATAACCGAGTCGGTTATTTCATAGATACCACTTCGCGTTGAAGTTATCGAGGCGGATCAAGAGGGAGCCTAAAGTATAGAAGGGTCTATGAAGACCACACGACATGGGAAGGAATTTGTAGTGCGTAGTATTCCCACCGAAGGATATTCAGGATCTGCATTCGCATCGCCACGCCAGGAGTCAAAAACCGTGCTGGTCAACGGAGGCGCCGGTTTCCTGGGTTCCCATCTTTGCGAGCGACTTCTCGAGCGCGGCCATCAGGTCATCTGTCTCGACAATTTCTACACCGGCCGCCACGTCAATATCGAGCATCTGCTGCAGAATGCCCGTTTTCGGCTTTTGGAACATGACGTGCGCCAGCCCTATGACGTCGAGGCTTCCGTCATCTTCAACTTTGCTTCGCCAGCCTCGCCGCCGGACTATCAGCGTGATCCCGTCGGCACCTTGCTGACCAATGTGCTTGGAGCCGTCAATACGCTCGATGCAGCCCGCCGCAGCGGCGCAACGGTCGTCCAATCCTCGACTTCGGAAGTCTATGGGGATCCGCACGAGAATCCGCAGCGCGAAACCTATTTCGGCAATGTCAACCCGATCGGTCCGCGCGGCTGCTACGACGAGGGCAAGCGGTCAGCCGAAACCCTGTTCTTCGATTATCACCGCAAGTATGGCGTCGATATCAAGGTTGGCCGGATCTTCAATACCTATGGCCCGCGTATGCGCCTTGATGATGGACGCGTCGTATCCAATTTCATCGTCCAGGCGCTCTCCAACACCGACATAACGATCTACGGGGATGGCCGGCAGACCCGCTCCTTCTGCTATGTCGACGATCTCGTCGCTGGTTTCCTGCGTTTCGCCGATGCCGGCGAACACTGCGTCGGTCCGATCAATCTCGGCAATCCGGCGGAGATCACTGTGCGGGATCTGGCCGAAATCGTCCTTGATCTGACCAATTCGCGCTCGCGCATCATTTACCTGCCGGCCGTGGCAGACGATCCGCAGCAGCGCCGTCCGGATATTTCCAGAGCCAGAGAAGAGTTGAACTGGTGGCCGACGACGGAGCTGAAGACCGGGCTGAAGCGTACGATAGCCTATTTCGATGCGCTGCTTGCCCGCAAGGAAGTGGTGGAGGCCGTATGAGATGCCACGCTACATCCTGGTTACGGGTGGCGCCGGCTTCATCGGCAGCCACATCTGCAAGGCGCTTGCGCGTGCCGGAATGGTTCCGGTCACCTATGACAATCTTTCCACCGGACATATCGACAGCGTCCGGTGGGGCCCGCTGATCCAGGCGGATATCGCCGATGGCGCAAGGTTGCGGCATGTCATGGCCGAGTATTCGCCGGATTGTGTCATCCATTGCGGTGCCAACGCCTATGTCGGTGAATCCGTCGAAAAGCCGAGCATCTATTATCGCAACAATGTCATCGGCAGCCTGTCGCTGCTGGACGCCTGTCTCGATTGCGGTATCGACAGGATCGTCTTTTCCAGCAGCTGCGCGACCTACGGCATTCCCGAGATGCTGCCGATCGGCGAGAAAACGCCGCAACAGCCGGTCAATCCTTATGGCAGAACCAAACTGATCTTCGAAATGGCACTGGAGGATTATGCGGCCGCCTATGGTATCCGCTTCGCCGCACTCCGTTACTTCAACGCGGCCGGCGCCGATCCGGAAGGCCAGCTTGCCGAGCGGCACTATCCCGAAACCCATCTGATCCCGCGCGCTCTTCTCGCCGCAAGCGGCCGGATCGAGAGCCTCGACATTTTCGGCACCGATTATTCGACGGATGACGGCACCTGCGTCAGGGATTACATCCATGTCAGCGATCTTGCCCAGGCGCATCTCGCCGCCGTTCGTCACCTTCTGGTCGGCGGCAATTCCTTGAGCCTCAATCTGGGTTCCGGCCGTGGCACGTCGGTCGGCGAGATCCTTAATGCCGTCAAACGAAAGACCGGCCACAGGGTGCCGATCCGTTGTCAGCCGCGCCGCGCTGGCGATCCGCCTGTGCTTTTCGCCGATACGAAAAGGGCTCGCCTGGAGCTCGACTTCATGCCGACGCTTTCAGATATCGATACGATCATCCGCACGGCTGGCCCGACCTTCGGACTGGAGGTGATCGCATGAGCACCAGAGCCGAAATCGACCACGCACATCAGTCTTCTGCCGCCAAATCCGAGATGTTCGAGCCTGTCTTTACCGGCTGGAATCGAGCCGCCTATGGTCTTGGCATCGTCTGCTGGCTGGCAGCACTCGCTTACTTCTGGCTCTGGTGGGCTGAGCCCACTCATGTCGTTTCATGGCCGTCATTCCTGCTCGTCACCCTCATCCTTGCCTGGGTCACCCTGATACCGGCCTATTTCATCCTGATCTTTCTCGATGCGCGGCAGGTCAGATCATCCGCCGACCTGCCAAAGGGCCGCGTCGCGATGGTGGTCACCAAGGCACCGTCCGAACCTTTCGCCGTCGTGCGCAAGACGCTTCTTGCGATGCTCGATCAGAAGGGTGTCGAGTTCGATGTCTGGCTCGCCGATGAAGATCCGTCCGAGGAGACCAAGAGATGGTGCGGGCAGCATGGTGTCATGATCTCAACCCGCAAGGGCGTCAGCGAATATCACCGCCCCGTCTGGCCGCGCCGCACGCGCTGCAAGGAAGGCAATCTCGCCTATTTCTATGATCACTTCGGCTATGAACGCTATGATTTCGTCGCCCAGTTCGATGCCGATCATGTGCCGACGCC
The DNA here is from genome assembly GCF_031455475.1 of Rhizobium sp. 1399. Taxonomy (NCBI): domain Bacteria; kingdom Pseudomonadati; phylum Pseudomonadota; class Alphaproteobacteria; order Hyphomicrobiales; family Rhizobiaceae; genus Rhizobium; species Rhizobium sp. 1399. The sequence goes on along the minus strand of NZ_JAVDSU010000001.1, from coordinate 1,157,957 downwards.
GACTTATCTTCGCGAGGTCCTGCGGCCCTTCGCCGATCCCGAAGTCGGCTATGTCTCGGCACCCAGCATCTGCGATGCCAATGCGGCCGAAAGCTGGGCCGCCCGCGGCAGGCTCTATGCCGAAGCGAGCCTGCATGGTTCGCTGCAGGCAGGATACAATAATGGCTGGGCGCCGCTCTGCATCGGCTCGCACTATGCCGTTCGCACGGCCGCCTTGAGGAAGATCGGCGGGCTCGGTCCCGAGCTTGCGGAAGATCATTCGACCACGCTGATGATGAATGCCGGCGGCTGGCGCGGGGTCCATGCGGTCAATGCCATCGCCCATGGCGACGGGCCGGCGACCTTTGCCGATCTGGTGGTGCAGGAATTCCAGTGGTCCCGCAGCCTAGTGACCATCCTCCTGCATCATTCTCGCCGGCATGTCGCCCGGCTGCCGCTGAAGTTGAAGTTCCAGTTCCTGTTTTCGCAGCTCTGGTATCCGTTGTTTTCGACTTTCATGGCAGTGATGTTCCTGCTGCCGGTCGCAGCCCTGCTCACCGGCCATGTCTTCGTCAACGTCACCTATCCGGCATTCCTGCTGCATTCTCTGCCGCTTTCGATCGTGCTGACGGTATTCGCCATCTTCTGGCGCGCATCAGGCACATTCAGGCCATACGATGCAAAGCTCTTTGGCTGGGAAGGGGTGGTTTTCATCCTGCTGCGCTGGCCTTGGTCGCTTGCCGGCACCCTCGCTGCCGCACGCGATCACGTGACCGGTTCCTTCGTGGATTTCCGCATCACTCCGAAGGGTGATCAAGGACAGCGCAAACTGCCGGCGCGGATAATGGCACCATACATCGCACTATTGGGCATTTGTGCTGCGGCCATGGCTTTTGCTGCCGATGGCGATGGTGCGCGTGGCTTCCAGATCTTCGCGGCGATCAACCTGTTGATTTATGTATCGCTCGTAATCCTGGTTGTCGTCCGTCACACAGTGGAGAACGGTCAGTCCCTTTTGCCGCAAGTATACGGCCTGCGGTTTACCGCCTCCGCCGGTCTCGTCGCCTGCCTGGTCGGCGGGGCGCAACTCGGCAACCACGGGCTAGCTGCCATGGAAGCGCTTTCGCACGGCCAGCCCTTCGTCACCTTTACCGAGTCGCAATTTGCTGTGGCGGGTGCAGGGCTCGGCGGAGGCAAGACCAGGATCGTGAAATTCCGTCTCAAATGGCACGGTTTTGAAGCCGGCCGTGAACGAAGGGATGGTGGGGAGAGCAGAAATGCGTGAGGAGGATAAAATGAGCATGACAACACGATTTACGGGAGGAGTGCTGGCTCTGTGCCTCGGCCTCATCCTCCCGATGGGCGCGCTCGCATCAGAAAAGACGAAAGCACCGACACCGACGCCGCTGAGTGCCGGCGAACTCTACGTGATCTACGCCGACAAGACCTGGACCTGGGACACGGGTGGCGGGCGTTTCATTGGCGAGGGTAGGCATTTCGTCGCCTGGGTCGACAATGGCGGCAAACAGTCTTTCGCCGAGGGCCGCTGGGTCGTCGATGATCTCGGTCAGATGTGCATGCGCGCGACCTGGACCAATAATGAGGGGGCGGCACGTGCCAGTACCTGCTTCGGCCACCGCAAGATCGGCAACACGATCTATCAGCGGCGTCAGCCGAGCGGGGACTGGTACGTGTTCCGGCACGCTTCCACGAAAGCCGATGATGAGTTCCGGAAGCTGGTTCTGGCAGACACGGTGAGCCTGAAAGCCAAAGAGCTGAAACAGGTTCTCGCGACCAATAAATAGCCGAAGGGGAGGAAAAGACTATGAAAACCCTGGCGAAGAAAATCTCGACGGCAACAATCGCGATGCTTCTGCTCGGCGTTGCCGATCTGTCGCACCGAAGTGAGGCGCAGAACGCCGCCGTCATGAATGCGGGTGCCCAGACGATCACCGACAAGACGATCACCGACAAGCGGCCCGCCATTCATGCCAATGGCATCAAGTTTGGTGCCTACGACCCGCATGGCGATTTCGGCGCGCAGCAGAGCGTGACGACAGAGCACCTCTTCCTTCCATGGGAGGACGTCGATCTCGAAACGCTGCGTGTGGCGGATGCCTATGCGTTGGCAAGAGGCCGCAACCTGCTGATCACGGTGGAACCCTGGTCTTGGGACGTGGACTGGCGGCTGACCTCAGATGAACTTCGCCGGAAGCTGTTTCGCGGCGATTACGATGTGAACATGCGAGCGATTGCCAGTATGATCGCCCAGTTGAAAAGCCCGGTCATCGTCCGCTGGGGGCAGGAAATGGAAGACAGATCCGGCCGCTTTTCGTGGTCCGGCTGGAATCCTTCTGATTACATAGCCGCCTACAGGCGTATGATGGATATTGTGCGGGAAGAAGCGCCCGATACGAAACTCATGTGGTCGCCGAAGGGACAGGCGGGCCTTAATGCTTATTATCCAGGCGACACCTATGTCGACTTCATCGGCCTCTCGGTCTTCGGTTTGGAACCTTACGACCGGATCGTTCACAACGGGCCGCGAACTTTTTCCGAGGCGCTGAGGCCGGGTTACGACCTCGTCGCCCAGTATCACAAGCCGGTCTGGGTGGCTGAACTCGGCTATGAGGGCAGTGATGGATACATCAAGCCGTGGATGGAAACAGCAACGCTCAAGCAGAGTGATTTTCCGGAGCTGCAGGAAGTCGTCTACTTCAATGACCGAGACGTACACACCTGGCCGGTCAATCTCGGCCGGCCCGATTGGCGGGTTATTGAAGACGCAAGCAACTAGGCTGGGGTCAAAAGAAAGGCCCGCCGATGGCGGGCCTTTGTCGGTATATGCAGGATATGATCAACCCTTGATGGTGGCCTTGCCGGTTTCGACGAGCTTGGCTGCGGCATCGGCTACTGAGATTCGCTCGAAGGCGAGCTCATCGCAGGTCGGACGAAGAACACGCTGGTCGAATTCGGTCGCGCCCATCGGTACTGGCCGCGGATATTCGCCGACCTGATCCTTGAGCAGATTGACGTATTTGACCGTTTCCTGCTCCGTCGGGTTGAGCTGCGGCAGTATAGCTTCACGAACCGCCGGCGACATCGGCACGCCACGTTCCACACCGAGAATCTTGCCGGCTTCCGGATCGTTGACGAAGAAACTGATGAACTTTGCGGCGGCTTCGCCCTGCTTGGTCGTGGCACCCACGCTCCAGATCAGTGCCGGGCGATAATAGTGACCGGACGGGCCCCCCTTCTTCTCGCGTGGCAGCATGGTGATGCCGAGCTTGTTCTTGATGATAAGCTGATAACCAACCATCTGGTTGGAATAGGCCATGCCGATCACCGATTTGCCAAGGCCGAGGCAATTGGTGTCGATGGTGTTCTGGTCAAGCGTCTGAACGTCGGCGGCGACGGTGCCGCCTGCCTTGCGCAGCTTTTCCCAGTAGTCGAACCATTCCTTGGCGTCGTCGACCGTGAAGCCGAGGCCGACACCCTCCTTGGCGAAGAGGCTCTTGCCGCGCTGGCGCAGCCAGGCGTCGAAGACATAATTGTAACGCGCCGCATAGGGGCCGCCACCCTTGCCGGAGGCTTTGGCGAGTTCCACGGCAAGCTTGGCATACTCATCCCAGGTGAGATCGGGCGTCGGCAGCGGAATACCCACCTTTTCGAATTCGACGGTATCGAAGAACATCGCGAAGGAATTGAGCCCGAGGCCGACACCGTAGAGCTTGCCGTCGACGGTGGTGAGCTTCAGCATATCGGCGCCGAAGCTGTCGACCTTGAGCGTCGAAGGTACGAATTCATCGAGCGGCAGGCAGGCGCCGCGCTTGGAATAGTCGGAGATCGTGCCCGGCTCCAGCTGGAAGACATCTGCGATCGCGCGGCCGGCCATCTGCGTTGCGAGCTTCGTCCAGTAGCCGTCGCCCGAAAGCGACTCGCCGACAATAGTGACACCCGGTGTCTTCGACTGATAGAGTTTGGCAACATCCAGTGTGCGCTTGGCACGGTCGTTGGAACCCCACCACATGGCGCGAAGCGAAGCGTCCTCGGCAAATGCGGGGATCGAGCTGCCAGCGCCAAAGGCAAGGCCGGCCGCGGCACCCGCGGTTCCCATCAAGAATGAACGGCGATTGACCTGCATTGATTTCCTCCTGTGTCCGATGCCCGGTGCCATCCTCCAATGGTCTTTCCAGGCGTGCCGGAGGCTAGAGTACGCAAAAAATTTCTCTTTGCAAGAATTTATGATTATCTTGCAAATTTGCGTAATTTGCATAATCTTTGCCACATGAACGAGATTAAAATGAATGAGATCAAGACCAGGCGACCGCGACAGGCCGATATTGCCAGTCTGGCCGGTGTTTCGGTTTCCACGGTATCGCGGGTGCTCGCCAATGAACCGGGCATCAGCGAAAGCGTGCGGCGGCACATTTTGAAGGTCGCTGCCGAACATGGCTATCCGGTGAAGACTGTTTCGGAAAGCGTTCCGGGCGGGCTTGCCCTGATTGCCAGCGACGGGGCAACCGGTGGCCTCAGCGTCTTCTACGAATCGATTGTTGAGGGCCTTCGCGCCGGTGCCGCCGATGCCGGCATGCCTTTCGAAGTGCGGCTCGTGCGCGAGGACCGCACGACGCCTGATGTTGTCGGCGAATATATGCAGACGGCGGAAGCCGAAGGGCTTTTCCTCGTCGGCATCGATCCCAGCGATACGTTGCGGGCCTGGCTGGAAGAGACAGGAACACCGACCGTCCTCGTCAACGGTACCGATCCACGCCTGCGCCTCGATGGCGTCTCCCCCTCCAATTTCTTCGGCGCCTACGAGGCGACCAGCCGGCTCACGAAAGCCGGTCATCGCCGTATCCTGCATCTCACCGGCTCGCATCGCCACACGATCCGCGAACGTGTGCGAGGATTCGAGGCAGCGATTGCCGCGATTCCTGGTGCCGAAGGCCGGCTCGTTCCGCTTACCTTCCAGGGCAGCGCCAGCCGCGAGGCGCATGAGCGCACGGTCGCGATGCTCGCGGAAGATCCCGGATACACGGCGGCCTTCTGCATGAATGATTTCATTGCCGTCGGCGTGCTTGAAGCCGTCACCGAAGCACGCCTTCGCGTTCCCGAGGATTTCGCGATCGTCGGCTTCGATGACCTGCCCTGTGCCGTCATGACCAATCCCAGGCTTTCCACCATGCGCGTCGACCGCGCGGCGCTTGGCCGCGAGGCCGTCTCCCTTCTGATCTCCCGCTACCGCGACAGGACCGCGCCCGCCCGCCATATCTGCCAGGCGGTCGTTCCCGTTGCAGGAGGCACTGTTCCTGATACCGACAAGCTGTGAGTGATGCCGATGACCTATGATCCCGCCAGCGCCAATCCGCTCGCAGGCAATCCGCTGAAGACCCGCGCCGACATGATCCGCGCTGTCAACGATCTCTTCAATCCGCTGCTGCCCTTCTTCTCCGATGGCAATGCCCGTGTTCGCCTCGATGGCGCCGGCGCTCATTTCGACCGGGCTGCTGCTGATCTTGAAGGTTTCGCTCGTCCGCTCTGGGGTCTTGCACCGCTCGGCGCCGGCAAGAACGCTTTCGATCACTGGCACCGCTTTGCCGAAGGGCTTGCGAATGGCTGTGATCCGACCCATCCCGAATATTGGGGCACGGTCAATGCCCGCGACCAGCGCATGGTGGAGCTCGCCGCCCTCGGTTTTGCCCTGGCGCTGGTGCCTGACAAGATCTGGGAGCCGCTCGACAAGCGCTCTCGCGACAATATCATCGCCTATTTCAAGCATGTCCGGCAGTTCGACTATGCCGACAACAACTGGAAATTCTTCCGGATCTTCGTCGATATCGCTCTCGGCCGCCTCGGCGCCGATTTCGACCGCAGCCTGACCAAGCAATATCTTGAGGAACTCGAAGGCTTCTACATTGGCGACGGCTGGTACCGTGACGGCAATATCCGCCGCATCGACCACTACATTCCCTTCGCTATGCATTTCTACGGCTTGATCTATTCCAAGCTAGTCGATGACGACTATGCTAGGCGCTACCGTGAGCGGGCCGTGCTGTTTGCCAAGGATTTCCGCCATTGGTTTGCGCCCGATGGCGCGACAATCCCCTTCGGCCGCAGCCTCACTTATCGTTTCGCCTGTGCCGGTTTCTGGTCGGCACTCGCCTTCGCCGATCTGGAGGCATTGCCCTGGGGGGAGGTCAAGCATCTCTGCCTCGAGCATCTGCGCTGGTGGCGGGATAAGCCGATCGCCAGCCACGATGGTGTTCTCTCCATTGGCTTCGGCTATCCGAACCTCTTGATGTCGGAGAGTTATAATTCTGCCGGCTCACCTTACTGGGCCTTCAAGGTCTTCCTGCCGCTCGCCATTGCCGAGGATCATCCCTTCTGGACCGCGGAGGAAAAGGCGCCTGAACAGACGCCGGAGGTCGTTCCGCAGCGTCATCCGGGCATGGTGGTCATGCGTGCCGGCAATGATGTCGTGGCGCTCTCGTCTGGCCAGGAAAACCTGCAGATGCGCTTCGGCACGGAGAAATATGCAAAATTCGCTTATTCTGCCCGCTACGGCTTCAGCGTCGAGGCTGACGAGCGAGCCTTCGCACTTGGCGCCTTCGATTCCGCGCTCGCCTTCAGCGATGACGGCCTGCATTACCGCGTCCGCGAAACCAATGAAGAAGCGAAGATCGCCGGCGACATCCTTTACTCCAGATGGTCAGCCTTCAAGGATGTGAAGGTCGAAACCTGGCTCGTGCCATCCGCCCCGTGGCATATCCGTGTTCACCGCATCACAACACCACGCCCGCTGCAGACCGCGGAAGGCGGCTTCGCGATTGCCAAGCGCGATCTCGATGCGGACACGCTTTCAGCGGCTGAAGGCTCGGCTCACGCGATCGGCGAAGTGGATTTCACCGGCATCGTCGACCTCGGTTCTTCGATCAAGCGAAACGGCCTTGCCCAGAAGGCATTGCCGAATACCAACATGATCGTTTCCAAGACGCTCGTGCCCCAGCTCCGCGGTGAGATTCCGGCCGGTGAAACAGTTCTGGTCACGGCTGTACTCGCGTTGAACGATCCGGCTGCCGTATCGGGGGCATGGACCACACCGCCGAAAGCACCCGATATCGCTGCGCTCCGGAAGCTGGTCAGCGAGAAGGGCGTGACCGTCAGCGCCATCGAAGCGCCAGGACATATGCCATGAGCCGTGCTGCCATCGTCCTCGCCATGCAGCCTTCCCGCACGGAGCATGTGCTGCCCGAGGCGGTCCTTCGCCGGCTGGACGGCATCGGACGCCTGCTCGATGCCGAACCGCTTCAGCACTTCGACGACGAGCGGGCGAAGCGACTGCTCTCCGAGGCGGAAATCCTGATCACAGGCTGGGGCGCGCCCTATGTCGGCCGCGAGGCTCTGGCGCTTGCGCGGAAGTTGAAGCTCGTCGTTCATGCCGCGGGAACGGTGAAGGGCCTTGTCGATCCCGGCATTTTCGAGGCCGGCGTCGTCGTCAGCCATGCGGCCGAGGCCAATGCCGTACCGGTCGCCGAATTCGCGCTCGCCGCAATCATCTTTGCCGGCAAACATGTCTTCCGTTTCCGCGACCTCTATGTCGGCGACCGCCATCGCGATCGCACCCACCCGATGCAGCGTGAGGCCATCGGCAATTATCGCCGCACGGTTGGCATCATCGGTGCGTCACGCATCGGTCGCCGCGTCATCGATCTGCTGAAGCCCTTCGATTACAAGGTACTGCTCTTTGATCCGACCGTCGATGCCGGTCAGGCGCGCGGAATGGGCGTGTATAAGGTGGAGCTCGACGATCTCATGCGTCATTCGGATATCGTCTCCCTCCACGCGCCATCGCTGCCGTCCACCTACCATATGATCGATGCCGCAAAACTGGCGCTGATGAAGGATAGCGCGACGCTGATCAATACCGCGCGCGGTGCGCTGCTCGATGAGGACGCTTTGCTTGACGTGCTGAAGACCGGCCGTATCGACGCCATCATCGATGTGACCGATCCCGAAATACCGGGACCGGAATCGGCATTTTACGACCTGCCCAACGTCTTCCTGACACCGCATATCGCCGGTGCCGTCGGCCTCGAGCGCAGCCGCCTCGGTGAAATGGCAGCGGATGAGGCCGAACGCTTCATCAAGGGCGAGCCCCTGCTTTACCGGCTCACCCTCGAAAACCTGGAAAATACCGCCTGAGGTGCCTTACGACGCCTTCAGCGAATTCGGCGAACCGTCATTGGCAAGCTCCGGCATCAGGTCGGAAATACTGACGACCTTGCCGGTGCGCGAGCTCGTCAGTGCCGCAATGCCGCAAAGCACGGACATGGCGCCGGCGCGTGTGCCGGCCCGCTGCGCGAGCTTGTCCTGCATATCGGGCTTGAAGATCATGTTGCGCATCCGGTCGTCGCCGCCATAATGGCCGCCGGAGAAATGCGGCACCGTGATGCGCTCGACGGCCTCCTTGCCATGCGGGAAGCTGCGGATCAGCAGGATCGTATCTTCCTTCGGCTCCTCCCACGGCTGGGTTTCATACTGGCGGATTTCGATGCGGCCTTTAGTGCCGTTGAAGGCGAGGTGATGTCCCTCTATCGGCTGGAACGTGTTCAGTGAATAGGAGACATGAACATTGTTCCTGTAGCGCAGGGAGACGACCATCGTGTCGGGAATGTCGATATCTTCGCGGAAGACACAGCCGTCACGGAAATAACCGTCGATTTTCGAAGGGTCTTCATAGAGCGTGTCGAGGAAGGGATCCTTTTCGAGATCGAGATAGTAGTCGCATTCCTGCGTGTGCGGACAGAGCTTGCAGCGCGGGCCGCGGAAAGGCCCCTTGCGGCCGTAATTCTGCAGGTCGGCAAAGGAGGTCACGGCGTCAGGATCGCTGTCGAGATACCAGTTCAGAAGGTCGAAATGATGTGTCGCCTTGTGAACGAAGAGGCTGCCGGAATTTTCCGTATAGGCGTGCCAGCGGCGGAAATAATCAGCGCCATGCTTGGTGTTGAGATACCAGTGGAAATCGACCGACGTAACGCGGCCGATTTCGCCGGAATTCAGGAGTTCCTTGATCTTCGCTGCCGTCGGCGCATAGCGATAGTTGAAGGAAACGTCGACCCGGCGGCCGGTGCGCTTTTCGGCATCCAGAATCCGGCGAATCTTCTCGACCGAGGTGGTCATCGGCTTTTCGGTGATGACGTCGATGCCGGATTCCAACGCCCTAACCACGATATCGTCATGCGTATGGTCGGGCGTGCAGACGATGACGAGATCCGGCTTCTGCTCTGTGAGCATCGAATCGATGTTTTCATAGAGTGGCGCATTGCTGCCGATCATGGTGCGGGCGCGCTCGCCGCGTAGCGAATTCTTCTCGACGATCGCAGTCAGGTCGACATGCTCGCGCCAGCCGGCCAAGAGATCCTTGCCCCACATCGTGGTGCCGCGGTTACCGGTGCCGATCAGGGCAAAACGGCGTTTCTCCATCGAATGATTCCTCCTTCATACGTGATGAAACGATTGGACTTTAGAGCAATTCCAGCAAAAGTGTGCAGCGGTTTTGCGTCCGGAATTGCGTGAAAACAAAGAGATAGAGCATGTCCGTGTTTCGAAGAAAAACGGACATGCTCTAGAATCAGATTTGGCAGCAGCTCCTGAAGCGCTCGACGCAGGTGGCGATCACCTCGTCGGCGGGACGCTTCCACCAGTTCTCATCCGAGAAGATTTCGACCTCCTGCGCGCCGAAGAAGCCGGCGGCTTCCACCATCCGTCTTATGCCTTTGAGATCGATGACGCCATCGCCCATCATGCCGCGGTCGAGCAGCATGTCCTTGGTCGGCACCAGCCAGTCGCAGATGTGATGGGCAAAGATGCGCTTCATCCGTCCGGCGCGGGCGATCTGGTTGGCCAGATCGGGATCCCACCAGACGTGATAAACATCGACGGCGACGCCGACATCCTCGCCGAGTTGCTCGCACATATCGAGCGCCTGGCCGAGCGTGTTTACACAAGCCCGGTCGGCCGCATACATCGGATGCAATGGCTCGATCGCGAGCTTCACGCCCAAGGCCTGCGCATGTGGCAGCACGGCGGCAATGCCGTCGAACACCATCTGGCGGGCCGCGACGATATCCTTCGAACTATCAGGCAAACCGCCGACGACGAGCACGAGGCAATCGGCCGAAAAGGCTGCCGCCTCGTCGATGGCGCGTCTGTTGTCGTCGAGGTTCTTCTGCCACTCGGCTTCGTTCGCTGCCGGAAAGAAGCCGCCGCGGCAAAGCCCAGTCAGCTTGATGCCGTTCGAGTTGACGATACGCACTGCCTCGTCGAGGCCGGCCTTGGCGACCTGATCGCGCCAGGGCGCGATCGAGGTGATGCCGTGTTTCAGGCAGATATCGACGGCTTCGGCAAAGCCACATTGCTCGCGGATTGTCGCAAGGTTGATCGAAAGTCCTTCGACCTGCATGTCATTCCCCTCCCATTGCCATGCTGACGTTCAGTGAACGCCGTGGACGGCAAGCACCTGCTTCATGCGATCAGTTGCAAGGTCCGGATCGGCCAGAACCCGGGCCTTGTCGGCCAGGCGGAAAAGCTCCGCTAGATGCGTGAGCGAGCGCGTGCTCTGCTGGCCGCCGATCATTGTGAAATGATCCTGCAACCCGTTGAGATAGGCGAGGAAGACGACGCCGGTCTTGTAAAAGCGGGTCGGCGCTTTGAAGATGTGGCGCGACAGCGGAACTGTCGGCTCGAGCAGATCGAAGAATTCGTGGTTGCTCTTGCGGCCAAGCGCGTCGAGAGCAGCCGAAGCCGCAGGTGCGATGGCGTCAAAAATGCCGAGCAGCGCATCCGAATGGCCCTGCTCGTCGCCGGCGATCAGTTCGGCATAGTTGAAGTCGTCGCCTGTATACATGCGCACGCCCTTCGGTAGCTGCCGGCGCATCGTCACTTCCTTCTCCTTGGAAAGAAGCGAGATCTTGATGCCGTCGACCTTGGCGGCATTGGCGTCGATCACCTGCAGGCAGGTTTCCATCGCCTTCAGATGGTCGCCATTGCCCCAATATCCCTGAAGCGCCGGGTCGAACATTTCGCCGAGCCAATGGATAACGACAGGTTCTTTTACCTGGCGAAGAATGCGGTCATAGACCCTGACATAGTCGTCCGGCTCTTTGGCGGCGGCGGCCAGCGCCCGGCTTGCCATCAGAATGATGCGACCGCCGGCAGCTTCCACCGTTTCGATCTGCTCTTCATAGGCCCTAATGATCGTATCGATGGTCACGTCGGGGCCGGGCGTCAGATGGTCGGTGCCAGCGCCGCAGGCAATCAGCGCGTCCTTGCGTCCGGCAGCTTCGGCAAGCGCGCGGCGGATCAGTTCGCGGGCTTCCGGCCAGCCGAGACCCATGCCGCGCTGTGCAGTATCCATCGCCTCGGCCACGCCGAGGCCGAGGTCCCAAAGCCGATGGCGGAAGGCAAGCGTCCGTTCCCAGTCGATCGCCGGTGTCAGCCACGGATCATTGTCGGCGAGCGGATCGGCCACCACATGGGCGGCGGCAAAGGCGATACGCGGGAAGCTCTTGGCGTCCCGCTTCTTGAGTTCGATCGGCGTGCCGGTCAGCGCATAGGGAACGATCTTGCCGTCGAGGGGAAGATTGATCGTCGTCACGGCTCAAAACTCCAGCGTGGGAACATCGAGCCAGCGGCGCTCGGCCCAGGATTTCAGGCCGAGTTCTGCAAGCTGCACGCCCTTGGCGCCGGCTTCCAGCCCGTAGGGCCACGGAGCATCTTCGACGACGTGACGGATGAACATTTCCCACTGCGCCTTGAAGCCGTTGTCGAAGGTCTGCGTATCCGGCACTTCGTCCCAGGTCTTGTAGAAGTCGATGGTCTGCGGCTGATCAGGATTCCAGACCGGCTTCGGCGTATTGACGCGGTGCTGGCTCCAGCATTTGGTGAGGCCGGCAACGGCCGAGCCATGCGTGCCGTCCACCTGGAAGGTCACGAGGTCGTCGCGACGAACGCGTACGGCCCAGGAGGAATTGATCTGCGCGACCGCGCCGCCTTCCAGCTCGAAGGTCGCATAGGCTGCATCATCGGTGTCGCAGTCGTAGGGCTTGCCCTGCTCGTCGATACGACTGGGAATATGGGTCGCACCCAGGCAGGAAACGGCCTTCACCTCACCGAAGAGATTGTCGAGCACATAGCGCCAGTGGCAGAGCATATCGAGAATGATGCCGCCGCCATCGGCCTTGCGGTAGTTCCAGGAGGGGCGCTGGGCCGGAACGCCCCAGTCGCCTTCGAAGACCCAGTAGCCGAATTCGCCGCGCACTGAGAGGATTTTGCCGAAGAAGCCGGAATCGCGCAGCAGCGCCAGCTTGCGCAGGCCGGGCAGGAACAGCTTGTCCTGCACCACGCCGTGCTTGAGGCCGGAAGCACGCGCCTTGCGGGCGAGATCGATCGCGACCTGCAGATCGTCGGAAATCGGCTTTTCGCAATAGACATGCTTGCCGGCGTCGAGTGCCTTGGTGAGAAGCTCGGCGCGCATCAGCGTCGTACCGGCATCGAAGAAGATGGTGTCATCGGGATTGTCGAGCGCAGCATCCAGGTCGGTCGACCAGCGCTTGATATTATGCTTGCGGGCGAGCTCCTCCATCTTCGCACCGTTGCGGCCGACGATGATTGGATCGATTTCCAGTTTTTCGCCTGATTTCAGCGTGATGCCGCCTTGATCGCAGAAGGCGAGGATCGACCGAACGAGGTGCTGGTTGTAGCCCATACGGCCGGTAACGCCGTGCAAAATGATCCCCAAACGTGCCATTTTTCCCTCCCTGGATGCTTTTATGCGTCGGGAGCGGGCAGTCGGGCCCGGCCCTCCCGAGCCGGTAACTAAACAGTTACTTGATGGCAGAAGAGGAATATTGCTGTCAATAGCCAATTCGGTTTTTTGAAAATCAGCGCTTTATCGAGGCGAGCGTGACGTGAACGATATGTCGTTCCCAGGCTTCGAGATTGGCAGGCGTAATGAGATCGCGGCCGAAGATCGTGGAAAGCGTGTACTGATTGGAGAGGTAGAAATAGCCGAGCGAGGCGATCGTCAGATAGACATGCAGCGGGTCGGCGGTCTCGATGAAGACTCCCGCCTTCTTGCCTTCTTCCAGCACCTGCGAAAGCTCGCCGATTAGATGCGAATGCAATTCCTTGAGCCGCACGGACTGGCGCAGCCAGCGGGCGCGATGCAGGTTTTCCGTGCCGAGCAGGCTGAGGAACTCCGGATGCTGCAGGAAGTAGCGCCAGGTGAAGAGGGCAAGTTCCCCAATGCCCTCCTCAGGGCTGCGGGTGCCGATGTTCAGTGCGCGCTCGGCGGTGCGGATGCTGACATAGGCTTCCTCAAGCACACGCAGATAGAGCTGCTCCTTGTCGCCGAAATAGTGATAGAGCATGCGCTTGTTGGTGCCGGCGCGCTCGGCGATGGAATCGACACGCGCGCCACCCATGCCGTTTTCGGCAAATTCCCGCGTCGCGGCTTCAAGTATGGCCGCACGGGTACGCTCCGGGTCGCGTTGGGCGGTTCGCTCGGCGGACGGGCGCTTGATTTTCTTTTTTGCGCTCTCCCCGGTGTCGTTCATCAGATTTCCCCTATTTTCCCATGTTGCGCTCATAAAGCTTAAGCGGAAGAATGTAAAAACCCGAATTTGCAAACGCAACCGGGCCACCAACACCGCTTGACAGCCCGGAGGCTTTGAACATAGCTTGTAACCAATTAGTTATTTGTTGCAAGATAGCTAGTTGGGAAGCGTGTGGAGGCGCTTCCTATTGGGAGGAGGAAAACCAATATGTCTTTTCGTGTAAGCAGACGTAATTTCATGGCGGGCGGAGCAACGCTCCTTTCGCTTTCGGCGCTCGGAAACAGCGCTTTCGCGCAGGAGAACCGCTTGCGCCTCATCTGGTGGGGCTCTCAGCCGCGCGCTGACCGCACCAACAAGGTCTCCGACCTTTTCAAGGCGAAGAACAGCGGTGTTTCGATCACCGGCGAATTCCTCGGATGGGCTGATTACTGGCCGCGTCTGGCCACACAGGTGGCTGGCCGCAACGCCCCCGACGTCATCCAGATGGACTACCGCTATATTGTCGAATACGCCCGGCGCGGCGCTCTTGCCCCGCTGGAATCCTATATGCCGTCGAAGCTGCAGATCGATGATTTCGATCCGGCACAGATCGAAGGCGGCAAGGTCGATGGCCACCTGTACGGTGTCAGCCTCGGCGCGAATTCGGCGGCCACGGTCATCAACACCGTCGCCTTCCAGGAAGCCGGCATCGATGTGCCGACGAACAAGACGACCTGGGAAGAATTCGGCAAGATCGGTGCTGAAATCACCAAGGCCGGCAAGCGCAAGGGCTATTTCGGCTTTGCTGATGGCAGCGGCGGCGAACCGCTCTTCGAAAACTATGTACGTCAGCGCGGCAAGGCGCTGTACACTGCCGATTCGAAGATCGCTTTCGGCGCGGACGACGCCGCGGAATGGTTCGACATGTGGGCCAAGTTCCGTGAAGCTAAAGCTTGCGTAACGCCTGACATTCAGGCGCTCTATAAGGATACGATCGACACCAGCCCGCTGACCCTCGGCAAGGCTGCCTGCGATTATGCTCACTCCAACCAGTTCGTTGGCTATCAGGCGATGGTCAAGGACAAGTTGATGCTCAGCAACTACCTGCGGATCAAGCCGGACTCGAAGGGCGGCCATTACCGCAAACCTTCGATGTTCTTCTCCGTCTCTGCACAGTCGAAGGTGATCGATCAGGCTGTCGATTACGTCAACTTCTTCGTCAAGAACCCCGATGCCGCCAAGATACTCGATGTCGAGCGCGGCATTCCGGAATCGAAGGCGATGCGCGAAGTCGTCGCCGGCAAGCTCGATGAAACCGGCAAGATCCCGCTCGAATATGTCGCCGGTCTCGGCGATCTCGCCGGCCCGCTTCCGCCCCCGCCGCCGACCGGCGCCGGCGAAGGCCAGGTCGTGCTGCGCACCATCTCGGAGCAGGTGGCCTTTGGCCAAGTCACTCCGGCTGATGCAGGCAAGCAGCTCGTGGATGAAATCACGCGAATTCTCGCGCGGGGTTAATCTTATATGACCAATGCGATGCGCACGTCCGCAGGGACGGTAACCGTGGAAAGATATCAGGGAGTAAAGGCTGACGGACGCTTCCGGCGCCTGTGGAATGCCAATGCTCCCGGCTATCTCTTTCTGCTTCCGTGGCTGGTAGGCTTCTTCGGCCTGACACTCGGCCCGGCCCTGATTTCGCTCTACCTCTCCTTCACCGACTTCGACATGTTGAGGGCGCCGGGATGGGTAGGGGCCGCAAATTACGTGCGCATCGCCACGGCCGATCCGAAATTCGCATCGGCCATGTCCGTCACGCTGACCTACGTCGTGCTGTCGGTTCCCTTCAAGCTGACCTTCGCCCTGCTCGTCGCACTTGCCCTGAACCGGGGTCTGCGTGGCCTGCCGATCTATCGTGCGATCTTCTACCTTCCGTCCCTTCTCGGCGGCAGCGTCGCGATTGCCGTGCTGTGGCGCCAGCTCTTTGCCAGCGATGGCCTCGTTAACGCCGCGCTCGCGCAATTCGGTATCGTCGGCCCGAGCTGGATCTCGCATCCGAGCTATTCGATCTATACGCTGGTGGCTCTCTCCGTCTGGCAGTTCGGCTCGCCGATGATCATCTTCCTGGCCGGCCTGCGGCAGATCCCGCAGGATATGTATGAGGCAGCAAGCCTCGACGGCGCCTCGAAATTCCGCCAGTTCTACAAGATCACCCTGCCGCTTCTCACACCTGTGATCTTCTTCAATGCTGTCGTTCAGACGATCGATGCCTTCAAGGCTTTCACACCCGCCTTCATCATCTCCGGCGGTACGGGCGGTCCGATCAATTCGACGCTGTTCTACACGCTCTATCTCTATCAGGAAGCCTTCGGCAATTTCCGCATGGGCTATGCCTCGGCGCTCGCCTGGATCCTCGTGGTGATCATCGCGATCTTCACCGCCTTCTCCTTCCTGACCTCGCGCTACTGGGTGCACTACGATGACTGAGATGACCGCTTCCGTCACCGCGGCCAGGCCGCCATCGGACATCACCAAACGCAGCCTCCCGGCTTCGATTATCATCCATGCGCTGCTGATCGCCGCCTCGCTGCTGATGCTCTATCCACTTCTGTGGATGGTGTCGGCATCGGTCAGGCCGGAAAACGAAATCTTCTCGTCGACCTCGCTCATCCCATCGTCGGTCGATTTTTCCTCCTATGTGCGCGGCTGGACCGGCCTCGACATCACCTTTGGCCGCTTCTTCTGGAATTCCCTCGTCATCTCGCTGCTTGTCGTGGCGGGCAATGTCATCGCCTGTTCGCTGACGGCCTTCGCCTTCGCGCGGCTGCGGTTTGCCGGCCGGAACTTCTGGTTCGCGATCATGCTCGGCACGCTGATGATCCCCTATCACGTGACGCTCATCCCGCAATATGTGCTCTTCCTCGATCTCGGCTGGGTCAACACCATCCTGCCGCTGGTCGTGCCGAAGTTCCTGGCCAGCGACGCCTTCTTCATTTTCCTCATGGTGCAGTTCTTCCGCGGCATCCCGCGCGAACTCGATGAAGCGGCGATGATGGATGGCTGCAGCGCTTGGCGCATCTATTGGAAGATCATGCTGCCGCTGTCGCTGCCGGTTCTGGCGACAGCCGCCATATTCTCCTTCATCTGGACCTGGGACGATTTCTTCGGTCCGCTGATCTACCTCAATGACATGAACACTTACACGATCCAGCTCGGCCTGCGCACTTTCGTGGACTCCACCAGCGCATCGGACTGGGGCGGACTGTTCGCCATGTCGACGCTGACCCTCGTGCCCGTCTTCTTCTTCTTCTTGTTCTTCCAGCGCCTGCTGATCGAAGGCATCGCCACGACCGGCATGAAGCGTTGATGGGTCGGGCAGGAAAGCAAGACAGGGAAGAATGACATGAGCATCAAGACAGTCGCTATCATCGGCTGCGGTATCGGCCGCTCTCACATCGTCGAGGGTTATCTGCCGCATCCGGACAAGTTCAAGGTCGTGGCGATCTGCGACCTGAACGAGGAGCGCCTGAAGACGGTCGGCAACGAATTCGGCATCGAACGGCGCATGACCTCCTTCGATGAACTGCTTGCCGATGACAGCATCGACATCATCGATATCTGCACGCCGCCCGGCATCCATAAGGAGCAGGTCATAGCCGCCCTGGCCGCCGGCAAGCATGTGGTCTGTGAAAAGCCGCTCACCGGCTCGCTCGCCAGTGCCGACGAAATCATCGCGGCAGAAAAGACTGCCAAAGGCACACTGATGCCGATCTTCCAGTATCGCTATGGCGATGGCGTCGAGAAGGCCAAGCGCATCATCGATGGCGGTCTCGCCGGCAAGTTCTACATGGGCTCGGTCGAGACCTTCTGGCGCCGCAAGCCGGAATATTATGCCGTGCCCTGGCGCGGCAAATGGGAAACCGAACTCGGTGGCGTACTCGTCACCCATGCGCTCCATCTGCACGACATGCTCTTTTATCTCGCCGGCCCGGCAACCCGCGTGTTCGGCCGCGTGGCAACCCGTGTCAACGAGATCGAGGTGGAAGATTGCGCCTCCGTCAGCCTGCAGATGCAGAACGGCGCCTTCGTCTCGCTGTCCTGCACGCTCGGTTCGCAGAACGAAATCAGCCGGCTCAGGCTTCATTTCGAAAACATCACCTTCGAAAGCAATCATGAGGCCTATGCGCCCGGCCAGGATCCCTGGCAGATCATCGCTGCCGACGATGAAGTACAGGCGGAGATCGATGCTGTCATCGCCGACTGGCAGCCCGTGCCGCTGCGCTTCAACACGCAGATGCTGCGCTTCCACGATTATCTGATGGGCAAAGGACCGCTTCCGGTGACGAGCGCGGATGCAAGGCGCGCGCTGGAGCTGGTCACTGCCATCTATCAATCCTCCGATAGCGGCGCCGATGTCGCCCTGCCGATCGGTCCTGACAGCCCGAAATACGCCGACTGGCGTGCAAGAACCAAATAAGAGGGGATTTCGGAACATGGCAACGAGTGTCGTTCTTCAGAAGGTCGAGAAGCGTTATGGCCAGCTCGACGTCATTCACGGCATCGACCTGACGATCGATCCCGGCGAATTCGCCGTCTTCGTCGGCCCTTCGGGCTGCGGCAAGTCCACGCTGCTGCGCATGATCGCCGGCCTTGAGGAAATCTCCGGCGGCGCGCTGCTGCTCGACAATGAGCGCATGAACGAAGTGACGCCCGCCAAGCGCGGCATCGCCATGGTCTTCCAGTCCTACGCTCTTTATCCGCACATGTCGGTTTACAAGAACCTCGCCTTCGGCCTGGAAACCGCGGGCTACAAGAAGGCCGAGATCGAACCGAAGGTGCGCCGTGCCGCGCAGATCCTGCAGATCGAGAAGCTGCTCGAGCGCAAGCCGAAGGCACTATCAGGCGGCCAGCGCCAGCGCGTGGCGATCGGGCGCGCCATCGTGCGCGAGCCGCGCATCTTCCTCTTCGACGAGCCGCTGTCCAACCTTGATGCCGAACTGCGCGTGCAGATGCGCGTGGAGATTTCCCGCCTGCACCGCAGCCTCGGCAACACGATGATCTATGTCACCCACGATCAGGTGGAGGCCATGACGATGGCCGACAAGATCGTCGTCCTGAATTCCGGCCGCATCGAACAGGTTGGCGCCCCGCTCGACCTGTACAACAACCCCGCCAACCGCTTCGTCGCCGGCTTTATCGGTAGCCCGAAGATGAATTTCCTGAGTGCAAAGATCGAGAGCGTCACAGACACTGGCTCGACGGTCAATGTCTGCGGCAATTCCATTCAGCTCGGTCGCAGGCTTGCCGGTCAGGCTGGCCAGAACGTCACCTTCGGCATCCGCCCCGAGCATCTTTCCTTGGCGGAGGGCGGCGCCGTCCTTTCGACCGTCAATGTAGATCTGGTCGAAAATCTCGGCGGTGCCACGATGCTATACGCCACGACGCCGGACAATCAGCCGCTCACCATCGCACTCGATGGCCAGCAAAAGGTCGAACGCGGCACCAATGTGAAGGCCTCCTTCGATCCGGCGCGGTGTCATGTCTTTGATGATGCCGGCAAGACGATCTAAATCAGCCCGGCTTGACAGCCGATCCCTCTCAAGCCCATCATTTCATTGAGGGCTAAGAGGGGGATACGCGTGACGCCTGAAGAGAGGATTCATGCGCTTGGCATCTGGCAAGGCCCGATCGACATAGCCCCGATCACCGGCGGCCTCACCAACCGGAATTACCTGGTGAGGGATGGCGCGCTGCGGCGCGTCGTCCGTCTGGGCGATGATATTCCGGTCCATCATATCAGCAGGCAGAACGAGCTTGCGGCGAGCCGAGCCGCCCATGCGGCCGGCATCTCGCCTGCCGTTATCCATCACGTGCCAGGTGTGCTGGTTCTCGACTTCATCGATGCCGCACCGCTGTCACCCGAGGGCATCCGCAAGCCGGAAACGCTTGCTCGTGTCATTCTGTTGATCCGTGCCTGCCATCACGACATGGCCCGCCATTTCCGTGGTCAGGCGATGATCTTCTGGGTCTTCCATGTAATCCGGGATTATGTCGCGAACCTGAGGGCCGCAAACAGTCCGTATGTGCCGTTGCTGAACGCCCTGCTTGAGAAGGCGGAGCGTCTCGAGGCGGCGGCAGGTCCCTTCGAAATCGCCTTCGGCCACAATGATCTTCTGGCCACTAATTTCCTCGACGATGGCCGGCGGCTCTGGCTGATCGATTGGGATTATGCGGGCTTCAACACGCCGCTCTTCGATCTCGGTGGTCTTGCCTCCAACAGCGAGTTTTCGGGCGAGGCGGAGCGCCTCATGCTGGAGACTTATTTCGATCGACCGCTGACGGATGATCTCAGCCGCCGCTATCGGGCCATGAAATGCGCCTCGCTGCTGCGCGAGACGCTCTGGAGTATGATCTCCGAGATCCATTCCACCATCGATTTCGACTACGCTGCCTATACCGCCGAAAATCTCGCCCGCTTCGAGCGCGCCTATCGGGCATTTGAACAGGATCATTGAATGACGAAGGAATTACCGAAGACGGCAAAGGCCGTGGTCATCGGCGGCGGCATCATCGGCTGCTCGACCGCCTATCATCTGGCCAAGCTCGGCTGGACCGATACGGTGCTCCTTGAGCGCAAGAAGCTGACGTCAGGCACGACATTCCACGCCGCCGGCCTCGTCGGCCAATTGCGCACCAGCGCCAACATCACCCAGCTTCTGGGATATTCCGTCGATCTCTATAAGAAGCTCGAAGCCGAGACAGGTCTCGGCACCGGCTGGAAGATGAATGGCGGCCTGCGGCTTGCCTGTAACGAGGAGCGCTGGACGGAGGTCAAGCGTCAGGCGACCACGGCTCAGTCCTTCGGCCTAGAAATGCATCTCCTGAACCCGCAGGAAGCTTTCGATCTCTGGCCGCTGATGACGACAGACGATCTCGTCGGCGCCGCGTATCTGCCGACGGATGGTCAGGCCAATCCCTCCGACATCACTCAGGCGCTGGCAAAAGGCGCCCGCATGGCCGGCGTCTCTATCTTCGACGACACTGAAGTTCTCGATCTCGAAATCGACAGGGGCAGGATCCGCGCCGTCATCACCGGACAAGGCCGCATCGAATGCGAACGGGTCGTGGTCTGCGCTGGCCAATGGACCCGCAGTTTCGCCGCCCGCTTCGGCGTCAATGTCCCGCTCGTCTCCGTCGAGCATCAATATATCATCACCGAATCCTTCGGCGTGCCCTCCAATCTTCCGACCCTGCGCGATCCTGATCGCCTCACCTATTACAAGGAGGAGGTCGGCGGCATGGTCATGGGCGGTTACGAGCCGAACCCCATCGGCTGGGCGCTGGACGGCATCCCTGATGGTTTCCACTACACGCTGCTCGACAGCAATTTCGATCATTTCGAGCAGATCATGGAGCAGGCTCTCGGCCGCGTCCCGGCGCTCGAAAATGCTGGTATCAAGCAGCTTCTGAACGGGCCTGAGAGTTTTACGCCCGACGGCAACTTCATTCTCGGCGAGGCACCGGAGTTGAAGAATTTCTTCGTCGGCGCCGGCTTCAACGCTTTCGGTATCGCCTCGGCCGGTGGTGCCGGCATGGCGCTTGCCGAATGGGTGACGAAGGGCGAGCCGCCCTACGACCTCTGGCCGGTCGATATCCGCCGATTCGGCCGCCCGCATTTCGATACGGACTGGGTTCGCACGAGAACGCTGGAGGCCTATGGCAAACACTACACGCTGGCCTTCCCCTTCGAGGAATACTCGAGCGGCCGCCCTTGCCGCAAGTCTCCGCTTTATGAACGGTTGAAGGCGCAGGGCGCCTGCTTCGGCGAAAAGCTCGGCTGGGAGCGGCCGAACTGGTTTGCCGATCTCTTCGCCAATGAAGAGCCGAAGGATATCTATACCTACGGCCGCCAGAACTGGTTTGATGCCGTTGGCCGCGAGCACAAGGCCGTGCGCGAGGCAGCGGTCATCTTCGACCAGACCTCCTTCGCCAAATTCGTGCTGAAGGGCAGGGATGCAGAAGCAGCATTGTCATGGATTGCCGCCAACGATGTGGCAAAGCCCGAGGGATCGCTGATTTACACGCAGATGCTGAACGACAAGGGCGGCATTGAATGCGACGTCACCTGCGCCCGCATCGCCGAGAACGAATATTACATCGTCACCGGCACCGGCTTTGCCACGCATGATTTCGACTGGATCTCGCGCAACATTCCGGATGGCCTTCACGCCGAACTCGTCGATGTCACCTCGGCCTACACCGTACTGTCGCTGATGGGGCCGAATTCCCGTGTCATCCTGGAAAAGGTCACGACCAGCGACGTCTCCAACGCTGCCTTCCCCTTCAGCCGCGTCAGGACCATCGGCATTGCCGGTTGCCCCGTGCGGGCTCTGCGCATCACCTATGTCGGCGAGCTCGGCTACGAACTGCATGTGCCGATTGAATATGCGACGACCGTCTATGATGCGCTGATGGCGGCGGACGGGCAGTTCGGCCTCGTCAATGCCGGTTACCGTGCCATTGAAAGCTGCCGCCTGGAAAAGGGTTACCGCGCCTGGGGCTCCGATATCGGCCCCGACCACACGCCTATTGAAGCCGGTCTCGGCTGGGCTGTGAAGATGCGGAAGAACACGCCCTTCAAGGGGCGCGAGGCGATCGAGCGCCAGCTCGAAGGCGGTGTGAAGAAGATGCTCGCCTGCTTCGTGCCTGACGATCCCGATATCGTTCTGCTCGGCCGCGAAACCATCTATCGTGACGGTAAGCGTGTCGGCTGGCTCTCCAGCGGCGGCTTCGGCTACACCCTCGGCAGGCCGATCGGTTACGGCTATGTCCGTAACCCTGATGGTGTAACGGAGGATTTTGTCCTCTCCGGCACTTATGAACTGGATGTCGCCCGCGAGCGCGTGTCCTGCAAGGTTAGCCTGAAACCACTCTATGACCCCGAGATGCAGAGGATAAGGGCCTAGAACGCTTGTGACGGGGGGGAAATTCCCCGGATGTTTCCTCATCCCTGTGGCACGTATAGGGATGAGGAAGTTTCGCTAACCCTTCAATATAGCGGCAGCCTGTTGTCCTGGATCAGGATCTCCAGCTTGTTCGCCACATCTTCCGTCCAGGCGACATTCCCGGTAAGCGCCTTCGGGAACAAGCCTGGCAGGCCGAACAGAGCTGCCGAAACCGCTCCGCCATTGCGCGGCACACCGTCGAGAAGTGCTGCAATCTCTCCCGCCCGTGGGTCACGCAGTTCGTAGCGTTCGCCATTGCGATCGATGCCGATAGCATAGCGCATCCAGGCGGCGACGGCGATTGCATAGGTCTCCGCCTTGTTGCCCTTGGCAAGCGCTTCCGTTGCTGGTTCCAGCAGACGCTGCGGCAGTTTCTGCGTGCCGTCCATGGCGATCTGATAGGTGCGGTGGGCGATCGCCTTGTTTGCAAAGCGCGCTATCAATTCGTCCGCATAGGTGTCGAGATCGATGCCGGGAACCGGATCCAGCGTTGCCGCTGCCGCATTCATGTGCCTGCGCGCAAGTGCTGAAAGTCCTGCATCATCCATGACGTCGCGGATGAATTCATAGCCTGCTGTATAGCCAAGATAGGCGAGCAGCGAATGCGCGCCGTTCAACATGCGCAACTTCATCTTTTCATAGGCCGAGACTTCCTCGACCATCAGCGCGCCGTGAACCTTCTCCCAGGCCGGACGACCGTTGACGAAATGGTCCTCGATCACCCATTGGGTAAAGGGTTCCGTCTCGATTGCTGCCATGTCCGTGCGGCCCGTCAGCCGCTTGGCATCGGCATAGGTCGCATCGGTGCTTGCCGGCGTGATACGGTCGACCATCGTCGAAGGAAAGGGCACGTTCGCCTCGATCCAGCCATGCAGTTCCGGATCGATGCGGGCAGTGAATTCCAGCACCAGACGCTTAAGCACCGCGCCGTTGCTCGGCAGGTTGTCGCAGCTAAGCGGCGTAAAGGGTGTTATGCCCTTCTGCCGGCGCCGTGCCAGACCCTCGACGAGATAGCCGATGACACCGCGCGGCGCATGCCGGTTGGCGAGGTCGGCGACGATATCGGGATGCTTGAGGTCGAGCCCTCCGGTTGCCGGATCGAAACCATAGGCCTTTTCCGTCACTGTCATGCTGACGATGCGGATATCAGGGTCTTCGAGTCGTGCCAGAAGGCCCGCCGGATCGCGCGGCGCCACATGCGCCCTAAGGATCGAGCCGACGACGTGGGCCGTCGTGCCCGAGGTGTCGCGGATCAGCACCGTATAGAGCCCGTTCTGGGCGGACAGATTATCCGCGACATCGGGGGTGCGCAGGCTCGCCACTTCGATGCCCCAGTCACCGCCGGCAGCAGCCAGAGCGCCATCCGTGAAAGGCGCGAAATGCGCACGGAAGAAGGCGCCGGGGCCAAGATGCAGGATGCCGGCCTTCAGCGCATTCCGGTCATAGGCAGGAAGCTTCGCTGTCGGCGCAAGGCCGGTCACGTTCTGCAGTTTGTCGCTCACAGCTTGTAGGCCTTCTTCGCATTGTCATAGGAAAGTTCGCGCGCGACGATCTCGGCTTCTTTCCTGGAAATCCGGTGCTCGACGGCGAGCTGTGCCAGGAAACGGCAGATCTCGCGGCGCCAGACATCATGGCGGGCGGGGATCGACAGCAGTGCACGCGTATCGTCATTGAAGCCGGCGAGATTGGCAAAGCCAGCCGTCTCCACCACCTGGTCGAGGTAACGGCGGATGCCAAGCGGGCTGTCGTGGAACCACCAAGGCGGGCCGATCATCAGGCAGGCCCAATGGCCGGCCATCGGCGCGAGCTCCCGGGCATAGGTCGTCTCGTCGAGCGTGAAGAGCAGGATGCGCAGGCCTGGTGCATGGCCGTATTTCGACAGCAGCGCGTTGAGGCCGCCAACCCAGTCGGTACGCGTCGGAATATCGGCGCCCATATTCGGTCCACGCGTCTCGAAAAGCTCGCGGTCGGTATTGCGGCGCGAACCGGCATGGATCTGCATCACCATGCCGTCTTCGGCAGAAAGACCGGCCATTTCCGTCATCATCTGCCCGCGGAAAAGTTCCGCATCGGCGGCTGAAAGCGGCCCCTTCAGCGCCTTGTCGAGCAGCGCTTGCTTCTCGGCAAGCGGTAGATCGGCGGTAAAGGCGGTCGGCACGCCGTGGTCGGTCGCCGTCGCTCCGAACTGGCGGAAATAGGCGCGCCGCTTGCGATGTGCCTCGATGAGGCCATCCCATTTGGTGATGTCGCAGCCGGTGATCTCTCCGAACTTGATCAGATTGTCGCGGAAACCAACGGCATCGGGATCGGTGACGCCGTCAGGCCGGTAGGTCGTGCGTACTTTGCCGATCCAACCGTCCGCCGCCATCTTCTGGTGATGCGGCAGCGGATCGAGCGCGCCTTCGGTCGTGGCAATTGTTTCGATGCCGAAACGCTGATGCAGTGCCCGCGGCCGGAACTCCGGAAGCTTGAGCTGCGCATTGATGTGGTCGTAGAGCGCATCTGCGTTATCAGTCGTCAGTGGCTCGGTGCAGCCGAGCACGGCTGACATGGCATGATCGACCCAAAGGCTCGACGGGGTTCCGCGGAAAAGATGGTATTTGGCGGCGAAAGCACGCCAGATATCGCGGCCGCTCGAAACCATTTTGCCGTCGAGACGCGGTACACCGAGCTGGTCAAGCTTGGTGCCGGCGCTGTGTAACATGCGGAAGAGATAATGATCGGGAATGACAAGCAGCGAAGAGGCGTCTTCGAAGGCCTTGTCGTCAGCGAACCAGGACGGTTCGGTGTGCCCGTGCGGGCTGACGATCGGAAGAGCGCGCACCGTCTCATAGAGATCGCGCGCTATTGTCCGCGTTGCCGGATCGGCGGGAAAGAGCCGGTCCGGATGAAGAAAGCCATTGCTTACATCCATCAGTTTTCCTCCCTGATGGATAACGGCCTACCCCACATCATTAGACGCGGCAAGGGCTTTTGGTAACCAGACGGTCCACTTTCGGAATCGTTTTTATGGGGGCTCGAAACCATTGACGCCCCCGCCTATTTCGGCTTTGGAATGCCACCTGATATCAGGGGAGAAAACCGATGTCCGACGAGGCAGCCCGCATTACAAGGCTCGAAGAAATGCTGGCCCATCAGGCTAAGACGATCGATGAGCTTTCCGATCAGCTTGCCGAACAATGGAAGGTCATGGAGCAGACGCGCGCCAAGCTTGACCGATTGACCGAGCGCTTTCTGAGTCTCGAGGAGCAATCGCTGGAAGCGCCGGCGATCACCAAGCCGCCGCACTACTGAGCGGCCATGCCGCCGAGCTGTGCTCGGCGGTGTCTGCGGGCTGCCTGCAGCAGGAAAGCGGTTTCGCGCTTTCGCCCTTTGCGATATAGCCCGGAAAGACGAAGCTGAACGAGAGACATCCCATGGCGGCCACCATCCGTTATCATCAGGGCGATATTTCCGCGGCGGATGCCGCCCGTTACACCGGCGCGATCGCGATCGATACCGAAACGCTGGGCCTCGTGCCGCGCCGGGACCGCCTCTGCGTCGTGCAGCTTTCGCCGGGTGACGGCTCTGCCGATGTGATCCGCATTGCGGCCGGCCAGAAGGAAGCGCCGAACCTTACCGCGCTGCTTGCCGATCCGTCGCGCCAGAAGATATTCCATTACGGCCGCTTCGATATCGCCGTGCTCTTCCATACGTTCGGCGTCACCGCGACGCCGGTCTTCTGCACGAAGATCGCCTCGCGCCTCACGCGCACCTACACGGATCGCCACGGCCTGAAGGATAATCTCAAGGAAATGCTCGACGTCGATATCTCCAAGACGCAGCAATCTTCCGATTGGGCTGCCGAAACACTCTCGCAGGCGCAGCTCGAATATGCCGCCTCCGACGTGCTCTACCTGCATGCGTTGCGCGACAAGCTGAACGAGCGCCTGATTCGCGACGGCCGCCTGGAACATGCGACGGCCTGTTTCGAATTCCTGCCGACGCGCGCCAAGCTTGATCTTCTCGGCTGGGAAGAGGCGGATATCTTCGCCCACAGCTGACATCGGGTTTTTATCGGACATGCAGGCACGGCCGCAGATTGGGCGTCTGCGGCTGTTAGCTATTCGTTAAGGTATTTTCAGTAACATTATTCTTAATTTTTATGCATTCGACGGCGCGAAATACGCCGATGCGGACAGGAGGATCTGCCGGGATGCAAGGGGCCGGATGAGCGCGGTCTCGTTGTACGACCTGCTTTCATAGCCACTTTGCGAAAGGAGCGTGCCTGTGTTGTCTCCCATTCGTTCGGCGTCCAATGCAAGCCTTTCTTCTCAGGGTCAGACGGCGGCGATCGTTGCCGGTGGCCTCGGCCGTTCGGTGGTCGCCCCCACCCCGGTGAATGCAGTTGAAGCAGCAGACCTCAATGCCGCGATTGCCGGCAAGCTCAATATTCTGCTCATCGCCGCGCGCCAGCGCATGATTGAAGCGCTTCTCGACATCATCAATGCTACGGGACGCACCATCGCGCTGCAGCGTGGTGAAGGTGAATCCGATCAGGCCTTTGCCGCCCGTGTCGCTGATGCCATCCGTCGCATGCCCGACGCCGAGATCGATGCGGTCGAGCACCAGCTTTCCGATGACGGACATAGCCTGCCGTTGAGAATGATCGCCGCAGCCCTCAAGGACCCGACCGGGCCGGAGGCCACCCGTGTCATCGCCTATCTCGAGATTATCAGCTACAAGGACAGGGATCTCGCAGCCCGCGCCGTTGTCCGCTCTTATCGCCAGAACGATGCCGCGCCGCTGCCGCGCACCGACCCGCGGCCGGAAATCAAGCTTCAGGGAGAAAACCTGCCCACTGCACGTCAGTCCGCAGCAAAAACGGCTGAAAATGTAGCGATGCCTGCTGCCGAAGAAATCGTTCCGGCCGAAGCGGCTGTTGTCGTGGCGACCGATCTAACTGCCAAGGAACAGCAGACTGGAAATCAGCCTGCGACAGCAGCGCATGAAGCTTCATCGCAGGTGACCACGCTGAGAGAGACAGAAGAAGTCCAGGCTGCACCGGTAGACCAGGAAGTGGTTGAGCCGGAACAGGCCGAACCCGCTCTCGAACAGCAGACAATCTCCGCAAAGGCTGATCCGGTTATTCCGCGCAACTGGACCGGCATCGCAAGCTCCATGACCGAAGAGGTTTCGCAGATGATCGCAACGATCATCCGCGCGCAGGAGGCAACTGTCCTGTTGACGGATACGCCTGTCGAAGCCGCCGTCGAAATCGATGCTATGCTGGACGAGGCCGTCATCAGCGAGGCGACGGAGAGCCTGGTTCGCACAACCCCGGAAGATGTGGTCGAGCCTGCATCTGCCCAGGTCGCGCAGGCTTCTCGCCCATCTCAGGCAGAAATCGCTGCGGCTGCCCAGACGGCGCGTCCCGTCAGAGAAATCGCCGCACAGCCGCAGCCGGTTCCCATCCCGGTTGTCGAGACGCCTTCCTATGTTCCGCTCGCAGCCCGCATGCCGGAAGGGCTTCCCTACGCGCAAACGCCTTACCAGTTCGCCCGCGATGAATATAAGGCGACCAAGGCCGATGAACCCCCTCGTCGCCATCACGAAAACGGCGGCTCGCAGGATCAGCAGCAACAGCAGCCGCAATCCGGTCAGGGCGGCGACGAGCAGCAGGCCGGCGGGGAGGAAGCCCCGCGGGAGGAGCGGCGCCAGCCGAAAATGTTTGATCCCGATCCGTCTACTGCTCCGGCAACGGTCACCGACCCGGTCTATGCCCTCTACCAGCGCATGGTCGGCTGGGAATAATCCGGAACAATTCCAGCAAAAGTGTGCAGCGGTTTTGCGTCCGGAATTGCGTGGGTACAAAGAGCCCTAGACAATCTCCCAAAACGAAAGAACCCGCCGGATCGCTCCGGCGGGTTCTTCATTTCAATGGATCAGCGAAGGATTATTCGCCGCCGCGGTTCTTCAGAGCCGCGCCGAGGATGTCGCCGAGCGAAGCGCCCGAGTCGGACGAACCGAACTGAGCAACAGCTTCCTTCTCTTCCGCGATTTCCAGAGCCTTGATGGACAGCATGATCTTGCGGTCCTTCTTGGAGAAGTTGGTAACGCGGGCGTCGACGGTCTGGCCGACCGAGAAGCGCTCAGGACGCTGCTCGTCGCGGTCGCGGGCGAGGTCGGCGCGACGGATGAAGGAAGTGATGTCCTCGTGGTTGACGAGCTTCACTTCGATACCGCCGTCGTTGATCGCGATGACTTCGCAGGAAACGACTGCATTCTTGCGCAGGTCGCCGGAAGCTGCTGCTTCGCCGACTGCATCCTTGCCGAGCTGCTTGATGCCGAGCGAGATGCGTTCCTTCTCGACGTCGACGTCGAGAACGACTGCCTTGACGACGTCGCCCTTGTTGAACTCCTCGATGACCTGTTCGCCCGGACGGTTCCAGTCGAGGTCAGAGAGGTGAACCATGCCGTCGACATCGCCGTCGAGGCCGATGAACAGGCCGAATTCGGTCTTGTTCTTGACTTCGCCTTCGACTTCAGTGCCGGCCGGATGGCTGCGGGCGAATGCTGCCCACGGGTTTTCCAGCGTCTGCTTGAGGCCGAGCGAAATACGGCGCTTGGACGGATCGACTTCGAGAACGACGACTTCGACTTCCTGGCTCGTGGACAGGATCTTGCCGGGGTGAACGTTCTTCTTGGTCCAGGACATTTCCGAGATGTGGATCAGGCCTTCAATGCCCGGCTCCAGCTCGACGAACGCACCGTAGTCGGTGATGTTCGTAACGGTACCGGAAATCTTCTTGCCTTCCGGATACTTGGCCTGGATGCCATCCCACGGATCGGACTCGAGCTGCTTCATGCCAAGCGAGATACGGTGGGTTTCCTGGTTGATGCGGATGATCTGAACCTTGACCTGCTGGCCGATGTTCAGGATTTCCGACGGATGGTTCACACGGCGCCATGCCATGTCGGTGACGTGCAGCAGGCCGTCGATGCCGCCGAGGTCAACGAACGCACCGTAATCGGTGATGTTCTTGACGACGCCGTCAACAACCTGGCCTTCTTCGAGGTTCTGAACGATTTCAGAACGCTGCTCGGCACGGGATTCTTCCAGAACCGTACGGCGCGAAACCACGATGTTGCCGCGGCGCTTGTCCATCTTGAGGATTTCGAAGGGCTGCGGGTTGTGCATGAGGGGCGTAACGTCGCGGATCGGACGGATGTCGACCTGAGAACGCGGAAGGAAGGCGATCGCACCGTCGAGGTCGACCGTGAAGCCACCCTTGACCTGGTTGAAGATAACGCCTTCGACGCGCTCGCCAGCTTCGAACTTGGCTTCGAGCTTGATCCAGCTTTCTTCGCGGCGAGCCTTCTCGCGCGACAGAACAGCTTCGCCAAGCGCGTTTTCGATGCGCTCGACGTATACTTCGACTTCGTCGCCGACCTTCAGCGAACCGTCCTTGGCACGTGCGCCGAATTCCTTGAGCGCGATGCGGCCTTCGACCTTCAGGCCAACGTCAACAACGGCGACATCCTTTTCGATGCCCGTGACGATACCCTTGGTAACATAGCCTTCAGCCAGATCGTTCTTGGCAAAGGACTCTTCGAGAAGGGCCGCGAAATCCTCGCGAGAGGGAGTAGCTACTGACATAAAATCTCCTGCGTGGCCTTCGATAGCTTCAAGGCTCACGTATGCGCCGGTTGGTTCGAGTTGAATGGGCCTGAACCCAGTCCGCCTTCTTTCAAGAAGGCAATCCGGCGCGTGGACGGAATTTCAGGCTTGCTTTCGCATGAGCGTCCCGCGCACGAAGCGCGGAAAACCGCTTGATTAGGCATTTCGGCTCAAGGCGACGTCGATAAACGACTTAGCGGCTTGAAACGCGGCCTCTATACTCATTTCCGACGTGTCAAGCAAGTGCGCATCGACTGCCGGTTTCATCGGGCTGTCCGCCCTGTTCATGTCGCGATCGTCGCGTCGCTTGACGTCTTCGAAAATCGCCTCGAAATCCGCTACGCCGCCCTTGCTGATGATCTCGTCGTAACGGCGTGTTGCGCGCACTTCTGGCGACGCCGTCACATAGAGCTTCACAGGTGCCGCGGGGCAGACGACGGTGCCAATATCGCGCCCGTCGAGAACTGTCCCCGGCAGCTTCTCGGAAAACCGCCGCTGCGCCTCAACGAGCGCCCGGCGAACCGCCGGCATCACCGCAATTTTCGAGGCGGCTTCGCCAATCTCATGTCTCGACAATATATCGCGATCGAGACCCGCGAGTTCAACCTCGAGCGCCATCTTTTCAGCGACCGTCTCGTCATTGAGCGGGAGCCCGGCATCGATCAGCGCCTTGGCGGTCGCCCGGTAGGTGAGGCCGGTGTCGAGATGGTGAAAGCCGTACTGCTCCGCGATCCTGCGCGAAAGCGTGCCCTTGCCTGCCGCGGCAGGGCCGTCAATGGCGATGATGAAGCTGCCGGTCATGAAGTCATTCCGTGCCGAGGCCGCCGTAACGGCGTACCAGTTCCTGCATTTCGGCTTGCTCTGCCATCTCGTCGAGGCCCTTTGCAACGGTCGGCGACCGGCCGGTTCTGGCTCACCTTCCATTTGCCTTCGATCTCGGCGATTTCGATTTCGACGCCGATAATGCCCTTGAGCTGCGCACGGATAAATTCCTCTGGCGCATCGCCGACCGACCATGGTTTCTCACGCTGGCCCTCATGTTCGCCGGTAATTGCATTGATCTGCGCAAGCAGCCAGCCAGCATCCTCGATCACCCGTGCCAGTCCGCGTGCCTGCACGATCGCATAGTTCCAGGTCGGCACCACTTTGCCGGTCTCGGCCTTGGTCTGGTACCAAGACGGTGTGACATAGGAATCCGCGCCCTGGAAGACGGCAAGCACCGGCGCACCTGCAGCAATGTCCCGCCACTGCCCATTTGCCCGCGCCAGATGCAGCCGCAGCGTTCCCTTCTCTGATGCGCCGGCGTCGAGATGGAAGGGCACGGAATTGGCGATCAGCCCGGAAGCCGCCGCCGTGATCAGCAGGCCAAGCGGATGCGCACGGATCAGCGCATGCTGCACATTGAGATCGTCTTCGCGGAAATGTGGTGGCTGGTACATATCAGGCCTGCTCGATCTTCGCCCCGAGGCTCTTCATCAGATCCATGAACTGCGGAAAGCTGGTTGCAATCATACTGCTGTCGTCGATACCGACAGGATGCTCCGAAGCCAGCCCCATGACAAGGAAGCTCATGGCGATACGATGGTCGAGATGCGTGATGACCTGCTCGCCGGCAGCATTGCCGAGCCCCTTGCCATCCGGCCGGCCGGTGACGGAAAGCCAGTCCTTGCCTTCTTCGCATTCGACCCCGTTGAGCTTCAGCCCTTCCGCCACAGTCGAGAGCCGGTCCGACTCCTTGACCCGCAGTTCCTGCAGGCCGTTCATCACCGTTCGGCCCTTGGCAAAGGCGGCGGCAACGGCAAGAACCGGATATTCATCGATCATCGACGGTGCCCGATCTGTCGGAACGGTGACACCGGTCAACTCGGAGTGGCGCACGCGCAGGTCCGCGACATCTTCGCCGCCCGCAAGCCGCGGATCGAGGATCTCGATATCGGCGCCCATCTCCTGCAGCGTCAGGATCAGTCCCGTCCGCGTCGGGCTCATCAGCACATTGGAAATGGTGACGTCCGAGCCCGGCACCAGCAAAGCCGCCACCAGCGGGAACGCGGCGGAGGAGGGGTCGCCAGGCACGTCGATCGTCTGGCCGGTCAGCTTGCCGCGGCCTTGCAGCCGGATCGTCCGCGTGCCGTCCCTGTCGGTCTTGATTGACAGTTCCGCGCCGAAGCCAGCCAGCATCTTTTCGGTATGGTCACGCGTGATCGCCGGCTCGATAACCGTCGTCACACCCGGTACATTGAGACCGGCCAGCAGCACCGCCGATTTCACCTGCGCCGAGGCGACGGGCAGGGTGTAGCGGATCGGAGCCGGCGTTTCCGGCCCGCGCAGCATGACGGGCAGGCGGTCGCCCTCCACCGCCTTCACCTGCACGCCCATGCGGCGCAACGGATCGAGCACGCGGCCCATCGGCCGCCGGGAAAGCGAGGCGTCACCGGTAAAGACGGTATCGAAATCATAGACGCCTGCAAGGCCCATGGTCAGGCGCGCGCCGGTGCCGGAATTGCCAAAATCGAGCGGAACCTCCGGTGCAAGCAATGCGCCGTTGCCTGTTCCGTTGATGATCCACGCGTCGCCCTCCTTGCGGATCACGGCGCCCATAACCTGCATTGCCTTGCCGGTATTGAGCACATCCTCACCTTCGAGAAGCCCGGTAACGCGCGTTTCCCCCGATGCCAGTCCGCCGAGTATCAGCACGCGATGCGAGATCGACTTGTCGCCGGGAATACGGATGATTCCGGAAAGCCCGGAGGATCTGCGGGCGACGGCCGGCTTCGATGCGGAACCCTGCGACATGGGTTAATCCCTTGCAAAGGCAATATATTCGCGCCACTCACAGCTCGGTGCCGGCATGTTTTTCCGGTCGGCATTGCTGCAATCGCGGCTGGTTAGCACAAACTTGCCGAGCGGTCATCCGGAATGCCGGGCAAAAGCCTGAAGTACCTTCTGCAGTTTGGCTTTGACATGGGAAGCCGTAGCGATTAAGGGGACCGGCTTATAAATTCCGAATAGAACGCCGGTTTGACGGCATTTGCCGAATCTCGCATTCGGCCATTCTCACGAGGCTTATAGTGGCGAAAGCGGAACTTGGAACCAAGCGCACCGATCCGGAAACCGGCAAGAAGTTCTACGACTTGAACCGGGACCCGATCGTCTCCCCCTACACCGGTAAATCCTACCCCCTGTCCTTCTTCGAAGAAACCTCGGCAATTGCTGAAGTTCAGGATGAGGACGAGGTTGCAGAAGTCGATACCGAAAACACCGAAGTCGAACTGGTTTCGCTCGAAGACGCCGATGACAGTGCTTCCGGCGACGATATCCCCGATATCGGCGATGACGATGTCGAAATCGAAGGCGATGACGACGATACCTTCCTCGAAGCCGATGAAGATGACGAAGATGACGACATGAGCGATATCATCGGCGTCACCGGCGACGAAGACGAAGTCTGAGCGAACGAATACCGGCCCGGATGACAAAAATTTCCCGGGCCGGATTTTTTAGGCTTGCCATCTGCGAAAACCGCAAGTAATAAGCCGCCACTCCAAAGGGATCGCCTTCGGAGTATCCCAGGACCGGCGCAAGCCGGACCACCCTGATGGGGCTATAGCTCAGCTGGGAGAGCGCTTGCATGGCATGCAAGAGGTCAGCGGTTCGATCCCGCTTAGCTCCACCAAATCTCTCCAAATGCAGTTCAGTAAGCACTTCAGGTCAGCATAACTGACATTTGTCAAAAGCTGTCTGGTTGCCAGTTTTGCTGACGGCTGAAATCAGGTTCTTATATCCTGCGTCGACGCCAGCCGATTCGGCGCTTCCCGGACCCGAACCCATGACACGAGCAAGACGCCGCCGCATCATCAGAACCCGCAGGACCGCGACCGGACTGGCGCTGGTTGGCTCGATTTCCTTCCTTGCGGGAATGACGGATGCGACCGGCCTGCTTCTGACCGGGGACTTCGTATCCTTCATGACCGGCAATACGACGCGGGCGGCATTGGCGCTGAGCAGCGGCGATGTCAGGCATGCCGCCGTGCTTGTGTCGGCCATCATCGTCTTCGTGCTCGGCAATGCCGCCGGCATTGTCGTTGCGCATCGCGCGGAGCGGCGCATCTTCGTCGTGCTCTGCTGCGTCAGCCTCATGCTGGCACTAGCCTCTATGATGACGCTGCAGGATCTGTTGATGACACGTTTCTATACGATCGTTCTCGCAATGGGCATGGTGAATGCAGCGGTCGAGCATATAGAGGGGCTGCCGATCGGCCTGACCTATGTGACCGGCGCGCTGTCGCGTTTCGGTCGCGGCATAGGCCGCTGGATCATTGGCGACCGGCGCCTCGACTGGACCATCCAGATCGTGCCATGGGGCGGCATGGTGCTCGGTGCCATCAGCGGGGCCCTCATGACGCGTCTTGTGGGCGCGCAGGCGCTGTGGCTGGTCTCCGTTTTCGCGATGGCGCTGGCGATTGTCGCCCTGTTTATTCCGCGCCCACTGCAGCGTCGGTTCAATCAAAAGATCGGAGCCTCCGGCCCGCATTCGGCGCGTGCCAGATAACCGCCGTCACCACCCAGCCGAGCCTGAACGCAGAGAACCTGGGACCACTCTTCGCGAACGGTACGGCCTCGCCTCGGCGTTCTTTCCGATCTGAGGCTTATTTCTTGGAGATGGTGACGAATTTCGTACCCCGCACGCGGGTGGTGACGATGCAAGGGTCGCCGCCGGTGCGATCGCAGAAGCGCGGGTTCATTTTCATGGCGAGCACCATATTGCCGAAACGCTGGACGAAGTCGTAGCCAAAGATCTGCGCCGTCGCGATCATGAAGTAGCCGCCTTCGGCCACCTGCAGATAAAAATTATAGGTGCAGCCGTCTTCGTTGCACTGCGGACCCTTCTGGCCGTCGCAGGTGAGTTCGCCCTCGTTGACGACCACGTCCATGAGGCCGTCATTGTTGATATCCTGGCGGATGAGGAAACCGTCACCGAAGGATGCTTCCGTGCATTGTTCCTGGAAATGCTT
Organism: Rhizobium sp. 1399; assembly: GCF_031455475.1. Classification (NCBI taxonomy): domain Bacteria; kingdom Pseudomonadati; phylum Pseudomonadota; class Alphaproteobacteria; order Hyphomicrobiales; family Rhizobiaceae; genus Rhizobium; species Rhizobium sp. 1399. Next base: position 1,122,709 of record NZ_JAVDSU010000001.1, on the reverse strand, counting down.
CTTCTCATAGATCTCCGGGTCGGAGATCAGCGATTGCTGTGCGAAAGCCGCGACCGGCATGACCAGCAGCAGAACGATGTTCAGGAGTACAGGCAACAGCGTCTTCACGGCTTTCCTCTTATGGATAAAGGCTCTCTGGCCTTCCATTCTGTACGCGCCGCCTTGCGCCGCCCTTGCCGCAATGATTCAGTGTGCCTCGTTCCGCCGGTCTGGAGGCCTCGATGTCATTGCTCGTCTATCTCGATTACGCCGGCATTGCCCTCTTTGCCGCAACCGGCGCGCTGGCCGCCTCGCGCAAGCAGCTCGACCTGATCGGCTTCCTGTTTTTCGCGATCGTGACGGGGACGGGCGGCGGTACCGTGCGCGATATCATTCTCGGCCGCGTGCCGGTCTTCTGGGTGTTGAACCCGTTCTATATCGTCATCTGCTGCATTGCGGGTGTCGTCGTCTTCTTTACCGCCCATCTCCTGGAATCGCGCTATCGCCTGCTGATCTGGCTCGATGCGGTCGGTCTTGCCGCCTATTGCGTGCTCGGCGCCGCCAAGGGGCTGGCCGCGACCGGCTCGCCGACGATCGCCATTGTCACTGGCGCCCTGACGGCGACCTTCGGCGGCATCCTGCGCGATCTCCTGGCAAACGAACCATCCGTGCTGCTGCGCCCGGAAATTTACGTGACGGCGGCCCTGGTGGGATCGGGCGTCTTTACCGGCGTCAATGCGCTTGGCGCCGAGCTCTATATCGCATCGGCTTGTGGTGTCGCAGCAGCCTTCGCAGTGCGCGGCGGCGCCCTGTGGTTCGGCTGGACATTCCCGACCTACAAGCACATGCCTGGCCGACATCCTGACGATGTGATGTAAAAGTCAGCCCTGCTTCTGCCGCAGACGGATCACCACGTCGACATGGGCGATTTCCATGCCCTCGGGCGGCAACGGCAGATTGGCGATCGTCAGATTGCTGATCGGAATATCGAGCACCTCGTTTTCGCCTTCGACGAAAAAGTGATGGTGATCGGAGACATTGGTGTCGAAATAGGTTTTGGCACTCTCGACGGCGAGAACGCGGATAAGGCCGGCTTCTGTGAACTGATGCAGCGTGTTGTAGACCGTCGCGAGCGAAACCGGCACGCCAGCGGTGACTGCTTCCTCGTGCAGTTCCTCGACGGTCAAGTGCCGGTCGCCCTTGGCAAACAGGAGGTCGCCAAGCGCGACGCGCTGGCGGGTGGGACGCAGGCCTGCGCTACGCAGCCTGACCTCAATGGCGATCGGGGTTTCACCCGTCATTAACACCAACTCCGGTTATTCTGGCGAAAAGCAATCATGTTTGTTCAAAGCGATATAACTTTTGCGCAAAAGCCTTTCAATAGTTCAATGGGGACAAGAGCCTTCGAAAGGCCGCAAAAACGGGCTTTTGACGCAATTAGGTCTGGTCGCGGCCTTGGCCTTCCTGTATGCGACCACCAAATACTGGCTCAGGCCCGGTCCGGAACGAAGAAATGAAGCCGCCATGCTTGCGCTTCATTTTCTAGTGAACTTGGACTAAAGACACACATCCATCGCCAAGAACGCGGGGGGAAACAGAGATTTATGACGACCAGACAGTCCAGCTACTCGTATGAAGAACTTATCGCCTGCGCACATGGCGAGCTGTTCGGGCCTGGCAATGCGCAGCTGCCTTTGCCGCCTATGCTGATGGTTCATCGCATCACGGATATCTCTGAAACGGGCGGCGCCTTCGACAAGGGCTATCTGCGGGCCGAATACGATGTTCGCCCTGACGACTGGTATTTCCCCTGCCATTTCGAAGGCAACCCGATCATGCCCGGCTGCCTTGGCCTTGACGGCATGTGGCAGCTGACCGGCTTCTATCTGGGTTGGCTCGGGGAACAGGGCCGCGGCATGGCGCTCTCGACCGGCGAAGTGAAGTTCAAGGGCATGGTCCGCCCGCACACGAAGCTGATTGAATACGGTATCGACTTCAAGCGCGTCATGCGCGGCCGTCTGGTGCTCGGCACTGCCGATGGCTGGCTGAAGGCGGATGGCGAAACCATTTATCAGGCGACCGATCTTCGCGTCGGTCTCTCGAAAGACAAGACGGCCTGAAAACCGCGTTTCGAGCGGCTCACGAAAACAACAAGGGTTTGATCAGATGAGACGGGTAGTTGTCACGGGTCTAGGTGTCGTGTCTTCGATCGGAAACGACGCGGCCGAAGTCACCGAATCCCTGCGCCAGGCAAAGTCCGGTATTTCCTTCTCCAGCGATTTCGCCGAACACGGCTTCAAGTGCCAGGTCTGGGGCAGCCCCAAGCTCGGCGCCGACAAGCTCGCCGAACTGGTCGATCGTCGCGCCATGCGCTTCCTCTCGCAGGGCGGCGCCTGGAACCATGTCGCCATGAAGCAGGCGATCGCCGATTCCGGCCTGGAAGACAAGGACTACAGCGAAAACGAGCGCGTCGGCATCATCATGGGTTCCGGCGGTCCATCCACGCGCACGCTCATCGAAGCAGCCGAGATCACCGTCAAGAATAACAGCCCGAAGCGCATCGGCCCCTTCGCCGTGCCGAAGGCCATGTCGTCCACTGCATCCGCCACGCTTGCCACCTGGTTCAAGATCCACGGCGTCAACTATTCTATCTCATCTGCCTGCTCCACGTCAGCGCACTGCATCGGCAATGCTGTTGAAATGATCCAGTGGGGCAAGCAGGACATGATGTTCGCCGGCGGCCACGAAGATCTCGACTGGACCATGTCGAACCTCTTCGACGCCATGGGTGCCATGTCCTCCAAGTACAACGACACGCCGGATACCGCTTCTCGCGCCTATGACGTCAGCCGTGACGGATTCGTCATCGCCGGCGGCGCTGGTGTGCTCGTCCTCGAGGAGCTGGAACATGCCAAGGCGCGCGGCGCCAAGATCTATGCCGAAATCATTGGCTACGGCGCAACCTCCGATGGCTATGACATGGTCGCCCCCTCGGGCGAGGGTGCTATCCGCTGCATGCGTCAGGCGCTGGCGACCGTGAAGAGTGATGTCGATTACATCAACACGCACGGCACCTCGACGCCGGTCGGCGACAGCAAGGAAATAGGCGCGATCCGTGCGGTTTTCGGCGAGAAGCTGCCGCACATCCAGTCCACCAAGTCACTCACGGGCCATTCGCTCGGTGCCGCCGGTGTGCAGGAATCGATCTATTCGCTGCTGATGATGCAGGAAGGCTTCATCGGCGAAAGCGCGCATATCAAGGAACTCGATCCGGAATTCGAAGGCGTGCCGATCGTCCGCAAGCGTATCGACAATGCCAAGATCGACATTGCCCTCTCCAATTCCTTCGGCTTCGGCGGCACCAACGCCACGCTCGTGTTCCAGCGCTACAACGGATAATAACAATGACCGGAATTATGCAGGGTAAGCGCGGCCTCATCATGGGCGTCGCAAACAACCATTCTATCGCCTGGGGAATTTCGAAGGCGCTCGCTGCCCAGGGCGCGGAACTGGCTTTCACTTTCCAGGGTGATGCGCTCGGCAAGCGCGTCAAGCCGCTTGCAGCCGAAGTCAATTCCGATTTTCTTCTGCCTTGCGATGTCGAGGACATCGCTTCGGTCGACACGGTCATCGACACGATCAAGGAGCGCTGGGGCAAGCTGGATTTCATCGTCCATGCCATCGGCTTTTCCGACAAGAATGAACTGAAGGGCCTCTACGCCGATACGACGCGCGAGAACTTCAGCCGCACTATGGTCATCTCCTGTTTCTCCTTCACGGAAATCGCCAAGCGCTGTGCGCCGCTGATGGAAGATGGCGGCACCATGCTGACGCTGACCTATAACGGCTCCACGCGCGTCATCCCGAACTACAACGTCATGGGCGTCGCTAAGGCTGCTCTGGAAGCTTCCGTGCGCTATCTGGCTGCCGATTACGGTCCGCGCGGCATCCGCGTCAACGCTATCTCGGCAGGCCCGATCCGCACGCTCGCCGGCGCTGGCATTTCCGATGCCCGTGCCATCCTGTCGTGGAACCAGCGCAATGCACCGCTGCGCAAGACCGTGACCATCGATCACGTCGGCAGCTCCGCGCTGTACCTGCTTTCGGATCTCTCGATGGGTGTGACGGGCGAAATCCACTTCGTGGATGCCGGCTACAACATCACCTCCATGCCGACACTGGAGACGCTGCGCAAGGCAGACGTCGAGTAAGGCTGGACAAGGCTTAAAAAGAAAAGGCGGCCATCGGCCGCCTTTTTTATTTACGTGCCCACAACACTTTGAAGCGGGCATTGCGGCAGGTTTCGCCGCTATCCTTGAAATGCTCCGCAAGCACCGGCTCATAAGGCAGGCCGCGATTGGCCACCAGCATCAGCCGCCCGCCGCCGCGCAGCGAAGAGGCCGCCGTTTTGATCATTGCCTGTCCGAGTGAAGGCTCAGCCGCATGGCCCTCATGGAAGGGCGGGTTCATGATGACGAGATCGTATTTGTCTCGCACCTGCTCGCCCGCCAGATCGTGCCAGAAGAAGCGCACAGGCGCGTCCGGGCAGTTCTCCGCCAGATTGGCCTTGGCGGCCTCCAGGGCCTCGTAGTTGGCCTCGTAGAGGTCAAGGCGGGCAAGGTTAGGAGACTTCTGTGCAAGTTCGGCGGAGAGATAGCCCCAGCCGGCGCCGAAATCGGCCGCATCGCCGGTAAAATCGGTCGGCAGGCGCGAGGCGAGAAGCTGCGAACCGGCGTCAAGCCGGTCATGCGAGAACATGCCGGGCGAGGCAATGAAGCGGCCGTCGACGCGAACCGGCGACTTGCCGAACTTCGCAACGATCTCGCTGACATCGGCCGGCCGGCCGAACCAGAAGGCGACGCCATGATATTTCGGCATATGCTCGGTATCGAGGCCGAAACCTTCCACACGCTTGCGCAGCGGCTGGATGCCGTCTTCCTTGCCGCCGGCGACGACGATCAGCCCACCGGCCTTCACGCGGGAAAGGGCAGCGGCGATATTGGCTTCGTTTTCGCCCTTGTGCTTGGTGCATAGAACTAGCGCTGCGTCATAGTCTTCACCGTCGATCTCCGGCTTCGCCTCGATGCGCTGCGCCAGAAGCTGCCTGTAGAGCGGCTTGAAGCCCTGTACGGCCTCCAGGGACGCGGCAAAGCCCTCAGGCAGGGCGAAGCCCGCCTCTGCGCCGAGGAAGAGCACGCGCTCGCCTTCGCCTGGCGGCGCGACGGTTTCGCTGGCAAAGGGGTGGAAAAGGGTTTTCAGCGTCTCGCGGCTCATGATCTGGTCCCGTCATCTGGAGCAATTCCAGGAAACTGCGCAGCGGTTTTCGTCCGCAATTGCGCAAAGGTCGAATACAAAAAGGGCGCGGAAACAGTCCCGCGCCCGGATATCAGCGGAGAAGGCGCGGCTTATTCGGCCGCTTCATCCTTCTTCTTGTCGCCCTTTTCAGCAGCCGGGATTTCCTGGCCGGTGGCCTGGTCGACGACCTTCATGGACAGGCGAACCTTGCCGCGTTCGTCGAAGCCGAGCAGCTTGACCCAGACCTTATCGCCTTCCTTGACGACGTCCTGGGTCTTCGCGACACGCTCGGAAGCAAGCTGCGAGATGTGGACGAGACCGTCACGGGCGCCGAAGAAGTTGACGAAGGCGCCGAAATCGGCGGTCTTGACAACAGTGCCTTCGTAGATCTGGCCGATTTCCGGCTCGGCGACGATCGAGTGGATCCACTTGCGGGCCGCTTCGATTTCCTTGCCCGAGGAGGAGGCGATCTTGACGGTACCGTCGTCCTCGATATTGATCTTCGCGCCGGTCTTTTCGACGATTTCGCGGATGACCTTGCCGCCGGAGCCGATGACTTCGCGGATCTTGTCGACCGGAATGTTCATGACTTCGATGCGCGGAGCGAATTCGCCGAGCTGGCCACGGCTTTCGGTGATGGCCTTCGCCATTTCGCCGAGAATGTGGGCGCGACCACCCTGGGCCTGGCCAAGAGCGACCTTCATGATCTCTTCGGTGATACCGGCGATCTTGATGTCCATCTGCAGCGAGGTGATGCCGTCAGCAGTACCTGCCACCTTGAAGTCCATGTCGCCGAGGTGATCTTCGTCACCGAGAATGTCGGAGAGGACGGCGAAGCGATCGCCTTCGAGGATCAGGCCCATGGCGATACCGGCAACCGGCTTGGCAAGCGGAACGCCTGCGTCCATCAGAGCGAGCGAAGTGCCGCAGACGGTAGCCATCGAGGACGAGCCATTCGACTCGGTGATCTCGGAGACGACGCGCAGCGTGTAGGGGAACTGTTCGGCGGAAGGCAGCATCGGGCGAATTGCGCGCCATGCGAGCTTGCCATGACCGATTTCACGGCGACCCGGGGAGCCCATGCGGCCGGTTTCGCCAACCGAGTAGGGAGGGAAGTTGTAATGGAGCAGGAAGCGCTCCTTATACATGCCCGTCAGGCTGTCGACATACTGCTCGTCTTCGCCGGTGCCGAGCGTGGCAACCACGATCGCCTGCGTTTCACCGCGGGTAAAGAGCGCCGAACCATGCGTGCGCGGCAGAAGGCCGACTTCGGATACGATCGGACGAACGGTTTCGAGGTCGCGACCATCGATGCGGCTCTTGGTGTCGAGGATGTTCCAGCGGACGATCTTGGCCTGCAGGTGCTTGAAGATCGCGCCAACTTCTTCGGCCGTGTAGCGGGCTTCGCCCTCTTCCGGGAGGAAGTGCGCCTTCACCTTCGCCTTGACGGCGTCGACGGCGGCGTAGCGGTCGGCCTTCTGGGTGATCTTGTAGGCTTCGCGAAGTTCACCTTCGGCAAGGCCGAGCATTTCGGATTCGAGAGCGGAGTAGTCTTCCGGCTGGAAGTCACGCGGTTCCTTGGCGGCAACTTCAGCGAGCTTGATGATCGCGTCGAGAACCGGCTGGAAGCCCTTGTGGCCGAACATGACGGCGCCGAGCATGACGTCTTCCGGAAGCTCCTTGGCTTCGGATTCGACCATCAGGACGGCATCGTAAGTGCCGGCGACGACGAGGTCGAGGCTCGATTCATCCATCTCGTCGAGATGCGGGTTGAGAACGTATTCGCCATTGATGTAGCCGACGCGTGCGCCGCCGACCGGGCCCATGAAGGGAACGCCTGATAGCGTCAGCGCAGCGGAGGTTGCAACCATGGACAGGATGTCCGGGTTGTTCTCGAGGTCGTGTTGGATGACGGTGACGACGACCTGCGTGTCGTTCTTGTAGCCTTCCGGGAAGAGCGGACGGATCGGGCGGTCGATCAGGCGGGAAACGAGGGTTTCGTTTTCGCTCGGGCGACCTTCGCGCTTGAAATAGCCGCCGGGGATCTTGCCGGCTGCATAGGTCTTTTCCTGATAGTTGACCGTCAGCGGGAAGAAGTCCTGGCCGGGCTTCGGCGCCTTGGCGGAAACGACGGTCGCGAGAACCACGGTTTCGCCGTAGGTGGCGAGTACAGCGCCGTCAGCCTGACGGGCGATCTTGCCGGTCTCAAGCTTGAGCGGGCGGCCTGCCCACTCGATTTCCACTTTATGTGTATCGAACATGTCCTGTCCTTCAATGCAGCCAACGCGCCGTCTCCGTGAGGAGCAGCATAGCGTCGACCACAATCAGTGTGACGCATCACGGGCAAGACAACGGGAAGCTTCGAGCGGACGATTTCCCTCGGGAAATCGGGCCAAAGCTCTTGTGAAACTCTGGCCGAAAGCATCCGGCAATCCTGCCCCATGACAGGTCAACGGTTGGTTTGGCAGATCCGGCCCATCCGGAACTGCCGTCTTTCCATTCACACAGATAGCGCGCGCCTGGAAAATGTCATCGGGAGACGCACTCCCGGAAAAACAATCGGCGGGCGAAGCGCTTCGCCCGCCGAAAAATCATTAGCGGCGGATACCCAGGCCGTTGATCAGCTTGGTGTAGCGGCCTTCGTCCTTCTTCTTGAGATAGTCAAGAAGCGAGCGGCGGCTGGAAACGAGCGTCAGCAGACCACGGCGGGAATGGTTATCCTTCTTGTGGTCCTTGAAGTGTTCGGTCAGGTTGTTGATGCGCTCGGTGAGGATCGCAACCTGTACTTCCGGCGAACCAGTGTCGCCCTCGGTGGTCGCATATTCCTTGATCAGCGCAGCCTTGCGCTCAGCAGTGATCGACATCGGACAATCCTTTCGTTGAGAGGAGTTTAAGTCGCCAAAAGCCGGGATGTCGTCCAGCCTTGGCCGCGAATGCAATCGGGGATACCCTGATGCTGGCGCTGCCTATAAACCAAATAAGCAGCGTTGGAAAGAGGGGCACCAGTAGCGGTTTCAGCGCCCCGCCATGGCGTCCCGGATCATCGCGTCGTATCCTTCGGGATCCTGCAGCATGGCGAAATGGCTGGCATCCTTCAGGATGACGAGTTTTGCGCCTGGAATTTCCTTCGCCATCATCTCTGTATGGTCGAGCTTTACGGCCTCGTCATGATCGCCGATGGCGAGCGTGATCGGCACCGTGATCTTTCCGAGATCCGCTGCCGTCCAGGCAGGCTGTGTCGCCCACATTTCCGAGATTTGTTTGACGAAGGCGTCGTATTCGTTCGGCGTCGGCGACAGCTTTTTGTAATATTCGCCGGCGACATTGATGTAGTCGTTGAAGGTCTTGTTGCTCATGACGTCGGACTTCACGCCGTCGGTCGTGACATTTGCCGCCTGGGCGATGACGCGCGTGAGCTTCTCCGGATGTTTCATCGCCATGTCGATGCCGATGATGCCGCCGTCTGACCAGCCGACCAGCGTCACCTTGTCGATTTTCAGATAGTCGAGAAGTGCTACATAATCCGATGTCATCAGATCATAGCCGAAGGGCTGCTGGCTGCGCGTCGAGCGCCCATGCCCGCGGCTGTCAGCGACAATGACAAGGTGATCCTTGGCGAAATCGGCGACCTGATGGCCCCAGACATCGGCATTTCCAAGCCCGCCGTGGATGAAGAGGATCGGGTCGCCCTCGCCATATTCGGCGTAATACATCCTGATGTCGTTGACTTCTGCCATGCCGCTCGCCTTCGGCGCCGACATGGAAGGAAAGGCCGGAAGTTCGGCCCAGCGCTCGCCAGATTGAGCGATCGTAACCGTGAGAAACAACGAAAAGAACGTCAGTATTCCCAAAGCGATTTTGCGCATATTCGTCCCCCTATGACGGGCCGTTATGGCCCGCCGGGAAACATATCGCATCGCCTATTTCTGGCAATGCCGCTATTTGCAACTGTCAGGCGAAAACGCGCTTCGGCCGGAATTCGCCCTGCCCAATCTCGCCGATCGCGATCAGGCGGCCGCGGGCCGTCGCGTAGGCCTCGCTTTCGGCAACCGGCGCATCGCGACCGCGCACCAGGATAGGGTTGCCCATTTTCAGCCGGTGCGCCTGATCATCGCTGACAACAAGGTGCGGCAGGCTCGACAGCGCCTCGCAGGTGTCGATCAGCAGGGCGTCGAGGGCGGCAAGGCGCTCGTCCATGTCGTCGATCTCTTCGAGCGCGGTGAGCTTTGCAAGCGGCACCATCGTCTCTTCGGCGAAGGGCGCTACGAAAGTTCTGCGCAGGCCGGAAATATGGCCGTAGCAGCCGAGTTCGCGGCCGAAATCGCGGGCAAGCGCCCGCACATAAGTGCCCTTGCCGCATTCCACCTCGAAATGCGCCATGTTGGCATCCGGGCAGGCGAGAAGCGTCAGACGATGAACCTCGACCTCACGCGAGGGGATCTCGACCGCCTCGCCGTCGCGCGCCAGATCGTAGGCGCGTTCGCCGGCGATCTTGATCGCGGAAAACTGCGGCGGAACCTGGCTGATCGTGCCGATATATTTCGGCAGGATATCGAGGATCTGCTGTTCGCTCGGGCGCTTGTCGGAGTTCTGCGTAACCTCGCCCTCGAGGTCGTCTGTCGCCCGTTCCTCACCCCAGCTCACCGTGAACTCGTAAATCTTGCGGCCGTCCATCACGTAGGGAACGGTCTTGGTGGCATCGCCGAGCGCGATCGGCAGCATGCCCGATGCCAATGGATCGAGTGTGCCTGCATGGCCGCACTTCTGCGCCTTGAAGAGCCACTTGATCTTGGAAACGGCTTCCGTCGAGCCGAAATCCACCGGCTTGTCGAGGATCAGCCAACCGGAAATCGGGCGGCCCTTGGGTTTGCGTGGTTTGGACATCAGTTTCTTCTGTTATTCGTCGTCATTGTCGAGATCGCGGCTCACTTCGGGCGAGCGCAGCAGGTCGTCGATCTTCTTGTAATTGTCGAAGCTGGTATCGTCGCGGAAGCGCACTTCCGGCATGTATTTCATCTGCCGTAGCTGCGGTCCGAGCCGGCCGCGGATGAACTTCGCATTGCGGTTCAACGCGTCGATGACGATCGTATGGTCGGAAACGCCGAGCGGCGTCACATAGGCCGTCGCGATCTTGAGGTCGGGCGACATGCGCACTTCGGAGATCGAGATCACGGTCGCCTCGATGATGTCGTCGCGCACTTCGCCACGCTGCAGCACCTGGGTGATTGCTGCGCGAACCTGCTCGCCGACGCGCAGCATGCGCTGCGACGGTGCCGAGGATGTGGGTCTTGTTGCCATTGTTCTTTATCCCAAAAGGATCGGGCGCCGGACTGGATGATCCGGCGCCCGTCCAAGATTTCAATCGTCGCCCGATCAGAGCGTGCGCGTGATGTGCTCGACGCGGAAGCACTCGATGACGTCGCCGACACGCATGTCTTCGTAGTTCTCGAAGGCCATACCGCACTCCTGGCCCATCGGTACTTCAGAGACTTCGTCCTTGAAGCGCTTGAGGGTCTTGAGCTTGCCTTCGTGCACGACGACGTTGTCGCGGATGAGGCGGACACCCGCGCCACGCTCGACCTTGCCTTCGACGACGCGGCAACCCGCGACCTTGCCGACCTTGGTGATGTTGAACACCTCCAGGATCTCGGCATTGCCGATGAAGGTCTCGCGACGTTCCGGCGAAAGAAGACCCGACATCGCTGCCTTCACGTCATCCACGAGGTCGTAGATGATGTTGTAGTAGCGGATCTCGATCCCCTCACGTTCGGCGAACTGGCGTGCCTGCGCATTCGCACGCACGTTGAAGCCGATGATGGCAGCGTTCGATGCTTCGGCAAGCGAGATGTCGGACTCGGTGATACCGCCTGCGCCCGAATGAACGATGCGGGCACGAACCTCGTCGGTACCGAGCTTGTCCAATGCGCCGGCAATCGCTTCGATCGAGCCCTGCACGTCGCCCTTGATGACCAGCGGGAATTCCTTCACGCCGGTGCTCTGGAGCTGCGTCATCATCTGTTCCAGCGAACCGCGCTGTCCCGACAGGCGGGCAGCCGCCTTGTCGCGGGCGAGACGCTGACGATACTCCGAGATTTCGCGGGCGCGGCTTTCATTCTCGACGACGGCAAACTTGTCACCTGCCTGCGGCGTGCCGGAAAGACCGAGAACCTCGACCGGGGTCGCGGGACTGGCTTCCTTCACATGGTCGCCCTTATCGGTGACCAGGGCGCGCACGCGGCCCCAGACGTCACCGGCAACGATGATCTGACCCGGACGCAGTGTGCCCTTCTGGACAAGCACTGTCGCAACCGCACCACGACCGCGGTCGAGCTGGGCTTCGATGACAGTACCTTCAGCCGTCCTGTTCGGATTGGCCTTAAGGTCGAGAATTTCGGCCTGCAGCAGGATCGCTTCGAGCAGCTTATCGAGGTTCTTGCCGGTCTTGGCCGAAACTTCGACGTCGAGCACTTCACCGCCCATGGATTCTACGAAGACTTCGTGCTGCAGAAGCTGGTTGCGAACCTTCTGCGGATCGGCCTCGTGCTTGTCGACCTTGTTGATCGCCACGATGATCGGAACACCGGCCGCCTTGGCGTGGTTGATGGATTCGATCGTCTGCGGCATCACGCTATCGTCAGCCGCGACCACAAGGATCGCGATATCGGTAGCCTGCGCACCGCGGGCACGCATCGCCGTAAAGGCTGCGTGGCCGGGAGTATCGATGAAGGTGATCTTCTGGCCGTTCTGTTCCACCTGATAGGCGCCGATATGCTGCGTGATGCCACCGGCTTCGCCGGAGACCACGTTGGCATGGCGGATAGCGTCGAGCAGCGAGGTCTTGCCGTGGTCGACGTGGCCCATGATGGTGACGACAGGCGGGCGCGAAACCAGTTCGCCCTGCTCGTCGGACACATTGAAGATGCCGAGTTCGACGTCGGATTCGGATACGCGCCTGACCGTATGGCCGAATTCACCGGCAATGAGTTCAGCGAGGTCGGCGTCGATGACGTCGCCCGGCTTCATCATCTGGCCTTCCTTCATCAGGTACTTGATGACGTCAACGGCACGTTCAGACATGCGCTGCGACAGTTCCTGAATGGTGATGGTTTCGGGCAGTACGACCTCGCGGGTGATCTTCTCGCGCGTCTCCTGCATCTGGCTGCGGCGGAACTTTTCCTGCCGGCGGCGCATGGCCGAAAGCGAACGCCCGCGTGCATTGCCGTCGTCATCGACGTTTGCGGTGGTAACGGTCAGCTTGCCGCGGCGGCGGTCTTCCTCGCTCTTCGGGCGGGTTGTCACCGGCTTTGCGGGCTCCGGACGAACCGGGCGGCCACGGACCGGACCGCTGCGCGAAGCACCGCGGTCTTCCTCTTCGCCTTCATTACGGCGACCACGCACACCTGCCGGTGCGCCTGGCGCAGGCCGGGCGGTTGAGGGCGACGGAGCGGTTTCCGGACGGCGAGCGGCCGGCGCGGCTGCCGGCTGCTGCGGACGAGGAGTTTCAACACGTGCTTCCACTGCAGGAGCGGCAGGTGGTTCGGCCAGGGCTGCTGCTGCGGCCTCCGCCTGGCGTACGGCCTCTTCTGCGGCGCGCAGCTTGGCTTCCTCCGCTTCGGCGGCCTGGCGTACGGCCTCTTCTGCCGCGCGGCGCTTTTCTTCCTCAGCACGACGGATGGCGTCCTGCGCGTCACGGGCTTGCGCATCGGCAAGCGCGCGGCGACGGGCATCCATTTCCTCAGGCGAAAGGTGGTTCAGCACCACGGGACGTGGACGATCCTGCTGACGCTGCGGCTGGTAGGATTGCTGCGGACGCTGGCTTGTCTGCTGCGGGCGCTGGTTGTTCTGGCCACCAGGCTGTTGAATGCGCGGGGCCGGAGCCGACTGCTGCGGGCGCGCCTGCACAGGCGCCGGCGCCGGTTCAGGCGTGCGCACCGGAGCTACGGGAGCAGGTGTCATCGGCTTTTCGTCTTCAGGGCGCATCGGGCGCCGCTTGCGGGTCTCGACGACGACCGCCTTGGTGCGACCGCGACCCATATCCTGGCGAACGGTACCCTGGCTCATTCCTGATGGTTTCAGGGTGAGGGTTTTCTTCCCCGTTGCGCTGATTGTCTTGTCGTCGTTGCTATCGGTCATTCGTTCCCGTTCCTTCGGACAGGGAACGATGAAGCCATCAGACCCTGTCAATCACATACAATCGATCAATGATATTGCGGCCGGCTTCCGCCGGTGACCGCATCATTGTTTTTGCTGGCCAGCGCCGCCCGGTGCCCGGGACTGACCGCCGTTACGGTACTGTTCGAGCATCTTTGCGCGCTTCACTACACCTTCACCCGCCTGCCCTGCAAGCACTGCGGCATGGATAAAAGCATTCTGGCCCATCACCCCTTCCATTTCGCTCTCCGAGAAGAGACGGAAGGAAGGTATTTCTTCCTCGGTTTCCATTCCGAGGTGCCAGGCCTTGCGAGCCTGGTCTATTTTCCTCACGCCATCGGCGGCTGCATCCGTCGAATGGAACACTGCAAGCGCAGCCCCGCTGCGTATTGCGGCATCCACCTTGGCCGAGCCAGTGACGAGCTGGCCCGCCTTGCGCGCCATATTCATCATCTGCAGAAGCTGCTGCAGAAACAGCCGCTCCACCCGCTCGGCGAGGTCGTCGGCTGCCTTGACATCGGCCTTGAGAGCGCGGGCGAAGAGCTTCTTCGCCACCGCCCTCTCGACCAGCGACCGGTCGATCTTCACCCAGCAGCCGCGTCCCGGCAGCGTGCGCTTCAGATCCGGCACCACCGTCCCGTCAGGGGCGGCCACGAAGCGGATCAGCTCATCCGGCGATCCGCTTTCGCGTGTTGCGATGCACATGCGGCCGTTCACGTCGTAACCTGCAAGATCATCGTCCTCAGGAGATGTGTCCGGCGTCAGTGTCATTATGCGTCCTGCTCGGTCGCATCGGCTTCGACAGCCTCAGCGTCCTTCGCAAGGTCTTCTTCAGTAATCCAGCCGGCGAGCAGGCGGGCCTGCACAACCATCTGTTCGGCTTCTACGCGCGAAATGTCGAACTTCGAGAACAGGCCCTCGAACTTCTTCGTTTCGCCATTCTTGCGTTCGGTCCAGCCAACGAGATCGTCGGCCGCGCAGCCTGCGAAGTCCTCGATCGTCTTAATACCGTCTTCGCCGAGCGCGACCATCATCTGGGCAGTTATGCCGTCGATCTGGCGCAGCTCGTCGGCAACGCCGAGAGCCTTGCGCTTCTCGTCCATTTCCGCCTCGAGCTTCTCGAGGAATTCGCGGGCGCGGGTCTGGATTTCCTGCGCGGTGTCTTCGTCGAAACCGTCGATCGACGAGATTTCGTCGAGATCGACATAAGCCAGTTCCTCAACAGCGGCGAAGCCTTCCGAAGCCAGAACCTGGCCGACCATCTCGTCGACATCGAGCGCGTCCATGAAGAGGTTGGTGCGCTCGTTGAATTCCTTCTGACGGCGCTCGGACTCTTCGGCTTCCGTCATGATGTCGATGTCCCAGCCCGTCAGCTGCGAAGCCAGACGGACGTTCTGGCCGCGGCGGCCGATGGCGAGCGAAAGCTGCTCATCCGGAACGACCACTTCGATGCGTTCAGCATCTTCGTCGAGAACGACCTTTGCGACTTCGGCCGGCTGCAGGGCATTGACGACGAAGGTCGCCGGGTCCTGCGACCAGGGAATGATGTCGATCTTCTCGCCCTGGAGCTCGCCGACGACGGCCTGGACGCGCGAACCACGCATACCGACGCAGGCGCCGACCGGATCGATCGAAGAGTCGTTCGAGATCACGGCGATCTTGGCGCGCGAACCCGGGTCGCGGGCAACCGACTTCACCTGGATGATGCCGTCGTAAATTTCCGGCACTTCCATGGTGAAGAGCTTCACCATGAACTGCGGATGCGTGCGCGACAGGAAGATCTGCGGGCCGCGCTGCTCGCGACGGACATCATATACGTACGCACGGACGCGATCGCCATAGCGAACATTCTCGCGCGGGATCATTTCGTCACGGCGGATGATGCCTTCACCGCGGCCGAGGTCGACGATGACATTGCCATATTCGACGCGCTTGACCGTTCCGTTGACGATTTCGCCGACACGATCCTTGAATTCGTCGAACTGGCGGTCACGCTCGGCTTCGCGCACCTTCTGCACGATAACCTGCTTGGCCGACTGTGCGGCGATGCGGCCGAAATCCATCGGCGGCAGCGGATCGGCGATGAAGTCGCCAATGGCGGCGTCCGGATTGCGGTCGCGGGCCAGTTCCAGCGGGATCTGCGTGGAATAATCTTCGGCCTTCTCGACGACTTCGAGCAGGCGCTGAAGACGGATTTCGCCGGTCTTCGGGTTGATGTCGGCGCGGATATTGGATTCGGTACCGTAACGGGAACGCGCCGCCTTCTGGATGGCATCGGCCATCGCGGCAAGCACGATCTCGCGGTCGATGACCTTTTCGCGCGCCACAGCATCTGCGATCTGCAGAAGTTCGAGCCGGTTTGCACTGACTGCCATTGTTGTGTTTCTCCGTCCTTGACTACCCGGGTTCCCGTCCCTGGAGCTTGCGTTGATCGGTTATTCTTCGTCGTCCGCTTCGTTCTGGTTCGCAGCCTGCGCCTTTGCCAGCTTGTCGGCGCGCAGTGCATCCCGGATCAGATCGTCGGTCAGAATGAGTTTGGCATCGCTGAGCGCAGTGAAGGGGATGACGACCTTCTGCTCCTCGCCATAGGCAACCTGATCGCGTTCGATCGTAAACCCGTCGGCGTCCGCTTCGACGATCTTGCCGCGGAAGCGTTTGCGATTGCCGATCATGATCGACGTTTCGCACTTTACGAGGTGGCCCTGCCAGCGAGTAAAATCGGATTTCCGCACCAGAGGGCGGTCGATACCCGGCGAAGACACTTCTAGATGATACTCTTTATCGATCGGATCTTCCACATCGAGCACCGGAGAAATCGCCATGGAGACCTGCTCGCAGTCTTCGACGCTCATCGTGCCATCGTTCTTCTCGGCCATGACCTGCATCGTCATGCCATTCTGGTTGAGCATGCGAACGCGAATGAGGCGGAAGCCGATGTCGACGAGTACGGGTTCGATAATGTCGGCAAGACGCTGGTCAAGCCCGGTCTCGGTAATCAGCCGCGGCTCATGTTGATTGTCTGCGTTTGTCAGATCCGACAAGCGGTGCGCTCCCTGCGATTTCTGGCATTCGGGGTGATCGCGCTAATAAAAAAGAGCGGGTCCTTGCGGCCCACTCTTCATCGAACGATCAAGAATTTGAGTGCCATATAGTCCCGTTTTTTGGAAATTGCAAGGTCGACGCCGATTCCGCCTCCTCCGCCCCTGCAAGTGCGAGCTAACCTATGGCGAGCACTAATCTTCCGCATATATTGCTATTGAGGCACAACGATAAAAGCGGGGGGGAAGCGTGGCCTATACGTCTTCGACATTTGCGCCTTTGCGGCATGAGACCTACCGCACCATCTGGTTTGCAAGCCTCGCCTCGAACTTCGGTGGCCTGATTCAGGCTGTCGGTGCCGCCTGGATGATGACGGTCATCACCTCGTCCGAGGACATGGTTGCGCTGGTCCAGACCTCGACGGCGCTGCCGATCATGCTGTTCTCGCTGATCTCGGGCGCTCTCGCCGACAATTATGACCGGCGCCGGATCATGCTGACGGCGCAATCCGCGATGTTCGTGGTCTCGATCGTGTTGACGGCTTGCGCCATTCTCGGCTGGATTACCCCCGCACTGCTGCTCTTCTTTACGTTTCTCATCGGCTGCGGCACGGCGCTCAACAATCCCTCCTGGCAGGCCTCTGTTGGCGACATGGTGCCGCGCGCCGATTTGCCGGGCGCGGTTACGCTGAACAGTATGGGCTTCAACATTACCCGCAGTGTCGGTCCGGCGATCGGTGGCGCCATCGTGGCGGCTGCCGGTGCCGCTGCGGCCTTTGCAGTGAACGCGCTGAGCTACATTGCGCTCCTCTATGTGCTGTTTCGCTGGCGGCCCAGCACGCCTGCGTCGACGCTGCCGCGCGAAACACTTGGCAGCGCCATTTTTGCCGGCATGCGTTATGTCTCCATGTCGCCCAACCTCGAAAAGATCCTCCTCAGAGGGCTGGTATTCGGTATCGGTGCAAGTTCTATCCAGGCGCTGCTGCCGGTCGTCGCGCTCGATCTCGTCTCTGGCGGGCCGCTGACCTATGGCTTCATGCTCGGCGCCTTCGGCGTCGGCGCGATCGGTGGTGCCATACTGAGCACCAGTCTGCGCGAGATGTTCTCCAGCGAGACGATCATCCGCTTGGCCTTTACAGGCTTTGCACTCAGCGCCGTGATCGCAGCTCTCAGCCCAAGTGCCGTGCTCACCTCGGCCGGGTTGCTTGTAGCCGGTGCCTGCTGGGTTTCGGCGCTTTCGCTCTTCAACATCATCGTCCAGCTTTCGACGCCGCGCTGGGTGGTCGGCCGCGCTTTGTCGCTTTACCAGACCGTCACCTTCGGCGGTATTGCCGGTGGAAGCTGGCTCTGGGGTGTTGCCGCCGACCGGTATGGTCTTTCGAATGCACTGCTGATGTCGGCTGCGGTCCTGCTGCTTGGAGTCGTGATCGGCCTGCGCTTTTCCATGCCGGCTTTCGCCTCGCTCAATCTCGATCCGCTGAACCGCTTTATCGAGCCCGCGCTCGGTCTCGATATCACGCCGCGCAGCGGCCCGATCGTCATCCAGGTCGCTTACCAGATCGCCGATAGCGACTTGGCCGAATTCATGACGCTGATGGTTGAACGCCGCCGCATCCGCATCCGCGATGGCGCCCGCAACTGGGCTCTGATGCGCGATCTCGAAAATCCCGGCCTCTGGACGGAAACCTATCACACGCCGACCTGGGTCGAATATATCAGGCACAACCAGCGCCGAACGCAGGCCGATGCCGAAAATACCGACCGGCTTCGCGCCCTGCACTGCGGCGAGGGCCTGCCGAACGTTCATCGCATGATCGAACGGCAGGCCATTCCGCCCGTCGATGACGTCTTCCACAAGGCACCGATCGATCTGCACCATTGAGGTCAGCCATGCACGTCTTCCGAAGCGCACGACAATCCGATCTCGCCGACATCATCCGGCTGCTCGCCGATGATGATCTCGGCAGCACACGGGAGGTCGTCTCGGATCCCGTCGATATACGCTATCTCGCAGCCTTCGCCGCAATCGAGGCAGATCCCAACCAGTTGCTGGCTGTTGCAATCGACGAGACAGACAGGGTCGTCGGCTGCTTGCAGCTGAGCTTTCTTCCCGGCCTTTCGCGAACGGGCATGTGGCGGGGCCAGATCGAAAGCGTGCGCATTGCGAAGAGCCATCGCGGCTCCGGGTTGGGCTCGCAATTCATCGAATGGGCGATCGCCCGCTGCGCGGAACGTGGTTGCGGTCTCGTGCAACTCACATCCGACAAGACGCGTGCGGATTCGATCCGGTTTTATGAAAAGCTCGGTTTCGTGACGAGCCATGAGGGGTTGAAGCGCAACCTGTAAAGCATCCGCCTGGCGCGCACGCCTCTTACTTGAGCTTGCCCTTCATCGATGCCTCGGGAAAGCAAGTCGGTTTCATGCCGTTCTTTTCCTGCCACTGGCCGATCGCGCGCCGTGTCTTGTAGCCGGGCAATCCATCCGAACCGCCGACATCGTACCCCTGCCGTTCCAGTGCGCGCTGCATGGCGGCGACATCCGAGCGCAGCATCTTGCCTACATCGCCCCATTGCCCCTGGAAGGAACCGGAACCGGAGGCGATGCGGTCGGCAAGATTGCCGATATAGAGGGCATAGAGGTCGGAGTTGTTGTATTCCTTGATGATATAGAAGTTCGGCGTGACGATGAATTCCGGCCCATCACGCCCCGCAGGCACCAGCATCATGCCTTGCGCTTTCAACTCGCCGGATGGAAAACCCTTGCCGGAAATACGTTTGATGCCGAGCGACCCCCAGTGGGAGAGCGGCTTGGCAAGATCAGGCCCTTCCTGCGCGCAGGAGACTGGGTCGGGGATCGTCACTTCGAAGCCCCAGTCGCGGTCGCGCTGCCAGCCCTTTTTCACGAGGAAATTGGCAATCGAGGCGAGCGTGTCGGGAACCGAGGTCCAGATATTGCGGTGACCGTCGCCGTCGAAATCGACGGCATATTTCAGGTAGCTCGTCGGCATGAACTGCGGTTGGCCGAGCGCGCCTGCCGACGATCCCTTGAAATCGGCAGGTGTTACGTCACCGCCGTCGAGAATATGCAGCGCAGCGATCAGCTCCATGCGGAACATCTCCTTGCGCGTCGACATGAAGGCCTTGGTCGCCAGAATCTCGACGGCGGAATTCGGGATCTTCGCCGCGCCGAAGCCGGTCTCGCGTCCCCAGATTGCCAGCACGATCGAGCCCGGCACGCCATAGGTCTTTTCAATGCGGCGGAGCGTCGAGGCATATTGTGAGGCAAAGCCGCGCCCGGTCATCGCAAGCCGCTTCAGCCGATCCTCGTTGAAATAGGGGCCTGGTGAGGAAAACTCGGCCTGAGTTTGCCTCTGCTCCTTCGGCGGCGGAAAGCCGGGAGGGGCAAGATCGGTCAGGGTCCAATCCAGTTCAACGCCTGAAAAGGCCGCGCGGAAGGTCTTCTCCGAAATGCCGTTCTTTTTCGCTTCCGGCCAGAGATCGGCCTGCACCCATTTTTCGAATTGCGCTTCGACATCGGCTTTCGAAGGTGCGGCGTAAGAGGGGATGGAGGAAAGCGCCAGCAGGGCGGCGCCTGTTGAAAGAAGCCGGCCGAAGAAGTTCATATATCCCCCTAAATTGCTGTGCGCGCTCGAAGCGCAGCCGTCAGCGTACCCTCGTCGAGATAGTCGAGCTCGCCCCCCACAGGCACGCCATGCGCCAGCCGCGTGATTTTCACATTGAGATCTGCGAGCTGGTCGGTGATGTAATGCGCTGTCGTCTGCCCTTCGACGGTCGCATTCACAGCGATGATGATTTCCTTGATACCGCCCTCGCCGACGCGGTTGATCAGCCCGCGGATATTGAGATCGTCAGGGCCGACGCCGTCAAGCGGCGAGAGCGTGCCGCCAAGCACATGATATGCGGCGTTCAGTGCGCCCGCGCGCTCCAGCGCCCAGAGATCCGAGACGTCCTCGACGACAATGATCACGGATTGGTCGCGCTGCGCATCGGTGCAGACCGTACAGGGATCGACCGTATCGACATTGCCGCAGTGCGAGCAGATTTTCACCTTGTCATAGGCCTCGCCCATCGCATGTGAGAGAGGACCGAGAAGCTGATCCTTCTTCTTGATGAGATGCAGCGCCGCCCGCCGCGCCGAGCGCGGCCCGAGGCCCGGCACTTTCGCCAGAAGCTGGATCAGTTTTTCGATTTCGGGGCCGGTGACTCGCTTTGCCATGCGCCGTTCTTAACTGATATGGAACGAAAACGGAATCGCCGAAGGATCGCCAGACCGATGAAAATCCTCGCAGTCTGCAAGGGTGCAGCAGAACGCCTACCCGGCAAGAGCTACAAGACCGGTATCTTCAAACATGCCGTCGCCGGCGGCGTCATGATCGATGCCGAAGGCCTCGTGGGCGATGCGATCTGCAACAGGAAACATCACGGCGGCGTCGATCAGGCTGTCTATCTGGAGGGTTCGGTCAGCCTCGACTGGTGGGCGAACGAACTCGGCCACCCTGTCGAGCCCGGCACCTTCGGCGAGAATCTCGTCATCGAAGGGCTTGATAACCGCGATGTCTCGGTCGGCGACCGCTTTATCGCCGGCGAACTGATCCTCGAAGTCACATCCTGCCGCATCCCTTGCGCCACGTTCGCTGCCAGGATGAACGATCCGAAATTCGTCAAGCGCTACACCAGGGCGGCACGCCCCGGCATCTATTGCCGCGTGATATCAAAGGGAATCGT
This sequence comes from Rhizobium sp. 1399, assembly GCF_031455475.1. NCBI lineage: Bacteria > Pseudomonadati > Pseudomonadota > Alphaproteobacteria > Hyphomicrobiales > Rhizobiaceae > Rhizobium > Rhizobium sp. 1399. Next base: position 1,101,501 of record NZ_JAVDSU010000001.1, on the reverse strand, counting down.
GGAAGCTGGAATGTCGGTCGAATATAGGCCCTTTTCCGGCGCCACAGTGACCATGCCGGAAATGATGGAAACCTTCGGGCGCCAGCTTTCCGCCGCAGATCGCAACCGCTATCTGGCGGCGCCTGTTCACTACAAGCTGCGAGCCGAACTGGAAGAACAGCCATAACTCAGCGCATGGCGATCGTGACGGCAGCCCCCGCCATCGTTCCCGCGCTCACCCGGTTGGCGATCCGCACCGCACGCCGGCTTTTCAGGAAACCGCGCGCCTTTGCGGCGAGGAACATCCAGCTGAAATCGACGACAGCCAGAACGACGAACAGCGTGACGACGAGTTCGGCCCAACCGGCAAGCGATACCGAGGGAATGTCGATGATCGACGGCAGAAGGGCCACATAGAACATCATGATCTTCGGATTGCCGAGCGCAATCGCTAGGCCGGTCAGAAACATCCGACCACGCGAACGTTCCTGCGGCAACTCTTCTTCCTCGACCTCGGCTTTGGCGAACCACATCCGCCAGGCGAGATAAAGAAGATAGAGCACGCCCAACCATTTAATGACGACGAAGACGTGGTAGAAACTTTCGGCGATCGCCGAGAGGCCGGCAATGGCGCAGGTCAGCCAGATCGCATCCCCGGCCCACATGCCGAACAGGAAAGGCAGCACGTCGCGCGTGCCTTTCGAGATGACCCGGGCGACAAGCGCCGCAACGCTCGGTCCGGGTGTGCCGGCGGCAATGAAAAGAGCGCCGGCGAAAACCAGCAGCGTCGTCAAGGTCATCATCTCCCGTCTCTTCTTCCGGGGCCAGTCATTACCGGACCAGTCGACGAAATCAGAAAGGCAGCTTGAAACCGGGCGGGATCGGCAGGCCGGCCGTCAGCGCCTTGGTCTTTTCGGCAGCGATGGCTTCCGCTTTGTCCTTGGCATCCTTGTGGGCGGCAACGATCAGGTCTTCGAGGATCTCGACATCGTCTTCCTTGAAGAGGGAAGGGTCGATCTTCAGGCTCTTCAATTCGCCTTTGCCGGAGATGATAACGGTGACGAGCCCGCCGCCTGCCTTGCCTTCGGCGGTCAGCTCGGCGATTTCCGCCTGCATCTGCTCCATCTTGGCCTGCATTTCCTTGACTTTGCCCATCATGCCCATGATGTCGCGCATCGTCTTCTCCTTCTTGAAACTAGAATTCTATGTCGTCGCCGGGCAGGATATCGCCTTCTTCGGATTCGGCGGCGGCAGGCGGGTTGACCTCCTCCGCCTCTTCCTCCGGCGTCGGCGCCCGCACGCGTACGTCGATGATCTTGGCACCCGGAAACTGGGCAAGAATTGCCGCGACATCAGGGTCCTGACGCGCATCGCTGACGCGCTGTTCCTGCGCCTTAGCTTCCGCCTCCACCATCGTCGGCCCGCCTTCTTCGCGGCTGGTGCTGACGATCCAGTGGATGCCTGTCCATTCCTTGAGCTTGACGGCAAGCTCGTTGAGCAGCGTGCCGGGTGCGCCCTCGGTGAGGTTTACGTCCAGACGGCCAGGCTCGATCCGTACGGGCCGCACGAAGTTACGCACCAATGCCTTGAGTTTGACGTCGCGTTTTTCAGCAGCGAGATCAACGATATCGCTAATCGAACTGACCGGCACGAGCGGCTTCGGCGCTTCCGCCGGCTTCGTCTCGACGCGGCCGATACTCTGCGGCTCCAGATTGGGCACGGCGCGCAGCATGGCGGTTGGCCCCGAGGGCTGTGGCCGTGGGGCGGGCTCGGGAGCCCGTGCCGTCACATTCGTCTGGTAGGGCACGCGCGTGCCGCCGCCATTGCCCGAAGGCACAGGCGAGGACGGGCGTGGTGCACCGTTTTCGTTGGAAAATTCCGCAAGCCGCCGCGCCGCATCCTCAGGTGCCGGCAGATGTGCTGCATGCGCGAGCCGGATCAGCACCATCTCGGCTGCACCCGCCGTGCGCGAAGAGTTTTCCGTCTCTGGAATGCCCTTCAGCAGCATCTGCCAGATGCGCGAGAGCGTGGTAACCGCGACACCTTGCGCAAATTCCGCAGCCTTGGTGCGCTCCACTTCGCTGAGCGATGGGTCGTTTGCGGCATCGGGCACATATTTCAGCCGCGTCACCAGATGCGTGAAGTCGGCGAGATCCGTCAGCACCACGACCGGGTTGGCGCCCGCTTCGTACTGGCTCTGGAATTCATTGAGGGCGCTTGCGACATCGCCGCGCACGATATGCTGGAAGAGGTCGACGATGCGGGCGCGGTCGGCAAGGCCGAGCATGCCGCGCACGGCCTCGGCTTGCACCACGCCGCCGCCATGCGCGATCGCCTGGTCCATCAGCGACAGGCCGTCACGGGCAGAGCCTTCCGCAGCGCGCGCGATCATCGCCAGCGCATCCGGTTCCGCCTCGATGCCTTCCTTGGCGGCGATGGTCGAAAACAGGCCGACGAGATCGGAAGCGCTGATGCGGCGCAGGTCGAAGCGCTGGCAGCGCGAGAGAACGGTGATCGGAACCTTGCGGATTTCCGTCGTCGCGAAGATGAATTTCACATGCTCCGGCGGCTCCTCGAGCGTCTTCAACAACCCGTTGAAGGCTTGCGTCGAAAGCATGTGCACTTCGTCGATGATATAGACCTTGAAGCGGGCAGAAACCGGCCGGTAGCGCACCTGCTCGATAATCTCTCTGATATCGTCGATGCCGGTATGCGAGGCAGCGTCCATCTCGATCACGTCGACATGGCGGCCTTCCATGATCGCCTGGCAATGTTCGCCCGGCACGCGAAGGTCGATCGTCGGCTTGTCGATCTCAGCCGTCTTGTAGTTCAAGGCGCGGGCCAGAATGCGCGCCGTCGTCGTCTTGCCCACGCCGCGAACGCCGGTCAGCATATAGGCCTGCGCGATGCGACCGGTCTCGAAGGCGTTGGTGAGCGTACGGACCATCGGCTCCTGGCCGACCATCAGGTCCGTGAAATCCTTGGGGCGGTATTTGCGTGCCAGCACCCGGTATCCGGTGCCCGTCGAGGCGGCATCTTGTGATTGTCGCTCGGTGTCGCTCATCGCCCTGCTTGCGCCCGGAAGGCCGGGCTTCTTGGAAGAGAAGGTGGGAGGCTGGCACGATGACCCGTGCCGGGCTCGTTAGGGCTGCTTCCTTCCGGACCTGACCCGGTTGGCGAGTGGCTCGTCCACCACCAACCTCCCGGATGCACATATCGGCAAATTCCTCATCAAAAGCAAGCCAAGCTCCGAAAAAACTGCTAGTCCATTGGAAAACATGAGGAGAATGCCTTTGAGCGATTTCGTGCTCGACCCCAGGCTCGAAAACGACAGTACCAGTATCCTGCTGACTGGCCTGTGTGACGTCAGGCTATCGAAGGATGCTCGCTGGCCCTGGCTGATCCTGGTGCCGCGCCGGGCGGATATTACAGAGATCTTCGAGCTGACGCCGCTCGATCAGGTGCTGCTGACCTTCGAGATCGAGCTCGTCTCCGCAGCACTCAAGAAGGTTACCGGTGCCACGAAAATCAATGTCGGGGCTCTTGGCAATATCGTCCGCCAGCTTCATGTTCATGTCATTGCGCGTTCTGAAGGTGACGCGAACTGGCCGGGTCCTGTCTGGGGTTTCGGCAAGGCCGAGCCTTACAAGGACGCAGCAAGAGACGAATTCATAGCTAAGCTGCGGGAAGCCCTTTCACCATGAGTCATTCGCTTTTCGATTCGGACCTGCCGCATCCGGAACCCAGCAATCTCACCGCCTTTGCCGCAAACGACCTGCACCGCGACAGCGAACATCGCGATGAAGGCTCTGTCGAAAAGGCGCTCGCCCGCGAAGGCACGCATATTTTCGCCTTCGCCAAGGACAAGTTGGTGCTCAAGCACGATGGCCAGGTGCTCGATCCGCTCTTCGCACGCTACGAGCTGCAGGAGCTGAAACCGAATTGGGACGAAACCGTGCTGCTCGGCTATCGCAAAACCGGCGAGCCGCGCCTTGCCGTGCCCGTCGGCATCGATGTCGAGGATATGGCGAGCCAGTACAAGCCGGTCGACGGACGCTCGCTCTTCCGTGACGAGCTCGTCGACGAGATGCTGCTCGGCGAGTTCTCCCAGGCAGCAAGCCTCATCCGCTGGAACGGTGACAACCAGTTTTGCGGCCGCTGCGGCTCCGTCATGGAAATCCGCATCGGCGGCTACAAGCGGGTCTGCACGGCCTGCGAGCACATGATCTTCCCGCGCACCGATCCCGTCGTCATCATGCTGACGATCGATGAGGAGCGTGATCTTTGCCTGCTCGGCCGCAGCCCGCATTTCGCGCCCGGCATGTACTCCTGTCTGGCGGGCTTCCTGGAGCCCGGCGAGACGATCGAAAATGCCGTTCGCCGTGAAACGCTGGAAGAATCCGGCATCAAGACCGGCCGTATCCGTTATCATGCCTCCCAGCCCTGGCCGATGCCGCATTCGCTGATGATCGGCTGTTATGCCGAGGCGAAGTCGTGCGATATCCACCGCGATGAGGCTGAGCTTGAGGATTGCCGCTGGTTCACCCGCGAAGAAACCATCGAAATGCTGGAGCGTCCTGGCGCCAACGGCAAGGCGCCGCCGCCGAAGGGTGCGATTGCCCATCGCCTGATGCGCGATTGGGTCGAGTGGAAACGCTGAACAAAAGGTCGGAGAGCACGGATGATCGTCAGCCGGTCCGGCCTGTCTGCATGAGGGCATAATCATGGTCGCCCGCTCAGAACGGCTGCTGACCCTGCTTCAGACGCTCCGGCGCTATCGGCGGCCGGTCACCGGCACCGTATTGGCCGAAGAAACCGGTGTCAGCCTTCGCACGCTCTACCGCGATATTGCGAGCCTTCAGGCGCAAGGCGCCATGATCGAGGGCGAGGCCGGCATAGGCTATGTGCTGAAACCCGGCTTCATGTTGCCGCCGATGATGTTTTCCGAGGAGGAGCTGGAAGCACTGGTGCTTGGCTCGCGTTGGGTGGCGCGCGCCGCCGAGCCGCGCCTGGCCAATGCCGGCGCTGATGCGCTGGCGAAGATCGCCGCCGTGCTGCCGCCCGACATGCGCGATATGGTCGATTCGGCTACACTTTTTGTCGGCCGCAAACGGCAGGATGAGGATAAGGCGGATGTTTCGGCCATCCGCAAGGCAATCCGCCTGGAGCGCATCCTTGAACTGCATTATGGCGACGAACAGGGGCGTGTCTCCCGCCGCCGTGTCTGGCCTTTCGCGCTCGGCTATTTCGAGCATGTGCGCATCATAATGGCCTGGTGCGAACTACGCCAGGATTTCCGTCATTTCCGCACCGATCGTATCATCGACATGACGATCCATGACACGCGGTATCCGCGTCGTCGCACCGTTCTCCTGAAGGAATGGCGGGACACCCAGGATACTCCGATCGAGCACTAACGCTACTGCCATAAACTGTCAGCAGGATGCGCTATTGTCAGTACCAGTCCAGCAGGAAGGAGTACTGATCATGGGAATGCCTCAAGTCGTTCAATATGCCGGCCGTCGTACTTCAGTCAAAGCCGGAAAAACCCTTCGTTCGCGTCTGGTGCGCTTGTTTGCCGACAGGTTCACAGGAGCGTCAGCACGCCGTCCGCGCCTTGATCTCGAGACGATGCCGCACTGGCACAAGCGCGATCTCGGCATCATGGACGGACAGGACTGGCGCGTCGGCGACGATCTCTTCCGTTAAGGCCGCACGCCGGCCTCATTGATATTCCTCCCGGTAACGAAAGCGGCGCTGTCTGCAGCGCTGCAATCGGAGATCTGCTGCCATAAAATGGCAGCAGATCTCGGCCGGGCATCTTTCAACCCAGTGGAGAACTGAAATGGCCAGCCCCAATCTTATTATCCTCTATGTCAAGGACCCCGCTGAAAGCGCCGCCTTCTATCGCAATATTCTGAGCCGCGAGCCGGCGGTGGAGGCGCCGAATTTCGTCGCCTTTCCGCTCGATGGCGGCTTCACCCTCGGCCTCTGGCGCCGCAGCAGCGTCGAACCGCAACCCTCGGCCATCGGTAACCGCGGTGAGGTCGCCTTCATGGTCGATGGAGAAAATGCCGTCGCCAGGCATTACGAAGACTGGCGGGGCCGTGGCCTGCCCTTCGCTCAGGATCTGACCGAACTCGACTTCGGTCCGACCTTCGTCGTGCTGGATCCGGACGGGCATCGCTTGCGTGTTTGTGAGCCGGATAAATAAATCAAGGTATGCATAAGGCCTCTCCGGTCAGTTGTCGGAGAGGCTTTGGGTAATCCTTACAGAAGTCCCCGCATTGCATGGCCCTTGTAGACGCCGAGGATGCGCACCTTCTCGGAGAAGAAACGCAGTTCCTCCAGTGCCCGTCGCACATGCGCGTCGTTCGGGTGGCCCTCGATATCAGCGTAGAACTGCGTCGCCACGAACTTGCCGCCGAGCTGATAGCTTTCGAGCTTCGTCATGTTGATGTTGTTCGTCGCAAAACCGCCGAGCGCCTTGTAGAGCGCTGCCGGAATATTGCGGACGTTGAAGACGAAGGTGGTGACGATCTTTTCGTCACTGGCAGCGCGTTCTGCCCATTCCTCATCACGTGACAGTACAACGAAGCGCGTCACATTGTTTTCCGTATCCTCGACATTCTCGGCGATGATATCGAGGCCGTAGAGGTCGGCGGCAAGGCGCGGCGCGAGCGCCGCCATCGAGCGGTCGCCGGTTTCCTTGACGAGCTTGGCGGCCCCTGCCGTGTCGCCGGCGATCACAGGCTTCCAGCCATTGGCGCGCACGATCTTGCGGCACTGACCGAGCGCATGGATATGGCTGTGCACAGTGCGGATCTCGTCCTTCGTCACGCCCGGCAGAACCATGAGCTGAAAGCGGATCGGCATGAAATATTCGCCGATAATGTGCAGGCGCGATTCCGGCAGGAGGTGATGGATGTCAGCCACACGCCCGGCGATCGTGTTTTCGATCGGGATCATACCGATATCGGCGTCACCATTGTCGACCGCCGTGAAGGCATCCTCGAAGGTCTGGCAGGGTAACGGTTCCATGGTCGGAAACATGTCGCGGCTCGCCATGTCGGAATTGGCGCCGAATTCGCCCTGGAAGGCGATCCTGTTGGTCTTGATGTTCATGAGGAAAATCCGTCAGTTGGCCTTTGCGGAGAGAATGCGCCGCGCCTTTTCGAGGTCGGCCGGAGTATCGACACCAAGCGGAACCGTGTCAACGATCTCGACATCGATGCGCATGCCGGCTTCGAGTGCCCGCAACTGCTCCAACGATTCGCGCTTTTCCAGCGTCGATGGGCCAAGCGAGACAAAACGCTCGAGTGCCGCGCGTCGGTAGGCATAGAGCCCGATATGGTGATAGAGCGGCCCTTTGCCGTAAGGCGCGGTCGTGCGGGTGAAGTAAAGCGCACGCAGACGGCTGGCGGAGAGCGGTGAACCGACGACTTTCACAATGTGCGGCGCGGTCTTGTCTTCCTCGTTGTCGATTTCGGTCGTCAGAGTTCCAATATCGACGGCCTCGTTCTCGAGAGGACGTAAAGCCGCACGCACGGTTTCCGGCTCGATCGTCGGCAGGTCGCCTTGGACGTTCACGACGATTTTGGCTTTCGCGTCTGGATCGACCTTGTTCAGCGCCTCGAAAATGCGGTCAGAGCCAGACTGATGGTCTTGGCGTGTCATGACCACTTCAAAGCCGGCGGCGGCGACAGCATCGAACACCTGCTGGTCGTCGACGGCAATAACCACCCGGCCAATCGCCGCTTCCTGTGCTCGTTTCGCCACCTGCACGATCATTGGCAGACCGCAAATATCGGCCAGCGGCTTGCCGGGAAGCCGGGTGGAGGCCATGCGTGCGGGGATCAGCACCAGCACCTCATCTAATTTTGAATCAGTCATTGTTCGGGCCTTCTAATCCGGGCTGAAAAGTGGCAAAAAGTCTCACGCACAAGACCATTTAGACAGTTGCAACGAATAGCCAAAAGACATAGGTTCCGCGCAATTTCAAGATGGTCCGGTTTCTGGTCTGCCGGCTGCAAGGGGAGCATTGCAGATGAATTCATACGTCAATACGGCCGTGGGAGCGCTGCTAGGAACGATCTTCGTTCTGATGTCTGTCTCCATCGCGTCCGAGGGGATCTTCCATTCCGAGGCGCCGGAGAAGGAAGGTTTTGCCATCGTCGCCGAGGAGGCACCCGCCGCCGGCGGTGAAGGCGCACCTGCTGCCGTTGCTGTTCCGATCGCGCAGCTTCTTGCCAGCGCCGACGCCAAGGCCGGCGAGACCGTATTCAAGAAGTGTCAGGCCTGTCATGACGGCACCAAAGGCGGACCGAACAAAGTCGGCCCGAATCTCTTTGGTGTCGTAGATCGGCCGATCGCTTCGCATGAAGGCTTTGCATATTCCTCCGCCATGAAGGACTTCTCCAAGGGCAGCAGCGAGCATTGGACCTTCGAAAACCTCAACAAGTTCCTGCTGGCACCGAAGAAAGACGTCCCGGGTACCGCCATGGGCTTTGCAGGCCTGCCGAAGGATCAGGACCGCGCCAACGTCATTCTCTATCTGCACACGCTGGCAGATTCACCGGCTCCGCTGCCGGATCCGAATGCTCCGACTGCAACGCAGTAAGAAGCGACGAATTTTTTCGAGAAGAAGCCCGGTCACAAGCCGGGCTTTTTTATTGCCTCAGGCACCGAGAATATAGGCCCAGAAGGAAACGGTGATCGCGCCGAGCGCCGTGGTCACTGTAATCGTCGAGGCGGCAAGGCTGTGACCGACGCCGAAGCGGTTGGCGATCAGCCAGGCATTCACCCCCGTCGGCACCGATGAGGTCAGCACCAGAGCCGCCGCCCACTCGTTGTTGAGGCCGAAAAGATGGCTTGCTGCCCACACGCAGCCAGGCAGCAGCAGCAGCTTGAAGGCGGAGGTCACGCTGGCGATTCCGACATTGCCGGAGACACCGTATTTCTGCAGCGCCATACCGAGCGAAATCAATGCCGCCGGACCAGCCGTGCCGGCAATCTGTCCAACGACGGAGCTGACCGTTGCCGGCATGGTCAGTCCCGAGACGTGAAAGACCGTGCCGGCGGCAATGCCGATGACCAACGGATTGTGTAGCAGATTCAGGCCGATCTGCTTCAGTACCAGGGTCATGCTGCGGTCGCTCTTGCCGGAGATTTTGCGTTCGGCATGTTCCATCATGATTGTGCCGGCCACCATCATGATCGGCAGATGCACGGCAAGCAGGATGGAAAGGGCAACAAGCCCTTCGCTGCCCACGGTACGCTCGACCAGCGGCAGGCCGATGAAGATGTTGTTGGCGAAAGCGGAGGACACGCCGGCAAGCACGCCGATCCGCTCATCGCGCCCGAAGAAGCGCGTGGCAACGATGTGCCCGGCCGTCCATGTCACCGCGACACCGGCAAAATAGACGATCCAGAGCCGAAACGGCGACGCGCCATGGAAATCGGCCTCGGCGATGGTGCGGAAAAGCAGCAGCGGCACGGCGATCTTAAAAACGAACTCGCTCAAGGCATCGCCGACCTCAGCCGTCAGCAACCCTGTACGGACAATCAGCCAGCCGATGAGAATGAGAAGGAAGATCGGAAGAACGTCGAAGATGATGGCTGACATAGACTGCTGCTCTGCGCGGGGATCGCCGAGGTCTAGCAGCTAATCGCCAGCCATGACAAATGCCTTGGATGCAATATCCTTCGCGGCGCAACAAAAAAAGCGGGCTAAGCCCGCTTTTCCGCATCCGGTCCTGCCGGATAGCCGGTTGCGATACTGCCAGTTCATCCGTGGTCAGCGTCGTCCCGGTAAGATTGAAGGGATCATCCCTCCCATACCCCGGCCATACGAGATACCTGCATGCCGGTCTTCCTGATGCTGTTTTTAGGTAAGCATGGTGACAGCGGCATGACGAATAAACGGCAGTTTTGCGAAGACTTGGAAGGCGGTGTGCTGTTTATCCTTCCAATACCAGCAAATTTCGCTAAGACCGATTACCGGCTATCACAAATCCGGGACTTCCCATTTCATGACCAAATTCGATGTTCTGACGGTCGGCAACGCAATCGTCGATATTATCGCCCGTTGCGACGACCAGTTTCTCATTGACAACAAGATCACCAAGGCAGCGATGAACCTCATCGATGCCGATCGCGCCGGACTGCTCTACTCTCGCATGGGACCGGCACTCGAAGCTTCTGGCGGCAGCGCCGGCAATACGGCCGCAGGCGTTGCAAGCCTCGGCGGCAAGGCCGCCTATTTCGGCAAGGTCGCAGAAGACCAGCTCGGCGAGATCTTCGCGCATGATATCCGTGCTCAGGGAGTTCACTACCGGACCGAGGCCAAGGGAAAATTTCCGCCGACCGCACGCTCGATGATTTTCGTCACCGATGACGGCGAACGCTCGATGAACACCTATCTCGGCGCTTGCGTCGAACTCGGGCCTGAGGATGTCGAAGCGGATGTGGTGGCGCAAGCCAAGGTGACCTATTTCGAAGGTTATCTCTGGGATCCGCCGCGTGCCAAGGAAGCGATCCTTGATTGCGCCCGCATCGCCCACGAGAACGGTCGCGAAATGTCGATGACGCTCTCAGACAGCTTCTGCGTCGATCGTTACCGCAGCGAATTCCTGGACCTGATGCGCTCGGGCAAGGTCGATATCGTCTTCGCCAACCGCCAGGAGATCCTGTCGCTTTACGAGACCGACGATTTTGAGGAAGCGCTGAACAAGATCGCCAAGGATTGCAAGATCGCCGCGGTGACCATGAGCGAGGACGGTGCCGTGATCCTGAAGGGCAACGAGCGCCATTACGTCGATGCGATCAAGATCAATGAAGTGGTCGATACGACGGGCGCCGGCGATCTCTTCGCCTCAGGCTTCCTCTACGGCTACACGCAGGGCCGCACGCTGGAAGATTGCGGCAAGCTCGGCTGCCTTGCCGCCGGCATCGTCATCCAGCAGATCGGCCCGCGGCCGATGAAGTCGCTCTCCGAAGCTGCAAAGGAGGCGGGCCTTATTTAAAGGCCTCGCCCGGATAGGCACCCCAGATTTCCGACTGCGCCACCCAGCCTTCGGCGCCGTCGGTCTTTGCGAAGCACCATTCGCCATTGCACTCGCCGATCGAGATCATCACCCCAGGCTCCAGCTTGGCAACGATGCTGGCGGACGGCTGTGACTCACGGCGCAGGTTCACATAGACGCCCTTGCCTTTTCCCTTCATCCACGGTGCCGCGATTGCGGCCCGCTGGCCTGACAGCAGCGACTGATTGACCCAACCCTCCGTGCCGTCGGCATCGCGGATACGGCGCCAGTTGTCGTATTCCTGGATGATTTCGACCGGCAAACCCGTCTTCAGATACATCCAGGAAACCGCATAATCTGTTCCCGGTCCGATGCGCAGGTTCACGCGTTTGGACTTCAGCGTCACGAAGCGCGGCAGCGGCAGGCCGCTCGGCCCCTTGGCCGCCTGGGCTTGTGCAAATTCGATGGTGCCCGCCGATACGGCAAAGGCAACCGCCAGAACGAGGCAGGACTTCATAACTGTGCGACGCATGGAAGCTTCCGTTGGCTCGAATTCGCAGCAGGCCGCGCCTGCTCGCTTTCCGGGATTCCCCGGCCGCCACACGAGTTTTGTTTGTCTTCGCGTGCGGGTCTGGTAGAAAATGCCCGGAACGGGAAAATGATCGCCCATCTTGGTTAAAGACCTCTAAACAAGGCACTGCAAGCCGCTATGACGACGAAGAAAAAACCGAAGGTCTACATAACCCGCAAGCTGCCTGATGTCGTCGAAACCCGCATGCGCGAGCTTTTCGATGCCGAGTTGAATATCGACGATACGCCGCGATCCGTGCCCGAACTCGTCGAAGCCGTCAGGACCTGCGACGTGCTGGTTCCGACCGTGACCGACCGGATCGACGCAGCTCTCATCGAACAAGCCGGGCCGCAGATGAAACTGATCGCCAGCTTTTCCAACGGTACCGACCATATCGATGTCGAGGCCGCCGCCCGAAAAGGCATCACCGTTACCAACACGCCGAACGTACTGACCGATGACACCGCCGACATGACCATGGCGCTGATCCTCGCCGTGCCGCGACGAATCGGCGAAGGTGCGCGCGTGCTGACCGACAGGCCCGGCGAATGGGCCGGCTGGTCTCCGACATGGATGCTCGGGCGACGCATCCATGGAAAGCGAATCGGCATCGTCGGCATGGGCCGTATCGGCACGGCCGTTGCGCGACGCGCCAAGGCCTTCGGCCTGTCGATCCATTATCACAACCGCAAACGCGTCAATCCGGCGACCGAGGATGAGCTGGAGGCGACCTATTGGGAAAGCCTCGACCAGATGCTTGCCCGCGTCGACATCGTCTCGGTCAATTGCCCCTCGACGCCCGCAACCTTCCATCTCTTGTCGGCAAGGCGCCTGGCGCTGCTTCAGCCGACCGCCTATCTCGTCAACACTTCTCGCGGTGACGTGATCGACGAGGCTGCTCTCATCAAATGCCTGCGGGAAGGAAAGATCGCTGGCGCCGGGCTCGATGTTTTCGAGAACGAACCTGTCGTCAATCCGAAGCTGGTGAAGCTCGCCAATGAGGGCAAGGTCGTGCTGTTGCCGCATATGAGCTCGGCAACGATCGAGGGACGTGCGGAGATGGGCGACAAGGTCATCATCAACATCCGCGCCTTCATCGATGGCCATCGCCCACCGAATCGGGTGCTGCCGGGCCGGTGACGACCGGAGCGCTCCCATCTTTAGGCCAGATTAGCCGGCGAGCGCTTTCTTCATCTCGATAAACGTCACGCGCGTAAAACCGGGATGGGATTTCTCTGCGGTCCTTTCAAAGCCCCAGGCAGCGAAGGTCGCGTGATTGCCGACGAGCTCTATCCGTGTCTCGAGCCTCAATGCCGGAAGGCCGAGATCGAGCGCCGTCTCTTCGGCGATATCAAGCAGTCGCCGGCCGATGCCCTTGCCTTGCGCGGATGGCAGAACCGCGAGTTTTCCGACATAGAGGCAATCCTTCTCCGGGCGCAGGAAAATGCAGCCGGCGAGCTGCCCCGCATCCTCTACGACATAGGCGATTTCTGCCTTTGCCTTTTCCACCAGCGATTCCATCGTCAGGCGAGTTGCTGAGGAGGGCGGATCGATGCGGCCTTCCATATAGGCGAAGGATGCGAGAATGAGATCGAGCAGCTCGCCCCAGCGAGCAAAACTCTCATCGATGCGAAAAGGCGTCATGCGGTCCTGCTCTGCCTCGCGCGCCGGCGCTTGTAGCGGATCGTATCGAAACGGGCAGACAGGGCGTCATAGAGCAGCAAGCGGCCAATCAGCGGTTCGCCGGCACCGGTAATGAGCTTGATCGCCTCCATGGCCATCATCGTGCCAATCACGCCCGTCAGTGCGCCAATGATACCGGCCTCCGCGCAGGCGGGGATCAATCCGGACGGCGGTACTTCGGGAAAGAGATCGCGATATCCAGGGTTCTGCGTGCCGTCTTCTGCAGCCTCATAGGGTTTCAGCACCGTCAGCGACCCGTCGAAGCGGCCGACGGCGCCGGTCACGAGCGGGATACGCGCTTCTTCTGCTGCATCGGCGGCCATATAGCGCGTATCGAAATTATCCGAGCCGTCGATCAGGAGATCGAAGTCGGAGAGGTGCAAACGCGCCGTATCGGCAGAAAGACGCTCAGTGAAACGGATGACCTTGATATGCGGGTTCAGCCGAGCGATCGCAATGGCCGCGCTTTCCGTCTTCATTTCGCCGATCGTGCCGGAATCGTGGATCACCTGCCGCTGCAGGTTGGAGAGCGAAACACGGTCGTCATCGGCAATGCCGAGCGTGCCGACGCCTGCGGCCGCCAGATATTGCAGGATCGGCGCCCCGAGCCCTCCGGCGCCGATGACAAGCACGCGGGCGGCCTTCAGCTTCTGCTGTCCCGCGCCGCCGATTTCCGGCAGCAGTATGTGGCGATGATAGCGTGCGATTTCGTCCGGGCTGAGGGGGTCCATGGGCGTAATGCTAACACGCCTCGAACCGCGGGGAGAAGCGCTATCGCTCATTCGAAAACCCTTCCGTCGGCAACCGTGAAAAACTGTGCCCGCTCGGCAAGTGCCGCAAACATCTGATGGTCCGTTCCTGTCATGAATGCCTGGCCGCCAAGCCCGTCTATGAGGTCGAACAGGGCGGCGCGACGTCCCTCGTCGAGATGGGCGGCAATCTCGTCCAGGAGCAGAACCGGCGCATGGCCAGTAAGGTTGCCGACTAGCCGCGCATGGGCAAGGACAAGGCCCACCAGCAGGGCTTTCTGCTCGCCGGTGGAGCAGCGCGCCGCTTCCATCTGCTTCTCACGATGATGCACGATGAGATCGGCGCGATGCGGCCCCTCCAGCGTGCGTCCGGCGCCGGCATCGCGGTAACGGTTGGCGGCGAGTGTTGCCGCATACTCATCTTCCAGATCGACTGAGGGTCGGGAGAACTGGCCATCCATGAAGCCCGAGAGCTGCAGAGATGCTGACGGGAAGGGCGAAGTCTCGCGGCTTTCCTCGATGAGCCGTGTCAGCAGGCCGAGCATTTCCTGGCGGGCGAGCGCCATGGCAATACCGAGGCTTGCCATCTGCTCCTCGATGCCGGAAAGCCAGGACGGATCGAAGCGGCCTTCGTCGAGCAACTTGTTGCGGCTGCGCATGGCGCGCTCGAAGTCGCTCGCCCGCCTGCCATGCTCAGGGTCGAGCGACAGGACCAGCCTGTCGAGGAACCGCCTGCGGTCGGAAGAGCCGCCGGTAAAGAGCCCGTCCATTGCCGGCGTAAGCCAGAGCACGCGCAGATGGTCGGTCAACTCGTCAACCGTCTTGGCCGTGGTTCCGTTGATGCGCAGCCTGCGCGCCATCGCCTCGTCGCTGGCATCGATCCCCGTACCGATCTCGACATCGCCTTCCATGCCTTCGAGCTTGGCAAAGATCGAAAATCCGCCCACAGCACCGACACGGGTAATATCGCCATAGGCGGCGCGGCGCAGCCCGCGTCCCGGTGACAGGAAGGAGACCGCCTCCATCAGGTTGGTCTTGCCGGCGCCGTTGTCCCCAGTCAGCACCACGTGCCGCCCGTCGAGCGCAAGCGAGGCCGACGCATAATTGCGAAAGTCGGTCAGTTTCAGACGGGAAAGGGCAACCTTGTGCGGCATCGGATATCCGGAAACATCAAGGCTGACAGTGAGAGCCTTTCCTAGTCAGAATGATTCAATCTGACTAGGAAAGGCTCTAAGCCGAAGTGTCAGGGATATCAAGGCTGAGAGCCGTTTCGGCTGTCAATGCCTGCGAGGGGCGGGCGGATCGAGCTGTGCCTCGGCCTCCGCAATCGCCTTTTCGATCCAATAGCGGAGATCCGGCCGGTCTTCGATCGAGCCGCGCAGCGATTTCAATGAATCGATCATCAGCGTCAGTTTCTGGCGGCGCATATTGATGACGATACTGTCGGCATCAGATTTCCCGGTGGGAGCGGATGTCATGCAGTATTCGAAGCCTCTTGTCTGACAGGTACTATAGGGGTTCCGTAACTATCGTCTCATGCAATGAAGTCAACTACAGGGTGTTCAACTTTTCGCGACATCGCCGCCAAGTCATCAAACAAGGATTAGAAGTTGTAAATCCGCGCAGCGAACAGTTATTTGGGCGGCCTAATGCCCAAAAAAAGTCGGTTGAAAATTGCAACTTCCGGGTTGAGATATTCAGCTGACGCTATATGGTAAATTAAGGGTTTACCGGGAGAGAGTGCAGCAGTGCCAGATCCGATTGATATCATTGTCGGCAGCAACGTGAGACAGCTTCGCGCCCGCCGACGTGTTTCTCAACTGGAGCTCGGCGAAGCGCTTGGCCTTACATTCCAGCAGATCCAGAAATACGAGAAGGGGACGAACCGCGTCTCTGCCAGCAAGCTGCATCAGATAGCGGTCTTCCTGGGGGTCGATATTTCCGAGCTATTTGAAGGTACGGGAATTTCCCAGTTTACCAACCGCGTCGAGTTGAGCCCCGAGGCCTATGAGCTGGCGGTCAGCTTTGACAGGTTGAGCTCGATTGCGGGCAAGCAGGCGGTCAAGACGATCCTCAACCTCATGTGCGGTCAGGCAACCGAAAACGCGGCTTGATGCGTCGCACATATCCTTGAAATCGACGGGATCTCAGTGAAGCTCGCGCTCGTGCAGCGCGACGAGCAGGGCGTCCTGCGTCTGATGGCCGGCATGATAAAGGTCGATCGCGATGCTGGCGATCGAAAGGCCCTGCTGGCTGCGAAGCTTGATGTTGCGTTCGGCACACCACGAATAGAGCGCACCTGCCAACGCATCGACATCTTCGGACAGAGAATTTGAAAAGTTCGTTGCCGACATGGAGATACCCTCTGTTAGTCCCGGACTGCGGGCCAAAGACAGTATGGATTTCAGTAACTTGCAAGCGTCATCGGATCTGTGCGTTAACACAAGACATCTGCGGGCAGACGCGCGTCCCGGCTTGAAACAGATGTCTCGAATTGGAGCGCGCATGAAAAAGCCGGAGGCGGAACCTCCGGCTTTTGTAACCTTGAAGGATATCGAGCTCAGCCCTCGAAGAATTCCTTCATCCGGGCAAAGAAGCCCGTCGATTCCGGATTGTTCTCCTTGGAGGAGAGCTGCTCGAATTCCTGCAGAAGCTCACGCTGGCGCTTGGAAAGCTTCTGCGGCGTCTCGATCTGGATCTGGATGTAGAGATCACCCGTCTGGCTGGAACGCAGCACCGGCATGCCCTTGCCCTTCAGGCGGAATTGCTTACCGGCCTGTGTGCCTTCGGGAACCGTGACGCGCGACTTGGTGCCGTCGAGCGTCGCCACATCGAAGGTACCGCCGAGCGCTGCCGTCGTCATGGAGATCGGCACGGCGCAATAGAGATCGGCTCCGTCGCGCTGATAGAACTCATGCGGCTTCACCGACAGGAAGATATAGAGATCGCCCGCCGGGCCGCCACGCGTACCGGCCTCGCCTTCGCCCTGCAGGCGAATGCGGGTGCCGTCCTCGATGCCGGCAGGGATGTTGACCGAGAGCGAACGCTCTTCGGTCACACGGCCCTGGCCGTGGCACTTCGGGCATGGATCGGGAATGATCTGGCCGCGGCCATGGCAGGTCGGGCAGGTGCGTTCGACTGAGAAGAAGCCTTGCGCTGCGCGCACACGGCCCGAACCCTGGCAGGTGCCGCAGGTTTTCGGCTGCGTGCCCGGTTTTGCGCCGGAGCCCGAACAGACGTCGCAGGTAATCGACGTCGGAACGCGGATCTGTGCCGTCTTGCCGGAAAAGGCCTCTTCCAGCGAGATTTCCATATTGTAGCGAAGATCAGCGCCGCGTTCGCGACCGCCAGAAGAGCGCTGCCGTCCGCGGCCTCCACCCATCATCTCGCCGAAAATGTCCTCGAAGATGTCGGAGAAGCCGCCACCGGCAAATCCGGCGCCGCCGCCGAAGCCGCCGGGACCGCCCATGCCGCCGTGCTCGAAGGCCGCATGGCCATAACGATCGTAGGCCGCGCGCTTCTGCGGATCCTTCAGCGTTTCGTAGGCTTCGTTGATTTCCTTGAACTTGCGTTCGGCATCTTTATCATCCGGGTTCTTGTCCGGATGGAATTTCATCGCCAGCTTGCGGAAGGCGCTTTTCAGCTCTTTTTCATCCGCCGTCTTGGCTACACCCAGAGTTTCGTAAAAGTCCGCTTTTGCCAATTTAAGCCCCGGAAATGGATTTCCGGCTGCCATGGTGAGCAGCCGGATGTCTATCGTCTAGCGTAGGCCGCCAGTCCGCCGATTAAGCGGACTTCTTGCGGTCGTCGTCCTTGACTTCTTCGTAGTCGGCATCGACGACATTGTCATCCTCAGCCGAAGCATCGGTCGCGCCGCCTTCGGTCTGCTGGGCTTCATAGATCGCCTGGCCGAGCTTCATGGAAACTTCCATGAGGGTCTGGGTCTTGGCCTTGATGTCTTCGGCGTCAGCTTCAGTTGCTTCGGTCGCGGACTTCAGAGCGGCAATCGCATCGGAGATCGCGGTGCGGTCGGCTTCCGAAACCTTGTCACCATAATCCTTGAGCGACTTCTCCGTGGAATGAATCAGGCTTTCGGCCTGGTTCTTGGCTTCCACACCCTCGCGGCGCTTCTTGTCTTCGGCAGCGTGCGATTCGGCATCCTTGACCATCTTTTCGATGTCGGCGTCGGAGAGACCACCGGAGGCCTGGATGCGGATCTGCTGTTCCTTGCCGGTGCCCTTGTCCTTGGCCGAAACCTGCACGATGCCGTTCGCGTCGATGTCGAAGGTGACTTCGATCTGCGGAACGCCGCGCGGTGCCGGCGGCAGGCCGACGAGGTCGAACTGGCCGAGCAGCTTGTTGTCGGCAGCCATTTCACGCTCGCCCTGCGAGACGCGGATGGTGACGGCCTGCTGGTTGTCGTCGGCGGTCGAGAAGGTCTGGCTCTTCTTCGTCGGGATCGTCGTGTTGCGTTCGATCAGACGGGTGAAGACGCCGCCGAGCGTTTCGATGCCGAGAGACAGCGGGGTTACGTCGAGAAGCAGAACGTCCTTGACGTCGCCCTGGAGAACGCCGGCCTGGATGGCAGCGCCGAGAGCGACGACTTCATCCGGGTTGACGCCCTTGTGCGGTTCCTTGCCGAACAGCTGCTTGACGACTTCCTGAACCTTCGGCATGCGGCTCATGCCCCCGACGAGAACGACTTCGTCGATTTCGGCAGCGGTGACGCCAGCATCCCTGAGGGCTGCCTTGCACGGAGCGATCGTGCGCTGAACGAGATCGTCGACCAGGCTTTCGAGCTTGGCGCGGGTCAGCTTCAGTGTCAGGTGCTTCGGGCCGGAAGCATCAGCCGTGATGAACGGCAGGTTGATTTCGGTCTGCTGCGAAGAGGACAGCTCGATCTTGGCCTTTTCAGCAGCTTCCTTGAGGCGCTGCAGGGCGAGCTTGTCGTTCTTCAGGTCGATGCCGTTGTCCTTCTTGAACTCGGCAACGAGATATTCGACGAGACGCATGTCGAAGTCTTCACCGCCGAGGAAGGTATCGCCGTTGGTGGACTTCACTTCGAAGACACCGTCGCCGATTTCGAGGATCGAGATATCGAAGGTGCCGCCGCCAAGGTCGTAGACGGCGATCGTCTTGCCGTCCTTCTTGTCAAGGCCATAGGCGAGAGCAGCAGCAGTCGGCTCGTTGATGATGCGGAGCACTTCAAGACCTGCAATGCGGCCGGCATCCTTGGTTGCCTGGCGCTGCGCGTCGTTGAAATATGCGGGAACAGTGATAACGGCCTTTTCGACCTTTTCACCGAGATAGGATTCGGCGGTTTCCTTCATCTTCTGAAGGATCATCGCGGAAATCTGTGCAGGCGAGTAGCCCTTGCCGTTGGCTTCGACCCAGGCGTCGCCATTGTCGCCCTTGACGATCGTGAAGGGAACGAGGTGCTTGTCCTTCTCGACGGTCGGATCTTCGTAGCGGCGGCCGATGAGGCGCTTTACGGCGAAGAGTGTGTTCGTGGGGTTGGTGACCGCCTGGCGCTTGGCCGGCTGACCGACGAGGCGTTCGCCGTCATCGGAAAATGCCACCATGGAAGGGGTCGTACGCGCGCCTTCCGCGTTCTCGATGACCTTTGCGTCCTTGCCGTCCATGACCGCGACGCAGGAATTTGTCGTTCCAAGGTCGATACCAATTACTTTTGCCATGTCATTCTCTCCTTGAAGCAAGCTGTCGGAACCCCGGTAAGGCATTTCCCTGACAGCCCCTTACGGGATGGGTCTACTAAGATTACGCAATCGTGATTGCGGTGATGCGGCGTATATAAGGAGCGGTTTTCTGGACTGCAAGGCGAGAAATGGCCTGGAATCCAGCAAAACGAATGTGTTGCGTTCAATTTTTACAGTAGCCGGAAAAGGGTCTGCTTTGCACCTTCAAACCGTGCAAATCTTGCATGCCGAGCCTTGCGCGGGACGTGCTCCCGCAAGGCGTCTTATCCGGTCTCAATACTGTCTGCTGTCTCCTATTGCCCCATGATGAGATCGAGCAGGGTCGTGCGACGTGGCTGCGCCCCTGATGTTGCCTGCGGTCCGCCGACATCACCGGGCGGCACCATGTCGTCGTAACCGCCGCCGGCGACATCGGCGGGCGGCACAGGGCCGCCATTCACCGGCATCGCCGTCTGCCGCTGTCCGGGTGCCGGCGGATAGCGGTTCAGGTCGGCATTGCCGCCGAAGACACCGGAAATGATGCTTCCGACCGTAGACGGCTGCTCGGGCGCCGGCTGCGCCTGCGCCATCGGCTGGCCGTTGGCGGGATCGGTTCCAGGATCGGAGAATGTCTGGCCCATGCCGAAAAGCGGTGCCGGCGAAAGCCCCTTATGCGCGGCGACCATGAAATCCTTCCAGGCCTTGGCCGGGAGCCCGCCGCCGGTCACCTTCTTCATCGGCGTGCCATCGTCATTGCCGAACCACACGCCCGTCGTCAGATTGCTGGTGAAGCCGACGAACAGCGCATCGCGCGAATTCTGCGTCGTACCGGTCTTGCCTGCTGCCTGCCAGCCGGGAAGCTTGGCGCTCGAGCCTGTACCGCCGTTGATGACGCCCATCATCATCATGTTCATTTCGGCGACGATCTGCTCGGAAAGCACGCGCGGCGGATTGTCGTAGGTATTCTCGTAGAGCACCTTGCCTTCGGTGGTGGTCACCCGGCGGATCACATGCGGGGTTGCCTTGTAGCCACCGTTCATGAAGGCTGCATAGGAGGCCGTCAGCTCCATCAGTGACACTTCCGAGGTGCCGAGAGCGATCGAGGCATTGGGCTGCAGGTCTGATTCGATACCAAGGCGGTGGGCGAGTTTGATCACCTGATCGGGGCCGTCATACATCACAAGCTGGGCGGCCACCGTATTGAGCGACTTTGCGAGCGCAGTGCGGAGCGTCACTTCGCCATTATATTTCTTCTCGTAATTCTCCGGTGTCCAGTTGCCGATGCGGATCGGCGCGTCGTTGAAAACGGAATCCGGCGTCAGGCCCTTTTCGAGCGCGGCGGCATAGACGAATGGCTTGAAGGAGGAGCCCGGCTGGCGTTTGGCCTTGACGGCGCGGTTGAACTGGCTCGTCGCGTAATCCCTGCCCCCGACAAGCGCACGGATCGCGCCCGTACCGTCGATCGAGACGAGGGCGGCCTGCGACGCGTCGAACTTGCCGCCTTCCTTGTCGAGCACATCGACCAGCGACTGCTCGGCCTTCTTTTCGAGGTTCTTGTCGATGGTCGTGTCGACGATGACGTCTTCCTTCACGTCGCCGACCAGCCCCTGCAGCTCGTCCATCACCATATCGGCGACATATTGTCCGGCGCCCGACCAGTAGCTGCGGGCAGAAGCCGGCGTCTGTGACATTGCCGTCTTGATCTCGCCGTCGCTGATATAGCCCTGGTCGCGCATCGCCTGCAGCACGATCTGCGCGCGGGCATTTGCTGCCTCCGGATCACGGGCCGGCGAAAGGCGGGACGGCGCTTTCACAAGGCCCGCAAGCAGGGCTGCTTCGCCGAGGTTCACATCGCGCGCCGACTTGTTGAAATAGCGTCGTGCCGCCGCTTCCACGCCATAGGCATTCGAACCGAAATAGACGCGGTTCAGATACATCGCAAGGATCTGGTCCTTGGTGTATTTCTGTTCCAGCCAGAAGGAGAGCAGTACCTCCTGCACCTTGCGCTCGAGCGTGCGCTCGGGCGAGAGGAACAGGTTCTTGGCAAGCTGCTGCGTCAGCGTCGAACCGCCCTGGATCGGCTGGCCGGTCGCATTGTTGACGAAGGCACGCGCGAGCCCGAACGGATCGACGCCGAAATGCGAATAGAAGCGTCGGTCTTCGATGGCGATGATCGCTTCTGGAATATAGGGCGACATATTATCCAGCGACAACGCCTCGCCGCCGGTCGCACCGCGGTTGGCGATCGCGCTGCCGTCTACGGCGGTGATCTTGACGTTTGGCGGCCGTTCCGGGATTGCCCAGGTGCTGGCGCTCGGCATGCGCGAACCATAATAGAACACGAGCCCGGCAACACCGATGCCAGCCCAGATGCCAAGTACGATACACCAGTAGACGACCCTGCGCAGGAACGCGAACAGACCACCGCCTTCACGCTCGCGCGGCTCGGGACGGCGCTTTGCAGGTGCGCGGCGAGGAGCGGGCGATCGCGATGGACGCTTGGAGCCGTGTCGCCCGTCGATGCGGTCGTCGGCATCGAGCGCAAATTCGTCATCCTCCTCACGGCCGCCACGGCCGTTGAAGGACGGTTCGATCCTGTCGTCTGATCTGCGTCTGGCTACCATCGTGGAGCGGCTGAACCCTTGCTCTAAGACCGCGCCCCCAGGCAACGGTTTTATCCGATTGAATTGTAAATGCGGCGAATTAACGGGCTGTTAAGAACAATACCAATACGGCCAAGTGCTCTCCCTGCCTGCATTTTTTCCGTCAGCCAGCCATGACTTCCCCACATGGCTGCCATTCATTGTGAGTGTCACAAAACTGACATATATCGCCGCGACTTCGCTTCTCCGAAGAAGCAGAGCGCAATATCAGGCAGAAAATGACGATCGATCCCGACAAGATGGACGAAGCTCGCCTCCGCGAAGTCTGGAGCGTGCATGCCTTTGCGCAGCATTATCGCCTCGACAGGGTGGAGGAGAGCCGGTTGAAGATGCTGCTTGGCCCTTATGCAGAGATGCGTGATCTGCTGGCGACCCAGCGTCGCACTTCTTCCGGCTGGTGAGGGAACCAATAGGCTTTGCAGCAGTTTTATCGAGAGCGGGACATACCCCTCACGTCCCGCTCAGATCGGCCGTCTCCCCTCAACACGTGCCGATCGATATCAGGCCCGGCGTATCACCAGATACGTCGGGTCCTTTTCTTTAGGGGCGATAAGGCCCGCGCTCGCGATAATAATAATCCGGCCCGCGGCGCCAGCGGTCGCGTCGTTCAGATTTTAGATTGTTTTTCAAAGACTTACGGCAGTGTCAGGATGAGCGCAGCTTGAACGGCGATCAAGGTTTTTCACGAGGCCTTGAAATGTGAAAGGCGGCTTCCGATATAAGGTTTCAGAAATCGCAGCCCGGAGATGTTGTGCGCGTTATCGTCGCATCGTTTCCGTGATCTGGTTGAACTAGCCGTTTACCGGCAGTAAACCTTTCGGGATCACTCTGGCTGTGCACTATCCGCTTCTCCTTTGACCACGGATGTACTGGCACTGAGATGAGGCGGATAACGGAAGGCCGGTTTGCCCCGGCCTTTTTGTTTGCAGATTTCGGATGGCGTGCCGCGCAGACCGCGGGCACGCCTTTTTTATTTCAAGCCTTCAGTGCGGCAAGGATGCGCACCCAGGAGCGGATGCCCTTATGGTAGGAGGCGAGCTCGTACTTTTCGTTCGGTGAATGGATACGGTCGTCGGAGAGGCCGAAGCCGACGAGCAGGGATTCCATGCCGAGCATTTTCTGAAAATCTCCGACGATCGGGATCGAGCCACCCATGCCGATGACAATGGCAGGCTTTGGCCATTCATCGGAAAGCGCGTTGCGCGCCTTGGTTAGAACAGGCGAGTCATAGGAAAGATGAATGGCCGGCGAGGCGCCATGCGGATGGAACTCGACCGAGCAGTCGGCCGGGATCTTCGAGCGAACGTAGTTGCGGAAGCTTTCACGGATCGCTGCCGGATCCTGCGTACCGACGAGGCGAAAGGAGACTTTCGCCGATGCCTTTGCGGCAATGACAGTCTTGAAGCCTTCACCGGTATAGCCGCCCCAGATGCCGTTGACCTCGGCTGTCGGGCGCGCCCAGGTGAGTTCCAGGACCGAGCGGCCCTTTTCGCCCGAGGGAATGGAGAGGCCGACTTCGCCGAGGAAGTTTTCCGCTGACTTGCCGAGCGCCTCCCAGGATGCCTTGATGTTGGCGGGCGTTTCCTCCACACCGTCGTAGAAGCCTTTAAGTGTAATGCGGCCGGTCTCGTCATGCAGGCCGGCAAGCGCTTCCACGAGAATATGGATCGGGTTGGCGGCGGCACCGCCGAACAGGCCGGAATGCAGGTCGCGGTCGGCGGCCGTCACCACGATTTCTTCACCGACAAGGCCGCGAAGAGCAGCCGCGATTGCCGGCGTATCGCGATCCCACATGCTCGTGTCGCAGACGAGGGCGTAATCGGCCTTGAGCTCAGTGGCATTGGCTTCGAGGAACGGCTTCAGCGACGGCGATCCGGACTCTTCCTCGCCTTCGAAAAGGATGGTGACGCGGCAGGGAAGCGCGCCGTTGATCTCCTTATAGGCGCGGCAGGCCTCGACGAAGGTCATCAGCTGGCCCTTGTCGTCGGCCGTGCCGCGGCCGGTCAGGATCTTGCGGCCGTTGCCGGCATCCTTGATGGCCGGATCGAAGGGGTCGTTTTCCCAGAGCTCGATCGGATCGACCGGCTGCACGTCATAGTGACCGTAGAACAAGACGTGGGGCGCATCAGCCGAGGCACCTTCGTGATGGGCGACCACCATAGGGTGGCCGGGCGTGTCGCGAACCGAGGCATCAAAGCCAAGCGTCTTGAGATAGGCTACCAGCCACTCGGCTGCCTTGCGGCATTCGGCCTTATAGGCCGGATCGGTCGAGATCGACTTGATGCGCAAGAGCTCGAACAGCTTTTCGAGGCTTGAATCGAGATTCTTGTCGGCACGCGCAAGGATGGGATTTAGTTCAGTCATTTCCGACTCCTTCTGAAATTCGGCCGGACGATAGACCCAATCGGCTGCGGTTTCGAGCGTCAAATTTCAAGATGTTATGTTGGCACCAAATGCTACAATAGATAAAGTAGTGACATTAAATGCAATTTACGGTTATTTAGCACAATCTAAATAACATCGTGCAGAGGTCGACTTTCGAGGTGGCGAATGTTCTCGGTTATTGCCTGCATCAGGGATAATCATGACTGGCGGCTGGTCGTTGCCGCTGTGATCGTCTGCCTCGTTGGCAGCCTGACGACCATGCTCCTTCTTTTCCGTGCCCAGGAATGCGATGTC
Organism: Rhizobium sp. 1399; assembly: GCF_031455475.1. Classification (NCBI taxonomy): domain Bacteria; kingdom Pseudomonadati; phylum Pseudomonadota; class Alphaproteobacteria; order Hyphomicrobiales; family Rhizobiaceae; genus Rhizobium; species Rhizobium sp. 1399. The sequence continues at coordinate 1,076,457 of NZ_JAVDSU010000001.1, read as the reverse complement.
GGCCAGCGAAAGCTCTGGATCGGCACGTCAGCCTTTGCCTGCGGCGTGGGTGTATGGGCAACGCATTTCATCGCGATGCTCGCTTATGATGGCGGCATGCCGATCAGCTACGATCTGCGCCTTACCTTTCTCTCGGTATTCCTGTCGATTTTCGGCTCCTGGGTGGCCATACTGATCGCGTCGGAGGGCAGGACCGGCTATTCCCTTGCTTTTAGTGGCTTGCTGATGGCGCTTGGCATCACGGCCATGCATATGACTGGCATGCAGGCGATCGAGGCCCCGGCCGTCATCGTCTATGATGCCTTCACGTCGGTCGTTGCTTTCTGCTCCTGCGCGGTTCTGGCGACGGTAGCCTTCCTCGTCTTCTTCCAGTTGAAAGGCATGAAACGCTTCGCCGCCTCCTCCGGCGCCTTTGTGCTGGCGATCTGCACGCTGCATTTCATCTCGATGAGCAGCATTACGCTGGTGCCCGACCCAACGCGCGAGGTGCCGGCGATGGCGCTCCAGCCCGAGGTTCTTGCGGTGATCGTCATGGTTGTCGCAACCGGCCTCATCCTCATGGCCTTCGGCGCAGTCTTCCTCGAAAGCCATCTGACCGATCTTCGCGGCCTTGCCAACGTTTCGCAGGAGGGCCTCGTCATCCTGCGCGAAGGCAGGATCATCGACACCAATGAGCGCTTCCTGACCCTGTCTGGCTGGAAGCTTGCGGAACTCACTGGCAACATTCCCTCTGCCGTCCTGGCTCTCATCCATGTTGGGCAGGAGAGTGATCACCGGGAAATGCTGCTGATTGCCAAGGACGAGAGGGAGATCCGTGTCGAGGTCGTCACGCGGCGGATCGTCTATCGCGGGCGCCATTGCGATGTTCTCGTCGTTCGTGACCTCACCCAGCACAGGCGCGCCGGAGAGATGAGCGAGCATCTCGCCCATCATGATGTTTCGCCAGGCTCTGCAGGTCGCTGAGCTAGAGTGGGCGCAGATTTTCGGCATGCCGAGGCCCAGGTAATAAAGCTCAAGCGCAACCGCGCCGCCCCGGAGCGATTCAGAGTGCCTTGGCGTTGTTGATGAGGCGCCGGATATATTCGAGCATCAGCTCCCGCTCGAAGACTCGAAAGCCCTTGAAGAGCGCAAGATCGGCCTCGCGTGCCGTATCGATGGCCTCAGCCTCCATCGCCTTGGCTTTCTCGGAGAGGAAGATCAGTTGGGCGCGTTTGTCGGTTGGGTGTGGGCGCCGCTCGATCAGCCCGTCGCGCACCATGCGGGAGAGCGTGTTGGCCATCGTCGCTTGTTCGATATCGACGCGCTCCAGAAGCTGCTTCTGGGTGAGCCCGTCTTCGGCCCAAAGTTCCAGAAGTATGGGGAACTGGCCGGGAGAAAAACCGAGTCCTGCCGCGCGCTGATGTAGCGAGCGGGCAAAACCCTTGGCCAGCTGGCTGGCAAGGTAGGCACCGGAATCCATTCGATTAAATCCCATGATTGTAAATTAGGCTCAAAATCGTGCAGTAGACAATGCAACAAATCGCATACGATCCATCAAAACATATGCGGCAAGCTCTTAAATTTTCGAGAGGTGAAGCGCCTGGCTGAAAAACAAAGCCGCCATGGCCTGGAGGATGGCCATGGCGGCTTGAAAATGGGGACAAAGGCCCGGAGAGGGGGATGAGGCCTTTGTCCAAGCCTGACGCGGCGGGGGACAAGCCGGCTATCAGACCCGCGGCGCGATCAAACGCCGGTAGGTGTGATTTGTGATTGAGAATGTGGTTTTTCAAGGGAAAGAGAAAAAACCGCCTATTACAAATTGGTAACAGTTTGGTGAGGCGGAATCTTTTTGCGCACCCAAGTTTATATGGACCTTGAAAGGCCGCCGCGCTATCCATGCTGCCATGAAAAAAGGCGATCACCTCTTCCTTATCGACGGTTCGGGTTTCATCTTCCGGGCCTTTCACGCTTTGCCCCCGCTGACACGCAAATCCGACGGCCTGCCGGTCGGCGCCGTCTCCGGTTTCTGCAACATGCTTTGGAAGCTGCTGAGAGATGCACGCGGTACCGATGTGGCTGCCACGCCCACCCATCTTGCCGTCATTTTCGACTACTCGTCGAAGACCTTCCGCAAGGATCTCTATGACGCCTATAAGGCGAACCGTTCGGCGCCGCCCGAAGAGCTGGTGCCGCAGTTCGGCCTGATCCGCGAAGCGACGCGCGCTTTCAATCTGCCTTGCATCGAGACGGAAGGTTTCGAGGCCGACGATATTATCGCGACCTATGCCCGCGAGGCCGAAGCTGTCGGCGCCGATGTGACGATCGTCTCCTCCGACAAGGATCTGATGCAGCTCGTCACCTCGAATGTCCACATGTACGACAGCATGAAGGACAAGCAGATCAGCATCCCCGATGTCATCGAGAAATGGGGTGTGCCGCCGGAAAAGATGATCGACCTGCAGGCGATGACCGGCGATTCCGTCGACAATGTTCCCGGCATCCCCGGCATAGGCCCGAAGACGGCCGCCCAGCTTCTCGCTGAATATGGCGATCTCGATACGCTTCTCGAGCGTGCCCATGAGATCAAGCAGGAAAAGCGCCGCCTGACCATTCTCGAAAACATCGACAAGGCAAAGCTCTCCCGCGAGCTGGTGCGGCTTCGCACCGACGTACCGCTGGAACTCGATCTCGACGCGCTCGTCCTGGAACCACAGAATGGCCCCAAGCTGATCGGTTTCCTGAAGACCATGGAGTTCACGACGCTGACGCGTCGTGTCGCGGAATTCTGCAATTGCGATGCCAGTGAGATCGAGCCAGCCTTCGTGAAGATCGAATGGGGTGCGGATGCGCATGGCCCGGATCTCGACGCCGAGGAGCCGAAGCCTGTCGCCGGCGCTGTGCCTGACATAGGTGGGGAAGCCGTCGCCGTTCCGCCGCGCGCGAAAGCGAAGACCGCGGTCGAAGGCACGTTTGCGCCTGCGGATCTTGCCAAGGCACGTGCGGAGGCCTTTGCGAGCCTGCCGTTCGACCATTCCTCCTATGTGACGATCCGCGACCTTGCGACCCTCGACCAATGGATCGCCGATGCCAGGGATACCGGCCTCGTCGCCTTCGATACGGAAACGACCTCGCTCGACGCCATGCAGGCCGAGCTCGTCGGTTTCTCGCTGGCGATTGCCGACAACACCGCCGATCCGACCGGCACGCGGATCCGCGCTGCCTATGTGCCCATCAACCACAAGACGGGTGTCGGTGATCTGCTCGGTGGCGGTCTCGCCGACAACCAGATCCCGATGGGCGATGCGCTGTCGCGGCTGAAGGCGCTGCTGGAGGATGAATCGATCCTCAAGGTGGCGCAGAACCTGAAGTATGACTACCTGCTGATGAAGCGTTACGGCATCGAGACGAAGAGTTTCGACGATACGATGCTGATATCCTACGTGCTCGATGCCGGCACCGGCGCGCATGGCATGGACCCGCTGTCGGAAAAGTTCCTCGGCCACACGCCGATCGCCTACAAGGATGTCGCCGGCTCCGGCAAGTCGAACGTTACCTTCGACCTCGTCGATATCGAGCGCGCGACACACTATGCCGCCGAAGACGCCGAAGTGACGCTGCGTCTCTGGATGGTGCTGAAGCCGCGCCTTGCCGCGACCCAGCTGACGCGCGTCTATGAGCGCCTCGAACGTCCGCTCCTGCCGGTTCTGGCTCGGATGGAAGCGCGCGGCATCACGGTCGACCGACAGATCCTTTCGCGCCTCTCGGGCGAACTGGCCCAGGGTGCAGCCAGATACGAGGATGAAATCTATCAGCTTGCCGGCGAGAGGTTCAATATCGGCTCTCCCAAGCAGCTTGGCGACATCCTGTTCGGCAAGATGGGTCTTGCCGGTGGCACCAAGACCAAGACCGGCCAGTGGTCGACCTCGGCAAGCGTGCTGGAAGACCTGGCGGCAGCCGGCTTCGAGCTGCCCCGCAAGATCGTCGACTGGCGCCAGCTCACCAAGCTGAAGTCTACCTACACGGATGCGCTTCCGGGTTACATCCATCCGGAAACGAAGCGGGTGCACACCTCCTATTCGCTGGCATCGACGACAACAGGCCGTCTTTCTTCCTCGGAGCCGAACCTTCAGAACATTCCGGTGCGCACCGCCGAAGGCCGCAAGATCCGCACCGCCTTCATTTCGTCGCCGGGTCACAAGCTGATCTCGGCCGACTATAGCCAGATCGAGCTGCGCGTGCTTGCCCATGTCGCCGAAATCCCGCAGCTCGTGCGCGCCTTCGAAGACGGCATCGACATCCATGCGATGACCGCTTCCGAAATGTTCGGCGTGCCGGTCGGGGGCATGCCGGGCGAAGTGCGCCGCCGCGCCAAGGCCATCAACTTCGGCATCATCTACGGCATCTCGGCCTTCGGCCTTGCCAACCAGCTTTCCATCGAGCGTTCGGAAGCCGGCGACTACATCAAGAAATATTTCGAACGCTTCCCCGGCATCCGCGATTACATGGAAAGCCGCAAGCAGATGGCCCGTGACAAGGGCTATGTCGAAACGATCTTCGGTCGCCGAATCAATTATCCGGAAATCCGCTCGTCGAATCCTTCCGTCCGCGCCTTCAACGAACGTGCTGCCATCAATGCGCCGATCCAGGGCTCGGCCGCCGATGTCATCCGCCGCGCCATGATCAAGATCGAGCCGGCGCTTGCCGAGGCCGGCCTTGCCGATCGGGCCCGCATGCTCTTGCAGGTGCACGATGAATTGATCTTCGAGGTCGAAGACGAGGATGTCCAAAAGGCGATGCCGATCATCGTCTCTGTCATGGAAAACGCCACCTCGCCGGCGCTTGAAATGCGTGTGCCGCTTCGCGTCGACGCCCGCGCTGCCACCAATTGGGACGAAGCGCACTAAAGCATGTCGCGCAAAAGTGTGTAGCGGTTTTGCGCCAACGACATGCGAAAACGAAAGCCTAAAGTGCGGCAAGCGAATCTGAAAGATCGCGACGCGCTTTAGGCGCTTCGTCAGATTACCCCAAAGATTTTTCCTGAAGAGTCAAATCTCTGAAACCAATGAGGTTTCGTCTTTTTGGTCGTCCCGGAACGAGACGGCTGGAAGGAACTTATTAATCTTCATTTCCTATCCGGAAGGATGTCAGAATTTACCAAGCGTGAGTGAGTAACTGTCGCATGCGTTTTCCTAGAACCAATTTGACGGATGCCGGAGATTTCTCCTCCGGACTTGAGGCTGAACATCCCGTGGAAAATGCACCCGTGGAATATGAAGGCGAAAAGCCGGTGCCGCCACTCTGGCAGAGCAATTTCTCGCTCGCCCCGAACGTCCGCTTCACCCGCACGCCGGAAACGCTGATCAGCAAGCGCCGCGCGCCGGAAGAGCCAGGTCGTGAGGAAATCGTTGTGCCTCCCTCGCAGGCCGTAGCAGCGCCGCAACCCTTAGCAGCACCGCAGATGCGCGCGCCGATCACGGTGAACGTACCCTTCGATATCTATCTGCCCGAAGTGGCCGAACCGATCGCCGCGCCGCCGCCGGAACCTCAGCCGCAGCCCGTTGCCGCAATTCCCGTCGAAACCACGCTACGCGCAGCGACGGAGCTTTCCTCCATTTCGGATTTCGCCTTCTGGGAAGTCATGGCCTTCGAGGAGACGGATGTCGGTCCGTCGCGTACCCCGGTCATCGCATTGCAGCAGGCCGAACCCGAATCGATCACCTCGCGCTTCCGCATCATGGAGTGGCGCCCGGGCCGGCATAATCCGGCGCCGGTGGCACCGCGCGCAACGCTGCCGGTTACACCCGCGCAAGTCCGCCCCGCACGTCCTCCGGCAGTGCGCGTTGCGCAGGCTCCGGTCGCTCCAACACCGGTCGCTCAGGCTCCGATAGCTCAGGCCCCAGTAGTTCAGGCCCCAGTAGTTCAGCCGCCTGTGGTTCAGTCGAACCAGGCACCGGCAGATGTCCGGCCCGCGTCGCGTGTCGAGATCGCCGCATCTGCGCTGTCCCCGGTTCGCCCGGCTCGCATGACCGTCGAGAAGGTCGATGCATCGGGCTACGAATTCCCGCCGCGCGCCCTGTTGCAGGAGCCGCCGGAGCGGCTCGGCGAGATCATGTCGCAGGAAACGCTCGAGCAGAATGCCGGCCTCCTGGAAAGCGTGCTGGAGGATTTCGGCATCAAAGGCGAGATCATCCATGTCCGCCCCGGTCCGGTCGTCACCCTCTATGAATTCGAGCCGGCGCCGGGCGTAAAATCATCCCGCGTCATCGGCCTTGCCGATGATATCGCCCGCTCCATGTCGGCACTCTCTGCCCGTGTTGCTGTCGTCCCCGGCCGCAACGTCATCGGCATCGAACTGCCGAATGCGACGCGCGAAACCGTCTATTTCCGCGAGATGATCGAAAGCGACGATTTCGATAAGAGCGGCTACAAGCTGGCCCTCGGCCTCGGCAAGACCATCGGTGGCGAGCCCGTGATCGCCGAACTCGCCAAGATGCCGCATCTGCTCGTCGCCGGCACCACCGGCTCGGGCAAATCCGTCGCCATCAACACCATGATCCTGTCGCTGCTCTACCGCATGACGCCGGAACAGTGCCGCCTGATCATGGTCGATCCCAAGATGCTGGAACTCTCCGTCTATGACGGCATTCCCCACCTGCTGACGCCTGTCGTCACCGATCCCAAGAAAGCCGTCATGGCGCTGAAATGGGCGGTACGCGAGATGGAGGAGCGCTATCGCAAGATGTCGCGCCTCGGCGTGCGCAATATCGACGGCTACAACGGCCGCGTCTCCCTGGCCCGCGAAAAGGGCGAGACCATCCATATCATGGTCCAGGTTGGCTTCGACCGGCAGACCGGTGCGCCGATCGAGGAGCAACAGGAGCTGGACCTCGCGCCGATGCCCTATATCGTCGTCATCGTCGACGAAATGGCCGACCTGATGATGGTCGCCGGCAAGGAGATCGAAGGGGCGATCCAGCGTCTGGCGCAGATGGCCCGTGCCGCCGGCATCCATCTCATCATGGCAACCCAGCGTCCTTCGGTCGATGTCATCACCGGCACGATCAAGGCGAACTTCCCGACCCGCATTTCCTTCCAGGTCACCTCGAAGATCGACAGCCGCACGATCCTTGGCGAACAAGGCGCCGAACAGCTGCTCGGCCAGGGCGACATGCTGCATATGCAGGGCGGCGGCCGCATCTCCCGTGTCCACGGCCCCTTCGTTTCCGACGCGGAAGTCGAAAAGGTCGTGGCACACCTGAAGACGCAGGGCCGGCCGGAATATCTCGATACGGTCACGGCCGGCGAGGACGAAGAAGGCGAGGATGAAGAGGACGGCGCCGTCTTCGACAAGAGCGCCATGGGCGCCGAGGATGGCGACGAGCTTTACCAGCAGGCCGTCAAGGTCGTCATGCGCGACAAGAAGTGCTCGACCTCCTACATCCAGCGCCGTCTCGGCATCGGCTATAACCGCGCCGCCTCGCTGGTCGAGCGCATGGAGAAGGAAGGGCTGGTCGGCCCGGCAAACCATGTCGGCAAGCGTGAAATTGTCTCGGGGCGTGGCGACGGCGAATAATCGGAGCGCGGCTGGTTATCCCTCCTCAGAGGCCAGCCGCAGCGTCTCGAGCACAAAGTCACGCTTGCCGCCGGTATAATAATCCCAATCGTCATTTGCCTCGCTCATGAGCGTCATCTTGAGGGCGGCATAGGCATTCGCTCGTTCCGTGTGCGAGCGCAGATAGTCGCGAAACGCGATCCGGTCTCGCAAAACGGCATTATCCGTCGAGCAGACGTAGAGTCGCGCGCCGTACGAGCCCTTGCCGCTGGTGAAGGTCCAGGTCTGCTGCTGGTACTTGTCGCCATGGAAGGTGTAGGCGCCGAGCGATTGCACACGTTCGATCGCCTCGGGAAGCGCATCCGCATTCTCAAAGGCGGCGTGCAGGTCGATCTTCGGCTTGGCCGCCAGTCCGGGGACGGATGTGCTGCCGACATGATGAAAGACGGGGGTGAGATCGGCGAGAAACGGCTCAAGCTCGCCGACGATCTGACGGAAGAGAGACGGCCATTCCGGGTCATAGTCGATGACCTGAATGGCCATTCTCATCTCCTCATCTTGTTCAGACGATTTCCTTCAGGAAGCCGTCCAGGAGATCGATCATCTTGCGCTCGGCCTCTTCCAGCGAGTCGCTGTTGTCGAGCTCCACGACATCGTAATCGCCGCGCACCGTCAGCGGGCCGCGGGCGAGGCGGGCCATGATGTCCTCGTGCGTCTCGCGGCCGCGCGCTTCCAGGCGGCTGGCCAGCACTTCCGGGCGGGCCGTCACATTGATGACTTTCAGCCGCGGGAAGGCGGCCTGGAAACGGTGCAGCGCCGAACGCGAACCGTTCGCAACGACAATGTGGCCCTTGGAAAGTGCGACGGAAACCTCCGCCGGAATGGCGTATTTGAGACCATGCGCTTCCCACCAGACGGCAAAGGCACCGGACTGCTCCATCGATGCGAATCCCGCATCCGAAACGGCGAGATGATCCTCCCCGCCGGCATCGCCTTCACGGGTGATGACGCGGCGGGCAAAATGCACGTCCTCCCGGCGATCGAAATGCCGGGCCGCAAGGTTCATCAGCGTGTCCTTGCCAGCCCCGCTCGGACCGACGACGACGACCATGATGCCGCGTTCGGCACCGGCGCCCGGATGGGGTTCGTGTGACATCATCATGCGACACGGCGTCCTTCACGCCAGACGGAACGGGTCACCGGCACGCCGTGCGAGCGGTGGACGCGGACGAGATCGGCACGCAGGCCGGTTTCGATGCGGCCGCGATCGTTGAGGCTGACGGTGCGTGCTGGCGTTGCCGTCACCATTGCAATTGCCTTCGACAAAGTAATGCCCTCAACCTCGTCGGCAAGAATGAAGGGCGCATGCAGCAGGCTGAGTGGCACATAGTCGGACGAAAGCACGTCGAGAACGCCGAGCTGCGCCAGATCACGCGCGGCGATATTGCCGGAGTGCGATTTGCCGCGCACGATGTTCGGCGCGCCCATGAGCACGCTCATGCCGTTTTCATGCGACAGCCGGGCTGCGTCGATGCTGGTCGGGAATTCGGCCAGGCGCACGCCGTTTTCAATCGCCTCATCGACATGGGCAGATGTGGCATCGTCATGGCTTGCGACGGTGATTCCGCGTTCGGCGCAGACCTTGGAGATCGCGTCACGATTTGGCGTCGAATTGCGATCGGACTCGGCGATGCGTCTGGCGCAGAAGCGGGCGAACTCCTCATCGGAAAGACCGCGCTTCTTCTGATAGTAAAAGACGTACTGGTCCATTGTCTGGAACTGGCGCTGGCCGGGCGCATGATCCATCAGCGAGACGAGACGAACATAAGGGTCGTTTTCGAAATCGGCGAAGTGCTGCAGCACGTTGTCGGCCGAAACCTCGCAGCGCAGATGGACGAGATGCTCGGCGCGCAGGCGCCCTTCCTTTTCGGCGGACTGGATGGCGTCGGCCATCTCGCGCATTTCGCCGTGCTCGAAGCCACCGTCTTCATCAGCACCCATGCGCAGGCAGTCGAAGACCGTGGTGATGCCCGAGGTGACGATCTGCGCGTCATGGGCCTGTATCGCCGCCGTCTTGTTCCAGCGGATGCCCGGACGCGGCGAATAGTGGCCTTCCAGATGGTCTGTGTGCAGCTCGACGAGGCCAGGAATGACGTAGTCGCCCTCAAAGTCTTCGCCGGCTACCGAACTGCCTCCCGAGATATCGGCGATCTTGCCGTCACGGATGAGAATGGAGCCCGAAAGAATATCGTCCTCGAGAACGATACGGGCGTTTGAGAGAACGGTTTCTTTGCTCATGTCAGAAAATCTTTCAGCTTTTGGCGCCAGCAAGAGGCAGCCATGTGTGGACTTTGAAAGGCGCGCCGCGCGCCTCCTCGCTAAAGACGGCAAGGCCGGAAATGCGAAGCGGCCTGCCGGTAAAAGCTGCGAAACGCTCCGTCAGGATCGCCTTCATCACTTCCGCGCGCTCTTCCGGCACCTGCCCGGTCAGCGTCATGTGGAAGCCGAAGTCATCCATGACATATGGATAGCCCCAGCGCATGAGATTATTGCGCTGGCTCTCAGAGAGCCTTTCCGGTTTGCGCCTGATAATATCGGCCTCGGAGAGTGCCGCCCGGAATGGTTCGAAAGACTTTACCACCTTTGCCGCGAAATCCTGAAGCGGTTGGTGCAGCGAACCCGGCACAAGCGCGAAGAAGCGACCAAGCTGGCCGAGCACCAGCTCCGGGATTTCAAAGGCGGGCGTGTTGGCGGCGAAATCTTCGACGACCGCCATCAGGTCCTTTTCGGTCACGGAGGAGGCAAGCTCGAAGGGCGCCTTGATCGTCGCATGGAAGCCATAGCGGCGCGGATCGGCCGTCAGTTCGAATTGTTCATGAGCCGGCAGCGTCTCGTACTCGGGCGCAGGATAGGTCTCGTCGGTAAAGGCATTGCGGCCGAGCCAGACGGAGGCTGCATCCGTCAGGGGATCATCCTTGGACGGTGAAAAATAGAGAGCGTAGCGCAAGGCTTTTATCCTGGAGATCGTCCGAACGGGGAGGGCAATGTGCAGTGATTTGGCGGCAAACCGCAAGCACGCTCCGGCTAAAAGATTTCCATGACAGAATGATGATGACGGCAGGGCCGTCATCATCTTTTACTTGGGCTCAGTGACCGGCCTGGGTGCCCATCAGGCGATGGCGCAGCGCGTTCGATGCGGCGTCGAACAGGAAGACGACGATCAGGATCAGGATCACCATGTAGGCGACGTTTTCCCAGTTGGAATTGGTGCGCATGGCCTCCCAGAGCTTCAGACCGATACCGCCGGCGCCAACGGCGCCAATGATCGTCGCGCCGCGCACGTTTGATTCCCACTGGTAGAGCGTCTGGCTGACGATAACAGGAACGATCTGCGGCATGATGCCGTACCGATGAACGAGCACGGTCGAGGCGCCTGTCGATTTCACGCCTTCACGCGGCTTGTTGTCGATGTTCTCAAGGCCTTCCGAATAGAGCTTTCCGAGCGTGCCGGTCTCCGTGAGGAAGATGGCGCCGGAACCGGCAAGCGGACCCGGACCGAAGGCGCGCGTCAGGAAGAGGGCCCAGATCAGCATGTCAACCGAGCGCAGGAAATCAAAGGAGCGTTTCAGAGCCTGATTGAGGAACCTGTTCGGCGTGATGTTACGCGCCGCCATGAAGGCGAGCGGGAAGGCCGCGAGCGAGCCGAGCAGCGTGCCGAGGAAGGCCATCACAATGGTCTGGATGAGCTTGGTCCAGACGTCGCCATGCTGCCATTCGCTATTGTTCCAGATACTATCGAAGGCGAGTGACAGGTTCGACTGGTCGGGATGGATGCGGGGGCCGGAAACGATAAGGCTGATGACTTCGCCTGCCGGCTTGTCGAAAAAGGGCGACTGCGTGTCGAAGACAAAGTTCGCCCAGCCGATGAAGCGCTTGCGCACCTTCACGCGATCGACCGAGATGCTGACATCGCCGGCAAAGCCAAGATTGGCGAGCACGTTATCGTCATAGACCGTCATCCAGTTCGGAACCGGACCGACGACCTTCGGCGCGCCACTGGTAACGTCGACCGGCACCGTGACGCCATGGGCTGTGATCACCGTCTGGCTCTTGCTGACGGTCACCGTGCGGCCGCTGCCGCTGATGAGAACCGTGATGCTGCCATCGGCATTGGCCTTCACCCAGTCCGGATGCGGATCGTCGCCAAGCGGCGAAAAGCGCGGGTAACGTGTCTGGATGGTGCCATCATCCTCGAGACGGAATTCCGGCTGCACATCGTAGCTGATCCACTGGCTCATATAGATGCCGAAGCGTTCCCAATGGGCTTCGGCGATGACTTTCGGCAGGTCGAAGAACCAGACGGCGTAGCTGCCGTAGAGGATCGTCGCGAGAACGATCAGCAGGCCACCGAAACGCTGGCGAAAGGACCGGTGGAAATATTCCGGGTAGCGCGTTTCGATCTCATGCATGCGGTTTGCGTCGATTACCGTCATGGCGGCCTCAATGTTGCAGGAGGAAGGCGTGTTCGCCGACGAGCCGGCGGCGCAGCCAGGCGGAGAACTGGTCGACCGCGACAATCGTCACGAAGAGCAGCAGCACGAGCGCCACGGTCTTCGCGCCGAAACCGCGGGAAATGGAAAGCTTGAGTTCTTCACCGATACCGCCGCCGCCGACGGCGCCGATGATGGTCGATGCGCGCACGTTGATCTCGAGACGCAGCAGCGCATAGGACGCATAGTTCGGCATGACCTGCGGCAGAGCGGCGAAACGCACGCGCTCCAGCCAGTTCGCGCCGACGGCCCGCATGCCTTCGTCCGGTTTCATGTCGATGTTTTCGGCGACTTCATAGAAGAGCTTGCCGAGTGCGCCGATCGTATGGAGCGTGATCGCGATGATGGCCGCCACCGGTCCGATCGAGAGGATCGCCGAAAACAGGCCGGCGATGACGATTTCCGGGAAGGCGCGCAGGAATTCCATGATGCGCTTGGTGAGAATGCGCAAAGGCCAGTTCTTCGTCAGATTGCGGGCCGCAAAGAAGCTGAGCGGAACGGCGAAGACGAATGCGATGATGGTCGAAACGAGCGCGATATTGATCGTGACGATCATCAGCTCGAAATACTCGGGGATGTAGAAGCTGCCCCAGACATAGACGCGGCCATTGGCGAAATTGAATTCTTCGCCACCCTTGTCATTCGGGCTCGCAATATCGAAAAGCGCGCGCCAGACATCGGTCCAGTCTTTCGGAATGAGCCAGCTCAGGAAGTCGAAGAGGTGCGGAAGACGCTCGAAGAAATGACCGGCATTGCTCTCGTCGGCAAAGCGCACGGAGCTGACGAAAGCAACGATGAGGATCACCAGACCAAGAGCGGTATAGAAGCGCCGCCGGGCGATCATCTTGTCCCAGGCGGTAGCGATTTCCTTCGTGCTCTGCATCGGCACATGCTGCTGTGTATCGGCAATAGTCATGAACGCCTCGCCTACTGCATAATTCCTTAAATCGGGCTCGATTTAAGGATGAAATTATGCAGCAATTTAAAGTTCTACAGCGTCCTTTGCGCGTCTGACGCGCGGCGCTGTAGTCACAAGAAAAAGGGCGGCCGTTGCCGGCCGCCCCGTATACGGATGGCGCAATCAGCCGCCGATAGCAGCCTTACGAACCTCTACAACAGCGTTGTAGAAATCGTGCTTGACCGGGACATAGCCCTTGTAATCACCGCCTTCGACAGCAGCGAAGCACTTGTGGTCCTTCTCCGGCAGGGCCGTGAAGAAGGCGGCGATCTTCTTCTGCCACTCTTCGCCGAGAGCGTTGCGAACGACGAGCGGGCCGTTCGGGATCAGCGGCGAACGCCATACTTCAACAAGCTTGTTCGGATCGACGGCGCCCTTGTCGACTTCCTTGCGGAAGGTACCGGAGGTGTAGCCGTCCTTGAAGTCGCCGATGCCCGAGCTATCGTCAACGGCAACGTCGACCTTGCCGTCGTAGGCAGCGAGAAGGTTGTTCTCGTGTCCACCGTTGAACTGCGTGGAAGCGAAGAACTTGTCGTTCGGCATGCCCGTGTCCTTCGGGATCTGCGTCAGCGGAACGAGGTAGCCCGAGGTGGAGTCCGGATCGGCGTAGCCGAGCTTCTTGCCCTTGGCGTCCTTGATCGTCTTGATGCCGGAGGACTTCAGAGCGAGACCGATCGAGTAGTAACCCGTGGAGCCGTCCTTCTGCTGCGTCGTCAGGATCGGCGTAACAGCCTTCGGGTCCTTGATGTAAACGGATGCGTAGCCGGAAGCGCCGAGTTCAGCGAAGTCGAGCGTGCCGCCGAGGAGACCCTGGATGACGCCGTCATAGTCGGCGGCCGGGAAGAGCGAAACCTTCTCGAAGCCGAATTCCTGCTTCAGGTGGTCTGCAAGGCAGGCATAGTTGCGCAGGCGGTCGGTTTCGTTTTCGCCGCCGAGGATGCCGACGCGGAATTCCTTGAGGTCAGCGGCATTGGCAGCGCCGGCTGCGAGCGACAGCATCGCCGTCGCAGCAAAAAGTGCTTTCTTCAACATGGGTTCTCTCCTGAATGACCGGGGCTCGGTCGTTTTGTTAAGAAGAAATGTGCCCTTGACGCGGGCATTCGATCGCGGCCGTCCCTCTCACAGACCGGCCAGCGCCAGCGGTTGTGCGCCGGCGGATTGGTTTTCGGCTCCTTCCGGAGCCATGTTGATTGCTGTCGACGTCATCGTTTCGTCGATGCCCGCGCCATCCTTGTCCATGCCGTAGATTTCCTTCACGGCCTCGGTGGTCAGTTCGGAGGGCTTGCCGTCGAATACGACGCGGCCACCCGCCATGCCGACGATACGTTCGCAGTAGTTGCGGGCCGTATCGAGCGTATGCAGGTTGGTGATGACAGTAATGCCCTCGCGCTCGTTGATGTCACGCAGCGCATCCATGACGATCTTTGCATTCAAGGGGTCGAGCGAAGCGATCGGCTCGTCGGCCAGAACCATCTTCGGGTTCTGCATCAGCGCGCGGGCAATGGCGACGCGCTGCTGCTGGCCGCCCGAAAGCGTGCCGGCAGCCTGCAGTGCCGTCTGCTCGATGCCGAGGCGCTCGAGCGCTGCGATGGCCTGGATGCGCTCTTCACGGGTGAAGACGTTGAGCAGGCTGAGGATCGTCGAGCGATGGTTCAGGCGGCCGAGCATGACGTTGGTGAGTACGTCGAGGCGCGCCACGAGGTTGAACTGCTGGAAGATCATCGCGCAGTCGCGCTGCCAGTTGCGCAGCGCCTGGCCGCGAAGGCCGGAAACCTCGACACCACCAAAATGGATGGTGCCGGAGGAGGGTTCCTGCAGGCGGTTGATCATGCGCAGGAGCGTGGACTTGCCGGCGCCGGAACGGCCGATGATGCCGACCATCTGGCCTTGCGGAATGTCCAGCGTTACGGAATCAACAGCGAGCTTCTTTCCGAACCGGCGTGTGACATTCCTCAGCTCGAACATCATGCTCTTCCTTCGCATTGCAGGCTTGCTTCTGGGATCGCATTAGTCCCGCTTGATGAACCTCGCGTGTCAGTTTTGTGTAAGTCCTGTCACAATTCTCCGCACCGCAATATTGGGCTCAGCCGCCGTACCGGGAGAGGAAGTCTTCGGCGCCCAGCGCCCGGAAATCCGCCAGTGCTTCGCGCAGCCGGTCGTGTTCCCAGTCCCACCAGGCAAGCCCGTCCATGCGCTCGCCAACCTCTTTCGGAAAGCGCTCGCGGATGAGCTTGGCCGGCACGCCGCCAACGATCGTGTAGGGAGCGACATCCTTCGAGACGACCGCGCCCGCGCCGATCACGGCCCCGTTGCCGACCGTCACACCGGGCAGGATCGTAGCACCATGGCCGATCCAGACATCATTGCCGATCACGACGCGGTTGGAGCGGCGCCATTCGAAGAATTCCGTCTCCATGTCGGCATCCGGCCAGTAGTCGACGGCGCGATAGGTGAAGTGGTGCAGCGTCGCACGCCAGGTCGGATGGTTGGTGGCGTTGATGCGCACCGCGGCGGCGATGTTGACGAACTTGCCGATCGTCGCGCACCAGATGGAGCCGTCCTGCATGATGTAGGAATAGTCGCCGAACTCCGCCTCGCTGATGCGGCAGCGCTCGGAAACTTCCGTATAGCGGCCGAAGGTCGAATTGGAGACGGAGGCGGTCTCGTGAAAATAGGGCTCGTTGCCCAGTTTGCGGCTCATGCTGCGATTGCCTTTCGCGGAGAGAATTGCTGAACGTCGAGAATGCGGTCGGCGGCTGCCTCGCGCACTTCCTCATCGTGGAAGATACCGAGCAGGGCGACGCCGGCCTTCTTCTTTTCCTCGATCATGCCGACGACGACGGCCCGGTTCTTCGCGTCGAGCGAGGCGGTCGGCTCGTCGAGCAGCAGAATCGTGTGATCGGTGATGAAGCCGCGGGCAATGTTGACGCGCTGCTGCTCGCCGCCGGAGAAGGTGGCGGGCGGCAGCTGCCAGAGCGCTTCCGGCAGGTTGAGTTTTTCCAGCAGGGCGGCGGCCTTTTCCCTGGCGCTGGCGGCAGCTTCACCACGTGCGAGCAGCGGCTCGGCGACGACGTCGAGTGCCGCAACGCGTGGCACGGTGCGCAGGAACTGGCTGACATAGCCGAGCGTCTGGCGCCGCACGTCGAGAATGGTGCGCGGGTCGGCGGCGGCGAGGTCGACGATCTTACCCTTGTGGTTGACGAGGATCTGGCCGGTATCGACGGCATAATTGCCGTAGATCATCTTGAGCAGCGAGCTTTTGCCGATGCCCGACGGGCCGCCGAGCACGACACATTCGCCTGACGCCACCGAGAAGGAGACATCCGAGACGACCGGCAGCTTGATGCCGTCGCGCAGGTGCATGATGAAGCTCTTGGCGACTTCTGAAACGACGAGGGGCGTTGCCATGGTTCTTAAACCTGCAGGATCGAGGAAACGAGGAGCTGGGTGTAGGGCTCGCGCGGGTCATCGAGCACGCGGTCGGTCAGACCCTGCTCGATGACGAAGCCGTCCTTCATCACCATCATGCGATGGGAGAGAAGGCGGGCGACGGCGAGATCATGCGTGACGATGATGGCCGACAGGCCGAGATCGTTGACGAGACCGCGCACCAGATCGAGCAGACGTGCCTGCACTGATACGTCGAGACCGCCGGTCGGCTCATCCATGAAGACGAGGCGTGGGCCGGTGACGAGATTGCGGGCGATCTGCAGGCGCTGGCGCATGCCGCCGGAAAAGGCGCGAGGCTGGTCGTCGATGCGGTCGGCGTCGATCTCGACGCGCTCCAGCCAGTCGAGGGCGGTGGAGCGGATCTTGCCGTAGTGCCGGTCGCCGATCGCCATCAGGCGTTCGCCGACATTGGCGCCGGCCGAAACCGTCATGCGCAGCCCGTCAGCCGGGTTCTGATGCACGAAACCCCAGTCGGTACGCATCAGGAAGCGGCGCTCGGCCTCGTTCATGTGGTAGAGGTCGCGGTAGGTGCCGTCACGCATGTGGTACTCGACACTGCCAGTGGTCGGCATCAGCCGGGTGGAAATGCAGTTCAGCAGCGTCGTCTTGCCCGAGCCGGATTCGCCGACAATGGCGAGCACTTCACCAGGCCACAGCTCGAAGGAGACGTTCCGGCAGCCGATGCGGTTGCCGTAGAACTTCGAGAGGTCGTTGACTTTGAGAAGCGGTGTTTCGGTCATTCTGCAGCCTCCCGGGCCAGCATTTCGCCGGCATGTCCGTGCGCGCGGCGGTCTTCGCAATGGTCGGTATCGGAGCAGACGAACATGCGCCCGCCCTTGTCGTCGAGGATCACCTCGTCGAGATAGACGTCCTCTGCGCCGCAGAGCGCGCAGGGCTTGCCGAAGCGCTGGATTTCGAAGGGATGGTCTTCGAAATCAAGGCTGACGACGTCGGTATAGGGCGGCACGGCATAGATGCGCTTTTCGCGGCCGGCGCCGAACAGCTGCAGCGCTTCGGACTTGTGCATCTTCGGATTGTCGAATTTCGGCGTCGGCGAGGGATCCATGACATAGCGGCCGTTGACCTTGACCGGATATGCATAGGTCGTGGCGATACGGCCGTTGCGGGCGATATCCTCGTAGAGCTTCACATGCATGAGGCCGTATTCTTCCAGCGCATGCATTTTGCGTGTCTCGGTCTCGCGCGGTTCGAGGAAGCGCAGCGGTTCCGGGATCGGCACCTGGTAGACGAGAACCTGGCCGGCTCCGAGCTTTTCCTCCGGGATGCGGTGGCGCGTCTGGATGATCGTCGCGTCCTTGGTGTGGGTCGTGACGGCGACATTGGTGACCTTCTGGAAGAAGGCGCGGATGGAGACGGCGTTCGTCGTGTCGTCCGCACCCTGGTCGATGACCTTGAGAACGTCGTCAGGTCCGATGATAGCGGCCGTCACCTGCACACCGCCGGTGCCCCAGCCGTAGGGCATCGGCATTTCGCGGGAAGCAAAGGGCACCTGATAGCCGGGAATGGCGATCGCCTTCAGGATCGCCCGGCGGATCATGCGCTTGGTTTGTTCGTCGAGATAGGCGAAATTGTAGGTGGCGAGATCACTCATTCGGCGGCCTCCTTTTGGGTCTCGCCGCTGTTGCGGGCGGCTTCGAATTCGCGGCGCATGCGGCGGACGAGGTCAAGTTCAGCCTGGAAGTCCACATAGTGCGGAAGCTTCAGGTGCTCGACGAAGCCGGTCGCCTGCACATTGTCGGAATGGGAAATGACGAATTCCTCGTCCTGTGCCGGCGCGGTAATGTCCTCGCCGAGCTCTTCAGCCCGCAATGCGCGATCCACCAGCGACATGGCCATGGCCTTGCGCTCGCTCTGGCCGAAGACCAGGCCGTAGCCGCGGGTGAATTGCGGCGGCGCCTTGGCAGACCCCTTGAACTGGTTGACCATCTGGCACTCGGTGAGCTGGATCGTGCCAAGCGATACGGCAAAGCCAAGCTCCGGCACGTCGAATTCCACCTCGACCTCGCCGATGCGGATTTCACCGGTGAAGGGGTGGTTGCGGCCGTAGCCGCGCTGGGTGGAATAGCCGAGCGCCAGAAGGAAGCCTTCGTCGCCGCGGGCAAGCGCCTGCAGGCGAAGATCGCGGGTCATCGGGAATTCCATCGGCTCGCGCGTCAGGTCGCCCGTCTGGTGGTCTTCAGGGAGCTCGCCATCGTTTTCGATCAGCCCTTCCTGGCCGAGGATTTCGGAGACGCGCATGACGCGGCCGGCTTCCGCCTCGCGCTGCGCCGGCTCTTCCACGGTCTCGTCGGAGAGCAGCGAGGGGTCGAGCAGGCGGTGCGTATAGTCGAAAGTCGGGCCGAGTAGCTGGCCGCCCGGGAGGTCCTTGTAGGTGGCGGAGATGCGCCGTTCGATCTGCATATTGGCCGTATCGAGCGGCTTCGAATAGCCGAAGCGCGGCAGCGTCGTGCGGTAGGCGCGCAGCAGGAAGATCGCCTCGATCATGTCGCCGCGCGACTGGCGCACGGCAAGTGCGGCAAGCGTGCGGTCGTAGAGCGAGGCTTCGGCCATGACGCGATCGACGGCGAGAGCAAGCTGTTCGACGATCTGCTCGATGCCGATCGCCGGCACGGAGCGGTCGCCACGCCGGCGGTCAGCGAGCAGGCGGTGGGCATTGGCGATGGCGGCCTCGCCACCCTTGACGGCAACATACATGAGCTCAGATCTCCGTTGCTGTGATCTTTGTGGTGCGCGGCAGGCAGAGGAAACGCTTGCCCGCCGTCAGCACGATGTCGATGCCGCGCGGGAAGAGGGCGCGGTTCTCAGTCCACAGGCGCAGGAACGTTTCCGGCAGGCCGACAGGCGCGATCTCGATCACGCTCTGGATGCCCGGCCCCATCAGCGCCAGGCGGCGCCCGCCTTCGAGATCGGCAAGCTCGATCACCACTGTCGTGGAGCGATCGGGATATTCCTGCGTGCCGGCGGCAAACAGGCCGAAGGTGGAAAGCATCGTGCCGGCCTCGACGAAGGCGAAGCGCGCCTCGGCCTTTTCGGTGGTCAGCGGTGCGCCGGTGTGGAAGCCAAGCCATTCCGGGATCGCCGATCTGGCAAGTCCGGCCGAAAGCCAGACGGGCGTGTCATGGTCGCAGAGCGTCAGGCCGATCGCGCCGGCGGCAATGCCAAGCGGCGCGGGCGCCGTCACATCGGCTGCGACCGTCTGGATCGTGCCGGGCCGGGCCATGCCGTCCATCAGCATCTTGAATACGCTCTGGGCCTCGAATACCGGCTCGGCAAAGCCGCCGGTCAGAACATCGGTCTTGGCGCTCATCAGTTGTCTCCCCGCACCATGGTGAAGAAATCGACGCGGGTCGCAGCCGTCTCCTCGGCCTTGAGACCGGCCTCGGCGGCAATGCGGCTTGATATCGGCGACAGCAGCCTGTCCTCGACGAAGCCCTTGGTGGCCTCCTCCTGCCAGAGCGCATCGAAGATCGCGCAAAGCCGTGCCTTCTCGCGGTCGGTGCCGAGCGCCTGCGCATGGCCGACGGAGCCGGAGGCAAGGCGCACTGTCGCGCGCGTCACTGTGACCTCGCCGAGATTGAAGGGCGCGCCGCCGCCGCCGATGCGGCCGCGAACCATGACGAGACCCGTTTCCGGGCCGCGCACCGGCTGTGCCGCCGGCTTTTCGGCAAGCGCATCCCACGCCGCCAGCAATTCTTGCCTCTCAGCGCGCGCCAGCAGATCGACGGTGCGTTTGCGTCCGTTGTCTGTCTGCGCCGCAGCGTCTGCCTTCTCTGCTGCCGTCATCGTTTTTTCCTCGAAATGTCTATTGATATAGACAACCATACAAGCTATACCTATCCCTAAATCGGCGAGGTGACAAGCGTGTGACACGACGCGTCCAAATTGGCCGAGCCTGAAGATGAATTCGGGTCGAAGATGAGCTGGCAGGGGTGCAATGGCAGGCATGAAGCAGGTGCAGCGGCAGACGGGCGTGGCGCTCTGGCGGCAGATCGCGGACAGGATCCGCGAGGCGATCAGCAGCGGCGCCTATGACGAAACGGGCATGGTGCCGCCGGAAACCGTTCTGGCGCTGCAGTTCGGCGTCAACAGGCATACGGTCCGCAGCGCGTTGGCCGCGCTCGCCCAGGAAGGCATCGTGCGTGCGGTGCAGGGCCGCGGCACACTGATCGAGCGCAAGGAACGCCTGAATTTTCCGATCAGCCGCCGCACCCGCTTTACCGATGGTCTGGGCGACCAGGCGCGCGAGACGCACTCGCTCCTGCTCGGCCACGCGGAAGAGGCGGCCAATACCGAAGTGGCCCGCTGGCTTCGCATCGAACCGGGCACGCCGGTCATCCGGCTGGAAACAGTGCGCGATGCGGACAGGCGGCCTGTCGCGCGCGGCACGAGCTGGTTTCCGGCAGCGCGCTTTCCCGGCCTCGTCGAGACCTATCGCCAGACCGAGTCCGTCACCAAGACTTTCGCAGCACTTGGCCTGTCGGACTATGTGCGCGCCACGACCGAGATCACCGCCGCCCACGCCGATTCCGGCGACCTCGCCGATCTGGAGCTGACGCCGGGTGCCGTGCTGCTGATCACCAAGGCGATGAATACCGATCTGGACGGCGTGCCAGTCCAATATTCGATCAGCCGTTTCGCGGCAGACCGCGTCCAGTTCACCATCGAGAACTGAAAACGAAAAAGGCCGGGCGCGAGCCCGGCCTCAAACCTTATCGATGCCTGATCACACTCAGTGCGCGCCGGACATGTCGCCGAGCACTTCCTTGGAAGCGACGGTGGAATCTGCCTTCAGCTTGTAGACCATGGGCACGCCGGTCGCCAGATTCAGCGAAAGAACCTGCTCGCGGGTGAGGCGGTCGAGAACCATGACGAGCGAACGCAGCGAATTGCCGTGCGCGGCAACCAGCACCTTTTCGCCGCGCAGCACGCGCGGAAGGATTTCCGTCAGATAGTAAGGCCAGACGCGGGCGCCGGTGTCGCGCAGGCTTTCGCCGCCCGGAGGCGGAACGTCATAGGAGCGGCGCCAGACATGCACTTGCTCTTCGCCCCACTTGGCGCGGGCGTCGTCCTTGTTGAGGCCGGAGAGATCGCCGTAGTCGCGCTCGTTGAGTGCCTGGTCGCGGATCGTCTCGAGATTAGGCTGACCGACCTTGTCGAGGACAAGCTTCAGCGTGTGCTGCGCGCGCACCAGTGCGGAGGTGAAGGCGATATCGAACTTGATGCCGTAGTCGGCAAGCGCCTGGCCGCCGGTCGTGGCTTCCTGGATGCCGAGCTCGGTCAGGTCGGGGTCCTTCCAGCCGGTGAAGAGATTCTTGAGATTCCAGTCGCTCTGGCCGTGGCGAACGAGGACGAGGGTACCGCTCATGAAAAATGCCTCCGAGAAATGGTCAATGGGAAGAAAGCCCGAGAACGTCGAGCATGGAATAGAGCCCCGGTTTCTTGTCGCGCGCCCAAAGGGCTGCCTTGATGGCGCCGCGCGCAAAAATCGAACGGTCGGTTGCGCTATGCGAAAGTGTGACGGTCTCGCCTTCGCCGGCAAAGAGCACCGAATGCTCGCCGATGACTGAGCCGCCGCGCAGCGTCGCAAAGCCGATCGTGCCGGCTTCCCGCGGCCCGGTATGGCCGTCGCGCACACGTACGGATTTCGAGCCGAGATCGATGCTGCGGCCCTTCGCAGCTGCCTCGCCGAGCAGCAATGCGGTTCCAGAGGGCGCATCGACCTTGCGCTTGTGATGCATTTCGAGAATTTCGATATCCCAGTCGGCGGGATCGAGCGCCTGAGCCGCCTGCTGTACGAAAACGCTGAGCAGGTTGACCCCGAGACTCATATTGCCCGACTGGACGATGCGGGCATGGCGCGAGGCGGCCGCAATCTTTGCGTTGTGCTCATCGGAGCAGCCGGTCGTGCCGACGACATGAACGATGCGCGCCTGCGCCGCCAGTCCGGCAAATTCCACACTGGTGGCGGGCGATGTGAAGTCCAGCACGCCCTCGGCATGCAGGAACGCTGCCAAGGGATCGTCGCTGATGATGACACCATTGGCGCCGAGACCGGCGATTTCACCAGCATCCTTGCCGACGAAGGGCGAGCCCGGCCGCGCGACCGCTGCATGCAGTGTTGCGCCGTCGATGGAATGGATGAGACGGATGAGCGTCTGTCCCATGCGCCCTGCCGCTCCGACCACAACCAGTTTCATCGCAGCGTCGCTCATGTCAGTCCGTCATCCCGATCAGTATGAATCAGAAGCCGAAGGCCTCTGCAGATTGTTGAGGCGAGCGTAAAGTCCGTCGCTGACCTTCGCAAGCGTCTCGTGATTGCCTTCTTCGACGACGCGGCCCTGCTGCATCACGATGATCTTGTCGGCGCGCACCACGGTCGAAAGCCGGTGGGCGATAACGACGACGGTGCGGCCGGTCATGGCTTCGTCGAGCGCCTTCTGCACGGCTGCTTCCGATTCCGTATCGAGCGCCGAGGTCGCCTCGTCGAGAAGCAGGATCGGCGCGTTGCGCACCAAAGCGCGGGCGATCGACAGCCGCTGGCGCTGGCCGCCGGACAATGTCACGCCGTTTTCGCCGACGGGCGTATCATAGCCCTGTGACTGCGCGACGATGAAGTCATGCGCATAGGCAAGCCGCGCTGCCTTCTCGATATCCTCGTCCGTGGCTTCCGGACGGCCGTAACGGATATTGTCGCGGATCGTGCCTTCAAAGAGGTAAGGCTGCTGCGAGACATAGGCGAGCTGCTGGCGCAGCGAACGCTTGGTGATATGGGCGATATCCTGTCCGTCGATCAAGATCTCGCCGCCCTTCGGATCGTAGAAGCGCGGAATGAGGCTGATGACGGTGGACTTACCGGCGCCGGACGGACCGACGAGCGCCGTCGTCTTGCCGCCCTCGGCCGTCAGCGTCACGCCGTCAAGCACGCTTTCATTGCCATAGGCAAAGGAGACGTTGCGGAATTCGATCTTTGCTTCGGTGACAACAAGTGGCTTGGCATCCGGCAGGTCGCGCTGGCGCGTTTCCATGTCGAGCAACTCGTAGATCATCCGGGCGTTGACGACGGCGCGCTCCATCTGCACCTGCAGGCGGGCAAGACGTCGGGCCGGATCGTAAGCGAGCAGCAGTGCCGTGACGAAGGAGAAGAAGGCGCCCGGCGGCACGCCCTGATAGATCGAGCGATAGGCGGCATAGGCAAGCACGCTCGCGACGGCAAAGCCCGCAAAGCTCTCCGTCAGCGGCGAGGTGCGCTCGGAAAGCCGCGCGATGCGGTTTGCCCGGCCCTCGGCAGCGCCGATCAGCTTGTTGACCTTCTTCTCCAGTGCCTCTTCCATCGTGAAGGCCTTGACGATGGAAATGCCCTGGATCGTCTCCTGCATGGCGCCGAGAACATGGCTGTTGAGGTCGACGGCCTCGCGAGTGGCCGAGCGCAGCCGCTTGGAAACGTAGCGTAGCGCATAAAGCAGCGGCGGCGCCAGAATGAAGACGGCAAGGCTCAGCAGCGGATCCTGAACGACCATGACGCCGATCAGCGAGACGAAGGTGAGGAGGTCACGCACGGTCGACGTGATTGTGAGGTTCAATACGTCGCGGATACCGGTAACGTTCTGGCTCACCTGGGCCGCGATATGGGCGGAGCGAGACTCGTTGAAGTAGCCGACGGAGAGCGTCATCAGGTGCGAATAGATCCGTCGCTGATAGCGCGCAACGATATCGTTGCCGATCCTTGAAAGGGCAACGCCTTGCCCGTAGCTCGCAAAACCGCGCAGCATGAAAGCGATGAAGATCGAAAGACAGATGATCCAGACGACGTCCGCACGCCTGTTGGCGAAGGCCTCGTCAATGATCGCCCGCATGATCCAGGCCGTGAATGCCGTCGAAAGCGCTATGACGACAAGGCAGGAGATCGCGAAGACATAGCCCCAGAGATGGTCCCGGCCGTTTTCCGCAATGATGCGCTTCAGGATGCCCGTCACGGTATCGCTGTTGACATGTGGCTTTCTGCTGTCGGCGGCTTCCAAAAATAGGCTTCCTGTCTCGGGGCTGCGTGCCACAGGCGCGGCACGCATATGCGCGGGCTCTATAAAGAGTTGACGGGGCTTTGGCTAGAGCGCCGTGCGTCCCATCGGGGCGCACAAAGGACGCTCTAACGCCTTGAAACTATGCTTCAGGCTCAGGCCCGCCAGCGCCGTCCATCCGTCGAAAGGCCGAAGTTTGCAGGCATCCGTGCATAGGAAGAAAGCCCGGCAAGAGCTGCCAGCGGATGCGTCACGACATAGGTCGGGATCGTACGCAGTAGGGCCGAATGCGGCGCCTTGTCTTCGAATGCGGCCCGGAATTCCGGCTTTTTCAGTGCCGGAAGGATCTTCTGAGAGATGCCGCCCGAAAGATAGACGCCGCCGCGGGCCATGAATACCAGCGCCATGTCGCCCGCCACGCGGCCGAGATAGCTGGCAAACAGCGAAACGGTTTCGACCGCGACCTTGTCGCTGCCGACGAGCGCATGCGACGTGATGTCCGCCGGGTCGCTCATGGTTGGCGTGGCACCGTCGGCCGCGCAGATGGCGCGGTAAAGGTTGACGATACCGCGGCCGCAGAGGATCTGCTCGGCCGAAATGCGGCCCTCGATGGTCTCGACATGCGGGAAGATCTCATAGTCGCGTTTGCTGCGCGGCCCGAGGTCGACATGCCCGCCTTCGCCTGGAACCGGAATCCACGTCGACTGGGTATGGACCAGGCCACCGACGCCGAGGCCGGTGCCGGGTCCGAGAACAACGCGGGAGGCCACCATGTCACCCGAAGCGTTGCCGATACGTTCGCGATTGTCGTCGGAAAGTGCCGCGATCGCCAGCGCCTGTGCTTCAAAATCGTTGACAACGAGCACATCGACAAGGCCGAGGCCCTCGATCATCCGCTTCGGCCGCACCACCCAGGGGCAGTTGGTCAGGGGGATTTCATCGGCCTTGATCGGTCCGGCAACGGCAAGGATCGCGGCGCGCGGCTGTACGGAGGTCTTGTCGAGCACACCCTTCTGGATCGCCTCGTCGATCGTCTCGTAATCGGCGGTGCGCACATTGGGAAACTGCTTCGGCTCCGCATAGGCATCCGTCAGGATGGAGAAGCGGGCATTCGTGCCACCGATGTCGCCGATCAGGATCGGAAAGGGCAAGGGAGTAGAGGATGCAGTCATGGCCGGTTCCGTGCTGTAGGCCCGAGGGATCAGGCGTTAAGGGTAGGGAGAAGCTTTTCGGCTGTAGACTCGTTCAGTGCCATCGGAATGTCGTAGACGATCGCAAGCCGCATCAGCGCCTTGACGTCGACATCATGCGGCATAGGCGTCAGCGGGTCCACGAAGAAGATCAGGGCGCTGACCTCGCCGGTGGAAATCAGTGCGCCGATCTGCTGGTCGCCGCCGAGCGGGCCGCTTTTCAGCCGGGTCACGTGAAGGTCGGGAGCAGCGTCGAGCACGCGCCCGCCCGTCGTGCCGGTGGCGACGATTTTCCATTGGGCGAGAAGATCCCTGTTGCGGCGGGCAAACGCCGCCATGTCGTCCTTCTTCTGGTCATGCGCAATCAATGCAAGGCACTTGCCGCCGGCCATGAACGGGTTCTCCGCGCGAGTAATTCAATCGATTTGACCGCTTCTACACCAGGCGTTTGTGATTTGAAAGACAGCCGCCTGCCAGCCTGTTTGGCCTGTTCAGCCTATTGCACGACCGGTTTGTCGTTCGGAACCGGGCCGACGGAAGGAAGCGCGCTGCCGGTATCGACAGGTGGTGCAGCCGCCGGGGCTGCCGTCAGAGCACTCGCCGCGGAAGGGCCGCCATAGGTCCCTGCTTCTGTAGAGGCGATGGACGGGGCATCGACAACGGCAGAGCAGGCCTTCGGCAGGTCGGAGACCATGACCTCACGCGGCGGCTTCGGCGGCTTTGCACCGGGTTGCGGCGGCTTCGGCGCCGCCCAAGGTTCCTTGGTGAACCACCAGGCAAGCGATTTGTCGCAGCCGTCACCAGCGGCCACCGGCGCCTGCCCTGTACAGCCCTTGGCTCCAACAGGGCATTTGATGCGGATATGGAAATGCGAATCGTGCCCGTATTCGGGCCGCAGTTTGCCGAGATTGGTGCGGTCGCCGATCCAGGTGTCGCACATCTTCTTCTTGATTGCCGGATTGACGAAGATGCGCTCGACCTGCGGATAGCTTGCCGCCAGCATCAAGAGAGCCGCCCGCTGCTCGCTCCATACTTTCGGGTCGACGGTCAGGAACTTGTCTTTCTGCAGCATGGTGGTGAAGGGCAGGTCTTCCCGCTGTTCGTAGCTCAAGCGCTGCGAGGGCATGGGTGTAAACCAGACATCAGCATCCAGCCCGATCTGGTGCGACGCATGGCCGTTGAACATCGGCCCGCCGCGCGGCTGGGCAATGTCGCCGACGAGGATGCCCGGCCAGCCGATCTTGGCACGCGCGTCCTGCGAGAATTTTTCCAGAAGCGATATCATCACCGGATTGCCCCAGCGCCGGTTGCGCGAAAGGCGCATCGCCTGCCAGGTCGGCCCGTCAACCGGCAGCGCCTCCGCACCGGTCATGCAGCCCTTGGCATAGAAACCGATCGGCTGCGCCGGCCCCTGCGTCGGCAATTTCACGGCGCCGAAAATCGCCTTGGCGCTGCCGGGGCTCGGCGTCTTCTGCTGTGCGCCGACATCACCGGCGACAAGGCTTGCGCCCATTGCGCCGGCAAGCGTCAGCTTGCCAAACGCCCTGACATCGAATGTCAGTTTGCCGAAAGTCCTGAAAACCTGAGCCAAGCCGAAAGCCATGCCATTCCCTTGCTGCGCCAAAGTGATTTGCAATCGAATCTATCGTGAAAAGCAATTTTGGTGAATCGATGTTTTGGCAGGCGGCGTGGGGACGGATCGCCGCAGCATCACGCGTTGGCCAGAACCTCGGCCGTTTTGCGCACGCACGACAGGCGTCGCAGGATGCGCTCACAGGCAAGCGAATGCATTTCGGCGGTGAAGGTGCTCATCGCATCCTCGACAGCGATGACAGCATAATTATGAGCAAATGCATCGCGGATCGTCGCCTCGACGCCGAAATTCGTGGCGATGCCGGTCAGGATCACGGTCCTGATACCGCGGCGGCGAAGCTGGAGATCGAGTTCCGTGCCGTAGAAGGCGCTCCACTGATGCTTAACGATATGGACGTCGACTGCGAGCGCAGCGATTTCCACTGGTGCCGCAAGCGCGGCCGCCGGAAGGCCGCCTTCCGGGAAAACCGTCGGCTCGTCCACCGGCTGGTTGACAGCATCGGCATAGTCCGGGGAGAATCCGACGGTAACGAGGATCACCGTCCCGCCTTCGGATTTCAGCCTGGTGGCGATTGCGGCGGTATTCTCGATCACCTGCCGGGCGGGATGGGGCGCGAGCTGCCGGCCGACGATGAAGCCTTGTAGGTCGACGGAAATGAGTGCGGTGGTCTTCGGATCATAAAGGGACATGAGAAATCTCCGGGGGAAGGAAATATGAGGGTATCCTCACAATGACAAATACGAGGATAGCCTCACAAAAATCAAGCCCCGAACCGCAAAACCGTGTGCCGAAACGCCAACGCGGCCATGAGCGCGTTGCGATCCTGCTGGAAGCGGCAGCCAGGGTCTTTCTCGAAAAAGGCTATGATGCCGCAACCATGACGGAGATTGCCGCTGCCGCAAATTCTTCGATCGGTTCGCTCTATCAGTTCTTCCCGACCAAGCCTCTGCTTGCCGAGGCGCTGCATATCGATCGCCTGCAGCATCTGAACAGCGGGCTCGCCGAACTCGCCGAGAAGACCAGGGGGAAGAGTGCTGCCGAAATCGGCGATGCGATCTTCACGCGGCTCGGCCGGTTCATCGAGGATCATCCGGAATTTCCGGTTCTCGCAGCACGGCGAGACGTGCCGAAGGAGCGAAAGGCGAAGTCGCGTGCGGAGCTTCGTGCCAGCATCACCGCACTCCTGAAGAATGCTGAACCGTCGGTCGAGCGCGATGTCGATCTCCTGGGCGCCCTCGTCCTGGAGCTGCTGCGCATCGTCGTCGCGGCCGCCAATGACCCTGATGGTTCGGGCGATCCGCGCCTGGTTGGAGAGCTGCGTCGCATGCTCCGCAAGCGCCTCGAGGAAGTGACGCCCTGACCTCCATTGGTAAGGTCAAAATTTCGCGAGCCCGGTAAAAAACAAACTCTTTCCTGTTTTTCGCCTGCATTTCTCGTATTGTCGGCGAAACTAATAACAGGGGAAGAATGAATAGTGGCTTCGTGGTCGAAAATCGGTGTGCTGGTAGCATTGGCGGGTGCGCTCGCACCTATGACTGTATTGGCTCAGGACCAGCAGTTTAAAATCGGCAGTTCGGTCATCAGCGAGATGAAGTACAAGCCGGGCTTTACCCGTTTCGACTACGTCAATCCCGATGCCCCGAAAGGCGGCGACCTGCGCCTGTCTTCAAGCGGCACTTTCGACACTTTCAATCCCTTGCTGGCAAAAGGCCAGACAGCGGTAGGTTTGTCGCTCGTTTACGACACCCTGCTGAAGCCAGCTGATGACGAACTCCTCGTCTCCTATGGTCTGCTTGCTGAAGGCCTTTCCTATCCGCCCGACGTTTCGAGCGCCACCTTTCGCCTTCGCAAGGAAGCAAAATGGGCTGATGGCCAGCCGGTCACGCCCGAAGACGTCGTTTTCAGCTTCGACAAGACCAAGGAGTTGAACCCGCTTGCCGGGAACTACTACCATCACGTGGTCAAGGCCGAGAAGACGGGCGAGCGGGACGTTACGTTCACCTTCGATGAAAAGAACAATCGCGAGCTGCCGAACATTCTCGGCCAATTGATGATCGTGCCGAAACACTGGTGGGAGGCACCGGGACCGGATGGCAAACCGCGAGACATTTCGAAGACGACGCTTGAGCCGGTCATGGGTTCGGGACCATACAAAATTGCCGCCTTCTCGGCTGGTGCGACGATCCGCTACGAGTTGCGGGACGACTATTGGGGCAAGGACCTCAATGTGAACGTTGGTCAGAACAATTTCCGCAACATTCTCTACACCTATTATGGCGATCGGGACGTCGAGTTCGAAGCGTTCCGTGCCGGCAACAGCGATTACTGGCAGGAGACTTTTGCTGCGCGTTGGGCAACAGGATATGATTTCCCCGCCGTGAAGGAAGGGCGCGTCAAGAAGGAAGATGTCACCAATCCCCTGCGTTCCACCGGCATCATGCAGGCGCTGGTGCCGAATATGCGGCGCGACATCTTCAAGGACGAGCGGGTGCGCGAGGCGTTGAATTACGGTTTCGATTTCGAGGAATTGAACCGCACGGTTGCCTACAACAGCTACAAGCGCATCGACAGCTACTTCTGGAACACCGATCTTGCCTCGTCCGGCCTTCCGCAAGGCAGGGAGCTGGAAATTCTTCAGGGCTTGAAGGATCAGGTTCCGGCGGACATCTTTACGACCCCCTACAGCAATCCCGTCGGCGGGGATCCGCAGAAAAGCCGTGACAACCTTCGCAAGGCGATCTCCCTTCTGAAAGAAGCCGGCTGGGAGCTGAAGGGCAACCGGATGGTCAATGCCAAGAGCGGTCAGCCGATGAGCTTCGAGATATTGTTGTCGAGCCCCTTGCTTGAGCGCTGGGCGGTGCCCTATGCCACCAATCTGAAGAAGATCGGTATCGATGCGCGGATCCGCACAGTCGATGCCGCGCAATATACCAACCGTGCGCGCAGCTTCGATTTCGATATGATCTGGAATGTCTGGGCCGAAACCGTGAACCCCGGCAACGAGCAGGCCGATTACTGGGGATCGGGTTCCGCCAATCAGCAAGGGTCGCGCAACTATGCCGGCATCGCCAATCCGGCCGTCGATGCGCTTGTTCGCATGATTATCTTTGCCCCCAACAGAGATGAACAGGTTGCGGCCATCAAGGCTATGGACCGTGTGCTGCTCGCCAATCACTATGTCATTCCGCTGTTCTACCGAGACACCTATTCGATTGCTTATTGGAATACGGTGACGCGTCCGGCAGAGTTTCCGGCATACGGCCTTGGCTTCCCCGATGCCTGGTGGTCCACCTCGGCGAAATGAGCAGACTTGCAATGCGAGGGGGCCTGCGCTCCAAATGGCATCGACGAATCATGAATGCCGGCACAAGCCGGCAAAGGAAGGCTGGCAGATTGAACGGCAATAGACTGGACGGCATGCAGGCGAAGATATTCCCGGAGGCCCGAGACTGATGGGAGCCTATATTCTTCGCCGCCTGCTTCTGATGATCCCGACGATCATCGGCATCATGGCGATTTCCTTCATCGTCGTTCAATTCGCGCCCGGCGGCCCTGTCGAGCAAGTGATCTCCCAATTGACCGGCCAGGCCGACAGTGCCGATCAACGCCTCTCCGGCGGCGGTGATCTCATGGTCGGTGGAGGAGACGATGCCGGCTCGAAATATCGCGGTGCGCAGGGCCTCGATCCGGAACTGATCGCCAAGCTCGAAAAGCAGTTCGGCTTCGACAAACCGCCGCTGACCCGCTTCGGCGAGATGATGTGGAACTACATCCGCTTCGATTTCGGCGAGAGCTTCTTCCGCAACACGACCGTGCTCAATCTGATTATCGAGAAACTTCCGGTCTCGATCTCGCTCGGCATCTGGATCCTGATCTTTTCCTACGCCATCTCCATTCCGCTCGGCATCCGCAAGGCGGTCAAGGACGGCTCCTCCTTCGATGTCTGGACATCAGGCGTCATCATCGTCGGTTATGCCGTGCCGAGCTTCCTGTTCGGCATCCTGCTGATCGTACTGTTCGCCGGCGGTTCCTTCTATGACTGGTTCCCGCTGCGTGGCCTGGTATCCGATAATTTCGACCAGCTTGCCTGGTGGCAGAAACCGCTCGACTACTTCTGGCACCTCACGCTGCCGCTGATCTCGCTGTCGCTGGCATCTTTTGCCACGACGACGCTGCTGACCAAGAATTCCTTCATCGACGAGATCAAGAAGCAATATGTCATCACCGCGCGCGCCAAGGGCCTGAACGAGCGGCAGGTGCTCTATGGTCATGTCTTCCGCAACGCCATGCTGATCGTCATTGCAAGCTTCCCGAGCGCCTTCATCTCCGCCTTCTTCACCGGCTCGCTGCTGATCGAGAATATCTTCTCCCTCGATGGCTTGGGGCGCCTCGGCTACCTCTCGGTCGTCAACCGCGATTATCCGATCGTCTTTGCAACGCTCTACATCTTCTCGCTGCTCGGCCTCTTCGTCGGCCTGATATCCGACCTGCTCTATACCTGGATCGATCCGCGCATCGATTTCGAGCGGAGGGACGTCTGATGGATGTCGCCGCAAATCCGACGACGGCCGCACCCGTCCGCCCGCCCCGCAAAGGCCTGCTGTCGCCCACCAACATCAGGCGCTGGCGGAACTTCAAGGCCAACAAGCGCGGCTACTGGTCGCTCTGGCTGTTCCTCGTCCTCTTCGTGCTCAGCCTCTTTGCCGAATTCATCGCCAATGACAGGCCGATCATCGCCTCCTACAAGGGCGAGATCCTTTTCCCTGTCATCGTCGATTATCCCGAAGAGAAGTTCGGCGGCTTCCTGGCCGAGACGGACTACCGCTCCTCCGTCATATCGGATGAGATCAACGCCAACGGCTGGATGATCTGGCCGCCGATCCGCTACTCCTATCAGTCGGTCAATTCCAATATCCCGCATTCGGCCCCAACCGCGCCCTTCTGGCTGATGTCGGCGCAGGAGCGTTGCTCGGCCTATCCGCAGGGCGTCGATGATCCCGGCTGCAGGCTCGGCAATCTCAACTGGCTCGGCACGGACGATCAGGCGCGCGATGTATTTGCCCGCGTCATCTATGGCTTCCGCATATCCGTTCTCTTCGGCCTGGTACTCACCATCTGCTCGGCCGTCATCGGCGTGACGGCCGGTGCCATTCAGGGTTATTTCGGCGGCTGGACCGACCTGTTTTTCCAGCGTTTCATCGAGATATGGTCCTCGATGCCGGTGCTCTACATTCTGTTGATCATCGCCGCCATCCTGCCGCCCGGCTTCTTCGTGCTGCTCGGCATCATGCTGCTCTTCTCCTGGGTGGGCTTCGTCGGCGTCGTGCGTGCCGAGTTCCTGCGCGCCCGCAATTTCGAATATGTCCGGGCCGCTCGCGCCCTCGGCGTCAACAACCGCACCATCATGTGGCGGCATATGCTGCCGAATGCGATGGTCGCGACGCTGACCTTCCTGCCCTTCATCCTCTCAGGCTCGATCACCACGCTGACCTCGCTCGACTTCCTGGGCTTCGGCATGCCGCCGGGCTCTCCCTCGCTCGGTGAACTGATCGCCCAGGGCAAGGCCAATCTTCAGGCGCCATGGCTCGGGCTGACGGCCTTCTTCACCATGTCGATCATGCTGTCGCTGCTGATCTTCATCGGCGAAGCGGTGCGCGATGCCTTCGATCCGAGAAAGACGTTCCAATGAGTGAAACGCTGCTCTCCGTCCGCGATCTCTCGGTCGCCTTCCATCAGGGTGGCGAAACCTCGCTTGCCGTCGATCGCATCTCTTTTGATATCCATAAGGGCGAGGTTGTCGCTCTCGTCGGCGAATCCGGTTCCGGCAAGTCGGTCTCTGCAAATTCGATCCTGCGGCTTCTGCCCTATCCCTCGGCAAGCCATCCGAGCGGCGAGATCTTCTTCAAGGGCAAGGATCTGCTGAAGGCCTCCGACCGCGAATTGCGCGAAGTTCGCGGCAACGACATCACCATGATCTTCCAGGAGCCGATGACATCGCTCAATCCGCTCCATACGATCGAAAAGCAGATTGCCGAAATCCTCGCACTGCATCAGGGTATGACCGGGCAGGCGGCGCGTACCCGCGTGCTGGAGTTGCTGAACCAGGTCGGCATCCGCGAGCCGGAAAAACGGCTGAAAGCCTATCCGCATGAACTCTCGGGCGGCCAGCGTCAGCGTGTGATGATCGCAATGGCGCTCGCCAATCGGCCCGAATTGCTGATCGCCGACGAGCCGACCACCGCGCTCGACGTCACGGTCCAGGCGCAGATCCTCGAACTCTTGCGCAAGCTGAAGGGCGAGCACGGCATGTCCATGCTCTTCATCACCCACGATCTCGGCATCGTGCGCAAATTCGCCGACCGCGTCTGCGTCATGACCAAGGGCAAGATCGTCGAGACCGGACCGGTGGAAGAGGTCTTCACCGATCCGAAGCATGACTATACGCGCCATTTGCTTGCCTCCGAACCGCGCGGCGAGCCGCCGGTGACCGACGCCTCCAAGCCTGTTGTCATGGAAGGCAATGACATCAAGGTCTGGTTTCCGATCAAGGCCGGTTTCATGCGCAAGGTCGTCGATCACGTGAAGGCCGTCGACGGCATCGACCTGACGCTCAGAGCGGGGCAGACGCTCGGGGTCGTCGGCGAATCCGGCTCCGGCAAGACCACGCTGGGGCTGGCGCTCACGCGTCTCATCTCCTCGAAGGGGCGCATTTCCTTCGTCGGAAAAGATATAGCAAGCTATTCATTCACCGATATGCGACCGCTGCGCAATCAGCTTCAGGTCGTCTTCCAGGATCCCTATGGCTCGCTGAGCCCACGCATGTCCGTCGGCGATATCGTTGCCGAAGGCCTGAAAGTGCACGAGCGCTCGCTCTCGGCCGAAGAGCGCGACCAGCGCGTCTGCTGGGCGCTTGAAGAAGTCGGCCTCGATCCGCTCACCCGCTGGCGCTTCCCGCACGAATTCTCCGGCGGCCAGCGCCAGCGCATCGCGATCGCACGCGCCATGGTTCTGAAGCCACGCTTCGTTATGCTCGATGAGCCGACCTCGGCGCTGGATATGAGCGTGCAGGCGCAGGTGGTGGATCTCTTGCGCGATCTGCAGAAGAAGCACGAACTTGCTTATCTCTTCATCAGCCACGACCTGAAAGTGGTCAAGGCGCTTGCCAATGACGTCATCGTCATGCGCTTCGGCAAGGTGGTGGAACAGGGGCCGTCAGCGGATATCTTCCGTGCGCCGAAGGATGACTATACCAGGGCGCTGATGGCCGCCGCCTTCAACATCGAGGCGGTGCCGACGCCGGCAATTCAGCAGTAAAAGACGGGCAGCAGTAAAGAAGATCATGTCAGCAAGACCTCCCATTCTCGTCGATCTCAAGTTCGACCCTGATACCGTTGCCCGCATCCTCAAGACCGCCTTTGCCGATCGCGGCAGCATCAATTCAGCCGATCCCGCGAACAAGGCGCTCGACCTGACCGGTGTCGATTACGCGCTGCTCTGGAAGCCGGATGCCGATATCTTCCAGCGCGCGCCGAACCTGAAGGTGCTCTTTTCCGGCGGCGCCGGGGTCGATAGCATCCTGTCCATTCCCGATCTGCCTGACATCCCGATCGTTCGCTTCGTCGATCGCAGCCTGACGACGCGCATGAGCGAATGGGTGGTCATGCAATGCCTCATGCACCTGCGCCTGCAGCGCGAGCACGACAAAGACCAGCGCGACAGGGTCTGGGGCAAGCTCGTCCCGCCGGAAGCCGCCGAAATCACCGTCGGTGTCATGGGCCTCGGTATTCTCGGCCAGGATGCCGTCGCCAAGCTCAGGGTCATGGGCTTCAACGTGATCGGCTGGTCGCGCTCGAAGAAAGAGGTTGAAGGCATCGAAACCTTCGACGGCTCGGAGCTCGATGGCTTCCTGTCGAAGACCGATATCGTCGTCGGCCTGCTGCCGCTGACGCCCGACACCACGGGCCTGTACAACAAGGCCTTTTTCGCCAGGCTCCGCCAGGGCGGTGCGCTCGGCAAACCGGTTTTCATCAATGCAGGCCGCGGCAAGAGCCAGGTCCAGGCCGATATCGTTGCGGCGATCGAGGGCGGCGTGCTCGGCGGCGCCTCGCTCGATGTCTTCGAGGTCGAACCGCTGCCGGCGGACGATCCGCTCTGGCATCTGGAGACTGTCTTCATCACCCCGCATGACGCTGCGATCTCCGAAGAGAACGCGCTTTTCCGTCATGTCGAGACCCAGATCGCCCGCTTCGAACGCGGCGAGCCGCTGCAATTCGTCGTCGATCGCAAGGCGGGGTACTAGAGCGCCGTGCGTCCGTTTGGACGCACAAAGGACGTTCTAACTCTTTGATCTTACGTATCAGGCTTTCCGAAAATCGATTCCGATTTTCGGGCCGATGCTGTAGCGCGCGTCGCGCAAAAGCGCGGAACTATTGAGCAAGCGCCGCCAATGTCCGTTTCCGGCCCTGAGCGGTCATTCCCGACCCCACGACACAGGCCAGGAAACTGCCACCTGCTATTACATATCTGCGTTGCATAATAGGAAGTATGCGTTTGCCTGAGATGAGATCATAAGGCGCGTAGCTGATGCACATGAGAGTCCTTAAAATGGATTGGGTCCCTGTAGTCTTCGTTACGTTTAAGGTTTTCGCTTTAGGAACGGCCATGTTCTTCGCCATCAAGTGGCATTACGATCGAGGAGAGAAGGGAAACAGGCGAGCGGTACTACGCACGGGCGGCAAGATGGCCGCAGTCTTCGCGCTGGCGCTCCTAGGCGTGGGGCTCGTCGCCTTCGCCCTTAGCAGTATGCTCGGTTTGGACTTGAGGCTCCCATGATCGCATCATCAATGGACCTAGGCGGCTTGGACAAATTTTGATCGGCAGCAAGCCCAAGGATGGTCTCTTTTGTGGGCTCAACTGGTCCGGTGAGAGGGCAACAGGATACGATTTGGCTCCGACGGCTTTGATGGCTCGATTGGCAGCGCGCCAACAAAGATCCTAATTTCGTCATTCGGTGAATTTGTCTACGCCGCTGAGCATGGCGGGGTCTTGCGATAACGACATGCCCAGATCCCCTTCGGAACCATCCGGCACGGCTCCTCGTTTCTCATCCGAAGTTCCGCGAGCCTCGCCCGCGGATAACCGAAGGAGACGACCATGACGCACACCGAAACGCGTTGGGAAAAGTCCGATCAGAAGCTGCACGCCGAAGAGCAGATTTCGCCTTTGAAGGCCAGGCAGGGCCGCACGGGTCGTCGCATCCTGACGGTGCTGGTGGCCGCCCTCGTGCTGGCTTTCCTCATTTGGATCCCCGTCGAGATCTGGGGCCAGAGGCAAGCCAATGACGTCGCTCCGCAGCAGCCGGGCCAGGCAATGCAGTCGCAGGTTCCAGCCGCTCCCGCGCAGAACGCCAGCCCAGCCCCGGCTCAGCCCGCGGCACCCGCACAATAACGTGCGGATGTCAGGCATTTAAACCACGTCCCGCAGCCATTCCTGCTGCGGGACGTTGCCTGTTGTTTTTTCTGGACTTTGCCGATCGATTTTTCGATAAGAAAGCGCACGAGCCGGTTTGTGCGCTGGCCGTTCCAGGGCCGCACCTGACCGGATTGACGGACAGGCAGGAGTTTCATGGCCAGGACCGATATCGCTAGGCGCGTCTACAATCATACCTGGAAACTCGATCCGATCGTTCGCAGTCTGATCGATACGGATTTCTACAAGCTTCTGATGCTGCAGATGATCTGGAAGCTCTATCCTGAGGTCAATGCCTCTTTCACGCTCATCAACCGCACCAAGCGCGTGCGCCTTGCAGAACAGATCGACGAGGGCGAATTGCGCGAGCATCTCGATCATGCGCGCACGCTCAGGCTCGCCAAGAAGGAGATGATCTGGCTCGCCGGTAACAGCTTCTATGGCCGCGCACAGATCTTCGAGCCGGAATTCCTGGCCTGGCTCTCCAATTTCCAGCTGCCGGAATATGAGCTCTCCAAGAAAGACGGCCAGTATGTGCTGGATTTCCATGGGTCGTGGAAGGAAACGACCATGTGGGAAATCCCGGCCCTCGCCATCATCAACGAGCTGCGCTCGCGCGCAGCCATGAAGACGATGGGTCCCTTCACGCTTGACGTGCTCTATGCCCGCGCCAAGGCCAAGATGTGGGCCAAGGTAGAAAAGCTGCGTGAATTGCCGGGCCTGCGCATTTCCGATTTCGGCACCCGCCGCCGCCACAGCTTCCTCTGGCAGCGTTGGTGCGTGGAAGCGCTGAAGGAAGGAATCGGTCCGGCATTTACCGGCACCAGTAATGTATTGCTGGCTATGGATTCCGATCTCGAAGCCGTCGGTACCAATGCGCATGAGCTGCCGATGGTGGCGGCAGCCCTTGCCGAGACCGACGAGCAGCTCAAGAACGCGCCCTACAAGGTGCTGCGCGACTGGAACAAGCTCTATGGCGGCAACCTGCTGATCGTCCTGCCGGACGCCTTCGGAACGGCCGCCTTCCTGCGCGACGCGCCGGAATGGGTGGCCGACTGGACCGGCTTTCGCCCGGACAGCGCCCCGCCGGTCGAAGGCGGCGAAAAGATCATCGACTGGTGGAAGAAGATGGGCCGCGACCCGCGCCAGAAACTCCTGATCTTCTCCGATGGCCTCGATGTCGATGCGATCATCGACACCTACAAGCATTTCGAAGGACGCGTGCGCATGAGCTTCGGCTGGGGCACGAACCTGACGAATGACTTCGCCGGCTGCGCGCCGAACGACAGTTCCGACTTCCTGCCGATTTCCATCGTCTGCAAGGTGAGCGACGCCAATGGCCGCCCGGCGGTGAAGCTCTCGGACAATCCGCAAAAGGCGACCGGCGAACCGGCCGAAGTCGAGCGCTATCTGAAATTCTTTGG
This sequence comes from Rhizobium sp. 1399, assembly GCF_031455475.1. Classification (NCBI taxonomy): domain Bacteria; kingdom Pseudomonadati; phylum Pseudomonadota; class Alphaproteobacteria; order Hyphomicrobiales; family Rhizobiaceae; genus Rhizobium; species Rhizobium sp. 1399. The sequence continues at coordinate 1,038,256 of NZ_JAVDSU010000001.1, read as the reverse complement.
CGCCGAGGATCGGACCGATCAGGCCGTGCTGGTCTAAGAAACGGAACGCGGCGTCGGCCAATGCCGGCGCGGCTCTTCTACCACAAGCCTGCCGCCGCGGCGTTTCTGATTGACGATGACACTGTCGTCAGGCGGGTGGGCGACACCGAGCCTCTCGGCGAGCGATCGGGCGTCGGCCGGCGCGCGTACCTTCACATCGTTGTCGAAATAGACATAGACATCGCGGCCCTTCGCCGAGCGTTTCAGCGGCGGCTTGATACGGCTGGCATCATCAGGCTCGATTCCGTGCGTCCAGGCATCGATGCGTCCAGCCCAGCGATCAAGCGCCTCATCGCTATAGCCGCTGACATAAAGCTGTTCCGATCCGTGCAGTCGGCAATAGATGAAGTCGGCCGTCACATCCATCAGCAACGGCCATTCCACGGTATCGGCGATCACCAGCCCGACTTTGTGTTCACGCAGCAATTCGATGAATTCGGGCGTGCAGAAACTGTCGTGGCGAATTTCCAGCGCGTGGCGCATGGGCTGCGTCGTCTCGCTCTTCGTCCAGGCACGGCCATCAAGCCGTTCGTCATGCTGCTTCGCGATTTCGGCAGCAGCATCTGTATCTCCAGGCAGCATTGCCAGAAAGCGCGCGAACAGGTCGGCATCGAATGTCAGGTTTGGCGGAAATTGCCAGAGGATCGGCCCGAGTTTTGGCCCCAGCCGCAGCAGGCCGGAGGCGAGGAAATTGGCGAGTGGCGTTTCGATGTCGCGTAGGCGCCGCAGATGAGTGATGTAGCGCGATCCCTTGACCGAAAAGACGAAACCATCCGGCGTCTCGTCACGCCAGCGGGCGAAAACATCCGGCTTCTGCAGCCCATAGAACGTGCCGTTGATCTCTATGGAGGGAAATTGCCGGGAGGCATAGGCAAGCTCGCTCTTCCTAGCCAATCCATTGGGATAGAAGACACCGCGCCAGGGCGCATAGGTCCATCCCGATATGCCGATGCGGATCGTGCCTGTTTTTGCCATGGGAAAGGAACCGCGCCGGCGCGCACTTGTTCCCGCATGAAAAAGGCGCCGCCTTGCTGGCAGCGCCTCGCATCGCGTCGGACAAGATCAGCCGGCCGGCTTCAGCGAGCTGATGATGGCGATCAGCTCGTCGTCATGGGCGTCCTGCTTGCCCTTAGTGCCCCAGTAGGTGATCAGGAGCAGCTTGCCTTCAGCAGGCGAAAGCACGGCGACGCCGATATTGACGGCGCCTTCCTTGTCGGTGCCATCCCAATCGAAGGTCTTCATCTTCATGCCGTTGATCTCGGCTTCGGACTCCTTCTGGGTCTTCTCCTCGATGCTCACGCCGTTCTTCTGCAGGAAGGCGAAGGCTTCGTCGATGATCTTGTCGCTGGTCTTCTCATCGGCAACATCGATCGAAAGATAGATCGCCGAATCGGCCGACGAAGCGTCTATGCCGGTCTCCGTTTCCTTCGGTCCCCAGTTGTCGGGAATGGTGACGGTCGCGACCGGATCGTCGCTCGGAAATTCCAGCGTTTCCGCCTGGGCCATCACAGGCAGGAATGCCGCAAAGGCGGCCGCAATGATGAGTTTCTTCATGGTAGGTCCCCGGATGGTCGCGCCCCGGCGGGCAGCAGCCCTTGCCACCCCTCTCGCTCCGGATCACGCCACGCCCCTTTGTTATCGGCTTTTGCTTTGCCAAGCCTTACCGGGCGCGGGCCTGAAAGCACGCAATGTTTAAAGGCGCGGTCCATTTTTGGTGTCTTCAGGAAGTGGATGATGCAGGCGACGCGCGGAGCCACATCGCCAATGAGGCCATGTCAGGCAGCGAGCGGAGAGGCCCGAAAGCGCAAGGCTGCCTCGAGGCCATCAAGCACTCCGCGCTATTTCTTTCGCTCAACTTTCTGCCTCTACGAATCCGGTCAGACACAATCTGACCTGGAGAGAAACCGTGGAAGCCAGCCCGAAAATCCTGCTTAGTTTCAAGGAAGTCATCGAGGTGACCGGCCTTAGTCGCCCCACCCTCTACCGGCAGATGAGGGCCGGCCAGCTTGGCTTTGTGAAGGTCGGAAGGCGCACGCTGTTTCGCCCTGCGGATCTGCAGGCTTTCATCGAGAGCCACATCAAGGCGCCGGCCGAAACCGCCAACCGCACCGTCTGAAACGGGACAATGCCATGCTCCGAATACCTGAATACACGCCGTCGAAGATGGACGTGAACGATATCGCATGTCTGCGCCGTGACGTGTCGCTTGCTTTGACCGTCTCGCAACACGGCTACAAGCTCGATCGCAACGGGCAGGAGCTTGAAACCTGCTGCCCCTTCCATGCGGAAGACACCCCGTCCTTCACGATCTTCACAGGCAATGACGGTATCGAGCGCTTCCATTGCTTCGGCTGCGGCAGGAAGGGCGATGTGCTTGATTTCGTGCGCGAGGTGAAGGGCGTCGATCTGCCCGAAGCCATCCGCATCCTCGGCGGCGGCGTCAGCAGCCGGCCGAACCTTCGGCCGAAAACGGTCGAGGCGCCTGATCCCTATGAGGGCGTAACGCCGATCCCGCCGCCGGCGGATCTGTTGCGGGCCGGCCAGCGCGTGCGGCTCTACAATCCCAAGCGCAAGGGCGAGCGCTCCGAATGGGGCTCATTCGCGCCCTCGATGGTCTTTCCCTATCGCAATGCCGACGGCTCTCTATCAGGCTATGTGCTGCGCCATGATCTCGCCGATGGGGCTAAGGAAACGCCGATGGTGATGTTTGTCCGTCTGCCGGACGGGACCGAAACATGGTGCCGCTTCCCGTTCCCGAAGCCCCGGCCGATCTATGGTTTGCAGGATATCGGCGACCGACAGGTGCTGATCGTCGAGGGCGAGAAGTGCCGCGACAGGCTGCATGAATCGAGCGGGCGGGCGGTCGTTTCCTGGGCGGGCGGAACGCAGGGCGTCAAGCACACCGATTGGTCGCCGCTATCAGGCCGCGACGTGCTCATCTGGCCGGATTTCGATCCCCCGGGCATGGCGGCGGCAAATGAAATCGCCGCGCAGCTGACGAGCCTCGGCTCCCGTGTCCGGCTCGTCGGCTTTGCCGATATCGGTGCCGCAAGCGAGCGTGAGACCTATCGCGTCGAAGACTGGCGGGCGGGCCTCTATCCCGGTCGCGGCTGGGATTGCGCCGATGCGCTGGACGATGGATGGACACGAGCCGAGATCGACGCCTTCATGCAGGCCACGGTGCGCCCCTTCGCGCTACCGGCTGCACAGGACGAAAAGCCTGTAACGGTCGAGCGCGTCGGCCGCGCGTCGCGGCGCAAAGCAGTCGTCCGTGACATGCCGCCACCGGCCAGAGAGGGAGACGACCGGCCGACGCTGCTCTTCGATGAAGCCGATCTTTCGGAAGCGGTGACGAATGCCTGCCGCTTGGCGATCGAGGCCGGCGCGCCGCTCTATGCCCGCGACACGGTCCTGTTTCGCGCCGTCCGCATTGCGGGGAAGGAAAAGACGGTGCTGGTCCCCGCCGATGAGGATGCGATGACCGAAATACTGACGAAACACATACGCTGGCTGAAACCCGACGCGAGAGTGACGCTCGGCCATAGGCCTGTGTCCTGCCCGGCGCTGGTCGCCAGATCCGTCATTGCCCGACACGGGGAATGGCCTTTCCCGCAGATCAGGGCGGTCGTGTCCCTGCCGATGATGCGCAGCGATGGCACCATCATCAACATCAAGGGCTTCGACCGGCAATCCGGCATCCTCTTCGAATCGGACAAGACATGGCCCGAAATCCCCGAATGCCCGGACAGGGCAGCAGCCGTGACAGCGCTGGAAAGCATCAGGAAGCTTGTCGCGAGCTTCCCCTTCGTCAGCGGCGTCGATGAATCGGCAGCGCTCGCCATGATCCTGACGGCGATCATCCGCCCCAGCCTGAAAACCGCGCCGCTGTTCGGGGTGAATGCGACGGCGCCCGGCACCGGCAAATCCAAGCTGGTGGACGTTGCCGCCATTCTGGCGACCGGCCGGGCCGCAGCGGTCAACTCCTATGCGGGCGACGATAACGAGCTGCGCAAGGTCCTGGAGTCGCGGCTCCTGCAGGGCGACAGTTTCATCAATCTAGACAATCTGTCGGTGGCGCTCCGCTCCGATCACCTTTGCCAGGTCCTGTCCCAGGAGGAAGTCAATATTCGCCCGCTCGGCAAGACCGTCTCGCTGGATTCGGCAACGGCGGTCATGTTCTGCGCCACAGGCAACGGCTTGCGCTTTGCCGGCGACCTGACGCGGCGCGTTGTGCTGATCAATCTCGATGCCGGCGTCGAGCGGCCGGAAGAGCGCGTCTTCGAGAGCGACGTCATCGAGGACGCACGCCGGCAGCGGGTGGAGATCGTCATATCAGCCTTGACGCTCCTGCGGGCATTCGTCGCCAAAGAGGCCGACAAGGTCTCGCCGGCGCTCGGCTCCTTCGAGCACTGGTCAAACCTCGTCCGCTCCGCGCTCGTCTGGCTCGGCCTGCCCGATCCGCTCGGCAATGCGGTAAAGATCCGGGACAACGACCCGGAGAAGGAACGAACATCGGCGATCATTTCAGCCCTGCCGGCCGGCAAGCCCTGGGTCGCGGCCGACATTGCCAGGATGGTGGACGAGGGAGCCTTCGATCCGATCGGCAACCGCCGGCACGAGGGGCTGATTGATGCCCTGTCAGAGTTCATCGAGCGCGGGCGGCTGAATACCGCGCGTTTCAGCGGCTTCCTGCGCAAACACTGCGGTCGGATCGTCAACGGCCAGATGATCGTCAGTGCGGGGAAAAACCGCGTGAACGCGGCTCTTTGGAAGGTCGAAAACGCGGGGAAAAGCTGAGGCAAAGGCGCTGCCTACGTGACAACGCCAAGCCGCACGGATGCTCTCGTCGAAATGGATGTTCATCGCGGCAGCCAACCAGAATCCCGCTCTGATGAGGGACTTTCAAATACCTCTCTGCATAGGATGCATAACTTGCATAGGATTTTCCATACGCCGTGTGGGAAATGTCAGACTGTGACATGACAGGCATTGAATCTGACATTTCCTATAGAGCAGTTGAAAACTGCCTATGCATCCTATGCACCCAGCGAAGATTATCTACTTCGACAGCCAGCTTTCGAAATAGTGGCGCACGGCCGCACCCGCGCCGAAATGATCGGTCGTATCCAGCCTCGCAACCGCGCCGCGCACGACATCCGCCACAACGGATGCAGGCAAGATGCCGGACTTGACCATGCTTTGGCGTACTCATGGGGTCGGCTGGCTTTTCCTTTTTTATTTTGGTCACGCTTTTATTCTGCGGAGTGAAGTTTGGGCTGGACCCCGCCACCGTCCCATCATCTCCGGATTCACCCAGCAAGGCAGAAATCGTACTTCCGCCAGCATCCTGACCCCCATCACCCCATCATCATTGTTGAGTGACATCGAGCTTGTGGAAACTCGGTTGAAAAATACCGGGTAACGTGTAGCTTGAAACCAAGGTTGGGGCATTTGATCATGTTGCTTTATTCGACCATTCAAGGCGTTGTCGCAACGTTGCTGCTGTCAACAACCGCTCTTCTCCCCACGTCGCGTGTCGCTGCAGATAAATGGGCGGAGCAAGTCTTTCCGGACCCGCTTGAGTGCGCTTTCAACGAAGGCACAATAGCTTATTACGCTGATGAAAACGCAATCAACATCACCATACCAGTCTCTGACGCGGTTAGGGCAAGTCTGAAGGCTATGGAGAGCAAGATTTCGAGTGCTTGCACTCCGGGAAACATGCCGCCTATCGATGTAGCCGTCGTCGGAGAATTCTTTGGTAGTCGCTACAATCAGTTCAGCTTGCCGATCTATGCCCGCGAGGTTGGAGGTGGCTGTATGTCACCATATTACTACCGCTTTTCCTTCCCGGAAAAAGCAACCACACTCCATGACAATATCCTGCTGCGCACAGGCAGAGACCTTAAAGTGCGTTCGGGAAGTGGAGAGAGCGAGCAGATAGATGACCGCGGGTGGATCACCGACCACGGCGATCACAGCGTCTATGTTTGTAATATGGAAGAAGGGTTCTAAATCGAGCCGCTTAGAGTCGCCAGCTACGCCTACATATTCGATTCTGAAGCGACGCGACGCTGCAATATATTCTTCGATCGCTTCGCGGATAAAAGCGACCATGCGGTTCGGCCGACGAGCGGCGCGATACGTGCGAAGATTTCAGTGAAGTACGGCGACCGAGGCCACGCCAGCTTCGTTAGCTGCTCGGAGGATAGCGCTTCGAAGCTCCCTGCTATTGGCTTTTCCGGTCATAACGTCGAGACAGGCTTTCACCGCAGATAAAAACTCCTCACCATCGTCCGACGGCCAATCTTTCATCAAAGCGTTGGCAGCCTCCTGGACAGTTCTAACGGTCAAGCGCCGGCCGGAATCCTGGAAGATGAGAATAACTTGATCAAATTCGGTCGAGGTGTCGAGTTTCATTACGCAGTACTCCAGCGATACGGCCCGCGAACACGTTTTAAGTGAGAACCTAATCGTAGGGTTGTACACTGTCGCGTGAAAAACGTGTGACATGCCGCAACCCTTGTTGCGCCGTCATTTCGATGCTTTCGGCCAGCGCTATTTTCCGCGTTACGCTGGCCGAGGCGCGATGCCTACGCCGTGGTAACCGGCCATGCTCGGCGCACCGCTGGACAGTGACAGCCGGGGCCGAAAGATATCCGTAAAATGTCGGAGATTTCGCAAAAGGCAGAGGCCCGATCCCTCGTGCTGACCGGGCCTCCTCGGTTGCCACCTCGAAGGGGCTTTCATCGCGGACTTTCCGATTAGACCTTCCTCGACCCCCCAGGGGCGTCGAGGAAGCTCTTACATGAGAGCTTCCCAACTCGGCAAGAAAGTGATTCAACACTGCTTTCTAGGAGCAGTCATGATCCGGTGTTTAATGTCAGATCAAGAGTGGTCATTCTTCGAGCCGTTCGTGCCTCGCGGCGGTTCGGATAAAAAACATCCTTTCAGTCGAAACTGAAACCATTAAGAAGCTTTATTCACAAACATAAAATCGTGCGGACTTAGCTGTTCCTGTAACCCGTATCCCATTGAATTCAAGTAAATCGTTAGCTTTGCAATATCCCTGCACTCAATACACATATGTTTGAACCTGAAAACCTCATGATCTATTCCCTTAAGAACCTCTATTTCTGCGCCCTCTACATCTAAAGACAAGAGATCAATTTCTTTAGGTGCGTTAGACGTGATTAAAAGCTCGTTCAAAGGTTTAGCGACTGCACCAAATGTGAAAATCCTATCAGTGCTTGCTAAAAATTGTTTCCCAATTTCAGCGTGAGCCATTGGGTCCGCTATATCAGACTCAAGTCCAATTGGAGCGGACATAAGGTTTGCAAATGCCATCTCGACAAAGCGATCCTTGTAATCAAATGAAACGCACGCATTGCAAAAAATATGATTATAAGCTGCTCGATTAGCAAGGCACTTTAGATAGTTATGAGGTGTCGGTTCAACTAATACGCCCCTCCAGTTTCTATGGCGCTCGAAATATAAAGTGTTGGACTGATCAACCCCATCATTCGCACCTAACTCCACATAAAATCCATCATTATATGGGACATACTTTTCAATCTTCGCATCCAAACCGTTCAGGCCGTAATACATCTTCGCTAGACTCGCATATTTTATTTGCGTTGCTTGTTGTCTGTAAGGAGGTGGTGCCGCATCATTACTATTTTTTCATCACTTCACCGAAGTTAGATTAAAATTAGCGGCCATGGTTGCTGCTAGCTTGCTGTGATAACACGTGATCATCGGCACGCTTGAGCAAATTTGTCGAGCCAAGGTATGAATATCCATGATTCTGTCAATAGTTCTTGGGCGCTACAGGTGTGGCTAGCACTACATTGGCAGATTGAGGCAAGTTTGGTTTGAGATTGGCACCTTTGATTGGAGGTGCCGATGACGGACATGGACGCAGAACTTTCGCTGTTTTTACAGCCGTCTATCGATCGGTTTGGGCACGGAAAGCGCCGCGCCATCGCCGGCGTGATCGGTCCGCGAGACTGCAAAAGCATCGAGCCGGATGCGGCCGACGGTGTCTTCCCCCGTCATAGCCTGTGAAATCCTGCTTGCCTTCTCCAGGCCACGTCTCCCGCTATTTGTATTTCGGCTGATATTCTTCGGTCACCGCAGATCGTCGCCTGCTTTCACGAACGGACGGTTGTCTGGAAACCACCAAGTCGATTGGGGCCGTAATCCCGATCGGTACATCCCTCGGGGCTCACATCGGCTTCGTCGACGTCAACTGCTGGGGTCTCATCAATCGTGAGTTTCGCACTATCCGCGCTTTCAAGCGTCCAGTATCGGCTGGAAAGCTCATATTCGTCATGTGTGACGTCGTAGGTTCTGGCGCGATAAACAGTGACTTTTGCCATCCACTTCTCCTTTCACTCGTGTCCCGCCCGCGATAGGTCGTAGGAATTGGGGTTGCCTCATGGCACTGAGCAAGCGTCTCCAGCCATGCAGCTAATCCGGCGGGCACTTCGACGCTCCCAGCTTCCAGTGCTTCCACCCATGAGAGATCGCATTGCAACGCGCTAGCAAGATTGATTGGCGTCCAGCGAATGTGCAGAAGGCATTCGGTGAAACGAGCGGGGGTCATGGCGGGCTCCAATTCGCGTTCGTCGACACAGTGGCATTGCTCGCGTGCATGTCAATCAAACTAGTGTTGGCTCACATCCTCGGAAACTGGCACGGCTCCCTCATTTCTGGGTTCGACGTGTGTTCTAAAGCATAACTTGCCAATGCACGCCCAACGTCCGATGCTGGTCTGAATGCAGGAAACCGGCAATCTCTATGACTGGTCAATCCGAGAAACCAAAACTGTCTGTTGTCGCACAGAACACTTCGCAGCAGATCGAGACGAACGATGCGCAGCAGCAGGTTAATGCTGCGCTCCTCCAACTCGCTGCGAATATTATCCGCGTGGTACGCGGCGCCGGAAGGCCTGAGGAACTTCTTTCCCAATGCGCTGATGTCGTGAATTCTGCTGTCGATTATCGAGATGCCGCGGGCAGGCTGCCCTCGCCAGCTACATTGGCTTCAGCGATCCACCTGGAGCGCGAACTTATCGATTATGGTGATACCTTCTGGGCCGGCAGAAAGCTCGCATATAGGCGCATTGTCAGGGGCTCATTGCAAGTGGCGCGTCCCAGTTGCTGGGGCAACGTTTGCAGATCGATCGGGGCGAAGATGAGATCGACCACGCGATTGAGGAACTTGATCGCCTCCGTGAGGAAATCAGAAAGAAGCGAGCTGCGGAGCAACGCGCGGCGAGTCCGAAGGCTGCGACAGGACCGCGTCTATGATCAGGTGACTGGTATCTTTCAGATACTCAAAGAGTATGCCGTAAAACGCATCCACGCTCAGGATTGCATTCACGGCTAGGCGATAATCGTCGTCCTCCTCAATCGCCAATTTGAGGTTAGGTCTGGCGGCAGTCTCAAAAAAACCGGAAGGAGTCATTTTGCGCCGGATCATCCTTTAGCAGAAGGTTTGCCGGTGCCGTTCATTTGCGAGAGTCGAAAGCAGCGACAATGGCGCAGGCGATACGATTTCACAAATTCACCCTTGTTCGCTCCAACACCCGTAGCAAAGTGGGGACGAGATAGGCATGCCCTAGAATATCAATGCAAAAACAGCGGCATAGAAGAGATAAATGGCGGACAAGGTGGGATTCGAACCCACGGTACGCTTTCACGTACACACGCGTTCCAGGCGTGCGCCTTAAACCACTCGGCCACCTGTCCTTATTGGGTGTTCGCATCCGCAGAGGATGCAAATCGTCGGAACGGCGCGATATATACCGATGATTTTTCACCGATCAACCCAAATCTAACAGTTTTTTGACTTCTTCCGATAAAACTACGCGCAATGCCGTCCATTGCGCCGTCTCCGTTGCCAACCTATCTCTAGGTCTGAGTGGAGAATGGCGCGGCTCGCCGTATAATCAGGCCTATCCGTCGTCGGAGGAATCGATGCGTTTCTTGTTGCGTCTTGCCAGTCTGTTTGCGCTGGCAGTTGCGGTCATTGCCGGTACCATCGATTCGATCCAGTCCGTCGCATCCTCGCAAGTGATCATGACCCCGATGTCGGATGCATGGGAGGATGTCAGCCCCTCGACGCTTGTCGCGCTCCAGTCCTCCGTTTCCTATTACGTCCATCCGCGTTTCTACGCTTTCATCTTCCAATGGCTCATGCTGCAGCCGGCCTTTGCCGTGCTTCTGGTGCTGTCGCTGCTGCTGTGGATGATCGGCTACAAGAAGCCGCCGGTGGCAGGCCGTTTTACCGCCTGACAAACAGGGGCCGGAGGGTGTGGATGAGCGCAATCGGCAGCTACCAGAACGGGAAGATAATGGTGCCGATGACGCCAAGGCATTGGTTAGAAAATTCGCATTTTAGCAGTCGATTTGCCCAGAATTCAGCACCAAAGGACTGATTTTCGGCAATAATGGCAAATCTTTACCAACCGAAAAATTTCTGGTGAATTTTTCGCTGAGCCATGCAAGGATGCACGCAGCCAGGCCTCCGGGGGGAGGTCGGTGGTTCCGCAGACATGCCTGAAAAAGGCTTGCGGGAGGACCCCAAACAAATAGCAACAACAGGGCTGCAAACTCATGAAAAAATCCCTTCTCACCCTCCTTGCCGTGGCAGCGATGTCGACGACGGCGCTTGCCGCCGACATCAAGCCGGCTCTCGTTTACGGCACCGGAGGGAAGTTCGATAAATCCTTCAACGAAGCTGCCTTTAACGGCGCTGAAAAGTTCAAGAAGGAAACCGGCATCGCCTATCGCGATTTCGAGCCGACCGGCGACACCCAGGGCGAGCAGGCCATCCGCAACTTCGCAAGCCGCGGCTTCAACCCGGTTGTTGCCGTTTCCTTCGCCTGGACCTCGGCTGTCGAGAAGGTTGCCGCTGAATTCCCGGATACCAAGTTTATCATCGTTGACTCCGTCGTCGACAAGCCGAACGTCCGTTCCGTCCTCTACAAGGAAGAAGAAGGCTCCTACCTCGTCGGCGTTCTCGCCGGCATGGCGTCCAAGACCGGCAAGGTCGGTTTCGTCGGCGGCATGGACATTCCGCTGATCCGCAAGTTCGAATGCGGCTATGAGCAGGGCGCACGCGCCGTCAAGGCCGACGTCGAAGTCTTCCAGAACATGACCGGCACGACCGGTGCTGCCTGGAACGACCCGGTTCGCGGCGGCGAGCTTGCCAAGAACCAGATCGACCAGGGCGCAGACGTCGTTTACGCAGCAGCCGGTGCGACCGGTCTCGGCGTTCTGCAGACAGCAGCCGACAACAAGAAGCTGTCGATCGGCGTCGATTCCAACCAGAACCACCTGCATCCGGGTTCGGTCCTGACCTCGATGGTCAAGCGCGTCGATCTCGCCGTCTACAACGCCTATAATGACACCAAGAACGACAAGTTCACGGCTGGCGTCCAGTCTCTCGGCGTCAAGGAAGACGGCGTTGCCGCCGCGATGGACGAGAACAACAAGTCGCTGATCACGCCGGAAATGCAGGCCGCCGTCGACAAGGCCAGGGCCGACATCATTGCTGGCACCGTCAAGGTCCACGATTACACCACGGACAACGCCTGCCCGAAGTGAGTCGTAACTGAGATCGGGCGTATGGCGGACAAGGATTTTCGCCATACGCCCTTTTCTTATTTGGAGCCTGCTGTGACAGACCAGCCTGCTATCGAACTTGTCGGCATCGACAAGAAATTCGGCGCCGTTCACGCCAACAAGGACATCAACCTGACCGTTGCCAAGGGTTCGATCCATGGCATTATCGGGGAAAACGGCGCTGGCAAATCGACCCTGATGTCCATCATCTACGGTTTTTACCAGGCCGACAGCGGCGAGATCCGCGTCAACGGCCAGCCCATCACCATCAGGGACAGCCAGGCGGCCATCGCTGCCGGCATCGGCATGGTGCACCAGCATTTCATGCTGGTCGATAATTTCACCGTCCTCGAAAACATCATGCTCGGTGCCGAAGGCGGCGCGCTGCTGGCCAAGGGCGTGGCATCGGCCCGCGCCGAACTCAAGCGGCTGGAAACCGAGTACGGCCTGGAGGTCAACCCGGACGCGCTGATCGAGCAGCTCCCGGTCGGCCTGCAGCAGCGTGTTGAAATCCTGAAAGCCATGTATCGCGGCGCCGAGATCCTGATCCTCGATGAGCCGACGGGTGTACTGACCCCGGCCGAGGCCGATCACCTGTTCCGCATCCTCGGCGTGCTGCGCGACGAGGGCAAGACCGTTGTCCTCATCACCCACAAGCTGCGCGAGATCATGGCGATCACCGACACTGTCTCCGTCATGCGCCGCGGCGAGATGGTCGCCACCCGCAAGACCAGCGAGACCACGGTCGAAGAGCTTGCCGAACTCATGGTTGGCCGCCGTGTTCTGCTGCGCGTCCAGAAGGGCGAGGCAAAGCCTGCCGATGTCATGCTTTCCGTCCGCAACCTGACGGTCAAGGACAACAGAGGCGTGACTATGGTCGACAACGTCTCCTTCGATGTCCGCGCCGGCGAGATCGTCGGCATTGCCGGTGTCGCCGGCAATGGCCAGTCGGAACTGCTGGAAGCGATCGCCGGCATCCGCAAGCCCGCCTCCGGCGAAATCCTGCTCGACGGCCAGGCCATCGACAAGGCCGATCCGGCCCGTCTTCGCGAGCTTGGCCTCGCCCATATTCCCGAAGACCGCCACCATATGGGCCTCGTCCTGAAATTCGAAGAATATGAAAATGCCGTGCTCGGTTATCACCGCCGGCCGGCCTACAGTCGTGGCCCGCTGCTCGATCTCGAAGCCATCCGCAAGGATGCCATGGAGAAGATCGAGAAATACGATATTCGCCCGCCGAACCCGCGGCTGAAGACGGCGAATTTTTCCGGCGGCAACCAGCAGAAGATCGTCGTCGCCCGCGAGATCGAGCGCGATCCGAAGATGCTGATCATCGGCCAGCCGACCCGCGGCGTCGATATCGGCGCCATCGAATTCATCCATCGCCGGATTATCGAGATGCGCGATGCGGGCAAGGCCATCCTGCTCGTTTCCGTCGAGCTCGACGAAATCCGCGCCCTTTCAGACCGTATCCTTGTCATGTTCGCCGGCCACGTCGTCGGCGAGAAGACGCCCGATGCCGGTGAACAGACCCTCGGCCTGATGATGGCCGGCATTGCCGCGTGAGGCCTCGATGAGCACTGCTTCCGTAACACTACCGAGATGGATCAATTACGGTCTGATCCCTCTATTGAATCTGATCGTCGCCTTCCTGATCTCCGGCTTCGTCGTCTGGCTGATCGGCGAGAGCCCGCTGGCGGCGCTTTCGCTGCTCATCGAAGGTGCCTTCGGCAGCGGCGAGGGCATCGGCTTCACGCTCTATTACGCAACGAGCTTCATCTTCACCGGCCTTTCGGTTGCCGTCGCCATCCATGCCGGCCTCTTCAACATCGGCTCGGAAGGCCAGGCCTATATCGGCGGCCTTGGCTGTGCGCTGGTGGCGCTGGCGCTCGACAATTATGTGCCCTGGTATGTGACGATGCCGATCGCCGTTATCGGCGCCGGCCTTTTCGGCGCTGCCTGGGCCTTCATTCCCGCCTTTCTTCAGGCCAAGCGCGGCAGCCACATCGTCATCACGACGATCATGTTCAATTATATCGCCGCCGCCCTCATGGTCTATCTGCTGGTGCACGTGCTGATCGTGCCGGGCAAGATGGCGCCGGAAACCCGCACCTTCCTCGAAGGCGGACAACTTCCGAAGCTCGGCTGGGTCATGACGATGTTCGGAGCCAAGCTCGGTGCGGCCCCGTTCAACGTCTCCTTCATCATCGCGCTGTTTGCCGCCTGGTTCGTCTGGGTGCTGGTCTGGCGCAGCAAGCTCGGCTTTGACATGCGCACGCTGGGCATCAGCCCGACAGCTGCCGCCTATGCCGGCACGCCCCATGCGCGCACCATCATCATCGCCATGCTGCTCTCTGGCGCGCTTGCCGGCATGATGGCGCTGAACCCGGTCATGGGCTCGTCGGCCCGTCTGCAGGTGGAATTCGTCGGTGGCGCTGGCTTCGTCGGCATCGCCGTATCGCTGATGGGACGAAACCACCCGCTCGGTATTATCTTCGCCGCGATCCTTTTCGGCGTCCTTTATCAGGGCGGCGACTGGATTTCTTTCGAAATGCCCAACATCACCCGCGAGATGATCCTTGTCATTCAGGGTCTGGTGATCCTGTTTGCCGGCGCGCTGGAATATATGTTCCGCCCGGCGATGGCGCTCATCTACCAGCAGTTCAAGCGAGCCTGAGGAACAGACGATGGAATATTATGAAGTTTTCATCAATGTTCTGAGCTCGACGATCCGGCTCTCCATTCCGCTGATCTTCACCGCACTTGCCGGCCTGTTTTCCGAGCGCGCCGGCATTTTCGACATCGGTCTCGAAGGCAAGATGCTGGGCTCGGCCTTCGCCGCCGCCTGCATCGCCTATCTCACCGGCTCGGCCTGGGCAGGCCTCGGTGCCGGCGTGGTCTGCTCGGTGGCGTTGAGCCTCGTGCATGGCTTTGCCTCGATCACCAATCGCGGCAACCAGATCATCTCGGGGGTCGCCATCAACTTCTTCATCGCCGGTATCACCATCGTGCTCGGCCAGGCCTGGTTCGGGCAGGGCGGCCGCACACCGCAACTGGCACCCGACGCCCGTTTCGCGCCGATCATACTCCCCGGTGCCGATGCCATCCGTGAGGTGCCGATCATCGGCCCGCTCTATGCCGGCGTGATCTCCGGCAACAATATCCTCACCTACCTTGCCTTCCTCGCCGTGCCCTTCTCCTGGTGGGTGCTCTACCGCACGCGTTTTGGCCTGCGTCTTCGCGCCGTCGGTGAAAATCCGGGAGCGGTGGATACGGCAGGCATTTCCGTCTCCTGGCTGCGTTACCGCGCCGTCATGTGCGCCGGCATCCTCTGCGGCTTTGCCGGCACCTACCTGGCGATCGCCCAATCGGCTGCCTTCATCAAGGACATGTCGGCGGGCAAGGGCTATATCGCGCTCGCCGCTCTCGTCTTCGCCAAGTGGAGGCCGGTGCCTGTCATGTTCGCCTGCCTGCTTTTCGGCTTCCTCGATGCGCTGGCGAATTTCATGCAGGGCAAACAGGTGCCGCTGATCGGCGAAGTACCGGTACAGGTTTTCCAGGCTCTGCCCTATATCCTGACCTGTGTTCTGCTCGCCGGCTTCATCGGCGTTGCAATTCCGCCGAAGGCCGGCGGCGTGCCCTATGTGAAGGAGCGTTGATATGTCTCACGACCTGTTCGAAGCCGCCCGCGGCGCCATGGCCTTCGCGCATGCTCCTTATTCCAAGTTTCCCGTCGGCGCGGCAATCCGCGCCGAGGATGGCAAAGTCTATACCGGCGCCAATATCGAAAACCTCTCCTTCCCGCAGGGCTGGTGCGCCGAGCCGACGGCAATCAGCGCCATGATCATGGGTGGCGCCAAGAAGATCGTCGAAATGGCCGTCATCGCCGAAAAACTGCCGCTCTGCCCGCCCTGCGGCGGCTGCCGGCAGAAGATCTCGGAATTCGCCTCCAAGGACACGAAGATCTATCTTTGCGACGAAGCCGGCGTGAAGAAGACCATGACCATGGAAGAGCTTCTTCCCTTCAGTTTTGAGACGGAACTCGGATGATCGCGACCATCGATCTGCTCGCGGCTCTGCTCGGCGGGCTCAAACCGCGCTACGGCATCGTGCTCGGCTCGGGCCTCGGCTCGCTGGTCAGTGAGCTCACCGATGTCGTGCGTATTCCCTACAAGGATCTGCCGGGTTTTCCGGTCAGCGCCGTCTCCGGCCATGCCGGAGAGGTCGTCGCCGGTCATCTCGGCTCGGTGCCGGTCATCATGCTCTCCGGCCGTGTTCACTATTATGAAAAGGGCGATGCCAACGCCATGCGCCTGCCGATCGAGGTTCTGCAGGCGCTCGGCGTCGAGGCCCTGATTCTCACCAATTCGGCGGGTTCGCTGAAAGAGGACATACCGCCCGGTTCGGTCATGCAGATTGCCGATCACATCAATTATTCCGGCATGAATCCGCTGATCGGGCAAGAGAGCGACCACCGTTTCGTCGGCATGACCAATGCTTATGACGCCGAGCTTTCGGCTGCCATGCGAGATGCAGCAAAGACGCTTGATATCCCGCTCGCAAGCGGCGTCTACATGTGGTTCTCGGGCCCAAGCTTCGAGACGCCGGCCGAAATCCGCATGGCCCGTGTTCTCGGTGCCGATGCAGTCGGCATGTCGACTGTGCCTGAAGTCATCATTGCAAGAATGCTGGGCTTGAGGGTTGCGGCTGCCTCCGTAATCACCAACTATGGGGCTGGCATGACCGGAGACGAGCTCAGCCACGAGGAAACCAAGGACATGGCGCCGGTTGGCGGTGCCCGTCTTGCCGCTATACTCAAAGAAATGATTGCCGGAAACTGATTGCCGGTGGAGGAAGCGAATATGAATAGCCATTCCAGCCGCGAAACGGCAGCTGTCGCCCTTTCCCTTCTCGATCTTACCAATCTGAAGGACGACTGCACCCAGGAGCAGATCGATACGCTTTGCGCCCGCGCGCAGACACCCTATGGCAACAGTGCCGCAATCTGCATCTGGCCGCGTTTCGTCGCCCATGCCCGCATCCTGCTCGGCAAGGGCCACCCGGTCCGTATCGCGACCGTCGTCAATTTTCCCTCCGGCGACATGGAAATCGCTGATGTCGCCGCCGAAACGCGTGAGGCGATCGCCGATGGCGCCGATGAGATCGATCTCGTCATCCCCTATCGCAAGCTGATGGCAGGCAACGAGAAGGCCGTTACCGATATGGTCGCGGCCGTGCGCGCCGAGTGCGTTGCACCCGTGCTCCTGAAGGTCATCATCGAGACCGGCGAGCTGAAGGATGCCGCCCTCATCCGCCGTGCCTCGGAACTGGCGATCGAAGCGGGCGCCGATTTCATCAAGACCTCTACCGGCAAAGTTGCCGTCAACGCGACGCTGGAAGCAGCCGACATCATGATCCGCGCGATCAGAGAGAGCGGCCGCAAGGTGGGTTTCAAGCCGGCTGGCGGCATATCGACCGTTGCGGATGCTGCCCTTTATCTGAGCCTTGCGGAAACCATCATGACGCCGGACTGGGCGATGCCCTCCACGTTCCGTTTCGGTGCCTCCGGCCTGCTCGACAATATCCTCTCCGTGCTCAGCGGCACGGAGCCGAAGCCGGCGGCAGCCTCGAGCTATTGAGATGATCCCGCAGGAGATCATCCGCCAGAAGCGCAACGGCGCCGAACTGCCGACCGATGATATCGACGCCTTTATCGCAGCCCTGGCTGCCGGCAATCTGTCGGAAGGCCAAATCGGCGCCTTTGCCATGGCGGTCTGGTTCAAGGGCATGTCACGCACCGAGACCGTCGCGCTGACGCTTGCCATGGCGCGCTCCGGCGACATGCTCTCCTGGGAGGGCATCGATCGGCCAGTCGCGGACAAGCATTCGA
Source organism: Rhizobium sp. 1399 (assembly GCF_031455475.1). NCBI lineage: Bacteria > Pseudomonadati > Pseudomonadota > Alphaproteobacteria > Hyphomicrobiales > Rhizobiaceae > Rhizobium > Rhizobium sp. 1399. The sequence continues at coordinate 1,020,694 of NZ_JAVDSU010000001.1, read as the reverse complement.
CCGGGGGAGTGGGCGACAACGTCTCGCTGATGCTCGCCCCGATCGCTGCCGCCTGCGGTCTGGCCGTGCCGATGATTTCCGGCCGCGGCCTCGGTCATACCGGGGGAACGCTGGACAAGCTCGAATCCATTCCGGGCTATACGATCAACCCGGATGCCGCTCTCTTCCGCAAAGTGGTGAAGGAGGTCGGCTGCGCCATCATCGGCCCGACGGGTGCCTTGGCGCCGGCCGATGGCCGGCTCTATGCCGTGCGCGATGTGACGGCGACCGTCGATTCCATCCCGCTGATAACCGCCTCGATCCTGTCGAAGAAGCTTGCAGCCGGCCTTCAGACATTGGTGCTCGACGTCAAGACAGGTAACGGCGCCTTCATGGCCGATCCGGAGCAGGCAATCGTGCTGGCGCATTCGCTGGTCGAAGTAGCAAATGGCGCGGGCGTGAAGACATCTGCGCTGATCACGGACATGAACCAGCCGCTTGCCGATAGCGCCGGCAATGCCGTGGAAGTGCGCAACTGCCTCGATTTCCTGGCAGGTCGAAAGACCGGTACCCGCCTTGAAACCGTGGTGCTTGCCTTTGCCGCCGAGATGCTCGTGCAGTCGGGTATTGCGGGCTCGCTTATGGAGGCGGAGGGCAGGGCACAGGATGCTCTCTCTTCCGGCAAGGCTGCGGAGATCTTCGCGCGCATGGTGCATATGCTCGGCGGCCCGGCCGATCTTCTGGAACGGCCGGATGCCTATCTGCGTAAGGCACCGATCGAGCGGCCTGTTGCGGCATCGCGCACCGGCTGGCTCGCGGCCTGCGACGCCCGCGATGTGGGCGTGAGCGTGATCGACCTTGGCGGCGGGCGACGCCATCCGGCTGACAGGATCGACCACAGTGTCGGCTTCACCGGTCTGCTGCCGCTTGGAACGCGTGTGAATGAGGGCGATCCGATAGCGCTCGTTCACGCTGCCGACGAGGCTTCGGCCGAAGGGGCCGTCGTCGCACTTGCCGCAAACTATCGCATTGCCGACGAGAAGCCGGAACTTCCCCCTGTCATCGCCGGCCGTATCTGATCAGGAAAGGCTCTACTGCTTGAGGCTGAGTGAGCCGTCGGCGACGGAGTAGGAGGCAAGCTTCTGCAGGAAGCTCATGCCGACCAGCGTGCCGCTCAGCGCCTCGTCCTTCAGCACGAAGGCTTCGACGCTGCGAACGCGAATGCCGCCGATTTCCACGCGGTCGAGCATCACATGCGCTGCCTTGGTCTGGCCGTTTGCCGTATTGACGGCATAGCGGAAATCGAGTTGGTTGCCGGAAAAGCCGAGCCTGCGGGCGAGGCTTTCGTTCAGCGCGACATAGGTGGCGCCGGTATCGATCAGCCCCTGTACCGGCTTGCCGTTGATCCTGAAATTGCCGGTATAGTGGCCCTGAGCATCGGCCTGCAGGCGGATCATGCCGCCATCGGCGATCGTGGCCGACGTATCGGGTGCACTATCTTCGGTCGAGACGAAATTTGCGGAGATCGTATTGCCGGGCTGCTGCGTCGTGCGGGTGAGCAGAGAAGGCACTTGTGTCGCCAGCGCAGCCGCGATGCTGGCAAATATGACGGTACGCATGAGCATGAAACAGAAATCCTTCCTGTATAAACCCCGCCTCATGCGGGACCTCACGCTTCAAGCAGCTAAGCCATAAGTGCTGAAAAGTTGCTAACGGCGACACAAAAAAGGCCCGGAACGAACCGCCGGGCCTTGGAAGGTTTTCGAATTGGTAAAGGAAGCTGAAACTATTTGGTGCCGTACATCCGGTCGCCGGCATCGCCGAGACCGGGCACGATATAGCCCTTCTCGTTCAGATGGCTGTCGATCGCCGCCGTGAAGACCGGAACGTCGGGGTGGGCGGTACGGAAGTTCTTGATACCCTCGGGAGCGGCCAGCAGGCAGAGGAAGCGGATATTGTGTGCTCCGCGCTCCTTCAGCTTGTCGATGGCCGCAATCGAGGAGTTGCCGGTCGCAAGCATCGGGTCGACCACGATGATCAGGCGCTCGGCGACATCCTCGGGCGCCTTGAAGTAATATTCGACGGGCTGCAGCGTTTCATGGTCGCGATAGACGCCGATATGGGAAACACGGGCGGACGGCACGAGATCGAGCATGCCTTCCAGAAGACCGTTGCCGGCGCGCAGGATGGAGGCGAAAACCAGCTTCTTGCCTTCGAGGATCGGCGACTGCATCTGCTGGATCGGCGTTTCGATCGTCTCCATCGTCAGCTCCAGATCGCGGGTGACCTCATAACAAAGCAATGTCGAGATCTCGCGCAACAGCCGGCGGAAGCTGCCTGTCGAGGTTTCCTTGCGCCGCATGATGGTGAGTTTGTGCTGCACGAGCGGATGATCGATGACTGTGACGCCGTCCATAGGGAAACCTTCCAATTCTTTGTTCTTATCGGCTGTTTCTTTCATGGAAATCGTCTCCTCTGCAAGAGCGGAGGCGAATTCGCCTGGAGCATTAACAACCCCGCGCCGTTAAAGACGGGCAAGCAACGCCTGGCGGGTCTCTTCGTCGACGAAGGCTGCCTCGATGGCCGTTCGCGTCATAGCATTGATTTCAGCGTCACTGAAGGCGAAGGCCTCCGAGGCAAGCTCGTATTCCCGCTTGAGCGATGTGTGGAAAAATGGCGGATCGTCAGAGCTGATCGTCACCTTCACGCCCGCATCTCTCAGTCTGCCCAACGGGTGCGAGACGAAATCCGGAAAAACCTTGAGCGCGATATTCGAGCCGGGGCAGACCTCCAGTACCGTGCCGAGGTCTGCAAGCCGCTTGACGAGTTCGGCATCCTCGATTGCCCGCACACCGTGGCCGATACGCGAAGGGCGCACCTCATCCAATGCGTCCGAAACGCTGAAGGCGCCGCAAACTTCACCGGCATGGATGGTAAGGCCGAGCCCCGCATCGCGGGCGATGTCGAAGGCGCGCGCATAATCGGCAACGCGACCCATCCGCTCCTCGCCGGCGAGATTGAAGCCGGTGATCAGCGGGTTATTGGCCTTTGCCGCATATTCCGCAGCGCCGATCACGCTTTCCGGACCGAAATGCCGTTCCCCGGTCACGATCAGCCGCGCCTCGATGCCGCTTTTTGCCTTCGCCCGGCGGATGCCTTCGCAAACACCTGATATATAGGCGTCCGCACCGAGGCCGATGCGCTTGCCGTGGTCGGGCGAAACGATGAGCTCGCTGTAGATCGTACCGATGCCGGCAAGTTCTTCCAGATAGGTTTCCGTCAGCAGCGCGTAGTCTTCCTCGGTCTTGTAGACCTCGGAAACCTTGTCGTAACATTTGAGAAAGCTCGCGAAATCATGCCAGACATAGGCGCCGCCCTGCAGATGAGCGCTGATGTCGATGTTGTATTTGCGCGCTTGAGCCTCGGTCAGATCAGGGGGAGCAGCGCCCTCCAGATGGCAGTGCAGCTCGACCTTCCTCAAATGCGATGTCACAGAAAACTCCTCCCATACTGTCCCGAGGGAATACCGAGATGCCGCGCAACGCTCTCGCCGATATCGGCATAGGTCCGGCGTATGCCGACCGAGCGCGATCTGATGCCGGGACCGTAGGCGATAACAGGCACGCGCTCGCGCGTATGGTCGGTGCCGCGCCAGGTCGGGTCGCAGCCGTGATCGGCGGTCAGGATCACGAGGTCGCCGGCCCGCAGCTTCCGGTGAACTTCCGTCAGGCGCGCGTCGAAGGCTTCGAGGGCTGCCGCATAACCCGGCACGTCGCGGCGATGGCCATACAGCATGTCGAAATCGACGAAATTGGTGAAGACGAGATCGCCGTCCTCCGCCTCGTCTATTGCAGCAAGGGAAGCATCCATCAGGGCATCGTTACCGTTAGCCTTGATGACCCGTGAAACGCCGTGATGGGCGAAGATATCGCCGATCTTGCCGATGGCGTGCACATTGCGGCCATGCTGGACGAGCCGGTCGAGCAGCGTCGGTTCTGGCGGCGGCACCGAGAAGTCGCGACGGTTGCCGGTTCTCTGGAAGGTCGCGGCGCTTTGGCCAATGAAGGGGCGCGCGATGACGCGGCCGATATTGTAGGGATCGAGAAGGCTGCGGGCGATCTGGCAGAAGTTGAGCAGGCGGTCGAGGCCGAAATAGACCTCATGAGCGGCCACCTGGAACACGGAATCCGAGGAAGTGTAGCAGATCGGCTTGCCGCTGAGCATATGCTCTTCGCCGTAACGGGCGATGATCTCGGTTCCCGAGGCATGGCAGTTGCCGAGAATGCCGGGCACATCAGCTGCGCGGCAGAGCGCGTCGACCAATTCCTGCGGAAAGGCATCGCCCTTATCAGGAAAATAGCCCCAATCGAAGGTAACAGGCGTTCCGGCGATTTCCCAGTGACCTGATGGCGTGTCCTTGCCGCGCGAGGTTTCGTTGGCAGCGCCATAGAGGCCGTAGATCTTGTCCGGCAACGGCATGCCGGCGGGAAACTGGCCGGAGGCCGCCCGCGCAATATGCAGCAGCCCGAGCGCCGACATGTTCGGGAGTGCAAGGGGGCCGGAACGCAGGCCGGCTCGGTCGCCAGCACCTGCCGCACAGAATTCGGCGATATGGCCGAGCGTATCGGCGCCTTCATCGCCATAGGCTGCCGCATCCGGCGCTCCGCCGACACCGAAGGAATCCAGAACGAAGAGAAAGGCACGCGCCATTTTTCACCCGTATTAACTGCTGTCGTCAGCGTATGGCTGGAACGATCCGACTGGCGCACAGCCATATAATGACGGGAACCGCTTGGCAAATTTGAGGTGTGGAACTTAAAGTTTGGCAGGCGGATCCGAAGGATCGCGACACGCTTTAGCAATCGCCGCAGGGAATATTGTCGTTTTGCCGCTGGCGATAGAAATAGCTGCGGCTGATCGTGATGGTGCGCGTCTCCGCCGGCAAGAAGCTGGGAGCAAAGACGAGCAGCGTATAGGGCGTGCTGAGCTCGGTGCGGATGAGGAAGCTGTTTGCCTTCTTCATTTCCGTCGGCACATCGGAAACCGCGCTGTTCTTGGCATAGGGTGCTGCACCGCTTGGGGCCCAGGACCAAAGAACCGTGGGATTGGCGCTGCCGTCGATCTGGATTGCCGTGACCTTCAATGAGAGACCGGAACTGTCATAAGGCGCAAAGATCGCCGGGGCGGCTTTGGCGATATCTGTGAGCGAGCTTTTGGTAACGCTCTGCTGCTGGGTAATGATATCGGCGATCGAGCCGGCGGCACGTGTCGTGCGCTTGCTGATGTTGAGCCCGAGCGTGATCTCGAATGCGCCGAGATAGAGCATGATCAGAACCGGGAAGATGATTGCAAACTCGATGGCGCCCACGCCCTTCCGGTCGCGTACGAAGCGCCGCGCCGTCGAGGCCAGCGACATGAGAAGTCCGCGACGCGCCATTATGGATATTGCTCATTCTGGAAAGCCGCCGCCGCGACGATCAGATATTCGCTCGGCATGGAACTGCCGACTGGGCGAAGGCCGGTGACATAAGGACGGACGAGATCGACGATGATGGACCAGCGATAATAGGCCCGCACCATGTTGATCGAACCGGGGCCGCCGGGCGTGAACTTGAAGTCTGAGATCTTTAGATCGGAGTATTTATCTGAAGACACTCGGGGGATCGTCGTCGGGATCGAGGCAAAGGTCGTGAAGCTCCGCACATCCAGATAGAGCTTGCCGGGTGTCGCCGCCTCCGTCGCCGAGCAGCGGATGATGATCGAGATCTCGTCGCAGAAGGCCTGCCGGAACTGCGTCTGCGTAAAAGAGCCGGGACGTGTGGGATCGAATGTGATCTGCCCCGTCCGTATCTGACGGCTCATCATGTCGACGGCGTTCGAGACGAGTTGCTCCGCCGCAAAGGCGATGAAGGTTTCCAGGATGGCGAATATGACGATGAAATAGGGAATGGCCAGCAGCGCAAACTCGATCGCGGCGGAGCCGTCACGCGAGCGGGCCAGGGCGCGAAGTCTGGATAAACGGAGGGACGCACGCACCTTGCCCGTCTCCTGCTCACTGATCGCCATAGTCTGGCCCCGAAAATGTTCTTCGGGCGCCACACTAAGGCGCGTTCGTTGATATTCCGTTTCAGGCCGGAGCAACTATTTTAACGAATAGGCGTGAGCTGAGCGTATATTGATCAGTTTCCGGAAGCCGCTCCACCCTGCTGTGAATGCTGTTCGCAATTGGGCGTGCAGGAAAGAACCGAGCGCTCCGTCTGGCGAAAGACGCGCACTGTGTTGCCTTCATCGATGGAGACGAGAATGCGTTCGTCCAGAATGGCGTTTCCATCGATATCGAGCAGCACGATATTGGTCGTGCCGAAGGCGCGGCCCGTCAATACGATTGTCTTGGCGTCGGCGACAGTCGCATCGGCAACCTTGGAATTGCCGACGATGACCTTGCTGACCGGCCGGTCGAGCTTCAGGACGCGCGCGTGATCCATATAGACGCGCAGCATGTCTTCCTGGGCGGAGGCCGCGGATGCCGTAAGAGCCGCAATCACCCAGGCAAAGAAAACGGTCTTGCCGTTCGATGGCATTTTGGCCCTCTTTCACGATCGTAATGCTAATTGCAGATAGAATGGAAAAAAATGGTGAACGAAGCTTTAAGCTCTCCATGTCATGTTCATGAGTGAGGCGCTCTGGATTGTTTCGGTACGCTTCGATGAGGCATGAAATCGACGGGCAGCAGAAATTCGTGCCATTTCTGGATGGCTTGAAAGCTATTGTGCCACTTTGCTCCCGGAAATTCCTTAGAAATGCAAGCAATGCCGTAAGGAGTTACTTACCCTGACTGGGCCGGTTGTCTCGTTTACACCTTGTTAACGTATTTCATTAAGTCGATGGAAACGGCCATTCGCTAGGTTGCAGCCATCCGATCAACGGCAACAGTTGGCGGACGTGCTGAACATCAACTGGAGTTAGAGGTAACCATGACCAAGCTTTTTAGCCGTTTTCTGAAGGATGAATCCGGCGCGACCGCAATCGAATACGGCCTGATCGCCGCCCTCATTTCCGTAGCCCTCGTTGCTGGCGCCACCACGCTCGGCGGCAAGATTGGCGACACGTTCAACAACCTTGGCGGCCAGATGGAGGCCGCTGCCACCAAGGCCAAGCTCCCTACTACTCCGGCACCGCAGGAATAAGGTTTGCCACAAGGCATGCTGTAGGTAAGGGCTGGATTTGATCTGGCCGACACGTGGAGCGGGCTCACAGCTGAACGGCGGTGAGCCTTTTCGACTCCTGCATGATCGGGTGAGAATATGATAGCAGCTGCAGTTTTTGTGATACTGCCACTCTGCCTCGCCATGGCGGCATTCTCGGATCTGTTCACCATGACGATCCCGAACCGCGTTTCCTTGATCCTCATTGCCTCGTTCTTCATCCTGGCCCCGTTATCCGGCCTCGGATGGGGTGTGATCGGCATGCATCTTGCCGGCGCAGCCGTCGTCTTTTGCGTCTGCTTTGCTCTCTTTGCCCTCAACGTTATGGGTGGTGGAGACGCCAAGCTTTTGAGTGCGACCGCACTCTGGTTCGGCTTCAGCTCATCTCTTCTTTTCCTGATGGCCGATGTTGGGATGATCGGCGGTCTCCTGACTTTGCTGATTTTGTTGGTCAGGTCGCAATCCAACATCATCCTCGCTATCGGCCTGCCTGTTCCCAATTCGCTCCTGCTGGCCAAGAAGATCCCCTATGGCATTGCCATCGCGATCGGCGGCTTCATGGCCTTTCCGTCCTCGCCGCTGTTCATCGCAGCACTGGAAAGCCTGAAATGACGGCATTTTAATCGGTCGTTAACTTAAAATGTAAGTGTTCCATTAACTATAATTACACCAATTCCTGAGCATTCTGCGGGGCGAACGCGTTGTGCCCTAAGGAATGATCGATGAAGCCGGCCCGCCTTATTATTTTAGCTGTCGCCGTGGTGGCAGCCGGCCTTGCCGGTCTTCTTGCGATGAACATGGCCGGTAGTGGCGGTGTCGTAACGAAAGTCCAATCCGTCATCGAGAAGGAGCCGACTGTTAACGTCCTGGTCTCCAGCGCCAATCTTCCTGTCGGCGCGCGGCTGGATGAGAACGCCGTCCACTGGATGGCCTGGCCCCAGAATGGCATTGTCCAGGGCTTCATTACCGAGACCGATCGGCCGGACGCGATCAAGGATCTGCAGGGCGCCGTCGTGCGCTTGCCCGTCTTCGAGGGCGAACCCATCCGCCCGGAAAAGGTCGCCGATTCCAACAGCCGTATCCTGTCCTCGCTGCTGCCAGCCGGCAAGCGCGCCGTGGCGACAGAGATTTCCGTCGCGACTGGTGCGGGCGGCTTCATCCTCCCCAATGATCGCGTCGACGTCAACATGGTGCGCAAAGGGCAGGGCACGGACAAATACATAACCGAAACCGTGCTGAGCAATGTCCGTGTTCTCGCCATCGACCAGCAGATCGAGGAAAAGGAAGACGGCACCAAGGCAGCGGTCGGCACGACAGCAACGCTGGAACTGACTCCCGACCAGACCAAGGTTCTGGCCGTCGCCCAGCAGATGGCCGATCGCCTTTCGCTTGCCTTGCGCTCCGTCGCCGATGCGCGGGAGCAGGACACCAGCGCGGCAGATTATCTGCTCAGCGGCGATAACGGCAGCGCACTCATCCAAGTCATCAAGTCCGGCTCCATCGTCACGGATGCCACCGGCTCAGTGAAGCCGGAGTAAGGGAAATGCAGATGGGCAACTCAACACAGCGCACCAGGCTTTTCCTGACCGGCTGCCTTTCCCTGGCAATGGCAGCGACAGGCGTTGCGCCGCTCTCCTTCGTCGCATCCTCGGGCGTCGAACAAGCCAATGCCGCGTCGGAAAGCCTCATCCGCATATCGCAGGGTGGCCCCGGCGCGCATCGCCGCGTGAAGCTCGGTCTCAACAAGGCCGTCGTCGTCGATCTGCCTGATGACGCGCACGATATTCTCGTTTCCGACCCGGTTATGGCCGATGCCGTGACCCGTACCTCGCGGCGCATCTACCTGTTCGGCAAGAAGGTCGGACAGACCAATATTTTCGTATTCGGCGCCAGCGGCGAAGAGGTCGTCAGCCTCGATGTCGAGATCGAGCGCGACGTCTCCGGTCTCGAGACCAATCTGCGCCGCTTCATCCCGGATTCCGCCATCAAGGTCGAGATCGTTTCCGACAATATCGTGCTGACCGGTACCGTTCGTACACCTCAGGATGCCACCCAGGCAGCAGCGCTCGCCAAGGCCTTCCTGAAAGGCGGTGAGGCCACGACGCGCACGGAAAGTATTTCCGGCAGCGGTGGAGACAATTCGGTTGCGCTGTTTAACGAAGGCCGTCAGGAGTCCCAGGTCGTCAACCTCCTGAAGATCGAGGGCGAAGACCAAGTCACGCTCAAGGTCACGATCGCCGAGGTCCGCCGTGAAGTCTTGAAACAGCTTGGCTTCGACAATCTCGTCACCAATTCCTCGGGCATGACAGTCGCCCAGCTCGGCAGCCCGTCCGCCGATAGCGCCACATCCGTCGTTGGCGGCGGCCTCGCCGCACTCTTCAAGAACTCGATCGGCAAGTATGATATTTCGACCTATCTGAATGCGCTGGAACAGGGCAAGGTCGTCCGCACGCTGGCCGAACCCACGTTGACGGCGATTTCCGGCCAGGCTGCGACTTTCAATTCCGGCGGTCAGGTTCTTTACTCGACGACAGACAATAACGGCAACGTCACCGTCGTTCCCTATGACTACGGCATCAATCTGGCCTTCAAGCCGCTGGTCCTTTCATCCGGCCGCATCAGCCTGCAGATCAACACAAACGTCTCGGAGCCGGCGCCGTCGGTATCGGGTGCTGCGCCGACCTATCAGCGCCGCTCGGCACAGACCTCGGTCGAGCTTCCCTCGGGTGGCTCGATCGCTCTTGCGGGCCTCATCCGCGACAACATCTCCCAGACGATGAACGGGACACCCGGCGTCTCGAAAATCCCGCTTCTCGGCACGCTCTTCCGCCAGAAGGGGGTCGAACGCCAGGAAACGGAACTCGTCATCATCGCGACGCCCTATCTGGTGCGTCCGGTGGCGCGCAATCAGCTTAACAGGCCGGATGACAATTTCAGCCCGACGAATGATGCGTCCGCCTTCTTCATGAACCGCGTCAACAAGGTTTACGGCAGCTCTCAGGCGCCTGTTGCCGATGCGCAGTTCCACGGTTCCATCGGATTTATCTACAAATGAGCGGGGCACGGTCTGAACCGATGAAAACGAACAGAGATCAGGCGATGGTCCATTGGAGCCCGAAACATTCCCGCACGACGAAGCCTCTGCTCGTGGCTGCATCACTCGCCGTTGCAATTCTTTCCGGCTGCGCCGGCCCGCGTGATCAGCTGACGACCGGCGGTATTCCCGATGACTACCGGGAGCGCCATCCCATCGTCGTGACAGAAGCCGAACAGACGGTTGATATTCCCGTTGCCTCCAGCGATCGCCGCCTGACGATCGCCCAGCGCGAGTTGATCCGCGGCTTTGCGCAAAACTACGTGTCACGCGCGTCTGGCCCCGTCTACATCCTGTCTCCCGAGGGGTCGGCGAATGCAGGAGCGGCCCGCGCCCTGCGCAGCCAGGTTCGTGCCGAACTTGCTTCGCGTGGCATTGCCAGCAACAAGATCATCAATACGTCTTATGCGGCAACCGGCGTTCTCGACGCCGCGCCGATACGCTTGAGCTTCACTGGCACGACGGCGGTAACGACCCAGTGCGGCCAATGGCCGAAGGATATCTCGGCAGATTTCACCAACCAGAATTACTACAATTTCGGCTGTGCCTCGCAGAACAACCTCGCCGCCCAGGTCGCCAATCCGGGAGATTTCGTCGCTCCCCGCGGCATGACCCCGATCGACGCAGAGCAGCGTAACGAGGTGATCAAGGAATACCGCGGGACAGAAGAATGAGCACCGTCGATTACGAGATCAAGAACACCAGCGAGCTCCGCCATGCCGAAGAGGCGATGCGCATGGGCGAGTTGGAAAACATGCGGCCGCTGCCGCGCATCTCCGTTCATGCCTTTTGCGAAAGCGAGGGGTTGCAGCGGGTCATGGAACGCTGTGCCAATGACCGGCGCATGTCGAAGGTCAGCCTGCGCATCACCAGCGGCGGCACGGCTGCCGCCGCAAACATGTTCTCAGGCGCACCGACGCCGAACCTGATCATCCTTGAAACCAGGGCGAACCCGGCCAACCTGCTTGCCGAGCTCGCACCGCTCGCCTCCGTCTGCGATCCCTCGACCAAGGTCATCATCGTCGGCTACTACAACGATATCGGTCTCTACCGCGATCTGATCCGCAACGGCATTTCCGAATATATCGTCCAACCCGTCGCCATGCCCGACATCATGGGGGCGATGGCGGCGATTTTCGTCGATCCGGAAGCCGAGCCGCTTGGCCGCTCCATCGCCTTCATTGGCGCCAAGGGCGGGGTCGGGGCCTCGACGATCGCCCATAATTGCGCCTTCGGCATCTCCAACCTGTTCTCGACCGAGACGATCCTGGCCGATCTCGACCTGCCCTATGGCACGGCGAACATCGATTTCGATCAGGATCCGGCCCAGGGCATTGCCGAGGCCGTCTTTGCGCCGGAGCGGCTTGACGAGGTTTTCCTCGATCGCCTGCTGACCAAGTGCTCGGAGCATCTTTCACTGCTGGCCGCTCCCTCGCTTCTCGACCGCGCCTATGATTTCGAGGGCCAAGCCTTCCAGCCGGTGATGGATGTGCTGCAGCGCAGCGCGCCTGTAACGGTGCTCGACGTTCCGCATGCCTGGTCGGACTGGACCCGTACGGTACTGTCAAGCGCCGACGAAGTGGTTATCTGCGCGGTTCCCGATCTCGCCAACCTGCGCAACACCAAGAACATGCTTGATGCGCTCCGTAAGATACGCCCGAACGACAAGGTGCCGCATCTCATTCTCAATCAGGTCGGTATGCCGAAGCGGCCGGAAATCTCGGTTTCCGATTTCTGCGAGCCGCTGGAAGTCGAACCGATTGCCATCATTCCCTTCGATATCGCCCTCTTCGGAAACGCCGCCAACAGTGGCCGGATGATTTCGGAGGTCGATCCGAAATCTCCGACGTCGGAGACTTTTTCGCAGATCTCGCACATCGTCACCGGTCGCGTGGCAATCAAGAAATCCAGGAAGGGCGGCCTTCTCGGCCTTCTGAAGCGTAAGTGAACGAGTAGAATTGGATCGGATCAATGTTCGGAAAACGCGGAAATGAAGGTTTCGGAAAGGCCGGTGTCGGCGGTGTCGCCGCTCCACCGCCGCCGATGCCGGCTGCCGCCCCGGCAGCCTCATCCGGTCCCGCAGTGCTCGTCGAGCCGTCGCGCGAGCCTGTCCGCCAGCAGGTGGCGCCGCCGCCGATGCAGACGCCGCAGCGCAAGCGCCCCGCCCGCACGGACGAATATTACGATACCAAGGCGCAGGTTTTTTCCGCGCTGATCGATACGATCGACCTCTCGCAGCTTTCCAAGCTGGACGGCGAAAGCGCGCGCGAGGAAATCCGCGATATCGTCAACGATATCATCACCATCAAGAATTTTGCGATGTCGATCTCCGAGCAGGAGGAACTGCTCGAGGATATCTGCAATGACGTGCTGGGCTACGGTCCGCTGGAGCCGCTGCTGGCGCGCGACGACATTGCCGACATCATGGTCAACGGTGCGGGTCAGACCTTCATCGAAGTCGGCGGCAAGACTATCGAATCCGAAATCCGCTTCCGCGACAATTCGCAGCTTCTTTCGATCTGCCAGCGCATCGTCAGCCAGGTCGGCCGTCGTGTCGATGAATCGAGCCCGATCTGCGACGCGCGCCTGCCTGACGGCTCACGTGTCAACGTCATTGCGCCACCGCTTTCCATCGATGGCCCGGCACTCACCATCCGCAAATTCAAGAAGGACAAGCTGACGCTTGATCAGCTGGTGCGCTTCGGCGCGATCACGCCCGAAGGCGCGACCATCCTGCAGATCATCGGCCGCGTCCGCTGCAACATCATCATCTCCGGCGGTACGGGTTCCGGCAAGACCACGCTTCTGAACTGCCTGACGAACTACATCGACCGCGACGAGCGCGTTATCACCTGCGAGGATACGGCCGAACTGCAGCTCCAGCAACCGCATGTCGTGCGTCTCGAAACCCGCCCGCCGAACATCGAAGGCGAGGGCGAGATCACCATGCGCGATCTGGTCAAGAACTGCCTGCGCATGCGTCCCGAACGCATCATCGTCGGCGAAGTGCGCGGACCGGAGGTTTTCGACCTCCTGCAGGCCATGAACACCGGCCACGATGGCTCCATGGGCACGATCCACGCCAACAACCCACGCGAATGCTTGAGCCGTATGGAATCGATGATCGCCATGGGTGGCTTCACCTTGCCCGCAAAGACCGTGCGCGAGATCATCTCCTCCTCGATTGATGTCATCATCCAGGCGCAGCGCCTGCGCGACGGTTCGCGTCGCATCACCCAGATCACCGAGGTGGTCGGGATGGAAGGTGACGTCATCATCACCCAGGACCTGATGCGCTACGAGATCGAAGGCGAGGACGCCAGCGGTCGTCTGATTGGCCGCCATATGTCCGCCGGTATCGGCAAGCCGCATTTCTGGGATCGCGCCCGCTATTACAACGAAGAAAAACGCCTCGCCGCCGCGCTCGACGAGATGGAATCGAAATCGAAGGATTGAGATGTTCGGCATCGATCCGACAGTGCTGGCAATTGTCGTTCTCGCAGCCGTTGCGGCGGCCGCGGTAAGCTATGCCGTATTGTTCTCTCGTATCGAGAGCGACAAGAAATCGGCAAGCCGCATCAACCGCGTCAAATCGGCCGAACTCGATCGTACCAAGGTCAAGGCCGCCCGCGACCGTGTGCAGGAACTGTCGAAGCGCCGCAAATCGATGCAGGACAGCCTGAAGGATCTCGAAAAGCGGCAGCACGAAAAGACCAAGAAGACACTGTCGCTGAAATCCCGCCTGGTGCAGGCGGGACTGCCGATCACGCCCGTCCGTTTCTATCTTTTCAGCGCGCTCTTCGCGTTTGTGCTGCTGGTCGTGCTTTTCATCGTCGGCGCATCGACACCGATCATGCTTGGCGTGCCCGTGGCCGCAGGGCTTGGTCTGCCGCGCTGGGTGCTGGGCTTCCTCGTCTCGCGCCGCCAGAACAAGTTCCTCGATGAATTTCCGAATGCGCTCGACGTCATCGTCCGCTCCATCCGCTCCGGCCTCCCGCTGAACGATGCGATCCGCCTCGTTGCGACCGAGGGGGTCGAGCCCGTCAAGGGCGAATTCCGCCGTATCGTCGAATCGCAGCAGGTGGGTCTCAGCGTGCCCGAAGCCTGTGCCCGCATGACCAATCAGATGCCGTTGCAGGAGGTCAATTTCTTCGCGATCGTCATCGCCATCCAGTCGCAGGCCGGCGGCAACCTGTCGGAAGCGATCGGCAATCTCTCCAAGGTGCTGCGCGACCGCAAGAAGATGAAGGCCAAGGTGAAGGCGCTGTCGATGGAAGCCAAGGCATCTGCCGTCATCATCGGCGCCCTTCCATTCATCGTTGCCACGCTCGTCTACCTGACGTCGCCGCAATACATGATGATCCTGTTCACCGATCCGCGCGGCCACTTCATCATGGGCTTTTCGGCGGTCTGGATGTCGATCGGCATCTTCGTGATGCGCAATATGATCAACTTCGATATCTAGCGGGAGCAAAGCAGCATGTCGCAGGAACTCGCCGCAACATTGACCGACCCCGCCATGATCGTCGCGGTGCTCGTCGCCATCGCCGTCTTTGCCACCTTCTACACGCTTGCCGTTCCCTTTTTCGAGCGCGGCGATCTCAACAAGCGCATGAAGGCTGTCTCGACCGAGCGCGAGCAGATCCGCGCCCGCGAGCGCGCCCGTATGAATGCCGACGTCGGCGGCAAGGCCACGCTCAGAAGCCAGAACAACCGGCCCGTCCGCCAGATCGTCGAGCGTTTCAACCTGCGTAAGGCGCTCGTCGACGACAACACGATGAACAAGCTGCGCGCAGCTGGCTTTCGCTCGGAAAACGCGTTGAACACCTTCCTCGTCGCGCGCTTTCTTCTGCCGTTTCTCTTCCTGGCCGTTGCCGCATTCTGGATGTTCGGACTCGGCAACCTTGCGGAGAAGGGCCTGCCGATACGGGTCTTCATCGTCATCGGCATCGCCTATATCGGCTTCTATGCACCGAACATCTATATCTCCAACCGTATGGGCAAGCGTCAGCTATCCATCAAGCGCGCCTGGCCGGACGCGCTGGACATGATGCTGATTTGCGTGGAATCGGGCATTTCCATCGAAGCGGCCATGCGTCGCGTCTCCGAAGAGCTCGGCGAACAATCGCCACCGCTTGCCGAAGAAATGGTGCTGACGACCGCTGAGCTCTCCTTCCTGCCGGATCGCCGCGCCGCACTCGAGAATCTCGCAACCCGCACCCAGATCGATCTCGTTCGTTCGGTCACCCAGGCGCTGATGCAGGCGGACCGCTACGGTACGCCCATTGCGACGGCGCTGCGCGTGCTTGCGCAGGAAGGCCGCGACGAACGTATGAACGAGGCGGAAAAGAAGGCTGCTGCCCTGCCACCGAAGCTGACCGTTCCGATGATCCTCTTCTTCCTGCCGGTATTGATCGCCGTCATCCTTGGTCCCGCCGGCATCCAGGTTGCCGACAGGTTCTGACGCTTGCCGCCGTCAAGAGATCCGATGACCCCGCTTTTCCGCGTGACTGGCGAAACGGATGGCGACCCATCGATAAGGGCGGAACTTCGCGCCACCCGCTTGGCAACCCTTGATCACATGAGCAATACCGGCAAAACTATACAGCGGTTTTGCGTCTGGAATTGTGTGAAAATGGAGTTTTGCCATGTCCTCTCTGGGCATCTTTATCAGCATCATCAGCGCTTTGATGATCGGCGCTATGAGCCCCGGTCCGAGTTTCGTCGTCGTCTCGCGGATTGCCATTTCCCGTTCCCGCTTTGACGGACTTGCCGCTGCACTCGGCATGGGCATCGGCGGCGTGACCTTCGCTATCCTTGCGCTTGCCGGCTTGACGGCGCTGCTTTCACAATTCGAGTGGCTCTATCTGGTGTTGAAGATCGCTGGCGGAGCCTACCTGCTCTACATCGCCTTCGCGATCTGGAAGGGAGCAAGCGAGCCGCTTGTATTGTCGGGCGATGTCGCCGGCAAAAGCGTGCCGGCACGCAGTTTTACGGCTGCTCTGTTGACGCAGTTGAGCAATCCGAAGACGATTGTTGTCTACGCCAGCATCTTTGCAGCACTGCTGCCCAAAACCGTGCCGGCGGAGCTTTTGCTGGCGCTGCCGGTGGGCGTCTTCCTGGTGGAGGCGGGATGGTATGCGATTGTGGCATTTGCCTTCTCGGCCCATCATCCGCGAAAGCTCTATATCGCCGCCAAGGTCTGGATCGACAGGGCGGCAGGCGCTGTCATGGCCGGCCTTGGCCTGCGTCTCATCCTCTCGGGACTGAGCAGCAAATAGGTCAGTTGGTACTGGCGGCGGCAGACGACGTCGTGTCTTTTGCCGCGAGCTTCTGCCAGGAATTCTGCTGGGAAAGCATGCCGCGCAGATAGGCGACATTCGCATCGGCCTGCTGCGGCGAAAGCTCGCGCCGCGCAATCTGCTCTGCCTCGGGGAATCTGCCCTGCAGGCCGACGGCGAGGGCGAGGTTCTGGCGCACGCGGCTGTCGGCGGAAGGCTGGCCGGCGGCCGAGCGCAGATAGGTTTCCGCCGTGCGCAGATCGCCCGTCAGAAGATAGGACATGCCGAGGTTGGAAAGGATCGACGGCTCGTTCGGCTGAATATCGAGCGCATCGCGGTAGCGCTGGCGTGCGTCGCTTGGCTTGCCCATCTGATCGAGGATCGCGCCTTCCGCCGAGATCAGCCGCCAGTCGGGCCGATCGGGTGTCTGTGCCCTGCCGATCGTATCCAGCGCCTGCTGAAGCTGCCCCGCAGCGGCCTGCGCCTTGCCGTAGGCGGCAAGCACGTTGCGATCACTGGGATTGGCGATGGCAACCTGCTGCATGACGGCAAGCGCTTGCGCGTCGCGTCCGTTCATCCGCAGCAGATTGGCATAGTTTACGCCGTTGACGGGATCGCGCGGATTCTTCTCATAGGCCCGGCCGACGCGGTCGATGGCGGCCCGCAATTCGTTGGCATCCATCTGCTCGACTGGCCTGTCGAGTTTCGGGATCGAACCGGTTGTCATCCGATCCTTTGATGTCGTCGAGCAGCCGCCGAGGGCGAGCATGGCGAGAAGAGCCACGGTTCCCTGAAAAACACGCTTCTTATAAGGGGTAGAGGCCGAGAAGGGCATTGCGCGTTCCTGAATAAATCGGCGCCTGACCTCGAAGCGGAACAGGGAAAGGTTTGACGCAATCTTCGCTCCAGCAATAGTCTGTTAACCCTAACAGACCGTTAAGAAATGATTCTGCCCCGCCGCTTAAGGACAATCATGGCCCCCTTCCAGTTCATCGAAAGACCCACGCCTTTCAACACCAAGGGTGGGTCGACGCTGCCCATCTTCGCTGTCACGCCCGCCCATATCGAAACCGGCACGATCGATCCGATCGCGCTCGATTGGGCCGGCAAGGCCGGCTACAAGGCGGAAAGCGGCTCGGTGCTGCTGATCCCCACCGCCGAGGGTCACCTCGGCGGCGCGCTCTTCGGGCTCGGCAGTAATCCGTCGGAACAGCCTTTTATAACCGGCAAGCTAGCCCGCGCACTTCCGGCCGGCGACTGGCACATCGAGACCGCACCGCTGACGGCCAACCGCCTGGCGCTCGGCTTCGGTCTCGGCAGCTACCGCTTTGACCGCTACAAGTCTGAAAAATCCCCGGCTGCGACGCTGATGATCCCGCGCGATGCAGACGGCAACGAGATCAAGCGCCAGCTCGCCGGCGTCTTCCTCGCCCGCGACCTCATCAACACGCCGACCAACGACATGGGTCCGGAACAGCTCGAAGCCGCCTTCCGTGGCTTGGCCCAGCACTACAAGGCGGAGATGTCGGTCATCATTGGCGACGACCTGCTCAAGGAAAACTTCCCGCTCGTCCACACTGTCGGCCGCGCCAGCGCCGATGCGCCGCGCCTTCTGGAGCTGCGCTGGGGCAAGAAGGGCCACCGCAAGGTGACGCTGGTCGGCAAGGGCGTCTGCTTCGATACAGGCGGTCTCGACATCAAGCCGGCTTCCTCCATGCTGCTGATGAAGAAGGACATGGGCGGTGCCGCGAACGTCATGGGCTTGGCGCTCATGATCATGGATGCCAAGCTGAAGGTGGATTTGCGCGTCATCATCCCGGTCGTCGAGAATTCCATCTCGTCGAATGCCTTCCGCCCCGGCGATATCTACAAGAGCCGCAAGGGCCTGACGGTCCAGATCGACAATACCGATGCCGAAGGCCGCCTGATTCTGGCCGATGCGCTCGCTTATGCCGACGAGGAAGAACCCGATCTGCTGATCGACATGGCGACCCTGACGGGTGCCGCTCGCGTTGCCCTCGGCCCCGATCTGCCGCCCTTCTTCACCGATGATGCGATCCTCGCTCACGACTTGACGGAGGCAAGCCTCGAGACGGACGATCCGCTCTGGCGGCTGCCGCTTTACGCCGGCTACGAGAAGGACATCCGCACCAAGTTTGCCGATATCACCAATGCTCCGGCGGGCGGCATGGCCGGTGCGATCACCGCAGCACTCTTCCTGAAGCGCTTCGTCAGCAAAGCAAAGAGCTGGGCGCATTTCGATATCTACGGTTGGGCGCCGAACGAGCGCGCGCATTCGCCGGGTGGCGGTGAGGCGCAGGCCATCCGCGCGCTATACCATCACATTCGCCACAGCGTCCGCTGAGCCGATCGTTAAAATTTTATTCACCTTGCGAGGCGGCATTTTGTGCCGCCTCTTGCTTGCGCGTTGTAACTGCCGGAAAATGAAACGTTAGCGTAACGATTTCCGGAGGGGCCGTGCCGATTGAACTGACCGCCTCGCAGGCGCTTGGCCTCTGGCACAGTGTGGCGCTCAACCAGGTTCGTCACGACAACAGAGATTTGACGTTGCGCCAGATGGCGATCCTGCTGCATATCTATCTGGTGCCGCCGCCGCATACCGTGCGCGGACTGGCTGCGACGCTGAACGTGACGAAGCCGGTCATCACCCGGGCGCTGGATACGATGGGGGAAATGGGCCTCGTCGATCGCGTCCGCGACGATGCCGACCGGCGCAACGTCATCATCAAGCGCACCGTTGGCGGTGCGCTCTATCTCGAAAAGCTCGGCGACCTCGTGCGCGAGCAGGGCCGCAAGCTTTCGGTCTGAATGGCCCCCGACTGAAAGGGCCATCTGAAAGGCCCATCTGAAAGGAATGTCATGACGATGCTCGACCGCCGCCTCCACGCCTATCGCCCGGATCTCGCGGAAGCCGGCCTCGAGGGCAAGGTCGAAGCGACGCGTTTCGTCAGCGGCACGCCGGCCCGTGTCTGCGTCCCGGTCGTTGCCTTGCGCCCCCAGCCGGACTTTGCCCGTGGCATCGACACGGAACTGCTTTATGGCGAGGATATCACGATATTCGATCGCGCTGACGGCTGGTGCTGGGTCAAAGCCGCATCGGATGGCTATGTCGGCTACTTGCCCGAGGACGCAATTGCAGAAGCAGCGACGACCTCGACCCACATCGTCGTTCCGCAGCGCACCTTCCTCTATCCCGAACCGGAATTGCGTAAACCCTATAAGACGGTGCTTTCCATGGGTAGCCGCGTTCATATTGCCGGCGAAGCGGAAGCGCGTGGCAATCGCTATCTGGTCCTCGATGACGGCACTGCGATCTTCTCGAAGCACCTGCTGCCGCTGGGTGCCTTGGACGGCCAGGATTATGTCGATATCGCCGCCCGCTTTCTGGAAACGCCCTATCTCTGGGGCGGCCGTTCAGGCCTCGGTATCGATTGCTCCGGCCTCGTCCAGCTTGCGCTGCAGATGACCGGCAGAAGCGCGCCGCGGGATACAGACATGCAGGCGGCGGGCCTCGGCGAGCCGATCGAGCGCTCGGATGTGCGCCGCGGTGATCTAGTCTTCTGGAAGGGGCATGTTGCGATTTTCGAAGATCCCGAAACCATCATCCATGCCAACGGCCATACGATGACCGTTGCGCGCGAGAATTTCGAGGCGGCCGTCGAGCGCATCGGCTGGCTATACGAGCAGCCGACCGGCTATCGCCGTCCGTTCTGACGTTACCTGCAATCGTCAGGCCGCTGGCGGCTTTGGCCAGTCTTTCACGCCACCCGTCCAGTTTTCGAAGGCTTTCGAGAGCCTGAGCACCCGCATGTCATCGAAGCGCGGCCCGACGATCTGCAGGCCGATCGGCATGCCGGATTTCGAGAAGCCGCAATTGATCGATGACGCCGGCTGGTCCGACATGTTCCACGGCACCGTGAAGGCGATATGCTCGAAGGGCAGCTTCGGATCGTTGGTCGGCGAGGGCCATTCGGCCGGATAGGAGACGATCGGATTGGTCGGTGACAACACCGCATCGACCTCGGTGAAAAGCCGGCCGCAGGTCTTGCGCATCTCGATCGTCTGATTGAAACCCTTGACGGCGTCCACGCCGCTGACATCGGCACCGCCCTTCGCCCACTCGTAGATATAGGGAAGAATACTCTCGCGGCGTTCCTCGCTGAGCCCGGCAATGTCGCCCCAGAAACGCGCGCGCCAGAAAGTGTCGAGCCCATCCAGCATGGCGCGCGTCAGCACCGGTGCGGCTGGAACGATCGTTGCCCCGGCCTTCTCGAAGAGCCTAGCTGCTTCTTCGACGGCTATCCTCACATCTTCATCGACCGCAAGACCGCAGCCGGCATCGAGCATCAGCCCGATCCGCATGCCGCTGACATCGATATCGAGGTCCATCCAGTCGAAGTCATTCGGCGGCAGGCTGGTGCCGTCGCGCCAGTCGGGACGGGAAAGGGTCGCCATCGAATAGGCGGCATCCTCCACGGTGCGGGTCATCGGCCCCGCACAGCGCCCGACATAATAGGGATCGACCGGAATGCGCCCATGGCTTGGCTTGAAGCCGAAGACGCCAGTCCAGCCCGCCGGCAGGCGCACAGAGCCGCCAATATCGGTGCCGACATGCAGCGGCCCGTAGCCGGCAGCGGTTGCCGCCGAGGCGCCAGCGCTCGAACCGCCGGGGTTTTGCGTAATGTCCCAGGGATTGCGGCTCAGAGGATGAAAGCTGGAAAGGCCCGAAGAGAGCATGCCGTAATCGGGGCAGGTCGTCTTGGCGAAGATGATTGCGCCGTCCTCCCGCAGACGAGCCGCCGCCGGGGCATCCGCTTCCGCGGGCTTCAGTTCGATCGCTTTCGTGCCAAGCGGTACTGGCTGGCCTTTGGTCGCGATCAGCTCTTTCAGCGTGACCGGGATACCGTCCAGTGGACCGAGTGTTCCGCCTTTCATCCAGCGTTCGCTCGATGCCTTCGCCTGCTCGCGCGCCGCCTGCGGATCGTAGAGATAAAGCGCTGCGATCGAAGGTTCCCAGGCGTCGATATGCCTTTCGAGGGCAAGCCAGTATTCGAGCGGCGAGAGGCTTTTGTCAGTGAAGCGCCGCCTGAGTTCGTGGATGGTGAAATCGGTATCTGGCATGGTCTGGTCTTTCGGGCGTTTTGTCTTGGGAGGACATCAGCGGCTCGCTTCGCGCGGGTCGAAAAGATCACGCAGCCCGTCGCCCAGCATGTTGAAGCCGAAGACGGTGAGCGCGATCGCAAGGCCGGGCATAATCGCCAGCCAAGGGGCCAGCGAAAGGAAGGTCTGGGCATCCGCCAGCATTCGCCCCCAGGTCGGCGCCGGCGGCGCCATGCCGAGGCCGAGGAAGGAAAGGCCGGCCTCGGTAAGAATCGCCAAGCCGAGCTGGATCGCTGCATGCACAATGATCTGGCTTATGATGTTCGGCAGCACATGTCGGACCGAGATCGTGAAGCGGCTGTTGCCGATCGCCTGCGCCGCCAGAACGTAATCTCGGCTCCAGGCCTGCAAGGAGGTAGCGAGCGTCACGCGGGCAAAGACAGGTACCATGAAGACCGCGATTGCCGTGATGGCGGTAAAGCGCCCCGGTCCCAGAAAGGCGCCGAGGATCATGGCCGAAAGGATCGGAGGTAGGGCGAAGATCACGTCGCAGGCGCGCATCATCAGCGTCTCATAGGGGCCACGGATCGCAGCCGCGGAAATGCCGGCGATCGAGCCAAGCGTCCCACCGATGGCGACCGCGCTGACGGCGATAGACAGCGAATTCCAGCATCCGACCATCAGCATGGAGAGCACATCGCGGCCGAACTGGTCCGTGCCAAGCAGGCCGAAGGCAAGCGGCGGCTGCAGCTTGTGAATGATCTGCATCTTTGCCGGAGGCAGCGGCGTCCAGAAGAGCGACAGCAGGGCAATGGCAGCGAGAAAGCCGACGATGATGGTCCCGACGATCAGGTTCTTTCGTCGGCTAAGCCTGAAGCTACGGCGTCGCGGAACGACGGCGGAGGAGACGATGGGTGCCATCATGCCGCCTTTCGCATGCGCGGATCGACCATGAGATAGGAGAGATCGACGATGAAGTTCATGACGATGACGAGGCCCGCGAAGAACAGCACGACATCCTGCATGACAACGATGTCGCGCTGCGACAGCGCCTGAAAGGCAAGCCGCCCGAGGCCGGGAAGGTTGAAGACGTTTTCGACCAGCACCGCGCCGGCGACGAGAAAGGTGAATTGCAGCCCTAGGATGGTCAGGATCGGGACCAGTGCATTCGGCACGATATGCCGCCAGAGCACGGTGCTGCGCGCCAATCCTTTGGCGACGGCCGTACGGGCGAAATCCTCATGCATTGTGTCGAGCACGGCAGATCGCGTCACGCGCGTCAGCACTCCGGCTTGCGGCAGAGCCAGCGCTACGGCCGGCATCACCAGCGCCTGCAATGCAGGCAGAAGCCCGGCGTCCCATCCCGGAAAACCGCCTGCCGGCATGAGACCGAGCGTAGTGGAAAACAGGATGATGAGCAGCAGCGCCACCCAGAAGGCCGGCACGGCGATGCTCACCTGCGAGAAGACCGTGGCGATCGCATCGACGATACCGCCGCGCCGCGCCGCGGCCAGCACGCCGAGCGGCAAGGCAATCAGCACGGAGAGCATGATGGCGATCAGCGCGAGCGGCAGCGTCACGGCCAGTCGCTCGATAATCAGCCCGGCGACCGGAACGCCATAGGTGTAGGATTGTCCGAGATTGCCCGAGAAGACACCGGCAAGCCATTGGCCGTAACGAAACAGAAGCGGCTGGTCTAGGCCGAGCTCATGCCGCAGCGCCGTCAGTGTCTCCGGGCTTGCCGAGGTGCCGAGCATGATCGAAGCAGGATCACCGGGCAGCAGATCCATGACGGCGAAGATCACCAGCGACACGACGAGAAGAGTGATGACGAGGCCGGCGAGGCGGCGGGAAAGCAGTGCGATCATATCGTCTTCATCACCCTGTCAGTCGCCGCCCGCACTCGGTTGTTCAATCTTCCCAGGAAACGTTGCTGAGAACGTTGGAAGGGATCGGCTCGTTCTCCCACAGGCCCTTCAGCTTCTTGTCCCAGACGCCGAGCTTGGGCATGACGAAGAGGTAGAGCGCCGGCACTTCCTCGGCGAGGATCTTCTGTGCCTCGCCGTAGATCTTGGCCTGTTCGGCCGTATCAGTAGTCTCCTGCACCTTCTTCATGAGATCGTTGAAGGCGGGGTTCTTGTAGTTGAAGTAATAGGGATCACGCGAATAGACATCGATGTCCATCGGCTCGGCATGGGCAACGATCGTCATGTCGTAATCGCGGCTGGTCATCACATCCTTCACCCACTTTGCCGGAAATTCCGTGGGCTCGATGTTAACAGTCACGCCGATTTCGGCAAACATCGCCTGCATCACCTGCGCGCTACGTGGAGCATAGGCCATCTGCGGCGATTTGATCGTGAAGGTGAAACCACTGGGATAACCGGCCTCCGCAAGCAGTGCCCTCGCCTTTTCGACATTGTAAGGCAGCACGCCTGTCATGTCCTGATAACCGGGATCGTTCGGCGTATAGTGGCTGCCGATCGCCGTGCCGAGGCCGGACCAAGCACCGTCGATGACGGTCTGGCGGTCGATTGCCATCATCAGTGCCTGGCGCACGCGTTTGTCGTCGAAAGGCTTGCGGGCATTGTTCATGCCGGCAACGACCTTGAGCTCGGTATTGCCGACCTTGGTCGCGAGACGCGCGTCGCCATCGAAGGAGCTCATCAGCTCGGGTGCTGCGAATTCCGGAAAGGCGTCGAGATCGCCGGATTTCAGCGCTGCCGCCTGTGCTTGCGGATCGTTGATGAAGCGGAAGGTGACCTTGTCGAGCTTGGCCGCACCCACCTTGTTCCAGTAATCGGTATTCTTGATCAGTTCCACGTGGTCGCCCTTGGCCCAGGTGGAGAATTTGAACGGCCCGGTACCGACAGGCGTCGTCTTGTCGTCGGCTGCAGACTTCGGTCCGACCATGACGGAAGCCGGCCAGCCGAGCCAGTAGATCAGGCTGCCGGTCGGGCTGGAAAGATGCAGCACCAGTGTTTCGGCATCCGGCGTATCGATGGAGGCGATCGACGCGAAGAAGCGCTTCTGCGGATTGACGGAATCCTTGCCGCGGGCGCGGTCGAGAGCGAACTTGGCGGCGGCCGAATCAAAAGCCTCGCCGTCGTGGAATTTCACGCCGCTCTGCAGCTTGAACGTATAGGCCAGGCCATCGGGGGAAATTTCCCAGCTCTTGGCGAGCTGCGGCTGCACTTTACCGGTCTCGTCGATACTGACCAGTCCTTCGAAAATGTTCTGCCAGGTCACCTGGCCGATGGCGACAGGTGCAGCGATCGTCGGGTCAAGGCCGGTTGGCTCGACGCTCATCCCGAGATTGAGTGTGGTCTTGGCGGCTTCGGCGGGCGTCAGCGCCAGCATCATGATGCCGGCGGAAAGCGCCGCACCCATGGAAAGACGCCGCATGAGACGCGCCGACGGCGCGAGCGAAACCTTGATCATCCTGTTCCCCTGTTTGGTTCCGCTGCTGGACGGATCCCTTTTGCGAGTAGAGTGACACTACGGCAGTGCACACACAATGACGATTTTGTGTGCTCAGCGTAGCCGAAAAAGCTACACCGCAATTCTTGCCGTGATGCAAGTCCGCGAGTTCTACTCTTTGCTGTCGGTCTTGCGGTTCGATTGCTCGCGCATGAAGCGTTCGATGAAATCGAGAAGCTTGGTTGCGGCAAAGGAAAGCTGTCGATCGGGCGCCACGCAGAGATCGACATGCGTGCGGATACTGGTCTTGCCGGCAAGGGGAATGGCGCAGAGCTGCCCGGCCTCGATCTCGCGGCGAACGGTCAGCGCCGGCAGCAGCGTCACCGCTGCGTTGCTCAACACCAGTTCTTTGAGCATCTCCAGCGAACTCGTCACGAAAACCGGATCGAGGCTCAGCCCTTCCTTGTCGAAGAGCGCGTCGAAGGCCTGGCGAAAGCCGAAGGATTGATCGGGCAGAGCCAGCGCGTAATCGGCCAATTCCTTCAGGGGAATATCCGGACGCGCCGCAGCTGGATGGCTCGGTGAAGTGATGAGGTCGTAGGCGATTTCCGAGCGCAGCCGCACCTTGGTGCCGGACATCGGCGGCGCAAACAGAGTCACCGCAATATCGGCTTCCGCGCTGTTTACGGCTTCGATGGCCGCCCGTGCGCTGGTGATCGTCACGGCAAAGCGCAGCTTGGGATATTTCAGGCTGAACTCGGCCAGCGCAGGCGCAAGCAGATTAGCGACGGTCGCGCCGTTTGCGTAAATGTTGACACGGCCGCGCTGCAGGCCTTTCAGATCCTCGATCAGCTGCTGTACATGGTCGAGCTCGCGCAGGGTGCGCCCGGCACGCGCCGCCAGCAGCTCGCCGGCAGCCGTCAGCTTCACACCGCGGGCGCTGCGTTCCACAAGGGGCGCGCCGAAGTGGTATTCGAGGTTCTCGATCTGCCGGCTGATGGCCGTCGGCGCGACATTCAGGTTTTCGGCGGCCTGGCGCATGGAGTTGGTTCGCACCAGCTCGTCGAAATACATCAGCGCCCGAATCTGCATTCACCCGTTCTCCGCCGTGAGGCTCTTTTATGTAATCTAGGCAACTAGCGTCCGGCCGGATAGCGGTCGCGCCATGCCATCAGCGCATCCGGCACCGGAAGCGCCGTCGCCTCGTAGACGCCGCGCGCGATCGCCCGCGCCATAACGATCCCGGCCAGATGACACAATTCCATCAGGCTTGCCATGTCGTTGCGCTTCTGCCGGCCGGTGGAGGCCGCAAAAATCGTATCGCCGTCGAGCGGCAGGTGGGCGGGCAGCACCGCACGCGCCAGCCCGTCATGGGCGGCGATGGAAAGCCGGTGCGCCTCCGCCTTGATCAGCGATGCATCGGTGACGATGGCGCCGATCGTCGTGGCCGTCGTCTTCACGCCCTTCAGCCGCAGGCTATGGTCCATCAGGCTGGGCAAGCCGAGCCCGCCGAATTCTGCATTCTGCTCGAAGGGGGCGGCCCAGAAATGCGGGCCTTCGCCGATCGTCGCCGTACCGACGGCATTGACGGCGACGATGGCCGCGATGCGATGCCCGGCGCTGCTGACCGCACTTGCCGAGCCGAGCCCGCCCTTGAAGGTCGCGGTCGTTGCCCCCGTGCCCGCACCAACAGTGCCGAGATCGAACGCGCCCTTGCAGGCGGCTTTCACGGCCTCATAGCCCATCTCGCGATAGGGCGAATGCACGCCCCAATCCTTGTCGCCGCCATTAAGCAGATCCATCAGGATCGCCTGGGGCACGATCGGAATGCGAACCGGGCCGACCTGAAATCCACGTCCCATCTCTCGCAAGCCTGCTTGCACGCCGCCCGCAGCGTCGAGACCGAAGGCCGATCCGCCCGACAGCACGAAGGCGTCGACAGCATCGACGACCATGGAAGGGTCGAGCAGCGCTGTATCGCGCCCGCCCGGCGCACCGCCGAGCACGCTGCCGGAAGCTACTGCCGCTTCATCGAAGACGATGGCCGTGACGCCAGAACCAAGCGAGAGGTCGGTTGCGTGGCCGACGGAGACGCCTTCGATATCGGTGAGGAGGTTGAGAAGATCGGACAAGCGCTGGCTCCTGTCTTGAAGGGAAGCGCGCCGATAGGAAGTCAAATGCGTTTAAAAGACAAGACCGGCCCGTTTTGCCGGGCCGGTCGGAAATCCTCTGAGTATTAAAGCCGCGTTCTGCGTTAGGCATGAAGGGGCTTCGGGTGGCGGCGGGTCATCAGGTCGTGAATGGCCAGCTTCACCTCGGCGGGCGAGCTGAAATGCTGCTCGTCGAGGTCATGGACATGGAACTTGACGGCAATGAACTTCAACCGGTCATCGTCCGGAATGACGATCCCGACCGGGATGCCTGCATATTCGATAACTTCTTTTTTCATGCGTAGAACTCCTGCCGCGCGGATGCGCTGGCTATGGCGAATTGACTTGTCTGTTACCGTTGAAAGGGGACGAACGTCACATTCGACAGTTCGGGCGGGAGAGGGCGCCCGGACGGTCATTGCCAAGCACAGATCGCCCAAGGACTCTGGCGAGAATTGCGAAATCGATCATGTCTCGTTCCTTGTATTGGCGTTGCACTTGCGTGGTCCCGGTAGAGCCCGGGGCCGGTGAAAGACCATCTCTTTAATCTACTAACTTAGTAGAGAATAGCCGATGGCCTATAAGAAACATATTCCGAAACGTGTCAAAATATCGGCGATCCGAAAAATTTCATTCCATCGCACGTCGGTTTGCAGAAAGAAATCTATCACGTCTTCGTGCAACCCATGTGACGGTCCGAGTAGTCTCGTAATCGCCGAAGCAGACATAGGAGGCCGATCTGATTCCGGCAATGGGGCGTTTGGTTAAAATTTGGAAAGCCTTGAAAAGACCGAATTAGTAAACGGCTGGAGCCCTCGTCTACCAGCCTTCCCGAAGCACCTTTTCCAGCATATCGGCGAAGAAATCGGCGCTTTGTTCGGTGAGGCAGAGCGGCGGCTTGATCTTCAACACATTCAGGTGATCACCTGTCGGCTGCATGATGACGCCGAGTTCCAGCAGCCGGTCGCAGATCGCCACCGTCTCTTCGGTCGCCGGCTCCAGCGTCGTCCTGTCGCGCACGAATTCGAGGCCGAGATAGAGGCCCATTCCATGCACGGCGCCGACAATCGGATAGCTGTCGATGAGTGCCGCCAGTCGCGCCTTCAGATGGTCGCCCACCTCCCGGGCATTGTCCTGCAGCCGCTCCTCGGCCATGACGTCGAGAACCGTCATGCCGGCAACGCAACTGACCGGGCTGCCGCCGGCCGAGGAGAAGAAATAACCTTCCTTCTCCAGCGAAGCGGCGATCTCCTTCGTCGTGATGACGGCGCCGAGCGGATGGCCGTCACCCATGCCCTTGGCGATGGTGATGATATCGGGCACGACGCCTTGCTGCTCGAAACCCCAGAAATAATGGCCGAGCCGCCCGTAGCCCACCTGCACTTCGTCGGCGATGCAGAGGCCGCCGCGCTCTCGCACGTGCCGGTAGACCTCCGTGAGATAGCCGTCGGGCAGTGGAATGCCGCCGGCATTGCCATAGACAGATTCGGCAATGAAGCCGGCCAGCCCTTCGCTCTTGGCATCGATGGCTTCCAGCACCGGTGTTATCGTGCCGAGATAATCCGCTGCGGTTTCCGGCCCACGGAACTGGCCGCGATAGGTATTGGGCGAGACGACGGCGTGAACCCAGTCCGGCCGTGTCGTCAGCGCCTGCGGATTGTCGGCGACAGAGGTGGAGACGGCATCGCTTGCCACCGACCAGCCGTGATAGCCCTCCAGCAGGCAGAGCATGTTGCGTTGGCCGCTATGCGTCCAGGCAAGCCGCAACGCCAGGTCGTTGGCTTCCGAGCCGCTGTTGACGAGGAAGACGGCATCCATGCCGTCGGGCGCCAGCGATGCTAGGCTCTCGGAGAATTCCGCGACGGCGGCATAGTGGAAGCGCGAATTGGTGTTCAGCATCAGCCATTGCTGGCCGATCGCTTCCGCCATGCGCGGATGACCATGGCCGAGGATCGTGACATTGTTGACCATGTCGAGATAGGCGCGACCCTCGATATCGAAGAGATGCTCCTTCCAGCCGCGCTCGACCTGCGGCGGGTGCGCGTAATAATTCTTCTGCGGACTGGCGAAATGTGCCTGCCGCAGCTCGAGAAGCGTTGCCGTTTCGGGTTTTGGTGCATCGGCACCCGGCCCGAGGAGCACCGAAGGCGAGGGGCAGAGCGCGGACCACGCCTCGGCTTGTTGCGGTGTCGAAAAGAGTGGCGGCTCGAAGCCGGCGATGCTGCAAAGCTGCAGCCGCAATCCGCCGAGCGAGGACGTCTCGCCGGAGACCGTGCCGAGCCCCTGACCGGCGGCGACCTCGCTGCCGTCCTCGACTGAAAGTTCGATGCCGTCGATATGCAGTTTCATATCGGCGCCTGTGAGGACCAGATGCTGGTCGTACCAGGTGATCCGACCGGCAAAGGGTGCGGCAACGAGGCTGCCCGCTGCAAGGCAGATATCCATATGCAGGGCATAGGTCGCCTGGGCTTTTGCACGGTGCAGGCCGGCGCGGGACAGGCGATATTCGCCGTAACGCGTCGCCGCGGTTCCCGTTTCCGCCGCCGCGCGGGCAAGAAGCCGCCAGTCCATATCGGTCGCCAGCCAGTTACCGTCAGAAAAATGCGGGCTCTGCACACCGAGATCGACATAGGCGATGGATGCAGGATCGATCTCCGGCAAGAGCGGCTGCCAGTCCGTCGTATCGACACCGGCAATATCGAGACCGGCCGCTTTCAGGATAGCCGCTTCCATCAGTTCGAACGGTACGGACATCGCCGTATCGAAAATGCGCCGTTCGCCCTCCAGATTTCCTCTGACATAGTCATTATCGGGATCGATTGCGATCTGCTGCTCGCTGCTGGCGACGAGAATGACGGCGCGCGCCACGATGAGCGGCCAGAGCGCCTTCAGCTCGTCATCCATCAACGGGTAAATCTCGTGATAGGCTTTCACCGCCGGCAGGATGTAAAAGGGATCGCCATCTGCCTGATGCAGCAGAGAGGCGCAGGTCACGGCAAGGTCGCCGACCAGCCAGCCGCGGATGATGTCGCCGAAATCGATCACGCCGTCGGGAACGGGCCGCCCATGCACATCAGGGCGGCTGACGACATTATCACCGGTCACGTCGTGATGAACCGCCTGAAGCCGCAGCGACGGCGCAAGCGGCTGGATGCGGCGCACAGCCATGACCATCGTCTTGGCGATCCTGTCGCGCGCGGCGCTGTCGGTAATGGAGGAAAGCAGTTGCACGGCCACGGGCCCGGCGCGGCGCAGGTCCCATTGCAGGCTGCGGTCGAGCCCGGGATGGCTAAAATCGGCAAGCGCCTCAGCCAGTCGCGCGCAGAGCGCACCGAGCGCCGCGACCGAGGTGGGCGCCAGATAGGCGCGGTGGGTCAGGCCTTCGCCTTCGAGATATTCCAGCAAACGGACCTGGTAATCCTGCTCCCGCACGTTGACGGAAACGATCTCCTGCCCTTCGGTGGACGCCATCACGTTTGGAACACGCGGCGCATCCGCCTTGGCGCGTAAATGATGGATCGCCGCATTCTGCGCCTCGAGTTCCTCGGTCGCATAGGCGGCATGGCAGATCTTCAGCACATAGCGGCCGTCTTCCGTGTCGAGCCGGTAGTTGCGGTCCTGCTGGCTGCCGAGTTCGGACAGCGTGCCGGAAAGCCCGTAGTGGGAAAGAAGGATATCCGTGGCTTCGGAAGCGGTAACATCGGGGCGCGGCAGCGCCATGCGGTCAACAAGCGCTTCGTCGGTCATGGCACCCCTCCGCAGCATGATTCGATTACCTAATGAAACAGATAATCAAGCACTTGCCGACAAGCAACGGAAGATTGCGCCAGCCGCGGATTTAGGGGAAGTGCGTTGTTTGCCTCAACCCATGCGTTCGGAGGCATAGCTGCCGGGGCTGGCGGGGAAGACGATCGTGCGGTTGCCGTTGAGGAAGACGCGGCGATGGATATGCGCATGGATGGCGCGCGCCAGCACCTGGCTTTCGACATCGCGGCCGATCGAGACATAGTCTTCGGCGCTCTGCGCATGGGTGATGCGAGCAGTGTCCTGCTCGATGATCGGGCCTTCGTCGAGATCGGCCGTCACGTAATGCGCTGTCGCGCCGATCAGCTTCACGCCGCGCTCATAGGCCTGTTTGTAAGGGTTGGCGCCCTTGAAGCTCGGCAGGAAGGAGTGGTGGATGTTGATGATACGGCCTGACATCTTCCGGCACATCGCATCCGACAGCACCTGCATGTAGCGGGCAAGCACGATGAGTTCGGTGCCGGTCTGCTCGACGATGTCGAGGATCTGGGCTTCGGCCTGCGGCTTGTTTTCCTTCGTCACCTTGATGTGGTGGAAGGGAATGTCGTGGTTGACCACGACTTTCTGGTATTCGAAATGGTTGGAGACGACGCCGACGATGTCGATCGGCAGCGCACCGATCTTCCAGCGGTAGAGCAGGTCGTTGAGACAGTGGCCGAAGCGGGAGACCATCAGAAGCACCTTCAGGCGCTCGCTCCCGTCATGTACCTCCGCATCCATGCCGAACTTCTCGTAGATCGGCTTGAAGCCTTCGCGGATCTCGGCAAGCGTTGCACCCTCTTCGGAAATGAAGCTGACGCGCATGAAGAACTTGCCGGTATCGAGGTCGTCGAACTGCGAACTATCGATGATGTTGCAACCCTTTTCGGCGAGATAGGTCGAAATCGCCGCCACGACGCCGCGCGTCGACTTGCAGGTTACCGTCAATACGTAGTCCGTCATGTCCTCTTCCCTCTCTTAAGCCGCCGGGCCGTCCTTAGATCAAACCCCCGGCCGCGAACAGGCCGGCAAGCTTTCATTTCTGCAATAAATTGCAAGCCGAACCTTCATGCCTGCGGCATTTGCTTTCATGGCCGCAAGCTTATGACAGGACGCGCGGGATTCCGTTCTGCCTGCGCCGTTCGAAATCCCGTCCTCGCCCTCTGATAGTTTGAGGTCAGACGGCCGGCCGGCTGGCGACCCGGACTTTTCTGCGCGGCGTGATGATTTCGTGAATGATCGCTCCCACGATGGAGGAGAGCGCGAGGCAGAGGATCACGAAGATGACAGGCTGCTGAAGCGCGCCGACCGGGAAATGATTGGCGATGATCCGGAGGAAAGCCAGCGTGAAGGCATGCGTGATGTAGATCTCGTATGAGGCGTCGCCGAGATAGTTGAGCCAGCGCACAAAGGGAAGTTTCGAAAAGTCGATGGAAATAGCGCTATAGACGATGAAGATTGCCGGTATGCCCCAGCCATAATAACGGTCTCCAGGCCGCACCAGATCCTCGTTGATGAAGAGGAAGGCGAAGCCGACAGCAAGCAGAGCCCAGGCCCAGCGCTGCGGCAGCAGAAGCTTCTGGCCATAGAGCCAGCCGAGCGCCACGCCGGCCAGGAATTCCAGGATGATGGGTTCGCCATAGAATTTAGTGGCTGTCGTTTCCGGCAGCAGGTGGCAGACGATCAGGATGGCTGCAAAGGCACCGAAGAGGGCGGGCAGGCGATAGTCCTCGCGGATCGGCAATAGCAGCGCGAAGACGAAATAGAAGAACATCTCATAATTCAGCGTCCAGCCGGGCACGATGACGGGCGCGATCATCGTCGGGTCGACCGGATTGATCCAGGGCAGGAACAGCATCGAGGCCATGAGATGCGGCAGATCGAAAACGGTAGACTTGAGAAGCGACGGTGCGATAAGCGCGACAGCCGCCGAAAATAGCGTCGCCAGCCAGTAGAGCGGCACGATCCTCTTGACGCGCTTGCGGACGAAATCGACCGGCGTCATGTTTCGTCCGCTTGTCGTCAGCCACATCACGAAGCCGCTGAGCACGAAGAAGATATCGACACCCGTTTCGCCATAGATGAACGAGGTCGCGTCTATGGCGGGATTGACCTTGGCAAGCTGCAGGATCGCGTGGAAATAGACGACCATCAGCGCCGCGATGGCACGCAGATATTGCAGCTGGACAAGCATCTGGTGTCTTGCTCCCACAGGCTCTGCGGATCGCCCTTCAGGCAAGCCGCTTCGTCAACTCAGTACATTTGCCGGACGACCCTGCCGGATACGTGGCGTGTCGCGGAAACGCATGAACCCGATGACAAGCCAGACGAGACCGGCGATCTTCATCGAGAAGATTGCCGTTCCCCCGATCATCATATTCAGAAAAATGAAAAGAGAAAGTGAATGGGCGCAGCGCCTTTGTGCCGGGGTCGTGCCCGCGGGAAACAGGCAGACGAAGAGCCAGAAGGCGATGACGCCGAAGATCGTTGCGCCATAGACGAGGTAGACATAGCCGCTATCGGCGAATTCGGCGACTTTATCGACGGAAAGCCCGAGGATCGCCAGTGGATCGAGATCCATCAGTTTCTTCATCGTCAGATTGATGCGCCCGGTGAAATTGTCGCCGATCGCATTGGGGTCCTTCATGTAGACAAGAAAGCCGGCGCAAACGATGAGCGGCATCAGCGCCAGATTGAAAGCCTTGGGGATTCTGGGAAAGACGAAATAGCCGCCGATACAGCAGATGCAGAAGATGAGCATCGTGCGGGTATCATTGGTCGTGAGGATCAGCAGCGCTGTCGCAATGGCCAGCGCCCGGTCGATCCGCGTCAGCCGTTCCCACATCGAAATAAGGTAGATCGCGATCACGCCACAGAAATTGGCGAGCGACACCTGCTCCAGAAAGATCGAGGACGAGCGGTGATCGATGATGCCGAATGAGAATCGGCCGGGAAAGCCGAGTGCATTCTGGAACAGGCCCGTCGTGTTGAAACTGAGCGGCTTCAGCCCGCGCGTGTTGGCGAAATAGTCCGAGGGATGCACGATACTGACATAGAAGGGCACGCTGATGATCTCGAAGATCAGGAAAAGCAGCACCATGAAACAGGCCACACGGAAGATCAGCTTCAGCGTCCGCTCGTTGCACCAGCCTCCAAGCCCCGTGAAGCAGAAGATGATCAGCACGTTGCGGAAATGATCGATGAAGGCCATGCGGTTGATCACGCTGACATAGACCGTCACGATCAGCGTGAAGAGCATGAACAGGAAGGCCGGAAGGTCTTCCTCATAGATCCCTTTGTGCAGGATGTAGATGATTGCGCTCGCCATGATCAGGCCTTCGCTGGCCGCCACGTGCGTCATCGAAAGCGGCATGACGTTGTGGTTTATGAAGGCCAGGATGCCATTGTAGAGAACCGAGAGCAGCCCGAGGATCAGAATCGGGTAATCGAGACGCGAAGCCGGGCTCGCCGCACCGGCAGCCGTTTCGAATCTCGTGCTTGTCTCTCCGATTGCTGCCATGTCACTTCCCCGCAGGCTTTACTGCTGCACAGGCGGGCGCATGCTTGGCAACCATTTGCTCAAGCAGACGCATTTGCGGGCGCTCCGGCGTGTCACGCGGCTGCACGTTGAAAGGTTCGCTGGCCGGCCACCATTCGCCAGCCGCCCAGTAGGAGAAGCCGATCCACGCATCGCTATTGTCGGACATGGTGGTGAACATGGTCTTCAGGCCATCGAGGCAATCCGCATTTGCAGACGCGCCAAATTCACCGAGGAAACCGCGTTTGCCGTTCTTCTTCAGCCAGGCGGTCACATTGCTGACGGCATCGGTCGCGGCCTTTGCGCCCTCGCAGGTCTCGTGCGTGCCCGAAGAATCCGCGTCGAGATACTGATGGAATTCATAGGCGTAGAAATCGAGCGGATCACGCACGCCGAGCATGACGGTTCCGTTCGCGCCGCCGATCACATCGGTTTCCCAGCTTGCAGCTCCGCTCCAGGCCGTACCGGGAACGAGGATGAGATTGCGCGCGCCGACCGCTCGAATGCCGCGGATCGCGGCGTTGGCGGCTTTCAGCCAATCGGTCGCGGGAATGTCATGCGGCTCGTTCATCAGCCCGAAGAGCACGCCGTCCTGGTTGGCAAATTCGACGGAAAGCCGAGCCCAGAAATCGGCAAAGGCTGCATTCGCTACGGGCGGCTTGCCGACCTGATCCTTGTCATAGTAGCCGAAATTATGCGGATCGAGCAGCACGCTCATCTTGTGCTTGCGAACCAGCGCTACCGTATCCTTCAAACGCTGCAGTTCATCATCGTCGAGCCGCGCGCCAAGCGTCGGCTGCAGCCGCTCCCAGCGGAAGGGCAGGCGGATGATCGTCATTCCCTTCTTGGCGAAATAGCGGATCGTTTCTTCGGTCGGGTAGGTGTAGTTCGTGCCGTAGACGCCGCCGCGCTCGCCATATTCGGCGCCGGAGAGATTGACGCCATAATAGCAAAGTGGTGCGCTCGCGGCATGGGCGGTGGACGAAATGCTCATGACGGCGGCAACCAGCAGCCTGTGCAGCAGTCTTTTCCGTTTCATGGCTATCCTCGCGGGTCGCGGCAGGTCGCCACGTCGGCTTCAATGCCGTCATCTTAACGGTCCGTTAGCTAAGAATTTCTAAAGTCGCTCTGTCTCGGCCATCCTTTCCTGCCGGGCGGATGCGGTGTTTATGAATCAGTATGACGGGAACAGGGTGAGCCGCCTGCCTGCCTGGCGCAGTTATGAGTCGTCTCAGCCTGCGCCTGAAGGCACCCGTGCGCGCAGCCCTATCATCCGGCCGACCGATTTCGTTCCGCCTCCACCGACTCCCGAGCCTGGTCCTCTTCCGGTTCGCCCTGCAGCGTCGGAAAGCCGCCCCGCTGAGCCGCCACGCCGCGATATTCCTGCCATCCCCGAACCCTCATCAGCGCCTGAACCCGTGGTCCAGCAAGCACCTGATGTCGTCGGACCATTGCTGGATATCAGATCCGCGGTTGCCGCCATCTGGAGCAGGCGCCTGATTATTGCCGGTCTTTGCCTCGTCGGTGCCGCTGCCGGCGCGGTGATCGCGCCTCGCATTCAGCAAAAATTCACTGCCGTTGCCGCCCTCTATTTCGATCCGCGTCAGATCGGACTTGCCGACAGCGGCGCGCAGACCGCGGCCCCGTCACCGGAAATGATTTCGACGCTGATCGATAGCCAGGTTCAGCTGCTGACCTCGGGCAACGTATTGCGTCGCGTAGCCGACGCCATGAAGCTCGATCAGGATCCGGAATTCACCGGCGGCAGGACGGATGGTGCCGCTATCATCGGCGCTCTTCAAAAGGCCCTGCTGATCACGCGTGAGAATAATACCTATGTGGTCTCGCTTGCTGCGACGACGCACGATCCTGAGAAATCCGCGAAGCTCGCAAATCAGGTCGTCACCTCCTTCATGCAGGAGGAAAGCAGCGCATCGACCGGCCTTTATGAGACCACCTCCTCAGCGCTCGGCGGTCGCCTCGACGATCTGCGCCAGAAGGTGCAGGAAGCCGAACAGGCGGTCGAAACCTTCCGCGCCGACAACGACATGGCGGCGACCGAGGGCAACCTGATTTCCGATCAGCGCCTTTCGTCCCTGAATACGCTGCTCATTACCGCCCAGGAAAAGACTATTCAGGCCAAGGCCCGTGCCGATGCCGCTGCAAGTCTGCGCGTCGAAGATATCGTCGCCGGCAGCCAGACGGATGGCGCCACGGGCACATCGCCGCTCGTCAGCCTGCGGCAGCAATATTCCGCCCAGGCCGCTGTCGTCGGCAGCCTGCAGAGCCAGATGGGTTCGCGTCATCCGCGCCTTCAGGCCGCGCGCTCTTCGCTCGACAGCATCGGGGTAGAAATCAGGGGCGAGTTGCAGCGGGTCGCGACCTCGGCAAGAGCCGAATATGAACAGGCCAAGAAGGCCGAAGACGATATCGCCAAGGAACTGGCGGTGCAGAAAGCCCTGCAAGCCACGACATCGGACAAGCAGGTGCAGCTGAACGAACTGCAGCGCAAGGCGACGGCCGCCCGTGAACTTTACGAATCAGTTCTGAAGCGTTCCGGTGAGACCAGCGAAGAGCAGAACCTCAACCAGAGCAATATCCGCGTCGTCTCACCAGCCGAAGTTCCTGTTAAGGCAGATGGGCCGAGTAAGAAAATCATCATGGTCGCAGGCGTGATTGGTGGCTTGCTTGCCGGCTTTGCTGTCGGCGCTGGTTTTGCAATCCTCGCCGGCCTCTTCTCTCATCCCGTCATCAGGAGCTATTTCCGCAAGCCTGCTCGCGCTTCCGCTTGATGGCGACTTCCAATCTTCCTACATCCTGAACACGGGTACTGAACGAAAGACGCCCGTGAAAGAGGTTGTGATGCGGTTCGCTGCGGTTCTCCTGTTGTCGCTTGTTGCCGGCGCTTCGGCTGCGCCCGCCTCTGCCATCGATTGGCAGAATTCCGGCAAGCAGGCCGTGCAACCGCTCTATCCCTACAAGGATCTTCCGGGCGTGAAGGCGCAACCGGACAAGAAGGTGGAGGAGTCGTACGACTGCCACACCGAGACGGTGCAGATCCGCCGCCGCTATGACCAGATCTTCCGCTCGGGCGGCATGCCGACACTGATGTATGTCTGCGAACGCGACGGTGTCGTATCCATGGATAGCCGGGTGCCGTTGCGCGGCCATTATCAGCCGGTGCGGTGAAAACCGCAGCGAGTCCCCGCGAGGTTATTGCCTGCAAGGCGAGATAGCTTGATCACCGTTCAATGAATTGACGGCGACTGCAACCAATCTTTTGGCCGCATCAATCTTCAACGAGCGGGCTGAAATGCCAATTGCGGCACTTCGCCACCAAGGATACGGTCGGCAAAGGACACGTTGGAGAGACCGTAGCGCTGATACAGCTCATTGTCCTGGTTGGCCCGAAACTCCGCCTGATCGGACGGCGAAGAGAAATATTTCCCAATCAAGAGCGGCAGGCGAACGGTTTTCAGGTTCTTTTGCTGGAACACATGCCAGAACAGTGCATCGCCGACCGATCTGATCAGGGATCCGTCGCCAAAGTAGCTCGGATAGTATTTCCCGACCATTTTCGGGCTCCAGAGTGTTGCCGGACCGAAAGTACCGCGCTCACCGGTACCCGATCCAAGCCTCAGGCGTTCACGCGGCTTCGGAGGCCAGTCCGGCGCAAATTCGGATGCCGTCAGTATCGGCGCTTTGAAAGGCTCATCGAGATGGGAATTATCAAAGCAGACCAGCCACTCGCCTCCAACCATTCCGGCGGAAGAAGCGCAAGCTGCTCCGACCAGGAGCTCGACCGCATTTGTGGCCAGGCGGTCGTCCATATTGAGGTTCATCACGAACAGTGAATTGCTCAATGCCACTGCCGCCGACCAGGCCTCGTAGATCGAGAGTGGCTGAGAGAAGACGTAACAGTCCGCGTCCAGCCATTCGGGCGGCATATCACCATTGTCGAAGATATAGATGATGCGCACGCCGACACTTTGTTGGCGCAGGTTTATGTAGTGCGACTTCAGCAGCTCGAACTTGTTGTTTTGACGGTGCCATACCGCACAGAACACGGTGACCAGCGCCGTCTCATTATCACTCTGCGTCCTTGCTTTAATAAAGTGCATGTCGGGCAATTCCTTTCGCGCAAGGTTCGCGCATGGCAGAGGCGGCATTGGTGTTAACCACGAAGGAGATGGCATGAGCCGGGCATTCGCGTCAATTGCCGTGGTTAGAAATCCTGGGGGCGGCCGCCCGGTCATCTGAAATCGGCATTTGAACGTGTTCGTTGTGTCGCGAAGAACGCGCGGCGACGGGAAATAAGGAAATTGGATGCAGCAGAAGCGCGATCTGACCTCTGCCAGCCGAAGGGTCTCTGCAGGGTGCTGCGCGGGCCATCGAGAGGGGCGTCCATGCGTTTCCTGATAACCGGGGCGGGCGGCATCCTGGGTAGGCATGTTATCAGGCATTTCGCTCAGTTTGCGCCAAGCGCAGATGTGATCGCCAACAAGGCGGACCTGACGAATCTGGATGCGACCCGAGCGGCAATCGCTGCCCTGCAGCCGATCGATAAGGTTGTTCATCTGGCGGCCCTGGTGCCGGTGGCATCAGTTAAGGCAGACCCGGCCCGCGCCTATGCCGTGAATGTCGGCGGCACGATCAATCTTCTCTCGGCGCTCGAGGGGCACCCGGCCACGTTCCTCTACTGCTCATCGAGCCATATCTATGCGCCGTCCCATCTGCCGATAACCGAGGACGCCGAAAAGGCGCCACCCTCTTTCTACGGACGGACAAAATGGGTGGCCGAGAGCGTTGCGTCCGACATTTGCGAGGCATCCGGCCGCACCTTTTGTGCGGCGCGTGTTTTCTCGATTCATGACCCAGCGCAAACTGGCTCGTTCCTTCGACCATCCATCGAGCGTCGGCTGGCAGAAGAGGACCTGAGCCAACCCTTCACGCTTCCGGGCGGTGACAGTGTCAGGGATTTTCTGCCGGCAGAAGATGCCGCAGAACTGGTCGTACGCCTTGCCCTTTCTTCCGCGACGGGGCCGGTCAATGTCGGCTCCGGGCGTGGCACAACCATTCGCGATTTCGTGCAGAGTTTCAGCCCCCGGCTCCTCGATATCAGGGCGACCGGCGGCTCCGACACCCTGGTCGCCGATATCTCAAGGCTTAGACAATTACTAGGAGACTCTGATGTCTGAGACTGTTTCCATTGTCATTCCGACCTTTAACAGAGCCGGAATGCTGCCTGTCGCTATTGACAGCGCCTTGAACCAAACGAAAGCGTGCGAGGTTATCGTCGTCGACCACGGCTCCACCGACGATACGCCGAAAGTTGCCGAGGCTTACGGTGACCGCATCCTCTACATCCGCCGCGAGCGCGATTTCGGGCCGCATTTCTGCTGGCTGGAAGGCGCGTTGCACGCCAGCGGTGAATTCGTTCACCTGCAATATGACGACGACTGGATCGCGCCAACCTTCATCGAGGCGTGCCTTGCGGTCATCACGCCGGAAACCGGCTTCGCCTTCAGCGGCGCTGACGTGACGGATGGTCCTGGCCTGCCCATCAAGCTTCGCCAGTTTATGGACTGGCTGCCCGCAACCGGCACCTATCCGGTCGATGCCATCGAAAGACAGATTCTCGGCTCGCTGATCTCGCCCGGCGCGGCGCTCTATCGCCGACAGATCCTCATCGATGCACTTTATCCGGGTCGGTTGCCGCTTCAGATAAACGAATATCGCGGCGTCGGCCCGGATGCTTTCGTCTCATTGCTTTCGATGCTGCGCTATCCAGCGGTCGGCTACGTCCGTGAACCGCTCGCTTTCTTCCGCTTTCACGAGGGGTCTATCACCATCGACGCCTTTGCATCCGGCGAGAAGACCGCACGGTTGCGCGCCGCTTATGCAGAAGTAACCCGCCACTATCTCGAAATGAAAGTGATGCGCGCTGTGCGTATCAGGGAGGCATCGTAATGACTGTAGGGCGTCCAATCCGCTTAGTTACTCAAGATCGTCCAATCCGCCTTGCAGAGGAAACCATCGATCAGGGTGAACTCGAGGCCCTCTCCGAGTGGATGCTTGCAGGCAACCGCCTGACCAAGGCTGAGCAGACGCTCGCCTTCGAGCAGGAATTCGCTGCCTGGATGGACTGCCGCCACGCGGTTTATGTCAACTCCGGGTCGTCGGCGAACCTGTTGATGATCGCCGCGCTCAAGGAAGCAGGCCGCCTGCGCAATAACAAGGCGATCGCTGCCGGCGTCAGCTGGGTCACCACGGTTTCACCACTGCTCCAGCTCGGCTTCGATGTACGCCTCTGCGATTGCGATTCGAAGTCGCTGGGCATCGACCTCAATCATCTGGAAGACCTTTGCCGCACGGATCCGCCGGCACTGCTGATCATCGTCCACGTTCTCGGCCATGCCGGCGACATGGATGCCATCCGCGATATTTGCCAGCGCTATGATGTCATCCTGCTGGAAGATGCCTGCGAGGCCCTCGGTTCGACCTACAAGGGTCGCAAGCTGGGCGCGATCGGCGCTGCTGGCAGTTTCTCCTTCTATTACGGCCACCACATCTCGACGATCGAGGGTGGCATGGTCGTCACCGACGATGCCGACCTGCATCAGCTGATGCTTTCTCTGCGTTCGCACGGCTGGAGCCGCGATCTCAAGCCCGAACTGCGCCAATCTCTGGCGGAGCAGAACGGCGTCGATGAGTTCAAGAATCTCTACACCTTCTACCATGCCGGCTATAACTTGCGCTCCACCGACCTCCAGGCATTCCTCGGCCGGTCGCAGCTCAAGAAGCTTGACCAGATCGTCGAACGCCGCCGCATCAATTTCGACCTCTACCGCAAGGCGTTGCCGGACTTCTTCTCCCAGTCGGGTGATACGGAGGTTCTGTCGTCCTTCGCCTACGGCACC
Organism: Rhizobium sp. 1399; assembly: GCF_031455475.1. Taxonomy (NCBI): domain Bacteria; kingdom Pseudomonadati; phylum Pseudomonadota; class Alphaproteobacteria; order Hyphomicrobiales; family Rhizobiaceae; genus Rhizobium; species Rhizobium sp. 1399. Next base: position 979,203 of record NZ_JAVDSU010000001.1, on the reverse strand, counting down.
TTCATCGAGAACCGGCTGGAAACCTACAAGCACATCAATGCGCTCGACATTGAATGCCGGCCGTTGATCTGCGGCAACATCGCGCGCCATCCCTTCTGGCTCCGCGACCATCCGCGGCTTGTCCTTCCGAACGCCGACAAGGTGCATGACTACGGCATCTATCTGCCGAACCACCATAATCTGAATGAAGCGGACATTGCGCGCGTGGCCGACGCCTTCGCCTCTGTTGCCCGCCCCTGCTAAGAGCGAAGACACATGACGAATACGGCTCCAAAGCGCGCTCTGATCACGGGCGTAACCGGACAGGACGGTTCCTATCTTGCGGAGCTGCTGCTCTCCAAGGGTTATCAGGTCCACGGCATCAAGCGCCGATCATCGAGTTTCAACTCGGCGCGCGTCGATCACCTCTATGAAGACGTGCATGAGGTCGATCGCCGCTTCACGATGCACTATGGCGACATGACCGATTCCACCAACCTGATCCGCCTGATTCAGGAAGTGCAGCCGGACGAGATCTATAACCTGGCCGCCCAGTCTCACGTCCATGTGAGCTTCGAGACGCCTGAATATACGGCTAACGCCGACGGCATGGGTACGCTGCGCATCCTGGAAGCCCTGCGTATCCTGCGCATGGACAAGACGCGTTTCTATCAGGCCTCGACCTCCGAGCTCTACGGCAAGGTGGTGGAGACGCCTCAGAAGGAGACAACTCCCTTCTACCCGCGTTCGCCCTATGGTGTCGCCAAGCTCTACGCATACTGGATCACGGTCAACTACCGCGAATCCTACGGAATCCACGCCTCGAACGGCATTCTCTTCAACCACGAGAGCCCGCGTCGCGGTGAAACCTTCGTGACCCGCAAGATCACCCGCGCCGTGGCTGCCATTGCCGCCGGCGACCAGGATCGCCTCTATCTCGGCAATCTGGATTCCATGCGTGACTGGGGCCATGCCCGTGACTATGTCGAGGGCATGTGGCGGATATTGCAGCAGGATAAGCCGGATGACTACGTGCTGGCGACTGGGCGTACCGTCAGCGTGCGCGAGTTTGTGGATACGGCTTTCCGGGTCGCAGGCATGGATATAGAATGGCACGGTAAGGGCGTGGATGAGCGCGGTTACATCCGCGGCACCGATCGCTGCCTGATCGAAGTCGATCCGCGCTATTTCCGTCCGACGGAGGTCGACCTCCTGCTTGGCGATCCCAGCAAGGCCGAGAGAGAACTCGGATGGCGCGCCACAACGACGCTTGAGGAAATGATCGTGGAAATGGTCAATTCCGATATCCGGGAACATGCTGCAAACTCGGTTCATCAGCGAGACAAGGACTGACGGATGAACCCTGTTTTTCAGATTGAGGGAAAACGGATCTGGGTCGCCGGTCATCGCGGCATGGCCGGCTCGGCCCTGGTCCGGGTGCTCTCGCAGCTGAGTTGCGAGGTGCTGACCGCACCTCGCAGTGAGGTCGATCTCACCGATCAGGCCGCGACGCGGCGTTGGGTGATGGACAACAAGCCGGATGTCGTCATCGTGGCGGCAGCACGGGTGGGCGGCATTGCCGCCAACAGCGCCTCGCCGGTCGCCTTTCTCTATGACAACCTCATGATTGAGGCCAACATCATCGAAGCAGCCGCGCGCGCCGACGTGAGCAAGCTTCTGCTGCTCGGCTCCACCTGCATCTATCCGCGAGACGCCGAACAGCCGATCCGCGAGGAAGCGCTGCTGACCGGTCCGCTCGAAAAGACCAACGAGTGGTATGCCATTGCCAAGATTGCCGGCATCAAGCTTTGCCAGGCTTATCGCCAGGAGCAGGGACGCGATTTCATATCGGCTCAGCCCACCAATCTCTACGGTCCCGGCGACAATTACGACCTGGAAACAAGCCATGTGCTGCCAGCCCTGATCCGCAAGGCCCATGAGGCCAAGGTGAATGGTGCGCAATCCCTGACGATCTGGGGCAGCGGTACTCCGTTGCGGGAATTCCTGCACGTGGATGATCTTGCCGAGGCCGTCATCTTCCTGCTGCGCAATTATTCCGGTCCGGTGCCGATCAATATCGGTTCAGGTGAGGAATTGTCGATTGCCGAGCTTGCCCGCCTCGTGAGCAAGACGATCGGCTTCGATGGTTCGCTCACTTTCGACACCACGCGGCCGGATGGGATGCCGCGTAAACTTGCCGATCTTCGCCGTCTGCGTGAACTCGGCTGGAACAATGCCCGTCCGCTGATGACCGGTCTCAAGCAAACCTATCAAAGTTTCCTGAATACGCGCGACAATTGAGTGGTGCGGAACCAGCGAACTGACGCAGGCCTGGACCAAAAGAACCAGTCGAGTTGACTAGGACAACACCCGGGAAAGCTTAACACCATGAAAATATGCCTCCTGATAACAACGTATAGGCGCGATATCCAGCTGGTACGCCTGCTTTCCCAAATCATGGATCTGCGAAGCAAATATACCGGCTCCGCCGTCTTCGAGACAGCGGTGACGGACTCCGAACTCGACAACGCCGCCAGACACATTCTCGAGCCGCTTTGTGATCTCTATGTAACCAACAAGGGGTCCGGCTTCGACGACAACCTGTTTCACTTTTACGCCGACCATGCTCGGAACTACGACTTCATCTTCAGCATAGGCGATGGCGACGTTTTCAGCTGCGGTCAGGTGAATCCGCTCGATCTGCTGGAACTCGCTGCCAGGCAGCAGCACGATGTCGTTCTGTTCAATCATTGCGAATACAGATCGGCAGACATGCTCGCGACCGAGCTGACATATACGCTGTCGCCGCCATTCTATACCAATCCCAAGCTGATGGACGAGCCGGAAGCGTTTCGCAGGCACTTCCTCGGCCACGTTCCCCGACATGTCGGCCTTCTGTACCGGAGCAGCTTCATCATCGAAAATCTCGGGAAGCTTGCTGCCTTCCGAAACACGCTGCATCTCTATGCCGTGCCTTTCCTGCTGGCGCTCGAGAAGAACAGGGCGATGTTCTTCGACTATCCCTTGAATTACTTCGCCGCGGATATGACCAGCGACGGCGCCCAGGAGGATTGGGCGAACGTATTCATGGGCCTGTATCGCTTCCTTCTTGCCACGAAAGCCATCCTGTCGCCGGCAAGCTTCGCAATCACGAAGCAGGGCTTCATGGCCAACTATCTCAATGACCGTTCCTGGCTGCGCGGATCTCTGTCCCAGAGTGTTCCGAGCGAGGCGCAAATATTGCGAGAGTTGGATGGGGCGCTCGAAAGCCTCCCACAAGCTTAAATCTCTAGAAACATTTTGTCGTTCTACGCCTCAAGCTGAAGACTTCGGTGTGGTTTAACAAAGCCAATGATCAAGGATTCCCAATGTCAAAGTGTTGTTCTCTGTGTCATGGGCAGATTTTGAACAAGTTTCTGGATTTGGGGCGCCAGCCCCTCGCGAACAAATATCCAAAGCCGAGTGATTTTCAGGAGGAGAAGTTCTTCCCGCTCGAGGTGTTCTTTTGCGAGACCTGCAAGAATGTTCAACTTGGCGAGATGGTCCCGCGATCCCTCATGTTCGAGGATTATTATTACCTGAGTTCGGTCAATGGGGGCCTGGTCCGCCATTTTGAAGCCCTCGCCGAGGAGCTGAAGGAGGCGAAATTCGTCGTCGATGTGGGCTCCAACGATGGCGTGTTGCTGCGTCCACTCAAAGGTCTCGGAGTTCGGGCACTGGGGGTCGAACCTTCGGTCAATGTCTCCAAGCTCGCCAATGACGAGGGGCTGGAAACGCTCTGCGCCTTCTTCGAGGAAACCTCGGCACGGCAGGTGCTGGACAGCCACGGCCCGGCGGATGTGATCGTCGCTAGCAGCGTCTTCACGCATCTCGACGCACCAGCTCAGTTCATCCGCGCAGCGGACATCCTGCTGGCCAAAGACGGCAAGCTGGTGATCGAAGTCGAGTATATCCTTAACATGATCAGCCAGGTGCAGTTCGAGCGATTCTACCTCGACCGGATCTTCTACTACTCGATCTCGTCGATGAAGGAGCTGTTCGGCAAGCACGGCATGGTGATCACCGGGGTTGAGCCTGTGGCCCAGCACGGCGGCTCCCTTCGGTTCACATTGATGCGCGACGCGGCCGGCACCGAGGCCCCGGAGTTGGAGGAGCTAATTGCGACCGAGCTGAAGGTGCTGAACACTGTGGCACTGACAGATTTTGGCCAGCGCTGCCGCGATCTGACCGACAAGCTGGTCGCTGGCCTGAAACGCTGGCGGGAAGAGGGCATCAAGGTGGCAGGCTACGGCGCGCCTGCCCGGCTTTCGACCATCACCAACTTTGGTGGCATCGACAGCGAACTGCTGCCGTTCACGATTGATGACAGCCCGCTGAAACAGGGGCGCACCTCGCCCGGCGCGCATATTCCGGTTGTGGCTGCCTCTGAACTTGAGACCTATCAGCCCGAAGTGCTGGTGGTCTTCGCCTACGAATACATCGATGACATTCGGAAAAAGACTGGCAATGCGTATGACTACTACATGCCAATTCCGCTTGTTGAGCTCAAAGCTTCCTGATCACTGGAATGGGGAAAGAAATGTCGAAAGAAATTCAACGTATTGTCGAGCGCCTCGGTGCTGATGCCCATCGGTTTTCCGGAAAGACTGTCCTGCTGGCAGGGGGTGCGGGTTTCCTTGGGAAGCACTTCCTCAAGGTGTTTCAGAAGCTGAATAACGATGTGCTGGACAAGCCCTGCTCGGTCATCTCGGTGGATAACTACATCACCGGCACCAAGAACCTCGATGAAAGCATCGTGCGCGATCCCAACATCATGCAGGTCTGGGCCGATGTGACCCATCCGCTGCCCGTGCGCGAAGATATCGACTTCATCATCCAAGCTGCGGGCATCGCCTCACCCGTTTTCTATATGCGCTATCCGCTCGAGACCATCGAGAGCGCGGTGCATGGCACCCGCAACCTCTTGGATCTGGCTTCACGCAACAAGAACCTCGAGGGCTTCCTGTTCTTCAGTTCCTCCGAGATCTACGGCGATCCTGACCCGCGCGCGGTGCCGATCAAGGAAGACTACCACGGCAACGTTTCGACTGTTGGGCCGCGCGCCTGCTACGACGAATCCAAACGCCTGGGCGAGACGCTCTGCACGATCTATAACGAGCACCACGGCGTGCCGGCAAAGATCGTGCGCCCGTTCAACGTCTTTGGTCCCGGCATGGGCCACAACGACCGCCGCGTGATCCCTATGTTCACCTATCAGGCGCTCAATGGCCGTACGATCCCGGTCCATGGCACCGGCCTGCAAACGCGCACCTTCTGCTACATCACCGACGCCATTTACGGCTTCCTGATGACGCTGCTCGAGGGCAAGCGCGGCGAGGCCTACAACATCGGCAACCCGGACAACGAAATCTCAATGATCAAGCTGGCGGAGATGTATCCCAAGCTGCTGCCGGGCGCCTCCTTCACCAGAATCGACTATCCGGACACCTATCCGGCGGGAGAACCCAACCGTCGCTGCCCGGATATCACCAAGGCGCGGGAAACCTTTGGCTATACCTCTGAGGTGGATGTCGAAGATGGTCTGGCGCGCTTCATCGACTGGGCTCGCCATGAGCAGAACTATATCGATTTCGAGCCCGAAGCGACGCTCAAAAAGGCCGGATAACGATACGTGGTAACACTGGGTCTCATCGGGCGGGGTGCCTGGGCGCGCATCATTGGCGCCACTCTGGACAGCCTGCCCGAAGTGCGCTGGGTGCCGCTCACCGGCCCCGGCGCTTCTGTTGATGGCGTCATCATCGCCAACAGGAGCAAAGACCACGTGTCCTCGGCCCTCCCCTTCGTAGAGGCGGGGGTGCCGTGCTTTATTGAAAAACCTCTGGCCACATGCCTCAAGGACTTCTTGCGCCTCAAGGCGGCGGCTGGTGCAGCGGGCGGCCCCGTCTTTGCGGGGCACCTGCACCGGTTCAACCCGGCCGCAGAGGCCTTTTGTGCGGCCTTGCCAGAGATCGGCCCGATCCAATCGGCAACTTCGCTCTGCGCCAATGGCAAGCCGCGCGACGATACGTCCGTGATCTGGGATTGGTTGCCACATCCGCTCTCGCTGGCAGTACGGATCTTCGGCGCTCCGGCAGAGCGCGCCACGGCCCGATCACTTGAAGGCGGAGCGCGCTCGCTTCGCGTGGCTGCGCAATTGTCCTACGAAGGGCGACCTTTCGACCTTGAGGCTAGCTGGCTATCGCCTGATCCAGCCTTTCGGATCACGGCCACGGGCACCAAGGGACGCCTCATCTTTGATGACAAAGCCGCGCAGAAAGTCACGTTCATACGCGACGGCAACAGTGTCGCCCTTAGCTATGATCCAGAGCTGCCTCTAACCCGCGAACTGCGCGCCTTTGTCGAGTTGATCCGTGGCGTGCGCGACAACCCCTCCCCGCTAGACGCGGCAGAGGACGTGCTGCGCAACCTGGATGCCATCGAACGCTCCGCAGCAGCAGAGGGCGCCCCGGTCGCGATCAATTGGCCGGATTGAGGTGTCGGTAGATCTGCGTGAGGATTTCCTGAACGCGCGTGTCCAGATGGCCGGCTGCCATGGCCGCCTCGTGACGCGCGAGTACACCGGCCTCGCCCTGCATGCGGAAATGTGCATTCGCTGCCTCCACGATGGCCTGCGGGGCCTCCACATCGCTCGGCTCGAAGTAGAACAGATGCTCCTGCAAAGAGGCCAGGGCTGGAAGGTCTCTCAGGCTGGCCGGAAGGATCGGCACCCCCCCGGTGATCAGCGCATCAAAGACACGGATCGGCAGATCGCCGCGAACCGGGATGATCCAATGGCTCATATGGGCCGCCCATTCGTCCAACCGGTCCAGCTCTGTGCGGTCATGATACGTCCGCCCCGCCGGACCGACGTGTTTGAAATGCGTGTTCAGCCTCTGGAGCAGCGCATTGCGCTCGGGGAATTGCGGATAGAGGATATGCCGCCCAAGGGGTTCCGGATCACGCGTGGCAGCCAGTAGGCGATCGCGATATTCGCTGAGATAGGCGCGTGACCACTGGATGACCGCTGCACTCACGGGGCTTCCCATCGCCTTGGTCACCTGCGCGTAAGTCTCATTGTGGTGCGGATGGCACGGCACGTAAAAGTCGGACAGAGCCGCAAAATTCAGGGACGCCGCAACGTCATGATGATTGTCGAAATCCCAGATGCAGACATGGGCACGCGGCTCGTTGACAAACATGCCCACGTATTTCTGCCCAGCCTGAGCGATATCATTGTTGTTCAGTATGTAGATAGTGTCGGGCTCGAACTGTTCGATGGCCTTCAGGTTCACCAACGAGATCTGGTCGGTCTTCTCGGCCTTGCTAAAAATCCCCTCGCTTAACCGAACCCGGGTTTGCGGGCGCAGTTTCATGCCTTCAGAAAAGGCCTTTCGGCGGATTTCCTTCTGCACGTTCAACTGTTCAATCTGCTCGCTTGCGGATGTCATGTCAGGTTTGTTTCGCTCTAGTTTATCTTGAAATTTTTTTAACAATTTATGGTTAAATCTTCCTAAATTGTTGGTGAACTAGTCCGGCCATCGGGACGCTTTTCTCTCCAAGGGGGTGGGCTTTGACCCGCTCCCCTGAAAAAGTCCGCGGTTGACGTTAGCCTGTTCCTCGAACGAGGAGACAGACAATGCGAAAGAGCCGATTCAGCGAAGAGCAATCATAGTTATCCTGAAAGAACACCAGGCCGGGATGGGAGCCAAGGAGCTGTGTCGCAAGCATGGCATCAGCGACCGTACGTTCATCATGCCATTGGTCATCGGTGGTCTTTCCGTCAGGTTGGTCTTCAACAACCCAACCCTATCGGAAAACACTGATGGCCGCCCGCAAACCCAATTACCCGCTACAGCGCTATGAAAAGCGCGCGGGCAATCGGCTTTGCTACCTCCCGCCACCTACCCCACCTGCTGGGACACGATCTTCTCGTCGATGCGGAACTGGATATGTGGCTTACGGCCAGGCGCATTTTGTCAGATATGGCGGAGCGCACCGATGAGTATTTCCTCGTTTCCGGCCGGAAGTTTACGCTCCGGGAGCTTATGGCGGTGATCGAAGAGGAAAGCGGCAGAATGCTGAACATCTCCTGGGGCGCAAGATCCTACAATCAAGGGGAGGTCATGGACTCCTACACGGATGGTCCGGTTCTTCCCGGCTGGTCGCACAAGGTGACTTTGGAAGAGGCGTTCGCGACCTGCTTCAGCGCTCTCGTCGGTGAGTTGGAAGCAAATGGTGACGATGCCGAGCGGCAGTGACGTTCGCCAGGATCGAGGCGCTTAAAGAATCCGGTCGATCTTATGCTGGATGTGCAGATTGGGCATCAAACCAGCCGTATGCGCGGCGCGATAAGCATTGCGCGCAGCATCGAACGTCACGCCCCACATGATGGCGCTGAGAAGAAACGCGATGATGTAAACTTGAATGCGCATGATTCCATCAGAATGCGGCATATCGGCATTTATGTGGCAGTGCCAAGCGTCGCTCGAGATCAAATTATTGTCGGTGAATAAAGACGCAGAAAACGACCACCACAACGGTGGGCACAGATAACAGGAAGAACCTGTATCTGTTTGATCTCATTAAAGATCAATGGGAATGGTGCCCAGAAGAGGACTCGAACCTCCACACCCTTTCGGGTACCAGCACCTGAAGCTGGCGCGTCTACCAATTCCGCCATCTGGGCGACGGAGAGCCATGTACGGGGGTCGCTCTTTGCTGTCAACAGGGTTTTTAAAGTTTTCCTGACAGCCTGTGAAAAAGCTTCACGAAGCTGTGGTCGCACGCCACGGCTCAGTGGATGGCATGGCCTGTTTCTCCGCCCTATATAAGGGGATATTGGAAAGGAACGCGCCATGTTCGACCTTCGCCCCGCTCTTCTTGCCGGTTTTCTTGCCGCAGTGCCGTTGGCCGGGGCCAATGCCGCCTCGCCGTCGCTTGGGCCTATCAATACGCAGTCGACGATCTGCGATTATCGTGGCTGCTTCGGCTTCGGTCCGCAGCAGTGGCATCGCCCAGCCTACGTGCAGCCGAACTATCGCCCGCCGAATGCCGCCGGTCCAAAATATTACCAGCCGCCCGGACAATTGCCGCCGCGGCTGACCTACGATCCGCCGCAGGCACCACGCGTGCAGCCTTCGGCAGATAATCAGGCCCGCCATCAGCAATGGTGCCGGAACGAATACCGGTCCTACAATCCGCGCACCGATCGCTTCCTGACCTATGAAGGCATCTACAAGACCTGCAACTCGCCCTATAATTGAGCGTCAGCTCTCCAGCGAAGCGCGGTCGGTATGGCCGAGGTCGCGGTCGGGCTCGATGATGTCCCGCACGCGCTGCTTGAGTTCCTTCGGCCCCGGAAAACCGCCGTCGCGCTTGCGCTCCCAGATCAGATCGCCGTTGACGCGGATTTCGAAATTGCCGCCGGTGCCGGGAATGAGCGCCACCTCGCCAAGGCTGTCTGTAAACGTCTGCAGCAGTTCCTGCGCCATCCAGGCGGCGCGTAGCAGCCAGTTGCACTGGGTGCAGTAGAGGATCGTCACACGGGCTTTCTCGGTCATGGGAATCTCCTTTTATCTGAGGGATCTAGACGCTCGCAAAAGGCGCTGCAATGTGCCCGCTGCCGAATCAGCGGACCGAAAGTTCGGATTCAGTCTTTTTTGATAATTTTCCGTTAGCTATTCCGGATTGGTGTCTTCGCAGAATGGCAGAAGCGCCCTGGTTCTTGTTTTGCGTAACGGTGCTCATGCGTTCCACGGCTATCCCAGCGATCCTCGTTGCCTGCCTCGCTCTGGCGGGCTGCTCGTCGGCTTCCGGTCCGGAAAGTCTTTCAGCCGGCGTCACTTCGAAGCCTTCGAAGGAAATCACCGCTTCCGTTACCCCGCCGCCGGCACCTGTGCCGCAGGCAACACTCGCTGCAACTGAAACGGACGATGCAATGCCGCAGGCAAGCCTCGCCTGGGAAGCGCCCGTGCCGGAGTCCCGCGCCTTCTCGGCAGTGACGCCTTCAGCCACATCGCAGCCGGGTATGCCGGTTCCGAGCGAACGCCCCGTCGAATTTGCCATGGCGGCAGCACCTGCCATCGAACCGCCGACGCGCGGCCGCTCGCGCGTCTATGGCTACGGTTTCCGCGATGCCAAGCCGATCAACTTCGGCAAGATCTCTCCGCGCAAGCTCGCCGTCCACGGCGTCGACGTCTCGCGCTGGCAAGGGGACATCGATTGGGAGACACTGAGGACCCGCGGCGCCAACTTCGCCTTCATCAAGGCGACCGATGGCGGCGACCATCTGGACCCGATGTTCAAGACCAATTGGCGGCGCGCCAAGGAAGCCGGCATCAAGCGCGGCGCCTATCACTTCTTCTACTGGTGCCGCACGGCCGGTGAACAGGCTGACTGGTTCATCCGTAACGTCCCGCGTGATCCGGATGCGCTGCCGCCTGTCATTGACGTGGAGTGGAACGGCGAATCGAGCTGCAAGGTGAAGCTTTCGCGCGCCCGTGTCCTGGAAAAAATGCAGGTCTTCATGGAAAAGATCGAGCGCCATTACGGTAAGCGCCCGATCATCTATACGGCCCCGGATTTCTACGCGGACAATCTCGAAGGCGCCTTCCAGAACTATCATTTCTGGCTGCGAGCAGTCGCCGAGCATCCTTCGAAGGTCTATCCGAACCGCAAATGGCTCTTCTGGCAATATTCCGGTTCGGGCCTGTCGCATGGTGTCGAAGGCCGCATCGACCTCAATGTCTTCCGCGGCAGCGAGGACGAATGGCACCGCTGGGTGGCCGGGCTTTAAGACGCAAAAGGCTGGCTCGATGGCCAGCCTTTCGTTCATATTTTGGGCTGAATCCGGATAGCTTAACCTACTCGTCGCCCATCTTCAGCGCAGCAATAAATGCTTCCTGCGGGATTTCCACCTTGCCGAACTGGCGCATCCGCTTTTTGCCGGCCTTCTGCTTGTCGAGCAGCTTGCGCTTGCGGGTAGCGTCGCCGCCGTAGCATTTTGCGGTCACGTCCTTGCGCAGTGCCGAGATCGTCTCGCGGGCAATCACGTTGCCGCCGATCGCGGCTTGGATCGGGATCTTGAACATGTGCTTCGGGATCAGCTCCTTGAGCTTCTCGCACATGTCGCGGCCGCGCTTTTCGGCGGCCGTCCGGTGCACCATCATCGACAGAGCGTCGACCGGCTCGCCGTTAACGAGAATCGACATCTTCACGAGGTTGCCCTCGCGATGGTCGGTGAGCGTGTAGTCGAAGGAGGCATAGCCCTTCGAGATTGATTTCAGCCGGTCATAGAAATCGAAGACGACTTCGTTGAGCGGCAGGTCGTAGGTCAGCATCGCGCGCGTACCGACATAGGTGAGCTCGATCTGGATGCCGCGCCGGTCCTGACAGAGCTTCAGGATGCCGCCGAGATAATCGTCCGGCGTCAGGATCGTCGCGCGGATCCACGGTTCGTGGATTTCCGAGATCTTGACGACATCGGGCATGTCGGCCGGGTTGTGCAGCTCGCGCTCCGTGCCGTCGGTCATGTACATCTTGTAGACGACGGACGGTGCGGTTGCGATGAGGTCGAGATCGAACTCGCGCTCCAGCCGTTCCTGGATGATTTCGAGATGCAGAAGGCCAAGGAAGCCGCAACGGAAACCGAAGCCGAGGGCAGCAGACGATTCCATTTCGAAGGAGAAGGAAGCGTCGTTGAGGCGAAGCTTGCCCATGGCGGCGCGCAGATCCTCGAAATCGGCCGCGTCGACCGGGAAGAGACCGCAGAACACCACTGGCTGCGCCGGCTTGAAGCCCGGCAGCGCTTCAGCCGTCGGCCGCTTGTCCTCGGTGATTGTATCGCCGACGCGGGTATCGGCCACTTCCTTGATCGAAGCGGTGATGAAGCCGATTTCGCCGGGGCCGAGGCTGTCGACATTGACCATCTTCGGTGTCAGCACGCCGACGCGCTCCACCTGGTATTTCGCATCCGTGCCCATCATTCGCACGGTCTGGCCCTTGGTCAGCACACCGTCGATGACGCGCACCAGAACCATGACGCCGAGATAGGTATCGTACCAGCTGTCGACGAGCAGCGCCTTCAGCGGCGCCTTTTCGCCGCCCGGGCTCTTCGGCGCCGGCAGCTTGTGGACGATCGCTTCCAGCACATCGGGAATGCCGAGGCCGGTCTTGGCCGAGATCAGCACGGCTTCCGACGCATCGATGCCGATCACTTCCTCGATCTGTTCCTTGATGCGGTCGGGTTCGGCGGCCGGCAGGTCGATCTTGTTGAGAACGGTTACGATCTCATGGTTGTTGTCGATCGCCTGGTAGACGTTGGCGAGCGTCTGCGCCTCCACGCCCTGCGAGGCGTCGACGACAAGCAGCGAACCCTCGCAGGCCGACAACGAACGAGAGACTTCATAGGCGAAGTCGACGTGGCCGGGTGTGTCGATGAGGTTGAGAATGTATTTCTCGCCGTTATTCGCCTGGTAGTGCAGGCGCACGGTCTGTGCCTTGATGGTGATGCCGCGCTCGCGCTCGATATCCATGTTGTCGAGCACCTGCTCGGACATTTCGCGCTCGGCGAGGCCGCCCGTCGTCTGGATCAGGCGGTCAGCAAGCGTCGATTTGCCGTGGTCGATGTGGGCCACGATCGAGAAGTTGCGGATATGGGATAGCGGAGTCGTCGAATTGGTGCTCATGCGCGCCATATAGCAGCGCGCAGATCGCCCGCAAAGCGGTAATTATACCGGGGTTTACCCTATTTTGCAGACTGTGGCGTGTGGCTCAGACCGGCCAGGTCTCCAGCCGCCAGGCCGAATCCCAGAACATCCATTCATATTGGGAGGCGCGCACGAAAACCTCCATCATCTGCTGGTGCTCCACCGGCGAGGCGGCGCGGGCGGCAATGTCAGTCAGCGCGATCACTTCGCGCGCGCCGGCTGCAAATTGCGGATCGCCATAGGTGTTGATCCAGGCCTGGAACACATTGCCCTCGATCGCCGGCCTGCTCTTGATGCCTTCCCCGACATGCCAATAGATCCAGAAGCAGGGCAGGATCGCCGAAAGTGCCACCGCATAGGAGCTGTGATAGGCCGTCGCCAACAGGAAATTCGTATAGGCAAAGCACGAGGGCGAGGGCTCTGCCGCCGTCACATCCGCGCTCGAAATCCCGAACTGCGTCAGGAAACCCGCATGCAGACCCTGCTCGACGGTGATCGCCTTCTGCGCCGACCCGAGAAAGCGCAGCACCTGCGCATTGTCGGGCGCCTTGGCCGCGACGATCGCAAGGCAGCGGGCATAGTGCTTCAGGTAGATCGCATCCTGCAGGATGTAATGGCGGAAAACCTCCGCCGGCAGCGTACCGTCAGAGAGACGTTCCAGCAGCGGCAATCGCTCGATCTCGGCCATGATGGGCTTAATCCGGTCCCAGGCGGATGTCGTGAAGCTTGCCGCCGTCTCAGTGCCTTGCGTGGTTCCGTCCATGCTGCTCTCCGCTCGTGAATGCCGCTGCCATATATCGACGGCGCGATGGTGAAAGCAAGGCGGCTCGCGGGGACTTGATTCCATCATCGGATCCTCTATTTCTCTTATAGTGGAAATTCGGATTCGGATAATGGAACAGGAACTCGAGCAGGCAATCGGCCTCCGCATTCGCACGCTGCGGACGAAAAAGGGGCTGACACTGGATGATCTCGCTACTGCTTCCGGCGTGAGCCGCGCGATGATCTCCCGGATCGAGCGCGCAGAAGCGAGCCCAACGGCCTCGCTGTTGGCGAGGGTCTGCGCCGCGCTCGGCCTGTCGCTTTCAGAGTTTTTTGCCGATGAAGGGCAGGAAGCGTCGCCGCTCTCGCGTCGTCAGGACCAGCAGATCTGGCGCGATCCGGAAACCGGCTATATGCGCCGCGCCGTCTCGCCGCCGGGCACAGCCTCGGATGTCGATATCGTTGATGTCGAATTTCCGGCTGGCGCACGGGTCAGCTTCCCGCCGCATGCCGCCAGCCGCGGCATGACACAGCACGTCTGGCTCTTCGATGGTGAGTTGGAAATGACCGTCGGCGAGACCGTCCATCGCCTCAAGCCGGGCGACTGTCTCTTCATGCCGGTCGGCGACGGCCATGTCTTTCACAATCCGGGTCACGCGCCGGCACGCTATTGTGTCGTGCTGGACCGCGGCGACCGTTAATTCACACGCTCATTTACAGGGGACCTATCATGCCGACCATCCGCCTTCTCTCCGCCGCCGAGGCACACGCGGCGATTCCCGACCTCTGCGACGTGCTTGCCGATTGCGTCAATGGCGGCGCCTCGGTCGGTTTCATGCAGCCCTATACACCTGCGGATGCTGAACCCTATTGGCGCGGCGTCGCCGAAGCCGTGGCCGATGGCGCCACTCTGCTCTTCGGCGCCGAAATGGATGACAAAATAATCGGCACCGTCCAGGTCGGCGCTTCGCAGATGCCGAACCAGCCGCACCGCGGCGATCTGAAGAAGCTGCTTGTTCACCGCTCCGCTCGCGGCCATGGTTTGGCGCGCCTGCTGATGGACATGGCCGAACGGGAAGCGGCCCGTCGCGGCAAGACGATTCTCGTCCTCGACACGGCAACCGGCAGCGATGCTGAAGCCATCTACCCACGTCTCGGCTGGGAGCGGGTCGGCGTCATTCCCGATTATGCGCTCTGGCCTGAAGGTGGCCTGTGCGCCACCACCTTCTTTTACAAGCGCGTGGCCTGATCGCGTTGTGTAAAGGTGTCTATCGCGTCGGCCAGTCTTGAAGCCGGCGTCCAATGCAGAGCCTTCCAGCCGAAATCCTTGGCCGCCACGATATTCTCCTCGACATCGTCGATGAAGCCGATGTCATCAGGGGCAGCGCCAACGTCTTGCGTCGCAAGCCGGAAGAAATCGCTGAAAGGCTTTCGCGCGCCAAGTGCGGCAGAATAGAACATGCCGTCGAAAAGCGCGCCGAGCCCCAGCACGTCACGCAGGTAAGCCGCGCGCTGGTGTTCCTGGTTAGTGGCGAGGTAAAGAAGCGTGCCCTTGTCCTTTAGGCGGGCGAGATCGTCGAGCAGCTGCCGGTCGAGGCGGGAGTCGTTTTCGAACCAGTAGTCGAGCAAGGTCTGGGCGTTAAGATGCGGTGCGATCCGGCCGAGAACCTCCGTCAGGCGGGGTTCGATCGGCTCCTGGCCGGTGACGATGCCGACCCAGTAAGGCTTGAAGAATTCCTGTTGAAGCAACGGCGCAGGCAGACCTAGGTCGCGCTCGAGATAAGTGAAGAGCGGCAGACCATCCGCCGGCCGTCCGTGAACCAGCACGCCATCGACATCGACCATCAGGATTTTCATCGGGCTTAATCTCTTGAGGAAAAGGGACGCATTCTGAAATCGGGTTGAACGTGGCGTCATCTGCAGTGGCGATCAAGGCGTGTTCAGCGCTTTTTTCTTTAGACGGGCCTGTGTAAGGCTTGAGTCTGACAGACTGATTTGCGGAGGACACTCGTGCGCGTCATCTATTCCGAAGACCACAAGCTGCGTGATGCGAAGACGGAGCTGCATGATGGCCAGCTCGTGACGCCTTTCGAGGCGCCGTTCCGGGCGGAATGGATTCTCGCCGCGGTGAGGGAGGCGGGCTTTTCGGATGTCGTCGCCCCCGAACCGCACGGTCTCGAAACGGCGCGCAAGGTGCATGATCCGGCCTATCTGGAGTTCCTGGCGACAGTGTGGGATCGCTGGGTGGCGGCAGGATATAAGGGCGAGGCGATCGCCAATTCCTTCCCCATCCGCCGCACTAGCCAGCGCATACCGGAAAACATCGTCGGCGCGATCGGCCATTATGCGAATGCCGCCGACACATCCATCACCAAGGGCTCTTATGAGGCGGCTGTTGCCTCCATGCGCTGCGCGATGACAGGTTCGGACTGGCTGAATGCCGGCCACCGCTTCGCCTTCGCGCTCTGCCGCCCGCCGGGCCATCACGCGGGCATCGATCTCTTCGGCGGCTATTGCTTCATCAATAATTCCGGCGTGGCGGCCCAGCGTCTGCTGGATCATGGCGCCAGGAAGGTTGCCGTGCTTGATGTCGATTTCCATCATGGCAATGGCACGCAGGATCTCTTCTATCGTCGCAGTGATGTCTTCACCGCCTCGCTGCATGGTGATCCCATCCACGCCTTTCCCTATTTCCTCGGTCATGCCGATGAAGCCGGCGAAGGGCAGGGCGAGGGCGCCAACCGCAATTACCCGATGGCGCCCGGCACCAGTTTCGATACCTGGTCGGCAGCTCTTGCCGATGCGCTTTTCCGCATCAAGGCCTTCGGTGCGGAAGCTATCGTCGTGGCGCTTGGCGTCGATACGTTCGAGCGCGATCCGATCTCTTTCTTCAAGCTGAAATCGGAGGACTTCATTCGCATGGGCGAGCTGATCTCAGCCGCCGGCCTGCCGGTCGTCACCTGCATGGAGGGCGGCTACGGAGTGCCGGAGATCGGCCTCAATGTCGCCAATGTGCTCAAGGGTCTGGAAGTCTGATCTCCTCCTGATGACCGACGAGACCGTTCCATCCGATATCCCGACGCCCCGCATGCTGAGCTGGGCACGCAACTCGACCATCTATCGTCTCGAGCGGCGCATGATGACGGAAAAGCAGCTCTTTGACGCCATCACCCGCAAGGCGAAGGAGAAATTCGAGGACATCAGCGCAGCGCAGATCAAGGCTGTCGCCGATTTCGCCGTCAAATTTGCCTATGACAACAAGGCGATCGACGATAGCGCCTATGCTGAAATCAGCACGCGTTCCGCCGTGCGCAGCGGCAAGTCGAAGCGCGCCATTGCCCAGAAGCTTGCGGTCAAAGGCGTCTCTAGCGACAAGGTGGAGGCAGCACTCGAAGAGGCTGACGATCTCTATGCCGCGGCGATATTCGCCCGCAAACGCGCCTTCGGCCCGTTCCGCCGCGTCGAGCTTGATGAAAAACGAAAGGCAAAGGAGCTCTCCGCCTTCGCCCGCAACGGCTTCAGCTTCGAGATCGGCAAGAAGATCTTCGACATGAGCTTCGAAGAGGCCGAAGAGGTGATGCTCTCAGGCCGCCTCTGATATCGCATCAAGCCTTTTGCTGTCCCTATCAGAAGTTTGAATTTGTCGCTCATGCGCTGCTCTCATACGAAGAGCGCGCAATCGGAGAAGAACATGGAAGAAAGAACGACTGCCGGAACGGGCACGCTGACGGCGAAGACGCCTGCTGCATTTGGCGGCGTGGCTGCCGGCGGTTTGATGTGCCTCATGTCCATGTCCTCCATCCAGTTCGGGGCGGCGCTGTCCTCCTCCGCCATCGCAACCTATGGGCCGGTCGGTGCCACTTGGCTGCGCCTCGCTTTCGCTGCCATCATCCTGGCAATCGTCGTGCGCCCGCGCATCTTCAGCTACAGCCGCGCCCAGTGGACAAGTGCCCTGGTCCTCGGCACGACCACGGCGCTGATGACGATGAGTTTTTTCTCGTCGATCGAGCGCATTCCGCTCGGTCTCGCCGTCGCGATCGATTTTCTCGGACCGCTTTCCGTCGCGACCATTGGCTACGGATTGAGCCGGCGCCTCATCTGGCCGCTCGTTGCCGCTTTCGGCGTTCTGGCCCTCGCTCATGACGGGGAAGGCTGGGTTGGGGATCCCCTTGGTGTTCTCTTTGCATTTGGCGCGGGAGCCGGTTGGGCGATCTATATCGTGCTCACGAAGAAGATCGGCGCAAGCTTCAAGGGGCTGGAAGGGCTTTCCATGTCGCTCATGGTTGCCGCGGTGGTCGCAACGCCCTTCGGCTTTGCTGGCACGGTGCCGAAGCTTGATGCCGACGGCCTGATTGAAATGGCGGGCCTCGCCATTCTGGTGCCACTGCTGCCCTACACACTGGAGCTGATCGCGCTGCGGCGCATGCCGACGGCCTCCTTCGGCATCCTCATGAGCCTGGAACCCGCCATTGCAGCCCTCGCAGGCTTCGTCATTCTGGCACAGCCTATGACGCTTCTGCAGATGGCCGGAACGGCTTTGGTCGTCGCCGCGAGCGCTGGCGCGACCTTTTCGGCAAGGCAGTAAAGCGTCAGCCCATCTTCTTCGCGGGATCGTCAAGCGCCGGATTGTAGAAGAGCGACAGCGTCAGGCTCTTTGCGATCCGCTCCGCAGTCGCCATGAACCACTCCTTGGCTTCCGGCGTCGGTGCCACATCGTCGAGCGTTTGCGAAAACAGCGAAAGCCATTTCGGGAAAAGCTCCGGCGTCATGTTCGTAACGCCGAAATGCGCCTGCACCGGCTTGCCGCCATAGGCGCCGCTGCGGAAGGCGACGGACGACCAGAAGCTCTTCATCTTCTGCATATGTTCGGGCCAGCGGCCGGAAAGCCGCGCATCAAAGACAGGTCCGAGCTCGGGATGCCTGAGCACCCGCCCGTAGAAAGTCTCCACCAGCTTCGAAATGAAGGCCTCGTCCACGCCGATCGCCTTCATCTCAGCCTCGGCTTTTTCACGGATCGCGGCAACATGCGCGGCCCGTCCCTGTATCTCGCTATTCATCTTTAACCCCGGTGCCGCGTGCTGCAGCAGCTTCCATATAGGTTGACGTGCTGCCTCAGCAAAGCGCGATCGGCAGATCGCGGCATTCTGTCAATCCCGCCGGGCTTTGATCTTGACCCACGCGGGTTGCCTCTTTAGATTTAGAATAATTCTAAATTACTGGAGATTCCTTATGTTGGCCCGTTTTTTCAGATCACCGAAACGTTCCTTCCGCTCTCTCTCCGAGCAGGAAATCCTGGCGCTCGCCATCGCCTCGGAAGAAGATGATGCTCGCATCTATCTCGCCTACGCGGAGCATTTGCGACAGGAGTTTCCGGCCTCTGCCAAGGTGTTTGAAGATATGGCGGAGGTGGAGGACACGCACCGAAAGTCGCTGATCGAAATTCACCGCCAGCGCTTCGGTGAACGCATCCCGCTGATCCGCCGCGAGCATGTCGAGGGCTTTTACGAGCGCAAACCGGACTGGCTGCGTGCCAACCTGTCTCTCGATGCCATCAGGCAGGAAGCCGAGGCGATGGAGGAGCAGGCCTACCGCTTCTATGTCGAGGCGATCAAGCAGACCTCCGATGCCTCCACCCGTCAGTTGCTTGGCGATCTCGCTCTCGCCGAACAGGGCCATGAGGACATCGCCCGCATGCTGGGCGACAAGCACACGCCTGACGATGTAAAAAAGGAGGAGGATGAGACCGCGCGCCGCCAGTTCGTCCTGACCTATGTGCAGCCGGGCCTTGCCGGTCTGATGGATGGTTCGGTCTCGACGCTGGCGCCGATCTTCGCTGCGGCTTTTGCCACGCAGGATACCTGGCAGACCTTCCTCGTCGGCCTGTCGGCCTCGGTCGGTGCCGGCATCTCCATGGGCTTCACGGAGGCCGCCCATGACGACGGCAAGATCTCGGGACGCGGCTCGCCGATCAAGCGCGGCCTTGCCTGCGGCATCATGACGGCGCTCGGCGGTCTCGGCCACGCACTGCCCTACCTGATCCCGGACTTCTGGACCGCGACCATTACCGCCGCCATCATCGTTTTCTTCGAGCTCTGGGCGATCGCCTTCATCCAGAACAAATATATGGAGACGCCGTTCCTGCGCGCCGCCTTCCAGGTGGTCGTCGGCGGCAGCCTCGTGCTCGCAGCCGGTATTTTCATCGGGAACGCGTGAAGCATAGCTCAGAAATGAAAAAGGCCGGCTTTCGCCGGCCTTTCCCACAGTCCCCTCAAAATTAATTATTTCAGAGCGCCGACCAGAACGTCGCGGCCATTCTCGATGGTGACCCAGCGACCGGCATTGAAGCTCGACTGGCGCTTGATGAAGCTATAGGGCGTCGCAAACCACGGCTTGACGTCGGAAGCCAGGTTGTCGAGCACGAAATCGCCCTCGGCAGTACGCAACGTCAGCACCGCATGACCTTCACCATCAGGCTTGCGGACAACTGTCATCAGCAGATCGGCAGGTGAGAAGCCGCGCTGGATGAGGATACGGCGCTTCAGAAGCGCGAAGTCCTCGCAGTCGCCAGCCGTGGTCGGATAGGCCCAGACCTCGTCCTTGCCGTAGATTTCCTTGTCGGTCATCGGCGTGATGGTGCGGTTGACGGTCGCGTTGACCGAACGGACCGTGGCCCACTTGGCGCCGGTCATGGCGAGCGGACCGGTATTGCGGTTGGCACCGCATTCGCTGCGGTGCGTCTGACAGAAGTCGTAATGACCGACCGGCTGCGATGTCGCATTGCCGGTCACCATGGAGGCATTTTTGCTAGGAGCCGGAATAGCGGCCGGCGCCATTGCAAACACGGCCATCATGGCCACGAGGAAACCCTTGATCCGCACGCCCTACTTCCCTGCATCGCCCTTCATTTATTAACAAACAGTTAACGGAGAGGGCTGAAAGGAGTCAATCGTTACTTCTTGGGAGGGCCTTGCAACTCGTAGACATGGTTAAAATGCAACATAACCTTAGGGATATCTGAGCATAACTTGCTCAACCAAAGTCCTCTATTCGGGCAGTTGCATATTCTTTGGTGGACGACTGGCTTCAGTCTATCGGATGAGGCCTTTGACGGCGCTGCGCAGCCGCTCGATGTCCTGGGGGCGCGACAGCCTGTGGTCGCCGTCGCGGATGAAGGTCAGCACCACGTCGTCGGCAGGAAGATGTTCCACGAGTTTCATCGCATGCAGATAGGGCACGTCAGCATCTTTCATGCCCTGCAGGATATGGATCGGGCAGCCTGTTTCGATAATGCCGGTCAGCACCCGGTTCTGGCGGCCGTCCTCGATGAGGGCGCGTGTATAGATGTTGGGCTCCGGGCTATACTGCGAGCGTTCCTCGAAATAGCCGCGCTCCTCCAGCGAGGCGCGTTCCTTCTTCTTGAGGTGCGGCTCGATGAGATCAGAGGTGAAGTCCGGCGCCGGCGCTATCAACACCATGCCTTCGAGCTTTGGACCGCCGTCTTTCGCAAGCTCCTGCGCCACTCTGAGTGCGATCCAGCCGCCCATCGAAGAGCCGATGAGGATCATCCGTTTGGGGGCGGTATCGCGGATCACCGCGAGCGCCTCCTGCAGCCACCGCGAGATCGTGCCGTCGGTGAAGGTACCGCCGGAAAGCCCGTGACCGGAATAGTCGAGGCGGATGCAGGCGGCACCCAGTTCCTCCGCCAGCCGGTCGATTTCGACGGCCTTGCTGCCGCTCATGTCGGATCGGTAGCCGGATAGCCAGAAGAGGGCGGGAAGGTCGGCGCCTGTCCGCGCCGGCCGCAGCAGCATGGCGATCTGCCGTGCGTCCTCGTCTTCACCGACTGTCAGGAACTTCGGCTGAAGAATGGGCATCTCGTCGGACATTGGGCAGAACTCCTATTATTTTGGTCTATAAAACAGATTCTTGGCAGGCTGACAGCGGGTGATTTTTCCGCTATAGGATGTTATTGAATCCGTTGCAGTGATGGCGTGACCCGTTTGTGCCCCCTTTCGAACTGGGACACGAAGCTGCAACGTTCCGAACAACGCGAGGAGAATACGACCATTCGCAGACCCTTTAAAACCGACGCGCCCGTGAAGGATGGACCGCGTTCGAACCGTGAAATCCGCATTCCCAAAGTTCAGCTGATTGGGGCGAACGGTGAGAATCTGGGCGTCGTGCCTACCGACCAGGCCTTGAAAATGGCGGAAGAAGCCGGCCTCGACCTCGTCGAAATTTCTCCCAATGTCGAGCCGCCGGTGTGCAAGATCCTCGATCTGGGCAAGCTGAAATATGCCAACCAGAAGAAGGCCGCCGAAGCGCGCAAGAAGCAGAAGGTGGTTGAAGTCAAAGAAATCAAGATGCGTCCGAACATCGACACTCATGACTATGAAGTGAAGATGAAGGCGATGGGTCGCTTCTTTGACGAAGGTGACAAGGTGAAGGTAACGCTGAAGTTCCGTGGCCGCGAAATGGCCCACCAGGAACTCGGCATGAAGCTTCTCCAGCAGGTCAAGGCCGACACGCTTGAGATTGCCAAGGTCGAAGCCGAGCCGAAGCTCGAAGGCCGCCAGATGATGATGGTGCTGGCGCCGAAGTAACCGGTGCCGCATCCTTTCGCTCAAAGCCGTCCGACAGGGCGGCTTTTGTGATTCTTGCGGGTGCAAGAATCATCATCCGCCCCGTTGCACTTTCATGACGCTGCGGTTATAAGCGCGCGTCCGAACTGACCGGCAGGGCATGCCGTGGCAGTTTCGAATGCTTGCGGGCAGGTTTCGTCACTGGCCCCGCAGATCAACAACAAACGCTCCCACGCCTTTGGCGAAGACCGTAACAGGGCTTTCGCAGAAGGGCTTCTTTGATGAAGCGGGTGAGGAGCTCTCAGAACGGAGTAGCAAAATGCCCAAGATGAAGACGAAGTCCTCTGCCAAGAAGCGGTTCAAGATCACCGCCACCGGCAAGGTCAAGGCGGCTGCCGCTGGCAAGCGCCATGGCATGATCAAGCGCACGAACAAGTTCATTCGCGATGCACGCGGCACCATGGTTCTGGCAGAACCCGATGGCCGCAAGGTTGTGAAGAACTATCTGCCGAACGGTCTCTGAGACTATTCCGGTAACGCGTTAGATTAAGGAGATCATGAAATGGCACGTGTAAAAAGAGGCGTCACCGCCCACGCCAAGCACAAGAAGGTTCTGAAGCAGGCCAAGGGTTTCTACGGCCGCCGCAAGAACACCATCCGTACCGCCAAGGCTGCCGTTGACCGCGCCAAGCAGTACGCATACCGCGACCGCAAGGTTAACAAGCGCAACTTCCGCGCCCTCTGGATCCAGCGTATCAACGCTGCCGTCCGCGAATTCGGCCTGACCTACGGCCGCTTCATCGACGGCCTGAACAAGGCTGGCATCGAAGTCGACCGCAAGGTTCTCTCCGACATGGCAATCCATGAGCCGGAAGCATTCGGTGCCCTGGTTGCTGCCGCCAAGAAGGCCCTTGAGTACCTCAAGGAAACCGGCACGGCTAACGAGTTTGAAGGCGCGGTTCGTTAACCAGCGCTTCCCAAGCTTGACGCTTTTTTGAATTTTGGGAAACCCGCGCTGGTTTGGGCTAGCGCGGGTTTTTCTTTCTTTGTACTGCTTGCGCGGCCTTGCCGCGCCCGCCTTTCGAACGCCGCCTGATCTGGACGGAAAGAAGACAATGTCAGATATCGACCAGCTTAAATCCTCTCTGCTTGCCGAAATTGCCGCCGCCAATGACGAGCCTGCGCTCGAAACCGTTCGTGTTTCCGCGCTCGGCAAGAAGGGCTCGATTTCTGAGCTGCTGAAGACGCTCGGCGCCATGACGCCGGAAGAGCGACAGACCCGCGGCGCAGCAATCAATGCACTGAAGAACGAAGTAACCGACGCCCTTGCCGACCGCAAATCGGTGCTGAAGGAAGCTGCGATCAACGCCCGCCTGAAGGCTGAAACGGTCGACGTCAGTCTGCCGGTCCGTTCC
This sequence comes from Rhizobium sp. 1399, assembly GCF_031455475.1. Taxonomy (NCBI): domain Bacteria; kingdom Pseudomonadati; phylum Pseudomonadota; class Alphaproteobacteria; order Hyphomicrobiales; family Rhizobiaceae; genus Rhizobium; species Rhizobium sp. 1399. The sequence goes on along the minus strand of NZ_JAVDSU010000001.1, from coordinate 955,719 downwards.
TCACCGGCCGAGCGCGGCCGCATCCATCCGATCAGCCAGATTGTCGACGAAATCACCGCAATCTTCGGTGACATGGGTTTCTCGATTGCCGAAGGCCCCGATATCGAGACCGACTATTACAATTTCACGGCTCTGAACTTCCCCGAGGGACATCCGGCCCGCGAGATGCACGACACCTTCTTCTTCAATCCGGATGAGAAGGGCGAGCGCAAGGTTCTGCGCACGCATACCTCGCCGGTGCAGGTTCGCACGATGGAATCGCAGAAGCCGCCGATCCGCATCATCATCCCCGGCAAGACCTACCGCCAGGATTCCGATGCCACGCATTCGCCGATGTTCCATCAGGTCGAAGGCCTGGTCATCGACAAGAAGGCCAATGTCGGCAATATCCGCTGGGTGCTGGAGGAGTTCTGCAAGACCTTCTTCGAGGTCGACAGCGTGACGATGCGTTTCCGCCCGTCCTTCTTCCCCTTCACCGAGCCCTCCTTCGAGGTCGACATCCAGTGCGACCGCTCCGGTCCGATCGTCAAGTTCGGCGAAGGCACCGACTGGATGGAAATCCTCGGCTGTGGCATGGTCCACCCGAACGTGCTGCGTTACGGCGGGCTCGATCCGGACGAATATCAGGGCTTTGCCTGGGGCATGGGCCTCGACCGTATCGCCATGCTGAAATACGGCATGCCCGACCTGCGCGACTTCTTCAATGCCGATGTCCGCTGGATGAATCACTATGGCTTCCGCCCGCTCGACATGCCGACGCTGTTCGGCGGTCTCAGCGTTTAAGGGAGGATTGGACCTATGAAATTCACGCTTTCCTGGCTGAAGGATCATCTGGAAACGGATGCCACGCTCGATGAGATCTGCATCCGCCTGACTGAGATCGGGCTGGAAGTGGAAGATGTCGACGACAAGGCGGCCTTCAAGCCCTTCGTCATCGCCAAGGTTCTCTCGGCCGAAAAACACCCGCAGGCCGATCGCCTGAAGGTGCTGATGGTCGATATCGGTGAAGGTGCTCCGGTGCAGGTCGTCTGCGGCGCACCGAATGCGCGTGCAGGCCTCGTCGGCGCCTTTGCTGCTCCTGGCACCTATGTTCCCGGCATCGACGTGACGCTGTCGGTCGGCAATATCCGCGGTGTCGAAAGCCGCGGCATGATGTGCTCGGAAAAGGAACTGCAGATCTCCGACAATCACGACGGCATCATCGACCTTCCGGAAGATGCGCCCGTGGGCACGAGCTACGCCGCATATTCGCATCTCGACGATCCGGTCATCGAGATCAACCTGACGCCGAACCGTCCGGACTGCACCTCGATCTATGGCATCGCCCGCGATCTTGCAGCCTCCGGCCTCGGCACGCTGAAGACGCGACCTGCGCCGTCCTTCGCCGTCGAAGGCGAAACGCCGGTCAAGCTGACGCTCGATCTCGATGATCCCAAACTCTGCCCGGGCTTCGGCCTGCGGCTCGTGCGCGGCGTGAAGAATGGTCCGAGCCCGCGCTGGCTGCAGCAGCGGCTGCTCGCCATCGGCCTGCGCCCGATCAATGCGCTCGTCGATATCACCAACTACATGACCTTCGACCAGGGCCGGCCGATGCACGTCTTCGACGCCGCCAAGGTCAAGGGCAACCTGACTGTGCGTCGCGCCAAGGAAGGCGAAACCGTGCTGGCGCTCGACCAGCGCGAATATAAGCTCGGCCCGAACAATGTCGTCATCGCTGACGAGAACGGTATTGAATCGATCGGCGGCATCATGGGCGGCGAACATTCCGGCTGTGATGAAAAAACCGTTGACGTGCTGATCGAATCCGCCCTCTGGGATCCGATGAACATCGCCAAGTCTGGTCGCGCGCTCGGCATTATCACCGATGCGCGCTACCGTTTCGAACGCGGCGTCGATCCGGAATACATGGTTCCCGGCCTTGAGCGCACGACGGAACTGGTGCTGGAACTTTGCGGCGGCGGCGCGGCAAAGGCCGAGATTGTCGGCTACAAGGGTTACGAGCCCAAGATCGTTGACTTCCCCTACTCGGAGGTCAAGCGGTTGACCGGCCTCGAAGTCTCGACGGACGAAAGCAACACAATCCTGACCCGTCTCGGCTTCAAGGTCTCCGGCTCCGGTGAACGCGTCTCCGTGGCCGTTCCCTCCTGGCGTCCTGACGTGGACGGCAAGGCCGATCTCGTCGAAGAGGTCATGCGCATCCACGGCGTCGACAACATCAAGCCGGCGCCGCTCGAAAGTCACGCTGCTGTCAACGGCCGCATCCTGACGGTGCTGCAGATCCGCACCCGCTCCGCCAAGCGCGCGCTCGCCTCGCGCGGCATGCTGGAAGCTGTCACCTGGTCCTTCATTCCGGAAGATCAGGCAAAGCTCTTCGGCGGCGGTTCTCCGGCCCTCAAGCTCGCAAATCCGATCGCAGCTGAAATGTCGGACATGCGCCCCTCGCTGCTGCCGGGCCTGCTTACGGCTGCCCAGCGCAATGCCGATAAGGGCTATGGCGATGTGGCGATCTTCGAAGTCTCTGGCACCTACGAAAACGACACGCCGGAAGGCCAGCGGCGCGTCGCCGGCGGCATCCGCCGTGGCACGGCATCGCTTTCCGGCGCCGGCCGCATGTGGTCGAATGCGGCAAAGGGCGGCGGCAAGCCGGTCGATGTCTTCGATGCCAAGGCCGATGCGCTTGCCGTTATCGAAGCCTGCGGCCTGCCGACGGGCAATATCCAGATCGAGCAGGGTGGTCCGGAATGGTATCACCCCGGCCGTTCCGGGACGATCAAGATGGGTCCGAAGGTGATCCTCGGCTATTTCGGCGAGTTCCATCCGACCACGCTTGAAAAGCTTGATGTGTCCGGTGCTCTCTGCGGCTTTGAAGTCTATCTCGACGCCATGGCCGAGCCGAAGAAGAAGGCGACCCGTACCAAGCCGGCGCTCGAACTTTCGCCCTTCCAGGCCGTCAGGCGCGACTTCGCCTTCGTCGTCGACAAGACGGTGGAAGCCGGCGCCATCATCAAGGCGGCCACCGGCGTCGATCGCAAGCTTATCACTGGCGTCAACGTCTTCGATATTTTCGAAGGTGCCTCGGTTGGCGAGGGTAAGAAATCTGTTGCGATCGAGGTCCAGATCCAGCCGGCCGACCGCACGCTGACCGACGAGGATTTTGAGGCGCTGACGCAGAAGATCGTCGCCAGCGTCACCAAGTTCACCGGCGGCGTCCTGAGAAGCTGATCCGACTAACAGAAAGTTTGAGAAGACCGGCGGCGCAAGCTGCCGGTCTTTTATATGTGAAGATGATAGAGCTTGCTGACGATCGTCCAGCGTCCGTCGATCTTCAACAGTGACAGATAGTCGGTGAAGCGCATGCCGGCAAAATCGTCGGTCACTTTCACAGTCGCCGCATCGCCGGAAATATCGATGCTGCCGATGTCCATATAAGGCTGAGTTCCGGGTGGTGCGGCCCCTTCCTCAAGGATTGCCGCGATGAATTCATCGCGCGAGAGCCATTCCACCGCATTCTGATAGTGCCCGATGATCGAGCTCTTCGGGTGAAAGGCTTTCTTCAGGGCTGCTTCATTGGCGAAGGCCATGCCCTCGACATAGAGATGAACCGTCGCTTCGATTGCCTGCCTGTCGGCCATATCGACACCTCGCCTCACATTCTGAAGGAAATGATAGCGGGGTCGTCGGCGAAGGCAAGGCTGGGAGAAGGAGAGCGGCCGGCGCCGGCCGCTCTCCTTGCCGGTATGAGGACAAGTATCAGGCTGCGCGAGACGCTTTCTGGTTCGCGGCAGTCGTTGCAAGCTTCGTCAGAAGCTGGTCGGTCTTGCCTTCTTCCTGCAGCGTCTGATCGAGAAGCGTGACGGCTTCCTTGAAGCCCAGCGTCTGCGCCCAGGTCTTCAGTGTCCCGTAGCGCGCGATTTCATAATGCTCGACGGCCTGAGCCGAGGAGATCAGGCCTGCATCAATCGCGGCAGTACCTTTGAAATCCTCGATGATTTCCTCGCCTTCGGCAATGATGCCCTGGATCGCCTCACAGGTCTTGCCCTGGGCGCGCTTGCCGATGATTTCGAAGACCTGCTGCAGCCGCTCGACATGACCTTCGGTTTCTTCGCGATGCTTCTCGAAACCCGCCTTCAGTTCCTGGGACTGGGCAGCGCGCGCCATCTTCGGCAGGGCGCGCAATATCTGCCGTTCGGCGAAATAGATGTCCTTGAGCGTATCGTAAAACAGATCTTCCAGTGTCTTTTCCTTGGCCATTGTTCCGTTCCTTCGTTGGGGGATTCGCGCCCTTTCGGCGACACTCTTAGAAGCGAATACCGCGCTAATTGTTCCCGGCGCATTTCGGGTGGAACGGCTCCATTTTCCGGGCAATGATGTCTGGAGCAATCGGAGAGGATCGCACATGAAGAAACCGGGATCGATGAAGGGGCTCGAGGATCTCGGCCGGGTGCGCCTGTCGAAGAATTTCTTCTTCCGCGATTTCCTCCACTCAGAGATCGCCGATTTCTATCGTATCCCGAACATCCCCGACGATCCCGATCTTGCCGTCGAGACGGGCCGGCGTCTCTGCGAGGAATTGCTGGAGCCTCTGGAAGCGACGTTCGGGCGCCTTCACGTCCGCTCCGGCTACCGCTCGCCTGCGGTCAATCGCTTCGGCAATGAGAACAACCTGAACTGCTCGACCAATGCCGCCACCGCCGCCCATCATATCTGGGACATGCGCGACTTCGACGGCTGCATGGGAGCGGCCGCCTGCATCGCCGTTCCCTGGGTGGTCGATCGTTATAGTGACGAAAGCGATTGGCAGAGGCTCGCCTGGTGGATCCATGACCACCTACCCTATGCCTCGCTCTGCTTCTTCCCGAAACTATGGGCCTTCAACATCCAGTGGCATGAGCGGCCGAAGCGGGTGATCCAGAGCTATGTGCGCCCGCGCGGCATCCTGACCAAGCCGGGCATGGCCAATTGGGAAGGTGATCATTCCGAATGGTATGAGGGCTTTCCGCAACTCAAAAATTGATGCGGTAGCGGATGTGGCCGTCACTCTTGACGTATGTCTCATAGAGCGCGCGGGCCGTCTTGTTCTGCTCGCTCGTATGCCAGTAGAGCCGCGACCAGCCGTTCTTCTTGCAGAGGGCTACGAGGTCGTCCATCAGCGCCCGGCCGACACCCTTGCCGCGCACATTTTCTGATACGAACAGGTCTTCGAGATAGCAGTCCCTACCGCGGATCCATGTGCCTTCATGCGTCAGGCAGAGTGTAAAGCCCACGACTTCGCCGTCGAGTTCCGCCACTCGCATGAAGATTGCCGACGCCGGATCGAAGACCCGGCGCCAGGTGGAATCGGTAATATCGGCATCGACGGTGACCTCGTAGAAAGCGAGATAGTCCGCCCAGAGAGCACGCCAGCGCGTCTCGTCTTCGGGTCTCGCATCGCGGATTGTCACGGTCACGTCATCACCTCGTTTTAGGCACCGGCCTCGTCGAGCAGCGCCATTGCCTCGTCGGAGAGCTTGAGCGTGGCCGATTTCACCAGGCTTTCAAGCTGCGAAAGGCTCGTAGCACTGGCGATCGGCGCCGTCACGCCCTTCTTGCGCAAGAGCCAGGCGAGAGAGATTTCCGCCGGCATGGCGCCCGTCTCGGCCGAGACCGTGTCGAGTGCTGCGAGAATGCGCGTGCCCTTGTCATTGAGATACTGGGAAACGCGGCCTTCGCGGGCCCGGCCCTCCGTATCCGCCTTGCTGCGGTATTTGCCCGACAGGAAGCCGGCTGCGAGGCTGAAATAGGTGATGACGCCGATATCCTCCTTCACGCAGAGATCGGCAACCGGGCCTTCAAAGCTCGAACGCTCATAGAGGTTATATTCCGGCTGCAGCGCCTGATAGCGCGGCAGGCCTGCCTTGTCGGCGGCATCGAAGGAGGCCTGCAGCAGGCTCGCATCATAGTTCGAGCAGCCCACGGAGCGGATCTTGCCCTGTTCGAGCAGCTTGGCATAGGCGCCAAGCGATTCCTCATGCGGCGTATCGGCATCCGGCCAGTGCGACAGATAGAGGTCGATATAGTCGGTCTGCAGCCGGCGCAGCGAGTCCTCAACTGCCTTCAGAATATAGTTGGCCTTCAGCGTCTTGCCCTGACCCATGTCGGAGCCGACCTTGGTGATGATCACGGCCCTGTCGCGGGAGACCTTTCCCTTTTTCAGCCACTTGCCGATGATCTCTTCAGAGTCGCCGCCCTTATTGCCCGGCACCCAGGCGGAATAGGCGTCGGCGGTGTCGATCGTGTTGAGACCCGCATCGAAGAAGCCGTCCAGAATATCGAAGGACGTTTTCTCGTCGGCCGTCCAGCCGAAGACATTGCCGCCGAAGACGATCGGCGAGATCGAAAGACCTGTTTTTCCAAGCCGGCGCATTTCCATGGCGCTCTCCCAAAATGCTGAAGTGATTGAAATCTGAAACGGCAGAACGCCGTCCATCGGTAACCTAGCGCGGAGTGTCCTGGAAGGAAACCAAACTTCCGTGATCGGCCGTCGCGCCATTGCGCCGCAAGAGAGGGCTGAATAAGGTGCGCCCGATGGATTTCAGGAGGACCTTTCATGTTGCGTTTCGGTATACTTTCAACGGCCAAGATCGGCCGGGACAATGTCGTTCCCGCCATTCAGGACGCGGAAAACTGCGTTATTACCGCCATTGCCAGCCGTGATTTTGCGCGCGCCCGTGACATGGCGGACCGCTTCTCCGTGCCGCATGCCTTCGGCTCCTACGAGGAAATGCTGGCGTCCGACGTGATCGATGCCGTCTATATTCCGCTGCCGACCTCCCAGCATATCGAATGGTCGATCAAGGCTGCGGATGCCGGCAAGCACGTGCTCTGCGAAAAGCCGATTGCGCTCAAGGCCTCCGAGATCGACGATCTCATCGCCGCCCGCAACCGCAACAAGGTCATCATCAGCGAAGCCTTCATGGTCGCCTATTCGCCGGTCTGGCGGAAGGTCCGTTCCTTGTTGCAAGATGGTGCGATCGGCGAACTTCGGCATGTACAGGGCGCCTTCACCTATTACAACCGCGACCCCGGCAACATGCGCAACATCCCGGCGCTTGGTGGCGGCGGCCTGCCTGACATCGGCGTCTATCCCGTCATCAGTACCCGCTTCTCCACCGGCAAAGAGCCGTCCTGGGTCCAGGCGATCACCGAGCGCGATGCCGAGTTCGGCACCGATATCTATTCCAGCGTGAAGGCCGATTTCGGCGATTTCGAGCTGAGCTTCTATATTTCCACCCAGATGGCCGGCCGCCAGATCATGGTCTTCCACGGCACCGACGGCTATATCGAGGTCAAGTCGCCCTTCAACGCCAATCGCTGGGGCCCTGAGGAGATCGAAGTGACCAATCGTGGTCATAACGAATCCCAGATCATCCGCTTCCAGGACAGCCGCCAGTACAGGTGCCAGGCGGAAGCTTTTGCCCGCGCTGCTGCAGGCGAAAAGGAAGAGATCGTTACGCTGGAAGATTCCAAGCTCAACCAGAAGGTCATCGACGCCATCTACCGCGCCAGCGAGCAGGATGGTTGGGAAGCCGTTTAATTTTTCTCGGCTTTGCCGCGGAAGACGAAGCGGGAATAGCCGAAGAAGCTGAAGAACATCGACGCTGCGGTCGCGAGCACCATCGCGACAAGCGGCTGCAGCGCCGGTAGCGATAGAAGCAGCGCCGAGTAGAGCCCATAATTGACGAGGGCGGCCGTCACGCCGACCGACCCGTAGCGGAAGCCTTCTGCGGCCAGCGACCGGCCTGATCGGTCGAACGTGAAAGTCCGGTTGAAGGCCCATGTCGTCGCCATCGCGAGCGCAATGGCAAACAGCCGGGCGATGAAGGGACCGAGTGGCGTCACGTGCAGAAGCAGCGCAAGCACGCCCGCATCGACGATAAAACCCAGCCCACCGGCGATCGCGAAACGAACGAGCTTCTTCATGCGGCATCCGCTTTCTTGCCATCAAGCGTTATGGCTGAGGTTTTATCCTTTACCGAAACCGGTGCCGCAAGGCTCATATAATGGATGCGCAACTGCTCAGCCCGCGATCGCGCAACGGAATCGAGGATTACACCGGCAGTAAACAGCATGATGGAGATCATCGCCAGTGCCGTCGAAAGCACCCAGGTCGGCATGCGGCTGACGAGGCCGGTTGCAAAATATTCTGCCAGCACCGGCCCCATGAAGCCGAGACTTGCCAGCATGAAGAGGGCGCTGATCGTGCCGAAGAAAGCGAAGGGCCGCGTTTCCTTCATCAGCATGGCAAACATCCAGAGGATCTTGCCGCCGTCGCGGAAGGTCGACAGCTTTGAATGCGAGCCTTCCGGGCGCCTCCCGTAATGCAGTTCCAGTTCACTGACAGGCAATTTCAGCCGCGACGCATGCACCGACATTTCCGTCTCGATCTCGAAGCCGCCGGAAACCGCGGGGAAACTCTTGACGAAACGGCGTGAGAAGGCTCGATAGCCGGAGAAGATGTCGGTGAAGTCAGGCCCGAAGATCGCGCGATAGAGGATGTTGAACAGCCGGTTCCCGAGGGCATGTCCCTGCCGGCCGGCATCGTCATGCACGCCACGCCGCGTGCCGACCACCATATCGGCCCGTTCCGTCAGCAGCGTCCGCACCAGCTCTTCGGCATCCTCGGGCGCATAGGTCCCGTCGCCGTCGGCGATGATGTAGATGTCGGCATCGATATCGGCGAACATGCGCCGCACCACATGACCCTTGCCCTGGCGCCGCTCGCGCACGACATGCGCGCCGGCGAGCATGGCATGCAGCGCCGTGCCATCGGTGGAATTATTGTCGTAGACATGGATATGCGCATCGGGCAGTGCCGCCCGGAAACCCCTGACGACAGCCCCAATCGTCGCCGCTTCGTTGTAGCAGGGAAGCAGAACGGCAATATCAGGACTTTCGCTGAGCGATCGCGCCATGGGGTTACACTCGTTACAAAGAAACCGCGGCGAATTTACGCCATGCAGCGTTAACAAGCCCCTATAAGAAACGAAAGCTGTCACGTCCTGTGGTTTACACTTTCTTGACAAGCCAAGGCTAAGGTTTGCCCATCACGCAACGACCTGGCTATCATGATGAACGCAGTGCAGCCGATCGCCAAGGCGCAATCCGCATCAGCCAGGACTGGATTCGTCGGCAGTATCCGGCAGATGCTGACGCGTCTCCTGCCATCCGCTCTCATCTACACCGTTATCCTGATCGGCATTATCACCGTCATGAAATATGCCGGAGGTCCGGTCGATTATGTCGGCCCCGATAATGACGACGGCATGCGCTTGGTGGAGGTCAGGGATTTCCTGAACGGGCAGGGCTGGTTCGATCTGATGCAGTATCGGCTCGGTCTGGGGGAAGGCACGCTCATGCACTGGTCGCGGCTGATCGACCTGCCGATCGCTGCGCTCATTCGCTTCTTCGGCCTCCTCCTCGGCCATGATGCTGCGGAAGCTGCTGCACTCGTGGTCTGGCCCCTGTCGCTCGTTTTTCCTGCCATGCTTGCCATGGGCCTTGCCGGCCGTCGTGTCGGCGGCCTTGCCGGCATGCACCTGTCTTTCTGCTTTGCCGGCATGGCGATCTATACTGGCAATCGTTTTGCGCCCGGCGCCATCGATCATCACAATGCCCAGCTCGCGCTCGTCGCGACCATGGTGGCGATGCTCTTCGATGAAAAACAGCGCGCCTGGAACTACGCCGTCGCTGGCGTGTCAGCCGCATTGGCGATTGCGATCGGTGCGGAAACCACGCCCTTCGTTGCCATCTATTGCTTGGTCGTGGCATTTCTCTGGGTCTGGGAAGGCGAGCCGTTCGCCGCCGCCACCAGGGCTTTCGGCCTTAGCCTCGCTGTTGCGATCAGCATCCTCTTCTTTGCAACGGTGCCGCCACAGCACTATTCGGCGGTGACTTGCGACAATCTCTCGCTCGGCTTCTACAGCCTGGCGACGATTGGCGGTGGCCTGCTGCTTGCCTCCGCGGTCTTTGCCAGCCGTCTCGGCCGCGGCTTGCGTTTCGCAGTGCTTGCGGCGGTCGGTGCCGCCGTTTTCGGTTCGGTTATGGTCATTGCGCCTGAATGCCTGCGCAATCCGCTTGCCGATCTCGATCCCATGCTGGTCGAGCTCTGGCTGCGCAACGTCTCGGAAGCGCAATCCATTCTCGCGCTCAGCCGGACAGATCCCTTTTCCATCGGCGCATTCTATGCGCCTGGCCTGCTCGCGATCGCCGTCTGCATTTTCCGCTCCGTGCAGGGCGATCGCGTGCAGGTCCATCTCGTCCTTCTGGCGCTCTTGAGCGTCAGCTGGGCCGTCGCACTGGTCCAGGTCCGTGGAGCCGTCTTCTCAAACCTCCTGTCCATCCTGCCGCTTGCCTTGCTGGTCATCGATGTGCGCCGCATGTCGAACGGCGACAGCGAAAATGCCGCAGCTGCCCTAGTCTATATCGTGACGGTTCTCGCAAGTGTGCCGGCGGTATGGGCCGTCGGCGGCGCGCTCGTCGAGATGCAGGTCAACAAGACAAAGAATGCCGACGAGGCAGAGGGCCCTTCATGTTCCTCCAGGCAGGCACTCGCGCCGCTCGGCGTCCTGCCTGCCGGTCTCGTCTCGGCGCCGTCGGAGATGGGTGTGCCAATCCTGCGCTACACCGCCAACCGTGTTTTGTCGGCGCCCTATCATCGCAACCAGGGCGGCATGCTGACCGAGATGCATATCGGTCTGGCCGAGCCGCAGGAAGCAGAGGCATTTCTGAAGGGAGCGGGCGTCACTGTGCTTGCCTTCTGCCCGGATGATCTGCAGACAAGTGAAATCGCCAGATTGAAGCCCGACGGGCTCTATGCGCAGCTGGGGAAGGGCAGTATCCCTGCGTATCTCGACCCGTTGCCAAAAGCTGCGGGCAGCGGCGTCCAGTTCTTCCGTTACCGGCCGGCGTCGGACTGACGTTCTGTCTTTCAGGAGTGGACAAGCACAGCCCGCAGGCGATCGGTGGTAAAGAGGCCGCCGAGATAAAGCAGCAGGCCGGCATTGTAACCGATGATCGTGTAGAAAAGCGCCAGGAATGAAACCGCACCGCCCGAGACAATCGCGGCGATGGCAAAGGTTACGGCGATCAGCATGGCGACGATTGCAATGACGCCGGCTGAGCGCATAAGGCCAGCGGTGAGGCCCAGGGTGGTTGCTGTCAGGATGATCATGTCGTCACCTCTTCTTCAGGTCGTTTGCGAGGAGCCTAGGGGCCCTCCGCTAACAAAAGTTTATTGGCCACCCTTAATGAAAGCTGCAATTGCAGCCATGGTTACGGATGCGTTCACCTGACGGCATTTCCTCCGGCTTGCGCCGGGCATGCGTTTCGATATAAGTCAACTCTGTTACAGGCTGAAAAGTTCCGTTACTTTCTCATTTACGTAAACGGAACTCCCCCTCAACGGCAACGACGTAGAGCGAAGCAGCATCACGCTGACAATTCGATCGGCGCCTGATCGACTGGTTGTTCGGAAAGAGGGCGAGCCGATACCTATAATGGTTGAACATAGCGACGATGAAAGAAGCGATCCCTCCCGCGCCTTCCATCGGCGGGGAATACTCACTGTCACCAGCATGCTCATTTTTCGGGTCGGTGTTCGCCACTCCCTACGAACGTGAATGATACTAAGATTTTTTTTGAAGTAGCGATATCCCTATTTCTTGGGTCTCCCACCGATTTTTGTATAAAAATTCGCCCTTCTCCTACCCCGACCTTTCCGTTTAGGGGCGATCAAAATAGAAAGGGGGATGAGCAATGTCTTTGACGGCGATTCGCCTACTAACCTTGCGGAATATTCGGTCTCGGAGCTCTCCGGTTCCATCAAGCGGACCGTCGAGACGGCCTTCGATCAGGTGCGTGTACGCGGCGAGATTTCGGGTTACCGCGGCCCGCATTCCTCGGGCCACGCTTACTTCTCGCTGAAGGACGACCGTGCGCGTATCGATGCAGTCATCTGGAAAGGCACTTTTTCTCGCCTGAAGTTCCGCCCGGAAGAGGGCATGGAGGTGATCGCGACCGGCAAGGTCACGACCTTCCCCGGCTCATCCAAATACCAGATCGTCATCGAGACGCTGGAGCCTGCCGGTGCCGGCGCATTGATGGCGCTGATCGAGGAGCGCAAGCGTAGGTTGGGCGCCGAGGGCCTTTTCGATCCCTCACGCAAGAAGCGCCTGCCTTTCATGCCTAAGGTAATCGGCGTCGTGACCTCGCCGACGGGCGCCGTCATCCGCGATATCCTGCATCGTATCTCCGATCGTTTCCCCGTCCATGTCATCGTCTGGCCGGTCAAGGTTCAGGGCGAAGGCTCTGGCGAGGAGGTGGCAAACGCTATCAACGGCTTCAACGCCCTGGAGCCTGGCGGCGATGTTCCACGCCCAGATGTGCTGATCGTCGCCCGCGGCGGCGGCAGTCTCGAAGATCTCTGGAGCTTCAACGACGAAATCGTCGTGCGGGCCGCAGCCGATAGCTGGATTCCGTTGATCTCGGCTGTCGGCCACGAGACCGACTGGACGCTGATCGATTACGCCGCCGATGTCCGCGCCCCGACACCGACCGGTGCTGCCGAAATGGCCGTGCCCGTCAAGGCCGAGCTTGAGGCCCAGGTTGCAGGTCTCACTGCCCGCCTGCAGGGCTGCATGAGCCGACAGATGGACCAGCGACGCCAGTCCGTCCGTGCTCTGATGCGCGCCCTGCCGTCGCTCGATCAGCTTCTGGCGCTGCCCCGCCGCCGCTTTGATGAGGCGGCCGCTGGCCTTGGCCGCGGGCTGGAGCTCAACACCATTAACAAGCGCCGCGGTTTCGAGCGTGTCGCCTCACATCTGCGGCCGGACGTGCTGTCCAACCGCATCACAGAGCGTCGGCAGCTCCTGAACGAACGTATGGCCCGGGCCGAACGCACCGTCGAGCGCCTGCTCGATCGCTCGAAGTCCCGCATCGAACGCGCAGAGGCCATCCTCGCCTCGCTTCCGGCCCGGCTGAAGACACAGACCGACCGCGGTCGTGAGCGCCTCGGCAATCTGTCGCGTCATGCCGATACGGCAATCCGCCATCAGCTGACGCGTGCCCGCGCCGAGCTTTCCGCGCAGGACCGCGTTCTTCAGTCTCTCTCCTACAAGAACGTGCTGAAGCGCGGCTATGCCGTCATCCGCGATGAGGATAACAGGCCGGTCTCGCAGGCATCAGCACTCTCCGCCGGCATGGGCATCGCCATTGAGTTCGCCGACGGCCGCGTCGGCGCCATGACGACGGAAGGCGGCGCTGCGCCATCAGGAGCCAGGAAGCGCACGGTCAGGGCAGGCGAGCCACCGAAGCAGGGAAGCCTGTTCTAGCAATGCATATTCTGCTGGTTCTCGCCCATCCCCTGCCGGAAAGCTTCGCCGCTTCTGTGGCGCGGACCGCCCGCGAGGCACTCGAAGCCTCGGGCCATACTGTCGATCTTCTGGATCTCTATGCAGAGGATTTTGACCCGCGGCTGTCCAAGGCAGAGCGGGGCGGCTATTTCGATGTGCCTTACGATACGTCCGCCGTCGCCGGTATCGTTGCACGGCTGAAAGCGGCTGACGGTCTCATCCTGGTTTTTCCGCAGTGGTGGTTCAACTTCCCGGCCATATTGAAGGGTTTCATCGATCGCGTCTTTGCGCCGGGCGTCGCCTTCACCCATGATGCTGCCGGCGGCCGTATCGTGCCGCGGCTCACCAATATCAAGCTGCTCTACGCGCTGACGACAACTGGTTCGCCCTGGTGGCTGGTGCATGTCTACATGGGCAATCCCGTCCGTCGTCTGCTGAAGCGCGGCATCGCCAATTTCTGCGCCAAGCGGTTGAAGTTCCGGATGCTGAGCCTGCACGACATGGACCGCGCGACGGATGCCAGGCGCAAGGCGTATCTGGAGCGCGTCTGCAAGGCGCTCGCCGCCGTCTGATTATTCGAAATCCGACAGGAATTTTTTGAGCAGCCGGTCGAGCTCGGCTTTGTCATCGGCCGTCAGGTTGCGCGTCAGCCGTTGCTGGTTTGCGACATGCGCGCCGACCGCTTCTTCCACCGTTGCCAGACCCTTCTCGGTCAGCGCAATCAGCACGCTGCGCCGGTCTTCGGGGTTAAACAGGCGCTCCACGAAGCCGGCCTTCTCCAGCTGATCGATCCGGTTCGTCATCGTGCCGGAACTCACCATCGTCATGCCGAGCAGCTCTCCGGGCGACAGCCGGTAGGGCGCGCCGGAGCGGCGAAGCGTGGCCAGCACATCGAAAGCGGAGGAGGAGAGGCCGTGCTTGAGCAGAACCGCTTCTACTTCGCGGCCGATATGCGTCGTCAGCCGCTTCAGCCGGCCGAAGATCCCCATGGGTTCGACATCCAGCTCCGGCCGCTCGCGCCGCCACTGAGCCAGGATCCTGTCGACGTGATCTGATTTCTCCTTGTCCATGCTGCATCGATATCAGCAGGTATCTTGACGTCAAGATAAAACACGCTATCCTGATTTTATCTTGAAGTAGAGATTCTTGAAATGAAGACAAATACCCGATACGTCGCCGATGTGCTGATGACTGCGATTGCGCCCGCCATCTGGGGCAGCACCTATTTCGTCACCACATCCTTCCTTCCGCAGGGCTACCCGCTGACGGTCGCGATGCTACGGGCGCTGCCGGCAGGGCTGCTTCTGCTGCTGATTGTCCGGAAATTGCCGACCGGCATCTGGTGGGGCCGCGCCTTCATTCTCGGCGCACTGAACTTTTCGTTCTTCTGGGCGATGCTCTTCGTTTCGGCCTATCGCCTGCCGGGCGGCGTGGCCGCAACGGTCGGCGCCGTGCAGCCGCTGATCGTCATTGCGCTCTCGCGTCTCTTTCTCGGCAAGCCGATCCGCTTCATTGCCGTTATTGCCGGCCTGATCGGAATGGTAGGTGTGGCACTTCTGGTGCTGACACCGAAGGCAGCGCTTGATCCCGTTGGTGTTACCGCAGGTCTCGCCGGTGCGGTCTCCATGGCCTTCGGCACGGTGCTGAGCCGGCATTGGCAGCCGCCAGTTTCCAGCCTCACCTTTACGTCCTGGCAATTGACCGCAGGTGGCATTCTGCTCGTGCCCGTGGCCTTTTTCCTGGAACCAGCGCTTCCTGTGCCGACGACAGCCAATATCCTCGGCATTGCCTATCTTGGCCTCATCGGTGCTGCCTTCACCTATCTGCTGTGGTTCCGCGGCCTCTCGCGCATAGAGCCATCGGCCGCAGCGTCGCTCGGCTTCCTGAGCCCCGTTGTCGCCACCCTGCTCGGTTGGCTGGCACTCGGCCAGAGCCTTACACCAACCCAGCTTTCAGGCTTTGCCATGGTGCTGGTCAGCGTCTGGCTCAGCCAGCGCAGCCTGATGCCGAAGGCGGGCGTTGTTACGCCCACTCGCCCTGTCGCATTACCGGCACCCGCGAGCCATCAGGCTTGATGCCGTCAATATCGACCTTGTCGGAGCCGATCATCCAGTCGATGTGGATCAGGCTCGAATTGCCACCCTGCGCCTTGATCTGCTCCTGGCTCAGCGAAGCGCCGTCGAGGAAGCACTTCGAATAGCACTGGCCGAGTGCGATATGGCAGGAGGCATTCTCGTCGAACAGTGTGTTGTAGAAGAGGATGCCGCTTGCCGAGATCGGCGAGGAATGCGGCACCAGCGCAACTTCACCGAGCCGGCGCGCGCCTTCATCCGTATCGAGTACCTTGTTCAACACTTCCTCGCCGCGCGAGGCCTTGGCCTCGATGATACGGCCGCTTTCGAAGCGGACCCGGATATTGTCGATCAGCGTGCCCTGATGTGAGAGCGGTTTGGTGCTGGACACGTGGCCTTCCACGCGCAGTGCATGCGGCGTGGTGAAGACTTCCTCGGTCGGGATATTCGGATTGCAGGTAATGCCGTTCTTCGCCGTCGAGGCGCCGCCATGCCATTCATGGCCGTCTGCGAGGCCGACGGTCAGATCCGTGCCTGGCCCGGTGAAATGCAGCGAGGCGAAACGCTCTCCGTTCAGCCAGGACGAGCGCTTGCGCAGATTGGCATTGTGCTCGGACCAGGCGGCAATCGGATCAGGCACGTCGACGCGCGACGCCGCAAAGATCGCCTTGGCGAGTTTGGCAACGGCGATCGCTTCCGGATCGTCGGGGAAGACGACTTTCGCCCAGGAGGGGTTGGGGTAGGAGACGATGTTCCAGTTGATGTCGAAGTTGGAGATCTTCTCCAGCGCCGGCTTATAGGCCGTGGAATTGGCGCGATTCGCGCGGCCGACCTTGCTGGGATCCTGCTCCGAGAGCAACATCGGATTGTCGCCAGCAATGGCGAGGCGGGCGGCACCCTTTTCGTAGGCTTTCGCCATGCCGTCATAAAGCCAGCCGGAAGCCCGATCGAAGCTTTCGTCGCTGCCATACTGGTAACGGGCAAGCGTCGTCTCCTCGTCGGAATAGAAGGTCGAAACCAAGCCAGCACCCGAGAGATAGGCGTGTTTGGTGATCAATCGCACCAGCGGCAGCGCCACGACGGGTGCGGTAATGACGAGATCCTGCCCTTGCTGAAGCTGCAGGCCCACCTTGATGGCGACTTCCGCAAGTTTCTCGAGTTTGCCGGGATCGACGGAGCTGTGGCTCTGGGGCATAAACGTCATGGGTCAACCTGCCTTCTGATATCTGCGACGGGAGGTGAAAGACTTAGACCCCTTTACGGCGAAAATGAAGCGCGCCGAATCCGATTTGAAAGCGGCCGGATGCATGTCCGGCCGCTTGTGCGTGCGCGTCAAGCAGCGGCGGGCAGCCTGAGCAGGATCGAGTCATGCTTCTCGAGGAATTCCATCAGGCGCTGCGGATAGTCTTCGCCAACGGCGCCCCGGACGCTTGCCCGCTCGGACAGCGCCTTGCGCCAGCGCTTGACCCGCTCGAGCCCGTCAAAGATGGGGCTGTCGCCGAGCGTATCGAACAGATCGAAGTACCGAAAGATCGGCCCAAAGACCGCGTCGACGAGGCCGAAGTTAGCCCCGGCGAAATAGGGTCCGTCCGCCAGCGCGCCCTCGAGCGTCGCGAATTTGGCGACAAGCGCCTTGTGCTTGGCCTCCAGTTGCGCAGCATCCTGCGCCGTCTCATAGCCCCAGAGATCGGAAAGTACGGAAGAGCCGAATTCCATCCATCCGCGATGGCGGGCGCGGGTCAGCGCGTCGGTGGGATGCAGGGCAGCACCCGCCTGCGTTTCCTCCAGATATTCGCAGATGACGCTGCTTTCGAACAACACCTCTTCGCGGCCATCGTCCTCTTGTATCCGGAGCAGTGGCACCTTGCCGAGGGGTGAGATTTTCAGGAACCAATCCGGCTTGTCGGCAAGATCGATGTTGATGCGCTCGAATGGCACGCCCTTTTCGAGGAGCGTGATCGCGGCGCGCTGCACGTAGGGGCAGAGGTGATGACTGATGAGGGTGAGCCTGCTCATGAAAGTCTCCTGGTGGTTTGCAAAGGATCGGTCGGTTAATATGCATGTAAATGCATCTAATATCGCTTGCGATGAGATTCAAGATAGATGTAATTGCATTTATGTCTGCGAATATGAAGAAGCCGAGCGAAGCCGTCGTCTCAGCCTGGACGCGCCTCATGCGCGCCCGCGAGCGGCTGCTTGGCGTGATCGAAGCCGATCTTAAGGCGGCCGGCATGCCGCCGCTTGCCTGGTACGATGTGCTTTGGGAATTGGCACGCTCGCAATCAGGAAAGCTGCGCCCCTATGAGATCGAGGAGCGGACATTGTTGGCGCAGTATAATCTTTCCCGCCTGATCGACCGGCTGGAAAGAGAGGGCCTAGTCGGTCGCGAGGTCTTCGCACAGGATGGGCGCGGCCGCTGGGTGGTGATCACTGATGCCGGCCGGCAGCTTCGGGAGCGCATGTGGACCGTCTATGGCAAAGCGATCGAAACTCATATCGGCTGCAAGCTTGCCGAAGGCGAGGCGAAGACGATTGCCGTCTTGCTGGACCGCTTCCTCTGATCAGGCGATCAGCGGTGCGGCGGCGGCCTTCAGTGCCGTCAACGCCTCCGTCGGATCGAGCCGTACCTGCAGCCCGCGTTGCCCGCCATTGATATAGACGAGCGGTTCGGCAAGGGCGGCTTCCTCGATCGCCGTTGGTACGATCTTCTTCTGCCCGAAAGGGCTGATGCCGCCGACATGATATCCCGTCAGCCGCTCGGCGTCGGCCGGCTTCATCATATTGGCCGATTTGCCATGGAAGGCACTGGCGAGCTTCTTCATGCTGACCTCGCGGTCGGAGGGCACGACCACACAGACCGGCTTTCCGTCCACCTCAGCCATCAGCGTCTTCAACACGCGGTGCGGCTCCTCGCCCAGCGCTTCGGCCGCCTGCAGCCCGACGCGCTCGGCGTTTGGATCATAGTCATAGGCATGAACCGTAAAGGTGACGCCAGCCTGCGTGAGAAACTGGGTGGCGCGGGTGGTCTTGGACATGGCTCAGCCCTCGAATGTCCGCGCGTAAATCTCTGGCTTGAAGCCGATCAGCAGTTTGTCGCCGGTTTCCAGTACCGGCCGCTTGATCATTGATGGTTGGTCGAGCATCAGGGCGATCGCTTTTTCACGGTCGAGATTTTCGCGCGCGGCGTCCGGCAGCTTGCGGAAGGTCGTGCCGGCGCGGTTCAGCACCGTTTCCCAGCCTGCATCGTCGATCCATCGTTCCAGGTGCGCCCGGTCGATGCCGACGGCCTTGTAATCGTGAAAGTCGTAGGCGACGCCGCGTTCGTCCAGCCAGCTACGGGCCTTCTTCATCGTGTCGCAGTTCTTGATACCGTAGATGGTGATGGCCATGCCGGTTCGATCTCCCTGTTTTCCAAGGGAGATATCACGCTGGATAAGCGCTGCAAACGCCGTCTGGCCTTTATCCCTCGAGCTCTTCGATGAGTGCTGGCAGGTCGGCCACGGTCTCGATGACGTAGTCGGCGCCGGCAGCAATCAGCTTCTCGCCGATCCGCTTGTGCAACTCGGCTCGCGCCTCCGGCGAAAGTGCATCCACCTCTTCAGGCGTCAGACCCGCCTCGTTGCCGGAGAGCGTCACGCCAACGGTAACGCAGCCTGCCGCGGCACCCTCGGCAATGCCGGGTTCAGTATCATCGACCTTCAGGACCGCAGAGGCCGGATAGACCATCAGGTCGAGGAAGCATTTATACATGCCGATCGGCGTCGGTCGGCCAAGCGGCAGATCGTCGGCACAGATCAGATTGTCGGGTGCATAACCCTGTTCAGCGGCAAGCGGCAGCACGCGCTCCATGATCGAGCGCGTATAGCCTGTCGTCGAGCCGATCTTCATCTGCCGCTCGCGCAGGTATTCGATCGTCTTGATCGCGCCAGGCACCAGCGCGCAGTAATCGGTCACGACAGCTTCGTTGAGCGGCACGAAGAGTTCGTAAACGCGGTCGATGGCCGCCTCGTCCGGAAGCGCGCCTTGCACCGCCTGCCAGCGGGCGGCGATATGCGGTTCGGCCAGCATCGCGGCGATATGCGCACGCTTCGGAAGCCCCATCGGCTTGCGTGCGTCGGCGATCGTCACCTCGACGCCGAACTTGCCGAAGGTATCCACAAAGGCGCCCATCGGTGCGAAGGAGCCGAAATCGATGACTGTGCCGGCCCAGTCGAAGACCACTGCCTTGAATTGCGTCATGCTGCGCTCCCGTAAAGATCCTCGATGGTTTCCTCGCCGATGCCGAAGGCGGTCGAGGCACCGCAGCCTGCCGTCACCACGACGAT
The DNA here is from genome assembly GCF_031455475.1 of Rhizobium sp. 1399. NCBI lineage: Bacteria > Pseudomonadati > Pseudomonadota > Alphaproteobacteria > Hyphomicrobiales > Rhizobiaceae > Rhizobium > Rhizobium sp. 1399. The sequence continues at coordinate 935,934 of NZ_JAVDSU010000001.1, read as the reverse complement.
ACGCAGCGCATCGGAAGGCTTGTCGGTGAACCGCCAACGGTCCGGGGCGGAGGCATAGGTGCCGATCCAGCGTTCGGTAATGAAGCGACCCGGCAGATTGAGCACGGCATCCATCTCGTCGAGGGTCAGCCGGTCGATGCGCTCCAGCCCAAAGGGATCGGGCGTTTCGGAGTAATGGTGGCTGTCTCCGACGATCAGCGATCCGTCTTCCGATTGCGTAACAATCAGGTGGATGCCGTTTTCCCGCTCCGGCTTGAACTCCCGGTCAAGCCGCGCCTTCAGGGCAGTCGCTTCAGGCAACTCGGCATAACCGAGATAACGCCCGAGCCCGAGATCGGACATGACGGCGGTGCTAAGCGAGACCCGTTGCGCCGGCACGACACGCATCATCTGCAGCTTGCAGCGTGTGACGTTATATGCAGCGATCCGATCCGCAAACAGGCTCTTGAAATCGTCGCCGGGGCAAACAACCACCGTCTCCGCCTCGATCAGGCCGGTTGACGTCTCGATCCGCGGCGGCTCGACGGCGCTCACTGCTGTCGAGCGGCGGAACTCGATGCCATATTTGATTTCGAGATAGCGGGCGAGCAGTGGAACGGCCGTGCGGGATTCGACCCGCAGTTCATGGGGGCTATAGAGTGTGAAGCGCCCCGCTTCCGGTCGCAGTGCCGGCACAAGCCGCCGTGCCTCCTCGATCGTCAGTCTTTCGCAGCCTTCGCCCATCTCTGTGCGCAGGAAGGCGTCGATCACGGCTTCGGATTCGTCGAGCCTTGCGGCAAGGAGCAGCCCGCGCTGCAGGACGTCGACGCCTGCGTCATCGACAATATCGGCCCAGATATCGCGTGCCCGGCGTGCCTTGTCCCAGCAGTCGCCGGCCTGCTGGCCGGTCACCGTCACAAAGCCGAAATTGCGCACCGAGGCGCCATTTGCCTGTGCGTCGCGGTCAACAACGACGACCCGTTTGCCGCGCTTTGCCGCCGCCAGCGCATGCGCCAGCCCGACAATTCCCGCGCCGACGATCGCAATGTCGTAATGCGGCATGAAAGCTCCTTCGCAACATGTCTGCAACGGCTTGGCGGATTTTCTTGAAGCCTGTGTGACAGTTGCCCGGAGCCTTACATCCGCGTGTGGAAAAGAACGCTGGTTCAGTCTTCCAGCGTGCCGGCCTTTCGCGTTGCCTTGCTCGGCTTGTCGGCGGCAATCTTCATCAGGTCACCGCGCCGGCGCACCAGCCGGTCGGAAGTGCGGGTAAGAAATAGCCCGTCCTGCGGCGCCCGGATGTCGATATCGCCCTCGGCAAAACCGGGCCGGGTGACGATCGTCGCCAGAAGCTCTCCTTCCGAGACACGCTCGCCGATATTGCGGTGGAAGAGCACGGTACCGCCCTGCGGCGCACGCACGATCTCGACATTGTCGAGCGGCACGGCTGGTCCGGAGAAGGTCTTGTCTCCGGCTGCCCCGCCGTTGACAACACCGCGCCCGATCAGGAACTGCAGCAGGCCTTCGGCATCTTTCTCGGCCATATCGGGATAGACTTCGCGGCGACCGCGCAGTTCCACCGTCACCGAAAGCTTGCCCGGAAGCTTGGCCTTGCGCTCGCCCGGCACCTCATATTTCCAGGCAAAACCGACGGCTTCCTCGAAGGCGGAGCTTTCGCCATCCGAAAGCAGCACCGCTTCCATGTCGAGCGCATTGGCAAGGTCCGCTGCTTCCGGCCAGAAGGCTTCGTCGATATAGGCATATTGCAGCGATTCATCATCGCAATGCAGATCGAGCACCAGATCGGCTCCGAGCGCCATATGAATCAGCTCTCGCTTCAATCGATCCGTAGCCGGATAATAATCAAGACCGTCAAGCAACTCCTCCCGGTCGCGAACCGAGATCAGCGGGAAGTCCCGATTGAAATTGGTCCGCGATCCCAAATCGAACCGGCCCTGCAGCTCGCCGAAATGCGATTGCGCCGCCCCGATCGGATTTGCCTGCGGCACGAGCGTGATATCGCCGGCGATCCGTCCTTCGTTTTCGGCTTGCCTGAGTTGAAGGCAGAGAAAATGCGCAAGCGCGGTTCCCGGCAGTTCATTGGAATGCAATGCGGCCTGGATATAGACCTTGGGCGCCGCCGGATCGCTTCCCTTGAAACGCATGACGGGCAACCGCCATTCGATGCCGGGCGTATCGCCCGGGATGATGATCTCTGAAAGGTCCACTGTCTTGCTCCGCATGTACATATTGAGTGGGGAGTTTTATGCGAATCCCCACCCGCGGTGCAAGCGCAGCTCAGCCGAGCAGAGGCCAGCGGTTGATGACGTGATGCTCGCTCTTCCCGTAGATGCTGTGGATCAACAGGAACTCCTGGACTGTCCAGCGTACGGGTCGGTCAAGCTTTTCAGGCAGAACAGTCTTGCGATCATAGAGCATTGTCATGTGCGGCGTCAGATGTCCGCCGACATTATAGGGTAGTCCAGCCTCGTAGAGACCTTCTTGAATTTGGTTGCGAAGATCCAGCAGGCCTTCGTTTTCTTGCCTGCCGCAGATGACGAAGGCTTGCGGCTGGCCGGGGTGCTTGAAGCTCATGGCTTCGTCGAGCACAATTTCGAACGGCTGGGCACGCACTGCCGCGGCAACTTGTTCAGCGCCGAACACGATATCATCCGGGAGCCGACGGTAGGCGCCGATGCCGTTCAGCGTGACATGAAGCACTGCGTTCGGCCGCGAGGGTCCGGTCAGAGCATGTCTATTGCGATACACTTGCGCGATGTCCAGCGCCTCGGATGCAGCTTCGATGGTTGGGCGAAGCGCGAAGAAAATCCTGTCGTGAAATTCCCCGCCAAGATTGGATTTCTTCTGGGGGCCTGCGCTATTCGGATCGAGTGGAAAATGAGGCATTTGAACTACGGACTACATCGCCCGCCTCCTTGTTTCGACAAGGAGGAGCATACCAAGATTGGCATTTCAGTCAAGAACAAAACATGAACAAAGAGCTTTGTGAGGATATTCAAAACAGAAACGGCTACCTTTGCGGCAGCCGTTTGCTGGCGTCAATCAAGCGCTGAGGAATGCCTTACGCGGCGTTCTTAAGGACCTCAGCCGCCTTTTTGGAAGACTTGGCGCGGGCTGCTTTCGGCGGTGCGAGACGAAGAACATCGTCTGCCAACAAGCGGGCATTGTCTTGCGCCTTGTCGAGATTGCTGACACGGGCAGGATCCATGGTATAGAGGCTGCCGCCTGAAACGAACATGTCGCGATAGGCGGCGCGCTCGATCAGCGCCGTGTCGATGACATTGACATGCTGCTTTGCGAGCAGACCCTTGACCGCCAGCAATGCACGCGTGGTGATGATCGAACTGATGCGCGTCAGCACGACCGAATGCGGGATGCGGATATCATGCTGGGCAGCAAGCTGCTTCATGATCTCAAGCACCTGCGCGCCGCCGACGGCGTCCATGGCGCAGCCCTGCACCGGAACCATTACATGATCGGAAAAGCCGATGGCCTTCGCCATCAGCGGGCTCAGACCGGCTGGCAAGTCGATAACGATATAACCGCCGCGCTTCTTGAGGTCCTTGATCTGCTGTTCGATCGTATCTTCGCTGACACCGGAGATGACGGCGAATTCGGCTGCGTCACCGGTCAGACGGTGCCAGCGGCTGGCCCACTGCTGGGGATCGGCATCCAGAACGGAAACGCGATGGCCACGGCGAGCCAGTTCTGTGGCAAGAACGAGAGCGACCGTCGTCTTGCCGGCCCCTCCTTTCGTATTGGCAAATGTAATGATTGGCATCGATTACCTCGGGTTGATGAGTTGGCGGCAGTCATCCCTCGGAGAGACGCGTCTCGGGCTTTAAGGAACCGCGACTTTCGCAGTGATGAGATGAAAAGGTCAAACAGCAACCTTGCGTGGCGCTGTTTAGCCATGCCGTCTGAGGTTGATTTTTTTGGGTGCAATCATTGAGGGGCGGGCAATAGGTCAGCCGCGCCTCCAGCCTGCCAAAAAGACCGTCAGCGATGGTGAAATCCGTCGCCGTCGGCAGTGTGCCCTCGCGTCGGTTGCGATACGGCGTAACATTCGCGGATTGAACGACGCCGCTTCAAGCGTCGCCGGCGACCCGCCGCGCGTCAGTCGCGCGATAGGGACAGCCCGGCGAGAAGCGAAGCGTACGCGGCAAGCCTGCGGGATACGAACTCCGTGAAGAGCCGCACGCGCTTCGTCTTGCGTGTCTCCCCCTGTGTGAGAAGGAAGAGCGTTCCGTACATGTGCAGGTCGGTACCCGGCACCCTCACCAGTAGCGGGTCGGCATCTCCGACGAAGCACGGCAGTGTCGTGATCCCGAGCCCCTGCCGTACAGCAACGATCTGCGCCTCGCCGTCCGTGGTCCTGAACGGAACCTCCGTGGTGCGAACCTCACCCTCGCTGGCCCAATCCGGAATTCCATGAATGCTTATAACGATCCACCGGATGGGATCAGGCGCGCCTGCACGCCACGCGGCTAGCAGATCGCGGGACATATAGATACCGCCGAATATATCCGGTCCCTTCAGGCCATGGAGATTGAGCGGCAGAGTTTTGCGGTCGTAGACGACGCGGATCGCGACGTCGGCTTCTCGGTTGGTCAGATTTACCAGCTCGCCGGACGATAAGATTTCCATCTCGATGTCCGGATACAGACGCGCGAAATCGGAGAAGTCCGGCATGAGCAGGTGTGTCGCGAGGGGCGGTGCCAGTGTCACGCGCAGAAGCCCACGCACGCTCTGGTCGCGGCCAAAGACGCGCGTCTCCAACTGGTGCGACGACGCCTCCATCTGGTCAGCGAGCTCGAGGACCTCCTCCCCTGCAGCCGTCAGGCGGTAGCCCGAAGGCAGCTTTTCGAACATCTGGGCTCCGAGCCGTTCCTCCAGTTGGGCGACGCGCCGCAGCACGGTCGAGTGGTTCACCCCGAGGCGCTCGGCGGCGGCCCGCACCGAGCCTCCGCGCGCGACGGCAAGAAAGTAGCGAACGTCATCCCAGTCGATCATGGTGCAATCCAGCACCGCTGGGGTGCGCCTTCCAAAGCCCGTGTCCAATACGTCGAACAGCATCTCGTATGTGAGTAGCACGGGCGGTCATCATAGCCCATGCAAGCGGGGCGCAATTCCGAACGGCGGACACCGATATGCGGGCTGGCGTCAGTCATCCAGCCGGATCGATTTCGCACCACCGATATGCGCGCTTCCGCACTCAACCCCCGACGACCGCAGACCCATTTCGAGGGTCTCGGGGGTCTCCCCGAAGGACCAAATACGGAGTCTGAAAGGAAAAGTCATGGGAAAGCTTGAGGGTAAGGTTGCAGTCATCACGGGTGGATCGAGCGGCATGGCGCTGGCGAGCGCCAAGCGGTTCGTTGAAGAAGGCGCCTATGTTTTCATCACGGGCCGGAGACAGGAGTCGCTGGACGAGGCCGTCAAGCTGATCGGCCGGAACATGACCGGCGTGCGCGGCGACGCGTCCAATCTCGACGACCTCGACCGTCTGTTCGACACGGTCAAGCGGGAAAAGGGCAGGATCGACGTCCTATACGCGAGCGCCGGCATGGGCGAAGCCGTCCCACTGGGCGAGATTACCGAGCAGCATTTCGATGCGGCCTTCGGCCTGAATACGCGCGGCACGCTGTTTACGGTTCAGAAGGCCTTGCCGCTGTTCAACGATGGCGGATCGATCTTCATGACCGGGTCAGTTGCTTCGGTGAAAGGTTTTCCTGGTTACGGCGTGTATTCGGCGAGCAAAGCGGCGTTGCGCTCATTCGCACGCACTTGGCTCAACGAACTGAAGGGCAGGAATATCCGGGTGAACGTGCTGAGCCCCGGGCCGATCGCCACACCGATGCAGGACCAAGTTCTCACAGAGGAGGCGAAGCAGATGTTCGAATCTCTGATCCCGCGGGGAAAGATGGGTCGTCCTGAGGAAATTGCGGCGGTCGCGCTGTTTCTTGCTTCAGACGATTCAAGCTTCGTGAATGGGGTGGAGTTGTCTGTCGACGGCGGCTTCTCGGCCATCTGAAATCGCGCCGGATCGCGGGAATTGTGGAACGACTTCGGCGCTGAACGGCCGGGCCGGCCGCACGAAGTCGTTCACCGCGGGACGCCTACGCGAAGGTCGCCATGCAGCCAAACGGATAACCCAGTGCCGTTGAGGGCCGGGGAATCGATGTCAACACAGATCGGAGAAACATTATGAGCTATGCGATTGTAGGATTCGGTAAGATAGGCCAGGCCCTCGCCCGGGCCTTCGCCCGTAAAAACATCGAGGTGGCAGTCGCGAGCCGCCGGACGCCTGAGGCGTTGGCGCCGCAGGCTCGGGCGATTGGACCCACGGTCGTCGCCAAGTCGCTGCGGGATGCACTCGAGGCCGACACGATCATCTTGGCGGTCCCGTTTGGGGAACATCGCGAGGTTGCGAAGATCCTGCCGAGCTGGAAAGGCAAGACGGTCATCGACGCGATGAACGCCTTGGTTCCCCTTGAGGAGCTGGACGGTCTCCTGTCCTCCGCCTTCGCTGCGAAGGCGTTCACCGGCGCCAAGTTCGTGAAAGGTTTCAATCACCTGATTGCGGCCACCCTGGCTGCCGATCCGATCGTCCAGGGCGGCGGTCATCGGGTGGTCTTTCTGTCGAGCGACGACGAGGACGCGATCGCTCCCGTGGCGGCCTTGGCCAAACAACTCGGGTTCGCACCCGTCAAGCTGGGAAAGCTCAAAGAGGGTGGCGCGCTGGTGCACGCACGCGGCCGCACCTGGGGCCAGCTCATCTTCCAGGATTTGTTCAAGAAGGAGCAGTAGTCGATCTACGACCGTGTGATCGACGCCGACGACTGGTCGCGCGCTAACTTCTTCGAGCGGCGCGTGGCCAAATATTTGAGGGCCAAAAACTCGCGAGGTTGGGCCGGGCCTGACGGCGTATGACCGCCGCTCGAAGAGCGAGGAGACGCCCGACAGAGCTGCAGATCTCGGGGTCGCCTAGAATCTATCGACTGCGCTATCCGATACTACTCCACGGTACTTTCCGTCACTCCCACTCGATCGTGCCGGGCGGCTTGCTCGTCACATCATAAACGACACGGTTGATACCGCGCACTTCATTGATGATGCGGGTCGCGGCGCGGCCGAGGAATTCCATGTCGTAGTGATAGAAATCCGCGGTCATGCCGTCGACCGAGGTGACGGCGCGCAGCGCACAGACGAATTCGTAGGTGCGGCCGTCGCCCATGACGCCGACGGTCTGGACGGGCAGCAGCACGGCAAAGGCCTGCCAGATCGCGTCGTAGAGGCCAGCCTTGCGGATCTCGTCGAGATAGATCGCATCGGCTTCGCGCAGGATCTCGAGCTTTTCACGCGTGATGCCGCCCGGGCAGCGGATGGCAAGGCCCGGCCCCGGGAAGGGATGGCGACCGATGAAGCTGTCTGGCAGGCCGAGTTCCTTGCCGAGCGCGCGCACTTCATCCTTGAAGAGTTCGCGCAGCGGCTCGACGAGCTGCATCTTCATGCGCTCCGGCAGACCGCCGACATTGTGGTGCGACTTGATGGTGACCGAGGGGCCGCCGGTGAAGGAAACGGACTCGATCACATCGGGATAGAGTGTGCCCTGGCCGAGGAAATCAGCGCCGCCGAGCTTCTTTGCCTCGTCCTCGAATGTCTCGATGAACAGGCGTCCGATGATCTTGCGCTTGGTTTCCGGGTCGGAAACGCCTTCGAGCTCGCCGATGAAGCGGTCGGAGGCATCGACGTGGATCAGGTGCAGGTTGTAGTGCTCGCGGAACATTGCGACCACGCCTGCGGCCTCGTCCTTACGCATCAGGCCATGGTCGACGAGTATGCAGGTTAGCTGGTCACCAACAGCCTCGTGAATGAGCAGAGCCGCGACTGAGGAGTCGACGCCGCCCGAAAGGGCGCAGATGACGCGCTTGTCACCGACTTGGCGGCGAATGTCCTCGACCGCCTTCTGACGGTACGCCGACATGGTCCAATCGCCCTTGATACCGGCGATGTTGTGGATGAAGTTCGCGATCAGCTTGGCGCCATCGGGCGTATGCACGACCTCAGGATGGAACTGCACGCCGTAATATTTGCGCTTCTCGTCGGCGATGAAGGCGTAAGGCGCGTTGGAGGATGTCGCCACGACTTTGAAACCGTCGGGCAGCTTCGTCACGCGGTCGCCATGGCTCATCCAGACCTGATGGCGCGAACCCTTGGACCAGAGGTCTTCGAAGAGGACGCAGTCCTCGTCGACTTCCAGGAAGGCGCGGCCGAATTCGCGGTGATGACCGCTTTCCACCAAGCCGCCCAGCTGCATGCACATCGTCTGCTGGCCGTAGCAGATGCCGAACACCGGAAGGCCGCTGTCGAAGATGATCTGCGGTGCCCTCGGCGATTCTTCATCGACCGTCGAAGCCGGGCTGCCGGACAGGATCACGGCTTTCGGCTGGAGGCGCTTGAAGCCTTCTTCGGCGGACTGGAAGGGAACGATCTCGCAATAGACGCCGGCTTCACGCACGCGTCGTGCGATGAGCTGGGTCACCTGGCTGCCGAAATCGACGATGAGAACGCTGTCGGGATGTGCTGTCTGGGTCATGGCGAGCCTTTAATGAAAAGCGCCTCTTCTTGCAATGCGGGAATTCGGCCGCAGCCGGGTTTTATTGTCCCGATTGTCCCTGTTTTCAGCCCTCAGAACCAGAAAACGCCGTCCTCCAGGGCGGTGAAAAGGCTGTCCACGGCATAGGAAAGCTTGCGGTCGACGATATGCAGATATTCGGTCCAGCCGGAAATATGCTGCAGCTCGACCGCACCGTCGGAAATGCCGCGAAGGCCGATCAGCGGCAGTTTGTAGCCTTGGCAGGCGCGCAGCACCGCATAGGTTTCCATGTCGACCATGTCGGCTGAGATATTGGCATAGGCGGTACCGGAAACGACATTGCCGCCGGTCGAAAGTGTGGCTTCGGGAATGCCGGGAATGCGCAGCGGCAGGTCGAGGTCCGCCGGCAGGTCGAGGAAGGGCGTCTTGCCCTTTTCGAAGCCGAGCGGCGAGGCATCCATGTCACGGTAGGAAACGGAGGTGACCTGATAGACTTCGGTCTGCTGCAGGCGTGCCGAACCGGCCGAGCCGAGCGAAACCACGAGATCGGGCAGGTCGTCTGATGCATCGAGACGGGAGAGCGACTTGGTGATCGCGATTGCCGCCTCGACCGGGCCGACGCCGGTCATCAGCGGTTCGATGCGCGAGCGCAGGAACGGGCCATATTCGGCCTCCGCGGCCATGACGAACAGGATGGACTTGCCTGCGACCGACTTCAGTTCGAATTTCATCCCGTAATTCCCTCTCTTCCGCGAATGACCATCATCGTCCCGGTCATGGACGCGATGAGCTTGGCAGGCCCGTCGCTGATCGCATAACCTCGCCCATCGGCGACGATGATGTTGGAGCCGGGCTTGGTGATCTCGCCTCTGAAGAGGAAGCGTTCGCCGCGCCCCGGCGACATGAGGTTGACCTTGAACTCGATCGTGAGGATCGAGGCTTCGGCATCGATGACACTATAGGCCGCAAAACCGCAGGCCGAATCGAGCGCTGCGGAAATGATGCCCGCGTGCAAAATGCCGTGCTGCTGTGTCAGTTTGACGTCGAAGGGAAGCTCGATTTCCACCATGCCGTGCTCGACACGCGTCAACTCCGCGCCGATGGTGTGCATGGCCGCTTGGCGGGAAAAACTCTGGCTGATCCGCTCGCGGAAATCGCCCCTGTCGGTGTCGTTCATCATGGTCCCTCTTGCGATCGCGAAAGTGGCATGGCCGGCTGGATTCGACAAGGTTTCAATCCGGCTGACGACGGTTTTGTCTCTCGATACAAGTTTTCGATCACGCGGCGCCGAGCTGTGTTGCTTGCGGGAATAAGGAATTATTCGTCCCAACTACTTCGCGTCCGGGGCTTCTTTGACGATGTCGCTGATCAGTGTCCGCAGCCAGCGATGCGCGGGATCGTTGCGGTAGCGGACATGCCAGGCCATCTCGACCGGGAATGTGCCGAGATCGACAGGCGTCGGTAGGACTTTCAGACGAGGGTCTGCGGCGAGACGCTGGCAGATCCTGTTCGGCAGTGTCGCGCAATAATCCGTCACCGCAATCATTTCCGGCACCGCCAGAAAATGGGTAACGGAGACTGCAACCTCGCGCTTGATCCCCTGTTGTTCCAGTGCTGTAAACAGGCCGACGCGCAGCCGCCCGGGCGGAAGTACGTTGACGTGCCGCATGTGCTCATACTGCTCTAGGGAAATGCTGCCCCCGATCTCAGGGTGATCGGCACGCACCACGCAGGCAAGGCCTTCGTCCATCAGATGCTGCACGACCAGATTGTCAGGCGGATCGATGATGCGGCCGAAGACCATTGCCGTGGTGCCGGACATCACACCTGTCTCGCCGAGATCTGTGCCGAAAGGCGTGAGGCGAAGCCGGATGCCCGGCGCAACCTCGCGAAGCCGCGCGACGATCGCCGGCACCAGCACGAACTCCACATAGCTGTTCGGCGCAATCGTCATCAGCCGTTCGGCCTGCCTTGGATCAAAATCCTGTTGGCCGAGGATGGCGTCATCGATCCTTGCCAATGCCGCGGCAATGACTGGCGCCAGTTCCAACGCCATAGGCGTCGGCTGAATGCCGTATCGCTCACGGATGAAGAGCTGATCCTGCATCACCTCGCGCAGACGGGCCAAAGCATTGGAGAGCGCCGGCTGCGTAATTCCCAGCCGATCGGCGGCGCGGGTGACGCTGCGCTCCTCCATCAGCGTGATGAAGACGGGTAGCAGATTGAGGTCATATCGCATGACTTATAATGTCACATGAATATCTAAGATCATAGAAATAAACTTCTGGAATATGTCGTCCCGGAGCATGATCAGGCCATCCAAAAGGATGCCAACCACGGCAAACGGAGATGACAATGAGCAAGGCAAAAGTACTTCTGATCGGCTCCAACGCTACCCGCATCGAAATCCAGGGCGGCCGCACGGGAGCCACTGGCCAGTATCTCAACGAGACTGTCGTGCCGGCACTGGCAATCGTCGAGGCTGGCTACAAAATCGTTCTGGCAACGCCTGACGGCACCAAGCCCCATATCGACGAGGCCTCGGACACGCCGGATCATTTCGGCGGCGACAAGGCTGCCTACGAACGCGCCAAGACCTTCTATGCAAATGACCCTGCCATGAATGAGGTTCGCACGCTGCGTTCCATCGTTGAAGAGGGTCTCGACAATTACGCCGGTGTCTTTGTGCCGGGCGGTCAGGCGCCGGTAGTCGATCTGATGCAGGATCCGGATATGGGTGAAGTCCTGCGCCATTTCCATGAGCGCTCGAAGCCGACCGCACTTCTCTGCCACGGCCCGATAGCTGTCGCAGCCGCGATGCCGCATGCCCGCGAGTTCCGTGCCGCTCTGATTGCCGGAGTACCCGCCAAGGCCGCGGAATGGGCCAAAGACTGGCAATACGTTGGATACAGGATGACCGTCTTTTCCAACAGCGAAGAAAAGGTCGTCGAGGACTACATCCTGCACGCCAAGCTCTATTTCAACGTGGCCGACGCGCTGCAGACCGCCGGCGGCAAGGTCATCACGACAGCGACCGACTTCGAGCCGCATGTGGTTGAAGACCGTGAGCTCATAACCGGCCAGAATCCGCGCTCGGACCGTGCGCTCGCAGGAAAATTCGTGGCAGCGCTCGAACGTTCGCTAGCCATGGCATGATCTGAAGAAATCCGTGGGGTGCGACCATTCCGTATCCCGCGGGAACCCGATCTGAGGAAGGAAAAGCAATCATGTCCAATCCCATAAAGATCGTGGCGATCCTGACCGCCCGACCGGGCAAGACCGATGAATTGAAGGCGCTTCTCACCGGCATGATCGGCCCCAGCAGGGCAGAACCCGGTAATATGCGCTGGGATATCTGGCAAGATCAGGCCAATGCTGACATCTTGATCTTGGATGAGCTTTACGCGGACAACGCCGCCGTGGCCGCCCATCGCGAGACGCCGCATTTCCGGGATTATTTCGCTGTCATCAATGACCTCGCCGAACGCAGGGCGCTGGTGCTCGATCCCGTACAGATTGCCTGACAGGTCGATGAACGTTCACAACTATCTCGAGGACTAGACAATGGCACTCAAAGACATTCTCCCGGGCAAGCTCGGCTTCGGCGCCGCTCCGCTTGGCAACATGTTCCGTGATATTCCGGAGCAGGAAGCACTGGCAACCGTGGAAGCCGCCTGGAACGATGGTATCCGCTATTTCGACAACGCGCCCTTCTATGGCGCAGGACTTGCCGAGCTCCGCATGGGCGAGGCGCTCGCTGGTAAGCCCAGGGATCAATATGCGATCAGCACCAAGGTTGGGCGTGTGATCCTTGATGAGATCGAAGACGTCAGCACCCGCGATCTCGGCGAGAAGGGCGAAGTCTTCAAATACGGCCGCCCCAACAAGATCGTCAACGATTACTCGGAAGATGCGACCCTGCGCTCGATCGAGGACAGCCTGAAACGCTTGAAGACCGACCATATCGAAATCGCCTGGGTCCACGATGTGGCACAGGATTTTTACGGTGACGAGTGGCTGGCTATCTTCGAAAGCGCACGCAAGGGCGCCTTCAAGGCACTGGATCGTCTGCGCGACGAAGGGGTCATCAAGGCCTGGGGTCTTGGCGTCAATCGCGTGGAACCGATCGAACTGCTGCTGGCCCTGCAAGAACCGCGGCCGGATGGTTTTCTGCTGGCCGGCCGCTACACGCTGCTTGATCATGAGCGGGCGTTGCAGCGCGTGATGCCGATGGTTGCCGAACGTGGTCTCGGCATCGTCGTCGGCGGCCCCTACAGTTCCGGCGCTTTGGTCGGCGGTCCGAACTTCGAATACGCGCCCGCCACACCGACGATCCTCGACAAGGTCGCGCGTATCAAGTCAATCGCCGATCGTTACGGCATCAGCATGAAAGCGGCCGGGCTGCAATTCTCGCTCGCCAATCCTGCAGTCGCCGCCGTCATCCCCGGCGCAAGCAAACCGGACCGCATAGCGGAGGATCGGGCCGCACTCGACGAGGTGGTCCCAGGTGATTTCTGGCGAGAGCTTCGCAAGGCGGATCTCGTAAACGCCGAAGCTCCGCTTCCCGTATGATCACATTGATCGGCGCGGTTCATCTCAGCATGGTGAGCCGTGTCGCATCCGTCTTGGGATCATCCTAAAACCTCTTCTGAATAAGGCTCCGCAGGATTATGATCAATCAAACCTGAGGGCGAGCCGATGAAGAGATTTTCTCAATCTATGAGCGACTACGAGGCGTGGCTGGCACACGAGCTGCAGGGCGAGCTCGTACAGGAGGGTATCGACGAGAAACACCGGAAGATGCGCGAGGAGGCATTCTCCTTCTTGCGCGCTACCTACTGGCGCTGGGCGGAGATCATCTACGACGTCAGGCCGGAGCTTGCGGACATGCCGCAAGTGCTGTCGATCGGCGATACGCATCTGGAGAACTTCGGCACCTGGCGGGATATCGAGGGGCGGCTCGTCTGGGGCGCCAATGATTTCGACGATGCAGTGATCATGCCCTACGGGCTGGATCTCGTGCGGCTGGTGGCAAGCGCCATTCTGGCTCAGCCGGACGCCGGGGTTTCTGGCAGGGCGATCGCCGAGCTCATTCTCGCAGGATATGTGCGCGGCCTTGAGCATGCGAATCCCATCGTCCTGGAGCGTGATCATCCCTGGCTGCGCGACAAGCTGCTGCTTTCGGAGGATGAGCGGAAGGAGTTCTGGAAGAAATGGGAGAAGCGTAAACCCGATGAAAAGCCGGCTCCCGGCCGTTTCGTTGATGCTCTGAGGAATGCCCTGCCGAGGGGTGCAGGAAGTTTTACGCCCCTACCAGTCAAAAAGAAGGGAACGGGCAGCCTCGGGCGGCCACGTTTCGTCGCCTATGTGAAGGAGTGGCGCGGTGGGCCTGTGCTGCGTGAAGCAAAGGCGCTTGTGCCCTCGGCCTGGTCGCTGGCAAGATCAGGAGATCGCGTCATCAGAACCGGTGTCATCGCCGCCGGGCGGATGCGCAGCCCAGATCCTCATTTCGCAGTGTCGGGCCGCATTCTTGTTCGCCGGCTTTCACCGAACAGCCGCAAGATCGAGATCGAGACCGATGCGAAGACGCTCCTGGACGGCGCAATGCTGGAACTGATGGGTTTTGAGATCGCCAACTGCCATTCAGACGACGCGGCAGGTGCTGCGGCAATTCGCAATGACCTGCACTCCCGCAGTGAGGACTGGCTCTATGAAGCGGCGCGGGCAGCCGCCGAAGTCATTGAAAAGGAATGGAAAGACTACCGCATCAGCACCGACTGAGTGATCCGCACGATATGCTGATCCCAGGCGACATCGCTATGAGCCGACAGGAAATCGCCATCATAGGAGGAAACGGCAAAGCCGCCGGGAGCAGGCGCAATGCCTGCGGCATCGCGAACGCTGTCCTCACGCAGCACCTTGCCCGTTTTCGCATCGATGGTGACAGATGCGCCGCCGATCGGCGAGGTGACGCCGACCAGACCTTCCTTTCGGTTGACTGCGATCGCTCCGACATAATTGGCAAGTCGTCGGGTCGTCTCCTCGGGCAGGTCGATGAAGCTCAAGTCTTCGCCCTTGGCGAAATGGCCGACGAGTGGCGGCAGGTCCTTGCGGTGGCCTTCATATTGGCAGGCGAACCAGATGCGGCCACCGGCATCGACATCGACATGGCGTGTCGAGACGGATGACCATTGCGGCGGCAGGGTATGTTTTTCGATCAGCGCGCCGGTTGCCGCATCGATAAGCGCCAGCGACGGCTGCATATTGCCGAGATTGAGCTTTGTGCGGCCGAAATCCGGATGTGTCTCGATGCCGCCATTGGCGACGATGAGCATGCGACCGTCATCGGAAATCGTCATGTCGTGCGGGCCGACACCATAGGTCTCATATTCGCCGATACGGACAAAGCGGTTCGTCGCATCATAGAGGCCGATCATGCCCCTACCATTGTCGAAGTCGTTCTCGCTGGCATAGAGCAGCCGGCCATCCGGGGAAAAAGCGCCGTGGCCGTAGAAATGCCGGCCCTCCGGCGAGGTGATGACGACGGGTTCGCCCTTGTTCCAGGGATCGAAGATCATCGCGAACGTGCCCGGCCGGCGGGCGAAGGCGACAGTGCGCCCGGTTGCGCTGCTATGGGCCATGCCATGGGCGCGGGCGGGCAGCGGCACCTGATCGACGATCTCCCCGCGCTCGGTGACCGTCGCCACGGCAAAGGAGCCGTTGGCGGCGCGGATACCGGAGGCGTACACAGCATCGGCGCGGGTGAGCGCCAGCAGCGCTTCAGGTTTCAGCGCAGCCAGAAAGCCGATACCGGCGGCCTTGATGAAGCCACGACGGTCGATGGCGGCGCTGCGCCACATCGGCTCAGTCTCCGTCCGAGAAGGAGAAGCCGGCTGAAAGGCCGATTGCCGCTCCATACTGATCGCTGATCGTGGTGATGAGATCGCGGCTTTCGGTCAGCAACGTATCGAGCTTGGTCCTTTCCGCATCGCTGACCGCGACTTCGATATCCGGGTTCAGCTTCGAGACGCCGTCGATGATCGTCTTCAGCTTAGCGTCGATTGAATCGGCAACCGCCTTCTTCTCCGGCGGCAGCAGTTCCGCCATGCCGGCCTTCTGCCAGAGCGTACGGATGCCCTCGAGATTGGCGGCCATCGATTTCCAGGTGTTCTTCGAACGCCAGTAGATCGCCATGCGCGGGCGAGCGGGCGAATCCTTGCCCTTGTAGAACTGCTCCAGCCGCTGGTCGCGGACATTCTCGGCGCCGTGGACAAGGATGCCGAGCAGCGCGGTGACGGCTTCCTTGTTGTCCATGAAATCGTCACTCTGCGGGCCGGGATGTTTCCAGCTCGCCTGCACACCGTCAGGCTTCTCCCAGGCTGCGACCACCTCGCCGGCCTCGCGCTGGATATTACCGGCGACGGCCTGGCCGTAGAGGCAGCGGAAGCCGCCCTTCTGCTTGATGAGGTCGTCGGACCCGTTGCCATATAGCACATATTCGAGTGCGGTCAGGCCCTGCAGCGCCACACTCTTGCCGGCAATGGCATCGACGGTCGCGTCCTTCGGATCGGCCTTGGCGATCAGCGCCTGAACCTGCTTGAGGCCGACGCCCTTGCGATCGGGATAGAAGAGGATGTGTTCGAAGAGATTGTCTTGGATGACCGGGCCGGTCTGCACGATCTCAATCGTCGACCAGTAACGGATCACATCGTCGAATGCTGACTTGGCGCGGTCGAGCGTCTGCTGCGTCCCGGAGGCGCAGAGATCGTTCATGGCCGTCGTCAGGCGCGCGGATGATTGCTGCATATTGCGATAGCCGGGGCGGATGACCTCGTCGACAGCGCGCTGCATGACTGAAGGCACAGCATCCTCGTTGAGGCCCGAAGCGGGCGGTGCGGCGCTCTGGGCGGCAGCCGATGTGGCAAGGCCGGTCAAAGCGAGGCAAAGCAGGGTGTGCCAGGGGCGCATCAAAGTGACTCCAGGAATGTAATCAGGGCCTCTCTATCGTCTTTTGACAGCGAGGAGAATGCGCTACGGGCTTTTTCAGCTTCGCCGCCATGCCAGAGAATTGCTTCGGTGAGATTTCTGGCGCGGCCGTCATGCAGGAAGAAGCTGTGTCCGCTGACAGTCCGGGTCAGTCCTATACCCCATAGCGGCGGCGTGCGCCATTCACGTCCGCCGGCCAGTCCTACTTGCTGTCCGTCGGCCAGGCCATCGCCCATGTCGTGCAGCAGGAAATCGGAATAGGGCCAGATGAGCTGGAAGGATTGGGCCTTCTCAGCCGTATCGCGGCGGGTGACGAACTTCGGCACGTGGCAGGAAATACAGCCGGATTCGTAGAAAAGCTGCTTGCCGCGCAGGGTCCCGGCAAAACTTGCTTTGCGGCGCGACGGCACGGTGAGGTTCTCGGAATAGAAGGTAACGAGATCGAGCACCGGTCCTGGTGCCTCCTCATTGCCGAGCCGTTTTTGCACGCCATCAGGCATGGCGAGGCACTTTGTCTCGGCCGCGGTGCAGTCGCCATCAGCGTTCGGCGCATCCGGCGTCGAGATGCCGATATCGGTGGAGAAGGCATCCGCACTCTGGTCTCGAACTGTGGCATTTTGCGCTTTCCAACCGAAACGGCCGAGTGCGATCTGGCCGGTGCGATGATCGCGCACGATCGCGGCCCTACCGGAAATGCCATCATGATCGAGATCATCAGGGTCGGCATGGGCCAGAATATCGGCCTCGGAAATTGCTTCGATCAGCCCGAGGCCGATCATCGGCGGGGCGACGCGCGCCGAGATCGTTGTCGCCGGGTCGAGCGGGCCGTAGGCGAGGTCTCTGACGGAATAGGCCGGCTTGCGCAGCTTCACCGTTTCGCCGCCGGCAAGCGTGATCGTCTCTTCGGTGTAGGTGACCGCGACCTTGCCCTCGGCGGCAAGTCCTGGAACGGCGAGATCCTGAAGCTGGTGGCCGTAAACAGGATCGGGGAAATTGACGACATCGGCGTCGGCGATCGCTTTTTCTTCCTCAAGTGTCTTTGCCGCACGGGCCACGCGCAGGACCATCGAGGTAGCGCTCGGACCTCTCTCAGGCGGCTTGCCGCGGCCGTCATTGGCATGACAACTCATGCAGGAGCGGGCATTGAAGAGCGGACCAAGCCCATCGGATGCCTGCGTCGAGGAGGGCGCGGAAACCCAGAGCTTGCGGAAGAGCGCATTGCCGAGCCGAAAATTCTGCTCTTCCTCGAAAGGGATATTGGCCGAGATGTGCGAGAAACTGTCTTCGGTGACCGGATCGATAGAGGTTGCCGCACCCGCCTGCATCGCCTCGTAGGGTTCGGCCTTGGTGAAATCGCCGGTCGGCCGCGTGACATCGACGACGCGCTTCAAATCCGCATCGGAAAGATCGGTACGTCCAGTCGGAAGATCGAAACTACCGGCAATAGCGACGGGAAGTCCGGCGAGCAGAGCGCAGAAAGCTGCGCTGACAAAAAGACGTCTGGCCGGGTTATGCGACATTTCAAGGGTCCGGGCCACTCCGGTTTCGGAGCGGCCCGCCTTTTTGCTTATTTGAAGACAGCGTTAGGATTATCCAGGCTGTCAGAACCTTCAAGCTCGACGGTGCCGAGGTCAAGTGCGGCAATAACGCGCTGGACCGACTTCGTCTGGTCGATGAGACCGTCGATGGCGGCCTGAACGACGGCGTTGCCTTCCTTGTTGCCCTCGCCGATCATCTGATCGTACTTCTCGACCGTCTCGCCGCGCTTGGCCATGGCGTGCATGGCATCCAGCGTCTTGTTGAGCTTGCCGGTCATCTCGGCGTCCAGAGCTTTATCCTTGGCGGCAACGAGGTCGTGCAGTGACGGGCCGGTCAGCTTGGTGCCGTCGACGCGGGTATATTCGCCCGTATAGGCAGCAGCGATGCCGATCGCGTCGTTCAGATGCGAATTGTAGGTATTGTCCGAGAAGCAATCATGCTCCTCTTCCGGATCGTGCAGCAGCAGGCCGAGCTTCATGCGCTCGCCGGCCAGTTCACCATAGGAGAGCGAACCCATACCCGTCAGGATGGCGACGAGGCCAGCCTTCGGATCGGCTTCGACGTGCTTCGTCGCTTCGCCACCCGGCGCCCAGTCATCGGTCATTTCCTGCAGGTCGGAAACAAGCAGCGTGGAAGCCGACTTCAGATATTCGGCGCGACGGTCGCAATTGCCGTGCGTGCAATTCTTGAGATCATAGTCAGTAGCAGGACGCTCGCCGGCGCCTGGTCCCGTGCCATGCAGATCCTGGCCCCAGAGCAGGAATTCTATGGCGTGGTAGCCGGTCGCGACGTTGGCTTCGATACCGCCGGCCTCGGCAAGCGTACCGGAGAGGAATTCCGGCGTCAGCTTGGAGGCGTCGACATCCTTGCCGTCAATCTTGATCGTCTTGTTGGCGATGACGTTTGCGACATAGAGGGAGTTCTCGTCGCTTTCCGTACCATAGGAGGGATCGACGTAGTCGATCAGGCCTTCGTCGAGCGGCCATGCGTTGACCTTGCCTTCCCAGTCGTCGACAACAGGGTTGCCGAAACGATAGACTTCGGTCTGCTGATAGGGAACGCGTGCCTTGATCCAGGCATCCCTGGCGGCCTTCAGCGTCGCATCATCAGGCGACTTCAGAAACGCGTCGATGGCCGCGTCGAGCGCCTTGGCTGTTGTCAGCGAATCTTCATACTTGGCATGCGCGACCTCGGCGTAATGCTTCACGACAGCGGCTGCGTCGGTTGCCGCATACGCGGGAAGGGCGAGCAGGGCGGCGGGGGCAATCGCCAGCGCAGCTGCTCGGAATGTGCGGTTGAGCTTCATAATCCTCTCCTGTGACGGATTTCCGTCTGAATCCGGCATTCGTCTCTTCGCCCAAAAGCAAACTGGTGTCAAACACTCTAGTTTGGAATGGTTTTAAGGATGGATTTCCGCAAGCAGCCTGTCTATCTGAAAAGCATTTGCTTGAAAATTCAGCAAGACACGCGCTATTAATTGCGCACCCTGCTTAATCCTTCATCCGATCCTCCTGAACACCTCATCCGACCGGCCTTCATGCGTCATCACATCAGGCATTTCATTCATCGCCACGAGCCGAAGGGCGCGTTCCATGCGCATCTGAAGTCCGGAATTGGTGCCGTCATCGGCATGGTTTCGGTCGGCATCCTTGCTGTTACGACAGGCATTCCGCTGCTGATTGCGCCCTTCGGCGCAACGGCAGTGCTGATCTTTGGGCAGCCGAAGAGCCCGCTCGCCCAGCCGGCAAATGTCATTGGTGGTTACGTTCTTGCTGCGGCGGTCGGTGCCGCAGCCGCTTTCTTCTTTCCGGGTCTCTGGTGGGTCGCGGCAATCGCCGTCGGTATCGCAATCGCCGGCATGCTGGCGCTGAGGGTCACGCATCCGCCGGCAGGCGCCGTGCCGCTTGTTGCTCTCGGCTCGCATCTCGGCGGATTGACGCTTTTTGCAGTCGTCCTGTTCGGCGGCGTCCTGCTGGTCGCGATCGCCGTCGTGCATCACTTCATCCCACCGCGGCATCAATATCCGCTGCGGGCGCCGTCGCCGTAAGGCTCAGCCTGTTCTTTTGAGGCGGCAGAAGAAGAAGCCGTCCGTATCCGTCGAGGCCGGCGTCAGCGTGATCGTCTTGCCGTCGGAAGAGCGTGGGCGCGTCCCATCCTTGCCGAACAGGCTGTCCCAGGCGGGCAGGGCGCTGACGATTTCGAAGTCGCTGTTGTCGGTGGCAAAGCGCCGCACCTGTTCTTCGTTCTCCTGCGGTAGCACCGAGCAGGTAACGTAGATCAGTTCGCCGCCGGGGCGCACGAAGCTGCGCGCCTGCGTCAGCGCGTCCTGCTGCTGGGCAGTGCGCTCGTCGAGGTTCTTGGCCGTCAGTCGCCATTTCGTATCCGGGCGCCGGCGCCACGTGCCTGTGCCGGTGCAGGGCGCGTCGACCAGCACCTTATCGCAGCGGTCGCGCAGGCTGGTCAGGCCTCTGATATCGTCATGGACCTGGACATTGCGTGTTCCGGCGCGCTTCAGCCGCTCGATGATCGGCGCAAGCCGCTTGCGGTCGGCATCATAGGCATGGACCTGGCCCTTGTTATGCATCGCAGCCGCCATGGCGAGCGTCTTGCCGCCGCCGCCGGCACAATAATCCAGCACCTGCTCGCCATCCCCAGGCAAAACCAGATCCGCAACGATCTGCGATCCCTCGTCCTGAACTTCAAACCAGCCTTTCTGGAATGAAAGCTCGGCCGTCACGTTGGGCAAACGTGAGGCACCCTCGCCGGCGGGAATCCGGATGCCGTAGCGTGCGATCTTCGCCTCATTGGCGCCGGCGCGTTCCAGCGCCTTGACGGCCTTTTCGCGGGTGGCCTTCAGGATATTGGCACGCAGATCAAGCGTCGGGCGTCCAGCGAGCGCCTGGGCCTCGGAAAGCCATTCGCCGCCGAAAGCCTGTTCGAAGGAGGATTGCACCCATTCTGGAATATCGCCCTGAACATGCGGGGCTGCGTCGGAAAGAGAGCGGCTCGTAAAGGCCGCGAGTGCGTCGGCCGAAAGCGGCGTCGGCGCGAACTTGTCGTCAGCAAGTTCGGCGGCCAGCGTTTCCGGCGTGAAACCCCATTGGCGGAACATGACGGCATGGGCAATGGCAACGGCGCTGTCGTCGTCCATCAGATAGGCATGGGACAGTCGCATGCGCAGCGCATCGTAGACAATGTTGCCGATCGCCGCCCTGTCGCCGGAACCGGCGAAACGGTGAGCGAGGCCCCAGTCCTTCAGCGCATCGGCGACAGGCCTTTTACGGGCATCGATATCAGCCAGAACCGAAATCGCCCCTTCGAGGCGGCCGCCCAAACGCATTCAAACTTCTCCTGTTGCCTTGGCTAGTGAACGATCCGCGCGGAAAGAGCCTCAGGAAGCCTGATGGCGGGGCAGATTGTTTACAAGTCTCAACCGCGTGGTTACCCGCGATTGACGGCAAGAGCAAGCGCCGCATCCGGCGCAGGGATTTTGCGGAGGACGTAGCCTCAGCTCATGACTTCGTAGCAAACCTTCGCAGTACCTGTAGAGACCATGCCGATATTCTGGGCAGCAGCGCGTGACAGGTCGAGTACGCGACCGCGGATGAACGGGCCACGATCATTGATGCGAACGACGACGCTGCGGCCGTTGTTGCGGTTGGTGACCTTCACCTTGGTGCCGAACGCCAGAGAGCGATGGGCGGCAGTATAGATGGCCGGGTTCATGCGTTCCCCGGAAGCAGTTTTGGAGCGAAGTGCGTACCACGAAGCACCGCCACATCCGTTAGCAGCAAATCCTTCCGCCGGGAGGATGAAAGAGCAGGCTGCAATGGCTGCGGTAGTGATTAGAGAACGGCAGATTTTCTTCAAAACGGATTGTCCCTCAACTATTGAACTTGCGCCTTCACAGGCGGTGGGGCTTCAATCCGGGGAAAAGTGGCGAAAAAGTGCCGATCGCGATCACGGAACGTTACAGCTTGTAACATTTGTGATTCCGGTAACATTGCGGTAGCAGGACACCGCTTTGACGAGTTGCGGAAAAAACCTAATGAAATCAGCTAAAATCCGAACGATTTTTTCGGGAAAACGGTAAACATTTGATGGCCGCTGGAAGTCACAAAAATTTTTTGCTCACACCGCCATATTTGCTGCCACATTTGCGCAAATTTAGAGGCCGTTAACCATAATGCGGAGCGAAATTCGCGTCGCTAAAATAAGAAAGTAGGAAATTTCTACTCTTTTTGAATTATAGCCCTCTCACCCGAATGGGAGGGTATCGTCAGCCCCGCCACCCCTCATTTTGCCAGAGCTGGGCGAGCGACATCGGATAGTTCGGGAAGGCAAAACGGAAGCCCGTGGCCTTCAGTTTGGCATTGGAAACCCGCTTGTTCTCTCCATAAAAGGAGCGGGCCATGGGCGTCATCTCGGCCGTCTCGAAAGATTGCTCTGGCGGCGGTGCGACGCCCATCAGGCGGGCGGCTTCGACGATGACATCCTGCGGCGGGCCGGGCTGGTCGTCGGTGACATTATAGATGCCACCGAGCGCATGCTCTGACAAAAAGCGGGTGGAAGCGCCGATGTCCTCCACGCGGATGCGGTTGAAGACCTGGTCCTTCTTGATGATGCGGCGCGCCGTGCCGCGATCCAGATTAATGAAGGCGTTGCGTCCTGGTCCGTAAATGCCGGAAAGACGCAATATTGCGGCCGGTACGTCGCGGGCATGTCCGAGCGCAAGCCAGGCGTCCTCAGCGTCCAGACGTTCCTTGGAGCGGCCGGAGACCGGCACACAAGGGGTTTCCTCGGTCACCCAGGAGCCTTTGTGGTCGCCATAGACGCCGACCGTGGAGAGATAGCCGATCCATTGCAGCTTCGGCAGAAGCACCGTGCTGTCTTTGCCGAGCAATGCAAGCAGCGGATCGGCATCGCGCGGAGCTATCGACTGCACGAGATGCGTAACGCCGGCCATCGCCGCACGCAGATCGTCGCTCAGGGTTTCGCCGTCGAAGATGAAGGCTTCGATCCCGGATCTCTGCAGCTCTTCCGCTTTTTCCTCCGAACGGGTCGTCCCGGAGATGCGCATGCCGCTGTCACCAAAGGCTTTGGCGATCGCCGTACCGGAATAACCGCAGCCAAAGATCATCACATGCATCAGCTTACCCCCGCCAGTCGCCATTCGTTGAGGACTTCTTCGTCCGACTCATTTTCCCTTTGTGCGGCAAAGGCTTCGAATTCACCAGCCTCCATGAGCCGCGACAGTGCCCAAACTGCCATGCCGCGCACGACGGGAGAGGCATCGGCGGCGAGCGCACGACATTGCTCGATCAGGCTACGATCGCCGGAATTGCCGGCAGCGATCAGCACATTACGAATGAAGCGGTCACGCCCGATGCGCTTGACCGGAGAACCGCTGAAGAACGTACGGAAGGTTGGGTCGTCGAGGGTCAAAAGGAAGACGATCGAAGGTTCCTTCAGATCCTCACGCGCCTTCAGCTTCATTTCCGACGCTTCGTTTGCGAACTTGTTCCAGGGGCATGCGGCAAGACAATCGTCGCAGCCGTAGATGCGGTTGCCGATCAGCGGCCTGAACTCGGGATCGATCGGCCCCTTATGCTCGATCGTCAGATACGAAATGCAGCGGCGCGCATCGATCTGGTAGGGCGCAGGAAAGGCAGCGGTCGGGCAGGCATCGAGGCAGGCGCGGCAGGAGCCGCAATGATCGGCCTCCGAGGCATCTATATTGAGATCGGCAGTCGTGAAAATCGAGCCGAGGAAAAGCCAGGAGCCATGCTCGCGGCTGACGAGATTGGTGTGTTTGCCCTGCCAGCCGAGACCGGCCGCCGCGGCCAGCGGCTTTTCCATGACGGGTGCGGTATCGACGAAGACCTTCACGTCTGCGCCAGCCTTGGCTGCGAAGCGCGTGGCGATCTCTTTCAGTCGGCCCTTCATGACGTCATGATAGTCGCGGTTGCGGGCGTAGACGGAGATTGCCGCCCTATCCTTCCTGTCGAGAATGCCGCGAGGATCCTCGTCCGGCCCGTAATTGAGGCCGAAGACGGCAACAGAGCGCACATCGCTCCAGAGCGTGCGTGGATCGCCGCGGCGCTCGCGCGTTTCCGCCATCCATTCCATTGTTCCATGCCGGCCGGCATCGATGAATTGGCCGAGTCGCTGCTTTGCGTCAGGGATCGAATCCGGACGGGTGACACGACAGAGATCGAAGCCGAGAGCGGCCGATTCCCTCTTCAGGAAGGCGGTCAAATTGTCGCGGCGCTTCCGCTCCTTAATATCTTCGGTTTTCGGTTCGGGCATCAAACGCCCTCGTCAGAAATCCAGGTCGGCGTAATGGGAAACCGGCGTCAGACCGCGCACGCGCTCGGTGAGCAGCGGACGGAAGGAGGGGCGCGATTTCAGCCGCTGGTACCAGTCCTTGGCGAGCGGCGATTCCGACCAGTCGATCTCGCCGAGATAATCGAGAATAGAGATCGAGGCTGCAGCGGCAAGATCGGCATAGCTCATCCGCTCGCCGGCGAGCCATTGGCGCGAGCCGGCGAGCCAGGTGAGATAACGCATGTGTTGGCGGATATTCGCGCGTGCCGTGCGTAACATCTTGGAATCCGGGGCGCCGCCGCCCTGGTCGGCCGTCATTTGCAGCTTGTAGACGCGCTCGCGCGCCAGCGGCTTGGTGACGTCGTTTTCCATCTTTTGCATGAACCATTCCGTCAGGCGACGGATTTCCGCGCGCTGGAACGGATCCTCGGCGAGCAGCCTGCGGTCGCGCTTCAGCACGCCATGCGTCTCGTCGAGATATTCCGAAATCACCGTCGCGCCGCAGAGTGCACGCATGCTGTCGTCCACATAGACGGGCAGCGTGCCAGCCGGGTTGAGCGCCAGGAAGTCGCGGCGTTTCTCCCAGGTCTGTTCTTCGATCAGCTCTGCCTGATAGCCATATTCCGCGAGAATGAGCCTGACGAAGCGAGACGCGGACGACATGGGATGATGATAAAGCGTGGGCATCGATACTCGGACTTTTGATTGTTGTGCATGGGTTCAGGGGCGCGCCGATTATACCGCCCTAGTCATGACTCATTAGTTGAAGCTATAGGAGCTTGGCCCCTTCAATACAAGCGAATCGGGTCACACCTGCCTGACAAGGGACAAAACATGGCTGCCTGAACGATCGCAACTCCCCGCTCGCCTTTTCTTGCCTCCCGCTCTGGCGAATGATGATTGTGCAGTGCAATATAGCCTGACCGCCATTCCAGTCCGACCGAACCCCAAACCGGAGACACTTTATGGACTACATAAACTCTATAATTCTGGGCATTATAGAAGGGATCACAGAGTTCCTGCCGATTTCGAGCACCGGCCATCTGATCATTGCGGAGCAGTGGCTCGGCGCCCGTAGCGACACCTTCAACATCGTCATTCAGGCAGGAGCGATCCTCGCCGTTACGATTATCTACTGGCGTCGTCTGCTCGATCTGCTGCTTGGCTGGCGCGATCCGCAAAACCGCGATTATGCCTTTAAGCTGATTGTCGCCTTTCTGATAACGGCGGTTCTCGGACTGTTGGTCAAGAAGCTCGGTTTCGAACTGCCTGAGAACGCAACGCCGGTTGCCTGGGCGCTGATCATCGGCGGTATCTGGATGATCTTTGCCGAATGGGCTGCCGCCCGCCGCCCGCCGAGCACTCACATCACCTGGCTCGTCGCCATTCTTGTGGGCATTGCCCAGGTCGTTGCCGGCGTCTTCCCCGGAACGTCCCGCTCGGGTGCCACGATCTTCGTCGCCATGCTGGCCGGCACGGCTAACCGCGCAGCGGCAACTGAATTCGCCTTCCTCGTCGGCATTCCGACCATGTACGCGGCAAGCGCCTTCTCGCTGCTGAAAACTTTCGAGGATGGCGGTGCGGCGAATGAGGATTGGACAGCGCTCGGCATTGCCTTCGTCGTTTCGACGATCGTCGCTTTCATCGCCGTCAAGTGGTTGCTGGCCTACATCAGGAGCAACCGTTTTACGGTCTTCGCAATCTATCGCATCATTTTGGGTATTGTGCTGCTCGGCATGGCGATGACCGGCATGATCGCCTGAGTCGCTAAACCAGCGAGCCATCGAATATTTGTCGCTCGCACCGGGATAAAATTAAAGCCGGTTCGAAAGGACCGGCTTTCTTTTAGTGGGTAATGGAGGCCGTCGAGCAGGGATCGACGCCGTAGGCTGGCGAGCAACCGCCCTTCACCGCTGCGACGGAGCCCGGCGCAATGAAGGAGCCTGCGAGGATTACCAGCGCCGCACACGCAAAAAGAAGCGCGATTGACTTACCCATCAGAAATAGCCTTTCACAGTGATTGCCGCACGCCTGCGAGGCGCCTTGAGTCTGTCTGGAGACGCGCGGGGGTGTTTAGTCAGTGGAATAGCAAATAGCAATAAATGTTCCTGCTAAATTTGGTGTTAACTTCACTAAATTTCCTATGCGTCTTTTATGCAACGTCACACAACATGAGATGCAGCGTAACACGCCAGGCTTGCGTCGGATTGGCGCCTCGCGAAAATGGAAAACGCCGCCCGCGAAAGCTCGCGAACGGCGTTTGAATTGTCTTCTATCGATTGATCAGGCAGCCTTGCCGGAGCCGGTATACTGGCCGTGGGGACGATACTGCACGAGGTAGGAGTCGAGCACCGAAGTCGCCATCGTCGGCGTGATGCCAAGGCCCTTCAGCGTGCGGCCCTCGGCTTCGGCTTCCTTGGAAACGACGTTGTCGTGCTTGAGAAGCTTGACCTGGTCCGGCGTGATCGGCGGCGCGATGAACGGCACGAGCGAGGCGATGCTGCCGATCAGCGATGCGATGCTGAAGGGCAGGGAAACGAGCCGATTCTTGCGTACCGTAACCTTGAGTATGGTTTCGAGACATTCGCGGAAGGTCAGGACCTCAGGACCGCCGAGCTCATAGATCTTGCCGCCTTCGACCTTGCCGTCGACGGCACGGGCAACGGCCTCGGCGACATCCTCGACATACACGGGCTGGAACTTCGTCTTGCCGCCGCCGACGAGCGGAAGGAGCGGGAACGTACGCGCCATATCGGCGAACTTGTTGAAGAAGCTGTCCTCCGGGCCGAAGACGACCGACGGACGGAAGATCACCGCGTCCGGCTTGATCGACAGGATGGCGGCTTCCGCGCGGCCTTTGGTACGGCCGTAGTTTGAGTTTGAACCGGCGTTGGCGCCAATGGCGGAAATGTGGGTCAACGTTGCGCCGGCATTGCGGGCGGCTTCCGCCACAGCACGACCGCCGAACTCCTGCACGGCGTCGAAGGTGTTGCGGCCGCTCTCGAAGAGAATACCAACGCAGTTGATGACATGGTCGGCGCCCTCGACAGCCCGGTCGATCGAGTTGCGGTAGCGCAGGTTGGCCTGGACCAAAGAGATCTGGCCGACATTGCCGAGCGGCTGCAGGAAGCCGGCAAGGTCAGGGCGGCGCACGGCAACGCGGATGCGATAGCCGCGCTTGGCGAGCACACGCACGACATGTCTGCCGATGAAGCCGGACCCTCCGAACACGGTAACGAGCGGCGGCAGGTTGGCAAGGGTCATGGCAGGCTCCTCGAAAGGCTTTGGAATGCTGTGATTGTTTTCGTCTTAGCCGAATACCGACGCGACGAAAAGGGCCATCGCGCCGCAGTTCTTACCCGTTCGAAACTGGCTCAGACACCTTCGACCACGACCATTTCCGCATCAGCCACCTCATGGCGGATTTTTGCGGCGGCCTGGTATTCCGGCGAATTATAGCAGTCGACGGCATGCTGCATCGAGGGAAATTCGATAACGACGTTGCGGGCGCGCGCCTTGCCTTCAAGCTCGGTGATCGCGCCGCCGCGGGCGAGGAAGTTCGCGCCGTACTTCTCGAAGGCAGGCTTTGCGGTTGCAACGTAATCCTTGTAGCGCTCGAGGTCGCGCACATCGACGCGAGCAATCCAGTATCCCTTGGGCATTTTTATCTCCCCTTCAGCGGATGTGTCAGCGGTTCGCCGGCCAGAGCGCGGCGACCATTTCATTGAGGATTGCGCGAGCCGCTTCCCGCGGCTCCGGCGCCTTGACGATCGGCCGGGCGACGACGAGATGGGTGGAACCGGCCCTCAGTGCATCCGAAGGCGTCATCACCCGCTTCTGATCGCCCTTCTCGGCGCCTGTCGGGCGGATGCCCGGGGTGACGATCGCCATGTCAGGTCCGACAATCTCGCGGACGCTGGCTGACTCCTCGGCAGAGCAGACGATACCGCCCATCCCGGCAATGCGCGCCTGTTCAGCACGCCGCGCGACCAATGTTTTCGGATCGTACTGATAGCCGGCCTCGACGAGGTCATCGGCGTCCATCGAGGTCAGCACCGTAACGCCAAGCAGACAGAGGCTGGAGCCCTTGGCCGCTTCGACGGCGGCCTTCATCGCTTTCGGATAGGCATGCAGCGTCAGCATCGACATGCCCATCTTGACGATGTTCTCGACGCCGGACGCGACCGTATTGTCGATGTCGAGCAGTTTCATGTCGAGGAAGATCTTCTTACCGCTGGCAGCGAGATCGCGGGCAAATTCCAGCCCGCCGGCAAAGACAAGCTGGTAGCCGATCTTGTAGAAGAGAATGTCGTCGCCGAGCGTGGAAACAATCTTTTCCGCTTCGCCAATCGTTGGAACATCAAGCCCGACGATCAACCGCTCGCGTGCGTCCATCTCAATCATCCCCGCCAGTCTTCAATGGGTGTCCAGTCGCATGATAAGCGCCGATCCGCAAGGCCGAAAGCATAGAGATTGCCACCACCGCCTGGCTGGTCGCGATCACGCGCAATCGGTGCGCCCATCAGATGGCACTTGAGCAGCGTTCCGACGCCACCATGCCCGACGAAGGCGATCGGCGCATTTGCCTCATGCGAGGATAGGACGGTCTCGACGGCGGAGACGATGCGGGCCTGCGCATCGGCGGCCCGCTCCCAGCCTCTGAAGCTCTCCAGCGGGTGGGCGAAGAACCAGTTGGCCGCCTCCTCGAATTTGTCGGGCGGCAGGAAACCAGTGGCGGAGCGGTCGTTCTCGTGCATGCCATGCACGATCTCGATTTTCACGCCTGAGGCCGCAGCAAGGATTTCCGCCGTCTCGATCGCCTTCGTCTCATCGCTGGAGACGATGCGGGTCAGCCGCTTCGCCCAGTCGCTCGAGGCAGCCTTGCGGGCGCGTTCGGCGCCGATCTCGGAAAGACCCCACTTGGGAACGGGAACCTGCGGGTCGATCTTGACCTGAGGGTGGGTGATATAAAGTCCAAACATTTATCCGCGCCGATAGATCCAGAGTTGAGCAGGAGGAATATTGCGCACGATGAAATCAAAATGATGAATGCTGTAGCGATCGGCATTGGCAACGATCGGCGAAACTGCGCCATAAGAGATCTGCACCATCGGCCGACCAGCCGGCATGCGGTCGAGCAGGCTTTCCAAGAGCGCAATACGCGCCTGCATGGGGAAGTTCAGGAGCGGTATACCCGAAATAACGGAATCGAATTCCTGATCCTTGAGTGAGCCGAGCGTTTTGTCGAGATCGAAGGCATCGCCGTTGATGAAGCTCACGCCGGGGTAAAGCCGCATAAGGTGTTCGTAGAAGTCCGTCGAATATTCGATAGCGACGAGCTTTTCCGGCTTCACGCCATGGGCAAGGATCGCCTTGGTGATGGCGCCGGTGCCGGGACCAAGTTCAAGCACGGGCAGGTCCGAATGCGGATTTGCGACGCTTGCCATCTTGCGGGCAGTGATCGAGGAAGTCGGAACGATGGAGCCGACGGTCTTCGGCCCCTGCATCATGCCCTTGAAGAAGCGGATCTCCTCGTCAAACTTCCTGCCGAGCCGTTCCTTGAGCCGTAATGCCATGCCGTCCTCCCATGCCTGCCGGTCAACTTTCCCTTAATTGCAGGAGGGTGAAGCAAAAACAAGAGGCGATGTCGCGATCAGGAAAGTTTCAACTGCAAAAGCGACGCGCGTTTAAACGCGCATCGGCATCAGCACGTAAAGCGCGTCATCGCCGGCGGTGTCACGCACAAGTGTCGGCGAACCCGCATCGGCCAGAAGGAAGATCGCCTCGTCGCCGGAAAGCTGCGCGGTGATGTCGAGCAGGTACTTGGCATTGAAGCCGATTTCCATTGGATCGGTGTCGTAGCCGACGGCAACTTCTTCCGTCGCGCTGCCGGAATCCGGATTGTTGACGGTGAGCAGAAGCTGACCATCGGAGAGCGCGAGCTTCACGGCGCGACCGCGCTCGGATGAAATGGTCGAAACGCGGTCGACGGCCTGGGCGAAGCTCGTGCAGTCGACACGCATTTCCTTGTCGTTATTGGTCGGGATGACGCGCTGATAGTCCGGGAAGGTGCCGTCGATCAGCTTCGAGGTCATGACGATGGAACTGAGGGTGACCCGGATCTTGGCATCGGAAACTTCGACGGTGACGATCGCGTCAGGCGTATCGACCAGCTTCTGCAATTCGCCAACCGTCTTGCGCGGAATGATGATGCCGGGCATGCCTTCCGAGCCGGAGGGGGCATCGACATCCGCGCGGGCCAGACGGTGGCCGTCGGTCGCAACGGCGCGCAGCTTCAGGTCGCCGCTGCTCTCGATCGTGTGGAAGAAGATGCCGTTCAGATAGTAGCGGGTTTCCTCGGTCGAAATCGCAAACTGCGTGCGGTCGATCAGCATCTTCAGATCGCTTGCCTTCAGCTTGAAGGAATGCGTGAAGGTGCCGGCGGTCAGATCCGGGAAGTCGGATTCCGGCAGGCACTGCAGCGAGAACTTCGAACGTCCGGACTGAACGGTCATCGAGCCGCCATCCTGGGAGGTGGCAAGCAGCACTTCCGCGCCATCGGGAAGCTTGCGGACGATGTCGTAAAGAAGATGGGCGGGAACGGTGGTGGCGCCGGCCTGCTCGACATTGGCAGGCGTCGCTTCGGTGATTTCCAGATCGAGGTCGGTCGCCTTCATGTCGAGGCTCTGCCCATCGGCCTTCAGCAGCACGTTGGACAGGATCGGGATCGTGTTGCGGCGTTCGACCACGCGGTGCACGTGGTTCAGCGACTTCAAAAGGTTTGACCGCTCAATAGTAATACGCATGGGATGCTACCGCTTTCGACCTTTATTGTCCGGGCGCCCGGAAGCGCCGCGTCACTGCTTTCCCCTTTTGGGAGAGGGGAGTGGACGGGCAAAATGGCAGAACTTTGCCGGCGATTGCAAGAGGCATGGCTGCCCGCAAGCCCGCAAATGCCGTTTTGCAGTGCAATGCTCACAGAAATTGCGGCCCTTGTCGAAGCCACACCGCTCGCCCATAAAGGGAAGAGGCCGGCGGAATGAAAGCGAATGACATGACGGAAGAGACGACAGCGGAAACTGGCGCCCGGCGCGGCTTTCGCCTGCACAATATCGCGGTGCCGGCGCGCCCGCTCGAACCGGCTCTCTATCTCGTCGCAACGCCGATCGGCAATCTCGGCGATATCACGCTGCGGGCGCTGGAAACGCTTGCCGGTGCGGATGTCCTCGCCTGCGAGGATACACGCGTTACCCGCGTCCTGCTCGATCGCTACGGCATTCAGAACCGCCCCTTTGCCTATCATGAACACAATGCCGATGAGGCCGGGCCGCGGCTCCTGCAGGCGCTCGAAGCCGGCAAGTCGGTGGCGCTGGTTTCCGATGCCGGCACGCCGCTCGTCTCCGATCCCGGCTATCGCCTGGCGCAGCAGGCGATCGAAGCAGGTTACCGCGTCATTCCCATTCCCGGCGCTTCCGCACCGCTTGCGGCCCTCGTCGGCTCAGGGCTGCCGAACGATGCTTTTCTATTTGCCGGTTTCCTGCCGACCAAGGACAAGGCCCGTCGCGACCGTCTCGCAGAATTCGCAAACGCACCGGCCACACTGATCTTCTTTGAATCGCCCCATCGCATCGGCGCAACGCTGGTGGCCGCTGCCGATATGCTCGGTGCTGAACGCGAGGCGTCGGTCTGCCGCGAACTGACCAAGACCTACGAGGAATTCCGCCGCGGCACGCTCTCCGAGCTCGCCACTTATTATGAAGAGCATGACAATGTGAAGGGTGAGATCGTTCTCGTCATCGGCCCGCCGAAGGACGAGCCGGCAACCGCGGCGGATGTCGACGCCATTCTCGCCGATCTCTCAAAATCGCTGCCAACCGCCGGGGCCGCGACCGAAGCTGCCCGCTTGACCGGCCTGCCGCGCAAGGTGCTCTATCAGAAGCTTCTCGACATGAAGGCGGCGAATGGCTGACGGCGAAGCCACGCTCCGCAGGAGAAAGGCGCTGCGTCGCGGCTCGGCGGCAGAATATATTGCCGCCATTTTCCTGATGCTGAAAGGCTATCGCATCCTCGCCATGCGCTACAAAACGAAGCTCGGCGAGATCGATATTATCGCTCGCAAGGGAGACCTGGCCGTCTTTGTCGAGGTCAAGGCGCGCGCTGACGAAATGGGCGCGGTGGATGCCGTGTCCTACGCCTCGCAAAAACGCATCCGGGCTGCGAGCGATCTCTGGCTCGCCCGCCAGCGGGACTATGCCCGGCTCTCACAGCGTTATGATATCGTTGCGATATTGCCGGGAAAACTGCCTCGTCATTTCCCCGATGCTTTCTAGGGGTTCGCTAAATTCCGCAGGCGGCTAAAAACTGACGAATAAGCTTTCGTTAAAATTTTAGCGTCTGCTTGAACGGGCTTTTACGATTCTTTTGTTATCCACGGCTCAGCTAGGGGTAGCAAACTGGGGGTAATTCATGGCCTTGAAGATGATGCTTGCAACCGCCGTCGCCATGGCTGCGCGGTCCGTGCCTTACGCCGCGTTGAAGACGGCCGGCAAATCGTTCGTCGCACAGGCAAGCGACCGCATGGTGCTGAAGTCGACGCCGATCAATCCGGACTGGGTCATCAGCGGCAATCCGCAGGCGCGCACGGCAGAACATTCCCGCGGCCATGACGAAGCATCGCTGACGGCGATCTGGGATTGCACATCAGGCGAATTCCGCTGGCGTTTCGGCTGGGACGAGACGGTCATGATCCTCGAAGGCGAGGTGCACGTCACCACCGAAGATGGTCTGGAACGCACGCTGCAAGTGGGCGACGTCGCTTTCTTTGCCGGCGGCACCTGGGCGAACTGGCGGGTCGACAATTATGTCCGCAAGGTCGCCTTCCTGCGCAAGCCTTTCCCGAAGCCGCTCGCCATTGCCTATCGCCTGCGCAACCTCTTGCGCAACGGGGGTGGCACCGGCATCGCGGCCTGAAAATTGCGCCGGCGGAGGCGCGCGAAGCCATTGATTGCCGTTGCGTTTGATGCCTGACCGACCTACATCTGGGCGGCATCAGCTCAAGGGACGGAAATGGCCAAGATCAAGAACGTAGCGGTCCAGATGGACCATGTCTCCGGCATCAATATCGCGGGCGATTCCACCTTCGCCATGAGCATTGAGGCTCAGGCGCGTGGCTACAAGCTCTTCCATTACACGCCCGATCGCCTGAGCTTCCGCGATGACAAGCTCTTTGCCGCCGTCGAGCCGATGGTGCTGCGCGAGGTCAAGGGCGATCACTATGAACTCGGCGCCCCTGAGCGCATCGACCTGTCGACCATGGACGTTGTCCTGCTGCGCCAGGACCCGCCTTTCGACATGTCCTACATCACCTCGACGCATCTGCTGGAGCGCATCCATCCGAAGACGCTCGTCGTCAATGATCCGGCCTGGGTGCGCAACTCACCGGAAAAGATCTTCGTCACCGAATTTTCCGACCTGATGCCGAAGACCCTGATCACCAAGGATCCGGGCGAGATCCGCCGCTTCCGCGACGAGATGGGCGATATCATCCTGAAGCCGCTCTACGGCAATGGCGGCGCCGGCGTTTTCCATTCCACCAAAGACGATCGCAACCTGTCCTCGCTGCTCGAAATGTTCGGCCAGCTCTTCCGCGAGCCTTTCATCGCTCAGCAGTACCTGCCTGACGTGCGCAAGGGCGACAAGCGCATCATCCTCGTCGACGGCGAATTTGCCGGCGCCATCAATCGCGTCCCGGCCGAGCATGACAGTCGCTCCAACATGCATGTCGGCGGCCGCGCCGAGCCGACCGAACTGACGGCGCGCGAAAAGGAAATCTGCGAACGCATCGGCCCGGCTCTGCGCGAACGCGGCTTCCTGCTCGTCGGTATCGATGTGATCGGCGATTATATGACAGAGATCAACGTAACCTCGCCGACAGGCATCCGGGAAGTGAAGAAGTTCGGTGGCGCCGATATCGCAAGCCTGTTGTGGGATGCGATCGAGCGCAAGCGCGGCTAAAGCAATACCAGCAAAAGTGCATAGTGGTTTGCGTTCGGAATTGCGGCAAAACTAAGCAGAGATTTTTTTGTAAAAACAAAGAGATAGAGAATTTTCGTGTTTCGAAGAAAAGCGGAAATGCTCCAAGTGTTCCGCCTTTGATCGCCTTCGTTCCGGCTTTGCAACCTGCTGCAATTTGATTGCAGCGGATAGCTGAATTCGTTCGCTTATCGTTCTTGTTTTATTCCAGATTCCATGCCAGATTGTGACCGCCTTCATAGGTTGGGGTTCAGGGTTACGGGGCAGGGGCATGGTCGCGCGCGTCAGCACGGTTGCATTTCAGGGCATTGAAGGTGTGCCGGTCGAGGTCCAGGTCATGGTCGCTCCCGGTAAAATGGGAATCCAGATCGTCGGGCTTCCTGACAAAGCGGTGGCGGAAAGTCGCGAGCGGGTGCAGGCAGCCTTGCACGCTTCCGGCCTAGCGCTGCCATCCAAGCGTGTGACGGTCAATCTTGCGCCCGCCGATCTTCCCAAAGAAGGCAGTCATTTCGATCTCCCCATCGCACTTGGCCTGATGGCTGCGCTCGGCGCCATCCCGGCGGATGCTTTGTCCGACTATGTCGTCGTCGGCGAACTCAATCTCGACGGTACAATTGCCGCAATCGCTGGCGCTCTGCCGGCCGCAATCGGTGCCAACGCGAGTGGAAAAGGCCTGATCTGCCCGGCCGAGAGTGGCTCGGAAGCCGCATGGGCAGGGTCTGGGGTCGACATTCTGGCGCCGCGCAGCCTGATCGCACTCGCCAATCATTTCCGCGGCACGCAGATCCTTTCGCGCCCGGAACCGTCCATTCGCCCGAATGCCGCCAATCTGCCTGATCTCGCCGAGATCAAGGGACAGGAAAGCGCCAAGCGGGCGCTGGAGGTGGCTGCTGCCGGCGGCCATAACCTTCTGATGGTCGGGCCGCCCGGCTCTGGCAAGTCGATGCTGGCTTCGAGACTGCCCTCCATCCTGCCGCCGCTTTCGGCTGCGGAATTGCTGGAAGTCTCGATGATCCATTCTATCGCCGGCCAGTTGTCGGGCGGCAAGCTCTCCGACCGCCGGCCCTACCGCACGCCGCACCATTCGGCGACGATGGCCGCCCTCATCGGCGGTGGCCTGCGTGCCCGGCCGGGCGAAGCCTCGCTTGCCCATCATGGCGTGCTTTTCCTCGATGAATTCCCGGAATTCGCACCACAGGTACTTGATGCCCTGCGTCAGCCGCTCGAAAGCGGCGAATGCGTCATCGCGCGTGCCAATCACCGCGTCTCCTATCCGGCGCGGATCCAGCTCATTGCGGCCATGAACCCGTGCCGCTGCGGCATGGCGGGCGAGCCCGGCCACACCTGTGCCCGAGGACCGCGCTGCATGACGGATTATCAGGCCCGCATCTCCGGCCCGCTGATGGACCGCATCGATATCCGCATCGACGTGCCGGCCGTTTCCGCCGCCGATCTCATCCGGCCGACGGTAGCCGAAGCGAGTGCCGATGTTGCCCGGCGCGTTGCGCGTGCCCGTGACATCCAGCGTGAACGCTATGCTGCTGCAGGCGCTGTGGGTATTTCCACCAATGCCGGATGTTCGACCGCAATGATCGAGAAATTCGCAGAGCCGGATGCCGCAGGATTGCAGCTGTTGCGAGATGCCGCGGACAAGATGAAGTTTTCGGCGCGTGGCTACCACCGAGTCCTCAAGGTCGCCCGCACGCTTGCCGATCTCGACGGCAAGGAAATGGTCGGCCGCATTCATCTCGCGGAGGCGATTTCCTACCGTGTTGCCGGCGAGAGGCTTACCGCTGCGGCATGATAAAAGGGGCGCCGAAGCGCCCCAGGTACCGGGTGAGAGGAAGAACCCGGGAAGGTTCGATCAGCTTCCAAGGCCTTCAAACAATGCCGTCGAAAGATACCGTTCCGCGAAGGACGGAATGATGACGACGATGTTCTTGCCGGCGTTTTCCGGACGGCGGCCGACCTCGATAGCGGCCGTCAATGCTGCACCCGAGGAGATGCCGACCGGCACGCCTTCGAGCTTGGCGACCAGCCGCGCC
Organism: Rhizobium sp. 1399; assembly: GCF_031455475.1. Lineage (NCBI taxonomy): Bacteria > Pseudomonadati > Pseudomonadota > Alphaproteobacteria > Hyphomicrobiales > Rhizobiaceae > Rhizobium > Rhizobium sp. 1399. The sequence continues at coordinate 899,406 of NZ_JAVDSU010000001.1, read as the reverse complement.
TGCTGGAAGGCCTCGTCATTGCTCACGGTGACGACCTCGTCATAGATGCTCGTGTCGAGGATCTTTGGGGCGAAGCCGGCGCCGATGCCTTGGATCTTGTGCGGGCCGGGCGTGCCGCCTGACAGTACCGGCGAGTCCGCCGGCTCGACGGCCACAACCCGGATATCCGGCTTGCGGCTCTTCAGTACCTGGCCGACGCCGGTAATCGTGCCGCCGGTGCCGATGCCGGCAACGAAGATATCGACCGTGCCATCTGTATCGTTCCAGATTTCTTCAGCGGTCGTTTGGCGGTGGATCTCCGGGTTGGCCGGGTTTTCGAACTGCTGTGGGATGACGGCGTCGGGCAGCGAGGCGGCGAGTTCCTCCGCCTTGGCGATCGCCCCCTTCATGCCCTTCGGTCCTTCGGTCAGCACCAACTCGGCGCCGAGCAGCGCCAGCATCTTGCGGCGCTCGACGGACATGGTTTCCGGCATGGTAAGGATCAGCCGGTAACCCTTGGCGGCGGCGGCGAAAGCGAGCGCGATACCCGTATTGCCCGAGGTCGGCTCGATCAGCACGGTCTTGCCGGGCGAGATCTTGCCCTGCGTTTCCAGGCTATCGATCATAGCAACGCCGATACGGTCCTTCACCGAGGCGATTGGGTTAAAGAATTCCAGCTTGGCAAGGATGTTGGCCACCACGCCCTTTTCCTTGGCGAGTTTATTGAGGCGAACGAGCGGCGTGTCGCCGATTGTGTCCGTTATCGAGGAATAGATGCGGCCGCGGCCCGGTTTGTGCGACATGGTGCTCTCCCTTTGAAATCCATTCTGAAATCTGTGGAGAGAATAGGGTCAAAGTGGTGATGAGACCAGAGTGGCTTCACCCGCCGGCCGCTTGAGCCGGAGAAAAAATCCTTTGAGAACCGTCCGTTGCCGAATGTTTATTTCAGGCTGCACGCGTGGCGATGAAGGCTGCCGTGCCCGCCAGGATGCTTGCGGCGACGCGGTTCAGCGCCTGCAATGCACGCGGCTGCTTCAGCATCGTGCGGGCGCGCGACGCAAGCATCATGTAGGGGATGAGCACGATCATAAGCACCACGAAAGTGACGGCGAGCAGGATGAGATACTCGCGCATGCCGATGCTGCCGAGATCGATCAAGGTCGGCACCAGCGCCACGTAGAACAACATGGTCTTCGGATTGCCGAGTGTCACAAGCAGGCCGGACAGGAAGGACATGCCGGCACTGCTGGATTTCTTCGCGGCGATATCCTGCGGCAGCAGGCCGGCAGTCCAGAGCTTCCAGGCGATGTATCCGAGATAGAGAGCACCGGCGATCTTGATGACGAGGAAGATCTCAGTGAAGGTCTGCGCCACGAAGGCAAGACCGAGGATGACAGCGGTGAGATAGGTCATGTCGCCGAGCACGAGGCCGAGACCCATGAAGAAGGTCTCGCGGAAGTTCGAACCGAGTGCACGCGCCACGATTGCCGTGATCCCCGGGCCGGGAATTGCGGCGGCGATGAACAAGGCTCCAGCATAGGCGATCAGGACGGTAAGGCCCATCTTCGTATCCACTGACTTGCGCAGCCTCTCTATAGGCGCGCAAGGCAGGCCTCATCAATCGCCTGGCGCTGATCTGTCCATAACCATAAAGAATAGGTCGGCTGAACCATGATCTACTTGGAAAGCGATCCTGCCTTGCTATTTTCCCCTTGCAAGCGGCCGCAGACACGGCCCGCCGCGGCTTCCCGAGGCTGTCGGCGCAGAAGGTTTTCATCACCAAGGAGAGAATGCATGTCGACTACCTCAGCCGAAGCCCGCAGACGTTCACCGCTCAAGACCCCTTCCGACCTGCCGACCAACGCGATCACCGATATTTCGGCCGCGTTGACCGCGCTGCTCGCCGATGTGTTTGCGCTTTATGTGAAGACCAAGAACTTCCATTGGCACATGTCTGGCCCGCACTTCCGCGATTACCACCTGATGCTCGATGAGCAGGCGGAACAGATCTTCGATATGACGGACGAGGTTGCCGAGCGCGCCCGCAAGATCGGCGGCACGACGCTGCGCTCGATCGGCCAGATCGCCCGCCAGCAGCGCATTCCGGACAATGATGCTGACTACGTCACCCCCGAGGATATGCTCTCCGAGCTGCGCGAAGACAACCTTCACCTCGTTTCAATCCTGCGCCAAGTGCACGAAGTCTGCGACGAGCATAACGATGTCGCGACCGCAAGCCTGATCGAAAACTGGATCGACCAGAGCGAGCGCCGTACCTGGTTCCTGTTCGAAACGACGCGCCAAGCGAAGTAACAAGTAAGCCGAAGTAATGGCTCAGCGTCCGGCCGCCGGCAGGCGAATAAGTCTCGCCGGCGACCAGCCCAGATTCATGCCGGCGGCGGCGAGCAGAATAACTGCCGCCCCGGCAATCTGCATCGGCTGCAATGTGTGGCCGAAAGCGAAGCGGTCGACCAGGATCGCGGCGACCGGATAGATGAAAGACAAAGCGCCTGTCAGATGCGTCGGCAGCTTCTGGATCGCGCCATAAAGCAGCACATACATGAGACCGGTGTGGACGACGCCGACAGCGACCAGGATCATCCAGGAACTGGTATTGGCGGGAAGGTTCGAAAAATCGGTCATCGGTGCCAGCATGACGATGCCGGTGGAAACCTGGATCAGCGCGATCAGATGCGGCGGCGTGCCTTTCAGCCATTTGGCGGCAAGCGCGGCAAGTGCATAGAAGAAGGCGGCACCCAACGCCATCAGGATGCCGAGACCGTAGCTGCCGGAGACGGCGTCGGTATTTGGCTTCGCCTCGACGATAGCGGCCATGCCGGCAAAGGAAAGCCCGAGCCAGAAGAGCTTGGTGCCTGTGATCTTCTCCCCCAGAAAGAGTGCGCCGAGCGCAAGCAGCATGAAGGGCTGGGTGTTGTAAACCGTCGTGGCGATCGAGATCGAGGCGTGCGAATAGGAGGCGAACAGCAGCAGCCAGTTGGAGACGATCGCTATGCCGCCGAAGACAGCGATAGCGAGCGACCGCAGGCTGATGATGCCGGGCCTCAGGAGGCCGAGCGCAGTGCAAACCACAAGCAGGGTCAGTGCGCCGAAGAAGCAGCGCCAGAAGACCACGCCACTGACCGGCTGACCTGACATGACGACGAACCAGCCGATCGTTCCCGAGATCAGCATCGCTGCCGTCATCTCTGCTGTGCCTCTTCTGATGTCACTCTGCATCGCCATCTCCATTCGTTAGCGGGAAATTGTATTGCGGCATCGCAGCATTTTCTATAAGCTGAAAAAGGGAAAGGCTGGATAAACCTAATCTTGTTAGGAGTTTTTGCCATGTTGGCTAACGAGATGCAGGCAGTCGACGATATTGACCGCGCAATGATAGAGGCGTTGGCAGGAAATTCGCGTATTTCCCTAAAAGAGCTCGCCCAGGCTGTAGGACTTTCTTCGCCGAGCGCGGCAGAGCGTCTGCGTCGGCTCGAGGATCGCGGCGTCGTGACGCTCTTCACCATCGATCTTGATCCGGCGGCGATCGGTTATCCCTTGCAGGCGATCGTGCGGGTGCGCCCGCTGCCCGGCCAGCTCCACATCGTCGAGCGTATTATCCAGGACACGCCGGAATTCATCGAATGTGATAAGGTGACTGGAGACGATTGTTTCATCGCCCGCCTCGTCGTCCGCTCCATGGGAGAGCTTGACAACATTCTCGACAAGGTCGCCGAGCGCGCGGAAACCAATACCTCGATGATCAAATCCTCGCCGGTCAAGCGACGCCTGCCGCCCCTGATACGGAAAAAATAGCCTCAGAAATCCGCCATTGGCGACAGCATTGCGGGATGATCGAGGCTCATCTCCTCCAGTCCACGCAGCATGAGCCGTGTTCCGCCTCCGTAAGGCGTCGCCTCGCCGGACCAGCCGAGCCTGTCCGGCCGGAACAGCGTTTCGACTGACGTTGCCTGGATGCCGAGACCGGCAAGGATGGCGGCGAGGGACGGGATTTCACGCGCGACCACATCGAGGAGAACGACGTGGCCGGGTGCCGGCATCTTCCATGCGATGACGGCCTCGCTCTCTTCCAGATAGCTCAAGCGGACGTCGGAATCGAGCTGCGTGTTGATGAGGAACATCGCAGAGCTGCTGGCGACAGCAAGCGTCTCCGAAACTGGCTTGCGGTTCTTCAGCAGGCCCTGAAGCAGGGCGAGATCATCGGCATCGGGCGGCTGAACAGGCCGTGAGGTGGCGGCAGCTTCAGACATTGGTGCAGCGCCGACATACTTGTGAAGCGGAAGCGAGCGGAAGCCGTAGGGCTCATAAAGCGTCGGCTTGTCCGTGTAGAGGATGATGGCCTCGAAATCCCGCGCCTCACACCAGGCAAGCGCCTTGCCCGTCACATCGCGGTAAAGGCCGCGGCCGCGCCATGGCGGACGGACTGCGCCGGACTGAAAGGCGGCGGCATTGACGAGCCTGCCGTTGAGGACAAAAGGCATGGCGAAGGCGGAGAGATTGGCGGCGAGCAGGCCTTCATCCGTAAACCAGCCGAACGGCATACTGGCCGGGTCTGGGCCGCCAAGTTCGCGCAGCGGATCGATATCGATGCCGAACGTATCATCGAGAAGAGAAACGAGAGCGCTCCAGGCCGCCGGATCGCTGAAATAATCCTGTCGGAAGGTAAGCCCGTCTGAATCGGCGACGCTCATACCCCGGTCGAGCCGAAGCCACCGGCGCCGCGCGCGGTTTCGGTCGTTTCCGAGACTTCGGCGATGCGGATCTGGATGAATGGTGCAATCACCATCTGCGCGATGCGCATGCCGCGCGTGATGGTGAAATCCTCCTCGCCATGATTGATGAGAATGACCTTCACTTCGCCGCGATAGTCGCAGTCGACGGTGCCGGGCGCATTGAGGCAGGTGACGCCGTTCTTGGCTGCAAGGCCGGAGCGCGGGCGCACCTGGCCCTCGAAACCCTCAGGGATTTCAAAGACGAAGCCCGTTGGAACGAGCGCGCGTTTGCCAGGCGCCAGCACCAGCGGCTTGTCCTCGTCGATCGCCGCGCGCAGGTCCATGCCGGCTGCACCACGCGTTTCATAGGCGGGCAGATCCAGGCCCTGGCCGTTCGGCAGGCGGATCAAATTGAGGGTGGGGCGAGTATCTGTGTGAATGGTCATGCGGCATTACTTCGTGCCTCGTGCCGCAAGGTCAATTGCAATGGCGCGCTTTAATCGCTAGATACGCGGCAATTCCACAGGATTTACATTATGGCCGAAAGTCTCGCCGAGGCGGTCTCCCGCCGCCGCACATTCGCTATTATCGCGCACCCGGACGCGGGTAAGACGACGCTCACCGAAAAGCTGCTGCTGTTCGGCGGCGCCATTCAGCTCGCCGGTGAAGTGAAGGCGAAGAAGGACCGCATTCAGACCCGCTCGGACTGGATGAAGATCGAGCGCGAACGCGGCATCTCGGTCGTCACCTCGGTCATGACCTTCGAATATGAAGGCAATGTCTTCAACATTCTCGACACGCCCGGTCACGAAGACTTCGCCGACGATACCTACCGTACGCTCACGGCAGTCGATGCCGCCGTCATGGTCATCGACGCCGCCAAGGGTATCGAGCCGCGCACGCTGAAGCTTTTCGAAGTCTGCCGCATGCGCGACATTCCGATCATCACCTTCATCAACAAGATGGACCGCGAAAGCCGCGATCCCTTCGAGATCCTGGATGAGGTCGAGGAAAAGCTGGCGCTTGATACGGCCCCTGTCACCTGGCCGATCGGTCGCGCCAAGACCTTCTGCGGTTCCTATCACCTGAAGGAAAACACCGTTCGCGGCTCCGATACGGAAATCGCCGTCACCGCCGTCAATGGTCCGCAGAGTGTTGCCGATCGCCTGCCGGAAAACGAGCGGGATGCCTTCATCGAAGAAGTCGAGTTGGCAATCGAGGCCTGCCGTCCCTTCGATCGGGAATCTTTCCTCGAAGGTCATATGACGCCGGTTTTCTTCGGTTCGGCCCTGCGCAATTTCGGTGTGCGCGACCTCATCAACGCGCTCGGTGATTTTGCTCCGCCACCGCGTGACCAGGTGGCCGATATCCGCACCGTGCATGCCGCCGAAGACAGGATGACGGCCTTCGTCTTCAAGATTCAAGCGAACATGGACCCGAACCATCGCGACCGTATCGCCTTCGCCCGCATCTGCTCCGGCAAACTGGAGCGCGGCATGAAGGCGCGGCTAGCACGTACCGGCAAGCAGCTTGGCCTCACCGCGCCGCAGTTCTTCTTCGCCTCGCAGCGCCAGCTCGCCGATACGGCCTTTGCCGGTGATGTGGTAGGCATTCCGAACCATGGCACGCTGCGCATCGGCGATACGCTGACGGAAGGCGAAAGCCTGGTTTTCCAGGGCGTGCCGAATTTCTCGCCGGAAATCCTGCGCCGTGTGCGCCTGGAAGACGCCATGAAGGCCAAGAAGCTGAAGGAAGCCCTGCAGCAGATGGCTGAAGAAGGTGTCGTTCAGCTCTTCCAGCCGGAGGACGGTTCGCCTGCCATCGTCGGTGTCGTCGGCGCGCTGCAGCTTGACGTCCTGAAGGAGCGCCTGATGGCCGAATATGGCCTGCCGGTCTCCTTCGAAATGTCGCGCTTCTCCGTTTGCCGCTGGATTTCGTCCGACCAGGTTGCTGAACTCGACAAGTTCCTCACCGTCAAGCGCGGCGATATCGCCCGAGATCTCGATGGCGACCCTGTCTTCCTGGCGCAGGATGGTTTCTCGCTGCGCTACGAGGCGGAGCGCTATCCGGCGATCAAGATGGTGGCGATCAAGGAATATCACGCGGCCAAGGCCGCCTGATCACCCCGCCAGCCGTTCGGCAAGGAACTCGACGACCGCGCGCACGGAGGGTAATTGCCCTCGTCGGTGCGGCATCAGGATCGTCGTGGTGATACTGCCTGCTGTCCAGCCGGGAAGCAGACGCACGAGTTGGCCGTCCTTCAAAGCGTCGTTGCAGACCGATGTCGGCAGAATGGTGATGCCCATGCCGGCCGCAGCCGCTTTCAGCAGCACCATCGGCTCGTCTGCCGCCATGATGGGCCGAGGCGTTACCACAGTCTCAGCGCCGTTATCCGAGGTGAGACGCCACTGCTCCTCGGAGAGACTGGGCATGATTGCCCTGTGGCCGGCGATGTCCTCGGCCCGCTCGGGCTTCCCATATTGCGCTATGTAATCGGGCGAAGCGACGAGCAGGAACGGGTGAGCCGCGATCCGGCGCTGCACGAGCGTCGAATCCCCGAGTGGAAAGCGGTGGCTGCGCAGCGCAATGTCGAAGCCTTCCTGAACGATATCGACAAAGCGATCCGTTACATGCAGTGATACCTTCAGCTTTGGATAGCGTGCTGTCAGTTCGGCCATATGGTCGGCAAGCGTGAATTGTGCCGTCGGCACCGCTGCGGTCAGCCTGACGATACCGCTCGGTTCTCCCAGGCGGTTGCGCACGATACTCTCGGCCATTTCCGCTTCGATGATTGACGCCTGCGCATGGTCGAAGAAATCCCTGCCGATATCCGTCAGCGCAAAGCTGCGCGACGTGCGCTGGATCAGCCGCACGCCGAGCCTCTCCTCCAGTTCCGCCACGCGCTTGCTGATTGTCGATTTCGGAATGCCGAGATGGTGTCCTGCCGCCGTGAAGCTGCCGCTTTCCACCGCTTGCACGAAGAGATGGAGGTCGTTGAGGTTGAAGGCGGTCACATTCATCTTCCATACTTGTGGACTTTAAGATGCATTATCGCCATCTACTGCCTCATCGTCCACGAAATCATATTGGCCGGGTCAATAATTCCTATGGAAAGGACCCGATAATGTCCCTGATATTGTTTTACGGCGTGCCGGAAGGTTGTTCCTTTGGTTCGATCGTTGCGCTGGAATGGTCTGGCCTGCCGTACCGTCTCTGCCGCGTTCAGATGCCGGAAGTCGTCTCCTGTGACGAATACAGGCGCATCAACACCGTCGGCGAAACGCCGTCATTGCTGCTGCCCGATGGCCGGTTGATCAGCGAAAGCATGGCGATCCTGAATTACATAGGCGCGCAATCGATCGATAAAGGATTGGGCTTTGCGCAGGGCACCGCCGATTTCGATCGCCTGAACCAGATGCTCGCCTATTTGAACACCAGCTTCTTCAATGCTTTCAGCCCGCTTTGGTACGCTGTCGAGCATGAACTGGAACCGGCCGAAAAAGGCGTTCTCGTCGCCTACGGCACGGCCAAGGTGGAAAAGGCGCACCGCACGCTGGAGGGGCTGCTTGCCGGCCGGAAATGCCTGCTCGGCAACAGGCCCGGCATTGCGGATGCCTATTTCACTGGCATCGCCCGCTGGAACGACTTTCACAAGGTCGTCGATATCAGCCAGTTTCCTGCGCTGAATGACCTCTATCAGCGCATGCTGCAGGAGCCGGCCGTTCGCTTCGCGCATGCGATCGAGCATCAGGAAAAGGCGGAAAGCACCGGTCGCTTTCTGGGAGAAATCGATCTGGAAGAAGCGCTCGGCTTGCTGCGCCAGGCTGCCTGAACATCCCATGGTGCCGCCTTGTCCAGACAAGGCGGCATTTCACGCGGCAGCGATGATTTCGATTTCCACCAGCCAGTCTTTCTGAAGCGTTTGAACGACGATGGCGGTGGTCGGTACGATATGATCGCCGAGCGCGGCCAGCCGCGCATTTTGGTTTGCTTCGGCATAGTCAGCATCCCGTAAATAGCTGGTCAGCCGCACGATATTGCCGACGTCCATATCTGCATCCGCAAGAATCGCCCGCAGGTTCGACCAGATGAGATCGAGCTGGGCCGACAGATCTCTGCCCGGCGCACCCTCCGCGTGGAGGCCCATTGTGCCGCTCACGAACAGAAAGCGGGCGGGATTCCTGACCTCCATCGCATGGACATAATCTGACGTTGCCGCGTAGATGCCGCTGCTCGGACTGTGCTTCACCAGTTCCATTTGAAAGTCCCTCCCTCGAGTATCTGAAAGCTTGGCGCTATTATCACCGAATATTCTTCGGCGATAAGGCGAGTTTTCCGAATGATAAAAGAAATGAATGGCATTCGACGCCGCAGGCGAGAGCCCGAGCAACTGGACCTTTTCGACCGAAAAATATTAGGCGCGCTGGCAGAGGATGCCCTGCAGAGCTATGCGGCGCTTGGCAAAGCCGTCAATCTGTCGCCGCCCGCCGTGCATGAGCGCGTCAAGCGGCTGCGCCGGTCCGGCGTCATGAAAGGCGCGCACGCTGCGCTCGATGGCACGGCGCTTGGCAAGCCGCTGCTGGCCTTCGTGCATGTCGAGGCTGTGGGCTGGGGCAAAAGCGAAAGGCTGATGCAGCTTTGCCGCTTTCCCGAGGTAGAGGAGATGCATTCGGTTGCCGGCGACGCCAGTGTCATCTTCAAGGTGCGGACCGAAAGCCCGCGCGCACTGGAAGCCTTTCTCTCGCAAGTTCATGCCGTTCCCGGCGTGACGGCTACCAAAAGCTATGTTGCGCTTTCCACCTATCTGGAGCGGCCTGTCCAGGCGAACATGACGGCGGACTGGCCGGAGAACCCGTTGCCGGCCTGAAGTGCCGAAGCGCTGCATCCCAACTGCTATAGTGCTGTTCTTCCAGAGGGAGCGGCCCATGGTGCCGCGCCCGTCAAATTGCTCAGGCGGCGAGATCGCCGAGGAAGTCATCGCACCAGCGCGAGACGTCGTGCTCCAGCAGATGGTCCATCATCCGCTGCCAGCGGTCGCGGCGCTCCTCGAGCGGCATGTTGAGGCCGCGCGCCAGCGCATTGGACGTACCGACGATGTCGTAAGGATTGACAAGCAGCGCGCCGTTCAGCTCGCGCGCCGCGCCGGCAAAACGGGAGAGGACCAGCACGCCCGGATCATCAGGGTTCTGTGCGGCAACATATTCCTTGGCGACGAGGTTCATGCCGTCGCGCAACGGCGTCACGAGCCCGACTTTGGCGAGCCGATAGAGGCCGGCAAGCACCGGCCGGCTCACCGAGCGGTTGATATAGCGGATCGGCACCCAGTCGACCGTGCCGAGTGCACCGTTCACGCGGCCGGCCTGTTCTGCGACCGTGCGCTGCATTGCCTCGTATTCAGGCACTTCAGAGCGCGATTTTGGTGTGATTTGCAGATAGGTGACCTGGCGCTGATGTGCCGGATTGTTGGTGACGAAATGCTCGAAGGCATCGATACGCTGGGTAATGCCCTTGGAATAATCCAGTCTGTCCACGCCGATAATAAGGCTGCGGTCTTCGATACTATGGCGTGCCTTCAGCACCATGCTGTGCGTGCCGGCCTTCCTGGCGAATTCGGCGAAGGCGGCCGTCTCGATGGCGATCGGATAGGCGCCACCGCGGAACGTGCGCTCGCCGGCGACAAAACGCCCTTCGCTGATCATGTCGCCCATCTCCTCGCGGCGCAGGCAGCCCGCAAAATTTTCAAGGTCGTGATCGGTCTGAAAGCCGACGAGATCGTAGGCGGCAAGCCCCCGCATGATTTCCTCATGGACGGGCATGGCGAAGAGTACGTCGGCCGGCGGCCAGGGAATATGCAGGAAGAAGCCGATCTTGTTCTTGAGGCCCATCTGCCGAAGTTCGGCGGCAAGCGGGATCAGGTGATAATCGTGGACCCAGATGATGTCATCAGGCTTGATCAGCGGCGCCAGCCGATGGGCAAAGAAGCGGTTGACGCGGAAATAGCCGGCCATCTCCGTGCGCCCGTATTCTGCGAGATCCAGCCGGTAATGACAGATCGGCCAGAGCATGCGGTTGGCGAAGCCGAAGTAATATTCGTCGACATCCTTGGATGTCAGGTCGGTCAGCGCATAGGTGATGTTGCCGCGCTGCTCGATCGCAAGTGGACCGGGTTCGCCTTCGTCGTTGACGTTGCCCGACCAGCCCATCCAGACGCCCCCCCGTTTCCCGAGGGCGGCCTCTAGTGCCACAGCGAGCCCGCCGGCAGACGCCGCCCCTTTCTTCTCCGGAACGGGCACGCGGTTTGAAACGACGACAAGGCGGCTCATGGCAAATTCCTTTCATTAGAAATAACTGCAAAAAAACAATCAGCCGGCAAAACGCGCGACGATCTCGCGGACCGCTTCCGCGGAAGGCAGAGTGCCGCGGGCGGCAGTGCCTGCAGACGGCGGGCCGACGCGGATGGAGTAACCGCCAAGCCGGTTCGCCATGCCGAACATCGCCTCATCTGTGACATCGTCACCGATGGCGATCGGATGACGACCGCGGAAGGCTGGAGTTGCGAGAAAGCTTTCCAATGCATCGCCCTTGTTGGCTCTGGCGGGCCGGATTTCGAGAACCATCTTGCCGTGCTGCAGGGCCCAATCCGGTCCTGCACGGTTCAGGAAACGCTGCATCAGTTCCGTCAGTTCCGCCTGCCGCGCCGGCGCAAGACGGAAATGGGCGGCGACGGCCGCGCCCTTGTCCTCGATGAGGATGCCGGTCCAGCCCGCCGTTTCTGCCCGAAGTTCAATCTTCAGCCTCTCGAACTCGGCCGTTGGCTCCACCTTGAAGATGCTGCCGTCGGGGTTGCGGCGTTCGGCTCCGTGTAGTCCGGCGATGGGAAACTGATAGGGGGTGAAGAGACGGTCGGCATAGGTAAGACCTCGCCCGGTCACCAGAGCCAGTGCCCCGCCGAGCCTCTGCGACAGCGTGTCGAGCTGCGCAGGAAGCGACGGCGGCACGAATATCTCATCCGGCGTCGGCGCAAGATCGAGGAGCGTGCCGTCGATATCGAGGAAGAGTGCGCCGTTTTGAAGATAGGAAGAGAGTGTGGAGAGGGTTTCGTCCTGCCGGGAAGCGCTGCCGGATGGCGGAGCTTCTGGTAGCTGATTGCTGTTTGCCATGCCGGAGAAATAGGTCAGCACGCCCCTCCGGCAACCCTTGATCGTCTTCAATCCGCCGGCGGGTTGGCGGGATGCTCGGCATAAAAGGCCTTTGCATCCGCCGTGAATGCGGCGCGCTGGCCGGCGGTCGTGTAGAACATATGCCCGCCGCGATAGAGCTTCAGCGATACACGATTTCCCGCTAGGGACGGCGGCAAGTGATCCACCACATAACGGCTGACGCCGTAGGGCGTCACGAGATCGTTGTAGCCATGAGCGATCAGCAGATGGAAAGATGGGTTGGAGGCGAGCATCTGCCTGATATCATCGGTGGCGCTCGCCTGGAAACGTGAACCGCCGCCACGGCCGCTGCCCCACTCCCAGCGCTGGCTGACATCATTTTCGAGCAGCGTATAGGTCATCTCGGTCTTGAAGCCGAGCTCGTTGCGGGCGTAGTCGGCGAAGGCGCCGCCATAGGCGCGGGTAAAGCCGTCAAGGATCGCATCGTCGCCTCGGTCGTAATCGGATTCCGGATAAGGGTCCGGCGTGGCGAAGGCAGCGTCGTATGGGCTCATCACCTCTCCCGCCTGCTTGCCGGAATGCTTGGCGTAAGCATCGCCGAGGAAGCCGCGATTGCGGGTAACGACATCCTGCGGAATGCCCGTAAGACCGGAGATCTTGTTGTAGAAGGCTGTTGCCGCATCGCCCGTCGGCGTCGGGCCGGCAAGCGTCGTGAGATATTCGCCAAGCGCGAAACTCTCGGCATCGCGCTGGCCGGATTCGCTGAAGCTTTTGCGCCGGTCGGCTTCGGCGGCTGCCAATGAGGGAAATTCCAGCGCAGCACCCAGCGCGAACTGGTCGGCATTGAACATCAGCTGACCTTCGAGCAGCGGTGAGAGCATGACGGTGCCGGCGATGATGATGCCCTGGCTCTGCTGCAGGGCCGAAGCGACCTTGGCGGCGCGGAAGCCGCCATAGCTTTCGCCGAGCAGATATTTCGGTGAATTGCCGCGGTTATTATGCGCCACGTAGAGGGCGATCGTCTTCGCCATCGACTGCGCGTCGGCGCCGACATTATAGTAGTTCGAGGCGTCGTCGGCCTTCACCGTGCGGCTCCAGCCGGTGCCGATTGGATCGATCAGCACGAGATCGGTAAAATCGAGCCAGCTATGCGTGTTATCGACGAGCTTCGCATTGGCGCCGTCGCGGCCATCGGGCCCGAAGTCGAGTATCTTCGGCCCCACAAGGCCGAGATGCAGGAAGGCGGAAGCCGCACCAGGCCCGCCATTGAAGGCGAAGGTGACCGGCCGGTCCGGCCCGGCATCCTTGGCAACATAGGCGGTGTAGAAGATCGCAGCGTTCTGCCCGCCATCCTGACCGAAGAGATCAAGTGTGCCTGCCGTGGCCGTATAGACGATCTTGCGTCCATCGGCCGTCGTCAACTCGTGCTCGGTAACGGAATCGCCTGGCAGCAGCTTGAGGACGCCCTCTCGGGACGAACCCTGTGCTGCAGGGGCACCGCGTTCGCCAGCCTCCTGCGCAAAGGAGAAGGCGGGTGCGAGCGTAGCGGTCAGCGCGGCGAACAGAAGCAGGGATCGGAAGCGCAAGGATTTTCCTCCGGTGGACCAGAATGCGGCTGAGATAGGGTAGCAGCCGCATTCCTTCGATGGAGATCAAGAGATGGTGATACGCAAGTGAGCCTGGCTCATTCGTCCTTCTCGATCGTGCGTGCATTCACATGCAGCGCTCGACCGGCCCGCCACCCATTGAAGGCGGCACCAAGCCCGAGCGCGACGAAAAGCACTGCGCACCAGGCAAAGCTTCCCGTCCAGCCGCGGATCAAACCGACGATGAACGGGCCGATGGCGGCAAGCAGATAGCCCACGCATTGCGCCATGCCGGAAAGGTGAGCGGCGACATGCGGATCGCGCGAACGCAGCACGATGGCTGTCATCGCCGCGGCGATCAGCCCGCCCTGACCGATACCCTGTAGCACGGCCCAGACCCAGACGGTGGAAAGCGGCGCAAAGAGCAGGCCGAGAAGTGCGACGACGGCGAAGGCACAGAGCGTCACGTTGATGAGGCGCTGATCCCTACCGCGTACCGCGATATGCGGCACGATGAGACAGGCGGCGGCCTGTACCATGACGGAGACCGAGACGATGCCGCCGGCCACAACACCGTCAAGACCGCGTTCACGCAGGATCGGCACCAGCCAGCCGAAGACGCAATAGGCGAGCGCCGATTGCAGGCCCATGAAAAGCGTGACCTGCCAGGCGAGCTTGTCCCGCCACAGACCTTCGACACGGAAACCGCTGCGCCGCGCCTGTCGACTGCTCGCAAAGACCTGCGGCAGCCAGATCAGCCCGACGACGAGGGCAGGCAGTGCCCAGATGGCGAGCGCGCCTTCCAGCGAGCTGCCGAGCGCATGTTCGATCGGTAGTGTCAGGCCGGCGGCACTGGCAGCGCCCGCGCAGAGCGCCATCGTATAGAAGCCGGTCATCAGAGCCGTATTCGCGGCGAAGTCGCGCTTCACCAGTCCGGGCAGCAACACGTTGCCGACGGCGATCGCAGCACCGGCAAGCGCGGTGCCGAAAAAGAGCAAAGGAACGGAGGAAAGACCGCGCAGCGCCGTACCGAGCGTCAGCAGCAGGAGCACGCCGAGCAGTGTCCGCTCCGAGCCGATGCGCTGGGCAAGTCGCGGCGCCAGCGGCGAGAAGGCGCCAAGGCAGACGACGGGCAGGGTCGTCAGCAGACTGGCGCCGAGCGGCGACAGGCCGAGTTCGGTACGAATTTCCGGCAGCAGGGCGGAAGCGCTGGAAAACACGGGTCGCAGATTGAAGGCGATCAGTACGAGGCTGGCACCGAGCAGGAAGCGAGCCGTCGGGCTCTGCTTCTGCGGCGGCAATGGTACAGGCAGGCTGTCGATTTCGGCATCGATCATCGTCTCGTCGACGGCGTCGAACGAGGATGTGACATTCTGTATGGGCATCCTCATGAAAGAAGCATCCGGTCGAGCGCGGAAAGGATGGGTGCCATGAAGCCGCGCACGGCTGCATCGGCCTTGTCGGGGCTGCCGGTTTCGATGGCGTCGACGATCGACTGGTGCGCCTGCATGTCAGGCTCGGGAATCGCCTTGTCGAGTGTGGCGGCAATCGTCTCCGCGATCGAGGTAGAGAAGAAATCATAGATCTCGATCATCGCCCGGTTGTTGGAGGCGGCGATGACGGCCTTGTGGAAGGCAAGGTCGCGTTCGATGAAGCCTGCCGGATCGCCGCCTTCATAATTGCCACGTTCGTCAAGCAATGTGCGAAGCCCGGCGATGATGCCGGGTGTCTTGCGGATGGCGACGAGCCGCGCGCCTTCGACATCGAGCGCGCAGCGCGCCTCGAACTGGTCGCGCAGGCTGGCGCGCCGCGCCATGGTGAGCGGTCGGCTGCTATCGGTTGTCGAAAGCACGTAGGTGCCGGAGCCCTGCCGTGTTTCCAAAAAGCCTTGCGAGACGAGAACGCGCACGGCCTCGCGCACAGTGCCGCGACTGACCGACAGCATGGCCGAAAGCGAGGCCTCATTCGGCAGTTTCTCGCCGACAGCCCAGCGTTTGGCGAGTATCTCGTTGCGGATCGCTTCGGTGGCCGTGTCGGCAAGATTGGTCTTGTTGAGAGGTTGCATGAGCATTATTCATAAAGTCATCAGATGACTTTATGAATAATGCTCATGCGCTCGAGCGTCAACGGGGCAAAGAAAGCAATAAAAAAGGGCCGCTTTCGCGACCCTTTCCATGAGGTTTGGCCTGTGACTGGCCCGGACCGTCTGATGCGGCCCTAGGAAGGTGGGGTTTAGAGCGAGGGCTGCCTCGCTTTCATCACCACTTCCATGCCTGTTACGAGGTCCGAAAACTCATTAGACATTGGATCACCTTCCTTTCGTTAAGTTGACGATGGATCAAAAGTAGCCCGATTCCTCCGAGATGCAAGAGGAAAACGCATGGCTGTTTTTTAGCCGACGTCTGGTTATCTCATTCAATTACCTGATTTTCTGCCGCTGCGATCACGCAAATCCATATCGTTTTTGCGGAAAGTGATCTCGGTCGGCGTCAAGAATTTGTCATCTTCGCCTTGCAAATCGGGTGGGCGTTAAGTCGTTGTTAGCCGTAGCATCAGACTATCCAAGATGTTTTCAGCATTCCTGCCGCAGCAGGCGGTGGGCCGGAGCAAGAGCATGTGTCGCTGGGCTGCCTATCGCGGAGACCCCCTCTATCTGGAGGAGCTGGTGTCTTCGCCCGCCCATTCCCTGATCGAGCAATCCCATTGTGCCACCCGCGCCAAGACGGCGACGAATGGCGATGGTTTCGGCATCGCCTGGTATGGTGACCGGCCTGAGCCGGGCCGCTATCGCGATATCTTACCGGCATGGTCCGACTGCAATCTGAAGAGCCTGGCGCGGCAGATCCGTTCACCGCTGTTCCTCGCCCATGTGCGGGCAGCGACCGGCGGCGGCACACGGCGCGACAACTGCCATCCTTTCACGCATGAAACCTGGTCTTTTATGCATAACGGCCAGATCTCCGGCTTCGAGCGGCTGCGTCGGCCGATGGAGACCATGCTGGATGACGAGCTCTTCAATGCCCGCAGTGGCACGACGGATTCCGAGCTTCTGTTCCTGCTCGCTCTGCAGTTCGGCCTGCGGGATGCGCCGATCGCCGCTGTGGCCCAGACCATCGCCTTCGTCGAAGGCCTGGCGGAAAATATTCTCGGCTCCGTGCTGCTGCGCTTCACCGCGGCCTTCTCGGACGGCAAGTCTCTTTACGCGGTCCGCTATGCCACCGACCGCAAGGCGCCGACACTCTATGCCTCGCCGCTTGCCGAGGGCTATTGCCTCGTGTCCGAGCCGCTGAATGACGATGGTGATGCCTGGCAGGAAATACCCGATGGCAGTGCTGTGATTGTCAGCGCCGATGGTCTTGAGATCACGTCCTTCCGGCCTGAAAAGCGCGCGTCCGCAAGGCCAGAGCCTGTCTCTATTCCTGCTTAAGTCGTTCGGCGATCATCGCCGCCAGCCGTTCCGCCACCTCGTCCTTGGAAAGATCGGGCCATTGCTCGATGCCGTCGCGGCGGATGAGTTTTACGCTGTTGCGCGTGCCCCCCATGATGCCGGTTGAAGGCGATACGTCATTGGCGACGATCACGTCAGCACCCTTGCGCTCCAGCTTCAGCTTGGCATTGGCCTCGACATCCTGCGTCTCTGCTGCAAAGCCGATCACCAGTTTAGGCCGCGTCGTGTGATGGCCGACGGTCTTGAGAATATCCGGGTTCTCCGTCAGCGCCAGCGTCGGAATGGATTCGCCTGGATGCTTCTTGAGCTTCTGGTCGGCGGCCGAAGCCACCCGCCAGTCGGCGACCGCAGCCACCATGACGGCGACATCGGCGGGAAGGGCAGCGAGCACAGCATCGCGCATCTCTTCGGCTCGCTCGACATGCACCATCCTGACGCTCGCAGGATCAGGAATGGTTACCGGGCCGGACACCAGCGTCACATCGGCGCCGAGTTGCGCCAGCGCTGCGGCAATGGCATGACCTTGCCGGCCGGAGGAGCGGTTGGCGATGTAGCGCACCGGGTCGATCGGCTCGTGCGTCGGACCTGAGGTGACGATCGCTCTTTTGCCGGCAAGCGGTTTCGGACCATCATCGAGCAGGGCGTCGGCAGCTGCGGCTATTTCCAGCGGTTCGGCCATACGGCCCGTGCCGGTCTCGCGGCTTTCCGCCATCTCGCCGGCGACAGGACCGATGAAGCGGATGCCGTCACGCCGCAATGTCTCGATATTGCGTTTCGTCGCCGGATGCGCCCACATTTTCGGGTTCATGGCAGGGGCGGCAAGCACCGGCCGGTCGGTGGCGAGCAGCACCGTGGAAGCGAGGTCATCGGCAAGCCCATGCGCCATCTTCGCCATGAGATCGGCGGTGGCGGGCGCGATCAGCACCAAATCGCAGTCGCGCGCCAGCCGGATATGGCCGACATCCTGCTCGTCCTGCCGCGAAAAGAGATCGGTAAAGACATGGTCGGCCGCGAGCGCGCCGACGGCAAGCGAGGTCACGAATTCCTGCGAACCCTTCGTCATGATCGGCCGCACGGAAGCGCCGCGCTCCCGCAGGCGTCGGATAAGATCGAGGCTCTTATAGGCGGCGATGCCGCCCGAGATGATGAGGAGGATGCGTTTGCCGCTGAGAGCCATGGTTTTTTCCCGCCGCTTCTTTGACTGGGAAAAACCCTAAGCCTTTGGCAGAAAACATGCAATCGCGGCACTCAGGCTTGTTTGACCCGCTTCGGCGTGAAGATCGCAATCGCCATGCCGACGCCGATCAGCTGGAGGGCCGCACCGCCGGCTTCGGGCACGGTCGGCATGCGCTGTTCGAACAGAAAGCCGTAAAACAGCCCGAAGACGGTTTCCGCGACGATCAGCTGGGCGGCAAGCGCCAGCGGCAGAAGGCGCGCGGCGATCATCCAGCACAGCGTGGCAAGCCACGAGCCGGCAATGCCCATGATTGTCGCCCATAGCACGAAGTGAAAGGTCTGCGTTCCGGTGAAGCTGACAGTGTCCCCGAGCGAGGTGAAGGGCAGAAGGACGAGTGCGCCGATGCCGGCGCCGATCCCCTGCAAGGCGGTCCAGTGTATGGCGCTTGGCGCATCCTGCGACTGCATGACCGCAGCGCTCATCATGCCATAGGCGACCCAGAGCGCCAGGCCGATCAGCGCGGCGACGATGCCGAGCAGGATCTCCGGCTGATCGCTGGCTGATGTCGTGGCGAAGATCGAGACATTCACCCAGCCGATGCCGGCAGCTATCAGGATCAGCGGTATTGCCAGTGTTCTCCAGTCGATGGACCGGTCCTTGAGATTGGCGATGATGGCAAGCAGTACGGGCATCGTGCCGATGACGAGCGGTGGAATGGCAGTGCCTGCGTAACGCACGGCATAGGAAATACTCATGAAATAACCGACATAACCGATGCTGCCGAGCGCAATGCCGGTCAGAACAAGCGACCGCCGCAAACCCACCGGACGAAAGCGCGGATTGATCATCAGGATAAGGCTGACGACGGCAAAAAGCCCGTAGCGTGCCACGGTCAGGTCGATCGCCGTATAGGGCGCGACGACGCGCGGGGCGACAAAGCTTAGCCCCCATAGCGCACAGGTGGCCAGACCGCAGAGGATGCCGATCAGCATGTGAAACTCCGAAGAGATGGGACTGGGCTCCGGCAGGAAAGGGATGTGGAGCGGTCGCGAAGAAATATCGCCTAGCCGATATGCCCTATCGCGGGCGGAAACAAGAGCCTGCCTGCGACATAGCGGAGACGGGCTTGGCAAAACGAGTCGAAATTACTGCTTTGATGTCATCAATCCTATGACGTAAGCGCACTTCAGTCAAAGATTGTGCGGCAGCATAGTGGGCCAACCCAAATAAAGGAGTTACCCCATGTTTGCTGTAACCGGAATGACAGGCCAGGTCGGCGCCGCCGTTGCCGATCATCTGCTGAAGAATGGCGCCAAGGTCCGTGCCGTCGTGAGAAATCCGGAAAAGGCCGCCGGCTGGAAAGAGCGGGGCTGCGAGATCGCTGTCGCCGATATGAACGACGCTGTATCGCTGACATCAGCGTTCAGAGGCGCGGAAGGTGTTTTTCTCGTCATCCCACCGCTTTTTGATCCCGCACCGGGCTTCCCGGAGGCGAAAGGCATGCTGGCAACACTGAAGACCGCGCTTGAGGCTGCAAGGCCCGGAAAGCTCGTCTGCCTGTCGACGGTCGGCGCACAGGCCATGCAGCCGAACCTGTTGAGCCAACTCGGCATCGTCGAGAAGGAGCTTTCGACACTCTCCATCCCGGTCGCTTTCCTGCGCGCCGCCTGGTTCATGGAAAACGCCGCCTGGGATGTAGCGCCCGCACGCGAAACCGGCGTCATCCCGAGCTTCCTTCAGCCGCTCGACCGTGCCGTGCCGATGATTGCCGTGGATGATATCGGCGTGCTCGGTACGAAGATGCTCCGCGAGAACTGGCAGGGTGCGCGCGTGGCGGAATTGGAAGCGCAGGAACGCGTCAGCCCGGCCATGATTGCCGCCGCCTTCGCCAAGGTGCTCGGCAAGCCGGTGACGGCGGAAGTCGTGCCGAAGGAAAGCTGGGAAGAGCTGTTCCGTGCCCAGGGCATGAAGAACCCCGAGCCTCGCATGCGCATGCTCGACGGCTTCAACGAAGGCTGGATCGACTTTGAGGCCGGACGTGAGAAATCGTTGAAGGGCACGACCAGCATCGAAACAGTGATCCGCCGCCTCGTCGCCGGCGCGTAAGCGAAAGGCCGCAGTCAAAAGAAACCGCGGCCATTGGTCGACACCCCTGATATCAAGGGGGCTTAGAGGTTGCTCATGCCGCCGTCGATGATCAGTTCGCTGCCGACGATATAGGCAGCCTCATCCGAGGCGAAGAAGACGATGGTCTTGGCGACTTCGCTGACATCACCGAAGCGGCCGACCGGGATTTGCGACTGAATCTGGGAGGCCATCGCCTTGGAATCGGCTTCCGACATGCCGAGCTTGCCATAGAGCGGCGTGGCGATCGGGCCGGGGCTGATGGCGTTGACACGGATGCCGCGACCGATCAGTTCGCCAGACAACGTCTTGGCAAGCGTCAGCAGCGCACCCTTCGTCAGCGAGTAGACGCTCGAATTCGGCATACCGATATGGGCATTGATCGAGGTATTGAGCACGATCGAAGCCTTCTTCGAGAAGATCGGTAGCAAGGCCTGGATCAGGAAGTAGGGCCCTTTGACATTGATCGCGAAAGACTTGTCGAAAGCGGCTTCGCTCCAACCCTCGACGGGGCCGAATTCGGCAATGCCGGCATTGACGAAGAGGATGTCCAGCGTGCCGAAGGCGTTCCTCACCGTTTCGGCGACGGCGGCCTGACCGGCGACATTGCCGGCATCGGCCTGGATGACGAGAACCTTGTCGCCGAGTTCGGCGCGAGCGGCTTCCACGCTCTTTGCACTGCTGCCGGTAATGGCCACACGTGCGCCTTCGGCGATGAACTGGCGCGCGGTTTCAAGGCCGATGCCGCTGGTGCCGCCGGTGATCAGGGCTGTTTTGTTTGCGAGACGAGTCATTGTCGTATTCCTTCTGTGTCCGTTTGGCGCTGGGCGCTTTTGATGCTGAGCGAGTGCAGGAAGCAGGTCGGCGCGATAATCTGCTCGTTTCAGGAGGGATCATCAATCTGTGGCGGATAATCGCGCTTTAGTCATCAGGTGCGGGTGATCGAGGCACCGCCGTCGACCAGCGTGGCAGTGCCGGTAACAAAGCTTGCGTCATCGGAGGCGAGGTACAGCACCGACCGAGCGAGCTCTTCCGGCGCTGCGACGCGCTTCAGCGCATGCAGGTTGGTAATAAAGGCCTGCTTGTCCGACGTATCATTCATTTCGCGATACATGTCCGTATCGACAGCACCTGGCAGGATCGCGTTGACGCGGACGTTCTGCGGGCCGTATTCGGCGGCGAGCGCCTGCGTCAGGCCGATGAGGCCGGACTTGCTGGCGGCATAGGCAGCAACGCCGGGGAAGGCAAAGCTGTAGCCGACGAAGGTCGAGGTGAAGACGACCGAGCCACCACCATTCTTGACCATTTCGGCGATCTGGTGCTTGGCGGCAAGAAAGGAAGCCGTCAGGTTGATCGCCAGCGCATCGCTGAAGCCTGCCTCGGAGACTTCCGTGCTTGGGCCGGCTTCGCCGAGCGTGCCGGCATTGTTGAAGGCGATGTCGAGCTTGCCGTAATTTTCAACGGCGGCTGCGACCAGTGCCTTGTGATAGTCTTCCGAGCGGACATCGCCGGCAACGGCAACGGCGGCACCACCAGCAGCCTTGATTTCGGCAACGAGGCTTTCAAGCTCGGCCTGGCGGCGGGCACCGACGACGACCTTGCCGCCTTCGGCGGCAAAGAGCTTGGCGGTAACGCGCCCGATGCCGGAGCTTGCGCCCGTGACGATTGCAACTTTGTTGATCAGACGATTCATTGTCCATCTCCTGAATTTGGGTTGGATCGGCATTGCCGTCCCGTTTCGATGACTGGAAGATGGCATTCTTCTTTCGTTCGGATTAGTCTCCTGATCGCGGAGTTCGAATTCGGAAAAGCCGAACGATGATGAAAATCGAAGGGATCGCGGCTTTTGTTGCCGTAGTCGAGGCGGGCTCGGTGAGCGAAGCCGCGCGGCGGCTGCGTCTGTCGAAATCGGTCGTCAGCGAAAGGCTGGCGGAGCTCGAAAAGACATTGGGCGCCATGCTCGTCCATCGCACCACACGCAAGCTGACCTTGACGGAGGATGGAGCCGCCTTTTTGGAGCGCGCTGGGCGCATCGTCCGCGAGATGGAAGACGCCGTGGCCGATATGGCCGAGCGCCGCGGCACGCTTTCAGGCCCGTTGCGCATTGCAGCCCCCGTCACCTTCGGTCGCCTGCATCTCGGGCCTGCCCTCTATCCGTTTTTAAAGGCGCATCCGCAGATCGCGCTGACGCTCGGCATGGATGACAGGCGTGTCGATCCGGCTTCGGACGGCTATGATGCCATCATCCGCCACGGCGCCATCGCCGATACAAGGCTCGTCGCCTGGAAGCTCGCTCGCAGCCGCAGGCTGCTGGTCGCCTCGCCCGATTATATCGAGCGTCATGGCAAGCCTGCCTCATTGTCCGACCTCAACGATCATCGTGGCGTCTTCTATACCAACCGCGGCGCAGCCGACTGGCGATTCCAGACGGATGAGGGCACCGTCATCATCCGCGCGATGCTCGGCCTCGGCATCAACAATGGCGACATGCTGCACGATGCGGCGATCGAAGGCCTCGGCATCGCACTCCTGCCGGCCTTCATTGCCGGCCCCACCGTTCGCGCAGGTCGCCTGATGGAGATCGATGTCGGCGCAAAGCCGGAGCCGGAATTCATCTACATGGCCCATCCCGAAGGCCGAAACCCCTCCGCCAAGCTGCGCGCCATCGCCGATCATCTGAAAAAGACCTTCGGTGATCCGCCCTATTGGGATCCGGACTGCTAACTCAGAAGGCCCATCAGGTTTTCGGTCACCGGAGAGCGCTGGCTGCGCAGTACCGCGAGCGCCAGCCGCGCCACGGCCGGCGGCCCCTCGATCGGGCGATAGGCGACACCGGAAAGTTTGATCTGCGAAATCGATGCAGGCACGATCGAGACACCGAGATCGGCGGCAACGAGGTTGACAACCGAAGAGATCTGCGGCGCCTCCTGAGCGACCTTCAAGTCGAAACCCGCCTCGCGGCAGGCGCGCACCACGTCGTCATAGAGACTGAGGCCGACAAGACGCGGGAACAGGATGAAAGGCTCCTTCGCCAGCAGGGCAAGCGGCAGCACCTTCTGCTTGGCCAGCGGATGGCTGGCCGGTAGGGCGACGACCATCGGCTCGTCCGGCAGGCGTTTCAGCCTGATGCCGTCGGGATCGTCGAGGCCGGGTCGCATGAAGGTCGCATCCAATTCGCCGCGTTCCAGCTTCTGCATCAGGCCGAGCGTATTCATCTCCGTCAGCGACAACTGCACATCCGGCCATCGGGCCTGAAAGCGACGGATCGTCGTGCTGACGATGGGATTGAAGGCGGAGGAGGCGGTGAAGCCTAGCGACAATCGGCCAGTCTCGCCACGATTGGCGCTCTGCGCCGCAATCCGCGCCTTTTCGGCAGCCGCAAGCGACGCCTTGGCTTCCGGCAGGAAGGCCGTACCGGCTGCCGTCAGCTCCGCCCCGTGCGGCACGCGATGGAAGAGCATGGCGCCGATTTCGGTCTCGAGATCGCGGATCTGCTGACTGAGCGGCGGCTGGCCGATGCCGAGGCGCGCGGCCGCCCGCGTGAAATTACCCTCTTCGGCCACTGCCAGAAAATACCTCAGATGCCGCAGCTCCATCGCTATCTCCAAAACCTATCAGGATTGCCAGTTTCATATATTGGACAAATGGAGGCGTCCTGGCTAGATCGGAGGGCAGGAAGGAATTGATAATGTCCGACACTGCAATCCAAGACGTTGCCGACCTGAAAACGGCCGACAGGAAACAGTCCAAGGAATATCTGACCCGCGGCACCGGGGCCTATCGCCGCGCCAGCCTGGCTCTCTTCCTCTCGGGCTTTGCCACCTTCTCGTTGCTCTATTGCGTGCAGCCGCTGTTGCCGATTTTCGCGCAGGAATTTTCCGTCAGCCCTGCCGAAAGTTCGCTGGCTCTGTCGCTCTCCACCGGTTTCCTGGCGATCGCCATCGTCTGCGCTGCTGCCGTATCTGAAGGGCTTGGCCGACGCAGCCTCATGTCGATCTCGCTGATCGGCGCCGCCGTATTGACGATCGCCACCGCCTTTGCGCCGAACTGGCATCTGATGTTGGTCATTCGCGCGCTGCAGGGCTTCGTGCTCGGCGGTGTTCCGGCCGTTGCCATGGCCTATCTCGCGGAGGAAATCGACCCGCGCGGCCTTGGCGCCACCATGGGCCTCTATGTCGGCGGCACGGCCTTCGGCGGCATGTCGGGGCGGGTGCTGACGGGCATTTTCGCCGAATATTTCTCCTGGCGGCCGGCTCTGTTCCTGATCGGCACCATCGGCCTTGCCGCCGCGATCGGCTTTATCGCGCTGCTGCCGCCCTCGCGCAATTTCGTTCGCCGCGCCGGCTTCGATCCGCAATTCCATTTGAAGGCATGGATGGGGCATCTGAGCAATCCGGCTCTGCCCTTCATCTTCGCCATCGCCTTCTTTGCGATGGGCTCCTTCGTGACGATCTACAATTACGCCGGCTTCCGCCTCGTCGCGCCGCCCTACGAGCTGAACCAGACCGAACTCGGCCTGATCTTCACGGTGTACTTGTTCGGTATCGGCGCCTCCTCCGTCGGTGGCATTCTGGGCGATCGGCTCGGCCATTTTACCGTGCTCCTGGCCGGCATCGTCATCACTTCCGCAGGCTGCGCTCTGACGCTGTCGGCCTCCCTGCCGTTCATCATCCTCGGCATCGTCGTGCTGACCAGCGGCTTCTTCATGAGCCATTCGGTGGCAAGTGGTCTGGTCGGTAAACTCGCCGCCGGCACCAAGGGCCACGCCTCCTCGCTTTACATGCTTGCCTATTACATTGGCTCCAGCGTCATGGGCTCGGCCGGCGGCTGGTTCTGGGCGATGGAGGGATGGGCGGCGATCGTGATCTTCACGCTGGTCATGATGGCATTCGCTCTCCTGTCAGCACTCGCCGCACGCCGGCTCGCTCGACGGCCGTCTTGACTTCCGGCCTGTGACGATTAATTTAACTTGTAGGTTAAATAAGAGTCGGAGGAGTATTGTGAAGAAGATCTATCATGGAAGCTGCCATTGCGGTGCCGTCGCCTATGAGGCCGGGCTCGACCTTTCGGCTGGCACTTTCAAGTGCAATTGCTCTGTTTGCCGCAAGAAACGCAGCTGGCTGGCAATCGTTCAGCCCGCTGACTTCCGGCTGGTCTCGGGCAGGGATGGGTTGCGTGAATATCTTTTCGGCTCCGGCTCTATCCATCACCTTTTCTGCGAGAATTGCGGCGTGGCTTCCTTTGCCCGTAACGACAACGAGACGATCGGCCCCTTCATCGCCATCGCCCTCAGTTGCCTCGATGATGCCAGTGCCGAAGAGCTTGCCGCCGCCCCGGTCGCCTATTTTGATGGCATGCACGATCGCTATGACGCCGCGCCGGCCGAAACGCGGCATCTGTGACGACGGCGATCAGCCAAGCCGGATATAGGGCACGTCCTTCTTCGCCACCTCGTCCAGCGCTTCGTCATAACCGGCATCGGCATAACGCATGACGCCGAGCGCCGTATCGTTGGTCAGCGCATGGTCTAAGCGCTCGTCGGCGGCTTCCGAGCCGTCGGCCACGACCGTGACGCCGCAGCTCGTCATGTAACCGGCGTAACCGCCGCCGCCGGAATGGACGACGACGAGATCGGCCATCGAGGAGCAGAGCATCATCGCATCGATGAGCGGCCAGTCGGCGATGGCATCCGAACCATCCTTCATCCGCTCGGTCATGATGTTCGGATGCGCCATGGCGCCAGCATCGAGATGGTCCCGCGAGAAGGCGACTGGACCCTTGAGCTCGCCATTGGCGACCAGTTCGTTGACTCGCCGCGCCAGCGCCGTTCGCTCGCCGTGGCCGAGCCAGGCGATACGGGCCGGCAGTCCCTCGAAGGGAATATGCTCGCGCGCCAGCCGGATCCAGTTGGTGATGATCTTGTTGTCGGGAAACATCTCGAGCAGCAGATCGTCGATGCGGGCGATATCGCTCTCCTCGCCCGAAAGTGCCATCCACCGGAACGGGCCGATGGCACGGGCAAAGAGCGGTCGCAGATAGGCTTCCGTGAAGATCGGAATGTCGAAGGCATTGGCAACGCCGCCCTCGCGCGCCTGGGTGCGGATGAGATTGCCGTTGTCGAAGACCTCGGCACCGCGCTTCTGGAATTCCAGCATCGCGGTGACATGTTCGACGATCGAGGCGCGGCTGGCGGCCATCAGCTGGCCCTGGCCGTCATCGCGCAGGCCCTTCACCTGATCGATACTCATGCCCTTCGGTACATAGCCATAGACGAGATCATGCGCCGAGGTCTGGTCGGTGACGACATCGGGCACGATGCCGCGTCGGGCAATTTCCGGATAGATCTCGGCCGCATTGCCGACGAGACCGACGGAGAGCGCCCGCTTTTCCTTGACCGCGGCATCGATCATCGCAAGCGCGCTGTCGAGATCGGGCGCAATCTCCTGCAGGTAACCGATCTGCTGGCGCTTGCGGGCGCGTTCCGGATCGATGTCGACGCAGAGGATTGCTGCACCCGCCATACGGCCGGCAAGCGGCTGCGCGCCGCCCATGCCGCCAAGCCCGGCCGTCAGCACGAAACGGCCATGAAGGTCGCCACCGAAACGGCGCTCGGCAATGCGCATGAAGATCTCATAGGTACCCTGAATGACGCCCTGGCTGCCGATATATTGCCAGGCGCCAGCGGTCAGACCGCCCCAGCAGATCAGGCCCTTGCGCTGCAGCTCGTAGAAGACCTCGGCCTTCGCCCACTGGCCGACGATGTTGCAGTTCGCCATGATGACGAGCGGCGCCTTGGCATGGGTCTTCACGAGACCGATCGGCTTGCCGGACTGGATGAGCAGCGTCTGGTCCTCATCCATTTCAGTGAGTGCCTTGACGATGCCGCGATGCGCCGGCCAGTTGCGCGCTGCCTTGCCGAGCGCAGCATAGACCACGAGATTGTCGGGGTCTTCACCGACCGAGAGCACGTTTTCCAGAAGCCGCAGCAGCGCTTCCTGCCGCCAGCCCTTGGCGCGCAGCTCCGGCCCACCGGGAATTGGAAATTTCGGATGGCGTGGATTGGCCTTCGGCATCTTGGGTTCCTCGTCTTTTCGTCATCGGCGCAAGCGCACCGGTTCATTCACTTGGCAGGCATCGGCCCCACATAGGCAAGTGCGGCGTCGATGAGCCGCCGCCGCATGGCATCGTCGCCATAGATATCGGCATTGGCCCGCACCCAACCATGCATGATCCGCTCGCCCGACAGCATCTGGATCACGCCCGGCAGAGCCAGTGCCCAATCGTCATTTCCCTTGCCGAGACGCAGCAACATGCCATCCTGACGCGCGCAGCAGAGCAGGTTGCCGTTGAGCATAAAGGCCCAGCCGCCGAACATGGATTTTTCGGTAAGCCCCGGTCGGTCGCCGAGTTCCTCGCGCATCAGTTCTTCCAGGCCGGGATCGCGCGCCATGGCTCAGGCCCTCATCTCCAGTGCATAGCGTGCTATCTCGATGCCCATCGCCTTTTCGACAGACGGATAGACGGTCGGATCGAGCACGCTGGCCGACAGCGGAATGATGTCCTTCGGCACGTGCAGGATAAACACATGCATGCCACCCTTGAGCTGCCCGACGGAGAGCGGCTCGCCCTCCTCGGAAAGCGTGGTGATGACGGCGGGGAAGGTTGCGACGCGCCTGCCGTCGGCATCGTCGACCGCCATATATTCGTTCATCACATGCAGGGTCACGGCCTTGTCACCGGCGCCGACCGTGATCGTGCCGATGTCGAAGGCCTCCTTGGTATAGACCACATCCTTCTCGGTGATTGTACCCTCGGCGAGGATATGGCCGCCCGTCGTCTTGCAGATCGCATCGATGATCGCCGATCCGCCTTTCTTTTCCGCTTCAATGATCGCTTCGCCGAGCTTCAGCGCCATCGAGATGCCGCCGAGCGCGGCATTCTTGCGGACATAGGAGGCGCGCAACGGATTGCGGCAGCTGGCAATGAAGCCGCCGGACTGGTCGGCCGCCGCCCGCAGCACCGGCGAGATCTTCGCCGTCGCGCCTTTGACGACCAGCTCGATATAGCGGTTTTCAGCCCGGTTGCCGCCAACGGCGGTCTGGATCATCTGTTCCGGCGACCCTGCCATGCCGATCGATCCCATGTCGCCGGTCGGATGGGCGCGGATATCGCCGACGGCATCCACGACCTTGGTGCCGAGGATGGCCGAAGGCAGCCAGCCGTTCAGTGTCGAGGATTTGCCGTTCTGGCCGATGATGAGACCGGAGAGCTTTTCGCCGAGCGCCTCCTGCAGAAGCTGCACGGCTTTCACATAGTCGATGCCCTGCATTTCCCAGGGCGTGGTCGAGGCCGGTGCGCCGATAGCCGCGGCCGTCGCGATCCAGTCGTTGTCGCCGAGTTCCTCAATGGAGACGAGTTCGGGCTTGCCGACATTAACGGCGGCATAACCGAGCATGCGGCCGTGATCGGCCCAGCCACCACCGCCGGCGGCATAGACGGAACCGCCCTTGACGGCGGCTTCCACGTCCTTCTCAACCAGTATGCGTCCCATTATCCTTCTCCGTCGTAAGTGTCCTGTCCATCTCGCGCACCGCCTCGAAAAGCACGGCCGCCCCGAGCGCTATGTCGTCATTTTCAGCCCATTCATCCGGGGAGTGGCTGCGGCCTTCCCGGCAAGGCACGAAGATCATCGCAGCCGGCGCCACGCGGGCGATCCAGGCCGTATCGTGACCCGCACCCGAGGCCATGAAGCGGTGTTTGGCGCCGACAGTCTCGCAGGCCCGTTCCAGAGTCGAGAGCAGGCCCTTGTCGCTCGGTGTCGGAAAATTGTCGGAGATGCGGTTCGGGGGCGCGATCGTCACGCCAAAGGCCAGAGCGAGCTTTTCCGTATGGCCGTCCAGCCAGCGGCAGAAGGCTTCCATGTCGGCGCGGATTTCGGCCCGCCCGTCGATCAGCAACACGACACGCGACGGCACGACATTGGCGGCATTCGGCTCGATGCGGAATTCGCCGACGGTCGCTGCAAAATGGCCGGGCGTCTTGGCAAGCTCGTTTGCGGCATTGCGGATATCGAGCACGATCTGCGAAGCGGCAACCAGCGCATCGGCACGCGTATCCATCGGCGTCGTGCCGGCATGGTCGGCCCGACCCTCGACGGTGATTTCGATGCGGGTGATGCCCGAGATCGCCGTGACGATGCCTATATCCTTGCGCTCGTTTTCAAGCACAGGACCTTGCTCGATATGCAGTTCCAGAAAACCGGCAATATCGGGCTTGTTCTCATGAGTAAGCACACCCGGCGATCCGCCGACCTCGGCAATCGCTTCGGCGAGATCGCGACCTTCGATTGTGCGAGAGAGCCATGCTTGCGGCAATTGGCCGGTCATGCCACGGCTGCCGATGCAGGAAACGCCGAAAATGCTGACCTCCTCGGCCAGGAAATCGACGATCTCCAGATCATGGTCGAGATGGATCTCCTGTTCGCGCAGCGCCCGCGCAACTTCGAGTGCCGCCGCAACACCGGCAATACCATCGAATCGCCCACCGTCGGGGACAGTGTCGGAATGCGAGCCGAGCATGATGATGCCCGAGCCTGGCTTTGCGCCTTCGCGCCGGCCGATCAGATTACCTGATGGGTCGATGCGGGTATCGAGACCGATCGCCCGCATGCGTGCCTCAAGATAGGCGCGGCCTTCGAGGAAAAGCGGCGAAAAAGCCCGTCGTGTCCAGGGATGCCCCGGCTCGGTGATGGTGGAGAGGGCTTCGATATCGGCGGAGATCCGGCCGGCGTTGACGGGCAGGTTGCGGCTCATGCCAGCACCTGTCGCGCAAGCGGGCGCACGAAGCGGCCGGCGCCGGGCTCGGCCAGAACCTTGGCCTCCTCGGTGATCTTCTCTCCCCGCAGCCAGGCGGCCGAAACCGTCCACGGCAGGCGGATTCCATTGTAGGGACTCCAGCCAACGACATTGTTGCCGCTGGCCGAAGCATCATAGACCGTCTCTTTCGGCTCCAGCACGACGATGTCGGCATCCTTGCCCGGCGTCAGTGCGCCCTTGATATGGTCGAGACGGAAGTGCTTCGCCGGATTTTCGGCCATAAGCTTCGCTGCCCAAGTCAGGGGGATGCCACGTTCCAGCGCGCCCTTGACGAAAAGCGGCACCATGACTTCCAGACCCGGAACACCTGATGCATTCGCCAGCATGTCGGGATTGGTCTTGCGGTTTTCCGACCAGCTCACGTGATCGGTCGACACCAGCCAGACATTGCCTTCGGCGACCCTGCGCCAGAGCGTCTCCACTTCGGCGCGCGGCCGCACCGGCGGATTGATCTTCGCCTTGCCGCCGAGCCGCTTCACATCGTTTTCTTCATCGAGCGTCAGGTAATGAATGCAGCATTCCACGGTCGCTTCGAAGCCGTCGCGGCGATAGGCCCGCGCGATGTCGTAACCGCGCCCGAGCGAGCAATGCACGACATGGGACGGGCAGCCGGTATTGGCGCCGGTCTCGAAGATCGTGTGCATGGCAAGCAGCTCGGTGATCGGCGGGCGCGACAGGCCATGGGCGCGCCAGTCGGTAACGCCGCTTGCCTTCACCTGTTCCATATAGGTGCGGACCGCCTCGTCATCCTCGTTGTGCACGCCGGCCGTTAGCCCGGTCGGGGCGATGGCCGCAAAGCAGGCGTCGAGCAGGGCGGGCGGAATGCGCGGGAAACGTTTGGGATCGGTGCCGAAGGTCGAGAACTTGAAGGCGGCAACGCCTGCCTCCACCATCTCGGCGATGCGGGCAGCACCTTCTTCGGGATCGACGGTACCGTAAAGTGCGAAATCGACCCGCGCCTGCGGGCCGGCATGATCGACCTTCTTCTTCACCGCAGCAGCCGAGCAGACGAGATTGCCCTCATCATAAGGCATGTCGACGATGGTGGTGATGCCGCCGGCAGCGGCCGAGCGAGTCGACCAGATGAAATCCTCCTGGTCCTTCTGGGAGAGCGAGTGGACCTGAGCATCGATGGCGCCCGGCAGGATCAGTGCCTTGCCGAGCATGTGCCGTTCTTTGGCCGCAGGCGGAACGCCGATACCGACTTCGGCGATCTTTCCGTCGTAAACGGCGACATACCCGCCCTCGACAATGCGCTCCGGCAGCACCACCGTGCCCTGCAGAACGAGATCGAAATCCATGCCGCGTCTCCCTCGATAGGTCGAAATTCAGATGATGGCCGGTTCCCGCGTCAGCCGTTCCTCGATGCGCTCGAGCGACCCAAGTGCAAAGAAATCGTCGAAGGAGGCAATCGGTACCTGCTCGATCAGCTTGGAGAGAAATGCATCCGAGCCGAGTTCCTCTTCGATCGCCTCGACCTCGGCCGAAAGCGGCCGGTCGACCGTATAGAAGGCCGCATGTTTGCGCACGACCTCATAGAGCATGCCAGCAACGCCCTTCGGCGTATCGCCGATAATATCGATCGCTTGTGCCGAAAGCAGGGCTTCCAGTGCGGCGAGACGCTTCAGCGCCCGCATCTGCCGGTCGAAGCGTTCGATGACGAGTGGCAGGAAGGCTGCCTCGTCCTCAAGGCCCGCCGCAACGACGAGCGATTGCGCCGAAACCGGGTTCGACATGGAGAGTACGCGCGAAAAGATTTCGCCCGCAAGCTTGATGATTGGTCCGAAGCCGGTGGCGATGCGGCCCGGAGGCACGAGATTGACCGGCAGGCCGCGCCGCTGCCCGTTGCCGAGCAGGACACAGCGGTTGAAGGCGTTGCGCGCTGCATGCGCCATGCAGAGTGCCGCCGATTCCAGCAGGATGGTCACGTCGAGCGGCAGCGATCCGCCAGATGTCATCACCCGTCCCTCAACGACGACGGGATTGTCGTCGGAGCGGCCGGTGGCGGCGAGAATCTTATGGCCCGTCGAAAGCAGGTTCTCGATAACGGCACCAAAGACTTGGGCGATCATGCGGAGACTGAGCGCATCTTGCACGTGGGTCGCGACCGGCCATTCCCATTCGTCCGAGGCATTGCACAGCCAGGCGCCGATCAGCGCCTCTCGTGCGGTGCCGACATGGCGCACGGCCCGCCAGGGATCGCGCGATGCGCCAAGCGCACCTGAGGCCATCATGCCGGTTGCCAGCAGCACACGGATTGATGCGGCGGCATTGCGTGTCGTTTCGGCGGCGGCGGCAAAACTGACGGCATTGACGCTGAGCGAGGCGAGGCTGTCGCGCGGCGCCATCCTCACCGGCTCCATGCCGGCGGCCTGGAAGGCTTCAGCGGCCTGCATGCGGTTGCCGCGATAGATCGCTTCGCCGACGCCCGTCAGCACTGCGCCGATCTGGCCCATCAGGCCGATATCGGCACAGCCGATCGAGCCAGTGCGGCGCACGACCGGAATGAGATCTGCCTTCAGCATGCGCATATAGGCGTCGATGAGATCGGGCGTGCAGCCG
Organism: Rhizobium sp. 1399; assembly: GCF_031455475.1. Classification (NCBI taxonomy): domain Bacteria; kingdom Pseudomonadati; phylum Pseudomonadota; class Alphaproteobacteria; order Hyphomicrobiales; family Rhizobiaceae; genus Rhizobium; species Rhizobium sp. 1399. Next base: position 866,765 of record NZ_JAVDSU010000001.1, on the reverse strand, counting down.
ACCTGGCCGGTCAGGGCCGTGTTGACGCGCATCGCCATGGCATTGCGCACGACATTGCAGGAAAAAGGTGTGCCGGTGCCGAAGTGGTGGGCGCGCACGAGGCCGAGATTGAAGACCTCGAGATCTTCGGGCGACCATTCGACATCCTTCATGGCGCCCACGCCCGTGGTCGCGCCGTAAACCGGCATGCCGGATTCGATGGCATCCTCGACGATCGAACGCGCGATCTTCACGCGCTGCATACCGATCTCCGAGGCCGAAAGCGCAACCTTGCCGGAGCCGATCCTCATCATCTCGGCAAAGCTGAAGGGCTGGCCGCTCAGTTCGATTCCGGGGCGTTCATGCTTCATGTGCTCATCTCCATGGAGGCGAGACTAAGCGAGCCTCACGTCTGGCGGGATATCCCAAATGCCGAACACATCATGCTTTTGTTGCTTCCCGATCAGCTCAGTATCCAGGCAATATAGAGAAGCGTGAGCGCAATGATCCAGAGGGCCGCTTTGGCCGAGCGGTTGTGGCGTGCTTCCGCCTTGCCGATGGCGTCGGCCGTCTGCTCATCGAAGCGCAACCCGTGTTCGCTCATATGCAGAAGCTGATGGTGGAACTTTTCTGTCTGGGCGGCGATTTCGGGCGCGGCTTCTGCGAGCTTCACGGCCGCCTTCAGCCCATCCTTGAGATCGGTGACGATGCGCTTGGGGCCGAGATTGTTCTTGATCCAGTCGCCGACGACCGGCTCGGACGCCTTCCACATGTTGAAGCGCGGATTGAGCATGCGCGAGACGCCTTCGACGACGACCATCGTCTTCTGCAGCATGACGAGCTCGGGCCGCGTCTGCATGTCGAAAAGTTCGGTGACCTCGAAAAGCAGCGTCAGCAGCTTGCCCATCGAGATCGTCTCGGCAGGCTGACCGTGGATCGGTTCGCCGATCGCCCGGATCGCCTGGGCAAAACTCTCGACATTGTGGTGACCGGGCACATAGCCCGCCTCAAAATGCACTTCCGCCACCCGGATATAGTCGCGGGTGATGAAGCCGTAGAGGATTTCGGCAAGGAAGCGGCGCTCCTTCTTCCCGAGACGCCCGACAATGCCCATGTCGACAGCGACGATCATGCCGTCGGAATCGACGAAGAGGTTGCCCGGATGCATGTCGGCATGGAAGAAGCCGTCGCGCAGCGTATGGCGCAGGAATGACTGGATCAGCGTGTCCGCAAGCTCATTGAGATCGTGGCCGGCAGCCCGCAGCCCTTCGACATCGGACATTTTGACGCCGTCGATCCACTCCATGGTGATGACGTCGCGGCCGGTGCGCTCCCAGTCAACCTTCGGCACGCGGAAGCCAGGATCCTTTTCGGTATTCTCGGCAATCTCAGAAAGGGCAGCCGCCTCAAGGCGCAGGTCCATCTCTACCTTGGTGGTCTGTTCCAGGGTTTTCGTCACCTCGACCGGCCGCAGGCGTCGGCTGGCCGGCATGAAGCGTTCCTGCATATGGGCGACGAGATACATCGCCTCGATATCATGGGCAAACCGCGCCCGGACACCGGGCCGCACGACCTTTACGGCGACCTTCTTGGGTCCTCTCGGCGTATCGACCTCGGCTGGATGCACCTGCGCAATGGAGGCCGCTGCAATCGGATCGCCGAAGCTCGCGTAGAGATCAGTGATCGATCGCCCGAGCGAGCCTTCGATATTGGCCTTGGCGGCTGCCGCCGGGAAAAAGGCCATCCGGTCTTGAAGCTGTGACAGGTCGTCTGCAAACTCGACGCCGACGACATCAGGGCGCGTCGCAAGGAACTGGCCGATCTTCACATAGGATGGACCAAGCCGCTCGACGGCCTGCGCCAGCCGGTCGCTGCGCTTCTGATACTTGCTGCGATTGCGCGCAAACATGCCGACAAAGGATTTTGCCAGGCTCACGGATGGCGGCAGGCCTTCCGAAGGCAGCGCCGAAATGACGCCTTCACGCACCAGAATCCAGCCGACCCTTACGAGCCTGAAATATGCCCCGAAAGCACTCATGCGGATCAGAGCTTCCAGCCGGAATGCAGCGCTGCTATGCCGCCGGTATAATTGGTATAGGTCACGCGCGAGAAGCCGGCGGTGCGGATCATCGCCGCGAAATTCTCCTGGTTCGGGAACTTGCGGATCGATTCCACGAGATACTGGTAAGGCTCGGCATCACCGGTGATCGCCTTGCCGAACTTCGGAATGGCATTGAACGACCAGGCCTCATAGACCTTGTCGAGAAGCGGCAGTTCCACTTCCGAAAATTCGAGTACTAATAGACGGCCGCCGCGTTTCAAGACGCGATAGGCTTCCGAGAGCGCCACCTCGATCCGCGGCACGTTGCGGATGCCGAAGGCGATCGTATAGGCATCGAAGCTGTTTGCCTCGAAAGGAAGGTCCTCGGCATTGGCTTCCACGAAGGTAAGATTGTCCGAAAGCTTCTTCTTTTCCGCCCGCTCGGCGCCGACGCCAAGCATCGAGCCGTTGATGTCGAGCACGGTCGCATGTGCCTGGCGGTTCGAGGCTTCAACGATGCGGAAGGCGATGTCGCCAGTGCCACCGGCCACGTCGAGCACCTTGTAGCCCGGCTCCTTGCGAGGGTTCAGCGCCGTAATCATCGCATCCTTCCAGGCGCGATGCATGCCCATGGACATGACGTCGTTCATGATGTCGTAGCGTTTGGCGACCTTGTGGAAGACCTCGTTGACGAGGCCCTGCTTTTCACCGTTCGGTACTTCGCGGAAGCCGTAGGACGTTTCCATGCCGCCATCGGCGGAGGTCCGGCTGTCTGACATCAAGCTACTCCGTTCACATCAAGAATTCGGCGCGGCGACCATAGCGAAAGCGTGGCTGCGGCGCTATCTGTGGGCCACGGTCCGCCCGCGGCACGTTGGCGCTATAGCGCACATCGCGGGCGGTTGAAACACGTTAGATATAGATGGGTTAAGATGCCGGAATTGCCAGAAGTCGAAACCGTGAAGCGTGGCCTGACGCCGGCAATGGAAGGCGCGCGCATTCAGAGGCTGGAATTGCGCCGCGGCGACCTGCGGTTTCCCTTTCCTCAGGATTTCGAGCGGCAGGTGTCCGGCCGCAAGATCATCGGCCTCGGACGGCGCGCCAAGTACCTGCTCATTGATCTCGACAGCGGCAAGACGATCATTTCCCATCTCGGCATGTCCGGCTCCTTCCGGATCGAACAGGGGCCACTGACTGCCACGCCGGGCGATTTTCACCACGAGCGCTCCAAGGACGAGAAACACGATCACGCCATCTTCCATCTGGACGGCGAGGGTGGCCCGCGCCGCGTTATCTACAATGACCCGCGCCGCTTCGGCTTCATGGATATTGCCGACCGTTCCGAGCTCGATGCCAACCCTTTCCTGTTCGGCCTGGGGCCGGAGCCGACCGGCAACGAACTGTCAGCCGCCTATCTGGCCAAGCGTTTCGACGGCAAGGCCCAGCCACTAAAGAGCGCGCTCCTGGACCAGAAGACCATCGCCGGGCTCGGCAATATATATGTCTGCGAGGCATTGTGGCGGGCGCATCTGTCGCCCGTGCGCGCTGCCGGCACGCTGGTGACGAAGACGGGCAAGCCGAAGCAGGCGCTGAACCTGCTTGTGACCTCCATCCGCGATGTCATCGCCGATGCGATCGCCGCCGGCGGATCGTCGCTGCGCGACCATATCCAGACGGATGGCTCGCTCGGCTACTTCCAGCATTCCTTTTCCGTCTATGATCGCGAAGGTCTTGCTTGCCGCACGCCGGGCTGTGGCGGTACGGTCTCGCGCATCGTGCAGGCTGGCCGTTCCACCTTCTATTGCGCCACCTGCCAGAAATAGGAGAGCGCCATGGCCTATGAAACCCTTGTTGTCGAAACCCGCGGCAATGTCGGCCTGATCACACTGAACCGGCCGCAGGCGCTGAACGCCTTGAATTCGACCGTGCTCAAGGAATTGAAATTGGCCTATGCGGCCTTTCATGCGGATGATGCCATCGGCGCGATCGTGCTGACCGGTTCCGAGCGAGCCTTTGCCGCGGGCGCCGATATCAAGGAAATGCAGCCGCTCGATTTCGCCGAAGTCTATAAGAGCGATTTCATCAGCGGCTGGGACGAGATCGCCAAGGCCCGCAAGCCGATCATCGCCGCCGTCAGCGGCTTTGCGCTCGGTGGTGGGTGCGAGCTTGCCATGCTCTGCGACTTCATCATTGCTTCCGAGACTGCAAAGTTCGGCCAGCCGGAGATCACACTCGGCGTCATTCCTGGCATCGGCGGCTCGCAGCGCCTGACGCGGGCGGTTGGCAAGGCCAAGGCGATGGACCTGATCCTGACCGGCCGGATGATGGATGCGGCGGAAGCCGAGCGCGCGGGACTCGTTTCGCGTGTGGTGGCCCCTGAGCGGCTTCTGGACGAAGCGATGGAGGCCGCTACCAGGATCGCATCGCTGTCGCGCCCCTCGGTGCTGATGGCCAAGGAGGCGGTCAGCCGCGCCTTCGAGACGACGCTGGAAGAGGGCCTGCGTTTCGAGCGCCGTCTGTTCCAGAGCCTCTTTGCGACCGAGGACCAGAAAGAGGGCATGGCCGCCTTCATCGAGAAGCGCAAACCGGCCTTCAAGAACAGGTGAGCGGACGGCGGCGGGAAAGGGGCTTTTCCTTGAAAATGCGCGTTGACGTGGCGCGGCTTTAGCGTTATATGCCCGCCCACGGTTCGGAAAGCCGGTCAGGTTTTCCGCTAATGCTCCCGCATTGCTGAATTGAGTGGCCGCAGGGCCAGCGCGGCAATGGCGGAGTTTTGTTCGAATTCTTGAGAGAGGCATCCATGGCCAATACAACTTCGGCGAAAAAGGCGACCCGCAAGATCGCACGCCGCACCGCAGTCAACAAGGCTCGCCGTTCGCGCGTTCGTACCTACGTTCGCCAGGTCGAAGAGGCACTCGCCGCTGGTGATGCCGCCAAGGCAAAGGAAGCCTTCATCGCCGCTGAGCCCGAGCTGGCGCGCGCCGCAAGCAAGGGCGTCGTGCATGCCAACACGGCATCCCGCAAGGTCTCGCGCCTCGCTGCTCGTGTGAAGGCCCTTTCGGCTTCTGCGAACGCCTAAATATCTCATTAACGAATTGCTCGTTATGATTAGCCCGGTAATTTTACCGGGCTTTTTCGATTCCGCCGCCCGCCGTGGGTATGGTTAATCCTGCGACGATTTCGTGTCAGGGGCATGACAGGAAAAATTGTTTTAAAACAATAGCTTACGCAAGGATCTTTTTAAGGCTTGCGACTCTGGTCACGCAACCCGTGGCCTCAAATGAGTCAAGAAGATTTTTTCTTTTTTCTTTTTATGCGTGTCCAAAATAACCCGGTCGGGGAATCTCCTTGATTCAAAAGCGATTCTTTTTTGACGTTGGTGTGACGCCCTAAAGGCCCCGCCGGAGTCAATGGCCGCGTCTTAATTTTGCGTAAAATTCATCGTTGATCTTGCCTTTTGATCCTGCCTAAATGGCGTCCAGCAAAGGGCGCGGACATCACCTGCAGAAGTCAGTCCAAACTGCCAAGTCGGCAGGATGATGGCTCTGTGTCATTTGCAACGGAGCGGACAGCTTCCGTTTTCTCACGCACTCGACGGCATTGTACCGTGACGTGGCTGTCACGGGACGGGGACGTTTTGTGCGCTCCGCGGCTACACGTTTTGCGTGAGGCCAGGAGAAGGGCAGGGGAAAGTGTAGCATTGCGTTCGGGCTTGCGGGCGAAAAACGAGGATCGGCCGCCAGCCTGACATAGAGGCTTTGAGACGGTTGTCGCATGACCGCGACCACCGCCGGGTTTCTGTGTCAGTCCCGAAAGGGACAGTGTTTGAGTGAACCGGCATGCGAGAGCGGCTCATGAAGATGCCGCCGGCTTTGTCAAAGCGGGGAATGATCGGGCGGCTGTCAACGAATGACCGCCCGAGGAAATGAAAGGCGGCATTATGCAGATGAATTCGATGACGACGGGTGCACTGGATAACGGGGAAGCTGCACAGCAGTCTTTCGGTTCCATTCACCTGAGCGCAACGGAAGAAAAGGGCGAGATGAAGCATGGTGTTCTCTTCGAACGCGTCAGCGCGCGTCTGAAGGCACAAGTTGGTCCTGACGTTTATGCAAGTTGGTTTGCACGGCTCAAGCTTCATTCGGTTTCCAAGAGTGTCGTCCGTCTCACCGTTCCCACGACCTTTCTGAAGTCGTGGATCAACAACCGGTATCTCGATCTCATTGTTGGCCTGTTCCAGGCTGAAGACCCCGAAATCCTGAAAGTCGAGATCCTTGTGCGCACGGCAACGCGCGCCGGCACGAAGGCGCTGGACGATGCAGTCTCCGTCGAGCCGGTCACCCAGCCCACCCAGCTTCGCCGCCCGGCATCTGCCCAGCCGGCGGGGCAGATCGTCCAGCAGGCTGTATCGGCCGCCGCTGCGGCACGCCCGGCAAGTGTCGGTTCGCCGCTCTTTGGCTCGCCGCTGGATTCTCGCTTCACCTTCGACACGTTCGTTGAGGGCAGCTCCAACCGTGTGGCGCTCGCCGCCGCAAAGACCATTGCGGAAGCAGGTCAGGGCGCTGTGCGCTTCAACCCGCTCTTCGTCCATGCGACCGTCGGCCTCGGCAAGACCCATCTGCTGCAGGCGATCGCCAATGCAGCGGTGCAGAACCCGCGTGGCCTGCGCGTTGTCTATCTCACAGCGGAATACTTCATGTGGCGTTTCGCGACAGCGATCCGCGACAATGATGCACTGACACTGAAGGACTCGCTGCGTAACATCGACCTTCTGATCATCGACGACATGCAGTTCCTGCAGGGCAAGATGATACAGCACGAGTTCTGCCACCTGCTGAACATGCTGCTCGACAGCGCCAAGCAGGTTGTCGTCGCCGGCGACCGAGCGCCGTGGGAGCTGGAATCGCTTGATCCACGCGTCCGTTCGCGTCTGCAGGGTGGTGTTGCGATCGAACTCGATGGTCCCGACTACGAGATGCGTCTCGAAATCCTGAATCGTCGCCTTGCGGTTGCCCGTCTGGAGGATCCATCGCTGGAAATCTCGACCGATCTGCTGCAGCATGTTGCCCGCAACATCACGGCAAGCGGCCGCGAACTGGAAGGCGCCTTCAACCAGTTGATCTTCCGCCGCTCCTTCGAGCCGAACCTCTCGATCGAGCGCGTGGATGAGCTTCTGGCCCATCTCGTCGGTTCCGGCGAGCCGCGCCGTGTGCGTATCGAGGATATCCAGCGTATCGTCGCGCGTCACTACAACGTCTCGCGACAGGAACTGGTCTCGAACCGCCGCACGCGTGTCATCGTCAAGCCACGCCAGATCGCCATGTATCTTGCGAAGACATTGACGCCGCGTTCCTTCCCGGAGATCGGACGCCGCTTCGGTGGACGCGATCACACAACGGTTCTGCATGCCGTGCGCAAGATCGAGGAACTGATCTCGGGAGACACGAAGCTGTCGCATGAGATCGAGCTTTTGAAGCGCCTCATCAACGAATAAGCGGTGCGCAGCCATCGCGTTTCAGCAGCCGGGAGCAATCCCGGCTGTTTTCTTTTATAAGCTTTTTATTCTATACAGCCCCAACGTGAGAAAAATGCGCCGGTGAAGAACGTCGGCGCTCGGGAGGACATCAATGAGTTTTGAACGGATTGCCGTGATCGGCCTCGGCAAGGTCGGACGGCTGGCGGCGACGCTTTTGCATGAGGGCGGCTTCGAGGTCATCGGCGTCGATGCACAACTGCCCGTGGGCGACCTGCCCTTCAAATGCCGGGCCGGCGATATCACGGATACCTCTGTCATCGGCGAGCTGCTGTCGAGCGTCGAGGCGGTCCTGTCCTGCCTGCCCTATCATCTGAATATAGAGCTGGCGCGGGCTGCCCATCTTGCCGGCATCCACTATTTCGATCTGACCGAGGACGTGCCGGCCACCAATTTCATCATCGAGCTTTCCAAAACCGCTCGCGGTCTGATGGCGCCGCAATGCGGCCTAGCGCCTGGCTTCGTCGGCATCGTCGGCGCAAGCCTTGCCGATGGCTTCGACCGCTGCCGCTCGATCCGCATGCGCGTCGGCGCTCTGCCACAGCATCCGACCGGGCTTCTGGGCTATGCCTTCAACTGGTCGCCGGAAGGTGTGGTCAATGAATATCTGAACGATTGCGAGGTCATCGAGGGCGGGGTTCGTAAGCTCGTCTCGCCGATGGAATGGCACGAAACGATCTATGTCGGCGGCGTCAAGCTGGAGGCCTTTACGACCTCGGGCGGCCTCGGCACCATGTGCGACACCATGCTCGGCAAGGTCGATAATCTCGATTACAAGACGATGCGTTATCCTGGCCACATGGAACTGATGAATTTCTTCTTCCATGAGCTTCTGATGCGTGACAAACGCCAGCTCGCCGGCGAAATCCTGACCAACGCCAAGCCGCCGGTCGATGATGATGTCGTCTATGTGCATGTCGCGGCCGAAGGCACGATCAACGGCTCCTTGCGCCGAAAGGAATTTGTCCGCGCCTATTATCCGATCGAGATTGCCGGCGCCCGGCGTACGGCAATCGCCTGGACGACGTCGGCCTCGGTGGTTGCGGTCATTGAAATGGTCCGCGACGGGCTGCTGCCGGCCAATGGCTTCCTGCATCAGGAGCACATTCCGCTGGACATGTTCCTTAAGACACCGACGGGCAGCTTGTTCAAGGCGGGTGCTACCAGCAGGGATTAGAGCAATTCCAGCAAAAGTGTGCAGCGGTTTTGCGTCCGGAATTGCGTTAGAACAAAAAGATAGAGCCTTTCCGTATTTCGAAGAAAAACGGAAAGGCTCTAAGTTCTCGCCTCCGAAAGCAGCCAGCGCCGGAAGGCCGCGACCGCCGGCCGTTCCAGCGCTGTGCCCGGATAGACGAGATGGTAGGCAAGCTTGCTTGTCAGCCCCAGCGGAAACGGAGCGACGAGTCGGCCTTCGGCAAGTTCCTTCTCAATGAATGAACGGCGCATCAGCGCCACGCCGAAACCCGATTTCATAGCCTCGAAGGCGCCGTTGCCATCACTGAAGATCGGGCCACGGGAGGCATCCACCTTGGTGGCGCCCGCTGCGGCCAGCCAGAGCTGCCAGTCGCGGCGGTAGACGTCATGGATGAGCTGATATCCTGCGAGCAGATCGGGCGAAGGATCGGCGCCAAGGGTCGCCGCGAGCGCCGGCGTGCAGATCGGCACCAGTTCGTCATCCACCAGCCGTTCGCTGATCAATCCCTCATAACCCCCAAGCCCATGGCGGATGGCGAGATCGATCCCGTCGCGCTCGAAATCGAACATGCGATGGGAGGCGCTGATGCGCACATCGATATCAGGATGCATGTCCTCGAACCGCTGAAGCCGTGGCAGTAGCCAGTGTGTTGCAAAACCTGCCGTACAGGTGAGCGTCAGCGCATTGCCGCGCCGCCGTGCGGTCAGCGATGCCGTCGCCTCGCGTACGAGCTGGAAGGCGGTGCGCAGTGTCGCGAAATAGTCCCGGCCTTCCGCCGTCAGCAGAATCTGCCGGGTTCGCCGCTCGAACAGCGACACGCCAAGCGAGGCTTCGAGATCGCGGATCTGCAGACTGACGGCGCCAGGCGTGACGTGCAACTCGTGCGCCGCCTGCGTCATGCTTAGATGACGCGCCGTCGCCTCAAAGGCGCGCAGGGCTGACAGTGAGGGCAGAGGATCGATCATGCTTTAGCTCAACTCAATCATGTAGTCAGAAATGCTCGTTTGTCAGATGCAGGGAATACTAATAAAAACTGATACATCTGGCAAATCGAGACGGGTGAGTCGGGAAGAACACTTTAGCAAAAATCGACAAAGGAGATTGTCATGTCCATTCAAAAGTCCATGGGAGCTGCAGAATGGGCGATGCTGATCGTGCTGTCGCTTCTCTGGGGCGGCTCCTTCTTCTTCAACGGCATTCTCGTAAAGGCGCTGCCACCTTTCACCATCGTGACCGGGCGCGTGCTGCTTGCCGCTATCGCACTCAATCTGATCGTGCGCGCCATGGGCCACACCATGCCGCGCGACAGGCAGAGCTGGATCGCTTTCTTTGGCATGGGGCTTCTGAACAATATGATTCCCTTCTGCCTGATCGTCTGGGGCCAGACACATATTGCGAGCGGCCTCGCCTCGATCCTCAACGCCACGACGCCGCTCTTTGCCGTGGTCGTTGCCCATGTGCTGACGGCGGATGAAAAGCTGACGGCAAACCGTCTCTTCGGCGTGATCGTCGGGTTTGCCGGCGTGGCCTACATGATCGGTTTTGAAGCCTTGAAGGATCTCGGCTCGAACGTGCTTGCCCAGCTCGCGGTTCTCGGTGCGGCCTTCTCCTATTCGCTGGCTGGCATCTGGGGACGGCGGTTCCGCCGGATGGGCCTTGCGCCACTCATTCCGGCAGCCGGGCAGGTGACTGCTTCCACCGTGCTGATGCTGCCGATCGCGCTGATTGTTGACCAGCCCTGGACGCTCGTCATGCCCTCCGCCGAAACTTGGCTGGCGCTATCAGGCCTTGCGATCCTTTCGACTGCCGTGGCCTATGTGCTCTTCTTCCGCATCCTGGCGACGGCGGGCGCTACGAATCTGATGCTTGTCACCTTTCTGATCCCCGTCAGCGCGATCCTGCTTGGCGCTGCAGCACTCGGCGAGCAGCTGCAGTTCAAGCATCTGATTGGCATGGCCTTAATCGCGATCGGCCTTGCGGCGATCGATGGAAGGCTCTTCAATTTCAGAAAGAGGCGCGCTGCTTGACGCGGCCTAGAGCAATTTCAGCAAAACTGTGCTGCGGTTTTGTGCCCGGAACTGCGTAAAAACAGAGATAGAGCATTCCCGTGTTTCGAAGAATAACGGGAATGCTCTAGCAGGCGAGGTCCGCGACAACGGAATCAAGGATCAACATGCCTGACGGAGTGCAGCGCAGCCGCGAATTGCCGATCCGTTCGATGAAGCGGTGTTCCAGTAAAAACTCTTCGCGCTTCGGATCGAGGTCGCGGCCGGAAAGCTGCTGCCAGCGGGCGAGATCGACGCCTTCCTTCAGGCGCAGACCCATCAGCAGCAATTCATCGGCCTGCTCATCGAAACCGAGGCGCTCTTGCTCGATGATACCGTGCCCGTCGCTTTCGACGAGGTCCAGCCAGGCTTCCGGCTTGCGCTCCGTAGCGGTCGCGATCTTTTCTGGCCCGCGCGTCAGGCGCCCATGTGCGCCGGGGCCAATGCCGGCATAATCGCCATAGCGCCAGTAGGTGAGGTTGTGGCGGCTCTCGGCGCCGGGCCGGGCATGGTTGGATACCTCATAGGCCGGCAATCCTTCACGCTCGGTGATTTCCTGCGTGGCCTCATAGAGTGCGGCGGACTGGTCCCCATCGGGCACGATCAGCTTTCCGGCCTTGTGGAGGCCGTAGAAGGGCGTGCCTTCCTCGATGGTAAGCTGGTAGAGCGAAAGGTGATCGACTGCATAGGAGATCGCTTCTTTCAGCTCGCTCTCCCATTCCTCAACCGTCTGGTTCGGCCTGGCATAGATCAGATCGAAGGACATGCGCGGGAAGATGTCGCGCGCCAGCCTGATCGCCTTCAGCGCGTCGGCAACGTCATGCAGTCGTCCGAGGAATTTGAGATCGCGATCGTTCAGCGCCTGCACACCGAGCGAGACGCGGTTGACTCCGGCTGCGCGATAGCCGCGGAAGCGTTCGGCCTCAACGCTCGAGGGGTTGGCTTCCATCGTGATCTCGATACCGTCGGGCACATGCCAGTGTCGAGAAATGCCGTTCATGATCGCGTCGACCGTTTCCGGCTTCATCAACGAGGGCGTGCCGCCGCCGAGGAATACGCTGGTCACCGTCTTCGGCCCGCTCATCTGGCGGGCCGTGGCGATCTCCTTTAGGAAAGCTGCGACGTAGCGCTCCTGATCGACCGGCTGATGGCGGACATGGCTGTTGAAATCGCAATAGGGACACTTCGCCGCACAAAAAGGCCAATGCACATAGATCCCGAAACCGGGTTCGCCGGTATCAGGCAGAAGCTTTGCGTCGGACATCAGCGCAGGCGAATCGATCATGTTCTAAGCTTGGCCTTATGCTTCCAGGCAGGTTTCGACAAAGAGCTTGAAGGCGCGAGCGCGGTGCGACAGCGCCTGCGGCTTGCCGATATTCCAGCCATGCTTTTCCTCCGCACTCATCTCGCCGAAGGTCACATCATAGCCTTCTGGCTGGAAGACCGGATCATAGCCGAAACCCTGCGTTCCACGCGGCGGCCAGGCAACGGTGCCTTCCACTTCGCCGCGGAAAAGCTCCGTGTGGCCATCCGGCCAGGCAAGGCAGAGCACGCTGACGAAACGCGCGCTGCGCTGCTCCGGCTTCGTGGCACCTGCCTTTTCCAGTGCCTTCTCGACCTTTTCCATGGCCATGTTGAAATCACGGGGGCCGTTGCCTGTCTCCGCCCAGTCGGCCGTGTAGACGCCGGGATCACCGCCGAGGGCATCGACGACGAGTCCGGAATCGTCAGAAAGCGCGGGCATGCCGGAGGCCTTGGCCGAGGCGATTGCCTTGATCGTGGCATTTTCCTCGAAGGTCGTCCCTGTTTCCTTGGGCTCGATGAAATTGAGCTCGGCAGCCGATTTGGCGGTGAAGCCAAGCGGCCCGATCAGATCCTGGATTTCGCGGATCTTGCCCTGATTATGGCTGGCGACGACAATAGTCTTGGTTTCAAGCTTACGCATAAAGTATCCTTATCCCATGCCCCAGATTTTCGCCTCCGCGCATTCCAGGCTATTGCCATCAGGATCGCGGAAATAAATCGATCGGCCGCCCTGCGGCCAGTGAACCTCGGATTCGATGCCGATGCCGGCAGCTTTCAGCTTCTCCGCCATCGCATCGAGATTATCTCCCGAAACCCTGAAGCAGGCGTGGCCTTTTCCGATGGTGCCATGTGGCGGAACCTGCAGGCTGTCAGGTGCCGGTGGCTTCACCGTTTCCTCCGGGTTGAAGATCAGGAGCACGCCCGGTCCGCAGCGGAAAAATACATGGCGGTTGCCCGAACGTGCGATCTTCTCAAGGCCCAGCACAGTTCCGTAGAAGCCTTCGGCCGCATCAAGATCGGTTGCGTAGAGCGCGGTCTCAAGAATGCCTTCGATGGGTTGCGCCATTGCCCGCCCCTTGTCCGGCCCTGCCCCCGGGAGCAGGGACAAGGAAATTCAATAGCGAGGCTTGAATAGGCCTCAGGCGATCGCCTGCTTCTGCAGATCCACCAGTTCGGCAATGCCTGCTTTCGCAAGGCCCATCAGCGAGGAGAATTCTTCCTCGGTGAAAGGCGTGCCTTCTGCCGTGCCTTGAATCTCCACAATGCCGCCGGCGCCCGTCATGACGAAATTGGCATCGGTCTCGGCCGAGGAATCCTCGAGATAATCGAGGTCGATGACCGGCTGGTTGGCGAAGATACCGCAGGAGATCGCCGCGACATGATCCTTCAGCACGCGGTCGGCCTTGATCATGTTGCGGGTTTCCATCCAACGCAGGCAGTCGTACAGCGCAATCCAGCCGCCGGTGATCGAGGCCGTGCGCGTGCCGCCATCCGCCTGGATGACATCGCAGTCGAGCGTGATCTGGCGTTCGCCGAGCGCGGTCAGATCGACCACGGCACGCAGCGAGCGGCCGATGAGGCGCTGGATTTCCTGCGTGCGGCCGCCCTGCTTGCCGGCAGCAGCTTCGCGCTTCATGCGTTCGCCGGTTGCGCGCGGCAGCATGCCATATTCGGCGGTGACCCAGCCCTTGCCGGTGTTGCGCAGCCACGGCGGGGTCTTGTCTTCGAGGCTTGCCGTGCAGAGCACGTGTGTGTCGCCGAACTTTACCAGGCAGGAACCTTCCGCATGCTTGGAAAAATTGCGCTCGAAGGAGACCTTGCGCATCTGGTCTGTTTTTCTGCCTGAAGGCCGCATTCTCTTCTCCTGAAACATGATGCCGAAAAGCGTAAGCGCGTCTCGGGCAATGTCATGCATGCATTGTATCGTCGCCCGCTTCTACGATTGGCTGCGTGCATTTGCAAATTCCCTTTTGCCACGGGGGACAGAATGGCTATATTTCCCTGACATCATTCAGTGCGGGTGCGAAAAGTTCATGAGCTACAGGTCGACATCAATTTCGGATGCCGTGGCTGCGCTGGATGAACGGTCGAAGGAAATTTTCCGGCGCATCGTCGAAGGCTACCTGGAGCATGGCGAGCCCTTAGGCTCCCGCAATCTCTCGCGTCTTCTGCCCATGTCTCTGTCGCCTGCCTCCGTTCGCAATGTCATGAGCGATCTGGAAGAGCTCGGGCTTATCTATTCTCCGCATGTCAGCGCCGGCCGCCTGCCGACCCAGATCGGGCTGCGCTTCTTCGTCGATGCCTTCATGCAGGTCGGCGATCTCTCCGTTGAGGAGCGTGCCAGCATCGACCGCCAGGTCCGGGCCGGAAGCCGCGACAATCCGGTGGAATCAATGATGAACGAGGCAAGCCGCATGCTCTCGGGCATTTCGCGCGGCGCTGGCCTCGTTATCACGTCCAAGAGCGACCCGGTTCTGAAACATGTCGAGTTCATCCGCCTGGAGCCTACCAAGGCGCTGGCCGTGCTTGTCGGCGATCATGATCAGATAGAAAACCGCATCATCGAACTGCCTGCGGGCGTTACCTCCTCGCAGCTCACCGAAGCCGCCAATTTTCTCAACGCGCACATGACCGGCCAGACGCTGCCGGAATTGCGCCTGCAATTGAGCCGGCTGAAAGATGAAGTTCGCCACGAGCTCGATGCGCTGTCGCGGGATCTCGTGGAGCGCGGCATCGCCGTATGGGCCGGTAGCTCGGACGAGACCAAGCCGGCACAGCTCATCATCCGCGGCCGCGCAAACCTGCTGGAAGGCGTAGGTGGGGCGGAAGATCTTGACCGGCTGCGCCTGCTCTTCGATGACCTCGAGAAAAAGGACAGCTTGATCGAACTCCTGAACCTTGCCGAAAGCGGGCCGGGTGTGCGCATTTTCATCGGTTCGGAAAACAAGCTCTTCTCGCTTTCCGGCTCCTCGCTCATCGTTGCTCCTTATCGCGATGACGACGACCGCATCGTCGGCGCGGTGGGCGTGATCGGTCCTACGCGGCTCAATTATTCCCGCATCGTGCCGATGGTGGACTATACGGCCCAGCTCGTGTCGCGCCTTTCGCGCGGATCTCTCTGATCCCTTGCGCGAAACCGGCGGAATTTTAGCTTCTTCGTCACGCAGACTTGATTTTTTCCGGCCAAACATCGATATCGGGCGCATCTGAGAATACACGAACCGGAGACCGTCATGACTGATGAAACGACGAAGAACGGACCTGACGCGGCTGCGGCGGAAGCCACAGCCGACGCCGCCGCAAACGTCGAGAATGAAGCCGTGAAGGAAGCAGCTGCAGGCGAACCGGATGCGCTTGAGCTTCTGAAGGCCGAGAATACCGAATTGCGCGACCGCTATCTGCGGCTTGCCGCTGAAATGGATAATCTGCGACGCCGTACAGAGCGCGAGGTCAAGGACGCCAAGTCCTATTCCGTCGCAGGCTTCGCCCGCGACATGCTGGCCGTCTCGGACAATCTGCGCCGTGCGATCGACGCCATTCCGCCCGAGGTCAAGGCTGCTGCCGACGCTGGCCTGACGACGCTGATCGAGGGTGTCGAGATGACCGAGCGTTCCATGCTCTCGGCTCTCGAGCGCCACGGCGTTCGTAAGCTGGAGCCGGTCGGCCAGAAGTTCGACCCGAACTTCCATCAGGCGATGTTCGAAGTGCCGAATACCGAAGTGCCGAACAATACGGTCGTGCAGGTCGTACAGGCCGGTTTCTCCATCGGTGAGCGCGTGCTGCGCCCGGCCATGGTCGGCGTCGCCAAGGGTGGTCCAAAACTCGTGGAAGCCGAGGCCAACTCGGTGCTGGACGAGAAGGACGCCTGAGGGAATTGAAAAAGGCCGCGTCAGCGGCCTTTTCTATTTCTGTCTGACTTGATGGGCTAAATCCGCGCGAAGCGCTCGATCAGCAGATCGAAAAAGCCGTCGGCATCGACGTAGCGCATGACCTTCGCATTGCGCTTGCGCTCGGTCACATGCCACCAGTCGACAACGGTCATGCCGACGGTCAGCTCCGAAGCTACCTCGATCTCGACATTGCAGTCCCGGCCCTTGAAGAGCTCAGGCTTCAGCAGGTAGGCGACTGTCGTCGGGTCGTGCAGCGGGCCGCCGTCCGAACCGTATTTTTCGATGTCGAAGCGCTCGAAGAATTCCAGCATCTCCACCATCGCCTTGGCGGGCGCCGTGCCGATTTCGGCCATGCGCTTCACGCGGTCCTTGCGGGTCAGAAGCTGATGCGTGACGTCGAGCGGCATCATGACGACGGGCACGCCGGAGCGGAACACGATATCGGCGGCTTCCGGATCGACATAGATGTTGAATTCAGCAGCTGGCGTGATGTTGCCGCCTTCAAAGAAACCGCCGCCCATCATGACAAGTTCGCGGATACGCGGCACGATGTCGGGCGCTTTCTGGAAGGCCAGGCCGATATTGGTCAGCGGTCCGAGCGTGCAGAGCGTAACTGTGCCTTCCGGCTCGTGTCGCAGCGTTTCGATGATGAAGTCGACGGAATGCTGTGCCTGCAGCGGCATCGTCGGCTCAGGAAGAGTAGGGCCGTCGAGACCTGTCTTGCCATGCACGTGCTCGGCGGTGACGAGCTTGCGGGCGATCGGCCGGTCGGCCCCGGCAAAGACCTTGATATCGGTCCGCTCGCAAAGCTCGCAGATGATGCGCGCATTGCGGCTTGTCAGAGACAGCGGCACGTTACCGGCGACAGTGGTGATGCCCAACACATCAAGCTCTCCCGGGCTGCCGAAGGCCAGCATGATCGTGGCGGCATCGTCCTGGCCGGGGTCGGTGTCGATAATGATCTTTCTCGGTTCTGCCATCCGGGTAGTTCCATCCTCTGGTGCGCGTCGCTCTAGCATGCACCTTTTCATTGTCTTCACGCTCCCGTCGCAAATCAACACAGTGCGCCGGGGCATGTTTTGATGCGGGGCGCTGCGTCCTTTGTCAAGGAAACGGTCTTACGAAGCTTTGCCTTAAAATATGGGAGGCCCGGCCGGCGGCCATCACGCCTTGCAGGGGGCAACCGTCGTTCCCATATTAACGGTACCCGGATGCTGCATGTTGAGGTCCGGAGAGGTCGCTTGCATCAAGGACTTTGGAAGATGAGCCGCATCACCCCTTTCGCCAGCCCACTGCTTCTGGGCTTCGATGCCATGGAAAAGACGCTCGAGCGGATTTCCAAGGCGAGCGATGGTTATCCACCCTATAATATCGAACGCATCGCCGCAGGCCACGACGCGCCTGAGCGGCTTCGCATCACGCTTGCAGTCGCCGGTTTCAGTGAAGAAGAGCTCGATGTGTCGACTGAGGAAAACCAACTTCTGATCCGTGGCCGCCAGGTCGATCAGGGCGAGCGCGATTATCTCTATCGTGGCATTGCGGCGAGACAGTTCCAGCGGACCTTCGTTCTCGCGGATGGCATGCAGGTCTTAGGCGCAAGCCTCAAGAACGGTCTGCTCTCGGTAGATCTAATTCGCCCGGAACCGGCGCGCATGATCAAGAAAATTAACATTTCGGTTTCACAGTAGCACAACGGTTTGTTGAACCGTTGGTCCCTTCTCTCGGAGGAACAGGAATGTTGATGAAAGAAGCTACGTCGCGTCTGACCAAGTCCGAACTTGCCGGCATCGGCAATGGCGAGGTCGCCTATATCCGGAAAATACGCAATGAAGAGGTTGCCAAGTGCTTCCCCGAGGCGCCGGATATCGATCCAAGCGTTGATCTCTGGGCATTGTTCGGCGCTGATGGCACACCGATCCTGCTGACGGATAACCGCTCCAGCACCTTCTTCAAGGCTGCCGAAGACGAGCTGAAGACAGTCAGCCTGCATTGATCATGACCGGGCTGCCGCAAGGCCGGCCGTCAGAATGCATGTGTGAAGAATGATAATGGGCGATGCGAGGGACTCATGCTAGTCCCTTGCTCATGCGTATAGCCGCCTTCCAGCGTTTTCCTATTTTCGACGACGCGGAGGCCGCGGCCGATGCGATATTGAGCGATTTGCTCTGGGCCGATGCGCATGGCGTCGATCTTGTCCTCTTTTCCGAATCCTATCTCCAGGGACATAGCTACCGGCAGAGCCTGGTTGAGGGCCGTGCGCTATCGCTCGACAGTCCGGCATTCCTTTCGATCCTTGAAAAGCTCGCGCCGACAAAGGCGACCGCCGTCATAGGCTGTTTCGAACGCCGTGGCGAAGCGGTCTTCAACAGTGCTGTCGTGATCGAAGCCGGCGTGCTGCGTGGCACCTATGCCAAGGCTTACCCCATCGAGAGCGGCTGTGCTCCGGGAACGGACTTCCCTGTCTGGAGCCGCGCCGGCCGCACCTTCGGCATCAATATCTGTAACGACACCAACTATCCCGATGCCGCTGACAGGCTCGTTGCACAGGGCGCGGATCTGATCTGCTGCCCGATCAATATGGTACTGCGGCCCCTCAAGGCCGAGATCTGGCGCGAGGAATCACTGGAGCATATGCGCTCCTGCGCGCGGCGGACGAAGCGCTGGTACATGTGTTGCGACGCCGTAGGCGCAGTCGACGAAGGCCCAGACCGGTGGTTCGGCTATGGCTGCACAGCCATCATCGCGCCCGACGGCTCCGTCATCGGCCAAGCCGTCGAAGGCGTCGAGGATGTCGTGATGGCTGATCTGCCCTGAAAGCTCACACCTAGGTAGGTCAGACACGCTTGAAGGTGAGATAGGCCGAGGAGCGACCTTCGCGGCGAGCCTTGGCTTCATAGCGGGTGCTCGGCCAGCCCTCATAGGGCGTCAGCCAGTCGGCGGCATTCTGCGCCATCCATTCGAAGCCGCCATGGTCGCGGCATTTCAGCAGCGTCCAGTTCACATAGGTGTCGATGTCTGAGGCGAAGCAGAACAGCCCGCCTGGCTTCAGCACCCGGTGAAAACGGTCGAGATTGGTCTTGGAGACGAAGCGACGCTTCCAGTGCTTCCGCTTCGGCCAGGGGTCCGGATAGAGCAGGTCGATCTGATCGAGGCAATGATCGGGAAGCCAGTCGAGAAGCTGCGTCGCGTCATCGTTATAGACACGCACGTTGCGCGCACCCGTTTCGTCGACGCGTGCAAGCAGCTTCTGCATGGAGTTTACAAAAGGCTCGACGCCGATAAAGCCCGTCGAAGGCGTTTCCAGCGCGCGGTGGATGAGATGTTCTCCACCGCCGAAGCCGATCTCCAGCCGCATTTTCTCGACCGGATCAGCGAAAATGTCCTTCGGCGGCTTCGGGGGAGCCGCCGAGAGATCGATGATGAATGCCGGAAGCAGTGTAGCAAGCCGATCGGCCTGCTGTTCACGCAGGGCTTTTCCCTTGCGGCGACCGAAAAACGCTTCGGTCGCCCGGCCCCGGCGTTCCATATCCGTCATGCAGCAGCCTTGGTCTTGACCGCGTCCTTGAGACCCTTCACGAGATCCGTGCGCTCCCAGGAGAACGAGCCGTCGCGGCCAGCCTTGCGGCCGAAATGGCCGTAAGCGGAGGTCTTGGCATAGATCGGCTTGTTGAGGTCGAGGTGGCGGCGGATGCCCGACGGCGACAGGTCCATGTTCTGGCGGATCGCGGCTTCGACCTGATCTTCGGTCACACCCTTGCCGGTGCCGTGCAGGTCGACATAGATCGACAGCGGCTGGGCAACACCGATGGCGTAGGAGAGCTGGATCGTGCAACGGTCGGCAAGGCCGGCAGCTACGACGTTCTTGGCGAGGTAGCGGGCAGCATAGGCAGCCGAACGGTCGACCTTCGTCGTGTCCTTGCCGGAGAATGCGCCACCGCCATGCGGAGCAGCACCGCCATAGGTGTCGACGATGATCTTGCGGCCAGTGAGGCCGGCGTCACCATCCGGGCCGCCGATGACGAACTTGCCGGTGGGGTTGATGTACCACTTGCAATCGTCGGCGATCTTCAGGTCGCCGAGAGCTTCGCGGATATAGGGCTCGACGACGCTGCGAACCTTCTTCGAATCCCAGCTGTCGTCCAGGTGCTGAGTGGAAAGAACGATCGAGGTGGCTTCAGCCGGCTTGCCGTCGACATAGCGTACGGTCACCTGGCTCTTGGCGTCGGGGCCGAGCTTGGCGACTTCGCCCTCACCCTTCTTGCGGGCGACAGCGAGCAGCTGAAGGATCTTGTGGGAATAGTAGATCGGCGCCGGCATGAGATCCGGCGTTTCCTTGCAGGCGTAGCCGAACATGATGCCCTGGTCGCCGGCGCCTTCGTCGCCCTGCTGGTCGGCGGCGCTGTCCACGCCCTGGGCGATGTCGGCCGACTGCGAATGCAGCAGCACATCGATCTTGGCCTTCTTCCAGTGGAAGCCGTCCTGTTCGTAACCGATGTCCTTGATGGCGCGACGAGCCGCAGCTTTGAACTTCGACGGGTTGATGACGTCCTTGCCGTCCTTGTCCTTCTTCATCAGGCTCGGCGGCAGGCGAACTTCACCGGCGATGACGACGCGGTTGGTCGTCGCGAGGGTTTCGCAGGCAATGCGCACGCCCCACGGATTGATGCCGGTCTTTGCCGCTTCGCGGTAGACCAGATCGACGATCTCGTCGGAGATGCGGTCACACACCTTGTCCGGGTGACCTTCGGCAACAGATTCGCTGGTAAAGAGATAGTTCGCGCGCATTCCGGGATTCCCCTCAAAGAATAAAAGCGGTCTAGTAGGTACTCACTTCGTGCCCCGATGACAAGCACAGAAGGACATAAATATATCTTTATATCTGCGGCGAAATGACAAATTTTGCCCCAAAAACGCAAAAAGGCGGCCTTTTGAGCCGCCTTAAGCTTTTCCGAGCGTGGGGGACGCTCAGTCGGAGTCGGCTTCCGCCGCCAGTGCCTTCACCAGTTCGACGACTTTGCGACGAACCTTGGGATCGGTGATCTTCACAAATGCGCGGTTGAGCTGGAGTCCTTCCGAAGAGGAGAGGAAATCGACGACGTAGTTCGAACTCGAGGCTTCCGACATGCCGGTCAAGGCACCGGAATGTTCGCCGGGAGCGTCTTCGAAGAAGAAGGAAACGGGAACGTTGAGGATGCTTGAAATGTTCTGGAGGCGGCTGGCACCAACGCGGTTGGTACCTTTCTCGTATTTCTGGATTTGCTGAAAGGTGATGCCGAGGCTCTCGCCAAGCTTCTCCTGGCTCATGCCCAACATGGTACGGCGAAGCCGGATGCGGCTACCGACATGGATGTCGATAGGATTCGGCTTCTTCTTATTTTCAATCATGGTCGTGCCCTAGCAAAGAAAAATTCAACTCTGTTCTAACCGGCATGCCCTGACCTCATTCCGTAACGCCACGTTGCAAGTCGCGATAACCCACCTTGAAGCATACGTTACTAACGCCGATTGCGACCACTATGCAATTTTAGGGGTTTTCGGTCAATTCAACCTGAAAATAAAACCCCTGCGTGAAATTAGCGCAATGATCATCAGTAACGTTTCAGTCAACCAGAAGTACGTTTGGCGGGGGTATGGGCTTCCCGTGTTTTTTCCGAATCCATCGAGGGTTGCATCAATAAAGCCCATTTCGTCTAATTTTAGACCTGAAACGATTTCGCCGCGCGCGTCTACAACCGCCGAAATTCCACTATTCGCATCGCGAATCAGCGGCAAACCGGTCTCAACCGCCCGTACGCGAGCCTGCTGAAAATGCTGGTAGGGACCCGGTGTTGAGCCGAACCAGCTGTCATTCGTGATGTTGAGGATGGCGCTCGCTTGGCCGATGTCGCCGGTCATTTCGTCTGGGAAGATGATCTCGTAGCAGACGAGCGGGTAGAATTTCAGCCCGCTCGGAAGCTCGAGCAGATGACGGCTGGCGGCCGCCGAAAAACCGCCCGGCATCTCCACCACATTCTGGATGCCGAGTTCGTTGAGCATGTCCTCGAAGGGAAGATATTCGCCGAAGGGAACGAGATGCACCTTGTCGGAGGCGGCGACGATCTGCCCCCGCCCGTCGATCACATAGATCGAATTATAATAGCGGGTGGGATAGCCGGGGCCGAGTTCTTCGGCGCGCACCGCGCCTGCGATCAGGATCTGGTCGTCGTTGAGCGTATCGGCAATCCGCGTCAGCGCATCCTTGTTGTCGGTGAGGATGAAGGGGATCGAGGTTTCCGGCCAGACGATGATGTCAGGTTTCTTGCCACCGTCCTTGGGAGGCTCCGTCGAAAGTTTGAGATGTGTCTCGAAGATCGCCTCGCGATCCGCATCATTGTCCATCTTGACGGATTGATCGATCGCCGGCTGGACCAGGCGAACCACAGGCCGCTTGTCCTCGGGTAACGCCTCGGGCTTCGGGGTGAGATAAAGGATATAGGCGCCGTAACCGAGATGCGCCGCAAAAAGGATTGCCGCAAGGCTGATACCGAGTTTCGCTCCCTGCCGCGTTCCGAGCAGGGCAGGGGCAGCAAAGACGAAGACCGACAGAGCCGTCACCCCCATGGTGCCGATCACATGCGCGGACTGCATCATGACAGGCATGGGCATCATGGCATAGCCGATGGCGTTCCACGGAAAACCGGTGAAGATGAAGCTGCGTACCCACTCAAGCAGGCCGAAGCTGGCAGCAAGTGCCGCGATCCGCCCCAGGCCATCGGACCAGAAGATACGGGCAAGCGCCGCAGCCAAGCCGTAGAAGATTGCAAGGCAGGCCGGAAGGCCGAGGATCGCGAGCGGCAGAGCCCAGGCAAACTCCTCTGAATCGATCAGCAGTGCATGCCCAAGCCACCAGAGCCCGGCAACGAAATAGCCGAAGCCGAACAGCCAGCCCGTGGCAAATGCCGGCCAGAGCCTGCCGGGAAGGCTGCTTTCCGGCGAGGCGGCCGCTCCGTCGATCAGCCAGACGAGCAGCGTGAAGGAAACGAACATTGCCGCGAAGAAGCCGATGGGAGGCAGCGCCAGGACGCCAAAGGCGCCTGCTGCGATCGCAAGCAATGACCGTTTGAAACCCCAGACGAGGATAATCCTGTCCGCAAGCCGCTCCATGCGCACTCCCATCAAAGCCGCGAATCAATCCAATCGCAGTCTTTCAAAAAAGCGCGCGCTTGTCGTCTTACGGAAAGGTCAGTTTGCGGTCGATTCCGCCGACCGATCATCGTTTCCGTCGCCGAAGGGCGGCCCGTCACCATCCGCCTTGGCGCGGCGGCGGATTGCCTGGCGCTTGCGGGTGATGCGCACCCGCTTGATGCGGCGCGGATCGGCATCGAGGATGTGGAATTCGAAATCCGACAAGGCCTGAACGACTTCTCCGCGCACGGGGATGCGCCCCAGTGCCGAGAAGATCAGGCCGCCCAGCGTATCGACCTCATCGATCTGCTCACTGATGTCGAAATCCGGACCAATGGCTTCGGCAATCTCCTCGAGCTCGACGCGGGCGTCGGCAACGAAGACGTCCTCCGAAATGCGTTTGAACATGACTTCCTCATCGTCATGTTCGTCGTCGATATCGCCGATCACCATCTCCACAATATCTTCGTGCGAGGCGAGGCCGTCAGTGCCGCCATATTCGTCGATGACCAGCGCCATCTGTGTGCGGTTCACCTGCATGCGGCGCAGAAGATCGGATGCCAGCATGGAAGGCGGCACGAAGAGGATCTGTCTGATGATGCCGGTTTCGGCGAGCGTCTTCTGCAGGTCGACGCGTCCGAGATCGAAGTTCGGCTTGGCCGAGCGCGGCGCCTTCTGGATATTTTCCGGAGAGACCTCGATTGCGGGCGTGCTTGCCGCAGGCTTTGTGCCGCTGCGGCGCTTGTTGCGCGCCTGCTTGGCGACGTAGGAAAGAAGATCGCGGATATGCACCATGCCGCGTGGGTCGTCGAGCGTTTCGGCATAGACCGGCATGCGCGAACGGCCGCTTTCCTCGAAGAGGATCATCAGTTCGCCGATCGTGATGTTCTGGTCGACCGCCTCGATATCGGCGCGCGGCACCATCACGTCGGCAACGCGCACTTCGCGGAAGCGCAGGATATTGTGGAGCATCGCCCGCTCGTCGGGCGAAAAGGCGTCGGCTGCAGCCGGGTCGGTCATCAGCGCGTCGGCGATGTCTTCGCGCAGGCGCGAGCCTTGTTGCGGTCTCAAGATGCGCGCGGCGCGTGACCAGAAGGATTGCGGTCGGTGTCGACTACTGCCACCCTCATCGGAAGAGGAGGATTGCTCGGAGTCCCTGGCGTCTGACGCCGGCTTCGTTGAAAAGTCGCTCATGGTTCCATTTTAAGGTCTTGACCCTCGTAGGGGTCAGATAGGCCGAGTACTGCCAAAATGCGAGTCTCCAGCCCCTCCATAATTTCGGCTTCGTCATTATTCATATGGTCGTAGCCGAGCAGATGCAAGAAACCATGCACCATAAGATGGGTCAGATGATCGTCAAAGCTCTTTTCGAGCTCTTGCGCCTCGCGCTCGACCGTTTCCAGGGCAATGATGATGTCGCCGAGCATCGGACCGGGCATTTTGCCGGGTTTGACCGGAAAGGCCGGAAACGACAGCACGTTGGTCGGCTTGTCCTTGCCGCGCCATTCCGCATTGATGTCCTGGATGGAGGCATCGTCGGTGAAGACGAGCGAAACTTCCGGCGGCATCTTCGGGAAGGGTTGCTGTTCCTCTTCCCGCAGGTAAGTGACAGCCGCACCCAACACGCGTTCGCCAAGAGCATGCAATACATCTTCGGCGGGCCAGCCCGTGTCCTCGATGCTGATCTGTATGTCGAGCTCGGCCATCAGTCCTGCCGGATGGCCTCTTCGTTTGCTGCGGTATAGGTCGCGTCATAGGCCTTGACGATGCGGCCGACGAGCGGATGGCGAACGACGTCGACATCCTTGAAGCGCACGATCGAAATACCCTCGACATCGTTCAGGAGGTGCAGCGCTTCCACAAGGCCGGATTTGACGCCACGCGGCAGGTCGATCTGGCTCGGGTCGCCGGTGATGATCATGCGTGAATTTTCGCCGAGACGCGTCAGGAACATCTTCATCTGCATCGCCGTGGTATTCTGAGCCTCGTCGAGGATGACAGCGGCATTGGCGAGCGTTCGTCCACGCATGAAGGCAAGCGGCGCGATTTCGATGACGCCGGCGGTAATCGCCCGTTCCACCTTATCGCCGGGCATCATGTCGTAGAGCGCGTCATAAAGCGGGCGCAGATAGGGATCGACCTTCTCCTTCATATCACCCGGCAGGAAGCCCAGGCGTTCGCCGGCTTCGACGGCCGGTCTGGAGAGAATGATCTTTTCGACCGCGCCGCGCTCCAGCAGCTGGGCCGCATGGGCGACGGCGAGATAGGTCTTGCCGGTACCGGCCGGACCAACGCCGAACACCATCTCTGAGCGCTCGAGCGCCCGCATATAGGCATCCTGTGTCGGCGTGCGCGCGATGATCGTCTTCTTGCGCGTCGAAATCTGCGCCATCGTCAATTTGGCTTTTTTCTCCATCGTCGGTAATGTGAGCTGGTCGTCGGCGGCAACCGCCATGCGAATTGCGCCTTCAACGTCTGAACGCTCCACACTGCCGCCTTTCTGGAGTTTTTCATAGAGGTAATCGAGTGTGCGCCGCGCCTGATTGGTGGCCAGCACATCGCCGGTGATGACAACGGAGTTGCCGCGCGCCCGCGCATCGATATGGAGCCGCTGTTCCAGCAGCTTCAGATTCTGATCGAACTGTCCGAAAAGTTCGCTGGCGAACCGGTTGTTCTCGAACGTCAGGACGAAGTGATTGGCGTCGCTCGCAATGCGTGGGTGGCGCGGTGAAGTGGAAACCAATTCCTGTCCGTTCAAGCGGTCGAGCTCCTTGGGTTAGACCTCAGCCTCTGCGCGTTCGGCAAACAGGCTGTTGGTTCCGGTTCCTGTGATTCGCACTTTAATAATGTCACCGATTTGCGATGCTTTTGCATCAACATTCACGGACTGCAGCCACGGTGAGCGGCCAATAAGTTGGCCGGGCATACGGCCGGGCTTTTCCAGGAGAAGATCGATTTCCTTGCCGATGCAAGACTCGTTGAATTCCTGCGTCTGCTTAAGAAGCAGCGCCTGCAGGCGTTCCAGCCGTTCTGCCTTGATGTCTTCCGGCACCTGGTCCTTCAATTCCGCTCCGGGCGTACCGGGCCGCGTCGAATATTTGAACGAGAAGGCCTGTGCATAACGAACCTCCTCAACGAGTTTTAGTGTATCCTCAAATTCCCGGTCTGTCTCCCCCGGAAAGCCGGTAATGAAGTCGCCTGAGAGTGCGATATCGGGGCGGGCTTTGCGGATGCGCTCGATGAGGGAAAGATATTCGGCTGCCGTGTGCCGGCGGTTCATGGCCTTTAGAATGCGGTCCGAACCGGCCTGAACCGGAAGGTGCAGATAAGGCATCAGCGTGCGAAGGTCGCGATGGGCCTCGATCAGCCGGTCGTCCATGTCGCGCGGATGGCTGGTCGTGTAGCGAAGCCGCGCAAGGCGCGGGATTTCGGCAAGCCGGTAGAGCAGGTCGCCAAGGCTCCACTCTTCGCCCTTCGGGCCGACGCCATGCCAGGCATTGACGTTCTGCCCAAGCAGGGTGATTTCGCGCACGCCGCCATCAACGAGCTTCATCGCCTCCTCGACGATTTGTGCGACTGGCCGCGACACTTCGGAGCCGCGCGTATAGGGCACGACGCAGAAGGTGCAGAACTTGTCGCAGCCTTCCTGAACCGTCAGGAAGGCGGTCACGCCACGGGCACGGATCTTCGGTGCCTCGGCGATCGGCAGGTGCTCGAACTTGTCCTCGATTGCATATTCCGTATCGATGACGCGGTGGCCTTCCTTGGCGCGGCGCAGCGCCTCCGGCAGGCGGTGATAGGTCTGTGGGCCGATGACCACATCGACAGCCGGCGCACGGCGCAGGATTTCCTCGCCTTCCGCCTGCGCTACGCAACCGGCAACACCGATCATCATCTCGCGGCCGTCGGCGGCCTTGCGCTTCTTCATCTCGCGCAGGCGCCCAAGCGCGGAATAGACCTTCTCAGCCGCCTTCTCGCGGATGTGGCAGGTGTTGAGCAAGACGAGGTCGGCCTCTTCCATATCCTCGGTCGTCTCATAGCCGTCGCGGGCAAGAGCATCGCTCATGCGCGTCGAGTCGTAGACGTTCATCTGGCAGCCATAGGTCTTGATGAAAACCTTGCGGCTGTTGGAGCCATCGCGGAGAGAAGCCTCCGGGGCCTGAAGAAGGGCGCTGTCCTGGGTCATGGCCCGTTATCTAGTGGTTTTTGACGCGGGAGAAAAGGGTATCTCGGATCAGTCGATCGCGCGGCCGCGCAGGCTGCGGTTCAGCAGGTTGCGGATGCGGGCAGCGATCGTCGCGCTGACTTCCTTGCGATTGGTCTTTTCGCCATATTCGATCGTCTCGCCGAAGGAGACTTCGGCATCGATCGCGCCGCATTTCATGATGTCGGTCAGATGCGGTAGGAGCTCGATATCGCCGGGCCATGCCGCAAGCGGGCGGTGATAGCGGCCCATGGCGATACCATGCACCTGCGTATAGGCGATAGAAACCGGCTGGACCATGACGCCGCCGGTCGGGGAATGGGGCACGGCCATTGCGGCAGCGCCGAAGAGCGACGATTTGACCTCCAGCAGTCGATTACCATCCGAGGTCGTTCCCTCGGGAAAAAGCACGACGATTTCACCGTCTGCCATGCGGCCGGCGATCTCGCTCGCCTGATGGCCGGTGCGGCGCTTTTCCTCCCGCACCACGAAGACGCTTTTCTGCAGCTTGGCGAGCGTGCCGAAAATCGGCCAGTCGCGCACCTCGATCTTGGCGATGAAGGCGACGTCGGCCACGGCCGACATGACCATGATGTCCATCCACGAAGAATGGTTGGAACAGAGCATCAGCGGCCGGCGGCTCTCAAGCGTGCCGCGCACCTGAATGCGGATGCCGAGACAATAGCAGACGATACGATGCCAGCGCCGGGGCAGGGTACGCCTGAGTTTCCAGTCGAAACGCAGCGCCAGCACCTGTAGCGGCATGAGCAGGATGCTGACGACAATGATGACGGTAATGGCGAAGGCGATGCGCAGCCAGACGATCAAATGCGGCGCTCCCGGACTGCCATGATATCAGATTTCGTCTTTCTTCAGCGGGATGCCGTAGAGTTCCAGGCGGTGATCCACCAGCTTGAAGCCATGCTCGCGGGCGATCCGCTCCTGCAGCGCCTCGATCTCCGGCGAACGGAACTCGATGACGACGCCTGTCTTCAGATCGATCAGATGGTCGTGATGCTCTTCAGGCACCGTCTCGTAGCGGGAACGGCCGTCACGGAAATCGTGGCGGGCGATGATACCTGCATCTTCGAATAGCTTCACCGTACGATAGACCGTCGAAATCGAAATCTTGGCATCGACCTTGACGGAGCGGCGATAGAGTTCCTCGACATCGGGGTGATCTTCGGAGTCCTCGAGAATGCGCGCGATCACCCGGCGCTGCTCGGTCATGCGCATGCCGCGTTCAGCGCAAAGCTCCTCAAGGGTTTTGGCTACCTCAGTCATGGCTGCCTTCTCGCTATTCCTGCCGAGAAGGGAACTACCGAAGAACGCGCTTCATGACAAGCGCCGTGGAGGTAGCCCCATTGGCATCCTTATAATAGCCCTTGCGCTCACCAGCCACCTCGAAGCCAAGCTTGCGGTAAAGGCCGAGGGCGGCGGTATTGCCGTTATCGACTTCCAGGAACATGCTTTCGCCGCCACGAAGGCGTGCTTCGCGCATGGCGGCCTGCATCAGCCGCCAGCCGAGGCCGGAACGCGCGACCTTCGCCTGCACGGCGACCGTCAGGATTTCCGCCTCGCCCGCCACCTCGCGTGCCAGGATGAAGCCCGGCAGCGTCTTTTTCAGGATGGCATTGGTCTGGCGGGCGACAAAGCCGAAGACGGTGTTCTGCGAAAGCAGGCTGTGAAATTCGCCGTCACCCCAAGGGCGGGCGAAGCGCTCGCCATGCAGGACGGAAACGTCGAGGCAATCCTCCGGCTCCATGGCGACGATTTCGAATTCCGGTTTCAGCGTCAGATAGGCTTCCAGCATCGTCATACTCTTGCAATCGCATACCCGGCCTGCGGTTTGGCATCGGGTCCGCGCAGATAAAGGGGCTTCGGCTTTCCGGTATTCGGGTTCGCGGCAGCACCGAGACGCGCCACGATGGAGATCGGGAAGGAGTTGGCGTATTCGCCCGTTGCATCCGGCTTCAGGACCGGGGTTGCCGAACCGGTGATCTCGCCGTCGAAACCGGCAGCGAAAACCTGCGCTTCGGCAACGCTGACCGCACGGGGCTCATCAAGCGGTGAGCCGTCGGCTGCAAAAGACTGGAGATAGATTTCGTCCCGCTTGGCATCCATCGCCGCGAGCACTGCGTGACCAGGAGTCTTTTCGCGCTGGGCGGCCGCCATCACTTCCAGCGTGGTGATGCCGACGGCGGGAATATTGAGGGAAAGCGCAAAGCCGCGGGCTGCGGCAACACCGACGCGGATACCGGTAAAGGAGCCGGGGCCGATGGTGACCGCAAGGCGGTCGACATCCGAAAGTGCGACGCCCGCCTGATCCAGCGCGCGGTCGACGATACCCATCAGATGTTCAGCATGCCCCTTGCCGATCATGTCCGATGCCTCCCCCAGCACCGTATTCCTGCCGCTATCATAAATGGCGGCAGCGCAATCCACACCTGCCGTGTCGAGCGCCAGAACAATCATGCCATCAATTTCCGAATAAACTATTGTCGCCTATCCATAATTCCGTCTGGCCGAACCCTAGATGAACGGCCGGACGAATCTTACATTTTAAGCGGCAATCACTTCCTGCACTTCCGGAACGAAATGGCGCAGCAGGTTCTGGACGCCGTGCTTCAGCGTTGCCGTCGAAGACGGGCAGCCGGAGCAGGAACCCTTCATATTCAGGTAAACCTTGCCGTCCTTGAAGCCGCGGAAGGTGATGTCGCCGCCATCCTGGGCAACAGCCGGACGCACACGGGTCTCCAGCAGTTCCTTGATGGTGAGCACGATCGATTCGTCACCTTCATCGAAGAATTCATCGCCGGCATCGATGTCTTCCGAGAGAATGGAGGCATCGCCCATGACCGGCTTGCCGGACATGAAATGCTCCATGATCGAGCCGAGAATGGCCGGCTTTAGATGCTGCCACTCGGCATCGTCCTTGGAGACGGAGATGAAATCGTAGCCGAAATAGACGCCGGTCACGCCCGGAATCTCGAAAAGACGGGCGGCGAGCGGCGAAGCCTGGGCTTCATCGGCATTGCGGAATTCGGCCGTTCCGTTTTCCATTACGACCTTGCCGGGAAGGAACTTCTGCGTTGCTGGGTTCGGCGTGGCTTCGGTCTGAATGAACATCTCGCTCTCCATGCGGCGGGCCGTGGCCTCTGCCGTCTTTAGAATTCTTCAAAAGAAAATAAGCCTATTGTCCGGCCGATTCAAGAGACTGATACTCAAGAAATGGCTTAACAGAGGGCGTCGATTTCTTCATTCGTCAGCGTGTCGGGAAGCACGGTGACGGGAATGGGAAAGGCAGCTCCACGTCCTGCGACGGACGAAACCAGCGGTCCCGGTCCCTCCTTGGCGGAGCCTGCGGCAAGCACGAGGATGGCGACGTCCCTGTCTTCCTCGATCACCGCATTGATCTGCTCAGCCGAATTACCCTCGCGGATGACGATCTCAGGCTCGATGCCGATCGTCTCGCGCACGATTTGTGCGATCTTGGCGACAGTGGCTTCCGCCTCCTCGCGGGCTTCCGCCCGCATAATCTCCTCGACGCCAAGCCATTGCTGAAAATCGCCTTCCGGGATCACATAGAGAAGAACGAGGCCGCCATTGGAATTCTTGGCGCGCCGTCCGGCATAATGGACGGCGCGTTGGCATTCGGGTGTCCCGTCTATCACCGCCATAAATTTGCGGCGATGACCTTCGAGCCGTGAGAGTCGCTTTGATACCATGATGCGAACTCTGACACCTGAGACCAAAAATTTGCAAGCCCCCGTTTTGCACGGGAGCTCTGCATGTCGATCGGACTAGTAAAGGAAACCGATGATCTCGCGAAGTTCGCGCATCGTCACGTCGGCGCGTGCCCTTGCGCGTTCATTGCCGTTGCGCAGAATCGCGTCGATATGGCTCGTGTCGTTCATCAGGCGGCGCATTTCGCCTGTTATCGGCGACAGCACCTGGACAGCGAGATCGATCAGCGCCGGCTTGAAGACGGAGAACTGCTGGCCGCCAAATTCAGCGAGCACCTGTTCCCTCGTCTTGTCGGCGAGTGCGGCATAGATCGAGACGAGGTTTTCAGCCTCCGGCCGGTTTTCGAGACCGGCGATTTCGCTCGGCAAGCCATCCGGATCGGTCTTGGCCTTGCGGATTTTCTTGGAGATCGCCTCCTCATCGTCCATCAGGTTGATGCGCGAAAGATCCGACGGATCGGACTTCGACATCTTCTTCGTGCCGTCGCGCAGCGACATGACGCGCGGTGCCGGTCCGCCGATCAGCGGTTCGACCATCGGGAAATAGGCATGTACCGGCTCGTTGCCGACGGTGATGTCGATCCCGTAATTCGTCTTGCGGATATGCGAGGCGTAATCGAGATTGAACTTCATCGCGATGTCACGCGTCAGCTCGAGGTGCTGCTTCTGATCCTCACCGACGGGCACATGCGTGGCGCGGTAGACGAGAATGTCGGCAGCCATCAGGCTCGGATAGGCGTAGAGACCGAGCGAGGCCTGCTCGCGGTCCTTGCCGGCCTTGTCCTTGAACTGCGTCATGCGGTTCATCCAGCCGAGGCGGGCGACACAATTGAAGATCCAGGCGAGTTCGGCGTGCTGCGGTACGGCGGACTGATTGAAGACGATATGCTTTTCAGCGTCGATGCCGGAAGCGATGAAGGCGGCTGCGATCGAGCGCGTCTGCGACAGCATGTCCTCGTGGACGAGCTGCGCGGTCAGCGCATGAAGATCGACGACGCAATAGATGCAGTCGTTGCCGTCCTGGAGCTGCACGAAGCGGCGGATCGCGCCGAGATAATTGCCGAGATGCAGATTGCCCGTCGGCTGAACGCCGGAGAATACGAGCTTCTTGAATTCGCCCATGATGTTGTCCTCGATTAGGCTGGTGGAGGGCCCCAGGGCCAAAGGCCCATGTTGCTAACGCGGGCGCTTATGCACGCGCTCCCGGTCGCAATCAAGAGGCGGTGGGCGCAGCGTGTTGAATGAGGTCGAAGGTGTTGCCGTAAGGATCCGAAAAGACCGCAACGGTGCCGTAAACCTCATGTCGCGGTTCCTCCAGAAAGTGAACGCCGGCGTCAAGCATCGCTGTGTGATCGCGCCCAAAATCGTCGGTCTTGAGGAAGAAGCCGACACGCCCGCCGGTCTGATTTCCGACAGCAGCTCGCTGCGCTTCATTTGCCGCCTGCGCCAGTAGAAAGGCCGCGCCATCCCCGCCCTTTGGCTTGACGACGACCCAGCGCTTGCCTTCCGGCTGTACTTCGTCCTGAAGGCATTCGAAGCCGAGGGCCTCACAATAGAAGGCCTTGGCGCGGTCATAATCATCGACAACGAGGGTGACGAGAAACAGAGATTGGATCATGAGATCTCCAGATTCGGACGTTTATTCCATTTATATGCAGAAAAGTGCCCGGTTTTACGCCAAATTGATCAGTGTGTTTAGCTAAAACTGAGTATAAAATTTCACAGAAAAGCTTTCTTTGAACTGAAAATCCTCTCGCCGGGCTGGCGGCCCAAGGGGCCGTCGGGACAACCGATCGGAGGGACCATGCAGAACGCTAGTTTGCTCGCCATGGCAGGCCTTTTCGCCCTACAATCAGCAACGACGGCCGTCGGTCAAGATAATCGACGGCAGACCAGTCAACTTCCCAAATACGAGACGCGTATTGCTTACACGATGCAGACCGTCAGCGTTCGCGCCGGCTGCTTCCCGGAGCGATTGCGGGTGGTCTTGTCGCACATCGCGGCAAAGACCGGACGACGGCCGATGATAACTTCGGGCTTCCGGCCACATCCCCGCCGCCACGGTTCCATGCACGGGAAATGCCTTGCGGCTGATATCCGGATTCCCGGCGTGTCAGAGCGCACGATCGTCGCCGCTGCGAAAACCGCACCCGGCATCGGAGGGATCGGCACCTATTGCAATGGCATCGTCCACGTCGATGTCGGGCCGCAACGACGATGGGTGGATTGCTAAAGCAATTCCAGCAAAAGTGCGCAGCGATTTCGCGTCCGGAATTGCGAAAAAAGGGCGCTAGGCATCTTTCGCCGGCGCCGGCTTGCGGTTGAGGTTGCGGCGGATCATGCCGAGGTCCGCCCCGCCGATGAGGAAGGCGGTCGCGAAATAGACGACCATCGAAATCGCAATCAGCAGACCAAGCGTGCCGACCTTGGTCAGAAGCGGTGCGCCCGAGGCAAGCCAGGGCGCCCAGTGCTGCTTGAGGTAGAAGATGACCGCGCCCATGACGGCAGAGGCGACGACCAGCAGGACGGCGCGTTTGGCAAGCGCCCATTCCCATGTGAGATGGCCGCGGCGCAGAAGTGTCGTGAAGAGCAGGACGGTGCTGATCCAGCCGGCCGTGGCTTCGGCCACCGCGATGCCGGGCGCGCCGATATAGGGAAAGAGCGTCAGCGCCGTTGCACAGTTGACCGCGACGGCAACCGCAGAGAAACGCATGGGCGTCTTGGTGTCCTCGCGGGCATAAAAGCCCGGCTGCAGTGCCTTGATCAGCACGAAAGCCGGCAGGCCGATGCCGTAGATGGCGAGAATCGAGCCGACGATGAACGTGTTCTCCTGGTGGAAGGCGCCACGCTCATAGAGCACGCGGATGATCTCGTCGGAGAGAATCCAGAGCGCGAAGGCGGCAGGAATCGTCATGAACAGCACGAATTCGATCGAGCGGTTCTGCAGATAGCCCGCTTCGCGCAACGCCCCGCCCTTGAGTGCGCGGGCGAGTTCGGGCAGCAGCACCACACCGACGGCGACGCCGACGACGCCGAGGGGAAGCTGGTAGATTCGGTCGGCATATTGCAGGGCTGCAATAGCGCCTTCGCGCGAAGAGGCGATTGCCTGGCCGATGAGCTGGTTGATCTGCGTAATACCGCCTGTGACGGCCGCGGGAACGGCAAGGATCAGCAGCCGCTTGACGTTCGGTGTCATCTTCGGGAAGCGGAAGCCGATGCTCATGCCGGCATGCAGGACACCGAGATAGACGACGGCGAGCTGCAGAACGCCGGCTGCCAGCACGCCCCAGGAAAGATACCAGGCCGTCGTCAACGGTTCGGCGCCGGTATAGAGCGCGTAGAACAGCGCGCCGATCATCACCACATTGAGGAAGATAGGCGCGACGGCCGCGGCGAAGAAGTGATGCAGCGAATTCAGCATGCCGCTCATCATCGCCGTCAGCGACATGCACATGAGATAAGGGAACATCACTGCCGCCATGCGGATCGTGATGCCGAATTTCTCGGGATCGTCAGCAAAGCCCGGCGCGATGACGAAGCGCACCAGCAGCGGCATGGAGAGCTCCATCACGATGGTGATGAGCAGCAGGACGGAGAACAGGACGCCGAAGACTTCTTCCGAAAAGCGCTTGGCACCATCGATGCCGTTCGCCTCGATCTCCTTGGCGAAGAGCGGCACGAAGGCGGCATTGAACGCGCCTTCGGCAAAGAGCCGGCGGAAGAGGTTCGGGAAACGGAAGGCGGCATAGAAGACGTCGGCCATCGGCCCTGTGCCGAGAGCGGCTGCCATCAGCGTTTCGCGGGCAAAACCGAAGATGCGGCTTCCGAGCGTGGCGCCGCCGACCGTGGCGAATTTCTTGACGAGGCTCATGCGGGGGAATCGGCTTTCTTTTCGGCGGCGGTAGCGGCAGGGGCGATGATCCCTGATGGCATGCGTTCGCGCAGTTCGTCCTGCTCCTCGGCCATGACCGCTTTCATACGGGCAGTGATATTGGCGCGCTTGCTATCACCGGAGATCTTCTGGCCGACAAGATCGGTGACGTAGAAAGTATCGATCACTTTTTCACCGAAGGTGGTGATGCGGGCCGACTGGATGTCGAGCGACAGATCGGACAGGACGGCAGTCATTTCCGACAGCAGGCCGGGCCGATCGAGGCATTCCACCTCGATGACCGTGAACTTGTTCGACAGGCTATTGGTGATCGCCACCGACGGCGGAATGATGAAGGCCTTGCTCTTCTTGCGGTTCTTCGCGCGGGTGGCGATCACATCGGGAAGGCGCTTGCGGCCTGACAGCACGTCCTCGATCATCCGGCCGATCGTGCCGGCGCGGCGAAGCTCGTCCTCGTCGTTCGGAAACTCGCGGCTGACATGGATCGTATCGAGCGCCCGGCCATCCGAGGTCGTGAAGATCTGCGCATCGACGATGTTGGCGCCGGCTGCCGCACAGGCCCCGGCAATGACGGCGAGCAGGCGCGGATGGTCGGGCGAGAGAACGGTGATTTCGGTGATCGCGTGGAAGCTGTCGGTGCGCACTGTGGTTGCCAGCGCCTGGCCGGCTTTGTCCGCCTGGCGGATGAAATGCGCATGGCGGATCTGGTCTTCCAGCGGCACGGAGAGCAGATAGGGCTGGTAATGCAGCTTGGCGTAGGTGCGGCGATCCTTCTGTGGCCAGTCGGCAAGCGCCGCATAAAGCGCTTCGGCGGCAGCCTGGGCGCGCTCCTTGCGGGACACTTCCGAGAAGCCGCCGGCAAGCAGCAGTTCCGTCTCGTAATAGAGCGTGCGCAGCAACTGGCCCTTCCAGCCGTTCCACACACCCGGCCCGACGGCGCGGATGTCGCAGATCGTCAGGATCATCAGCATCTTCAGGCGGTCGAGAGACTGAACACGGTCGGCAAAGTCGGTGATCGTCTTGCGGTCCGTCAGGTCGCGCGTCTGGGCGACCATCGACATCGTCAGATGTTCTTCGATCAGCCAGACGACGATCTCGGTCTGCTTCTGCGACAGGCCAAAGCGGGCACTGAGCTTGCGGGCGACGCGCGCGCCGGCGATCGAATGGTCTTCCTGGCGGCCCTTGGCGATATCGTGCAGCAGTACGGCGACATAAAGCGCCTCGCGATCCTCGATATGCGGCATCAACTTGTTGGCGAGCGGATGCAGCTCCTCCGCCTTGCCTTTGTCGATCTCCGAGAGAACATCGATGGCGCGGATCAGGTGCTCGTCGACTGTGTAGTGATGATACATGTTGAACTGCATCATCGCGACGATCTTGCCGAATTCGGGAATGAACCGGCCAAGCACGCCAGCCTCGTTCATGCGCCGCAGGATGAGGGCGGGGTCGCGCTTGGAGGTGAGGATCGACAGGAAAAGCCGGTTGGCCTCGTCATTCTCGCGCAGGTCGTTGTTGATGAGGCCGAGCGAACGCGTGACGCGCTTCAGCGCATCGGGATGGAATTCCAGCCCGTTGATATCGGCCACATGGAACAGGCGGATGATGCTGACCGGATCGCGCTTGAAGACATCGGGATTGGCAAGCGTAATGCGGCCACGATCTTCGACGAACTCGACGCTGCCGGGGATCTTGCGATTGCGGTGGGTAAAGCGGTTGATGACGCCCGTCAGACCGGGGATTGACTTCGCCTGCTGGTCTTCGAGCGCGGCGCAGAGGATGCGCGTCAGGTCGCCGACATCTTTAGCCACCAGGAAGTAGTGTTTCATGAAACGCTCGACGGCCGAAAGGCCGGGGCGGGAATGATAGCCGAGCGCCTCGGCGATCTCGCGCTGGATATCGAAGGAAAGACGTTCCTCCGCTTTCCCGGTCAGGAAATGCATGTGGCAGCGCACGGCCCAGAGAAAGTCGTCGGCCTTCTCCAGAAGCCGGTATTCCTGCTTCGACAGCACGCCGAGCGGCACCAGATCCGCCGGGTCGCGAACATGATAATAATATTTCGAAATCCAGAAGAGCGTATGCAAGTCGCGAAGGCCACCCTTGCCCTCCTTGACGTTCGGCTCGACGAGATAGCGCGTGTCGCCGGCCTTGCGGTGGCGTTCGTCGCGTTCGGCAAGCTTGGCGGCAATGAATTCCGGCCCCGTGCCGGTGACGATTTCCTTGTCGAAGCGGGCTTCCAGCTCCGTCTCTAGCGACTTCAGGCCGCAGATGTAGCGCATCTCCAGGATGGCGGTGCGGATCGTCATGTCGGATTTGGAAAGCGCGATGCATTCCTCGATGGTGCGGGTCGCATGGCCGACCTTGAAGCCCATGTCCCACAGCATGTAGAGCATGAACTCGACGGCTTTATGCGTCTCTTCCGCTGGCTTCGGCAGGAAGAGAAAGAGCAGATCGATATCGGAACCCGGTGCCAGTGTGTCGCGCCCGTAGCCGCCGACTGCGGTGACCGCGAATTTGTCCTTCTGCTTCGGAAAGACATGCGCCGTGGCGAAACTATAGAGAATGGTGATGATCTGGTCCTGCAGCCAGGAAATGCGGTGGGCGCAATCAAGCCCGCCGCCCTGGGCGTCAAGCAGTTCACGCGCCTTCTTGCGTCCCTCGATGCTGGCTTTCCTCAGAGCGGCAAGAAGATCGTTTCGCAGCACGTCGGGACGGTTGCGGTTGGCTTCGGCAATGGCGTCACATTGCCCCTGCAGCAATTCCACATCTAGGATTTCGGAGAAATCGATGTCGTGCGTCGCCATCGGCCGGGGGCTTACCTCTTCGGTCCGGGTCGCTTGCTCATGGCGCGCCTCTTGTTTGATCTGCATGCGCTATAGCCTCTTTGCCCGCGGATTGACACAGGTCTCCATATTCCATGAACCTTTAAATTTGGCGAAATGGTGTTGGCAAGCCGTCGGCCGCGGACGCTTTGCCGCAAGTCCTTAG
Source organism: Rhizobium sp. 1399 (assembly GCF_031455475.1). Taxonomy (NCBI): domain Bacteria; kingdom Pseudomonadati; phylum Pseudomonadota; class Alphaproteobacteria; order Hyphomicrobiales; family Rhizobiaceae; genus Rhizobium; species Rhizobium sp. 1399. The sequence continues at coordinate 828,786 of NZ_JAVDSU010000001.1, read as the reverse complement.
GCTGAAGCCTGCGTCAGCAGCGTATCGAGAACCTGCCGCGTTTCACTCATGATGCCATTGAGCGTCGCCTTGTCGCATTCGCGGTATCCGGCGTCAATGATTGCACTGCTGAGCTCGCCGATCTTCAAGCAGGAGCCGGTAATCTTCGCCATGCCGATCGGCGTATTCCAGCCGCGCGCCTCCAGATTACCATCAGATTGTTTCATAATCTCCAGCATCGAGACGATGACGGAGAGGCGCTGGGTTTCCTGAAGCAGTTTTTCCATGAACATCGGGGAATTCCTACTTCATCTTTTTCTTGAGATCGTAGAGCGCATCGAGCGCCTCGCGCGGTGTCATATCGTCGAGGCTCATCGCCTTCAGGGCCTCCTCGACCTTGGACGGCCCGCGGGTCGCCTCCTCGCGGCGCACTGCGACCTGGAAGAGCGGCAAGTCGTCGATCAGCTGGCTTGCCGGGTTCTTGCGGTCGGCATCCTCAAGACGGGTCAGCACGTCCCGCGCCCGCGCCACGACCGAGGCCGGCAGGCCGGCGAGCCGCGCGACCTGAATGCCGTAGGACCGGTCGGCTGCCCCTGGACCGACCTCATGCAGGAAGATCACGTCGCCGTCCCATTCCTTCACGCGCATCGTTGCGTTCGATAGCCGGGCAAGCTTTTCGGAAAGCACGGTCAGCTCATGGAAATGCGTCGCGAAAAGCCCGCGGCAGCGGTTGGCTTCATGCAGATGCTCGACAGCAGCCCAGGCGATGGAAAGACCGTCGAAGGTCGCAGTACCCCGGCCAATCTCGTCGAGAATGACCAGCGAGTGCTCGCTCGCCTGATTGAGGATCGCCGCAGTCTCGACCATCTCCACCATGAAGGTGGAACGCCCGCGCGCCAGATCGTCGGATGCGCCGACGCGCGAGAACAGCCGGTCGACGATGCCGATATGCGCTGACGTCGCCGGCACGAAGGAGCCCATCTGCGCAAGAATGGCGATCAGCGCATTCTGGCGCAGGAACGTCGATTTACCGCCCATGTTCGGGCCGGTCAGCAGCCAGATCGCGCCATCCTTACCATCGGAGACGGGCGACAGATCGCAATTATTGGCGACGAAAGGACCGATGGACTGGCGCCGCAGTGCCTGTTCGACGACGGGATGGCGCCCACCCTCGATCGCAAACATCTTCGAGCCGTCGACCAGCGGCCGGCAATAGGCCTGCTCTTCGGCAAGGAGTGCCAGACCTGCAGCGACATCGATGACGGCAAGCGCCCGTGCGCCAGCCTTGATCGCTTCAGCCTCGGCAACGGTCGCTTCCGCCATCCGGTCGAAAGCTTCGAGCTCGATCTGCAGCGCGCGGTCGGCGGCGTTAGCGATGCGGCTTTCGAGATCGGCAAGCTCCGTCGTGGTGAACCGCATGGCATTTGCCATCGTCTGGCGGTGGATGAAGCGGGCCTTCGCCTCCGCCGTATCGGTCATCGGTCCGGCATTGCCGGCGGTGACCTCGATGAAGTAACCGAGGATATTGTTGTGTTTGATCTTCAGCGATTTGATGCCGGTCTCTTCGGCATATTGCAGCTGCAGGCCTGCAATGACCCGGCGCGACTGGTCGCGCAGCGCCCGAACCTCGTCGAGGCCGGCATTGGCGCCGTCGCGCAGGAAGCCGCCATCGCGTTTTAAGAGCGGCAGTTCCTCGGCGAGGTTTTCGGCAAGCAAGGTTTCGAGCTCGCACGGTAGAGCCTGCAGTCCCGTACGCGCCTGTTCCAACTCCTCCGGCAGCATCGCGCTTCCCAGCAGATCGGCAATATGCGCCGCAGCGCCAAGCCCCTGGCGGATCGCCCAGAGATCACGCGGACCGCCGCGGTCGAGCGCCAGGCGCGAGAGCGCCCGCGGCATGTCGGGTACGTGTTTCAGTGCATCGCGCAGGTCGCCACAGAGCGAGGGTTCCTGCATCAGGAAGCTTATCGAATCCAGGCGCTCGTTGACGCGGGCGGGATCGGTGAGCGGCGACATCAGTCTTTCGGCAAGCAGCCGCGCTCCGCCACCGGTGGTCGTGCGGTCGATCGCCTTCAGCAGCGCACCGTTGCGATCACCGGAGAGTGTGCGCACAAGTTCCAGATTGGCGCGAGTGGCCGGATCGATGAACAGCGTCGAGGCGCCGCTCTCCCGTTCCGGTCTGCCGAGCGGCGGCCGTTCGGCAATCTGCGTCTTCTCCACATAGGCGATGGCGGCTGCCGCGGCTGCAAGCTCGGCGCGCGAGAAACTTCCAAAACCGTCGAGCGTCGAAACGTCGAAGTAGCGCGCTATACGGGTTTCTGCCGTCGCGCTGTCGAAAAGCACAGCCGGTTGTGGAACGGCGGTGCGGCCGAGTACATCGAAGACCGATTTCAGTTCGCCGTCATAAAACATCGTATCCGGTACGATGAGTTCGCGCGGATCGATGCGCAGGATATCGGCGAGCAGTCGCGATGCATCGGTTTCCGCCAACCGGAAGACGCCGGTGGAAATATCGATCCAGGCAAGCGCCAGCACCGGCTCGGAAGAACCGCGGATACGCGACAGAGTCATCAGATAGTTCGATTCCGAGGGCGAAAGCAGCTTCTCCTCGGTAATAGTGCCCGGTGTGACGAGGCGGACGACATCGCGCTTGACGACGGATTTCGCCCCCCGCTTCTTGGCTTCCGCCGGGTCTTCCACCTGCTCGCAGACGGCGACGCGATAGCCGAGCGCAATCAGCTTCTGCAGATAATCGTCGGCCGCATGCACAGGCACGCCGCACATCGCAATATCCTGCCCCATATGCTGGCCGCGCTTGGTGAGCGTGATGCCGAGCGCGCGCGAAGCCTCGAGCGCATCCTCGAAGAACAGCTCGTAGAAATCGCCCATGCGATAGAAGAGCAGCGAATCCGGATTGTTCGCCTTGATCTCGATAAACTGTTCCATCATCGGCGTCGCCGAGGCGCGGCTTTCTTCAGTCGCGAGCTCGGCTGCCGAGAAGGCTTCGTTTCTGATGTCTATTCGTGCGTTCACGGAGGTGCAGTTTTTCCCAAAAAAACAGGTGCCAACCCTATCCGCGCGCCGCTATAGATGACAACAGCAATTGGGGAAGAGGAAAACGTCACCCACAGACGTTTGGAGGAGGCATGTCCCAGATGGAGAAGAAAGAACGGCCGGTGACCTCTGTTACCGATCAGGAAGCGCTCGAATTTCACGCGATGGGTCGGCCCGGCAAGCTGGAGATCAACCCGACCAAGCCGATGGCGACGCAGCGCGACCTCTCGCTGGCCTATTCTCCCGGTGTCGCGGTGCCGGTCAAAGCCATCGCCACCGATCCGGCCACGGCCTATGATTATACGACCCGCGGCAATATGGTTGCCGTCATTTCCAATGGCACGGCCATTCTCGGTCTCGGCAATCTCGGCGCGCTTGCCTCCAAGCCGGTCATGGAAGGCAAGTCCGTACTCTTCAAGCGTTTCGCCGATGTCGATTCCATCGACCTTGAAGTCGATACGGAAAATGTCGACGAATTCATCAACTGCGTGCGTTTCCTCGGGCCGTCCTTCGGTGGCATCAATCTGGAAGACATCAAGGCGCCGGACTGTTTCGTCATCGAAAGCCGACTGCGCGAACTGATGGATATTCCTGTTTTCCATGACGATCAGCACGGCACCGCGATCATTGCCGCCGCCGGCCTTATCAACGCGCTGGAACTGACCGGCCGCGATCTCAAGACCACCAAGCTCGTCTGCAACGGCGCGGGCGCCGCCGCCATCGCCTGCGTAGAGCTCATCAAGTCGATGGGCTTTGCGCCTGAGAACATCATCCTCTGCGATACCAAGGGCGTCATCTATCAGGGTCGTACCGAAGGCATGAACCAGTGGAAATCGGCGCATGCGGCAAAGACCGATACCCGCACGCTCGAAGAAGCCATGAAGGGCGCAGACGTCGTTTTCGGCCTGTCGCAGAAGGGCGCCTTCTCCGAGGAGATGATCCGCTCCATGGCCGACCGGCCAGTCATCTTCGCCATGGCCAACCCCGACCCGGAAATTACGCCCGAGGAAGTTGCTCGTGTTCGTGATGACGCCATTATGGCGACCGGCCGTTCGGACTATCCGAACCAGGTCAACAACGTGCTGGGCTTTCCCTATATCTTCCGCGGCGCCCTCGATGTCCGCGCCTCGACCATCAATGATGCGATGAAGATTGCCGCTGTGAAGGCACTCGCCAGCCTTGCCCGTGAAGACGTGCCCGATGATGTTGCGGCTGCCTATCAGGGCAATCGTCCGCGTTTTGGTGCGCAATACATCATCCCGGTTCCCTTCGATCCGCGCCTGATATCCGCCATTCCGGCCGCCGTTGCCGAAGCGGCGATCGAAAGCGGCGTCGCCCGCAAGATCATCACCGACATGGCCGGCTACAAGCGAGAACTGTCGGCCCGCCGCGACCCGATCGCCTCCACGCTTGCCAGCCTCTATGAGCGCGTGCGCCGCCATCCGAAGCGCGTGGTCTTTGCCGAGGCCGAAGAAGAGCAGGTGATGCGCGCCGCCATGTCTTACGCCAATCAGCAGCTTGGCACCGCGATCCTGCTCGGCCGCGAGGATCTGATCCGTGCAACGGCCGAACGCGCAGGCATCGACCTCAATCGTCCAGGCCTCGAGATCGTCAACGCCCGTATCTCGACCCGCGTCGAGGCCTATATCGATTATCTCTATGCCCGCCTGCAGCGGAAGGGCTATTTGCACCGCGACGCGCAGCGCCTGATCCATAATGACCGCAACCATTTTGCTGCCACCATGGTGGCGCTTGGCGATGCCGATGGCATGGTGACGGGCATCACCCGCAACTATTCGACGGCACTCGAAGATGTGCGCCGCTGCATCGACCATAAGCCGGGCCATCGAGTGATCGGCGTGTCGATCGCGCTTTGCCGCGGCCGCACGGTCTTCGTTGCCGACACTGCGGTTCACGATATGCCGACGGCCGAGGAGCTTGCCGATATTGCCGAGGAGGCCGCAGGTCTCGCGCGTCGCATGGGCTACCAGCCGCGCGTCGCGTTGCTCGCCTATTCCACCTTCGGCCATCCCTCGGGGGAGCGTTCCGAGCGCGTCCGCGAAGCTGTGAAGATCCTCGACAAGCGTCGCGTCGATTTCGAGTATGATGGCGAAATGGCCGCCGACGTTGCCCTGAACCGTAAGGTGATGGAACAATATCCTTTCTGCCGCCTCTCCGGTCCGGCCAACGTCCTCGTCATGCCGGCATTCCACTCGGCATCGATCTCGACGAAGATGCTGCAGGAACTCGGCGGCTCGACGGTCATCGGACCCATCCTCGTCGGCCTCGACAAGGCGGTGCAGATCACCTCGATGGGCGCCAAGGACAGCGATATCGTCAACATGGCTGCGATTGCGGCCTATGCTGCCGGTTCCTGATAAGTAATAGAGGCGGACCGCTAGTGTGGTCCGCCTCAGACGAGCTTAGCCTGCAAAAGCGATCAGATTTCCATCCGGATCGCATACGATGAATGTTCGCGCGCCCCAGGGTTCCAGCCTCAGCGGCTGATGAAACGGAACGCCGTTTGCGGTGTATTCGAGAAAAAGCGCCTTCACGTCATCAAGCGTAATCGTCGCCGAGAGGATATCCCTCTCGCGCTGGCGAAGCTCCGGATGGAAGGCCGGCATGTCAACGTGCCGGAGATTGAGCCTCGCCGCACCGCGAACGACCTGCGCATAAAAGGGCGGTTCGCCATAAATGAAGGCGAGGGCGAAGCCGAGCTTCTGTGTGTAGAAATCGCAGGCGGCCTGGATATCGCTCACGAAAAGCTGCGGCTGGGCATCGAGCAGCGTCGGTTGGGATGTGGATTTTTGTTCGGCTGTTGCACTCATGTCGGCGAGACCCTTTTTCAGCGCCGCCCAGCTTTCGAATCCCTGCTGCGCCGCCACCAGTTCCTGCGCATCCGCAAGCTTGAACTCAAGCTCGAGGATTTGCCGGTCACTGAGATGGCGGTAGCGGGCAAGCCAATAGCGGATTTCCGCTGCAACAGGATAATAACGATCCTGATGCCACCGTTTGAACCGCTTAGCTTTCTTCCTGAGATTTTCGAAATTCGGCATGGCGCAAGGTTTTGATGTTGTAGGCGGGCATAGCCCAGCCGGCACCATTGCCGATGCGCCCTACTGAAAACGCCGAAAGAGAATGAATTGGCGAGGCACCGCCGTCAAGCGGCAGCCATCAGCTTGCAAAACGGCCTGCATCCGCACCGTAATAATTGAGATACCGGTCGGAAATGCTTGATATCGGCAGCACGATCAGCACGTCGGTCGTGTTGAACGCCTGATCGACGACAGCGTGGGAGCCGACCATTGCGCCGAGGCGCAGGTAACCCTTGATGAGCGGCGGCAGCGCCATCAGCGCCCTTTTCGGGTTGACACCTTCAGCCGGCATCAGATCCATGTCGCGCGCCAGATGCGGCAGTGCGCCGACGGCCCATTCATCCTTGGCGAGTACGTTGTGATAGAGGAAGGAGAGAGCCAGCGCATGACTTTCCGGTTGAACACCCGGGAAGGAAGCACAGCCGAACATGGCGCTCATGCCGTGCTTCAGCGCGTAAGCCCAATTGCCCTGCCAGAGCAGTTCGACGATGCGCTTGGTGCGGTATTCCGGCAAAACGCAGGAGCGACCGAGCTCCATGAAGCGCTTGTCGGGGTGGCGGGCAATGAGCTCGTTGATCGCAAATTCCGAAGCCGAGTAAAAACCGCCATTGGCCATGGCGACGTCCTGTCTGAGCAGGCGGTAGGTACCGACGATCTGGTCTTCGGCATCGCCCTCGATCGAGCGGTCGAGAACGAGGAGATGGTCGCAGAAGGCGTCATAGGCATCGAAGTCCCGCTCGCGGCGCATGGCGTCCGCTGGCAGCTGAGCCTTCATTTCCTCGACGAAAACGCGGTAGCGCACGGCCTGCGAGGCATCGATCTCACGCGCGCTGCGGGCAAGGCGGGTCTCTAAATTGCCGATGCGGCCGAGAATATCGCCTTCCTTCGGTGCGGCCGTCGATGGCCGAGCGGCCTCGGCAGTGGCGTCACAATTAAGGATGTCAACAGACATGGCGATTCTCCCGTCTCCGGCCTATCACACGCCATAAAACACTTATGTACGACAGGAAAGTGACATACCGAATTTGTGCACGCAAGAAACGTGCCGTTTTCCCCAGCTTTAGCGCGCCTCAGCCCGACGGGCTGAAAGAGCAACAACCGCCTGTACTTCGGTGAGCAGCCTGACCGGATCCACCGGTTTCACCATGACGCGATTGGCGCCGTTGAGCAAGACCTGTCGCCGCGATTCGTCGCTCTTGTCCGCAGTCAAAACGATGACCGGAACCGGCTGAAGATCGAGCCTTCGTTCGTGCCCGCGCAGGCGTCCGAGCATGTCGATACCGTTGCCGCCGGGCATGGAGAGATCGCTGATGATAATATCGGGCCTGTCGTCACCAAGCGCACAATCGAGCAGAGTTTCGAAATCATCCACATGCCTGACGGAGTGGCCGCCTTTTTCCAGCATGACGCGTACCAGCATGGCGTTGATCGGATCGTCCTCGCCCAGGAGGACGGAAAGGCCGTTGCCCACCGCCGTCCGTTCTGCAATGGACGGGCCGAGGCCGGGCTGGTTGTCGTTCAGAGCATCGCGCTTCTCCATGCCACGCATGCGTCCGCGCAGCACGTCGATCAGCGACTGCTCGCGCAGCGGCCGGATCAGCCACGCATCGAAGAGGTCGAGCGAATAGGAGTTACGCTCTTCCGGATTGACGAGCAGCACCTTGCGCAGGCCGAGTGCCGCGATCTCCGTGCGATCGGCGATATGCAGCGAGAATTCCTCGGACATGCGGTGATCGACGATGATATCGGTCGGCCGGTCGCCGCTGCAGGCGAGGGCCAGCAGGCTCTCGCGCGCCGCCTCGCCGCCAGCGACGAGGTGGCAGCGCCCGCCGAGCGTCGTGATCGTCTCGGCAATCGCCGTGCGCGCTGCACCCGCCGGGGCAAGCAGCACGATGCTGTTTCCCGCCAGCAGTGCATTCCTGGTGGCTTTATCCTCTTCCGAAAGTTCGACGGGGAAGCGAATGGTGAACTGGCTGCCCCTGCCCCTCTCGCTTGCAACTGTCAGCGAACCGTCGAATTCACGCATGATGCGGGCGGAGATTGCAAGGCCGAGGCCTGTGCCGTTGCTCTTCTGGGCAAGCGAGCCGCCCTGTTCGAATTCCCCGAATATGCGCGCCTGTTCCTCCGCCGTCATGCCAGGCCCGGTATCGTTGACGGTAATCGACAGCTCGCCAGCTGCCCTGGAGACACGGATGAAGACGCCGCCGGTCTGCGTGAATTTCACCGCATTGCCGATGACATTGAAAAGCACCTGCCGCAGCCGCGCCGGATCGAAGCTCATCAGCTCCGGCACATCGGCAGAGACCGTAGCGCCGATCTCGATACCCTTTTCATGGGCGCGGTGCGCCAGCATTTCCACGACGCTTTCGACGAGCTTGCGCAGCGATTCCGATCTCGGGCGGAGTTCGAAACGGCCGACCTCGATGGTGGAGAAGTCGAGCAGATCCTCGACCAGCTGCGTCAGCGCATGGCCGGACTGGCGGATACTGGTCAGATAGTTCTGCTGTTCCTGCGTCAGCTTCGTTTCGGAAATCAGATGCGCCATGCCGAGAATGCCTGACAGAGGCGTGCGGATTTCGTGGCTAACCGTGGCGAGCAGCCGCGATTTGGCGGCGCTGTTATATTCTGCCTTCTGCCGTGCCTCCTCGCGGCTTTCGGCGGCAAGCCGCTCTTCAGTCACGTCGCGCGCGATGCTCTGCAGAAGCAAGCGTCCGTTTGCCGGATCACGGGTCACGACATCTTGCCAGAGAAAGATGCGCTGTCCGGCTGGTGTCGAAATCTCCACATCGTATCGATGTGGCTGCGGGCCGGGACGGAAGGCAAGGCCGATCTCTTCGCAGGTCTGGCCTTCGGGTTTGGCGCGCCCGGTGAGGCTGCGGAACGTCTCGTTGGTGCCGATGATGCGCCGGTCCATCATGCGGGTGACGACGATATCGCCGAGCACGTCATGGACCGTGCCGAGCAGGCCGGTTGCATCGACGCGTTCCGTCGTCTCCGGGCTACGGCCACCGGGCCGGTTTCCGTTCCTGAAAAGAACGGCAAGATAGCCTGCAATCGCGGCGATCAGGATGAGGCCGAGGACTGCCATGAGCGGACCGCCCCAATGAGAAAGCAATAGCAGCAGGATCGCCGAAATGAGACCTGCTCCGCCGAGCCAATGAAAGAGCAATGGATGCACGGAGCGAAGGGTAGCCGGCGACGTCAATTCACCCGCCGTCCGGCCTCGATAGGCCCTAACGGCGGCTCCGCCGAATGCGGCGGACAATCGTTCCTGTAGCTGCGCCATACTCTGCATGCAGTTCAGCTAACATATTGCCCGTTCCGAATGTTTTCAGGAATCCGCTAAAAATTTAGTGATCCGCCTTTTTCGGCTTCTGCAGCATCTCATCGAGAATGACGCAGCCGGCGCCGACAGTGATGAAACTGTCAGCGAGATTGAATACGGCGAAAGACCAGGTTTCCGTGTGGAAGAGGATGTAGTCGATCACGTGGCCATAGGCGAAACGGTCGATGAGATTGCCGATCGCCCCCGCAATGATGAGCGCATAACCAAAATGCGCCAGCCAGCGGTCCTTCGCGGTGCGATGCCAGAGATAAAGCACGAAGGCGACGATGATCAGACGCATCCCCACGATGAACCAGCCGTCCATGCCCGACAGCATCGAGAAGGCGACGCCGAGATTGTAGGTGCGGTAGAGCGCCAGCATCGGAATGACGGGAATGGCTTCCTGCAGCGGCAGGTAATGATCGACGGCGATCTTGACGATCTGGTCGAGGATGACGGCGATCACGATGAAGATCAGGATCGGCAGCGGTCGCGAAAAGAGCGCCGGGCGTGCGGTCGCAAGATCGGTCATTTGCCCTCGGACAGTAAGAGGAGGTGGCGGCGTGCCTCGAAAAGCATGACGGCGGTGGCAACGGCGAGATTGAGGGAATCGGCGCGGCCCTGCTGCGGAATGCGGGCAAGCGCATCGGCTTCGTTGGCAAGCTGCTCCGGCAGGCCGGATTGCTCGTTGCCCATCAACAGCACGACCGGTTTTTTCTTGTAATCGATCGTGCGGTAATCGACCGAGCCGGCAAGGTGGGTCGCAACGACGGAAACGCCAGCATGCTTCTTCCAGGCGGTGAATTCCTCTGCCGTCGCATGGGCAACCGGAACGGCAAAGACCGAGCCCATGGTGGCCCGCACTGTTTCCAGCGAGAAGGGATCGGTCGTCTCGCCGACAAGGATGACGCCGGAAGCGCCGGCCGCATCGGCCGTGCGGATGATTGTTCCGAGATTGCCGGGATCGCGCACGCGGTCGAGCGCTACCCAGGTTTCGCCATCCTTCGGCTTGACATCCCTCAGCTTCGTCCAGCGTGTTTCGAAAATGCCGACCACCATCTGCGGATTGTCGCGCCGGGTGATCGAGGAGATCACCTTCTCGTTAACTTCAAGCACGAGCCCGCCGGAGGCTACGGTCTTTGCTGCCATCTGCTCGACGAGCGGTTTGCCCTTGGCAGCTTTGGCGTAGACAAGCGTGCGGATCGTCCAGCCGAGCTCAATTGCATCGATGACGAGCTTCAGCCCTTCAGCCATGAAGGTGCCGCTCTCTTCGCGCGACTTCTTGTTGGTCAGCGCCTTGATGTCTTTGATGATCGGATTGGCAAGCGAGGTGACTTCCTTCACCTGTCCGACCTTGCGGGGGCCGCGATCGTGGAATTCGTTCATTTTGGCACCCAGCGGGAAAAGAGAGAGGTAGAGAGTGCGCGGCCCGGCGTCTTGCCGTCGAGACCGGCCTCGCGGATGACGAGTTCGCCGGATTCGACCACGCCGCCGGCCCCGCGCATCGTCTCGCGCATCAACTCGTGAATGGAATAGAAGCTCGCGCGGATCGAATAAGCCGTCAGCACGAGGCCAACGGCCTTCGGTGACAGGATCTCGCGGCAGATATCCAGCATCAACGGCAGGTGCTCGAAAAGGTGCCAGACCTCGCCATTCGGACCGCGGCCGAATTTCGGTGGGTCGGTGAGGATAATGTCGTACTGACTGCCGCGCCGTTCCTCACGCAGGATGAATTTCATCGCATCCTCGCAGATCCAGCGGATCGGCAGCTTTTCCATGCGTCCCAACGCCTGGTTTTCACGCGCCCAGCCGATCGCCTTCTTCGAGGCATCGACATGGGTGACTTCCGCACCGGCAGCCGCGGCGACCAGCGAGGCAACGCCCGTATAACCGAAAAGGTTCAGCACCTTCAGCGGCCGTCCGGCGCTTTCCACCTGTTGTTTCATCCAGCTCCAGTGAACGATCTGCTCTGGAAAGACCCCGACATGCCGGAAAGAGGTGAAGCGGCCGAAGAAGTCGACGCCGAGCAGGTTGAGCGGCCAGGTTTCGCCAAGCGCTTCCTTCGGAAAACGCCAGCGGCCGGTGCCTTCTTCATCCGTATCGCCGGTGAAGGCAGCATCGACCTTCTCCCAGACATGGGCGGGCAGCGACGGCTGCCAAAGTGCCTGTCCCTCCGGCCGCACGACCCGATAGGGGCCGTATTGTTCAAGTTTCTGACCGCTGCCGCTGTCGATCAGATGGAAATCGCCGGCACCCGTCGATTCCAGGATGACAGGCACGCGCTCTGCAGGCAGCTCGCCGTGGCGCGCCGTCAGCGGGCGTTCTATTACCGCTGGAACGGCTGCCGGCGGGCGCTGTTCGCGCGCTGGTGCCGCCTTCGTCTTCTCCGGCTTTGCAGGCCGCGCATCGGAGCGGCGTCCGCCCGAAGGGCCTGTCGCTACCCTCGCGCCAGGCCGGCGTTCTCTTTGTTTCAACGTGGTCTTCCGCGTCTTAAATTCAATTGAGCCAGTGCAAATAGCATCCCGTCCGACCTTGGCAAAGCGCTTTCCCGTTATGATATGGTCAGACCATGGAAATGGGGAATTGCTGATGGATCTGATCGGGGAGGAACGCATCGCCGCGCGGCGGGATGTTGTATGGGCGGCCATAAACGATCCGAATATCATCAGGCAATGCATTCCCGGCTGCCAGAGCGTGGAAAAGCTGTCGCCCACGCAATTCCTCGCAACCGTCAAAGTCGGCTTCGGCCTGTTTTCTGTGACGTTCCACGGCGAGATCAAGCTTTCGAATGTCGATGCGCCGCGCAGTTACACCATCGCCGCGGAAGGGCGGGGCGGCATTGCTGGCTTTGCAAGGGGCGAAGCCGATGTCACCTTGGTGGATGAGGGGCTGCACACCCTGCTGCGTTATAGTGCGGACGGCGATACGGGTGGCCGGATTGCCGAGCTCGGCGGCCGGCTGATCCGCACCACGCTGGAAAAGCTCGCGCGACGCTTCTGGGGGAGCTTCAATGCGGCCGTCATCGAAAAGGCCGCAGGCTAGGCACATGGGCTTGGCATCCTCCTTAATCCCTTTTACGCAAGACCGATGACCTGGAAAATCCGACCCAATTGCGCCGAAGACGTGACGCAGCTTGCCGACATCTACCTGTCTGTCCGGCGCCAGACCTTCACCTGGGTTGATCCCGGCAAGTTTCATCGGGAGGATTTTGCCGCTCATACCAACGGCGAGGTCGTTTCCGTCTGCGAGGGACTCGACGGGAAGATCGCCGGTTTTATCTCGATCTGGGCGGCGGATGATTTCATCCACATGCTCTATATCCTGCCTGAATTCCAGGGCAAAGGCGCGGGAACCGCCCTGCTGCAATCGCTCCCGGGCTGGCCAGAGCATAACTATCGGCTGAAATGCCTCGTCAACAACCGCGACGCCAAGGCCTTCTATCTGGCACATGGCTTTCAGGTCACCGGCAGAGGTGCCTCACCCGAAGGCGATTATGAAGAGCTGAGTTTCACTCCGGCGCCAGTGGAATAGCGGCAGTCATCGCGAGGGCAATTGCCCGACGATCTCTTCTGCGCGCGTCTTGTGACGATCTGCTTCGCCCTGCCAGCGGATAGCCTCCTTGGCTTCGACGCGTGCGCGCTTGCGGTGCTTGCCCTGGTTGAACCAGGTCGCAGCAGAGCCCACCAGCATGCCGATGATGAAAGCGATCAGCAGGAAAACGAAGAAAGGCGCGGCCAGAGAAAGAACCTGATCCTCCGGCCGGAACGGATTGAAGGCAAGCGTTACACTCTGCCGGTTGGCGACGCAAAAGATGATCAGGATGACGCCAAGCGGCAGCAAAATCAAAAGATTGATGATCTTCTTGGTCATGTCGGTCTCCGCGCCTGTTTAGCGAAGGCAAGCTTCGTTGACGCCAGAATAGAAGTGCCGCGGAGAAGTTCAAGTGCGGTTTGATGCCTGATGCCGAGGATCAATCCTCTTCGTCGGCTTGTCCGGGGTTCAGGCGCTCGCGCAGTTCCTTGCCGGTCTTGAAGAAGGGGACCCACTTCTCCTCGACGAAGACCGTATCGCCGGTGCGCGGGTTGCGGCCGGAACGGGAAGGGCGGTTCTTTACGGAAAATGCACCGAAGCCGCGCAGTTCGACGCGGTTGCCGGCGGCAAGCGCATCAGTGATCTCGTCGAGGACCGCATTGACGATATTTTCAACATCGCGGTGGTAGAGATGCGGATTGCGTGCCGCAACAATCTGCACCAATTCGGACTTGATCACGGTCGCCCCCTTAAATTATTGATTTCTTGTTCAATCCTGGCCAACCTGCCAAACTGAAAGCAGCCCGTCAAGAAGCAACTTTGGGGGCAGGATGCCGTTGAGATCCTGACTTTTGACAAGATCACCATAACCAAGGATCGTAATCAACCGGGAAACAGCTCCAGCGAGTAAGAAGGGCGTATTGCTCTTCTTGTCCCAGTCGACGACCGGCAGTTTGTCGCTGACGTTTCGGGAGGTCAGATAGGCGCGAATTTCCGGCTGTCCACCGACCGCATCGATGAGTTTCACCTTCAGCGCTTGCCGGCCCGTGTAGATCGTTCCGTCGGCAAGCTTCAGCACTTCGTCATGCGGCAATTTGCGCCGGTCGGCAACGAGGTTGACGAACCAGTCGTAACTGTCGAGAACCATGTTGCGGATCATGGCCTTGGCTTCTTCACTGGTGTCGTGGAACGGCGAGGGCTCGGCCTTGAGCGGAGAGGATTTGATCTCCTGCAGCGAGACGCCGAGCTTGTCGAGCAGTGGCTGGATCTGCGGGTACTGGAAGATGACGCCGATCGAGCCAGTGATCGAGCTTTCGCCCGCGATGATCGTATCGCCGGCCGTCGCAATCATATAGCCTGCGGAGGCTGCAAGCGTCCTGACGTCGGAGACGACGGGCTTCTTTTCCGCAATCGCCCGGATCGCCTTGAAGATCTTTTCGCCGCCATAGGTCGTGCCGCCCGGCGAGGAGATCGAGATCACGACTGCCTTGACCTGATCATTGTCCTTGATCTTTTCCAGTCGCTCGAGCAACTCGTCATCATCGGTGATCAGGCCGGAGATCGTCACATGGGCGATATGGGGCCGCGCGGTGCTGCCTTCGCTGAAGGCAAAATTATAAAGCGCAAAGCCGAGCGCGACGAGCAGCACGACCGCGGCAAGGCGCCAGAAGCCAAGCCTGCGGCGCAGCAGCCGGCGGTCTGCGATGATCGAGCTGTCCATTCCAACCTCCAGAGACGAAACCCAACGGCGGTACTCCGCCGCTGGGGAGATAAGGCGCACGCTGCCGCGAGAAAATGCCTCGGGAACCTGCTATTTTCGGTTTAGTTGCTTGTTGCAGAAAAAAATCCATATTGGCAAGCCAATGTAATAATGCGAAACGAACTGTGATTGGCGCCCGGCATTGCTATATAAGCGGCACGATCATCACACACGGACCAGGCATATGCTCGATACCCTCAGGAACAACGGGAAGCCCGCATACGCGGGGCCAAAGGACAGTGCCTATGGCCTTGCCCGGTTCCATTCCGCGCGTGTCCGCCGCCTGAAGTTCTTGCTGCCGGGCGCAGCCCTCATCATTTCCCTCATCTTCATCGCCGTCTCGGTGATCCGCACTTACCTGCCGGAAACCATTAAGATCGAGGGCGCCAAAATCGAGAACGGCAAGGTCGTGATGGAAAAGCCGGCAATCGCCGGCCGCAACTCCGACGGCATCAACTATTCGATGCTCGCCGAACGCGCACTGCAGGATATTCGCAATCCAGATCTCATCACGCTGGAGACGATCAAGGCCGCCGTGCCGATGAATGACGGCCTGATGGCCCGCGTGACCGCGGCGACGGCAGATTTCAATCGCGCCACAGACAATCTGCATATGACGGCGCCGTTCACGCTTGTTCTGAGCAGCGGTCTCGTTGCGAATTTTCAGTCTGCACACCTTGATATCAAGGGTGGAAACATGACGACGGATGATCCCGTCAGAATTACCAAGGACAATGCTTCGATTGTTGCGCGGTCGATGAATATAACCGATAAGGGGCGCGTGATCACATTCGAGGGGAACGTTCGCATGAATGTTGATTCATCCACCATCCATAAACAGGGCACCTAAAGAGCCGGGTCACATGACAAAAGATTGTCGCATTTCAACTCGCAAGACGGGCGTAGCTTTTATCACAGGCGCGCTTGCCTTCGTCCTGTCGGTCGCGGGCGCGGCCGCCCAGTCGACGACGATGCCTGGCATGAAGCTTTCCAGCGATCAGCCGATCCAGATTGAAAGCAACAAGCTGGAAATCCATGACCAGGAACACACGGCGCTCTTCACTGGCGACGTCAAGGTTGTTCAGGGCACGACGACGTTGCAGGCCGGCAAGATGACGGTCTATTACAAGGACAAGGCGAAGCAGCCGGCAGCGGGCGATGCTGCCACCAAGCCGGCACCTGCTGCCGAGACGGCTCCGGTCGCTGCAGAACAGTCGAGCTCGCTTGCCTCGGGTAGTGCCGATATCGATAAGATCCTGGTGACCGACAAGGTTTACCTGACGTCGGGCACGCAGACGGCGACCGCCGATGATGGCAATTTCGATATGACCTCGCAGGTCTTTATCCTCACGGGCAAGAAGGTCGTGCTGACCGATGGCCCGAACGTCTTTACCGGCTGCCAGCTCACGGTTCACATGGCGACCGGTCAGGCGGAGCTTGAAAGCTGCGGTGGTCGTGTCCAGATTCAGCTCGATCCAAAATCGCAGCCGAGTCAGCAGCCAAAGCAGAACTGAGAAGTCGACCTTTCACGTGAAGCTATTCTCCTTATCCACCAAGTCCGGCAGAGCCGCGACGGAAGCCGCGGCTCCTGTCGACAAGGCTCGTTATCAGGGAACGCTGATCGCACGCGGTCTGACCAAGACCTATGCGACGCGGCGTGTCGTCAATGGCGTCTCGCTAGTCGTGCGGCGTGGTGAGGCTGTGGGTCTGCTGGGGCCTAACGGTGCCGGTAAGACGACCTGTTTCTACATGATCACCGGCCTCGTGCCTGTTGATGAGGGAACGATCGAAATCGACGGCAACGACGTGACGACGATGCCTATGTATCGTCGCTCGCGCCTCGGCGTCGGCTACCTCCCGCAGGAAGCCTCGATCTTTCGCGGCCTGACGGTGGAGGAGAATATCCGCGCCGTTCTCGAGGTCCATGAAAAGGACAAGGCGGCGCGTGAGCACAAGCTCGACGAACTGCTTGAGGAGTTTCACATCGCGAAGCTCCGCAAGAGTGCCGCCGTGGCTCTCTCGGGCGGTGAACGCCGACGCCTAGAAATTGCCCGCGCACTTGCGACCGACCCGACCTTCATGCTGCTCGACGAGCCCTTTGCAGGTGTCGATCCGATCTCGGTTGCCGATATTCAGAACCTCGTGCATCATTTGACGGCACGCGGCATCGGCGTTCTCATCACCGACCACAATGTGCGTGAGACGTTGGGGCTGATCGACCGGGCTTATATTATCCATGCTGGCGAAGTGCTGACCCACGGACGCGCGAACGACATCGTCAACAATCCGGAAGTGCGCCGGCTTTACTTGGGCGACAATTTCAGTCTCTGAACCGGTCCTGCACGACAGAAAATTGCGGCTGCGGCATAGGTTCCGCTTGACCAAGTAGGATAAAAAAGCAATTTTTGGGCCAACTCGGAATTCCGTGGCCTGAAATCTTCATCAGACGCGGTTTCCTGGAGGAGTCGAGGGAGTTTCGCGTCCGCCATGGCCCTGTCTGCCAATCTTTTTCTGCGACAGAACCAGTCCCTGGTGATGACACCGCAACTGATGCAATCCATCCAGTTGCTGCAGATGACGCATGTCGAACTCACTCAGTTCATCGCCCAGGAAGTGGAGAAGAACCCACTTCTGGAACTTCCGTCGGACGAGGGCGAGGCCGGGGAACGCGGCGAGGCTGCGGACGAACCATACCCGCAGCAAACGGATGATGCGGGGGACGGCGAATATGAGGATCGCGGCGAAACGCTGTCCGGCGACTGGTACGATAATGGGAGCTCAAGCCGGCTGAGTGACGAGCTGGATGCCAATTACACCAATGTCTTCCCCGATGACGGCGCACCGCAGCGCCTCGACGCCCCCGAACTCATCAGCCAGTGGAAATCCATGCCGGGCAGCGCCGAAGGTGCTGACAGCAATTACGATCTCGATGAGTTCGTCGCCGGTCAGGTCTCTTTGCGCGACCACCTTGCCCAGCAGATACCCTTCATATTGCCCGATATGGCCGATCGCCTGATTGCCCAGAATCTGGTCGATCAGCTCGACGATGCCGGCTATCTGCAGGCCGATGTCGCGGAAGCCGGCGAGCGTCTCGGTACCGATGCAGACGACATCGAGCGCGTGCTCTCAGCGCTGCAGACGCTCGATCCGCCCGGCGTGTTCGCCCGTAGCCTTGCCGAATGCCTGGCGATCCAGCTTCGCCAGAAGGATCGTTTCGATCCCGCCATGCAGGCGCTGGTCGAAAATCTCGAATTACTGGCGCGCCGCGACTTCGTCACCCTGAAACGCCTCTGCGGCGTCGATGAGGAAGACCTGCTCGACATGCTCGCCGAAATCCGCCAACTCAATCCGAAGCCCGGCAGCGGTTTCGAGCCTGGCGTTTCAGAGGCGATCATGCCTGACGTCGTGGTCCGCCCCTCCTCGGATGGCGCCTGGCTGGTCGAGCTCAACCCGGATACGCTGCCGCGGGTCCTCGTCAATCAGTCCTATTTTTCGCGCGTCGCGAAGAACGGCGAGGATCACGCCTTCCTCTCCGAATGTCTGCAGACCGCCAACTGGCTGACGCGCAGCCTGGATCAGCGCGCCAAGACCATCATGAAGGTCGCAAGCGAGATCGTGCGCCAGCAGGATGCCTTCCTCTTGCACGGCGTCGATCATCTGCGGCCGCTGAACCTGAAGACGGTGGCCGAGGCGATCAAGATGCATGAATCGACGGTCAGCCGTGTCACGTCGAATAAATACATGCTGACGCCGCGCGGCCTCTTCGAACTGAAATACTTTTTCACGGTTTCGATTAGCGCCGTCGAGGGCGGTGACAGTCATTCGGCTGAAGCAGTTCGCCACAAGATCCGCACGCTGATCCTGCAGGAAAGCCCGGATACGGTACTCTCCGATGATGATATCGTCGATATGCTCAAAAAGGGCGGCATCGATCTCGCTCGTCGTACGGTCGCCAAATACCGCGAGGCGATGAACATCGCCTCTTCCGTCCAGCGCCGCAGGGAAAAGCGCGCACTGGCCAAGGTCGCCGGTTTCTGACTTGCAACGTTGGGGCGAGCCAATGATCGCCGCCTGGAACCGTTGATGGCGGAGACATCCCAATTTCATGGGATTTTCAATGCACGTTTTCCGCGTATGCTAGACCTCGCTGTGCCGGGCTATTGACTTTCCGGGAGGCTGTCGCTAGAAGCCCGCCGCAATCGGAGCAGCGAAGGGCATCCGGGCATTATCCCCATCATCCTCAAGGCACCAGGGACACGCAGACTTGAGCTCATCTTGCTTGAGATTGCGCGAAGTGCTTGGATGAGGTTAAGGCTTGGCGTAAACTGATACTCGCAAACTACCATAAGAAGGGAAACTCCATGAGTGTGCGTGTATCCGGTAAACATATGGAAATTGGTGACTCCTTCCGTCAAAAGATCGAGGACCAAATTGGTTTGGCCGTCACGAAATACTTCGACGGGGGATATTCCGGTCAGGTGATCGTGGAAAAGTCGAACTCTCGTTTTTCCGCCGATTGCAAGCTTCATCTCGATAGCGGCGTCGTGCTGCATGCGGCAGGCGAGGCCATGGATCCGCAGATTGCCTTTGATGCGGCATCCGAGCGTATCGAGAAGCGGCTGCGCCGCTACAAGCGGAAGCTCAAGGATCACCACGCCGGAAATCATCTGAACGGTAACGGCTTTGCAGAAGTCGCCTACACCGTCATGGATGCGGTTCCCGATCATGAAGACGAGGTTCCGGACGATTTCGCTCCGGCCATCGTCGCCGAAAGCACCAAGCAGCTCAAGACGATGTCTGTTGCAACCGCCGTCATGGCGCTCGACATGACCGACGAGCCGCTTCTCCTGTTCCGCAGCCCCGGCAAGGAACAGCTCAACATCGTTTACCGTCGTCACGACGGAAATATTGGCTGGATCGATTCGGCCAATATCAAAGGCTGAGATCAGGGCGGGGGAGCGGCGCAGGGCGCCGCTCCCCCGGACCCGTGCTCTCGGCGACAGAAGGAAAAAGAAATGGCATTGGCAGATTTGCTGCACCAGGATGCGATCATTCCCGCCCTCAGGGTAAATTCCAAGAAACAGTTGCTTCAGGAATTGGCAGCAAAAGCCTCCAGGACTACGGGGCTTTCCGAACGGGAAATCTTCGATGTGATCCTGCAGCGCGAACGCTTGGGCTCGACCGGTGTCGGCAACGGCATCGCCATCCCCCACGGCAAGCTCGTCAATATCCACTCCATCGTCGGTATCTTCGCCCGGCTGGAACAGCCCGTCGATTTCGAAGCGCTGGACGACCAGCCAGTCGATCTGGTGTTTCTGCTTCTGGCGCCGGAAGGCGCCGGTGCTGATCACCTCAAGGCGCTTTCGCGCATCGCCCGTGTCCTGCGCGACCATGATCTGGTCGCCAAGCTGCGCGCGACCGATTCCGCTTCGGCGATTTATGCCTTCCTCAATGAAGAGCAGACGTCGAACGCTGCCTGACGGTCGACGATCTACCCGGAATGCAAGAAAGGCGCCTGATCGCTCAGGCGCCTTTTTCTTGTCATGCGATCAGCGATCAGAACTCTTCCCAATTATCCTGGGCAACAGCCGCTGAG
Organism: Rhizobium sp. 1399; assembly: GCF_031455475.1. Taxonomy (NCBI): domain Bacteria; kingdom Pseudomonadati; phylum Pseudomonadota; class Alphaproteobacteria; order Hyphomicrobiales; family Rhizobiaceae; genus Rhizobium; species Rhizobium sp. 1399. The sequence goes on along the minus strand of NZ_JAVDSU010000001.1, from coordinate 808,447 downwards.
CCGCGAGACTGGGCAACGGCTCGGCGCGGTGCCGGAGCGGCCGCGCGTGGTGCCGGCGCAGCCGGTGCGCGCATCTGCTGTGCGGTGGAGCGCAGTGTTGCCGCGGCATTTCCCTGCCCGGAGACGCGGAAGCGGGTGACCAACCTCTTCAACGTCTGGGCCTCGTCGTTCAGCGTCACGCTGGCAGCAGTGGTTTCTTCCACCATCGCGGCGTTCTGCTGCGTGACCTGGTCCATCTGGTTCACGGCCTGGTTGATCTCCTTCAGGCCGATGGCCTGTTCGCTGGCCGAGGCCGAGATCTGACGGATAAGGCCGTTGATGCCCATCACCTGCTCGGCAATCTTGTGCAGCGTGTCGCCGGCGCGGCCGACGAGATCGACGCCTTCCTTGACTTGGGCGGCCGAGGTGTTGATGAGTGTCTTGATCTCCTTGGCGGCATTCGCCGAACGCTGAGCGAGCTCCCGGACTTCCTGTGCGACGACTGCAAAGCCCTTGCCTGCTTCACCGGCGCGGGCCGCTTCGACACCGGCGTTCAGAGCCAGAAGATTCGTCTGGAAGGCGATCTCGTCGATAACACCGATGATGCGCGAAACTTCCGTCGAGGACTGTTCGATACCGTGCATGGAGGCAATCGCCTTCTGCACCACTTCTCCTGATTTCTCGGCGTCTTCGCAGGCGAGATTGACGTTGTCAGCTGCGGTGCGGGCGTTCTCGGCGCTGGAATTGACCTGGGCGGTCAGCTCGTTGAGCGCCGCTGCCGTCTCTTCCAGACTTGCCGCCTGCTGCTCGGTGCGTTTGGCAAGGTCGGAGGCGCTGTTACTGATCTCGCCCGTACCGGAGCCGATATTGACGACACTGAGGCTCATCGTGTTGATGGTTTCCTCGAGGCTTGCGAGAGCAGCATTGAAGTCCTGCTTCAGCTTGCCGTATTCGCCGGGGAATTCCTCTGTAATGCGGTGGCCGAGATTGCCCTGCGACAGTTCGGAAAGGCCTGCACCGACGATCGAAACGATGTGACGCTGCAGATTGACCGATTGTTGGCGTTCCAATTCCGAGCGACCGCGTTCGGTTTCGGCGGCAAGGCGCTGGTTGTCAGCCTCGGTTTCGAGACGCCGCGTATCGGCAAGCGCGAAGCGGAAGCCTTCGAGAGCCTTGGCGACAGAGCCAATTTCGTCGGCGCGGTTCTGACCGGCGACCGTTTCGTCATATTTTCCGTCGCTCAGTGCCTTGACGCTGGAAACGAGGCCAGCGAGCGGACGCTGAACAAGCGAGCGGACGGCGAAGTAGAGGGCAAGCAGCACGGCGCCGAGCACGATGATGCCATTGATGACCATCATGAAGGTCTGGTCCTGGACCGGAGCATTCATCGCCGTGTGCGGGACGTCAACCAGCACAACCCAGTTGGCGTTCAGACCGGGAACTGCGAAGGGATAGACGACGCGGTCGAAGGGATCGAGGCCGTCGAAGCTGAGGTTCTTGACGAGGCTGACCTTCATGGACGAAAGCGCAGCCTTTACGTCAGCCGAGCCAGGATTGTCGCCATAGGGCTTCGACATCAGGTCGGGGGTCGGAGCGACGATCCAGTTGCCGTTCTGGGCGATCAGCGTCACACGGCCGGAGCCGAAGGGGCGCAGCGCCTGCACCTTGTCGGTAAGCGATTTCAGCGAAATATCGACGCCTTCCACACCGATCATCTTGCCACCGGACATGACCGGATAGGCAATCGAAGTCAGCAGCGTCGGGACGTCGGTGCCTTCTGCGAGGTAGGGCGCCGTGATCGCGCCCTTGCCGCTGTCGGCAGCAAGCTTCCACCATTCGGCGGTGTAATCGTTGTCGAAGGTCGAGAACTGGATGTCGCCAGTCCTGTTCTTCGACCAGTAAGGCGTAAAGGCGCCGACCTTGTTGGTGCCTTCGTCATTGTTGTTGGCGATTTCCGTGGTCTTGCCGTCGAAGGCGCCAAGCTGCTCGCAGAACCAGCTGCCGAAGGCGAAAGCGTTCTGTTCGAGATTGGCCTTCAGAATGCTGATGATACCCTTGCGATCGAGGATCTTGCCTTCATGTCCGCGTCCAACGACGCCCGACATGGTGCGAGCAGCGCTCGCAAGCTCGCCGACATTGGCTGCAATCTCGTTGGCGATCGACTTGGCTTCCGAGTTGGCCTGATCCAGCGTCAGGGTCTGGACGCGGTTACGGGTCTGGTCGATGAGGAAGAGGTTCGAAACGACAAGCACCAGTGCAATGGCGGCACCGGTAATGACGATGAGCTTCGCCGCAAGCGATTTCATTCTGAAAATGAACATAGATTCCTTGGGGCAAGGACGCACCGAAGGGCCATTCTCCGGCACAGCGGGTAAGGCACGCTCTATCATGGAGCAGCCATGGGGTTGACCGCCTCGAAGATGAACGAGGTGGCGATCGCCCGAAGGATCGCCAGAAACCTCTTAAATTTGAATGAAATTCGCTATGTTTCGGCAGCAAATCCGGAAAGCCACCCCAAAACTAGGGGTGGCTTTCTATCGATTGTTCGCGGCTGGACTGGACTATATTCTGTCTGCGACTTCGGCTGCGAGCGGAATGGAGGGTTGTGCCCCCGGCTTCAGGCAGGCAAGTGAGCCGGCGACCGCTGCACGGCGCAGCGCCGAGTTGAAATCCAGCCCCTCATCGAGGCTTGCTGCGAAGTAACCGCAGAACGTATCGCCGGCGCCGACAGTATCGACGGGTTCGATGACGAGGCCCTGCGCCCGGGAAATCTGGCCATCCCGGATCGCGATGACGCCATCGCCGCCGAGCGTGACGATCAGCGTCTGGCCGGTCTCGGCATGCAGGCGCTCCAACGCCGCCTCGCGGTCACCGGCACTCATGTTTTCCTGTCCCGCCAGCCGCTCGAACTCGGTTTCATTGGCAATGACGATATCGGCCAGCCGGCCGAGTCGCGGCGCATCCGGAATGAGCGGGGCAAGATTGAGAATGCTGGTGATGCCCTTGGCGCGAGAGGCAGCAAGCGCGTGCTCGACCGCCTCGACAGGAATTTCGAGCTGCAGCATGAGTATATCGCCCTCGTTCATGGCGTTGACGGCAGCCTCGGCGTTGTCGCCGCTCACCTTGCCGTTCGCGCCGGGAATGACCGCGATCATGTTCTCGCCGTCGCCGCCGACAAGAATGAGAGCTGTGCCCGTCGGCCCCTCGACATGGCTGACGCGGGAAAGGTCGGTGCCTGCGCCGTCGAGCAGTTCAAGGGCGCCCTCGGCAAAGGCATCCTTGCCGACAGCGCCCGCCATATGGACATAGCGGCCTGCTCGCCGGGCGGCGAGCGCCTGATTGGCGCCTTTGCCACCGGCAGCCGTTGCAAAGCTGTTGCCGGCAACTGTTTCGCCGGGCTTCGGCAGGCGCTTGGTCGTGGCGATAAGGTCCATATTGATGGAGCCGAAAACTGTGATCATGGCATGTCCGTCCCTTGCTTCGGGCCGCGACACTGCCGAAGCGATCACTCCTCGTCAACCACCCTGAGCTTGAGCAACCCGGTTCGGCTTTCGACGGATTTCGCCGACGGCTCGTTCTCGCGGGTTGGCTTGCCGTCGCCGCCTGCTTCGAATTCCAGCGCCTCGATCTTCGCGCCGCGCTTGGTGAGCTTGTCCGCTGAGGTAATGATCTGGTCCACGTCGCGCTGCGTCTGGGAAAAATGTCCCTGCAGCTTGCGTACGCGCTCGTCGAGCCGGCCGAGATCGTCCATGAGGAGGGCGACTTCTCCCTGGATGACATGCGCCTGCGCCCGCATGCGCTGGTCTTTGAGCACGGCCTGAATGACCTGGATTGACAGCATCAAGAGCGAAGGCGAGACGATAACGATGCGTGCGCGGTGCGCCTTCTGCACGATCCCTTCGAAATTTTCGTGAATTTCAGCGAAGATCGATTCCGAGGGAACGAAGAGGAAAGCCGTCTCCTGCGTCTCGCCTTGGATCAGATATTTCTCGGAAATATCCTTGATGTGAACTTCCATGTCACGGCGAAACTGCTGACCAGCAAGCTTACCGGCGTCCGCGCCGCTTGCATCGCGGATCGCGTTCCACGCCTCGAGCGGAAATTTGGCATCGATGACGAGCGGTGGTGCGCCATTCGGCATCCTGATCGTGCAGTCGGGTCGCGAGCCGTTGGAAAGCGTCTGCTGGAAGGCATAGGCGCCCATCGGTAGACCATCTGCGACGATCGTTTCCATGCGCGATTGGCCGAAAGCCCCACGCGTCTGCTTGTTGGAGAGAATGGCCTGCAGTCCGACGACATCCTTGGCGAGCGTCTGGATATTGTTCTGGGCGACATCAATCACCGCAAGGCGCTCCTGCAGCTTCTGCAGGTTGTCATGCGTTGATTTCGTCTGCTCGGTCAGCGTCGAACTCATGCGCTGTGACATGCCGTCGAGCCGCTGGTTGATCGCCTGATTGAGTTCGGCCTGCCGTGCACCGAAGACTTCCGTCATGGTCGAGATGCGTCCCTGCATCTCCGCCTGTATTTTCAGAAGTTCTGCCATGCGCGCCTCGCTTTCCGCGGCGCGAAGATTGGCCTCTTCAGCTTCCTCGCGACGGATGCCCGCATTGCGCAAGGCAAACACGATTGTCACGAGAATGAGAACGGCGAGTGCGCCGCCGGCAAGTGCAAGCACGCCGGGGCTCAGTATCGGCAGGGAAATGGTGAGTGAGTCGGATGTCACGGTCATGCCGCACCATAACAAAATAAGCGGCAATATCCAGATCAAAACGTGAACAATCCACGCCGTATTACTAATGCTAACGACGCTAATTTACTGTAACGGAAGAAAAATCGGTCGCGCACTTAACGATTGCTAAACCATATTCACCAAATCTGGCGCTGCAATTTCCCTCCGCATTCGCCAGATAGAGATCCCCCATGACTTCCCACCAGACCGACAATGCCCTCAGGCAGCGCCTTGACTTCATTGAGCTTGACGATGAGGCGCGCAAGAACCTGCGGGAGCTACGGCCGGCGATCTCGGAGCTTCTCGGCGGCGCACTCGACAAGTTCTACAGCAAGCTCGCAAAGACCCCGGCGGTCGCAGGCTTCTTCTCCAACAAGGCCCATATGGGCCACGCCAAGAAGCGCCAGCAGGAACATTGGGGCAATCTTTCGGGCGGCAATTTCGACGAAAGCTATGTGAATGGTGTTACTGCCGTCGGCCGCACCCATGCCCGCATCGGCCTGGAGCCGCGCTGGTATATCGGCGGCTATGCGCTTGTCATGTCGGAGCTCGTCCGTGGCCTCATGGAAAAGCAGTGGCCATCGCTCTTTGCCCGTCAGCAGGGAAAGGCGCTTGCCGAAAAGCTGACCGCCGTCATCAAGGCGGCGATGCTCGACATGGATTATTCCATCTCCGTCTATCTGGAAGCGCTCGAGGAAAAGCGCCACGCGTTGGAAGAAGAACGCGCCCGCTCAGAAGCCGATCAAGCGCTGGCACTGGAACATCTGCGCCGCGGCCTTGAAGCACTGTCGCGTGGCGATCTCGAAGCGACCCTTCCTGCCGATCTGCCCGGGAATTTTCGCCAAATGGCTGAAGACTATAACAGGGCCGTCAACGCTCTTCGCGAATCTTTCACGTCTGTCCGCACCACGTCCGGCCACATTCTCGAAGGTGCCGATGTGATGTCCAAGGCGACGGACGATCTCGCCTTGCGCACCGCGCAGCAGGCAGCTGGCGTCGAAGAGAGCTCGGCTGCGCTGCAACAGCTCTCCGTCAGCGTCAGCCAGACCGCCGCCAACGCCGAAAAGGCGTCCGGCGCCGTGCGCGAAACGCAGGAGAAAGCCAAGAATTCCGGCGAACTCGTCACCAGCGCCGTTTCGGCCATGGCGGGTATCGAGAAGTCCTCCACCGAAATCGCCAAGATCATCGGCGTCATCGACGAGATCGCCTTCCAGACCAACCTGCTGGCACTGAATGCCGGCGTCGAAGCTGCGCGTGCTGGTGATGCCGGCAAGGGCTTTGCGGTCGTCGCACAGGAAGTCCGTCAGCTTGCCCAGCGCACGGCCGATGCCGCCAAAGCGATCAAGAATCTGATCTCCGAAAGCTCGACGCAGGTAAACGAGGGCGTCAACATCGTCAGCAGCACCGGTGAGGCGCTGAGCGACATGATCAGCCGTATCGACATCATCAACAGCTTCGTCGCCGATATTGCGGCTGCCGCCCGCGATCAGGCGACCGGCGTCAACGAGGTGAGCGTGGCGATCCGCAACATGGACACGATCACCCAGCAGAATTCCGGCATGGTCGAGCGTACGTCTGCCGAAACCCGCAGGCTGAAGGATGGGGTCGAGAACCTCATCGAACTGCTGCAGCGTTTCCGCGCTCGTGCTGAAGGTCGGCAGGTTGCCGGTACCGCCCGCCGCGCAGCCTGAATAATCCAGGCAAAATCCGGGCAGGCGCTGCAAAAAACCGCAATCCCTGCCCGGCGGATAATTCCCTAGTTTGAAAAGATGGGTTATGGGAACGCCATGACCATCAAGCCACTCATCATTCTTCCCGATCCCGTTCTCCGTCAGGTTTCCAAGCCGATCGAGCGGGTCGACGCCGATCTCCAGCGCCTTACGGACGATATGCTGGAAACAATGTATGACGCACCGGGCATCGGCCTTGCCGCAATCCAGGTCGGCGTTCCACGCCGCATGCTCGTCATCGATCTTTCGAAGGAAGGCGAGGAAAAACAGCCGCTCGTCTTCATCAATCCGGAGATCGTCAGCTCCTCGGATGACCGTTCCGTCTATGAGGAAGGCTGCCTTTCCATTCCCGACTATTATGCGGAAGTGGAGCGGCCGGCGCAGGTCACCGTCAAATATCTCGACCGTGAAGGCAAGGAACAGAGTGTGGTGGCCGACGGTCTGCTCGCTACCTGTCTCCAGCATGAGATCGATCATCTGAACGGCGTGCTCTTCATCGATCACATCTCGCGGCTGAAGCGCGAAATGGTCATCAAGAAGTTCACCAAGGCTTCCAAGTCCAAGGCGCTCTGAGTTGCAGCATTGAAAATGTTGCGGCCGCGCCTTATGATATCGATGATATCATAGGAGCTGTTAATGGGTGATCTTCTGATCCGAAACTTGGATGATGCCCTGAAGCACGAGCTTCAAGATCGCGCGCGGGAGAACGGACGCAGCCTTTCGGAGGAAGCGATCATTCATCTGCGTCGCTCACTCAGCACCTTGCGCGAAGATCGGCAGCCGGCAGGAGAATGGCTGCGTGGTCTTCTCGGGGCTGAACGCTGGACCGATGACGAGCTATCAGCGATAGAAACTGCACGGCATGAAGCGGACCGTGCTCCACCGAAATTCCACGAATGAGCTTCGTTCTAGATACGAACATCATCTCCGAGTTGGAAGGCCGTAAATATAGCGAGCGATTGCTGCATTGGTTGAACAGCTTTGACAGAGCCGACCTTTATCTGACGACTATCAGTGTTGCAGAAATCCACTACGGTTTGGCTCTCTTGCCAGAAGGCAAGCGGCGAGAGGCGCTGATGCAGGACTATCTTCGTCTTGAGGAGGCCTTTTCGGGCAGGATAATTCCGTTCACCCTTGCCGCAGCGCGTCGTTACGGTGCACTCAGGGCGGCGCGTGAAAAGCGGGGTCGAAGAATGGAGACGAAAGACGCCATGATCGCGGCCATCTGCCTTGTGCACGGTGCGACGCTTGCAACCCGCAACACAAAAGATTTCGAAGGGCTTGATCTCAAGCTCGTAAACCCGTTTGAAGACGGCTGATCCTCAATTGGCGAGATAGAATGTCTCTTCGTATCGTTTTCATGGGAACGCCCGACTTCTCCGTCCCGACGCTGCGCCTGCTTGTCGAAGCCGGCCATCAGATCGTGGCCGTCTATACCCAGCCGCCGCGGCCGGGCGGACGGCGTGGGCTCGATCTCCAGAAATCGCCGGTGCACCAGGCGGCCGAGCTGCTCGGCCTCCCGGTCTTCACGCCGGTCAACTTTAAGGATCCTGAAGAGCGTGAGCGCTTCCGTGCGCTCGGTGCCGATGTCGGCGTCGTCGTTGCCTATGGCCTGCTGCTGCCCGAGGCTATCCTGACCGGCACGCGCTACGGCTGCTACAATGGCCATGCCTCGCTGCTGCCGCGCTGGCGCGGTGCTGCGCCCATCCAGCGGGCGATCATGGCCGGCGACGAGAAGACCGGCATGATGGTCATGAAGATGGACAAGGGCCTCGATACAGGCGATGTCGCCTTGACTCGTGAGGTCGAGATCGGCCCGAACATGACGGCTGGCGAACTGCACGACCGCCTGATGCAAACAGGCGCGAAGGCCATGGCCGAGGCCATGGTGAAGCTGGAGATGGACGATCTGCCACTGACCCCGCAGCCGGTCGAAGGCGTGCTCTATGCCGCCAAGATCGACAAGGCGGAAACGCGTATCGATTTCAGCCGCGACGCCAAAGACGTTCACAATCATATCCGCGGCCTCGCACCTTTCCCGGGCGCCTGGTTCGAGCTCGAGAGCAATGGCAAGGCGGAGCGCATCAAGGTGCTCGGCTCCGAACTTGCGGCGGGTGAGGGAGCAGCCGGCGCGCTTCTGACCGGTGATCTCGTGGTTGCCTGCGGGGCGGGCGCCGTCCGCCTCACGAAACTTCAGAAGGCCGGCGGTAAACCGCTCGCCGCTGCCGACTTCCTGCGCGGAACACCGCTTACTGCGGGCACGAGGCTCGTCTGATGCCGCGATACCGCATGATCGTCGAATATGACGGCGGCCCCTATGTCGGATGGCAGCGACAGGACAACGGACCCTCGGTGCAGGGCGCGATCGAAAAGGCGATCTTCTCGGCAAGCGGCGATACCGTGTCCGTCCGCGGCGCGGGCCGCACCGATTCCGGCGTCCACGCCATGGGGCAGGTCATCCATGCCGATCTTTCGAAGGACTGGTCGCCCTTCAAGCTGCAGAATGCACTGAATGCCCATCTGAAGCTTGCGGGTGAGAAAGTGGCGATCCTTGATGTCGAGGCCGCGAGCGAATTCTTCGACGCGCGCTTCTCCGCGCTCCGCCGGCATTATCTCTACCGCATCATCAGCCGCCGCGCGCCGCTGGCGCTGGAGGCGGGCAAGGCATGGTGGGTGCCGAAGACGCTCGATCATGAAGTCATGCATGCCGCAGCCCAGATCCTCGTCGGCAAGCATGATTTCTCAACTTTCCGTTCGGCTCACTGCCAGGCAAACAGCCCCGTGCGCACGCTCGACCGGCTGGATGTGACCCGTAATGGCGAACTGATCGAGATCCGTGCCACCGCCCAGAGTTTCCTGCACAATCAGATCCGCTCCTTCGCGGGAACTCTGAAGCTCGCAGGCGAAGGCAAGTGGACGCCTGACGATGTGCGGGCAGCACTTGAGGCGCGTGACCGCAAGGCCTGCGGCCCCGTGGCCCCACCGGACGGGCTCTATTTCATGCAGGTGGATTATCCCCAGGTGATCATCGATCGCCGCAAACCGGTGGATGAAAACGATGATGGTGACGATCTATCGTAATCCGGCCTGCGGCACGTCGCGCAACACGCTGGCCATGATCCACTAATCCGGCGAAGAATCCGAAGTCATCGAATATCTGAAGACGCCGCCGACGCGATGGCGAAGTCGTCAATCTACGCAGATCAAGCCGGATAGATGCCGAGGAAGTTCTGCAGATATTCCGACAGCATCATCGATGGCACCAGGAGCACCAGCGTCAGGGCGCCGACCATAAGGGCATGACCATGGCAGATCATCCTGAGGATGCGCGCCAGCACGAAGACCTGTGCCAGCATGAAGATGAGAAGCAGCATCGACACGATGCCGACCGAACCCGGCAGGAAGAAGACGAGCGCCAGCAGTAGCCCGTTGATATAGGCAAGCGGCACGCCGAGCCAGTTGACGCTGACGACGACAGGCGCAAAGCGCTCGCCCATACGAACGGCAAGCAGCAGCAGGCCGGCAAAGACCAGCGGCACGAACCAGTTCGCAAGCTCCACGAGCCCAAGCCGGAAGTAAAAGGGAAGTCCGACGTCCGTCTCCGGCGGCATGGAGCGCAGATAGGCATTGCGCCACCAGAGCCAGGAAATGCCTGTCGGCGGCAAGCACCAAATGATTGCCCAGAAGGATCGGTTGACGCCGCGATCCGATATGTCGAGGAAGCGGAAACCGCGCGGATCGAGCTTGATCAGCAGCCAGATGCCGGCGAGATAATACTGAACCTCTCTAAAGCCCGGCATTTTCAAACCAACGTTCGATGAAAGTCTCGTAGATCACCGTCAGCGTCTCCAGATCCGCAACGGCGACCCGTTCGTCGAGCATGTGCATGGTCTGGCCGACAAGGCCGAATTCCACGACCGGGCAATAATCCTTGATGAAGCGCGCATCCGATGTGCCGCCCGTCGTCGACAGCGCCGGCGATGCGCCGGTAACGGTCTCGACCGCCGACGACAGCGAGGCGATCAGCGCATTGTTGCGCGTCAGAAAAACATGGCTCGGGCGGTCGGCCCAGATGATCTCGTATTTCACCGGCTCGCGACCCGGCCGCAAGGCACCGTCCGTAGCTGCCGTATCGAGGCGCCGGATGATTTCAGCCCGAAGCGTATCTGCCGTCCAGGTGTCGTTGAAGCGAATGTTGAAGCTCGCTGAAGCCCTGGCGGGGATGACGTTCGTCGCCGGATTGCCGACATCGATAGTCGTCACTTCGAGGTTGGACGGCTGGAAATTGTCCGTGCCGGCGTCGAAGGGCGGATCCATCAGCGCCTGGGTGAGTTGCAGCATGCCGCGCACCGGATTGTCGGCAAGATGCGGATAGGCCGCATGCCCCTGCACGCCGTGCACGACGATCTTGCCGGACAGCGAACCGCGCCGACCGATTTTGATCATGTCGCCGAGCTTGTTCGGATTGGTCGGCTCGCCGACGACGCAGGCATCCCATGTCTCGCCGCGCTCAGTCGCCCACTGCAGCAGCTTGATCGTCCCGTTGATCGACGGGCCTTCCTCGTCGCCTGTGATCAGGAAGGAAATCGAGCCCTTTGGCGCGCCATGCTTTTCGACATGCCTGGCAACGGCGGCGGCAAAACAGGCAATGCCGCCCTTCATGTCGACTGCGCCACGGCCGAACAGCTCGCCATTGGCAATCTCGGCGGCAAAGGGCGGATGCTTCCAGGCACCTTCATCGCCCGCTGGCACGACATCAGTATGGCCTGCAAACATCAGATGCTGTCCCTCGGTGCCGAGACGGGCATAGAGGTTCTCGACATCAGGCGTGCCATCTTCCTTCGCGACCATTCGGTCGACCTTGAAACCGAGCGGAGAAAGCATCGCTTCCAGCGCGGAAAGCGCGCCGCCTTCTGCCGGCGTCACGGATGGGCAGCGGATCAGGGTCTGAAGATTGGCAACAGGATTCGTGGCGGTCATGGCGGTCGAATTATCCGGTGGGAATGGCAAAGGCGTGGCAAGGCGCGAGGCGGCCTCGCCTAAAAGACGCCGATTGTTTACCGAATCAATATCGGGCTGTCATCAATCTCGGAGCAGTTCGTTGATGCCCGTCTTGGAACGGGTCTGCTCGTCGACACGCTTGACGATCACGGCGCAATAGAGGTTAGGCGCTTGCTGGCCGTTTGCCATCGTCTTGTCTGATGGCAGCGAGCCCGCAACGACGACCGAATAGGGCGGGACTTCGCCATAGCTGATCTCGCCGGTAGCGCGGTCGACGATCTTGGTCGACTTGCCGATGAAGACGCCCATGCCGAGCACCGAGCCTTCACGCACGATGCAGCCTTCGACGACTTCCGAACGCGCACCGATAAAGCAATTGTCCTCGATGATCGTCGGTCCGGCCTGCATAGGCTCCAGAACGCCGCCGATGCCGACGCCGCCGGAGAGATGCACATGCTTGCCGATCTGCGCGCAGGAGCCGACGGTGGCCCAGGTGTCGACCATCGTGCCTTCGCCGACATAGGCGCCGAGGTTGACGAAGGACGGCATCAGGATGGCGTTCGGAGCGATATAGGCCGAGCGGCGCACGACCGCACTAGGCACGGCGCGGAAGCCGGCGGCGCGGAACTGGTTCTCGCCCCAGCCTTCGAATTTCGAGGGCACCTTGTCCCACCAGGTCGACTGGCCGGGACCGCCCTTGACCACTTCCATATCGTTGAGGCGGAAGGAGAGCAGCACGGCCTTCTTCAGCCACTGATTGACCTTCCAGACGCCATCGGTGCCGCGCTCGGCCACGCGTGCCTTGCCCCCGTCGAGCAGGTTTAGAGCGGCCTCGACTGCATCGCGCACTTCGCCTTTCGTCGACGTGTTCACATTGTCGCGATTGTCGAAAGCGGTTTCGATGGTCTTTTCAAGGGATACGAGGTCGGTGGCGCTCATGGGAATTCCTTAAACTTCGATCTTTATCGTGGAGACGGCAGGTCTCCGGAATTGCGATTGGCGGGTTGTCACCCGATCTATAGCATGCACCCGTAAAATGGAATGATTTTTCGGACAAGATCATATCTGGATTCAAGGCGTTATAGCGACATATCCGGTCATTCGTGGCCGGTGATACTGAAAGGCATTTCGATATGGCAAAGGCAAGAAACGGTGGCGGACGACGCAAGGACGGTGTCTGGGATCCGTTGAAGAGCAGTTCGAGCGACAGGCAGCGCGCGGAAGCGGTTCCGAAGACGCCGCAGACGCTCTCGCCGGCCTATCGCCTTGCCTATGTGGATGAGGATTTCCTCTGCCGCGAGGAACTGCGACCGATCCGCCTGCAGCTCGAACTTCTGAAGGTCGAGATGATGATGGCCGAGCGCGGCATCAAATCGACCGTCGTCATGTTCGGAGGCGCCCGCATTCCGGCCCCCGGCCAGAGCGCCTGGGCAGCCCGCAACGAGACCCAGCGTGCAAACCTCGAAGCCGCATCGGTCTATTATGACGAAGCTCGCAAATTCGCCCGCCTCTGCTCGCGTTATGCAGCCGGCTTCGATTTCCACGAATATGTCGTCGTCACCGGCGGTGGCCCCGGCGTCATGGAAGCGGGAAACCGCGGTGCAGCGGATGAGGGAGCACCTTCGATCGGCCTCAACATCGTGTTGCCGCACGAGCAGGCGCCGAATGCCTATGTGACGCCCGAGCTCAGCTTCAACTTCCACTATTTCGCGATCCGCAAGATGCATTTCATGGTGCGCGCCAAGGCGGTCGCGGTCTTCCCCGGCGGCTTCGGCACGCTGGACGAATTCTTCGAATGCCTGACGCTGATCCAGACGGGCCGCATGGAACGCATCCCGCTGTTGCTCTTCGGCTCGAAATTCTGGCACAGCATCATCAACTTCGACGCGCTTGCCGAATTCGGGACGATCGCGCCTGAGGACGTGAACCTCATCAGCTTCGTCGATACTGCCGATGAGGCCTGGAAGATCGTGCAGGACTTTTACGAACACCGCGAATAGAGCAATTCAAGCCAAACTGGTCAGCGGCTTTACGCCCGGCACAAACGAAAAACCCCTCCTCCCGTGGACGGGAAGAGGGCTTCGGGTGAGGGGCAAACCCCTCGCGATATCCAGGGAACGCTTTGTTATTCCCTTCAAAGGAAGGGCTGGTCAGGCATGTCATCGATCGAGATCACGCCGTCCTTGTTGCGGTCCATGCGATCGAAGAACTTGTTGAAGGCGGTTTCCGCTTCCTGCTTGCTGATCTGGCCGTTCTGGTCGGTGTCGATACGCCCCATCATCATGGTGATTGCCATGAAGCGGGCATTGTCATGCATCCAGTGGTGGCCGTCGTGGCCGTGACGGCCATGGTCCTTGTCGTCGCCTGCCTGCGGCACCGCATTCTGATCCGCATCGCCCTGCTTGGCCGAGACCGCTTCACGACGCGCCTTGAACTGTGCTTCGCGGTACGCGCGGATTTCGCCTGGCGTCAGCGAGCCGTCATGGTTGGTGTCGATGGCGGCGAAGATCTTCTCCATGCCATCGGTCGCCTCCTGCTTGGTAATCTGCCCGTCCTTGTTCGTGTCGAACTGTTTCAGCATGCGCACGAAGAGGATTTCGCGGAAGGCCGCGCCACGCGGACCGCTCATCATGCCATGCTCCATTTTTCCATGGTGGCCTGGATGATCAGCCTGGTCGCCTGGTGCTGCGAAGCTGGCCCCGGCGGCTGCGCCGAGAAGAAGAACAGAGGAAAGCGCCGTCAGGATAAGCTTGTTGCGGTACATGTCAGTGCGTCCTTTCGTAGGATGTCCCTCGATACGAAAGGTAGGACCGAACCCTGCCACGGCCCAGTTAAACATCTGTAAGATGGATGAAATTTTGGTAAGTTAGGTCGTAATCTTCTTCAGGAAATCAGCGAGATCGTCGGTGACGAAATCGATGTGGTCGTCCTCGCCGCTCGTTCTCTCCCACCATTCGACGACAGTTTCTTCCAGATTGCGCGGCACGAGCAAAACGGTCTGCATACCGAGCGCTTTCGGTACGGTGAGATTGCGCGGCAGGTCCTCGAACATCGCAGCCTTGCCCGTCTCGACCTTCTTCAGCGCCGTGAACTTGTCATAGGTCGCCTGCGCCGGCTTCGGCAGATAGTCGGCCGCGACGATGTCGAAGATGTCGTCGAAATGGTCGAGGATACCGAGTGCGCCGGCCGTCGCCTGTGCATGCTGGACGCTGCCATTGGTGAAGATGAACTTGCGGCCCGGCAGGGATTTGATGGCTTCGGCAAGCTCCGGCTGCGGGGTCAGCGACGAATAATCGATCGCATGCGCCTTTTCGAGAAAGTCGTTGGGATCGACCCCGTGATGGATCATCAGGCCCTGCAGCGTCGTGCCGTGATCGTAGTAGTACTGCTTCTGTAGCTTGCGGGCCTCTTCCTGCTCCATTTGCAGGAGCGTAGAGACATAGGCCGTCATGTTCTTGTCGATCTGCGCGAAGAGATTGACATGATGCGGATAGAGCGTGTTGTCGAGGTCGAAGACCCATTCGGTCACATGCTCGAAATCGTTCTTGGTAGGCGTGCGGTCGATCTTTGTCATAGCCGCCCTTATGGCACGGTCGCGGCGGGAAACCAAAGGCTTTTGCTTGCAGGTCCGACCTGCCAAAGCTCTCCCAAAAATGCCGCCAGATTTTCACAACTTCAGAGAGATTTTGGCTGACTTTCGCCACTGATCGCTGGTGACCTCTGCCTGCGTCAGACAGGGGGACCCGCAAGGGTGAAGTCGCATGAAGATTGTTCTGATAAATCCACCGCATACCGCGATCGGCAGCCGTATTCCAGATGATCATCTTCCACCGCTCGGCCTTCTTTCTGTTGCAGGTCCGCTGATCGACGATGGTCACATCGTCAGCCTCATCGATGCCGAATTCGGGCCGATGACCATTACTGACATTGTCAGCAGGGTGGTGGCTGGCAGTCCGGATCTTGTGCTGATCGGCCATTCCGGCTCGACGTCGGCGCATCCGACTGCCCGCGTGATCGCAGAGGCTATCAAGCGCGGCGATCCCAAAATCTCTATCATCTATGGCGGCGTGTTCCCCACCTATCATTGGCGGGAGGTGCTGGCCGAGACTGAGGCATTCGATATCCTGGTGCGCGGCGAGGGCGAGGAAACCATGCGGCGCCTAGCCGATGCCCTGGCGACGAACCGCCCGCTCGCGACCATCCCCGGAATCGCCTTTCGCGATGGCCACGGCGAAATCCTGGCAACGCAGCCGGCACAGGCTATCGCCGATCTCGATGCCTATCGCGTCGGCTGGGAACTGATCGACCATCGCAACTATACCTACTGGGGCGGCAAGCGCGCCGTCGTCATGCAGTTTTCCCGCGGCTGTCCGCATCTCTGCAATTATTGCGGCCAGCGCGGTTTCTGGACCCGCTGGCGTCACCGCTCGCCGGAACTTTTCGCCCGCGAGATTGCACGGCTCTATCGCGAAGAGGGCGTCGAGCTCATCAATCTCGCCGACGAGAACCCGACATCCTCGCGAAAAGCCTGGCTGGCTTTTCTCGAAGCGATGATCGCCGAGAATGTGCCCGTGCAGATCGTCGGCTCGACGCGAGCGGATGATATCGTCCGCGATGCCGATATCCTCCACCTCTACCGAAAGGCGGGTGTCGTGCGCTGGCTGCTCGGCATGGAAAACACCGATGAGGCGACGCTTGCCCTGATCAAGAAGGGCGGCGCCAAGACGACCGATCGCGAGGCGATCCGCCTTCTGCGCCAGCATGACATCCTTTCGATGGCGACCTGGGTCGTCGGTTTCGAGGAGGAGAGGCTGAGCGATCTCTGGCGCGGCTTCCGGCAGCTGCTCTCCTATGATCCTGATCAGATCCAAGCGCTCTATGTGACGCCGCATCGCTGGACGCCCTTCTTCCGTATCGCCCGCGAACGGCAGGTAATCGAGACCGATATCCGCAAATGGGACTACAAGCATCAGGTCCTGAAGATGCGGTATCTCAACCCGATCGTGCTGGTCGCCTGCGTCAAGCTGATCGAGGTCGCGGTCCAGGCGCGGCCGAAGGCGCTGCTGCGCATCCTCTTTCATCGCGATCCGGAACAGCGTCATTCCATGCGCTGGTACACCCATATGGGTCACCGCGTCTGGTTTCACGAGATCTTCGAATTCCTCTTCCGCCGCCACCATCTCAAGGAAGGTCCGACGCTTGAGACATTCTGGGGCGCGCCCCAGGATGCGGAGGAGGAATCGATGCTGCGCCCGCAGCGGCATGTGAAAAGCCTCGACGCTGCGGAATAAAATAGACGCCCGATTTTCGGCGGACGACACAGGCGCGGAGTGCTAGAAAGCGGACATGCTTTTCGAACGCCCCGATGATGACACGCTCTATGATGCCCTGATCGCGCGCAGCGCCGATTATGAGGGCCAGGCCTATGTCTGCGTGAAGACGACAGGCATCTTCTGCCGTCTGACCTGCCCGGCGCGTAAGCCGAAGCGGGAAAACACCATCTTCTTCGACACGATCGCCGCCTGCATGCATTCGGGCTTCCGCCCGTGCCAGCGCTGCAAGCCGCTGGAGCAGCCGGGCCGCGAGCCGATCGTCGACATGCTGCTGGCGCGGCTCGACAGCGAACCGGAGGTGCGCTGGACCGAAGATGAGCTTGTGCGCCGGGGATATGATCCATCGACGGTGCGCCGCGCCTTCAAGCGGGCGCTCGGCATGACCTTCCACGATATCGTCCGCTATCGCCGGCTGGGTGAGGCGGCCCGGCAACTGGCCGATGGCGCCCGCGTCATCGACGTGCAATTCGAAGCGGGATATGAATCGGGAAGCGGCTTCCGAGCGGCTTTCCAGCGGCTAGTCGGCAGGGGGCCGGCGCTCTCTCAGAACCGTGAACTGCTCTTTGCCGACTGGTTCGATACACCGCTCGGGCCGATGATAGCAGTCGCCGACAAGACGCATCTGCATCTCCTCGAATTTCACGACCGCAGGGCCTTGCCGACCGAACTCGAAGCGCTACAGAAGCGTGTCCGCTCCTCGGTCGCGATTGGCCGCACGCCTGTTATCGACCAGATCGAGGCGGAAATCGGGGAGTATTTCGAAGGGCGGCTAACCACCTTCAAGACGCCGCTGGCGCTTGGCGGTACGCCCTTCGAAAAGCATGTCTGGGCAAAGCTTATTGAAATTCCAGTCGGTCAGACGCGCGCCTATGGCGATCTCGCTAGAGAAATGGAAAGGCCGGAGGTGGTGCGTGCCGTCGGCCGCGCCAACGGCGCCAACCAGCTCGCCATCATCGTGCCCTGCCATCGCATCCTCGGCGCGGACGGCTCACTGACGGGTTATGGCGGCGGGCTCTGGCGCAAGCAATGGCTGCTTCGGCACGAGGAAAAGATCAGTGCGCATAAGATGGAGAGGACAGCATGAACCAGATTGAGAAGGCCGAGCTTTTCGGCACGCTGCATCGCAAGGGCAATCCCGTTATTCTCTACAACATCTGGGATGCCGGAACGGCCAAGGCTGTGACGGAGGCCGGTGCGAAGGCACTTGCGACCGGAAGCTGGTCCGTCGCGGCCGCCAATGGTTATGGCGACGGCCAGAAGCTGCCGATGGATGTGCTTATCGAGACGGCGCGCTCGATCACGGCCGTCAACGACCTGCCGCTCTCGGTCGATTTCGAAGGTGGCTATTCCACGGAACCCGCCGGCGCCGCGGCCAATGTCGCAAAGCTCATCGAGGCCGGCGCCGTTGGGATCAACTTCGAGGACCAGCGCGTCGGCGAGACCGGCCTTCACCCCATCGAAGCGCAGGCAGCACGCATCCGCGCGATCAGGGAAATGGTCAAGGCACGGGGCATCGATTTCTTCATCAACGCCCGCACGGATCTCTTCCTTCAGGAAGGCGATGGCTCCAGGCATGCAGGGTTGGTCGATGCGGCGATCGAGCGTGGCAAGGCTTATGCGGCGGCAGGCGCCAGCGGCTTCTTCGTGCCGGGCCTGATCGAACCGGCCTTGATCGAAAAGGTCTGCGCTGCATCCACGCTGCCGGTCAATATCATGATGAAGGCAGGTGCGCCCGATCCGGCTGATCTCGCAAGGCTCGGGGTTTCGCGCATCAGCTATGGCCCCGGACCGTATCGGGCCATGATGGAAAAGCTGAAGGAAGCCGCGGCCGCGATCTATTCGGGGATCTGATTGCTGTTGGCGAAGCTTTTCTGTGTGGCGATGGCCTGAGCTATGAAGTTACGAATGATGGAAGAGCGCTCGTCACGCCGGGTGGCGAGCGCCAACCGTGCTGCGGGTGCTTCGCCCGCAATTGCAATGTAGCGAACGCCGGGAACATTGATCTTCGCCATGTCCGCCGGCACGATCGAGACGCCGAGACCGACTGCGATCAGGCTGGCGATCGACGTGATCTGCGGCGCCGACTGGCCGAGCCGTGGTTCAAATCCCGCTCGCCGGCATGCGGCCATGATATCGTCGAAGAAGCCGGCACCCGCCTCGCGCGGAAAGAGAACGAAGCTCTCTCCGGCCAGCGCGTCGAGGCGCAATGTCTGCGCCTCTGACAGCGGGTGCCTTGCTGGAAGCACGATGACCATGGGGTCTTCGGCCAGCAGCTGACATCGGGCCTGCAGCTCGTCACCACTACCCGGGCGGATAAAAACGGCGTCGAGCTCTTCCCCATCGAGCCGCTCCAGCAGTTGCGTGGTAGGCGCTTCCTCCAGGCTGAATTCGACGGCTGCATATTTCTCGCGAAACGCGTTCACGATGGCGGGCACGAGCGGATTGAACACCGCCGAGCCGGTGAAGCCAACCTGCAGCCGCCCGCTCTGGCCGCGCGCCGCCCGGATGGCGGATTGTTTGGCCTGTTCCGCCCGATGCAATATCGCTTGGGCCTCCGGCAGGAAAACCCTGCCTGCCTCCGTCAGTTCCGCACCGTTCGACAGGCGGCGGAAAAGGGGCGCGCCAATCTCGTTTTCAAGATCACGTATCTGGTTGCTGAGTGGCGGCTGGCCGATGCCGACCTTCCGTGCAGCGCGCGTGAAATTGAGTTCTTCTGCGACAGCAATGAAATAGCGAAGATGACGAAGCTCCATGAGGTACTTTTAAAGTATCGCATTCGCCTGTGCAATATATTGGAACTACCTCTCCTGCGCCGCCACATGACGGAACGCGCCGCCTCTTTGTGGCGGTTGCGCTAGGACAGGAGTTCACGATGAGTTCAATCGAAAAGCAGTTTCTCATTACCGGTGTCAGTTCGGGCTTTGGCCATGCCTTTGCGCAGGCCGCATTGGAGAAGGGGCATCGCGTAGTGGGAACCGTGAGGAATGAGGAAGCCGCGTCTCTGTTCGAGAACCTGGCACCGGATCGCGCAACGGCAGTCCGCCTCGACGTTACCGACATAGAGGCAATCGGACCGGCTGTTGCTGGTATCGAGAGAACCATCGGTCCGGTGGACGTTCTCATCAACAATGCCGGCTATGGACATGAAGGGACTTTAGAGGAATCGCCGATCGAGGAAATGCGCCGGCAATTCGAGGTTAACGTCTTCGGCGCCGTCGGAACGATGAAGGCCGTTCTGCCGTTCATGCGCCAGCGGCGGGCCGGTCACATCATCAACATCACATCGATGGGCGGGTTCATCACCATGCCGGGCATCGCTTATTATTGCGGCAGCAAATTTGCGCTCGAAGGCATCAGCGAGGTTTTGGCGAAGGAGGTGAAAGCGTTCGGCATCGCAGTCACCGCGGTGGCTCCCGGCTCATTCCGCACCGACTGGGCTGGACGATCGATGATCCGCACCGACAGGAGCATCGCCGACTATGATTCGCTCTTCGATCCTATCCGCAGGGCACGCGAGGAGAAGAGCGGCAAACAGGCAGGCGATCCTCGCAAAGCGGCTGCCGCCGTATTGGCGCTGGTCGAGGCTGAAAACCCGCCCGTGCATCTCTTGCTCGGCGCCGATGCTTTGGCGCTCGTCCGCGATAAGCTGAAGCGCCTGAGCGCTGAAATCGATGCCTGGGAAGATCTGACGCTCTCGACGAGCTTTGCCGAAGCATGAGAAAAGGCGCCCGGAAGGGCGCCTTTCTCAATCAGGGAACGATCAGCGTGCCGACGCCGTGCTCGGTGAAGATTTCGAGCAGCACGGAATGGGCCGTCTTGCCGTTCAGGATGACGACGCCCTGCACGCCGGCCTTGATGGCGTCGATGCAGGTCTCAACCTTCGGGATCATGCCGCCGGAAATCGTGCCGTCGGCAATCAGCGCATGCGCTTCGGCGACGGAAAGCTCCTTGATGAGCTTGCCCTGCTTGTCGAGCACGCCGGGCACATCCGTCAGGAACAGCAGGCGGGTGGCGTTCAGCGCGCCGGCGATGGCGCCGGCGAAGGTGTCGGCGTTGATATTATAGGTCGCGCCGTCGCGGCCCGGAGCAACCGGGGCGATGACCGGGATCATCTCGGAGCGGGCGAGAAGGTCGAGCAGCGTGCGGTCGACTTCCACAACTTCGCCGACGAAACCGAGATCGAGCACGCGCTCGATGTTGGAATCGGGATCCTTGACGGTCTTTCGCGCCTTTTCGGCGAAGACCATGTTGCCGTCCTTGCCGCAGAGGCCGATCGCCCATTCGCCGGTCTGGTTGATCAGCGCCACGATTTCCTTGTTGATCGAGCCGGCGAGAACCATTTCGACGATCTCGACCGTCTTCTGGTCGGTAACACGCAGGCCGCCCTCGAATTTGGATTCAATACCCATCTTCGTCAGCATCGCGCCGATCTGCGGACCACCGCCATGCACGACGATCGGATTGACGCCGGACTGCTTCAAAAGTGCGATATCGCTGGCGAAAGCCTTGCCGAGCTCGGGATTGCCCATGGCATGGCCACCGTACTTCACGACGATCGTCTTGTTTTCGTAGCGCTGCATGAAGGGCAGCGCCTGCGCGAGAAGACGTGCCTGGATTTCGCTTTCGGACTCGTTCATGTGGGACCCCGCGGAATTGATCGCGGCCTTTTATCTCAAGTTTTTGACAGATGGAATAATCCGGCACGCAATAGTTTTTCGTATCTAAGGCCGACCTGGGAACCTGCCAGCGCATATTGAAACTATCGAACTGAAACTATCGTACCGGAAATCGTTCATTCGAGGGCGACATGACTGGGGATTTTGCAGATTTAATCGGCCGCATAGCGCTCGGCGACCGCAAGGCTTTCGCCGCACTCTATAACCAGACCAGTCCGAAACTTCTGGCGATCTGCCTTCGTATTCTTGGAAGCAGGAACGAGGCGGAAGAGGTGCTTCAGGAGGTCTATATCAAGATATGGCAGCGCGCCGGTGCCTTTACGGCCGGCTCCTCGACATCGGTCGCCTGGCTTGCGGCAATTGCCCGCAATCAATCGATCGATGCGTTGCGGGCACGCAAGCCGGTCGCCGACGAAATCGACAGAGCGCTCGATCTTGCCGATGCCGGTCTCGATCCTGAAGCGCAAGTCGTGATTAAGGATGAAGGAAGGCGGATTGACACCTGCATGGAAGAGTTGGAAGCTGATCGTGCGGTCGCGGTGAAACGGGCTTATGTCGAAGGGCTAAGCTATCAGGAACTGGCCGGTCAGTTTGGTGTCCCGCTGAATACGATGCGGACATGGCTAAGACGCAGCCTGCTGAAACTGAGAGAGTGCATGGAACGATGACATCGCCCGACAAAAGCAAGGGAGACCGCTCCCGGGATGAGGTTCTCGCCGGCGAGTATGTGCTGGGCGTCCTCTCTCTTCAGGATCGGAGGATCGTTGAGGAGCGCATGCGCCGCGATCGGCAGTTTGCCGCCATCGTCAGCCGCTGGGAGGTCAACCTCTCCAGCTTCAACGACGAATATGGCACGGCTGTTCCGAGCAGCGAGACCTTCAAGCAGATCGAGGCGCGCCTCTTCGCCAATGCAGAAAGTGAGCCGCGCTTTTCGCACAGCCTCTGGAATTCCGCCGGTTTCTGGCGCTCGCTGACATTTGCCTCGCTTGCGGTCACCTTGGGCGTCATCGCCTTTGCCTCCGGTCTCGTGCCCCAGCCTCCGGCATCGCCGCCGCTGGTGGCGGACCTCTCGGGACAGAACAATCAGGTCAATCTGACAGCTTCCTACGATATCCAAAGTGGCCGGCTGAAGATCATACCGGTTGCGGCCGGCAAGCCGGAGGAGAAATCTCTGGAGCTCTGGCTCGTACCGGGTAGCGGGACGCCCCATTCTCTCGGCGTTTTCCAACCGGGCATGAACGGCGAATTGCTGATCCCGACCGATATGCGCAGCCAGATTTCCGATGGTGCGGCGCTGGCCGTCAGCCTGGAGCCATTCGGCGGTTCGCCCACACATCAGCCGTCAGGCCCCGTCATAGCCAGCGGTTCGATCCGCAGGCCGTAAAATAAAATCATTTTCTGAAACTCTTCTGCAGCGCCTTCCGTAGTTGCTGATATCCGGGCAGCGCAGGGCATAAAGCCCGCGGCTGCGACCGGGTGCAGAGGAGAAAACCATGATCAAGTCCGCATTGCGTGCCGCAGCGCTCACCGCCGCCCTTTCCGCTATCGCCTTCGCCGCTCAGGCAAAGAACCCGATGGTCGGCGGCGCCGCGATGTATGCGAACAAGAACATCGTCGAGAATGCCGTCAATTCCAAGGATCACACCACCCTGGTTGCTGCCGTGAAGGCAGCCGGCCTCGTCAGCACGCTGGAAGGCAAGGGGCCATTCACCGTCTTCGCGCCGACCAATGAAGCCTTCGCTGCCCTGCCGAAAGGCACTGTCGATACGTTGCTGAAGCCAGAAAACAAGGGCACGCTTGTCAAGGTTCTGACCTGCCATGTCGTTGCCGCCGATGCCATGTCGAAGACCGTCGCCAAGATGATCAAGGACGACGGCGGCGAGCACGACATCAAAACGGTCGGCGGCTGCGTGCTCAAGGCAAAGGAAAGCATGGGCAAGATCACGCTGACGGATGAAAATGGCGGTGTCGCCCACGTCACCATCGCCGACGTCAAACAGTCGAACGGCGTCATCCACGTCGTCGACGAAGTTCTGCTGCCGAAGATGTAAATTCAAATACCGGCCGTCAGAGGCGCCTTTCTGGGCGCCTCTTTTTATTTCCAGTTGCTGACGCCGACCGTTTCGGCAATCGCCTGCCGCAGTTCGTCCAATCCTTCGTTCTTTTCCGAGGAGGTGGAAAGCACGGCCGGATAGGCAGCGGGACGCTTGCGGATCTTCTCCGATGTTTCGGCCAGCAGCTTTGGCACGGCAGGCGCTTTGATCTTGTCCGTCTTGGTCAGCACGATCTGGTAGGAGACGGCCGCCTTGTCGAGCAGCGTCAGGACGTCATCGTCGTTCTTCTTGATGCCGTGACGGCTGTCGATCAGCACATAGACGCGTTTCAGCGTCGAGCGGCCGCGCAAATAGTCGAAGACGAGCTTCGTCCAGTTATCCACCTGCTCCTTCGGCGCCTGTGCATAGCCATAGCCCGGCATATCGACCAGCGCCATCGGCGGCAGGTCGTTGCCCTCGCCGGAATAGCCGTCCGGAACGAAGTAGTTGAGCTCCTGCGTGCGGCCCGGCGTATTGGAGGTGCGCGCCAGACCTTTCTGACCGACCAGCGCGTTGATCAGCGACGATTTGCCGACATTCGATCGGCCGGCGAAAGCGACTTCCAAGGGGCCTTCCGGCGGAAGGAATTTCATGGAAGGCACGCCGCGGATGAATATCCAGGGGTGGCCGAAGAGCGGCTTTGCGATTTCAGTCATATGAATTCTGCAATCTCCGGGTTCGGTAATGAAACCGGCTTCATGTTTTTAAGACGTATTGTCAAGGTTCGCACGGTTGAGCGCTTCTGCGGCTCGAAACAAAAAGCCCCGCCGAAGCAGGGCTTTTCGATTATTTCGATGGCGCCGGTTTTCGCTTGAACAGGCCCTTCAGATTGTCGAAGAGCTCGATCTTCACGCCGTGACGCTTCATGATCACCGACTGCTGCAGCACCGAGAGCGTGTTGTTCCAGGCCCAGTAGATGACGAGGCCGGCCGGGAAGCTTGCCAGCATGAACATGAACACCAGCGGCATCCAGTTGAAGATCATTGCCTGCGTCGGGTCGGGCGGGGTCGGGTTCATGCGCATCTGCACGAACATGGTGACGCCCATGATCAGCGGCCAGACGCCGAGATGCAGCAAGGCCGGTGCCTCGAAAGGCAGCAGGCCGAACAGGTTGACGATCGTTGTCGGGTCGGGCGCCGAAAGATCGCGGATCCAGCCGAAGAACGGCGCGTGCCGCATCTCGATGGTGATGTAGATCACCTTGTAGAGTGAGAAGAAGATCGGAATCTGCAGCGCCACCGGCCAGCAGCCGGCGATCGGGTTGATCTTCTCTTCCTTGTAGAGCTGCATCGTCGCCTGCTGCAGGCCCATGCGGTCGTCGCCGAATTTTGCCTTCAGCTCTTCCATCTTCGGCTGCATGCGCTTCATGTTCGCCATCGAAGCGTACTGCTTGCTGGCGAGCGGGAAGAACAGCGCCTTGACGACGATGGTCGTGCAGAGGATCGCCACGCCGAAATTGCCGAAGTAGCGGAAGAAGAAGTCCATCAGCTTGAACATCGGCTGCGTGAGGAACCAGAACCAGCCCCAGTCGATTAGGCGATCGAAATTCGGGATGGAATATTTCGCTTCATATTCATCGACGACAGGCACTTCCTTGGCGCCGGCAAAGACGAGGTTTGTGACGTCGACCGTCGCTCCAGGAGCGATCGACAGGCCTTCACCCTTGAAATCGGCTTGATAGCGCGGCTGACCGTCCGTGAAATGCGAGAAGCGGGAATCGAAGGGAATGGTCTGGCTCGGGATGAGAGCCGCAGCCCAATACTTGTCGGTAATGCCGATCCAGCCGCCGGTGACCGTCGGGTTGGACTGGTTTTCCTTTTCGATCGCCGTGTACTTGCTCTCGGAAATGCCGCTGCCGGCGCCGAGCACGCCGAGGAAGCCCTCATGCAGTACGTAGACCGAAGGCGTGGTCGGCTTGTTGTAGCGCGTCACGCGCCCATAATTGGACAGCGATACGGCGGCGTCTCCGCTATTGGTGATCTTGTCGACGACCGTGAACATGTAACGGCCATCGACGGAAATCGTCCGGGTGAAGGTCAGGCCCTTGTCATTGGTATAGGTCAGCGTCACCGGCGTCTTCTCGGTGAGCTTCGCACCCTCGGGCGCGGTCCAGATGGTAGACGGGCCGGGAACGGCGCCTGTCGCATCAGTGCCGATATAGCCGAACTCGGTGAAATAGCCGTCCTTGGTTTCAGCCGGCGAGAACAGCGTGATGATCGGGCTCGAGTCGTCGACGGTCTCGTGATAGGCCTTCAGCCTCAGGTCGTCGAGGCGCGCGCCGGCGAGGTTGATGGAGCCGGAAAGGGCAGCCGTGTCGATGGCAACACGCGGCGATTTCGCCAGAGCTTCCTCGCGGGTCGCCGTCGCCGTGGCCTGACCGGTGGGAGCTGCGCCGTTCGGCTGCGCGCTCTGGCCGCCGGCGGCAGGCTGTTGCGTCTGCTCGGTCTGCTGCTGTGCCTTCTGGGCTTCCTGAGCCTTACGCTGAGCCTCGATGCGTGGGTTCATGTAGAGGAACTGCCAGCCAAGGACGATCAGCACCGAAAGAGCGATCGCAATGAAGTAATTGCGGTTGTTTTGCATCATACGTTCCTGGGGCGCTCGTCTTTCGGGCGCCGGTGTTTCGGCCTGGTTTCCACGCGGGTTTTCAGTTCCGCGGCCAGTTCATCGAAGGACGCTGTCAAGACGTCCCTGCGGGCGACAACCACATAGTCGTGTCCGGGCTGCATTGCAAACCCTGCATGAAGCCGCACCGCCTCTTTAAGGCGCCGCCGCATGCGGTTTCTTTCGACCGCGTTGCCGTGTTTTTTGGTGACTGTGAAGCCGACGCGGGCTTCGCGTTCTTCTTCCTTGCGGTTCAGGACCTCGAGAAGGAAGAGAGGGCCGCGGCGCTTTTCGCCTTCGCGGACTGCAAGAAATTGCGGGCGGCTCAAGAGCCGCCCGACAATCTGTTTGTCTTCTTTGGTCTTCAAGTCGCCCGTCATTTGCTATCGGGCAATTCCGGCCTTAGGCCGAAAGACGCTTGCGGCCGCGTGCGCGGCGAGCAACGATGACCTTGCGGCCGCCCTTAGTGGCCATACGCGCACGGAAACCGTGGCGGCGCTTGCGAACAAGCTTCGAGGGCTGATAGGTACGCTTCATTTATTTAAACACCGCGGAGTGCGGCCCTTCTTGAATTTGCATAATGCAAGGAGCGTGGTTTTTCGAACGGGCGAGGTCATAAAAGACCTGAAATGACCGGACGTGCGGCGGCTTATACAAATGAAGCCTGCCAAAGTCAATTATGACTGGCAGATTCCCTGGAGCTGCGGGGCGTATGGCAAGATTTCGCACTCTGGTGTTAACGAATTTGGTTCTTCAATATATGGTTGTATATTTCATCCATAAGCTTCCGAAAGCTCTCAGCCGCAACTTTTATTCCTTGAAGATGCTCGGCCCGAGACAAAGCATAATGCGCGCAACAGTAAATATGGGTAATTTCTTGTAGTCGATATTGTTAATATTCGAAATACAACATTAACGAATTTACCCGATCTTTCAGTACATCGGCTGGGAATTTGCTTTCCAGCCATTGTGCGAAGCGAGGGAGCGTTCAGTGAAAATTCGCGGCAAAATCAATCTTCTTGTCTCCGTCATGGGTGGCGTTGCGCTTCTGATCGGTGCCACCGCGCTGTCGGCGATGAGCGAGTACAACGCGAACCTGACTGCTTATGAGCATGCTGCGGCCCGCGCCTACGCAGGCGAACGTCTCAACCGCTTCGTCACCGCCGTCGTCATGGAATCGCGCGGAATCTATGCTGCAAAGAGCCTGGAACAGACGCCGGCCTTCGCCAAGGGCCTGATGGCCGGTCTGGATGAGATCGACAAGGTCATCGCCGGTTGGGCGCCGCTTGTGCCTGACAGCGAGAAGGATACCTTCGTCAAGCTGGTCGACCGCGCCAAGGAATTTCGCACCTTCCGCAGCGAGACGGCCCGTCTTGGTACACAGGTAAGCCCGCAGGCGGCCAACGAGCAAGGTAACAACGACGCCAACCGCGCCAACCGTAAGGCATTTCAGGCCGAGATCGACGCGATCGTCAGCACCGACAAGGCCGAGCTGACGGCTGTAAATGATCAGATCGAGGATTTCCGCAGTTGGGTCCTGATGCTGGTGCTCAGCATTACCGGCATCGGTATCGCAGCCGGCGTCGGTATGGGCTTTTACATCGGCACCAGCCATCTGAGCCGGCCGATCAAGAAGGTGACGCAGGCGATCAAGGAAGTCGCTGATGGCAATTTCCAGGCGGAAGTGCCGTTCGCCGGTCGCAAGGACGAAATCGGCGAAATGGCAGCTGCCGTCGCCATCTTTAAGGAAAACGGCCTCGTCATCCAGCGCATGAACGCCCAGGAAGCGGCAATGCGTGCAAAGAGCGACGACCTGCAGTCCAGCATGTCCGTCGTTGTTGCAGCTGCTGCTGCCGGCGATTTCAGCCACCGCATCAACAAGGATTATGAGGACGAAAGCCTCAACCAGTTCGCCGGCAATATCAACACGCTGCTGTCGAGCGTCGATGCCGGCGTCGACGAAACCCGCCGCGTCATAGCAAGCCTTGCTGAAGGCGACCTGACGCAGACCATGCGCGGTCAGTTCCAGGGTGCCTTTGCCGAATTGCAGAAAAACGTCAATAGCACGTTCGTGACGCTGCAGACGACCATGCGCGAAGTGCGCGAGACGACCGAAGCGATCAACGGCAATACCAACGAACTCAGGAACGCCAGCGACGATCTTTCCAAGCGCACGGAACAGCAGGCTGCCGCACTGGAGGAAACCTCCGCCGCTCTCGACGAGATCACCGCCGTTGTGCAGAACTCGACGGAACGTGCCCAGGAAGCGACCGTCATGGTCTCCGAGGCGAAGGACAATGCCGGTCGTTCCGGCGTCGTGGTCCGCAACGCCGTCGACGCCATGGGTCGTATCGAGCAGGCCTCCCGCGAAATCAGTCAGATCATCAATGTCATCGATGAGATCGCTTTCCAGACCAACCTGCTGGCGCTGAATGCCGGCGTCGAGGCCGCACGCGCTGGTGAAGCCGGCAAGGGCTTCGCTGTCGTCGCACAGGAAGTGCGCGAGCTCGCCCAGCGCTCGGCAACGGCCGCCAAGGATATTAAGGCGCTCATCACCAAGTCCGGCGACGAAGTGCAGGTCGGCGTCAAGCTGGTTCAGGCGACGGGCGAGGCGCTCTCGGAGATCGAGACACGGGTCATCGCCATCAACGACCATATCCATTCGATCGCGACTGCCGCAAAGGAACAGTCCACCGGCCTCAAGGAAGTCAACACCGCCGTCAACCAGATGGACCAGGTGACCCAGCAGAACGCCGCGATGGTGGAAGAAACCTCGGCTGCGACCCACAAGCTGTCAGCCGAAGCCGATGGCCTCGTGCGCCTCATCTCCCGCTTCAAGGTTTCCAACGAAGCGTCGGTTGCCGTTGCCCGCCAGCAGCATCACCAGCCAGTCGCCTCTCCGGCGCGCCGCGCTATCGGCCGCGTCGCCCGCGCCTTCAGCGGCAATGCCGCTGTTGCGGAGCAGAGCTGGGAAGAATTCTGATAGCCTTTATGACCGGGATCGGAACGCCGCCTGCGGGCGGCGTTTTTGTTTGTGACGACTTGCCGCTCCTCGCAAAGATTTGAAAGCGGAGCATTCTCGTCTAATATAAGAGCTCATTCTGATGGCGGCCTTTCGCCGCACGGACAAGACGAGATGCCGGTTCAAGACCAGGGCGAGACTTCCAAGGCGGAAAACATCGTGGCCGGTGAGGCTGCCAAGGGTTCCTATCCGCGTGCCGGCATGTTCAGCCGCCTTTCCGGCAAGCTGCTCTGGCTCACCGTCTTCTTCATCATGCTGGCGGAAATCCTTATCTTCTTTCCCTCGATCGCGAGCATGCGTGTGCGTTGGCTGGAGGATCGGCTGAATACGGCCGCCGCCGCCGCAATCGTCATCGACGGCCTGCAGCCGGTGGATCTGCCGCGCGCGCTGCAGAAGGAGACGCTGGAGGCGACGGGCACCAAGGCGATTGTGCTGCGCAAGGACGGCACCTCCCGCCTGCTTGCCATGAGCGAAATGCCGACCTCGGTCGACGAATCCTACGATCTCAGCAACATCCCGCCATTGACCGCGATGCGCGACGCGCTGGACACGATGATCTTCGGCGGCAACCGCATGATCCGCGTCTATGGTGCGGTAGGCGAGACCAATACCGGCGTCGAGGTGGTCATGAAAGACCGGCCTCTGCGTAAGGCGATGTTCGTCTATGCCCGTAATGTGCTGCTGCTGTCGATCCTGATCTCGCTCTTTACCGCGACACTGATTTTCTTCTCCATCAATCGCATTCTCATCCGCCCGATCCGCAGACTGACGGGCAGCATGCAGCAATTCGCCTCGGATCCCGAAAATCCGTTGCATGTCTATGTCGGCGATGGCGGCCGTGACGAACTGGCTGTTGCCGGCCGCAATCTTACATCCATGCAGCTCGAACTGCAGAAGACGCTGAAGCAGCAGAAAAACCTTGCAGCACTCGGCCTCGCGGTCTCGAAGATCAACCACGACATGCGCAACATCCTGGCATCCGCCCAGCTCATGTCTGACCGCCTCGTCGATGTCGACGATCCCTTGGTGAAAAGCTTCGCGCCGAAGCTGCTGCGCACCATCGATCGCGCCGTCGGCTACACGACCGAAGTCCTCTCCTATGGCAAGGCGACCGAATCGGCGCCGCGCCGCCGCCGCATCCTCCTTTACGAGCTTGTGCAGGAGGTGAAGGATATTCTCGCCATCGAGCCGCAAAGCGGCGTCGAGTTCATCGAGCAGATGGGGCCGGATCTGGAAGTGGACGCTGATAGCGAGCAATTGTTCCGCATCATCCACAATCTCTGCCGCAACGCGCTCCAGGCGCTGACCTCGCCGGGCGAGCAGGGGGCTGGGATCGTCCGGCGCATCACGGTCGCCGCCCAGCGCGTCGGCAGCGTCGTCAGCATCACGGTGGACGATACAGGCCCCGGCATGCCGCTGAAGGCGCGCCAGAACCTGTTTGCGGCCTTCCGCGGCTCGGCGCGCTCCGGCGGCACCGGTCTTGGCCTCACCATCGCTCGCGAGCTGGTGCTAGCCCACGGCGGCACCATCGCACTTGTGGAAAAGCCTTCCGTCGGCACGCAGTTCCGCATCGAAATTCCGGATCGCCCGGTTTCACTGGAAGATTACCGCAGCCGGTCGCACGCCGAAAAGTGATGCAATTTCCGCAGGGGAGCCTTGCCGAACCAAAGTCGCGATTTTTTTCGAATTGCTCTTGCATTGCCCGAAAAGACCCTTTAGAGAACCGCCCACGCAAGCGGCACGGCCGCCACTGCAGACGCACCCGTAGCTCAGCTGGATAGAGCACCAGACTACGAATCTGGGGGTCAGGAGTTCGAATCTCTTCGGGTGCGCCATTTTCCAATTGTTCATCGACATGACTTGGCAGCAGGCTCTTCATTGCGCCCGCCGTTGCTCTTGTCGCAAGCAAATCGGCTTCGGCCAACTTGGGCCTGATTAGTGCCGGCCTCTCCACCACATCGACGATGTAAAACAATTCCGTGCGAGCGCGATTGCGGCGACCGCAATTCCGGCGCCGACCACGCTCGTCGCCTTTATTCTTAAACGGCGTGCAAGGTAATGTTAGTCCCACCCGCAGATCGAACACTGACTTGATTTGCCGAGGATGCGAAGGACCGCAATCAAAGGCCCTTCTTCCTGAACAACTGTCATTTTGAAGTTCTGGTGCAGATAGTGCAGCGCCCATTCTGAGCTCGCGGCAAGCTTGATAGGCGCCACGACACCGTAGCTCCGCACCCTCCTGCCTAGTTTCGCGCAACCTTCGGCGTCTATCTGCGGAAGTAATGGATTGTATCAGGCGAGAAGCCGGAGGGTTGGATGATGACGAGAATTGTTGGTGTCGTTGGTCTCGTCGCGATGATGGCTGCTCTGGCAGGCTGCATTGACCGCGCCAATGCACCGGTGCTCGTGCCGGTCGCGTCACCCGTCAATCCGCCTGGTGTCACCCACAGCCTCTGTATGTCCGATGCCAACGCAATGTATGATGAGGCAAACAAGCAGTATGACCTGCGTGCGCAGATGACCGGGCACCGCGACGCGATGGAGCGGGAAACCAATGCAAGCGGCGCGGCTCACAGGCAATATGTCTCCTGTGTCGCAAGCCAGGGCTACCGTCCTTTGTACGCGAATTGAGAACGGTGAATTCACACAGCTGATGAATTGTCGCAGGCGCTGCTCTCGCGGCTTTTGCAAAATCGCAACTTTTGATTTTTTGTGTCTTTCAGTCACGCCGGATCGCCTGCAATCACAAGTGTAGGAAGCTGCGTGTCGTGATGGAACTTCGCGCGTATAGAACGCATTTTTCATAGGTAAATCCAGAAGGAGGGTTTATCATGAAAATGCTTAATCTAGCCCCAGCCGCCTTTGCGCTCAGCGCTCTTCTCGCCCTCTCGTCTACCGTTCCCGCGCTGGCGGCGCCCGTTCAGCAGGCCCGGATTCCGGTCCCCTCGAATGTAGAAATGGTGCAATATAAAGCACATGCCGGCTATTGGCATGGCTATCATGGATTCCGCACGGAACGCCCCGGTACTCGCCGTCACTCCGACGGCTACTGGTATCCGCTTGCTGCGTTCGGCGTTGAAGCCGGCACCACGGGCTCGATTGTCCGAGAACCCGTCAACCGCCCCGAGCCGAAAACTATGTGCAACCCCTCGTTTAGTGGCACGATCGGTCCCGGAAGCATGCCGTGCGACAACGGCTATTGAGCCGGCAAAGAAAAAGGCGGCCAAAAGCCGCCTTTTTCGTGTTTGCAATCGAAACTCACGTATCCGTGATCGCTGTTGCAGCACAGTAGAATATGACAAATCCCCTTCCTAGCTCCTTGGCGTAAATTCCAATCATCCTCCCAAGGAGACAAGAAATGATCAATATCATGAAGAACGGCCTCGTGGCCGTAGCCTTTGGCGCAATCATCAGCGTTTCGGCTTTCGCATCTGCCAACGCAGCCCCGGCGCAACAGCAACAGCAGGTCGTAAAGCAGCAGAAGAACACGAACGCTCGCAATGAGCCCCACACCACGGGTTCGGTCAATGGTACTTCCAGCAGCTCCGAATCTTACCAGTATGGCCGAAAGAAGTCGCTCAACATGGCTTGCGGCCTGCGCTTCAACCCGACCAGCAGCTCGGGCTGCAACTACTGAAGGCGGATTGCAGGCATAGGCGAGGGAACTGACATCCCTGTCACGAAAAGAGGGCAGCCTTCATGGCTGCCTTTTTCGTTCCAGGGAAGCCTTGGTCACGGTGTTGAGGGAGAGACCGGTCAGATCTTCAGAGACCTGCCACAGCTTTCGCCAGACCGTCTTGTCCTGCGCTGCGTGAACAATCTTTGCGAGCCTCGGCGAACCCTTCAGCTCATAGAAACCATCGGGGCCGTACATGACGCCGCCCTTTGCATCCGGTGAGGTCGCGGCAAACAGCGTCGGCAGTGCGCCGGCAGCAGCCGACTGGGAAAGCAGAGGCTCCAGCAATTTGCCGAAACGCTCCTGCCAGCTTGGGCCGGTGCGTCCCATGCGCGGGCCCGTGCTCTGCAGGCCGGTCACGGCGTAGCCGGGATGCGCCGCCGTGCTCGTCAGGTTCCAGCCTTCCGCCCGGGCAATACGGTCGAGTTCCAGGCTGAACATCAGCGTTGCGAGCTTGGACTGCGCATAGGCTGACCAGTAGCCGTAGCGTTTCTCGCATTGCAGGTCGTCGAAATTGATCTTGCCGGAGCGGTGCGCAAGGCTGCTCACGGTCACGACGCGCGGTGCCTTTCCCGAGAGCACCATGGGCAGTAGCCGCAGGCTCCAGGCGAAATGGCCGATATAATTGGCGCCGAGCTGCATCTCGAACCCATCCTCGGTGACGTGGCGCGTCGGGATCGCCATCACACCGGCATTGTTGATGAGCAGGTCGATGCGCGGCAGCGAGGCAGAGAGACGAGCAGCGCAGTTTGCGACCGATGTCAGGCTCGCAAGATCGAGCGGTTCGAAGCTCACCTCGGCCCCGGCATGCGTCGCCCGGATCTTCGCGAGCACCTCGTTGCCCTTTTCCACATTGCGTGATGCGATGATCACACGGGCGCCGGCTCCGGCGAGCGCCTTGGCTGTTTCATATCCGATGCCGCTGGTCGCGCCGGTAATGACTGCGATGCGGCCCGTCTGGTCCGGTATGTTCGTCGTCGTCCAGTCAGTCATGGAAATTTCCTTTTGCGGTGTGAGGCGGCGCGGACCGATCGGTAAATCACGCGATGAGAATTATTGCATTAACTGCAAAAATGCAATAGATACAAAAATACACGAAATGTTGTTGGAAAAAGACATGCGCGAAAACGATGGATTGACGAGGCTGCCATGGAATTGCCATGCTGCGAGAGATCGTCGCATCGATAGTCAATCGCATTTCAGACAGGTGGGATAATCATGATCGCGAACAGTGCATTCTCCGATTTCCTGCATTTTTTCCGTTCCTGGCTGAGCAACCCGCTGAGGGTTGCGGCCATTGCACCCTCCGGCGACTCGCTCGCCCGGATCATGACCAGCGAGATTGCCGCTCTGGATGGTCCGATCATCGAGCTCGGTCCGGGCACCGGCGTCTTTACCCGCGCGCTGCTTGCGCGCGGCATCAGCGAAGCCGATCTCACCCTTATCGAATATGGTCCTGAATTCATCGGGTCGCTTCAGAAGCGTTTTCCCGACGCGCGCATCCTGCAGATGGACGCCGGCCAACTGGCGCAGGCCAATATTTTCGAGGGTGAACCTGTCGGCGCCGTCGTCAGCGGCCTGCCGCTGCTTTCCATGTCGCCGCGCAAGATCGCCTCGATCCTGGCAGGCGCCTTCGTCTATATGCGGGCCGGCGGCGCCTTTTATCAGTTTACCTACGGACCGCGTTGTCCTGTGCCACGTCCGATCCTCGATCGCCTCGGCCTGAAGGCGACGCGCATCGGTGGCACGGTCCGCAACCTGCCGCCGGCTTCCGTCTACCGGATTTCGCGTCGCAAGCCGCTGGAGCTCTCGCGTGAGCGCTTCAAATATCGCAGCAGCGGAGTGGATATGGAGATCACCGCTTTCTCCGAAGCGGATGACTGAATAACATCTGATGGAAATGACAGAGAAGAAATTGCCTGAAGCCGTCGAGGGCAGGCGCGAGCGTAAGCGGCGCCAGACCCGGGAGCGCATCGAGCAAGCAGCGATGAGCCTCTTTCTGAAGCGCGGCTTTGACGCGACGACCATCGAAGAGATCACCGAAGCAGCGGATGTCTCGAAGCGCAG
Source organism: Rhizobium sp. 1399 (assembly GCF_031455475.1). Classification (NCBI taxonomy): domain Bacteria; kingdom Pseudomonadati; phylum Pseudomonadota; class Alphaproteobacteria; order Hyphomicrobiales; family Rhizobiaceae; genus Rhizobium; species Rhizobium sp. 1399. Next base: position 773,540 of record NZ_JAVDSU010000001.1, on the reverse strand, counting down.
TTTCTTTGACTATTTCCCCTCGAAGGAAGAAGTCGTCTTCGCCTGGCAGGATTCCTTTGCTGACCGGTTGATGGCGGCGATTGCCGCCCGCCCGGCCGGTGAGTCTGACGTCAAGGCGGTCGAGGAAGCCCTGATCGTCACTGTGACCGCTTCGGCTGACGAGCGCGCCATGGCGCTTGGCGAACTCATCCATTGCACGCCGACCCTCAAGGCCCGCGATCAGCTCAAATATGCCAAGCTGGAGCAGAAGTTGACCGAGGCGCTGATTACCCGCAAGGGCGGCGATCTTGAAGCGCGGGCGCACATGCGTTTGCTTTCGGCAATCGTCATCGGCGTGCTGCGCGTTGGCAGCGAGGTCTGGCAAGAGCGCACCCAGGGTGTTTCGATGGAGGGCGTTTCAATGGAAGCCTTCGCACGCGAGATCTTTGGCGAACTCTGGACGATGCTGGCCGAATTCGGCGAAGAGACGACAGCCCGCCTCTAAAGCAATTCTATACGCTAGATAATCACGCTTTCCGTTGCCGGCGGCGCTTCGGATCGATGCTTTCTCAGGAAATCGATGAGCGCGCGCAGCTTTGCAGGCACCCGCCGGCGATCCGGATAATAGAGTGTTAGGCCGGACAGCGGCGGGCTCCAGTCGGAAAGGATACGAACCAGCCTGCCGTCATCGAGAAAGCGCTCGATATAGCCGTTGATCATGTAGGAAATGCCGATCCCATCGAGTGCTGCTTGGGTCAGTGCAGCGGAATCGTTGAGGATCAGCCGCGGATGGAGCGTAATATCGATGCGTTCGCCATCCTTCTCGAATTCCCAGCGTTCGACCTGGCCGCTCGTCACGAAACGAAAGCCGATGCAATCGTGATGCAGCAGGTCGCGTGGATGTTTCGGTACTCCGCGGCGGCCGAGATATTCCGGCGAGGCGATGACATGGGCGCTGATAGGCGGGCCGATCGGAATGGCCACCATGTCCTTTGCCACCGTCTCTCCGAAGCGGATGCCGGCGTCGAAGCCTTCCGCGACGATATCGTTCATCGAGGCTTCCATCTTCACCTCCACCTGAATGTCGGGATATGCATCCAGAAAATCACGGAGCAGCGGCTGGATGGCGATCATGTAGCCGGCACGGAGCACATTGAGCCGTAAAAGGCCCGCCGGCTTGCCGACATCCGCATCGAGATCCTTGCTGGCGGCAGCAAGTTCATTGAGGGCAGGCAGCACACGCTCCAGATAGCGGCTGCCGGCTTCCGTCAGGCTGACGCTGCGGGTGGTGCGGTTGAAGAGCGGCAGACGCAATCGGCTCTCCAGCTTGCTGATCGTCTGGCTGATGGCCGACGGCGATACGCCAAGCCTAATGGCGGCAGCCGAAAAGCTCTTTTCCTCGGCGACAACGACAAAGGTCACCATGCCGTCAAGCATGTCCTGGCGCATTCCATTCTCCGTTTTCAAGACCGAGATTAATAAGTTTTTCTAAAAAGGTCATTGCCATCTAATGAGCTTATCGAAATTATCTCCGCGGCCTAACTTCCCCTCCACCAACAGCCAGACGGAGTGAAGGCCATGACAACAAGGGCTAGGATCCTTTTCATTACAGGTGTTTCCACCGGTTTCGGCCGCGCCCTTGCGGAGGCTGCCCTCACCGAAGGTCATAAGGTGGTCGGCACTCTTCGCAACGAAGAATCCCGCAAGGCATTCGAGGCGCGGAAGCCCGGCTTTGCTTTCGGCAAACTACTCGATGTCACCGACACCGCCGCGATCGCGCCTGTCGTCGCCGAAATCGAAAAAGAGATCGGCCCGATCGACGTTCTCGTCAACAATGCCGGCTATGGCCATGAAGGCCTCGTCGAGGAATCGAGCATGGAAGATCTGCGCCACCAGTTCGAGGTCAATGTTTTCGGTCCGGTGGCTGTCATGCAGGCGGTACTGCCCTATATGCGCAAGCGCCGCAGTGGGCATATCCTCAATGTCACCTCGATGGGCGGGATCATCACCATGCCAGGCATTGCTTTCTATCATGGCAGCAAGTTTGCCCTCGAGGGCATTTCGGAAAGCCTCGGCAAGGAAGTCAGGAGCTTCGGCATCCATGTGACGGCTGTCGAGCCCGGCGGTTTCCGCACTGATTGGGCCGGCCGCTCGATGGTGCGTGCGGAGCGTTCGATCGAAGATTATGATGAGGTCTTCGAGCCCTTGCGCCAGCGCCGGCTCGAACGCAACGGCAACCAGCCGGGCGACCCCAAAAAGGCCGCGGCCGCGATGCTGACGCTCATTGCATCCGATAATCCGCCGGCCCATCTCTTGCTGGGGCGGGACGCGATCAGCCTCGTTCGTGAGAAACTGGGCTCTCTCAAGAGCGAATTCGACGCCTGGGAGCAAGTCTCCAGCTCCACCGATTTTGAGTGATTTGATTGACCAAGAGAGGAAAATACGATGACTGATTACAACGCAGCGAAATCCGGCACCTTCAAGATTGGTGGCGATATGGAGGTCAACCGCCTCGGTTTCGGCGCCATGCGCATTACCGGCGACGGCATCTGGGGCGATCCCAAGGATCATGCAGAATCGATCCGCACACTGAAACGTCTGCCGGAACTCGGCATCAACTTCATCGATACGGCCGATTCCTATGGTCCCGACGTTTCCGAATGGCTGATCAAGGAAGCGCTTCACCCCTATAAGAAGGGTCTCGTCGTCGCCACCAAGGGCGGCCTCACGCGCCACGGTCCGAATATCTGGCTGCCGCTCGGCCGTCCGGAATATCTGATCCAGCAGGTGCACAAGAGCCTGCGCAATCTCGGCGTCGAGCAGATCGATCTCTGGCAGCTGCACCGCATCGACCCCAAGGTTCCGGCCAAGGAACAATTCGACACCATCAAGTCGCTGCTCGATTCCGGCCTGATCCGTCATGCGGGCCTCAGCGAAGTCTCGGTCTCCGATATCGAAGCCGCTTCCAAGGTCTTCAAGGTCGCAACGGTCCAGAACCGCTACAACCTCGTCGACCGCACCAGCGAGGATGTGCTCGACTATTGCGCAAAGCACAATATCGGCTTCATCCCCTGGTATCCGCTGGCGGCCGGCGATCTCGCCAAGCCGGGCTCGCTGCTCGACACGATCGCCAAGAAGCACAATGCCGCCCCGAGCCAGATCGCGCTGGACTGGGTCCTGAAGCGCAGCCCCGTCATGTTGCCGATTCCCGGCACCTCCAAGGTCAAGCATCTGGAAGAAAACGTCGCGGCCGTAAACATCACGCTGTCGGACGAGGAATTCAAAGCCCTCGATGCCGAAGGCAAGAAGCTCTTCAAGGCTGCCTGATAAACATAAAATCAGTCGTGAAACGGCCGCGGTTTCAGCCGCGGCCGTTTTCGTTTCGCGCCGCGCCGTCATTTCCCGCGCGATATCGAGAAAGGCGCAGCGTTGGTGGCATTTGCCGGTGGCCGGAATGATAGAGGCACAGGCCCGGGGAGGGCGTCCTGCGACATCGGTCCCGACATTTTGTCTTGGACGATCAGGCCTATATCGACTTCATGCGCGAGCATTTTGCCCAATAATTTGACCAGCTGATCAAAGATGCCGCAAAATGAGGCGCAGACGTGACCTCAGGGAGGCAAGCATTGCGTCCAATGCATTGCTGCATTGCGGTATTTTCGCTGTTCCCCATCAAATGAATTGGGTATTAATAATCACGAAGGCAGCGCACTCCTCCTCCCAGCGCTCCTTCATCGGACTGACAACACTCCTCCTCCCAGTTGTCAGTCAGGATCAAGAGCCCGGTGCACCTCCTCCCGCGCCGGGCTCTTTTCTTTTCCGGGTCATGCCTATCCCAAACTTTCGTAAAATTGACTCTCTCGCTGGCCTCGGACTATCTGGAGGCGCGCGGCAAGCGCATGTCGGTGGCTTGGCGCGATGACGCCTGAACCTGCGGAGTAGTCATGATCGGCGGATGCGGCGTTTCGCGCAAAGCCCTCACAGCCCTGCTCGTCCTGTGTATTAGTCTTGCATCCTGCGGGCGGCCGATCGGTGTCATGCAGGCGGCCGGCACGGTTCCTCCGGGCACATCTCGCGTCGATCTGCTGGTTGCCACAACCCGCGCTGCGGACAAGGATCCCGGCGTTCTTTTCTCCGGCGAGCGTGGCACCGGCCTGATGGTCAATGCTGTCGATATCTCCATTCCGCCGGAAGCCAATCGTAAGGTCGGGCAGGTGCAGTGGCCCTCCCGCTTGCCTGCCGACCCGCTCAAGAATTTCGTGACGGTGGCGGTTGATCCACTCGATGGCGAGAAGGCTGGTGAAAACTGGCTGAAGACGCATATGCCTGGGAGCAAGCGTGTCCTCATCTTCGTTCATGGCTTCAACAACCGCTACGAGGACGCGGTCTATCGTTTCGCGCAGATCGTCCACGATTCGCATGCCGATGTTGCGCCCGTCGTTTTCACCTGGCCTTCGCGCGCCAGCATCTTCGACTATAACTACGACAAGGAAAGCACCAACTATTCGCGCGATGCGCTGGAAGAGCTGCTGCGGCGCACGGCCAACAATCCGGCCGTTGGCGACATCACCGTCATGGCCCACTCCATGGGCACGTGGCTGACGGTTGAGGCCCTGCGCCAGATGGCGATCCGCGACGGCCACGTTGCCTCCAAGATCAACAACGTGATCCTTGCCTCACCGGATCTCGATGTCGACGTGTTCGGCCGCCAGTTTATGAGCCTCGGCAAGGACAAGCCGCATTTCACCATCTTCGTCTCCCAGGATGACCGGGCGCTGGCGCTTTCGCGCCGCATCTCCGGCAATGTCGATCGCCTCGGCCAGATCGATCCTTCCGCCGAACCCTATCGCAGCAAGCTGGAAGCGGCTGGCATCACCGTGCTTGACCTTACCAAGCTGAAGACCGGCGATCGCCTGAACCATGGCAAGTTCGCCGAAAGCCCTGAAGTGGTGAAACTCATCGGTGACCGGCTGATCGCCGGCCAGACCATCACCGATTCCGAGGTCGGCCTTGGCGAGGCGGTCGGTGCTGTCGCGATCGGCGCGGCCCAGACCGCCGGCAGCGCGGTCAGCCTTGCAGTCAGCACGCCTATCGCCATTTTCGATCCCCGCACCCGCCGCAACTATGACGACCAGGTGCGCCGTCTCGGCCAGTCAATGAACAATACCGTGGGTTCCGTGGGCGATAGCGTCGGCGCCGGACTGCCGGAAGATGCTCAGTAAAAAATCATAGGCATTCGCTTCGTTGTGATATATCACATCTCCAACGGCATCGACTCTGCCGTGCGGTGGACAAGACATGGCGAATGAAACGAATAAGACGGTAGCCGTCGTCGGCGCCGGTGTGATCGGCGCTTCGATTGCTTTCGAACTGCAGCGGCGCGGCTTTCAAGTAACGCTGATCGACAAGGGTGAGCCGGGCAGGGGAACCTCCTACGGCAATATGGCGAGCATCGCGCTCGACTTTGCAGCCGGATCCGGTCCGTCGACCTGGAAGAAGCTGCCGCGCTGGTTGATCGATCCGGAAGGCCCGGTCTGGCTGCGGCCAGGCTATGCGCCGAAAATCCTGCCCTGGTTCCTGCGCTTCCTCGCTGCCGGTCGTCCCTCGCGCCTGAGGGAGATCGAGGATGCGGGTATGAGCCTCTCCAGGATCGCGCTCGGCGATTTCCGTGCCATGCTCGATGCCATCGGGGCGCCTGAGCTGATGACCGACGAAGGCTGCCTGGCGATCTACGAGACGGAAGCCGAATTCGATGCCGATCGCGGCCATCTCGAGCTGATGCGGCGTTACGGCCTGGATTTCGAAGTGCTGAGCAATGGTGCGATCCAGTATTACGAGCCGACGCTGTCGCCGAAAGTCGCCAAAGCCGTGCTGATGCCGGACAACAAGTCGATCCGCGATCCCTATAAGCTCGTCGTCAAGCTTGCCGATGCCGCCAATGCTGCCGGCGCCACTTTCGTCTCAGGTCAGGCAAAGGGCGTGGAGCGCAAGGCTGACGGCAAGACCGTTGTCCTTCTCGACAATGGCAGCCGTATCGAAGCCGATAAGGTTATCCTCGCAGCCGGCGTCCACACGCGCTTTCTCGCGGAAGGCCTCGGCGAGCCGATTCCGCTTGAAACCGAGCGCGGCTATCATACGCAAATCATGCAACCCGGTATTTCCATGCGCTATTCGGTCATCTGGCCGCATCGCGCCTTCATGGTCACGCCGACGGCGGGCGGCATCCGTGTCGGCGGCAATGTCGAGCTCGCCGGCCTGACGGCCGCGCCCGATTTCCGTCGTCCGCGCGTGCTCGTGCGCCATGCGCAGCGCATCCTGCCCGATCTCAAGGTTCAGGACACCAGCGAATGGATGGGGCACCGCCCGGCGCTGCCGGATACGATCCCGATCATCTCGCCCTCATCGAAAATGCCTGGCGTCTTCTATGCCACTGGCCACGGCCATCTCGGCCTGACCTATTCGGCAACGACAGCGCGGCTGATCGCGGATATGGTGGCAGGCGTTAAAACGTCAGTTGATATCAAGCCATTCCGCATCAACAGGTACTAAGGACTGGTCATGGCCGGGGCCTTCGTCACCCGCAAAAATATCCGCGTCGATGGCGGCATCGCGCGTCACGTCCGATTTGGAGTTTGAAAGATGAGATGGAAGCGCACGATCCAGCTTCTGGATGTTCATGCCGAAGGTGAAATCGGCAAGGTGGCGATCGGCGGCGTGCCGAAGATTCCGGGCGAGACGGTTGCCGCCCAGCTTCACTGGCTGAACACCGACCCCAAGGGGCAGGAGCTTCGCCGCTTCCTCTGCCTCGAGCCGCGCGGTGCACCGATCGGCTCCGTCAACCTGTTGCTGCCGCCGAAGCATCCGGACGCGGATGCGGCCTTCATCATCTTGCAGCCTGATCAGGCACATGCGAGCTCCGGCTCGAACTCCATTTGTGTCACGACCGCTCTCCTGGAATCCGGCATCGTCGAGATGAAGGAGCCGGAAACCATCGTCACGCTGGAAACCGCAGCCGGTCTGGTGAAGGCGACGGCCACTTGCCGCGACGGTCGCTGCGAGAAGGTGAAACTCACCATGGTGCCGTCCTTCGTCCACGAGCTTGATGTCGAGATCGACACCCCGCATTGGGGAAAGATCAAGGCCGACATCTGCTATGGCGGCATCTTCTATGCGCTGGTCGATGTCGGCCAGATCAACCTGACGATCGAGAAGGCCAATGCCGCAGCACTGGTGCAGGCCGGCATGATCCTCAAAGAGCTGATCAATCGCAATATCCACGTTGTGCATCCGGAAATCCCGGCAATCTCGGGCGTCGCCTATGTCATGTTCCGCGATATCGAGACCGATGGCACGGTGCGCACCTGCACGACCATGTGGCCGGGACGCGCCGACCGGTCGCCCTGCGGTACAGGCAATTCGGCCAATCTCGCGACCCTCTACGCCCGCGGAAAGGCCAAGGTCGGCGATGTCTTCAAGTCGAAGTCGATCATCGGCTCGGAATTCGAGGTCGGTCTGCAGGGAGTGACGGAAGTCGCCGGCAAACCGGCTGTCATCCCGACGATCACCGGCCGCGGCTTCACCTTCGGCCTGTCGCAGGTCGCACTCGACCCCTTCGATCCGCATCCCCTCGGCTTTGCGCTGACGGATGTCTGGGGGCCGTCGGCCGGCGAGATCTAGAGCAATTCCAGCAAAAGCGCGCAGCGGTTTTGTGTCTGGAATTGCTCTGCGGCAGACCTCAATAGACGAAGGGATCGACTTCGGCCTTGACGGGGTCGTCATCAGCCGAGGGATAGATTACGCCCTTGCGCAGGATGATATTGGCATAGAGCCGCGGCTCACTGGTCTGGATGACAGCATGGGCCGCCCGCACGCGGCCATAGAAATCCTGCCCGACGAGTGGAATGACCTCGCGATCCGGCTCGTGCTTGGCGCAACAGGCGATCATTTCCTCGTGCACCGGATCGAGCTTGTCGCGCTCGGCCTTCACGGTCGAGCGGAAGATCGCTTCGTCCACAAAGTCGTCGATCGGCAGCACGCTCAAAACGGCATCAAGAACCGGGATGAGATGGTGCCCGTCGAGCCGAATCAGCCGCCGCGCATGCTCGATACCCGGATAGTTGCCGTCGACGATGGCGATTTCATCGCCATGGCCCATGCCGCGCAACGTCGCGAGCAGGTCCGGGCTCAGCAGCGGGTCAAGCCCTTTCAGCATTGTCGATCTCCTTGAAAAGCACATTCTGGTCTGTGAGATAACGCGCAAAGATCGGCAGGCTGGCGCCGCCGATGGCGCGCGCCTGTGCGCCGACCACGCCTTCGACGATATCGGGCATGACGACGCCTTGCAGGTCGAGCTTTTCAGCTTCGTAGATCGTCGCCTGCACGATGCGCCGGCGCACCCAGTCGGGAAAGCCGCCATCGATGACAGCGGCACTGAAGTCGATGATCGAGGCGGCAGCCACGATCGCCTGTGCCAGCGCCTTGGCCGTATCCTGGATCCAGGCCTCCATCGGCTCGCCGAAATCCACCCAGTCATCGGCTGAATACCAGAGGGGCGAAGGATCTATGTCGCGCTCGCGCAGCATGTTTTCCAGCACGAAGATGGAAGCGATCTCCAGAAGCTGCAGTGTCTCGCCGTTCTTGCCGCGCACAGGCAGCGGACCGATGGCTCCTGCCGTTCCCGTCTTGCCGGAAAAGATCGCTGAATTCAGCACGATCCCGCCACCGATGAAGGAGCCGATGAAGAAATAGACGAAATCCGGATAGGACGGACCGATGCCGAACACCAGTTCTGCACCGCAGGCGCTGGTCGCGTCGTTCTGCAGGAAGACCTGATAGGATACCTGCGTGGCGATTTCTGACTGCAGGTCGAAATCGCGCCAGACCTCCATCGCGCCCTCGGGTGCGCCTACTTCATCGGCCCAGTTCCAAAGCTCGAAGGGCGCCGCGATGCCGAGGCCGGCGATGCGGCTGCGCTCACGCTCGTCGAGCTTGCCTTCCAGCTCCTTGATCCCGTGGGTCACGAAAGACAGGATCTCGTCGGGCAGGGGATAGGCATAGATTCTGTGCAGCTGCAGCCGAATTCTGCCGACGAAATCCATCAATACGAGGTCGGCGCTCCGTCGGCCGATCTTCACGCCGAAGGAATAGACGGCATCCGGATTGAGCCGCATGGGTATGGATGGCTGGCCGACGCGACCGCGGATGGGCTCGCCACGCGAAAGCAGCCCTTCCTTCTCCAGCACCCGCATGATGACGGAGACGGTCTGGGCAGACAGCCCGCTACGACGTGCGATATCGGCCTTCGACAGGGCGCCGTAGAGGCGCACCAGCGACAGCACGAGCCGTTCGTTATAGGCGCGCACCCTGATCTGGTTCGCGCCTCCGGACGGATTCAGAATTGGCAGTGGGGCCGGCATGGAATCCGGACCATCCAAGGACGACATTGGCCACTCCTCCCGATTAACGGCCTATGCCCGATTTCCCGCCAGCATGCCACATCGAATTAATAATTCAATTGGATTTATTTATTGACAAGCAGTTTTCTTTCGCTCTTAATTACCAGCGTCAAGGGCACGGGACGGCTTTTGGAGGGGGCTGATGTCACATTCCGCAAGTCTCGCCGTGCATGAATTCCGGCACCGCCTTGGGGGCGGGCCGGCTAATCTCTGGGAGGAGTTCATGAAGAAATCAGTTCTCGCTTTCGGCGCTCTCGCGCTCGGCGTCGCCTTTTCCGCTCCGGCGATGGCGGCAGATGTTTCTGCATGCCTGATCACCAAGACCGACACCAACCCCTTCTTCGTCAAGATGAAGGAAGGGGCGACGGCCAAGGCCAAGGAACTCGGCGTTTCGCTGAAGTCCTATGCCGGCAAGATCGATGGCGACAGCGAAAGCCAGGTCGCGGCGATCGAAAGCTGCATTGCTGACGGCGCAAAGGGCATCCTGCTCACCGCTTCCGACACCAAGGGCATCGTCTCTTCGGTTAAGAAAGCGCGTGATGCAGGTCTGCTGGTCATCGCGCTCGACACGCCGCTCGAGCCGGCCGATGCCGCCGACGCCACCTTCGCCACCGACAACCTGCTCGCCGGCAAGCTGATCGGCCAGTGGGCCAAGGAAACGCTCGGCGACAAGGCCAAGGACGCCAAGGTCGGCTTCCTCGACCTGACGCCGTCGCAGCCGACGGTCGACGTTCTGCGCGACCAGGGCTTCATGATCGGCTTCGGCATCGACCCGAAGAACCCGAACAAGATCGGCGATGAAGATGATAAGCGCATCGTCGGCCATGACGTGACGAACGGCAACGAGGAAGGCGGCCGCAAGGCCATGGAAAACCTTCTGCAGAAGGATCCTGGCATCAACGTCATCCACACGATCAACGAACCGGCTGCAGTCGGTGCCTATCAGGCACTGAAGGCCGTCGGTATGGAAAAGAACGTGCTGATCGTATCGGTCGACGGCGGTTGCCCGGGTGTCAAGTCGGTCAAGGAAGGCGTCATCGGCGCCACCTCGCAGCAATATCCGCTGCTGATGGCGTCGCTCGGCATCGAGGCGATCAAGAAGTTCGCCGACAGCGGTGAAAAGCCGAAGCCGACTGAAGGCAAGTCCTTCTTCGACACCGGCGTCTCCCTCGTCACCGACAAGCCGGTCTCCGGCGTCAAGTCGATCGACACGAAGGAAGGCACGGACAAGTGCTGGGGCTAAGCCCTGCCTGAATAAGTGCAGAGTGGCCGGGGCTTGATCCCCGGCCGTTTTGGGCGGACCATATGCCGTCGCCCGACAAACCGGCTGAACAAAGACCGGAAAACGATCGGCGACGGCTTTCGCGTGAGTTCGGCGCGCGGCTGCGAAGGAGGAACAATGACCGGAGCACAGGAATTTGAACGCGTCCTCGACGAAAGCGACAAGAGCGTCGCCTCGTTCGAGCACGAGAGTGTCTCGCTGATAAAGCGCGCGCAGCATTTTCTGCACTCGACACCGGCCGCCGTGCCGCTGATCGTGCTGATATTGTCGATCGTTATCTTCGGATTGGCGATCGGCGGACGGTTCTTCTCGTCCTATACGCTGACGCTCATCCTGCAGCAGATCGCCATCGTCGGTATTCTGGGAGCTGGCCAGACGCTGGTCATCCTGACCGCCGGCATCGATCTGTCGATCGGCGTCATCATGGTCATCTCGGCCGTCATCATGGGCAATGTGGCCATCACCTATGGCATCCCGACACCGATCGCTGTTATCGCCGGCCTCATCGTCGGTGGCCTCTGCGGATTGCTGAACGGGTTCCTCGTCGCCTTCATGAAGCTGCCGCCGTTCATCGTGACACTCGGCACGTGGAATATCGTCATGGCGACGAATTTTATCTATTCCGCCAATGAGACGATCCGCGATACCGATGTCGACGAACAGGCGCCGCTGCTCCATCTCTTCGCCACAAGCTTCAAGCTTGGCAGCGCAGTGCTGACCCTCGGCGTGATCGCCATGGTGCTGCTCGTCGTGCTGCTCTGGTATGTCCTCAATCACACCGCCTGGGGCCGGCATGTCTATGCCGTCGGCGATGATCCGGAAGCTGCCAAGCTCTCCGGCATCCAGACCAAGAAGGTGCTGCTGACCGTTTACACTATATCCGGCGTCATCGCTGCCTTCGCCGCCTGGGTCTCGATCGGCCGCAACGGCTCGATTTCTCCGTCTTCGGCCGTCACGGACTATAACCTCCAGGCAATCACCGCGACTGTTATCGGCGGCATCTCGTTGTTCGGCGGCCGTGGCTCCATTCTCGGCACGCTCTTCGGCACCATGATCGTCGGCGTCGTGTCGATGGGGCTCAACATGCTCGGCGCCGACCCACAATGGAAAGTCCTGCTGACAGGCGTGCTGATCATTGCCGCCGTCGCTATCGATCAGTGGATCAGAAAGGTTTCGGTGTGATCATGGCTGGCGAACCCATTCTCACCGCCCGCGGCCTCGTCAAGCGTTATGGACGTGTGACAGCGCTCGATAACGCCGATTTCGACCTCTATCCGGGCGAAATCCTTGCCGTCATCGGCGACAACGGCGCCGGCAAATCCTCGCTCATCAAGGCGATATCGGGCGCAATCACGCCCGATGACGGGGTGATCACCCTGGAAGGCCGGCAGGTACAGTTCAGATCGCCGATGGAAGCGCGCGACGCGGGCATCGAAACCGTCTATCAGAACCTCGCCCTTTCGCCGGCACTGTCGATCGCCGACAATATGTTCCTCGGCCGCGAGATCCGCAAACCGGGTCCGCTCGGCTCCTGGTTCCGCATGCTCGACCGTCCGACGATGGAAAAGCAGGCACGCAGCAAGCTTTCCGAACTCGGCCTGATGACCATCCAGAATATCAACCAGGCAGTGGAAACGCTCTCCGGCGGCCAGCGTCAGGGCGTGGCCGTTGCCCGTGCCGCTGCCTTCGGCTCAAAGGTCATCATCATGGACGAGCCGACTGCCGCTCTCGGCGTCAAGGAAAGCCGCCGAGTGCTGGAACTCATCCTCGACGTGCGCGCCCGCGGCATTCCGATCGTGCTCATCTCGCATAACATGCCGCATGTCTTCGAGGTGGCGGACCGCATCCATATCCATCGCCTTGGGCGCCGCTTGACGGTCATCAACCCCAAGGAATACACGATGTCCGATGCCGTCGCCTTCATGACCGGCGCCAAGGCGGTCCCTGCGGAGCCAGTCGCTGCATGAATGCAAGAATAGACGAAATTGTCGGCGAGGTTCTAAACCGCGCCGGCAACACGAGGCGCTTTCTCATCGCGATCGCCGGGCCGCCCGGCGCCGGCAAATCCACCATGGCCGACAATGTCGCCAGCGCCCTGAAGGCCAAGGGCGAGAGTGTCTCGGTGCTTCCCATGGATGGCTTCCATATGGACAACGCCATTCTCATCGAGCGTGGTCTGCTGGCCCGCAAGGGCATTCCGGAAACCTTCGATGTGCGCGGCTTCCTCGATATCGTCAAAGCCGTGCGTCCCGCCGATCAGGAGGTCCTCGTTCCCGTCTTCGACCGTTCGCGTGAGCTTGCCATCGCCTCCGCCCGGCCGATCGATCCCCAGGACCGCTTCATCATCATCGAGGGCAACTATCTGCTCTTCACGCTGGGCAAATGGGCCGAACTCGACGGTATCTTCGATTACACGATCATGCTCGCCCCGCCGATGGAGGTGCTGGAAGAGCGCCTCTGGGATCGCTGGCGCGGCTACAAGCTGACTGAGGAAGAAGCGAGCGCCAAAGTCTATGGCAACGACCTGCCGAACGGTCGCCTCATCCTCGAAAATCGCCGGCCTGCAGACATCACATTGGAAATCGCGCTGGCCTGAACAGTTGTTTCCGTACCGGTGTTGATGCTATCGAGGCGAAACCCGCATCGCTTCGGAGGCTCCCATGCAATCGATCACAATCCGCCGTCCTGACGACTGGCATCTGCATCTGCGCGACGGCGCCATGCTGGAAGGTGTGATCGGGGATACGAGCAGCACCTTTGCGCGCGCCATCATCATGCCGAACCTGGTGCCACCCGTCGTCACGACATCAGATGCGACCGCCTATCGCGAGCGCATCATGAAGGCGCTTCCGGCTGGCCATCGCTTCCAGCCGCTGATGACGCTCTATCTCACCGAGAATACGAGCCCCGATGACGTGGAAGAGGGAAAGAAGAGCGGCCTCATCACCGCCGTGAAACTCTATCCCGCCGGCGCCACGACGAATTCACACGGTGGTGTGCGCGACATGGAAAAGGCCATGCCGGTGCTGGAGCGCATGGCCAGGATCGGCCTGCCGCTCTGCGTTCATGGCGAGGTGACGACACCTGATGTCGATATCTTCGATCGTGAGGCCGTCTTCATCGAGACGGTGCTCGACCCGCTGCGCAAGCGCCTGCCGGAGCTGAAGGTGACGATGGAACATGTCACGACCGCCGATGGCATCGACTACATCAAGTCGGCCAAGGCCAATCTCGCGGGCTCTATCACCACCCATCACCTGATCATCAACCGCAACGCCATCCTCGTCGGCGGCATTCGCCCGCATTATTACTGCCTGCCGGTCGCAAAACGCGAGAACCACAGGCTGGCGCTGCGGGCCGCGGCGACGAGCGGCGATGCTAGGTTCTTCCTCGGCACGGATTCAGCGCCCCATGTCGACCCGCTCAAGGAATGCGCCTGCGGCTGCGCGGGGATCTATACCTCGATCAATACGATGAGCTGCCTTGCCCATGTGTTCGAGCAGGATAGTGCGCTCGACAGGTTGGAGGCCTTTGCCTCCCTGAATGGCCCGGCCTGGTATGGGCTGGCGCCCAACGAGGAACGTATCACGCTGGAGCGGCAGGCCGAACCCGTGGTCTTCCCCGCCAGGATTGAGACCGGCGCCGGTCCGGTTACCGTCTTCGATCCGATGTTTGCACTGCATTGGCAGATCAAAGCCTGAGAAAAGACGTTGCGGGCTTAAATATTATTCTTCTTATAGTTGCTGCCGAATGTTGAATTTATAACGCCCGGCTGCGAAATCCATGTTTTTTTAACGGAATGCGTAAGACATTCGTCAGCAATGACGAGATAGATTTCAGAACGTTATCGGCGCGGCAAGAGCCGCGGAGATTTAAAGCATGATGCTTGACTATAATTCATTGCTGCTGGCGCTTGGCGTTTCAGCAAGCTGCCTTGCTGTGACGCTCACGGGAAGTTGGCTCGCGCGCCGGGCCGAAACCTTTCTTCTCACCGGCGCATTCGGCCTCGTTCTCGTTGTCGCCGGCATTTTTGCCTATGCCTTCTATGTAGAACAGCCCGAGCGCATGCTTGGTGTCGGCAATTTCGTGCTGTTTCACGCGGGTTTCGCGACCATCTGGGGCGCTGGCTATCAGTTCCGCACCGGCAGGCTCCCAATATCAGGCATCGTCGTCCGTGCACTTGTCGCCATGGCCACATCCGTTCCGCCGATGATCGCCGGGCTGGATGGTCTGGCCTTCATGGCCGATAATCTCGCTATCGCCTTCCTGCTCTTCGCGACCGCCTGGCAATATTGGCTCGACCGCGCCGAAGCACCTGCGCCTATATCAGGCATTACCGCCCTCTACACATTGACGGCGATTTCCTTCGTTCTCTGTGCCGCCGTGTTGATCTGGGATGGCAAACTGGTGCTCGGGGCCGCCCCCAGCAATTGGGCGGAAGACCTGAGCCTTGCCATATGCATTGCCGGCATGACCGGCATCGGCGCCCTGTCGCTGGCGCTGCATCAATGGCGGCTTGCCGCCCGTCACCGCATGGATGCGATCACCGATCCGCTGACCGGCCTGCTGAACCGCCGCGCTCTGTTCGATCAATATGGCGTCCGCACCATGGGCGTTTCGACCGCCGTCATCGTCTTCGACATCGATCATTTCAAATCAGTCAACGACCGCTATGGCCATGCGGCCGGTGATCATGTCCTGAAGGTCTTTGCAGGCGAACTCTCGGCCAATTGCCGTAGCGGCGATACGGCCGCCCGCCTCGGCGGTGAGGAATTCGCGCTCGTGCTGAAGGAAATCATGCCCGGCCGCGCCGAGCTTGCCGCTGAGCGCATCCGCAAGGCTTTCGAGGAGCGCGATATCTATATCGACGATGAGGTGCTGAAATGCACCGTCAGTGTCGGTGTTGCACCTGGTCGCTCCAAGCCGCTGGATTTCGATGCCATGCTGGGGGAGGCTGACAAGGCGCTCTATGTCGCAAAACGCGCCGGCCGCAATCGTGTCGAACTCGCCAGCCACCTGCATTCGGTACCGTCAGGGGATGCGCGATCGGCCTCTTGATCCTTCTCCTGACCTTTCGTAAGCTCACAGCCGGCCGGATGCAGCCAGCCGCCCCGCGATGCGCAAGCATTATGGTGAAGGCATCCAAATCCAGTTTCACATCCTTGCTCTTGGCAATCGATGGCGAACGGGTCAGCAGACGCGGGCACTGATCTTCCTGTTTGCCGCCAACGGAGAAGGATGAACCATGCGCGATTTTCGCGATGCCAAGCTTATGGCAAAAACCCTGCGTCAGGCGCTTGCCGACCGCGATATTTCCCTCACCCATAGCGAAACCCTGGAGATTGTCGCCAGACAATTCGGCTTCGACCAGTGGAATATTCTCTCCGCAAAACTGGATGACACCAAAGGCGTAAAATCGGCTGTAGGCATCGAGCCACCGGTGCCGATCTTCCGCATCTTCTCTGTCGAAAAAGCCATGGAATTTTATTGCGGCTTCCTGGGCTTCACGCTCGACTGGGAGCACCGTTTCGGCGAGAACTCCCCGCTTTATTGCCAGGTCTCGCGTGAAAGCATGCAATTACATCTGAGCGAGCATTCCGGCGATGCCAGCCCCGGCGCCCGAGCCTTCGTGCGGGTGAAGGATATCAGCGCCTACCAGGCCGAACTCGCCGCCAAGAACTACCGCTATATGAACCCGGGCATCGAGGAAGCGCCCTGGGGCCTCGAAATGGGCGTCATCGATCCCTTCAACAACCGCATCACCTTCTGCCAACAGAACTGAGCAATTACAGCAAAACTGTGCAGCGGTTCTGCGTCGGGAATTGCGTGAAAACAAAGGAAGGGCGGAGGGCATTGCCTCCGCCCTTTTCAGATCAGCATCAGCGCACGGACGAACGCGACCGAGGCCAGCAGCGAGGCGATGGTGCGCACATGGTTCCACCAGGTCCAGTCCCTGAGATAGGTCATCCAGAGCTGCACCGCTTCTGGCCCGTTGCCGCTGACTTTCGCCAGCGCGTCGTTCATCGGCACGTTGAAGACGATGGTCGAGAGGAAGGACGCGATGACATAGAGTGCCGCGCCGGCCAGCATCATAGAAGAGGCGCCGCCGCGCCAGTTTATGAAGGCGAGCACTGCGATCACGACGCAGAGGATCGCCGTCGGCACGAAAAGTAGCATGAAGGGCGAGCGCACGATGGTCACGTTGATGGAATTCATCGCAGCAATGCCCTGCTCGGCCGGGATGCGCGAAAAGGCTGTTATGATGAAGGTGGAGAAGGCAAAGAAGATGCCGGCGACAAGGCCGCTGCCGATCGCTGCCGCAATGAGGGAAATGACGAGAACGATCTGCATGGTCAGGCGCTCCACAATCCGGTTGCCGCGGTCTCCCGCGCATATTGGCTGAAATCCCTTGCCGGGCGGCCGAGTATCTCTGTCACACCACCCATCACTTCAGAATTGCGCCCATCGAGCACCTGTCCGAAGAGTTCTTCCAGAAGTGCCACGATCGGCTCGGGCATTCCTGCAGCGGCAAGCCCGTCCTTGAAATCCGCCATCGATACCTGCCCATATTCTATCGGACGGTCCGCGGCTGCGGCAATCTCGGCAACGGCTTCGCGGAAGGTCAGGGCGCGAGGGCCGGTCAGTTCATAGATCTTGTTGCGATGCCTGATATCGGTGAGTGCTGCCACTGCCGCATCGGCAATGTCATCGGCATCGATGAAGGGTTCCCTGATATCGCCAGCCGGCAGCTCCAGCCTGCCGGCAATGAGGGGCCCCACGAAAGCGCCCTCGCTGAAATTCTGGCAGAACCAGGAGGCGCGCAGAATCGTGTAGTCGATCCCCGCTGCCTTGAGCGCTTCCTCGCTCCGCTGCGCCCCTTCTTCGCCGCGGCCGGAAAGCAGCACGATATGCTGCAACCCGCACTCCCTTGCGAGCTTTGAAAGCACTTCGATGGCCTCTGCCGCCCAGGAGACGGAAAGGTCCGGCTGGAAGGCGACATAGGCGCTCGTTGCACCCGTGAGCGCACTGCGCCAGGTCGCGCGATCCTCCCAGTCGAAGGCCGGTATCGTGGAGCGGGACGCCTTGCGCATGTTAAGTCCCAACTTTTCCAGCCTGTCGGCAATGCGACCCCCGGTTTTTCCCGATCCGCCGATCAGAACGATTTCGGAATTCTGCATATCGAAACTCCTCCTCGGTTTAAAACAAGAGAAACTCTCTCATTTGCAAAATGAGATAAACTCTCTTATTTTCTTTGTCAACAGTCGAAGGAAGCGGAAGATGGTAGAAGAAGTGATCGCACGGCGTAGGCGCCAGCAGGAGTCGACCGGTCAGCCACGCCGCATCCCGAGCCAGCAGCGCGGCCGCGAGCGCTTCGAAAAAATCCTGACGGTTGCCTCCGACCTCATCGAAAAGAATGGCAGTGATGCCCTGAAGATGAGCGAGATTGTTGAAAAGGCTGAGCTTTCCTTTGGCGCCCTCTATCAGTATTTCCCGGACAAAACCTCGATCATCCGCACGCTCGCCGAGCGCTTCAACGAGCAGGGCCGGCAATGTGTAGCCGACGAATTGGCCAAGGTGACGGATGCCGACAATCTGCGAACGGCTCTCTGCGTCATCGCCGATGAATATTATGCCTTCTTTCGCCGCGAGCCTGTCATGCACGATATCTGGCACGCGACCCACACGGACAAGCTGCTTCAGGAAGTCGATGCCGAAGACATGGAATTTCACGCGCAGGCCCTGCTTTCAGTGCTAAAACAGATATGGCCGGAGCGGACCGAGACGGAGCTTCTGGCCATCGCCCGGCTGACGATGCAACTTCTCGCGGCTGCCGTCCGCTATGCTGTTTCACTGGATGAGGAAGAGGGCGTGCAGGCGATCGCGCTCTTCAAGAAGATGCAGATTGCGGATATCGACCGTCTGCTCGGCTGACGGGCTGCCTTCCATCTGGAAACCGGCCGCTCTTGCTGCTATTGCCGCTGGAACGTCAGCCGAAGGAGTAAGCCGCATGATCCAGACCACATTCCCTGATCGCGCCGTTATGGCAGAGCTGCTGGCCAAGATGCTCTGGGAGATCAAGGCGGTGCATTTCAACGCCGAGACGCCCTATAAGTATGCCTCGGGCATCATGAGCCCCGTCTATATCGATTGCCGCAAGCTCCTGTCCTTCCCGCGCATCCGCTCGACGGTGATGGATTTTGCCGCCAGCAGCCTGCTGCGCGATGCCGGTTTCGAGCAGTTCGATTGCATCGCCGGCGGTGAGACCGCGGGCATTCCCTTTGCCGCACTGCTTGCCGATCGTCTCGGCCTGCCGATGATCTATGTCCGCAAAAAGCCGAAGGGCCATGGCCGCAATGCGCAGATCGAAGGCGAGATGAAGGACGGCGCCCGCGTTCTCGTCATCGAGGATCTGACGACGGCCGGCGGCAGCATGTTCACCTTCATCGATGCCATTAGAGCCGCCGGCGGTGTCGTCGATCACGGCATCGCGCTCTTCTTCTACGGCATCTTCCCGGAGGCACATCAGCGCTTTGAGAATGGCAAGGTCCAGCTCCATTATATCGCCACCTGGCGCGAGGTTCTGGCAATCGCCAGGCAGCAGAAGCTCTTCGACGACAGGACGCTGCAGGAAGTCGAGGCCTTCCTCGATGCGCCGCTCGCCTGGTCGGCAAGGAATGGTGGCGTAAGTGAGCTTTCGCTCTAGCCTTTTGACAAAAGCTCGCTTAATCGATTGAGAAACGCGCAAGTCCTGTTGGGAGGAATTCGATGATTTTGTGCTGCGGCGAAGCCCTGATCGACATGCTGCCGAGGGATACGACTCTCGGCGAAAAGGGCTTTGCGCCCTATGCCGGCGGCGCGATCTTCAATACCGCGATTGCGCTTGGCCGCCTGGGTATCCCGACGGCCTTCTTCACCGGCATTGCCGATGACATGATGGGCGAAATCCTGCTTGATACGCTGAAGGCGAGCAATGTCGATTACAGCCCTTGCGCCATCACGCCGCGCCCCTCGACGATCGCCTTCGTCAAGCTCGTCAATGGTCAGGCGACCTATGCCTTCTACGATGAAGGCACGGCCGGCCGGATGATCACCACAGATGATCTGCCGACCCTTGGCGATGATTGCGAAGCCTTGCATTTCGGTGCGATCAGCCTGATCCCGAGCCCCTGCGGCGAAACCTACGAGGCCCTGCTCGACCGCGAGGCCGCCACGCGCGTCATCTCGCTCGACCCGAACATCCGCCCCGGTTTCATCAAGGACAAGGCCGCGCATATGGCCCGCATCAAGCGCATGGCCGCCAAGTCCGATATCGTGAAATTCTCCGACGAGGACCTCGAATGGTTCGGCCTGGAAGGTGACCACGATGCGCTCGCCGCCCATTGGCTGAACCATGGCGCCAGGCTCGTCGTCATCACCAAGGGTGCGGAAGGCGCCACCGGTTACACGAAAGATCGGAAAGTCACGGTCCCGAGCGAGCGCGTCACTGTGGTCGATACGGTCGGCGCCGGTGACACCTTCGATGCTGGCGTTCTCGCCTCGCTGAAGATGGATAACCTGTTGACCAAGGCGCAGGTCGCCAATCTTGATGAGCAGGCCCTGCGAAACGCCCTGGCGCTTGGCGCCAAGGCTGCCGCGGTCACCGTCTCCCGCGCAGGTGCTAATCCGCCCTGGGCGAAAGAGATCGGGCTTTGAGGCCGGAGCTGCAGTCTCTCGATTCCTCTTCTCCCCGAGCCGGAGAAGAGGATGTGCCTCAACGTCTCAACACCCTTTTCTTGCGCCCAGTCCAACGCAGGATCTGTCCGGTGCTTAAGGCAGTTCTTTCGCGCGGGCGCGCGCCTGGCTTTCCTTCTTAATCGGCCGACCGACCGGGCAGACCTCCTGCACGAAGCCGTTGAGCGTGTTGACGAGATTGTTCTCGATCAGAGAATAGTGGACGAACTGGCCCTGCTTCTCTCGCCGGATCAACGCCGCGGTCTCAAGAATGGAAAGATGCTGTGAAACGGCTGGCTTGGACATGCTGAAGCGGTCGGCAATCTCGCCGGCGGTCAGGCCCGATGCCGAGAGATAGGCAAGAATCTTCCGGCGTGGCGCGCTGGAGAGCGCGTGGAATACCCGCTGGGCGGCGCTGACGGAACCGTCTTCTACAGCATCATCGAAAGTCTCTTCGTCCAAGTCCGGTCTCCGTGCTGCAGCTCCGTTGCATCGATCCATTAATGAATTAAGCAATTAACGTATTGCTTAATTATCTCGGTTGATACAAAGTAATTAGGTAATTCCTTAATTAATGAACTGGCGGACGATGTTCAAGTGCTGGATGCGCCCGAGAGGAAGGAGTTTGCCATGAACAGTATTTCCACCGGACGCATGATCGATGACAACAGCGATCCACTGAAGGGCAGAGTGGTCTGGATGCCTGCAAAGTCGATCTGGATTACCGCCATGACCTTGATTGCCATCGTGGGTGGGCCATTGACCTTCACCTGGAGCACACTCGCCGTCTTCACCCTCCTGACCGCCATCACGATCTGCCTCGGTCATTCGGTCGGCATGCACCGGCTGCTGATTCACCGCTCATTCAGCACGCATATCTGGATCGAGCACTTTCTCGTCTATCTCGGTACGCTGGTCGGCATGTCCGGCCCTTTCGGCATGATCTATGCGCACGATATTCGCGATTGGGCGCAACGCCAGCGAGACTGCCATGATCTCTTTGCCCATCGGCGGTCCTTCTTCGTCGATGCCTTCTGGCAGATGCATTGCGCAGTGGTGCTCAACCATCCGCCGCGTTTCGTCCTCGGGGAGCGGGAGCAGCGCGATCGCTTCTACCGGTTCCTTGAGGCGACATGGATGGCGCAGCAGCTTCCCCTGGCGCTCGTGCTCTTCATGCTCGGCGGATTGCCGTGGGTGGTCTGGGGTATTGCCCTGCGGATATCGGTGTCGCTGACCGGACACTGGCTGGTCGGCCATTTCGCCCATCGCGACGGCCATCAGGGCTGGAGTGTCGATGATGTCGCGGTGCAGGGCTATAACCTGCCGCATTTCGGGCTGGTGACCTTCGGCGAGAGTTTCCACGGCAACCACCACGCCTTTCCGGATTCCGCCCGGCTCGGCATCGAACCGGGCCAGTTGGATCTCGGCTGGTATTTCATCCGGCTGCTGGCAAGGCTCGGCCTGGCTTCTGCAATCAAGCTCCCACACACGATTGTGCCAAGGCGAGGGTTGAAGCGCGTCAACGCATCCGGAACCTCTGCTGACGACGCCAATCGGACCCGGGCGCACGAAAGCCGTCTCTGAGCCTCATTCGATCCGATCGAGAAAGGCACGGACCTCCCGATTGAAGAGGTCCGGCTGCTGCAGCGGCGCAAAATGGCTGACGCCGGGCAGCAGCACGAATTCCGCATCCGGGATCGTCCTTGCCAGATAATCGGCATGGTCAGGCTTGATGAATTCGTCGTGTTCGCCGAGCACGATGGAAATCGGAACCTTGATGCCTGCCAGTTGTTCGGCCGTATAATTCGGCTCCGTCGACATCATCTTCGACACGTCGGCGACAAAGGCCTCGAACTGGTCCGGCGTTTCCGACAGCGCCTGATAGTCCTTCCTGTGGCGGCTGAAGCAGCGCTCGATGACGGGCGTTGCCTTGAATTCCTTGGTACCGCTGGGGTCCATGTTGCAGGCGAAGAAGAATACGCCGCAGACGCGGTCCGGCTGCTGATCAGCGAGGATCAGCGCCGTGCAGGCGCCGTCGCTCCAGCCGACGAGGGCTGCTTCCTGAAGTCCGATGTGATCCATGACGGCTAGCACGTCCGAAGCCATCAGCTGATAGGTATAGGGCCGATCGTCACGCGTGCTGCGGCCATGCCCACGACTGTCGATCACCACGACCCGATGGCCGGCTTCGATGCATGCAGGAACCTGATAACCCCAATTGCCGCTATTGCCGAGGCCGCCATGCAGCAGGATGACAGCCGGGCCTGCGCCGTAGCTCGCGTACCAGATGCGCGCGCCTTCGTGGTCGACGAGGCCTTGCTCATGCGAGGGCGGCAGTGGCGGTGCGCCGTTTGCCTCGAAGTTCACCAGTTCGTCATCATCAGCGGTCATGGGCTCCTCCTCTGTCGGTCCTTCTATAGACGACGACATGCCCTGCAATTCGACAGGGTCAAATAAAAAAGCCCACCCGCGTGACGGATGGGCTTCGATAGCAGCGCAATTGCCGAATTACTTGGCGAGCTTTGCCAGCGCGGCGACCAACCCTTGAGTCGAGGAGTCGTGACCTGCAGCGCTTTCCTTGCCTTCGACGACGGGCAGCAGGCCGGTCGCTAGCTCCTTGCCGAGCTCCACACCCCACTGGTCGAAGGAGTTGATGCGGAAGAGCACGCCTTCAACGAAAACGCGATGCTCATAGAGTGCGATCAGGCGGCCGAGTGCATAGGGCGTCAGCTTGTCGTAGACGAAGGTGATCGACGGGCGATTGCCGTTAAAGACGCGGTGCGGGGCGATGAAATCGGCCTGCTTGTCTTCCATGCCCTTGTCGGTCAGCTGCTTCTTGGCTTCCGCGAAGGTGCGGCCCTTCATCAGCGCTTCCGACTGGGCGAGAACGTTCGACATCAGAAGCTGATGCTGATGGCGCAGCTCCGGCTCGAAGCCGTTGGCAGCGATCATGAATTCGGCCGGGATGATGCTCGTGCCCTGATGGATGAGCTGGTAGAAGGCGTGCTGGCCGTTGGTGCCAGGCTCGCCCCAGACAACCGGGCCGGAATTGCCTTCGACAGGCGTGCCGTCGATGGTCACACCCTTGCCGTTCGATTCCATGTCGAGCTGCTGCAGATAGGCCGGGAAGCGAGACAGGCGCTGGTCATAAGGGAGCACGGCGCGTGTCGGGTAACCCAGTACATTGCGATGGTAGAAGCCGATGAGGCCGAGCAGGACAGGCAGGTTCTCGGTAATCGGTGCCTTACGGAAATGGTTGTCGACGGCATGCGCGCCATCGAGGAACTTGCCGAAATTCTCCGGACCGATCGCGATCATCAGCGGCAGGCCGATCGCCGACCAGATCGAGTAGCGGCCGCCGACCCAGTCCCAGAAGCCGAAGACACGCTCGCTCTCGATACCGAATGCGGAGACCTTGTCGAGGGCGGTGGAGACGGCGGCGAAATGGTGCTGAACGGCCGCTTCGCCAAGCGCGCTGGCGATGAACTTGCGCGCCGTCTGCGCATTGGTCATCGTCTCGACCGTTGTGAAGGTCTTGGAAGCGACGATGAACAGCGTCGTTTCCGGCTCCACAAGTTTCAGGATGTCGGCGATATGGGCGCCGTCGATATTGGAGACGAAATGGGCGCGCGGGCCGTCATGGAAGGGGGCGAGCGCCAGTGTCGCCATGACCGGACCGAGATCCGAGCCGCCGATGCCGATATTGATGACGTCGGTGATCTTCTTGCCGGTCGCGCCCTTCAGCGCGCCCGAGCGGACACCATCGGCAAACTTGCCCATGGCAGCGAGCACGGCGTTGACGTCAGGCATGACATCCTTGCCGTCGACCAGGACAGGGGTGTTGGAGCGGTTGCGGAGCGCGGTATGCAGCACGGCGCGGTTTTCGGTGAAGTTGATCGCCTTGCCGGAGAACATCTCCTCACGCTTCTTCTCGACGCCGCCTTCTTCGGCGAGCTTCACCAGAAGCTTCAGGATCTCGTCGTTCACGGCCGTCTTGGAAAAATCCATCAGCAGGTCGTCAAGCGATACGGAAAAGCGCGAGAAGCGCTTCGGATCATTAGCGAATGCGGCGCGCAGATCAGTGGCCTTGGTGGCAGCCGCGGTGCTCTTCAGTTGTTCGACGATGGCATTCATGGGAGACTCCTTTGGAGGCGGAGAGGGTTGCGGAAACTATTCTCTTTCCCGCAGTCAAATCAAGTTCAGCCATCTGACGAAATATGAAAAAAGCCACCCGCGACAAGCGGATGGCCCTCAATTTCATGAGACCGTCAAATTCAGCCGCGCAGGTCCTTGCGCAGGATCTTGCCGACGGGGCTCTTCGGCAGCTCGGTGCGGAATTCGATGAAGCGCGGCCGCTTGTAGTTGGTGAGATTGGCCGCGCAATGGGCCTTCACATCGGCTTCGGTGAGAGCAGGATCCTTGCGCACGATGAAGAGCTTGACCGCCTCGCCGGAATGCCCGTCAGGCACGCCGACCGCAGCCGCTTCCAGAATGCCGGCATGCATGGCGGCCACTTCCTCGATCTCGTTCGGATAGACGTTGAAGCCGGAGACGAGGATCATGTCCTTCTTGCGGTCGACGATCTTGGTATAGCCGCGCTCGTCCATGAAGCCCATGTCGCCGGTCCGGAAATAACCATCCGGCGTCATCACCCGCGCCGTCTCCTCCGGCTTGTTCCAATATCCGGCCATGACCTGCGGGCCGCGAATGCAGATCTCGCCGATCTCGCCAAGCGGCAGCGAATTGCCTTCCTCGTCGCGGATATCGAGTTCCGTCGAGGGGATGGGAAGGCCGATCGAGCCGGTGAATTCGGGTGAATCGAAGCGATTGGCGGTCGCAACAGGCGAGGTCTCGGAGAGGCCGTAACCCTCGGTCACGTGCGAGCCCGTCACCTTCAGCCAGCGTTCGGCCACCGGCCGCTGCACGGCCATGCCGCCGCCGAGCGACATGACGAGAGAGGAGAAATCGAGCTTGGCGAAGTCGGCGTTGTTGAGCAGCGCGTTGAAGAGCGTATTGAGGCCGGGGAAGATATGGATATCAGACTTCTGGAATTCCTTAACAAGCCCTGGAATGTCGCGAGGATTGGCGATCAGCACATTGTGGGCGCCGAGCGACATGCCCATCAGCGAATTCACCGTCAGTGCGAAGATGTGATAGAGCGGCAGCGCACAGAGGAAGTTCAGGACCTCAGGCTGCTTCTTTTTGTCGAAGGCGGATTTCAGCCAGAGCTGCAGCTGCATCTTGTTGGCAAGCAGGTTCTGATGCGTCAGCATCGCACCCTTGGCAATACCTGTCGTCCCACCCGTATATTGCAGGAAGGCAATGTCGCTGCCGGTGAGCGCGACGGGCGCAAGCGTCCTGTTCGCTCCCGCCGATAGCACCTGCCTGAAACTTTTGTGTTGCGGAATGGACCAGGACGGAACGAGCCTCTTCACCCGGCGGACGACGAAATTGATGATATGCCCCTTTGGGCCGAGCATTTCGCCGAGAGAGCTGACGACGACATGGCGCAGGTCCGTCTTGTTGATGACCTGTTCGACAGTGCGCGCGAAGTTTTCCAGAACGAAGATCGCCTTGGCGCCGGAATCGTTAAGCTGGTGCTCAAGCTCGCGCGGCGTATAGAGCGGGTTGACGTTTACGACGACAAGTCCGGCGCGCAGGATGCCGTAGACCGCGACGGGGTTTTGCAGAACGTTCGGCATCATCACGGCCACGCGGTCGCCCTTCTGCAGGCCGACGCTCTGCAGCCAGGCGGCCACTTTGCGGGTCTGTGCCTCGAGCGTGCGATAGGTCATCGTTCTGCCCATGCTCGAAAAGGCCCTGCGATCGGCAAAGCGGGCACAGCTCTTTTCCAGGAGGTCGGGAAGCGAGGCGAATTCCAACGGGGGAATCTCAGCCGGAACGATATCAGGATAGGTGGCAAGCCATGGTTTTTCCGGTTTCGCACCACCAGGGTGGACGGAAATACTGCTCATTGTGTCTCTCTCCCATTCGGCCGCCGAAACCGGATGACACCGGTCGATCGGAAGATCCTCCATCCTCCGTCAAGGCAGCTTATGCCATTGCTTGAGCGGTTCAAGCGGATTGAGGCTACAATAACCTTGACGTAAACGTCAATATCGCGGTGGTCGCATATGAACAGCATGTGACAGGGAACTTTGAAGCATAGGGCACGTTTTCTCGATGTGGAAGAACCACGAGGAACGACAAAGGAGGTGCACAATGCTGAATCAGGATTCTGACGTCACTCGCCGCGACCCGAATGTGAAGGATACGCCGACGCTGATCGCCAGCGATCGCGTTGAAGGCACCCGTGTCTTTGGCGCCGATGGCAAACACATCGGTTCCATCGAACGTCTCATCCTCGGAAAGCAGGACGGTCGCGTCGCTTACGCCGTTCTGAGCTTTGGCGGCTTCCTTGGCATCGGCAATGACCACTATCCGCTGCCGTGGGAAAAGCTGACCTACGATACCCAGCTGGACGGCTATCGCATCGATCTCACCAAGGAGCAGATCGAAGGCGCGCCGAGCTACGCGGATGACGATGACACCTGGTACAACGATAATGGCCGCCGCGTGTATGATTATTATGGCGTGCCGCCCT
Organism: Rhizobium sp. 1399; assembly: GCF_031455475.1. NCBI lineage: Bacteria > Pseudomonadati > Pseudomonadota > Alphaproteobacteria > Hyphomicrobiales > Rhizobiaceae > Rhizobium > Rhizobium sp. 1399. The sequence continues at coordinate 746,509 of NZ_JAVDSU010000001.1, read as the reverse complement.
ACTGGATGTAACGTCGTCCGCGAGGACGAGCCGGTAGAGGCCCCGCGAGAGCGGGGCCTTTCAGTTTTTATTGACGAGATCATTGGCAGTGCGAAGCACTGTGCCAACCACGATATCTTCGGCCGACAGGGACTTGTCGGTCGTAACACGGAAGACATGGCTTTCACCCGGCAGCAACGTCACCAGCATGGAATCCACGACCGCCGCAGGATCGAGCCGATCCGCCATCAGGCAAAGATCCTTCAGGAAGCTCTTTGCACTCACCGTGACATCCCAGCCATCGTCCGATCTTGCCAGCGATATGTTGACGTCTGGCACCGGAAGCTTCAGCTCGATATCCTCGACGAAATAGTGGAAGGCGCGCTTGTCCAGCATCTGCACGACGATGACTTCTTCATCCGCCGCGCGTGAAGTCGCGATATCCTGCGGCAACGGAAATTCCTTCGCTTCGAACCGGTCGCAGAGCAGCCGCCAGAATTCAAATTCCGCCAGCACCGTACCATCAAGCCGCATGCGCTTGCCGCTGATTTTCGAGCGCCAGAACAGTGTCTGCTCGTTAACCGCGACCGCGGAAAGGCCCTCGCCACGCGGCTGGATTGTCAGCAGGCGGGGATGGAACGCCTGTTGCATCGCATACCAGAGCGGCTTGCGCCGGCCGGCGGAATCAAGTGCTGCCCATGATGTAACCGGCCAGCAATCATTGAACTGCCAAACGACCGCGCCTTTACAGATATCGCGATGCGAGCGCATGTGCTCGACTGCGAAGCGGATGGCGCGTGCCTGATTGAGTTGGGTCGCAAAATGCCAGTCATCCATCGTCTGCGGCACGGGCAGGTGTCCGGCAAGGCCCTTGATGAGCTTGTCATTGCCCTGCGTCGCCTTCTGATGATGGAAGACGCCACGCGATTCCGGCGTCAGCGGTTCGTCATGCACGCTCTCCTGCAGCGTCGCCCATGCCGGCGGCGCCTGCCAGCCGAATTCGGAGCAGAAGCGCGGAATGTAGTTACGGTAGACTTCGTAACCGACGTCGTTCCACACGTCCCATATATGCTTGCAGCCGTGCCGGTCGTCATTCGGCTCGATCTCCATGGAGCCCGAATAGGGGCTGCCGGGATAATAGGGCCGGTCGGGATCGAGTTCGGCACAGAGCTTTGGCAGGACATCGAGATAGTAGCCGAGCCCCCAACTGACACCGTCCTTGATGATCGGCCGCCAGCCCCACTCGTCAAAACCCCAGATATTCTCATTATTGCCGTTCCAGATGATGAGCGATGCATGCGGCATCAGCCGCACCACATTGTCCCGCACCTCGGCGACGATTTCGCTGCGAAGCGGCTCTTCCTCCGGATAGGAGGCGCAGGCAAAAAGAAAATCCTGCCAGACCAGCATGCCGGCCCGGTCGCAGGCCTCATAAAACTCGTCCCGCTCGAAGATACCGCCGCCCCACACACGCAGCAGATTGATATTGGCAGCCTTCGCCTCATCGATCCGCGCCGCATAGCGTTCCGCCGTCACGCGCGAAGGGAAGCAATCGTCCGGTATCCAGTTGGCGCCACAGGCAAAGATCGGCACGTCGTTGATGACGAAGGTAAAGGCGGAGCCATGTGCGTCCGGCGCGGTGTCGAGCCGCAGCGAACGGAATCCGATCTCTTTCGAATAGAGGTCGAGTAAATCGCCGCTGGCATCCTCCAGCCGGATTTCCAGCGGGTAGAGCGGCTGCGCGCCGAGATGATGTGGCCACCAGAGCTGCGGTGAGGGCACGCAAACCTCGAAGGACACTTCGTCCGTATCGGCGTCGATCGCAACGGTCTGCGTGACGCCACCGATTTCTGCAACAAGCGTCGTCGGCACTGCCTCGCCTTGCCTTGCCAGCCGCGCTTGCATCTTGACGAGCCCATCGCCACCGGCAAGGGCGGCGGAAACCCTGATATCGGCAAGCCGCGCCCGATCCCAGCTCTCCAGCCGCACAGGCTTCCAGAGTCCGGCCGTCACAAGCGTCGGCCCCCAGTCCCAGCCGAAATTGCAGGCCATCTTGCGCATCAGGTTGCCCGGTCCCGGATAGTTGTTCGGGCGATAGCCGTAATGCTTCTCCATCTCCGCGCCATAGGCATAGGCGGAATGGAAGGTGATGCTGAGCTCGTTTGTATCTTCCCGCAGCAGCGACGAAACGTCGAAGCGATAGGTGCGGTGCATGTTGAAGGTGCGGCCGATCTCCTCGCCGTTCAGGCGGACCGTCGCAATCGTATCGACGCCGTCGAAGACGAGCTCCTGCACTTGGCCCGCATCAGGCTCGGCTTCGAAGTCCAGCCGGTAGATCCATTCCGTCTTGCCGATCCAGTCATTGGTGATTTCGTTGATGTCGAGATAGGGATCGGGGATCAGCCGGTTTGCGAGCAGGTCGAGATGCACGCAGCCTGGCACCGTTGCCGGAATCGAAGCAGGCAGACTGGTTCTTCCTGTATCGTTACAGAAAAGCGTCCAGCCGTTATGAAGGTCTCTCCTCCCAATCATTTCAGCCTCTTATGTTTATTGAAAACGGCCGTAGCGCTGCAGCACTTCGATCTTGTAGCCGTCTGGGTCGGTGATGAAGAAGAAAAGACCGAACAGCTTGCCGTCTCGGTTGAGTTCCACGAGCTTGCCGGGGTTGAGGCCGAGATCCGTCAGCCGCTTGTGTTCGATTTGCACTTCCTGAACGGAAACAGCCAGATGCCCATAGGCATCGCCGAGATTATAGGGCGCCGTGCGACCCTTGTTGACCGTCAGCTCCAGCTCGAAGCCGGTCTCTTCATTGCTCATATAGATCAGCGTGAAGGTCTCGAAATCGACACGGTCGGCAACCGCGAGCCCGAAGACCTTGCTGTAAAAATCGACCGAACGCGCCTCGTCCAGAACGCGGATCATGGAATGGATCATCTTGGCCAAGGCGGTCTCCCAATCGCTGATATCTCCGGCAGCCTTGGTAGCCGTCCTCTCAAGCCGGACGCAAGCCCATTCTGCGCGTGATGACGCCTTCGAGCATGCCAACGACATCATAGATCAGAACCGCCATCAGGCCGACGATCAGGCCGCCCTGCAGGATGAAGGCGGTGTTGTCGGAGATCAGGCCGGCAATGATGACCTCGCCGAGACCCTTTGCCGCAACCGTCGAGCCGATCGTCGCCGTGCCGATATTGATGACGGTTGCGACCTTCAGCCCTTCGAGGATCAGCGGCAATGCCAGCGGCAGCTCAACCTTGAAGAGACGCTGCGTCCCGTTCATGCCCATCCCGTCGGCAGCATCCAGCACCTGCGGCGACACCTGCTTGAGGCCTGCGACCGTATTTTCGAAAATCGGCAGCAGTCCGTAGAGAAAGAGCGCAATCAGCGTCGGCGCAGCGCCGAAGCCGGTGGCGGGAACGGCAAGCGCCAGCACCGCCACGGGCGGAAAGGTCTGGCCGGCATTGGCAATGGCGCGCGACAGTGGCAGGAAATCTGCTCCGCTCGGGCGGGTGACGAAAATGCCCCCAAGCACGGCAAGCACCGCGCTGCCGACAATCGAGATGAAGACCAGTTCCAGGTGCCCGAGTGCCAGCGAAGCGAGGCTGTTCTGCATGTAGACCGGCGGTGCATTGTTGTTGGTCAGCGGCACCAGCATGAAGGAGAGCCACTCTGTCCTGAAGATCAGGATGAGCAGCATCACCAGCGCCAGCGCGCGAAAAAGGTTGGCGACGAGAAACTTCATGCCTTGCGGCCCAGTTCGAGCAGCCGACCCATCGAGATCGAACCGACAGGCGCCTTGTTCGCATCCTGCACGGCGGCCTCGTCGACACCCTGCCAGATCATTTCGGCGAGAGCATCGCGAAGGCTCAGAGATTGCGCCAGTGAATAGGGCAGGCCCGGCTTGGCGGGCTCCATACTGTCCTTCAGTGGCGAGAGCGACATCAGCTTCAGCGCCCGGTCGGAGGTGCCGGTCAATTGCTGCACGAAGGGATCGGCCGGTTCCGTCAGGATCTTCTCTGGCGTCGAGCATTGCAGGAGCCTGCCGCCGCTCATGACGGCGATCTGGTTGCCGAGATGGAAGGCTTCGTCCATGTCATGCGTGACGAGGACGACCGTCGTGCCGAACTGTTTCTGGATCGCCAGCAGATCGTCCTGCGCCTTGCCGCGGATAACGGGGTCGAGCGCGCCGAAGGGCTCGTCCATCAATAGAAGCTCCGGTTCGGCCGCCAGCGCCCGGGCGACGCCGACGCGCTGCTGCTGGCCACCGGACAGCTGGTGCGGATATTTCTCGGCAAAGATCGCCGGGTCGAGATTGAAGAGGCCGAGCAGTTCCGCCACACGGCTGCCGATGCGGGCCGTATGCCAGCCGAGAAGCTCCGGCACGGTTGCAATGTTCTGCGCCACAGTCCGGTGCGGAAACAGGCCGTGTCCCTGGATGGCGTAGCCGATCTTGCGGCGAAGTTCGGTCGCCGGCGCGTCCATGATGTTTTGCCCGCCAACGAAGATCTGTCCCTCGGTGATCGGCACCAGCCGGTTGATCATTCGCATCAGCGTCGACTTGCCGGAGCCTGATGTGCCGACGATGACGGTGATCGAACCCTTCTCGACACTCATGGAGACATTGTCGACGACGGTTGCCGAGCCGTAGCGCTTGGTGACGTTTCTGATCTCGATCTTGCTCATGCGGCTGGCCCCTGAATGCTTTCGATGACCGCATCGAGGATGACGGCCGAGGAGAAGGCGAAGAAAACGGTCGGCACGGCGCCGAGCAGGACGAGGTCCATGGCCGTCTGGCCAAGCCCCTGGAAGATGAAGATGCCGAAGCCGCCGCCGCCGATCAGCGCGGCGATCGTTACCATGCCGATCGCCTGCACCAGCACGATGCGGATGCCGGTGAGGATGACGGGAAAGGCGAGCGGCAGGTCGATGCCGGTGAGAATCTGCTGGCGTGTCAGTCCCATGCCGGCTGCAGCATCACGCACTGAGGGATCGACACCTTCGAGGCCGACGACCGTATTGGCGACGATCGGCAGCAGCGAATAGAGCACGAGCGCGATCAGCGCCGGCGCGGTGCCGATGCCGCGAATGCCGATATCGGCCGCAAGCGGCACGTTTGCCGAGAGATAGCCGAGCGGCAGCATCAGGAGGCCGAAGAGTGCCAGGCTCGGAATGGTCTGGATGAGGCTCAGCGTCCGCAGCACGATCGCCCGCAGTTTCGGTACCCAGAAACAGAGGATGCCGAGTGGCAGCCCGAGAATGATGGCGATTGCGAGAGAACCGAGCGCCAAGAGCAGGTGAGAGACGGCTTCGGTCCAGAACTGGTCGGCGCGTGTCGAAAATTCCCGGAGGATCGACAGGCTGTCGAGCAGGCCGGACGAGAGGCAGATGGCGAGCAAGGCTGTGTAAGCGGCCAGTGCTGCAACACGCATCCACGGTGTCAGCTTTATCTTCACCAGCGCGTCGGAGATGATGAGGCCGATGACGCCGAGGAGCACCCAGAAGCTGCCGCCGGGCGTCATGCGCGCCACGGTGCTGCCTTGTGGTGTCGCAGCCGTCGCCACAAGGCCGATTGCAACAATCAGTGCGGCAAGGCAGAGCGTGCCAAGTCCCAGGCGAATGAAAGCGTTGCGCAGGAAAAGCGTCGCCAAGGCAGTGGCAACAAGGAGGACCATCAGGATGACGACGGAAGGCTGGGGAAGAAGCTGCGTCAGCAGCATTGGCTTGCCGGCGGCGATACGGTTTGCCTTCACATAGATGAAAGGCAGAAGGGCCGTCGCCACAATGCCGCCTGCCACCAGTACCACGCCGAGCCGGTCCAGCTTGCGGACCGCTAAGGTTTCTTCCATCGATCCAACCCTGTCCGGAAAAAGCCCCGCCCGAATACCGGGCGGGCACTACAGTGCCGCGCGTCTTTTCAGACGCGCAAAGGACGCTGTAGCACTTTAAACTGCTGCCTAATTTTATCCTTAAATCGGCTCCGATTTAAGGAATTAGGCACTAGGCAATTACTTCAGGAAACCTTTTTCCTTCAGATAGGCTTCGGCAACGGACTTTGCCGGCTCGCCATCGACCTGGATCTTGGCGTTGAGCTTGCGCAGTTCGTCAGCTGTCAGGCTCTGGAAGATCGGGGTGAGGATTTCCTGGATCTTCGGGTTTGCCTGCAGCACGGCCTCGCGGATGATCGGGGTCGGTGCATAGACCTGCTGCACGCTCTTGTCGTCTTCGAGAACCGTCAACTCGGCCGCTTCGATAGCACCATCCGTGCCGTAGACCATGGCGGTGTTGACGCCGTTGGTCTGGTCTGCCGCAGCCTTGATCGTTGCAGCGGTGTCACCGCCCGAAAGCACGACTTCCTGATCCGGCTTCAGCGTGAAGCCATAGGTCGTTTGGAAGGCGGGCAAGGCGCCGGCGGAGTTCACGAATTCGGCGGAGGCTGCAAGCTTGGCGGCACCGCCGCCCGAAACCCACTTGCCGAAGTCGGACAAGGTCTTGAGGTTGTTCGGGCCGGCGACGTCATTGCGCACGGCGAGCGCCCAGGTGTTGTTGGCGGGCGAGGGCGTCAGCCAGACGATCTTGTTGGCGTCATAGTCCAGCTTCTTCGCCAGCTGGTAACCCTGCTCGAGGTTCTTCCACGCGGCGTCATCGGCCTTGTTGAAGAAGAAGCCGGCATTGCCGGTATATTCCGGGTAGATGTCGATTTCGCCTGCGGTGATCGCCTTGCGTACGACAGGCGTTGCGCCGAGTGCGATGCGGTCCTGCGTCTTGATGCCGTTGGCTTCCAGCGCGAGCGCGATGACGTTGCCGAGTAGCGTGCCTTCCGTGTCGATCTTCGATGAAACGACGACGTCTGCGGCGTGGGCCGCGCCGGCCGCAAAGGCGGCAAGCGAAACGGCAAGTGCGAATTTCTTCAGCATGATTATCCCCTTGGTTGAACACCGTTAAACGTCGCGAAAGCCCCGGACGCGAAGCCTGCGCGCATAAAACCAGCCGGCATGGTCAGCCATCAGGCCATCATGCCGGAAATACGTGCGTCATGGAAATAGTGTGCATGCCCGAAAAATCGATGCCCGAAAATCGAAGCAGCCCCCTCCAGTATTCGCTCTCGCGACGCGATTATGGCGGCGAATGCAGGTCCGTGCGCGGAATTGCATTCCCTTTTCCAAGGGCGGCGCGATTTGTTTTTGTCCCCTTGCGTGTTTCCACGATGTTCCGGTGCTTTCAGTCGGTTCTTTCGCCGCCCGGATTTCTTATTGAGTGAACGATAGCCTGCACCTCTATGGGCAGGGATATCTTTTTTCACGAACACGTCATATCCTCCGCCTTTTCAGTAGTTTCCGGAGAAAGCCTTGCATCTCGGCGCCCTCTTCATCGCAAGCCATGTCCTCTCTTCCGGCTCCATGCGCGAAACGGCGCGTCGCTTCAACATCTCCGTCTCGACCGCGTCGGCAGCGATCGATAACCTGGAGACGGAACTCGCCCTGAAGCTCGCCGAACGTTCCTCGGGCGAACTGGTCATTCTGCTTGCCGGAGGCAGAGTTCTGGAGGGATTGGCGCCGATCCTTGCCGCAACAGGGCAGCTCGGCGACAAGCTTGGTCATCGTGAACCGGAAGCTTACGGACAATGGGCCGCCCGCATCCCCGTCAAGCTCGTCACCATGGAGCGTTACCTGGAGGTTGCCGATCAGGGCAGCATCAACAGAGCCGCCCGTCGTCTGCGCCTTGGTCAGCCGCAGCTTTCATTGCAGATTGCCAATCTTGAGAAATTCTTTGGAGGCAGACTCTTTGAGCGTCAGGCCCAGGGCTCGGCGCTGACGGAGGATGGCCGCTTCGCCTATACCGTCTTTTCGACCATCAGCCTCGCCTGGAACGAACTGAAATCCGCTGCGGACGAACGCTATCAGCGCACCGCTCGCTCACTGCGCATCGGTGCCATCATCCCTACGGGCTCGGAAAGCTGGGTTGCGCGCTGCCTGGGTAGCCTCGTTGCCGAGTGGAATGCCAGCCGCAACAAGAATGCTCTATCGCTGGTCTCGATGACTGCCGACGATCTGCGCGAGGCGCTGAAATCCGGGCGCATCGATGTTGCGATCCTCGATTCCGTCTTCGGCCTGGAAAGCTTCCGTCATCGCGAATTGCTGCGCACCGATATGGTGGCGATCGCCCCACTCGACAGCGTGGAAGCAACCGCCACGGAACTTGTGGCCAGCCATCCGATCTGCACGCCGAGTCCGCGCACCGGCATCGGCCATGCCGCCATGACCTTCGGCTATGACCGCACCCTGCATCGCCGCCTCCGCGATCGAGATATCACTGCGGCGGATTCGCTGCCCGTCATCGTCGATCTCGTCGCCAATCACGGCTATGTCTCCTTCCTCGGCCGTGTCAGCGCGATGCCGATTGCCGACCGGGTGCGCATCGTCGAGCTCGCCGAGCCGATGCCCATGTCTTATCACGTGGCCTTCAATCATCGGAAAGCCGCGGCTGACGCTTGTGACCTGCTGATCGCGACCGCGGCGAAAATTGTCCCGGCGCCTGTCGCGCAAAACAAAGCCTTCGCTTAAACAGGCTGCGGCGGGCCACGCGCGATGAAGATGAGCACTACGTCTACGCTATAGCCCTCTAACGCCGCCGATTGTGTGACTACAGGACAGGAAAGTGCTCGGCACGTTGATTGCTCAGCCCTTGCCTGCCGTTTACGCAGAAGGGCAAAAATGGCAACAACACGAACCAGCTTGATGGAGATCAGGACGCAGATGGAGTGCTGGAAGTCGATCGCGGAGCTGGGCATCCATCAGGCGCCCCCGAGGCCGACGCCGACCATCTCGATCGGCTGGACGACCTTGTCGAACAGTGCTTCGTCCACCTTGCCCGAGGCGAGAGCCGCCTGTTTGAGCGTGAGGTCATCGGTTCGGTAGCCGACGTAGAGATGTCCGCCATGACAGAACTCCTAACTGTTGGCGAGGGGTCGCTCACTGCGTTCAAGCATCAGCGACGTACTCTCAAAGCTCATCCTCACGCAGCTACATCCAACACGATCTTCCCGAATCCGCCACCCGCTTCCATATAGCGATGCGCATCGGCTGCCTCGGACAGTGGGAACACTTTGCCGACCAACGGCTTTAGCCGGCCATCGGCGAACATTGGCAGAGCTCCTTGGGCGAAGCGCTGAACCATGGCGCGCTTCTCCACCGCGCTGCGCGACTTCATCACGGTGCCGATAAGGCGCAGGTGATTGTGGAGCAGGAGAGCGAGAGGGATGACGGTATCGTCCTGCCCGCCCAGCAGGCCGACCTGCACGAGACGCCCGCCCGGCGCGAGGCTGCGCAGGTTGCGGGCGGGATAGTCGCCACCGACGAAGTCGACGATTACATCGACCCCGCTTCCGCCGGTGGCATCGCGAACGCCCTGCTCGAAGTCCTCCAACCGGTAATCAAACACGGCCTCTGCGCCCAAGCCCAAAACATCAATCCGGCGCTCGGCATTGGCCGTCGCGAAGACCCTGGCACTGAGGGCGTGCGCAATCTCCACGCCGGCGGAACCGATGCCGCCCGCTGCGGCGTGGACGAGCACGGCCAAGCCCTTGGCGGCACCACCAAGATGCACGACGGCCTCCCACGCGGTGACGAACGATTCCATCACCGCCGCCGCGCCGATAAGGTCAAGGCCATCGGGAACACGTACCGCCATGCCGCGGTCGACGCGGGCATATTCGGCATAGGCACCCCCTCCGACGATGGCCATCACGCGCTCGCCGGGGAGGATATCGGCGACATCGCTGCCGACAGCGACCACCTCGCCGGCCACTTCCAGCCCGAGCAGATCGCTCTCGCCATAATTCTGCCTGCCGTAATAGCCCTGGCGTTGAAGAAGGTCGGCGCGATTGACACCGGCTGCCTTCACCTTGACCAGAAGATCACCGGGGCGAGGTTGCGGCATCGGCGCCTCAGCAAGACGGAGAACCTCCGCCTTGCCGAAATCATCGAACGCGATCGCCTTCATTTCGCGGCGACCTTGCCGAGCGCCCGGCGGGCGATGCTGGCGGCGAAGAGTGGCGTCTCCCTGCGGTTGTGGTCACCGCCCGCTTCCTGTCGGGCGGCCGCCGCCTGTTCGAAGGTCTGGCCGTGCGCGGCAATGAAGTCCATGAAAACGTCGGTGGGGTGCGAGGTGACGCGATTGGTGTAGCGGGTGCGTCCGCCCTCTATCCCCTCGGCGATCAGCTCCCAGATCACGTTGACCTGTGTGCGCCCGACCGGGGTGAACACGTCCGAGATTGAGTTCATCCGGCAGTAACTCGGCGTTGCTTCCTCGGCGACGTAATGCTGCACGACCAGCGCGGTGCCGATCATCTCGACGTTAATCGACATGGGTCGGCCGTCATCCGTGGTCGTGGTGCCGGCACCGATGTGGTCGGGCGGGCAGCAGCGTAGATATTCGGCTTCCGGCAGGGTGAAGAGCCAGTCGGCAATATCGACCTTGTCCAGCGGGATGTCGATCTCGGCGGAATAGGCGGACAGGGAGAGGATCTTGTCGGTCAGTATCTTCATGGTTTTTCCTTTCGAGTGTCACGGATTAGATGACGACGTTGCTTTCCACGGACGACGAGCCAGCCACACCTCCGGTGCGCGCCACCCTTGCGGCCCGTATCCAGCGACAGTCTCGAACTTTTGATCTGCGAAGCATCCGTTTTTGCCGGTACAATCTGCTATCCGGACCGTTTCGTGAAAATTATACGTTCGTGTTAGGTCAGTAATTCAGAGTCAAATCGAACATACCTATGTATATATTTGCAGTCCCACGCCACGCGCGGGGGCCTTCGACGAGATTTACCTTGTTTTGGTCACGTCGAATGCTGTTGAACTCGCCGACCTCACGATGGGGATTGTGCGTCTATTGAAAGACAGCGATAAGCCGTAGCCTGCTGCAAACGGCTTTGCCTGGATCGCAAAGATGAGACCCCATTTCGCCGTGTTCCTGTCAACTTTCGTCGATGTCGTTAGGGCGGGGAGCTTTTCCGGCGCCGCCCGTCGGCGCGCGGTGACGCCTTCGGCGATCGTGCGCCAGATCGACACGCTGGAGGAGGATCTGGGCGTTGCCCTGCTGGTCCGCTCGACCCGCGCCCTCACGCTCACGGATGCCGGCCGGCGGCTGCACGAACGGGCCCTGCTGCTTCTTGACGAACTGGCCGACACCCACGCAGAGATCGCCGCCTTCGACGGTTCCGTCTCCGGCACACTCCGGATCGCCTGCTTCCCGACCTTTGGCAAGCGCTATGTCTTGCCGGTCGTCGCAGCGCTGCAAACTGAGCACCCCGCGCTCAAGGTCGAGCTCGACCTGACGGAGCGGCTGGCCGATCCGGTTCTCGAGCGTCTCGACGTGGTCATCCGCATGGGGGCGCTGGCCGATAGCACGCTGATCGCCACGAGGCTTGCGCCTCTGACCCGACTGTTGGTCGCAAGCCCGGCCTATCTGGCACGGGCGGGTGTGCCCGATAGCGTCGCCGATCTCTCATCGCACCGTTTGATCGACAAGCTGCATGGCGCTGATCTTCTGGGTTGGCGGGACCTGCTCGACGGCCCGGCGGGCCATGCGGGGAACGGTATGGTGACGTTCCGTTCAGACGATTTCGAAGCCCTGCGCGCGGCGGCCCAGGAGGGGCTGGGGATCGCATTCCTGTCGAGCTGGGTCGTCGGACCGGACGTCAAGGCAGGGAGACTGGTCCGGTTGCGGCCGGGCGATGAACCCTGGAACGCTGCGCCGGCCGGGATCTACCTCCTGCGCGCCCTGCCGCAGGCGAGTGCCAAGGTGCGAGCCTTCACCGAGGCGCTGCGGACGTCAATCGGAAGTCCACCAATCTGGGAACCATGATTTGGCGCGTCTTTGTAGAACAGCAATCATCGGCATGCGCGGACCCAATCGGGGTTTGAGGGTTGTTTACGCTATTCGACAATCAATGTGTTGCTGACTCACCATAGCCCTACGCCGCCGCGCCTGACGTTACGATGGGGAGCGTCAGAAGGGGGGAAAGGCGGCTATCGGCGGTAAGCCGTTCGTGAAATGGGCTGCATGGGCTACTTTGGCCGAAATGGCGGAACGAGAAGGATTCGGGATATGACGGTTTTGCTGGAAGTATGCGTCGATAGCGCTCAGGGCCTTGTGGCTGCAATCGAGGGCGGTGCTGGCCGCATCGAGCTCTGCTCGGCGCTGGAGCTTGGCGGGCTGACGCCATTGCCGAGCCTGATGCGAATTGCCGCCGAAGCGCCGATCCCCGTCTATGCAATGATCCGCCCGCATGCCGGCCCCTTCATCTTCGATGCGACGGACGAAAAGGCGATGCTTGCCGATATCGATGCTGTCAGGGCCGCTGGCCTTGCCGGCGTCGTCATCGGCGCCAACCGACTGGACGGCACGCTCGACATGCCGCTCATTCATCGCCTGAAGGCCCATGCGTCCGGCCTCGGCTCGACGCTGCATCGCGCTTTCGATCTCGTGCCGGATCCGGATGCCGCGCTGGAACAGGCGGTCGAGCTTGGCTGCGAGCGCATCCTCACCTCAGGCTGCGTGCCGAAGGCGATGGACGGGCTAGAAACGCTGAAGCGTATCTCCGTCAAGGCTGCCGGCCGCATCTCCATCATGCCGGGCAGTGGCGTGCGACCGGCCAATGTCGTCGAGATCCTGCGGGCAACAGGCGCGCACGAAGTTCACGGCTCCTGCAGTTCTGCCGTTGCCAGCGCCGATCCGCGCGCCGTCTCTTTCGGCTTCGATGTGCCGAGCTCGAACCGCACCGATGTCGCGGTCGTCAGGCAGATGCGCGCTGCGGTCGACGCGGCTTAAGCGGCGACCTTGATGACGGCCTTGATGAGGCCGCTCTTCTCATGCGCCCAGCGGGCGAGATCGCGCGGCGCATCGGCAAGCGTCGTGCGATGGGTGATCAGCTTGTCGACCGGAACGAGACCCTTGGCGATCGAATCCGCGACATGTTCGAAGTCGACGCGCGTCGCATTGCGGCTGCCGATGACCATCATTTCCCGCTTGTGGAATTCCGGATCGGAGAAGCGGATATCGTCTTTCACGACGCTGACCAGCACCAGGGCGCCGCCATGGGCGACAAAGCTGAAGGCCTTCTCTATCGAAGGTCCAAAGCCTGTCGCGTCAAAGACGACGTCAAAACCATCGCCGTCCGTCCTGGCTTTCACGACATCGGCTGTCCCATCATTGGCGACGATCCCTGATGTAAAGCCGAAGCGCTCCGACGCCATCTGCAGCCGTTCCGCACTCGTATCCAGCAGCGTCACGTCATGACCAGCAATACGCGAGAAGATTGCCGCGCCTAGGCCGATCGGACCTGCGCCGATGACAAGCGAGCGGGAACCTGCAGGCGCCATGGATCGGCGTACCGCATGCGCCCCAATGGCCAGGAATTCGACGGTCGCCGCGGCCTCGAGGCTGAGGCCCTTGGCGGCATAGAGATTGCCCGCGGGCACTACGATTTCCTCGCAGAAAGCACCATCCGTATGGACGCCGAGAACCTTGATATTGGTGCAGCAATTGGGCTTGCCCTGCCGGCAGGCGACACAGCTTCCGCAGGAGAGATAGGGATTGACGATGACGGGCGTACCGACGGCCATCGCCACCCCGTCGCCGGTCTCCAGCACCGTCGCTGAGATCTCATGTCCCATGACGCGCGGATATTCGAGAAAGGGGTGCTTGCCTTCGAAGATATGATAGTCCGTGCCGCAGATGCCGACATGGCTGACGGCAAGCCGTACCCAGCCGGTATCAGGTTTTTCGGGGGAGGGGCGCTCGACGAGATCGAGTACACCGGGTTCGCGGCAAAGGACAGCTTTCATGACAGTTCTCGCATTGCTGAAAAGAAGAAAGCCGGCCTTTGGGCCGGCTTCGTTTTGCATCTCGCTCAGCCCGTCCGGCGCCGGCGAAGCTGGTCGAAGTAGACGATGACGATGATCAGCAGGCCGGTGATGATGCGCTGCCAGAACGAGTTGACGTTCAGGAGATTTGCGCCGTTGTTGATGGTCGCCAGAATGAAGGCGCCGATCAGCGGACCATGCACGGAACCGACGGCTCCGAAGAGCGACGTGCCGCCGATGACCGAGGAGGCGATCGCCTGCAGTTCCCAGCCGTCGGCCTGTGTCGCGTTACCGATGGCGATACGCGAGGCGAGCAACACGCCGACGAAAGCCGCAAACGAAGCCGAAAGGATGTAGGCGAGGTAGATCATCCCCTTGACGTTGACGCCGGAAAGGCGCGCCGCTTCGGCATTCGAGCCGACGGCGAAGAGATAGCGGCCCCAGCGGCTCAGATGCAGGAAGACGAAGGAGGGGATCGCAACCAGGATGACCATCCAGAACAGGCTTGGGACGCCAAGGAAATCGGCGCGGGCGAAGTTGCTGAAGCCCTCGTCGGTGATGCTGATCGTAGAGCCGTTGGTGATCAGCAGGCCAATGCCGCGCAGCGATGTCAGCGTCGCCAGCGTGATGATGAACGGCGGCAGGCCCATATGCACGATGCCGAAGCCATGGAAGGAGCCGATCGCGACACCGATTGCCAGCGTCAGCAAGATTGCCGCCCAGAGCGGTACGCCCGCCTGCAGCAGCCAGGCGATGATGACCGTGCAGAAGCCGACGATTGCGCCGACAGAAAGGTCGATGCCGGCGGTGATGATGACGAAGGTCTGGCCGAGCGCCAGGATCGCCGTCATCGCGCCTTGGCGCAGCAGGTTGGAGATGTTGAGCGGCGTCCAGAAGCTGGCTGTCGAGAAGCCGAGCACGACCCAGAGGAAGATCAGCAACCCGATCAGCGTCAGGCCGAACAGGATGTTCATCTTCCGGCGCGGCGGCGGCGCGACGATTTCGGTGGGGGTTACAGTCATGAATTTTCTCCCTCTTATTCTTCTTGCTCAGACACCGATCGCTTCGCTGAGCACTTCTTCATGCGTCGCCGCGTGGAAATCATGGCTCGCGACAAGCTTGCCGCTGCGGAAGACATGCAGCCGGTCGGCCAGTTCGTAGACCTCAGGCAGGTAGGAGGAGATCAGGATGATGCCCGCCCCGTCCTTCAGAAGCTTGGCGAAGAGCCGGTAGATTTCCGCCTTGGTGCCGACGTCGACGCCGACGGTCGGCTCGTCGAAAATGAAAAGCCGGGCGCCGTGGCTCAGCCACTTGCCGATGACGATCTTCTGCTGGTTGCCGCCCGACATGCTGGAGGCCGGAACGCGCCGGCTCGGCGTCTTGATGCTGAGATCGCGGATCTGCTTGTCGGCATTCGTCGATTCGCGCGCGTGATTGATGACCGGGCCGTGGCTGAGGCGTCCGAACACCGGCAGGTTGATGTTGAGGCCGATCGGCAGGTTGAGGCAGAGCCCCTGGTCGCGCCGGCTTTCGGGAGCCAGCGCAATGCCGAGCTCCATCGCAGTGCGTTCGTTCTTGATATCGACGCGCTTGCCCATCCAGTGGATTTCGCCCGCACTTGTCGGCTGGCGCCCGTAGAGCCCGAGAGCAAATTCGCTGCGCCCGGCGCCGATCAGGCCATAGAGCCCAACGATCTGTCCTGCCTTGACGCTCAGCGACACGTCTTCGAAGCCCGGGCCAGTAAGACCCCTGACGTCGAGGATCGTCTCTCCGATCGGAATCTCTTCCTTATGGTAGATCTGCTCGATCGAGCGATTGATCATCAGCGCGATCAGCTCGGCGTCATTGGTTTCGCCGATGAGGCGCGTGCCGACATGCGTGCCGTCGCGCAGCACCGAGACACGGTCGGCAAGCTCGAAGACTTCCTCCATGCGGTGGCTGATATAGACGATGGTGACGCCTTCGCCTTGCAGGCGGCGGATCAGCTTGAAGAGCTGTGCGGATTCCTGGCGGGTGAGATAGGCGGTCGGCTCGTCGAAGATCAGGAACTGCGTGCCGCGCATGGCCGCGCGCGCGGTGGCGACGAGCTGCTGCTGACCGATCGTCAGCGAGCTCAGAAGCGCGCCAGCCGGCAGGCCGAAGCCGAGATCGTCGAGAACGGCCTGCGCCATCTTCTCCATCTGCTTCTTGCGCATGATGCCGAAGCGGTTAACCTCGTCGCCGAGGAAGAGATTGGCGGCCACCGTCAGGTGCCGGCAGAGCACGACTTCCTGGTGGACGGCGTTGATGCCGCGGGCGATCGCCTCGTTCGGCGTCGACAGCCCCACCGGATGGCCGCACCACAGCACCTCGCCGGCCGTGCGTGTGATGACGCCGGTGAGCAATTTGATGAGGGTGGATTTGCCGGCGCCGTTTTCGCCGACGATGGCGTGGATTTCACCGGCAAGGAAGGTCAGCGTCGCAGGCTTCAGCGCCTGCACGTGACCGTAATTCTTCTGCAGGCCTTTCAGTTCGAGGATGGGCGATCCGGCGGGAATTCGATTGGCTTCTTTCAGCGTCGCGCTGTCATCGTGGCGATGACTGACCTCTTCCAGTCCGACCATGGACCTCTCCTCCTCTTGTCACGTCTGCTCCATCCCTGGTGAAACATACCATGGATGAGAAAGGCCGCGCCGGTTTTTGAAATCGGCGCGGCCGCCTGTCGTCTTACTTGATCTTCGGGTTCAAGAGCGCGTCGATCTTCGGCTCAGCCATATTCGCCTTGGTGACGAGGTTTGCGCCGGTATCGACATTTTCCGCGACCTTCTCGCCCTTGGAGACGGCAAGAGCGGTCTTCACGCCGTCATAACCCATGCGGTAGGGGTCCTGAACGACGAGGCCGGCGATGGCGCCATCCTTGAGGAAGCCGACCGTCTTGTCGTCGCTGTCGAAGCCGATGACCTTGATCTTGTCGCCGAGCTTGTTTTCGGCGATCGCCTGGCCCACACCCTGCGCCATGATGAGGTTCGAGGCGAAGACGCCGACGAGGTTCGGGTTTGCCGTGATCAGGTCCGTCATCATGTTGAGGCCGGTCGTTGCCTGGCCGTCGCCGTACTTGTCGGCAATCACCTTCAGGCCGGGATGCTTGGTCTTCACCTGATCCAGGAAGCCTTCGCGACGCTGTTCCAGCGAGCCTACGCCGGGAAGGTTGGTCAGGATGACGACTTCGCCTTCTTCCTTGCCGGTGGCGCCCTTGATGGCGGCGGCAAGACCGTCAGCAGCGATACGGCCGCCCTGGACATTGTCGGTCGTCAGGAACGACTTGAATGCCTTGGAGTCGGCGCCGGAGTCGATGCCGATGATCGGAACGGACTTGGCGGCTTCATCGATCGGCTTGCCGAGCGCCTTGAACTCGGTCGGGGAGATCACGACGGCGGCCGGCTTGCCGGCAACGGCGTTCTCGAGAATGCTGATCTGGCCGTTGATGTCGGATTCGGCCTGGGCGCCGAGCTCCGGCACGTTGACGCCGAGATCCTTGCCGGCCTTGCGCGCGCCGGCCAGAACGATCTGCCAGTAGAAGGACGTCGTGTCCTTGACGATAATCGGGATCGTCACCTCGGCCGCAAAGGACGTGGCAGGCATTGCCGTCGCAATGACAGCGGCGCCTGCAAGTGCCGTAAAGGCGCGGCGAGACAGAATGGATTTCACGATGCTCATAAGGGTTCTCCTCTCAGGGTGCGTTCTCCTCCAATGAAACCGGACCGCTGAACGCAGGCGGACGATTTTTATCGATAAAAAACATTTACGATCAGAAGCTAGCTGAGGCGCAGGCAAATTGCAAGTGTGCCCAATTCGCTTTTTTACCCGCTAAATTCTCTGCCAAGCAATTGTTTTTATTTTAAATACATCAGGACCTAAAATACGGTCTCAGTCGAATTGCACCTCGTGCGGATGGACGACACCCTTCTTCAAAATCAGGTTGCCGTAGAGCCGGAACTCGGTGGTCGCGACGATATAGGCGGCCTTCCGCGCCATCTCGTAGAAGGCGAAGCGTTCGACGGATGCGATGGAAAAATCGCCGGCGCGCCGGGTGACGATCTGCTGAAATTCGGCGCAGACATCAGGCACGGCTTTCGGATCGCCCACAACTTCCATCCGCCATGCCGATTGCGGCACGAACGTATCGAGCGGCATATGGGTGAGGATCGCTTCGGCCATCGCTGTCGCGCTGACGCCATCGGCGCGGATGACATCAGGACCCATGCTGCTCGATGGGAAATTGGCGTCGGCAATGACGATATCGTCGCCATGCCCCATGCTCTTCAGCGCATAGAGCAGATCGGGGCCGAGAAGCGGATGAATACCTCTAAGCATGGTGTCTCCTCAGACCCGCACGGCCTCTTCGCCGAGCGGTGCGGCGACAAGTGTATAGGGTTCGAATTCGGGATAGATATCGGCGGGAAGCCGCGGCTCGAAATTTTCCATGTTGCGCGTAAGGCTCGAGGGCCTCGCCGTGCCGATCAGCACCGAGGAGACGACCGGGTCGTGCAGCGGAAACTGCAGGGCAGGGGCGGCAAGCGGCAGGCCGTGGCGCTTGGCCACCTCTTCCATTGCGCCCACCTTGGCAAGCACTTCCTCGGTTGCCGGCATATAATCGAAATGCGAGCCCGGCACCGGGCCGGTTGCAAGGATGCCGGAATTGAAGACGCCGCCGACGACGAGCGAGGTGCCCTTCTGCCGGCAGAGCGGGATCAGTTCTGATACCGCCGACCGGTCGAGCAGCGTATAGCGCCCGGCCATCAGGATCGTGTCGATATCGGCGTTGCGCATCACGTCGAGGCAGACGGGCACTTCGTTGACGCCAAGCCCGAAAGCCTTGATCGCGCCCGAGGATTTCAGCTGCTCCAGCGCCTTGATGCCGCTATCGAGGAAGTTCTTCAGATGCACGGCATTCCTGGCGGCGCCATGCGTATAGGCGCCAATGTCATGGACGAACAGAATGTCGATGCGGTTCAGGCCAAGACGCGCATAGCTGAAATCGACCGAGCGCATGATCCCATCATAGGAATAGTCGTAATCGGCATCGAAAGAGAGCGGATCGACATAGCTATAATCAGGGACGGTGCCCGTCGGCACCGGGCGCAGCAGGCGGCCGACCTTGGTAGACAGCACATAGTCACCTTCCGGCTTGTCGCGCAGGAAATCGCCGACGCGACGTTCGCCGAGCCCAAGGCCATACCACGGCGCCACGTCATAATAGCGGATGCCGTGGTTCCATGCCGTCTCCAGCGTTTCCATTGCCTGCTCGCGCGGGCAGGCGCGGTAAAGGCCGCCGAGTGCAGCGGCGCCGAAGCTGATTTCGGTCACCTCAAGCGCCGTCTTGCCAATCCTCCTCGTCTTCATCATTCCTCCTTGTGAAGACCCTGATATCAATAAGTCATATTTAGAGCGTGGCGCCGAGATGCCACGGAACAAATTCGTTATCGCCGTAACCGAAAATTTCACTTTTCGTCTTCTTGCCGGAGGCTGTATCGACGATCAACTCGAAGATCTCGCGGCCCTTGCCGCTGATCGTCGCGTCACCGGTGACGATAGTGCCGCAATCGATGTCCATATCCTCTTCCATCGAGGTGAAGAGCGCCGAATTGCTGGCGAGCTTCAGCGAGGGGGCGGGGCGACAGCCGAAGCAGCTGCCGCGGCCGGTCGTAAAGGCGATCATGTTCGCGCCGCCGGCAACCTGGCCGGTGGCAGAAACCGGGTCATAGCCGGGCGTATCCATGAAGACGAGACCGGGTGCGGTGACGCGCTCGGCATAACCATAGACGGCGGTCAGCGGCGAGCGGCCACCCTTGGCGACGGCGCCGAGCGACTTTTCGAGAATGGTCGTCAGGCCGCCGCGCTTGTTGCCCGGAGACGGGTTGTTGTCGAGCGAAGCGCCATGCAGGGCGACATAGTCTTCCCACCAGGCGATCTTCTCATCGAGCTTTTTGGCGACATCGTCGCTGACGGCGCGGCTGCGCAGCAGATGCTCCGCGCCATAGATCTCTGAGGTTTCCGAAAGGATTGCCGTACCACCGGCAGCTGCCAGCAGATCGGCTGCAACACCGAGCGCCGGATTGGCGGTTATACCCGAAAAACCGTCCGAACCACCGCATTGCAGACCGATGATGATCTCACTGACCGACATCGGAACTCGCTTTTCACGGCCGACATCGGCGGCGATTTCGCGCAGCACGCCCATGGCGCGCTCGACTGCGCGGCGGGAGCCGCCGGCGTCCTGAATGTTGAAGTGCCGCTTGGAGGCGCCGGCGCCGCTCTGGCCGTAAAGGGTCAGCTGGTTGACCTCGCAGCCGAGGCCGATCATCAGCACGCCGCCGAAATTCACATGGCGGGTGTAACCGGCAAGCGTCCGATGCAGCACGTTCATGCCGTCACCTGTCGAGCTCATGCCGCAGCCCTGATCGTGAACGATCGGCACGAAACCGTCGATGCCGTCATAATGCGGCAGGATCGTACGGTTGGCCTCGTCGGCAATCGCCCGACAGACCGTGGTGGAACAGTTCACGCTGGCGATGATGCCGATATAATTGCGCGTCGCCGCCCGTCCGTCGGCGCGGCGATAACCCATGAAGGTACGCGCCCTGTCCTCGGCACTTGCTTGTTCCGGAGCCGAGTTGGCCGTCGCAGCAAGGCGGTCGTTTTCGAAATGCAGATTGTGGCTGTGAACGTGATCGCCCGCTTTCACATCAGCCGTGGTGCGGCCGATCGCCTGGCCGTATTTCACGACCGGTGTGCCAAGCGGAATGTCCGCTATGGCGACCTTGTGGCCGGGGTCGATCTTCTGCCGCGTCGTCACACCCGCAACATCAGATCCCTCGGCGATCTGCGCCGTTGCGACCGCGACATTGTCTCCGGCCGACAGGATGATCCAAGGCTGTCTGTCCAATTTCTTCTCCCTGACGAAACGCCCGCTACATAGACGAATGCGCATTGCTTTTGTTTTTTATCTACAATAAACATTTTCAAGTCAACGGGAATATTGATCCTGTGGACGAGGGAGGCAAACAGCCGCAGGCGACTGAAAATAAGATAGAGGTCGCTTGAAGAGGCTCCTGGTCCGGCTGTGCCCGTTCTTGGTGGGCGGGTATCATCGCCGTGTCGCTCGGGCGGAAAGCCCGTGTCGCTTGGGCAGAAAGCAAGGTCTGATGGCAAGGCAGAATACGGTCTTCAAGGAAGCCTACAACCGGTATGCGGCAGCATTGCGCACGGATACCGCGCTGCCTTCGGAGCCGGAAATCGCAGCCCAGCTCGGCGTCAGCCGCAGCACGGCGCGCGCCATTCTGACCCGTCTCAGCGACGAGGGCATCATCCGCTGGAACAAGCGCCAGAAGATCGTGCTGCGCCAGCCGATCGACCGCGACTTCTTCCCCTCGGAGGAAACGGATTCGCTGCATGACATCATCGAGCGCAGCTTCATGCAGCGCATTCTTTCGGATGAAGCAGCCCCCGGCATGCAGATCAACGAGCTGGAGCTTGCCCGCGAGATCGGCACAGGCACGACCAGCGTGCGCGAATTCCTCATCCGCTTCTCGCGTTTCGGGCTGATCGAAAAACGACCGAACAGCCACTGGACGCTGAAGGGCTTTACCCGTGAATTCGCGCTGGAACTTGCCGATGTGCGCGAAATGTTCGAGCTGCATTCGGCGGCCGAATTCGGCAGGCTACCTGCCGACCATCAGGCCTGGGCCGATCTTGCGACGATCAAGGAAGAGCACCTTTCCGTGCTCGCAGACATCAACAACCGCTTCAAGGAATTCTCGGCACTCGACGAGCGTTTCCACCTCTTGATCCACCGCGCCTCGAAGAACCGTTTCATCGCCGATTTCTATGACGCGATCGCCATCATCTTCCACTATCACTACCAGTGGAACAAGGCGGCCGCCCGCGAACGCAACGAACGCGCGATCTATGAACATCTCGATTATATAGCGGCGCTCGAAGCCAACGATCAGGCGAAGATTGAGGCGGCCTGTCGCATCCACCTTCGCTCCGCTCGCCAGACCCTGCTGCAATCCATCCCGCAGAGCTCCACGGAAGGCGCTCCGGGCTGAAAACTTGGCACCTGATCAGTGCGACGCGGCTTCGCTGGCCGTGCTGCTCGCGCCCCCGGCTTTCACGCCGCGGCTGATCGGAATGAGCCAGGTGGTCGCAAAGGTGAGCACCGCCACGACTACGACACCCCAGAAGCTCCAGTGCAGCGCCGCATCGAAGACACCGCGCACTGCCGGATCGCCCGCGAGCTCCGAAAGACCGGTCGACTCGTTCAGGACATCGTGCAGGCGGTTTGCCGCATCCCCCGTCGCATAGTGATTGATGCCGGCATTCAAGATCGCGCCGAGCACGGTGGCGCCCAGCGTATTGCCGAGGCTGCGGGCAAAGATGATCGAGGCTGTGGCGCTTCCGCGCATCGACCATTCCACGCTGTCCTGCACCAGCGCGATGCTGGTCAGGTTGATGAGCCCCATGCCGAAGCCCATGAAGAAGGAGCCGGCGCCCGCAACCGCCGGGTGGCTTTCCGGCGTGAGGAACAGAAGGAAGAAGGCCCCGAAGGGAAACATGAAGCTGCCGACCCGCAGCGTGTTGCGGATGCCGAATGCCCTGAAGAACCGGCTGGAAAGCATCACCGATAGCGGCCAGCCGACGACGAGCATGGTGAGCGTGAAACCGGCGACGATTGGCGAGCGGCCGAGCACGCCCTGTACATACATCGGCAGGATCGTCGAAAGGCCGATCAGCGCCATGCCGGCAAGCAGCATGCAGGCATTGCTGGTCGCGACAAGCCGGCGGCTCCAGAGCGCGATCGAAATGATCGGTTCCGGCGTACGCTTCTCCTGCAACACGAACAGGATGCCGGTCACGACGAAGACGCTCGCCAGCGCAATGAGAACCCAGGCCCGCGCATCCGTTTCCGTCAGGATCGTCAAAAGCGCGATGATGGAAATCGAAAACAGGATGGCGCCGAGATAATCGATCTTGGCATCTTTGTGCGCCACATCCTCCTTCAGGAACATCATGAATGCGATGATCGAGAAGATGCCGATCGGCAGGTTGATCCAGAAGATCCAGGCCCAGGAGATCGTATCGACGATGATGCCGCCGGCGAGCGGTCCGACGACCGCCGAGGTCGCCCAAACTGTCGCCATCACGCCCTGCACCTTGCCGCGTTCCTCCAGCTTGAACAGGTCGCCGATGATTGTCATCGTCACCGGCTGGATCGCGCCGGCCCCAAGGCCCTGCACCAGGCGGAAGACGATGAGCGAGGCCATCGACCAGGCAAGTCCGCAGAAGAGCGAGCCGACGAGGAAAACGAGGATGCCGCCGATCAGCACCGGCTTGCGTCCAAAAATGTCGGAAAGCTTGCCGTAGATGACCGTCGTCGTCGACTGCGCCAGCAGGAAGGCGGAAAAGACCCAGCTGTAATAGGTGAAGCCGCCGAGCTGGCCGACGATCCGCGGCATGGCGGTCGCCACGATCGTGGCCTCGATCGCCACCATGAAGGTCGCGAGCATGATCGTGGCAACGACGAGCGTGCGGTTGGATTGCTTCGATGTAGCGGACATGATGAACCTCTCGGGCTTTCTCCGTGATACGGGAAAACCGCTGTCGGCTACAGCATCGGCCCGAAAATCGGAATCGATTTTCGGAAAGCCTGATGCGTAGATTCAAAAAGTTAGAGCGTCCTTTGTGCGTCCGAATGGACGCACGGCGCTCTAGTGGGGCAAAGTGCAACGCGTGGTGTCGGCAGTCTTTTATGCTCCTGCTGATAGCAGGTAAAGCGTAAGTGATATGCTTTCTTTTGTGTCGACGCTTTAAACCGCTTCCGGCCCTGGCAGATTTAAAATACAACGCATTCTGCGAAGGAAGTTTCGGTGGGTTTCCGCCGGAAAAAAGAGATCTGGCAGGCTGCCAGGGCTCTCGGATGTCAGGATTGCATTTCCGCCAGGTTATTCCCAATTGAAACCTGATGCAGGCCTGTGAACCGCTCCATCGCGGCTGCGAAGGGTTTCGGTTCCGGGTACGGAAATGGCGAGCTATGATGACGCATGTTTTGGCTGCGAGCGGCGGCGTTAAACAGGTAATTTGCATCAATTGGGGTACAAGATACGGGCCGACTTTCATCAACCGGCTCTATGCGATGGTGGCGCGCAACATCACGCCGCCCTTTACCTTCACATGTTTCACCGACTGCCGGGACAATCTCAATCCCCGCATCCTGTGCGAGGATCTGCCGCCTCTGGATGTCGAAATGCCCGTCAATACGAGGGGCATCTGGCCAAAGGCGAGGCTTTGGGGACCGAAGCTCGGAAGCCTGAGCGGGCCGGTCCTCTATCTGGACCTCGATCTGGTCGTCGTTGCCTCCCTTGATGACTTTTTCAAAGTTGGAGGGCCTGATGATGTCGTCATGGCCCGCAACCAGACAACGCCTTTCGAAAGGCTCGGCCAGAGCTCGCTCTTTCGCTTTCCCGTCGGCAAGCTTCTGCCGCTGCAGGAAAAGTTCAGGGCCAACCCGCAGAAAGTGGCCGATGAGTATCAGTATGAACAGCGTTTCGTCACCCGCAATGCGCCCGGAGGCGTAAAATTCTTCCCGCGCAACTGGGTTCTGCATTTCCGGCAGGATTGCCACTGGGCTTTTCCGCTGAACTATTTTCTCGCACCGCACCTGCCATCCAGCGCCCGCGTCGTCCTCTTCCCGCGCGGCTTCCACCCGCAGAACGCCATCGAAGGGAAATTCGGCCCGAGAGGCCGGGCCGAAACGAGGCTCGATCATATCAAGGGCGTCTTCGACGTCAGCAAACGCGACGGCAAGCAACCCTTCCGCTACCTGCGCCACTATATCCTCCCGACACCTTGGGTGGCGGATCACTGGCATGAGTAAGAACGCAAGTTCCGGATCGCAGCGGAACAATTTCTGACGCCAGATGTTGTCAGCCCAGGGAAACGTTGGGTGCTCTCATGCGTCCTCTTCTGATCGCAACATTGCTCTCGCTTTCATGTCTGTCTGCCAACGCGAATGCGGCCGACGAGGACTTTCTGAACTCGCTGGCAGGCGACTGGGATGGAGGCGGAATGGTCCTGACCAAGATCGGCGGCACGAAGGTCAATGTATCCTGCAATCTGAAATCCAACGCGAGTGCTTCCGCAGTGTCCATGAACGGCAGTTGTCGCGCGCTCGCCATCGTCACGAGAACCTTTTCGGCAAATGTAAAGGCGGCCGGTCAACGCTACACCGGCAACTACACGGGACCATCGGGCCAGCCTTCCATGCTTGTCGGCAGCAGGAAAGGCGATATCCTCAACTTCAATGTCACCTGGGCTCGCATCACCAATGGCGACCGAAAAGCAAACTTGATGATCGAAAAGCTGGGGCAGAACGGGCTTCGTCTGCAAACCGTTGATCGGGACCCCGCCTCAGGCCGATCCGTGGTGACAAGCCGTATTGAACTGCAGCGGCAATGACCGCCCGGATCGTTACCGCGAACGGTCGTCTCAAACAGCGGATAGCGATACCGTAACGGCATCGGCGCGTATCGCATTGAAATGCATTGCGTTTATTATAAACAACCGTCGTCGCGCATACTGCCTCCAGTCTGAAAAACAGAGGAATGAGCATGACTGGCAACGCAATCTCCTACACGCTTTTAAGTACCAGCGACGTTCAGAAGATTGCGCCGGTTTCGAACGTGACGCTCTGGCGCTGGGTGAGAGACGGCAAGTTTCCCGCGCCCATACAGGTTTCGAAAAACAATTTCTGGCGGTCTGACGAAGTTGGCGCCTGGATGGACGAAATGTCCTCCAGGCGCGCCGCGCCTCGGCAAAAGGCTTTCTGATCGGCAAATCGGAAAGCCTTTGTTTTGCCGGGCGCAGAGTGCCGTCGGCTTCCACATTCATGCGGATACTTCATGGATAGAATATCGCAATACGCGCCGTCGTCGGGGACGGGCGTCTCCAGTTGTGTCGAACGGCTGCGCCGCGATGTGTCCCTGTCTTCGATAGCAGCGCAATACGGCTACAAGCTCACCCGAAACGGGCAAGAGTTTGAAACGTGCTGCCCGTTCCACGCCGAAGACACGCCGTCATTCACGATCTTCATCGGGCAGGATGGCGTCGAGCGTTTCCATTGCTTCGGCTGCGGCAGGAAAGGCGATGTCCTGGACTTCCTGCAGGAGGTCAAGGGCGTCGATCTTCCCGAAGCAATCCGCATTCTCGACATCAGCGACACCAGCCGGCCGAATGTCCGCCCGCGGCAGATCCAGGCGCGGAACATCTATGAGGGGATTACGCCCGTTCCGCCGCCGGCTGATTTGCTCCAGGCCGGCGCGCGTATCAGGCTCTATAATCCCAAGCGCAAGGGCGAGCGCTCCGAGTGGGGCGCATTCGCGCCGTCTATGGTCTTCCCCTATCGCTATGCTGACGGCTCGCTGTCAGGCTATGTCCTGCGCCACGATCTCCCTGACGGCGGCAAGGAAACGCCGATGGTGATGTTCGTTCGCCTGGCCGACGGGAGAGAAACCTGGTCGCGTTTCCCGTTCCCCAAGCCACGGCCGATCTACGGGCTGGAAACGATCGGTAACGACGGCCAAGTGGTGATCGTCGAGGGCGAGAAGTGCCGCGACTGGCTGC
This sequence comes from Rhizobium sp. 1399, assembly GCF_031455475.1. Taxonomy (NCBI): domain Bacteria; kingdom Pseudomonadati; phylum Pseudomonadota; class Alphaproteobacteria; order Hyphomicrobiales; family Rhizobiaceae; genus Rhizobium; species Rhizobium sp. 1399. The sequence goes on along the minus strand of NZ_JAVDSU010000001.1, from coordinate 720,005 downwards.
ACCGGGCAAGCGGCCGAACCGTCCTTTCCTGGGCGGGCGGGACGCAGGGTGTCAGGCACACCGATTGGTCGCCGCTCTCGGGCCGCGACGTGCTGATCTGGCCGGATTTCGACACCCCGGGCCTGTCGGCCGCCGATGAGATCGCCGCCCGCCTGACCGCGCTCGGCGCGCATGTGCGCCTTGTCGGTTTCACGGATGCGGGGGACGCTTCGGATATCGAGCGCTACAATTTCGACGATTGGCGGGCCGGCCTTTTCCCCTGCCGCGGCTGGGACTGCGCCGATGCCGTCGATGCCGGATGGACGCAAAGCCAGCTCGACGCCTTCATGGCCGCAACGCTTCGCGACTGGAGGCCGGAGCCCGCTGATGAAATGGAGGAGGGGCGCATCGTGCCGTTCAAGCGGGCAGTTTCTGTGCAGGCTTCCATAAGCGCGCTTCCCGCACCGGTCCCAGCCAAGGTCGTCGAGGGCGCGTTAGTCCAGGGCGATGAGCCGACGCCAGCAATCACGCCTGCCGGGGCTGTGCCAGGGCGCTTCGGTCGCCTGATGGGCATCGAGCGCTTCGATATCGAACTCGAACAATGGTTGGTCGATCGCCAATGGTTCATCAAGCTCAACCTGCTTTCGGGCGAACTGGAGATCCATCGCAACAGCAGCATCGTTCGCATGAGCGACGCGCGGCTGGCGGAAATTCGCTTCGAGCTCGCCTGCGCGGCCCAAGGCAGGGAGCCGTCCAAGGACAACATTTTCGATGCGCTGATGCTGATCGGCGAGCGGCGCGCCTATCATCCGGTGCACGACTATCTCGCCCGTCTTCAATGGGATCGAAAGCCGCGCATCGACACCTGGCTCGTCGATTATTTCGGCGCCGAAGACACGCCACTCAACCGTGCCTTCGGCCGCAAGATCCTCTGCGCCGCCGTTCGCCGCGTCAGGCATCCGGGCTGCAAATTCGATTACATGCTCGTCGTCGAGGGACCCCAGGGCATCGGCAAATCCTCGGCGATCCTCGCGCTCTGCGATGACCGCGACTGGTTCACCGACCAGCTCGAAATCGGCGCCGACGCCAAAGTGACCATCGAAAAAACCGCCGGCCACTGGATCCTCGAAATGCCCGAACTCGACGGCCTCAGCCGCCGCGACACCAACCGCGTCAAATCCTTCATCCCCACGATGATAGATAGCGCCAGGCTCTCCTATGGCCGCTTTACGAGCAAACGCCCCCGGCAATTCATCCTCTTCGGCACCACCAACGAAAGCCGCTACCTGACCGACACCACCGGCAACCGCCGCTTCTGGATCGTCCGCGCCACAGCGGCTGATCCGGCCGGCATCGCGGCGGTGCGAGACCAGCTATGGGCGGAGGCTGCGGAGAAGGAGGCGGGTGAGGACCTGACTCTAGATAACCCGGCATTGCGGAATGCAGCAGCTGGTGTCGCGCGTGAATCCTCGGATTTCGGCCCGTGGCTGGATATCCTCCGCGAGCGCATTCCGGAAGGTCCGCTGAAGATCAAGGCTACGGACGCTTGGAAGCTGGTCGGTTTCGACGGCCCGGAAACCATCAACAAACTGACGAAGCTTCATCACGCCCATATGCGTGCGGCGATGGTCGGTCTCGGGTTTGAGAAGAGGGACAAAGGCATTCGCTTTCGCGACGGCGAGAGAAAGACCGCCTATGTTCGCGGCGATGCGGAGGAGGCGAAGGAATGGAGCCCCGACAGGCGTGAGCCGGCATATGATTACCGTTCGATTTTCTGATGCGCCCCGACACCCTGAAAACCCGGCCACCGAGCCGGGTTTTTTAATTTCCTGAGGGATGACGAACCCCCTCCACCGAACCCCGTCCGGGCCTGGAACCCCGTCCATCAACGGCAGATTCTGGACGGAGTTCAGAGAGGTGGAGGGTGTATGGATGGGGTAACGCCATCCGGATTAGGTGGTTGATTCGAAAGGATTATCGTCTGCTGGAGGGGGTGGATGGGGTTGTTTGCTGAAAGGTGCCGGAAACGGGTCATGCCGGCTTGTAGACGGCGAAATACAGGGTGTTTCCGGCTATTCTTGGAAAATGCGTTTTAACCCCGTCCACCTCCGCCGGAAGCCAAGCGCGGCTTGTCGGCCCACGCGGCGACATCTACAAGGGATAGGAGAAAGACATGAGTGAGCTTACAAGATTCACCATCGAGGGGAAGGATTACATTCTTCTCCCCGAAGCGGACTATCAGGATATGATCGACATCAGGGACGCAGCCGCCGCGCAGGCCAGGATCGCGGCCGGCGAGGAAACCTGGCGGGAAGAAGTCGTCGGCGCTCTCGTTGCCGGCGAACATCCGGTCAAGGTCTTCCGCAAGTATCGCGGCATGACGATGGCCGAACTTGCTGCGGCGGCGAACATATCACAGCCGTATGTCTCCGAAATCGAAAGCGGCAAGAAGAGCGGATCGATCGACGCGATGAAGGCGATCGCGGTCGCGCTGAATGTTGATTGAATGACCTGGTTTGATGTCGAGCTATGCGTTGAGTCGGCCGGCCGATCACATCTATTGAGCGAAAATGGTGCCGCTTACGCTCGTCGAGGGCCGCAGGATTCCGGTGTCCTATCATAGCCGGATCGCACAGCGCTCGGCTTAGTCCAGCCGCTTGCACTCGTATTTCCACGGGTCGTTGACCACGGTGTCGAAATCAATCAGTCCGCCTGCCGTTGTATACTTCGACCGCACGTTGGCGAAGTCAACGTCCAGCATCATAGTTGGGGAGTCGAATGGATTGTCGGAATAGTCAGTGACCCGCCCGACCAAGCGGAGAGAATCCTGCGACCGCCAGACGATTTTCCAATCTAACCCTGTTGGAATAGGAAATTTTCCGGTCCTGTTTTCAGGCGGCTCCTTCGAGAGGTCGATCTTCAGGTTGCCAGCATCGAGGTCCGCCGTGATCGTGTAGACGGAGCGCTCCGCTTTCATGTTATCTGCGCCGATCTGGTATCGTTCACACTCCATAGCCTTCGTCGCCGCGAAGGACGGCGTAGCTACAACAAGTGCGGTGATCCCGAGTAAGATTCTGAGCATTTAGTTCCTCATGTAGTCCAAACGGCAGGTGGCGACGCGCTCGGCGGTGGACACTGGATCCGACAGTACCTTGTCGATCCATTCGTTTTGCTCGGGCGACACCGTAGCTACCTTCACCATCGCCCGACCATCGTTCTCGAATATCGCCTGCGGCAGGACACCTCTGTCTCTCCATTCCTTCATGATGTCGATCATCGCCATCGTATGCGGCATGAACGACATCAGCTTGGTGATGTCATGCCCGGCTGCTCGAATGTCCGTCGCCAGAGTGACCAGCGCAATCTGCGTGGCAGTTGCGAACTCATTGTATCCGCTGCTGAGGCTGATGAGCGAAAACGCGTGGCCATAGGGAGTTAGATCGTAGCCAAGATGATGCGCGATCTTCTCGACGTTCTCCAGGCGCTCCTCGTCCACCTCATCATCCGACTTCTGCGGAGCCTCGACCTGAAGAAGGCGCCGCCCTTTCTCCGTCGCGAAGAAGAACGTCGTATCGTCTTCTCCGCGCAGCCTCTTGAAGAAGCCTGCAGGCTGCCGTGCACTGTCGATAGCGTCTCCGGCCACAAGATGTGCGATAGGATCGGTAAGTTGATGCTGCGGAACACCCACTGCCACGGCGACCTCATTCCACGTCAGCGGGGCAATCCGCATTCGCTGGCCGCGCGCGGAGACTTCCATTCGCCGCTCCGGGTGCCCGGCTGCGATAGCGGCGAGCAGCCTCTTCTCCAGGACGTTCATTGGTGGCGGATAGCTCATGATCACCTCAGCAGGAGGGCGATGAAAATCGCGGCTAAACCGATAGACGTAACCGTGGCGATGTTCTTCAAATGCTTCTCAATCTTCTTCACCGCAGCCGCCGAGACAGGCTCGAAGGGTATGGGCGGTTGATAAGTGCCATCCTTATTGATCGTTGCTTCGGGTGGCGGAGGAGCGGCCAGAGGACGATAATCGATCTGGACCCTGTCCGCCCGTGCCCTTGTCCAGACGTACAGCGCCTTATCGCCCTTCATCAGCAGACCATACTGTCTAGGGTGCCACGGCTCCGAAAGCGCTGCGTCCACTTCGTTCTCGAACAGCTCGGCCGTTATCTGCAGCCTTCCCTTGGCGATGGGCGCTGAGGCGACGGACAGCCTCTGCAGGAGCGAATTGAATTCCGCTTCATCAATGTACGCTTCGAGCTGTAGATAAGGTCCCGACTTCTTGTCGCACGAGTCGTCCTGAGGGTCGCGATAGAAGATCCTGCCTGGCTCTCCGTCCATCAAACCTTCTTCAGGAACAGTCGTCGAGGACATGCCCGAGAACTTCACACCGTCCATAGATGACGCCTGTTTCTTACCTCCTACTACTCCCTTGCGCAGCGGCTTGATCTGGATCTCGATTTCCTTGAAGCGCCCAACCTCGCCGTCTGGCACTCGAAACACGGTGATGGTGTCGATGGTCGTGCCGCGCGCGGTGAGAGTAGTCGTGATCTTGAAGTTCGGCGTCTCCGGACTCTTCTCGACGAAATCCTTGTCCTGCCATTCGACAGCATGCGCGATTTCGATGTCGTGGAGATCCAGGTGAACTGTCTGCGGAACGCATGTGCTGATGAACGGCCTGCCATCATTCTTCTTGCTCGCATGCTGCAGCGTGAAGTTATTGACGAGTGTCGCCCCGCTCAGGTCGTGATATCGCATGGCATCCCCCAGTAGTGGCGGATGCTATCTACGGTCGAAAACTTCGGCAAGCTCATTTCCGCCGGCGTTTGCCCCGTGCCCGGCAGCACACCATTTTCTCAGGCGCCAATGCACGAGGAAGATGTGATGCCGGAAGAGGAAAAAAATGGTGCCGCTTACGTGACTCGAACACGTGACCCCATCATTACGAATGATGTGCTCTACCGACTGAGCTAAAGCGGCAATCCGGCGGGCGAAGCATGCGGCCCGCGATTTGCATGGGGCTGATACAGCCATTATCAGGAGATTTCAAGCACCCACTTATGTCTTTGGCAAAAAAGCTGAAGCCTGTGGAAAGGCCCGCAGTTCAGAGCGCCAGCCGGGTGCGGGCGGCTCGATATTCCGCTTCCAGCCGGTCGACCAGCTTTGCCACCGGTTCCACCGCCTTGATCGCGCCGATGCCCTGGCCGCTGCCCCAGATGTCCTTCCAGGCCTTTGCGCCGCCCGTCGCCTGTTCGAAATCCATCTTCGAGGGATCGGCTTCAGGCAGATCGTCCGGGTCGAGGCCTGCTGCCCGAATGGAAGGCTTCAGGTAGTTGCCGTGCACGCCGGTGAAATAGTTCGAGTAGACGATATCGGCGGCGGCTCCCTCGACGATCGCCTGTTTGTAGGCATCGGAGGCGCGTGCCTCCTCGGTCGCGATGAAGGGCGTGCCGATATAGGCCATGTCGGCACCCATCGCCTGGGCTGCCAGAATGGCGCCGCCGGTCGCGATCGAGCCGGCGAGCAGCAGCGGGCCGTCGAACCAACAGCGGATCTCCTGCACCACTGCGAAGGGAGAAAGCGTGCCCGCATGTCCGCCCGCACCTGCCGCAACGGCGATCAGTCCGTCGGCACCCTTGCGGATCGCCGAATTGGCGTGGCGGTTGTTGATGACGTCGTGCAGCACGATACCGCCGTAGGAATGCACCGCCGCATTCACTTCCGGCACGGCGCCGAGCGAGGAAATGACGACAGGCACCTTGTATTTCACGCAGAGCATCAGATCGTGCTCCAGCCGCTTGTTCGACATATGGACGATCTGGTTGACCGCGAAGGGGGCTGCCGGCCGCTCCGGATGCCTGGCATTATGGGCGGCAAGATCTTCGGTGATCATGGCCAGCCACTCGTCGAGTTGGCTTTCCGGCCGCGCGTTCAAGGCGGGAAATGCGCCGATCACGCCGGCCTTGCATTGCGCCAGTGTCAGCGCCGGATGGGAGACGATGAAAAGCGGCGAGCCGATGACCGGCAGTCTCAGATTATCCCGGAGGATCGGGGGCAGGGTCATGCTTTCACCGCTTTTTGACGTTTACGAAAACGTCAATTGATTAGCAGAGCCATCGCCCGAGGAAAAGAGTGACCAAGGAAAAGAGTGTGGTCTTCTTCTTGCTGCCTTTTCCGTAATCCTGTCCATTTTCACTATATCTAATGGAGAATTCGGAACGCCCGGCGGCTGCTTATCCCCCGCCGATGCGCTCCGGAAGGGCTGCAAGGCTTGCGGTTTGCCGCACTTGCCGCTACCGAATTTTGACAGGCATTCAATCTTTTGGTGTTGATGCCGGCACGAAACGTGAAGGGCCCGATGTGAGCGGACTAGAAACGGCTATCAGAACTGCGCTGGATAATTCCGACCGCGACAGTGCGGAAGTTCGTGCACGCATCTATCAGTCCGCGCGTCAGGCGCTGGAAGCCGGCCTGCGCAAGCAGGATATCACCGATGCCGAAGTGGTGGCCCATCACCGCCACCGCCTCGAAACCACGATCCACACCATCGAGAACGAAGAGCGCGCCCGCCTTCACCCGCGGCAGGGGCCTCCGGAAGTTCCGGTTCCGCCCGTTGTGGAGATCCCGGAGCCCGCCCATCACGTGGAAGAGCCCGCCTATCGCGCGGAAGAACCGATCTATCGCGAGGGCGAGGATGACCATCTGGCCGTTACAGGCGAAACGCGCGCCTACAACGCCACTTCCCGGCGCACGGACGATGCAAGCCTGGATGATGTTCACGCCAGCAGCGCCGATCAGCTGGGGGCGGCACCTGATGGAGAGATGCGCGGAGAGACACGCGCGACGCCGGAGAAGCGCGGCGGCATGGATTTTCGCCCCGAACGGGCCGCTGTTCGCCGCAAGCCGCGCAAGTTCTTCTCGCGCCTGCTCGTCTGGTGCGTGCTGCTCGCCTTCATCGGCACGGGTGGTTGGTGGGTCTATAGTTCCGGCCTGCTGATGACGGCGGCTGAGCGCGATACCAGCGTCGCCAATCCGCCCGCCAGCACGCAGCCGGAAGATTTCGACGGCGAGGAGAGTGCCGGCAACAGCGCCCCCTCGGATGGCGACCAACCTGTGGCGATCGACCCGCAAAACAGCTTCTCGGCAGACTGGATCGAGGTCTTCAAGCCCGCCGATGCCGACAAGATCGAGAGCGGCCCGCGTGCCCGCACCGAAAATGTCACGGAAACCGAAGGCCCGGCCGTCCGCCTGACGTCGCAGAGCGGCAATACGGATGGCAATGTTTCCATCACCATTCCGGCCAATGTACTGCAGCAGCTCGCCGGCAAGTCCTCGACCATCGCGCTGACCCTGCAGTCGACCACGGACGAGCCTACGCAGATCACCGTCGAATGCGATTTCCAGTCGCTCGGCAATTGCGCCCGCCATCGTTTCAACGTCACGCGTGAAAAATCGGACGCGCTGCTGCAGGTGCGCTTCGACCGCTCCCTGGCACCGAATTCTCCGGGCCGGCTGATGATCAACAGCGATGTCGACGGCAAGGCCCGTGGCATCAATCTCTTTGCCGTGCGGATACTGCCGGGCCAGTAAGCGGCGCGATTAGCTCAGGAAGTCTATTTCAGGAAGCCGGGACCCGAGCCGATGATCTTATCATCAAGCGCACCGATCGCGTCCTTGTCCTTGCCGTCATAGTCGATGGTCTTCAGCATGTGGCGAATGAGGTTGAGCCTCGCCCGGTGTTTGTCATTGGCGTGGATCACGGTCCAGGGCGCAAACTCCGTGTGGGTTTCCTTCAGCATGCGGTCGCGCTTCTCGCTGTAGTCGTCCCATTTGGTCAATGCGGCTATATCCATCGAGGAGAGCTTCCAGACAGCGAGCGGATCGTGCCGCCGGTCATGGAACCGCTTGATCTGCATTTCCCGGCCGATATCCAGATAGAACTTGAAGAAGAATATGCCTTCGTGGGCGATGACCTTTTCCACCTGCGGCGCCTGATTGAGAAAGTCCTCGTATTGTTTCGGCGTGCAGAAGCCCATGACCGGCTCCACGCCGGCGCGATTGTACCAGGAACGGTCGAAGAGCACGAATTCGCCCGATGTCGGAAACTGTGCGATATAGCGCTGGAAGTACCATTGGCCCTGTTCCCGCTCCGTAGGCTTGGCGAGCGCCACCACGCGGGCAAGGCGCGGGTTCATGTGCGCCGAGGATGCCTGGATCGCGCCGCCCTTGCCGGCCGCGTCGCGCCCTTCGAAGAGCGCCATCACCCGCTTGCCCGTCGCCTGCAGCCAGAACTGCACCTTCACGAGCTCGGCCTGCGGCTTCCTGAGCTCGTCGAGATATTCGTCGTCCTTCAGCTTCTTCTTGTAGGGGTAGTCGCCGGATTCCAGCGCATGCTCATCCGCCCAGTCGGGCAGCACGGGATCATCGATATCGAAGACGCGTCTCTTGCCCCTGATCTCCAGCTCCACAACCCTGCTTTCGACGTCTTCGGCCATCGTCTCCTCCTGCGCTTGATGATTTCATTTTTCAGCAGGCGAACATATTTATCATTGAAAATCAAATCCTCTGCGTAAGCAAAGCGCAATTCGGTCACGCGCGCTGCGGCTTTTCGCGCAAGTTTCTCAAATGGAAAACTTCTGTCATGAAACGCGGCTATCAGGCAGAGTTTGAATATAAAGAAAAACGAATCGATGCCGTGAGGGGCAGTTTGGAAGACGAGATGCCGTGGACAAAAAGCCTGTTGGCGCGCATCCGGCGCGAGCGCCCGGTTTTGCTGGCGACGCTGCTGAGCGCGCTTGTCGCGCTTGCCGCAGGCATGAACAAATGGATCGTGCTCGCCCTGCTGCTCGTGATGATCTTCACCTCGCTCTTCAACGAGGCGCCGGTCATCAGACCTGACGTCGCCGAGCCGATCGAACCCGAGCCTGAAGTGCTCCCAAGCCGCCTGCCGGAAGTCTCCGCCACGCTGGCCGGCCTCGATATCCCGGTCATGGTGCTCTCGGAAGATGCCTCGGTACTGTTTCAGAACCGCGCGGCCGAAAAGGCCTTCGGCGAGGTGGCGCTCGGCTCCCATATATCGGCGCGGCTGCGTTCTCCCGGCGTCTTGGACATGGTGCGCGAAACCATCGCCACCAACGCCCCGAACCAGATCGAACATTCCGAGCGGCTGCCTTCGGAGCGCGTCTATATCGTTCGCAGCGCTCCTGTCGAATTCAAGGACGACGACGGCCGCAACGAGCGCTATTACATCCTCTCCTTCCGGGATATTTCCGAAATACGCCGCATCGATCGCATGCGCTCGGATTTCGTCGCCAATGCCAGCCATGAGCTGCGCACGCCGCTTGCCTCGCTGCGCGGCTTCATCGAGACGATCCAGGGTCCGGCTAAGAACGATCCGAAGGCGCAGGCACGTTTCCTCGGCATCATGTTCGACCAGACGACGCGTATGAGCAGGCTCGTCGACGACCTTCTGTCTCTTTCCAGGCTTGAGCTCAAGTCGCATATCGCCCCGGATGAGAGGGTGGATCTCGTGCCGCTACTCGGCCATGTCAGGGATTCGCTTGTGCCGCTTGCGAAGGATGTCGGCGTCTCGATCAACCTGCACCTGCCCGACGGCAAGGTCGAAGTGCTGGGAGACCGCGACGAGCTCGTTCAGGTCTTCGAGAACCTGATGGAAAATGCCTGCAAATATGGCCAGGAAGGCGAAGTCGTCGATGTCTGGCTGAAGAATGGATCGGGCCAGCCGGTTGAAGTCAGCGTCGTCGACAGGGGGCCAGGCATTCCGGCCGAACATGTACCGCGCTTGACGGAGCGCTTCTATCGCGTCAGCATCGAAGACAGCCGTTCCAAGAAGGGCACGGGCCTCGGGCTTGCCATCGTCAAGCATATTCTGACGCGCCACCGTGCACGGCTGATCGTAAAATCAGAGGTGGGCAAGGGAACGGAGTTTACCGTGCGCTTCTGACGCAACATGTCGCACGCAATTTTTCGACGTCATATTTTTGCATTTAAAATCAAGAATTTATCTTGTCATAAATGTTTCATCGATCTGACATAAAAGGACGGTGCTTAAGGCGCTAAGAGAGTCCTGCCGATGAAAAAAGGCAATGCGAGGGCCTCTTTGAGGCCGCACTCACACAAGCCCAAATGCCGGGAGATTCAAATGAACACCTTTAAACTTACTGTTGCCGCGCTTGCTGCAACCGCCGCTTTCGCTGGCGTTGCAGTTGCTCGCGACCAGATTCAGGTTGCTGGTTCGTCCACCGTCCTGCCTTACGCAAAGATCGTCGCCGAGTCCTTCGGCGAAACCTTCACCAACTTCAAGACGCCGGTCGTCGAATCCGGCGGCACGGGCGCTGGTCTGAAGGAATTCTGCAAGGGCGTCGGTGAAGACACGATCGACGTTGCCAACGCCTCGCGTCCGATCAACAAGAATGAAGCGGAAGCCTGCAAGGCAGCCGGCGTAACGGACATCCAGGAAGTCAAGATCGGTTATGACGGCATCGTCTTCGCAACCGACTCTTCCAACCCGGACGTTGCCTACGTTCCGGCCGACATCTACAAGGCCCTCGCTGCCCAGGTTGTCGTTGACGGCAAGCTCGTCGCCAACCCCTACAAGAAGTGGTCTGAAGTCAACCCGAAGCTTCCGGCTGTTGATATCGCCGCCTACATCCCGGGCGAAAAGCACGGCACCCGCGAAGTCTTCGAACAGAACGTTCTCGCCGCCGGCTGCAAGGCTTCCGGCGCTCAGGAAGTCATCGCCAAGGAAATCGCCGACAAGGCTGCCCAGGGCAAGGCTTGCGTCGCGGTTCGCAAGGACGGCGCTGCTGTCGACATCGACGGCGACTATCCGGAAACTCTGGCACGCATCGCTGCCAACAAGACCGGGGTTGGCGTATTCGGTCTCTCCTTCTACGAAAACAACGCTGACAAGCTCAAGGTTGCGACCATGAGCGGCATCGTTCCGTCGACGGAAACCATCGCTAACGGCACCTACCCGGTTTCCCGTCCGCTGTTCTTCTATGTCAAGAAGGCACATCTGGGCGCCGTTCCGGGCCTGAAGGAATATGTCAACTTCTTCGTATCCGACCAGATGATCGGCCCTGACAGCCCGCTCGTCGAATACGGTCTCGTTGCTGCTCCGGATGCAGAACGCGAAGCGATCCGTAAGGCCGTAGAGGCTGGCAAGACCATGTAATGACTTTGCCGGCGCGACGCTCGGGGGCGTCGCGCCGGCATCACCTTATCCGCCCGGCTCCATTGGGGTGCCGGGCGGATGAACTTCTTCTCCATGATATTGAAGCCGATGGCACGCTCCTGGAGCTGCCGGGCTCTTTGGGGGCTGTGGGCCTGGGGACGTAACGAATGAGCACATCCATCATACTCTTGTGCCTGGTAGTGATCGGCGCCGTTGCCTATATGGCTGCGCGCAGCCGCGCGATGGCGCTTTCCGGAGGCAGGTCTTCTGCCCTGCATTCGCGGCCGGCCTATTATGGCTCCTATGCCGCGATCTGGGCTGTTCTGCCTTCCCTGATCGTTCTGTTTGCCTGGCTGGCTATCAGCCCGGGCATCATCTCTTCCTCCGTTCGCGGCGCCTTTCCTGATGACGTGAAGGCGCAACCGGCCGTCCAGCAGGACCTCGCCTACAGCATGGTCGCCACGGTTGCCCGCGGCATGAACCTGCTGACCTCGGATGAGGTTTCCTCCTTGTCGAGCAATCCTGCGGGTCTGCAGGCAAAGCTCAGCGAGAAGGGCGTACCGCTCGCCGGCGAGCCGCAGCCCTACATGATCGCTGCCGCAAAGACCCTGAACTCGGAGAGCATGACGAGCCGCGTCATCATGACGGCGATCGTGCTGCTCATATCTGTCGCAGGTGCTTTCTATGCGCTGCGCTCCGTTGCTCCGCGCTTCCGTGCCCGCAACCGTGTCGAGCGCGTTATGCTCTGGGCGCTGCTGGTTGCATCCTCCATCGCCATTCTGACGACGATCGGCATCGTGCTCTCGATGCTGACAGAAGCGAGCCGCTTCTTCGCAGCCGTTCCCTTCGTCGACTTCTTCTTCGGAACGGTCTGGGATCCGCGTTTTGCCGGTGCGGGCAGCTCCTCCTTCGGCCAGTTCGGGCTCATCCCACTCCTGCTCGGCACGCTCTATATCGGCCTGGTCGCCATGCTGGTCGCCGTCCCGGTCGGCCTCTTTGCCGCCATCTACATGGCCGAGTATGCTTCTTCGAGAGTGCGCTCGATCGCCAAGCCGCTTCTCGAAGTGCTCGCCGGCATTCCGACGATCGTCTATGGCTTCTTTGCACTCGTCACCGTCGGGCCGTTCCTGCGTGATTTCTCGGCGCAGATCAGCGGTCTTTTGAGCGGCAGCTATACGAACTTCATCCAGGCACAGAGCGTCATCACCGCAGGCATCGTCATGGGCATCATGCTGATCCCTTACGTTTCCTCGCTGTCGGACGATATCATCACCGCAGTTCCGCGGGCACTGCGTGACGGCTCGCTCGGTCTCGGCGCTACACGCTCCGAAACCATCAAAAAGGTGGTCTTGCCCGCAGCCCTTCCCGGTATCGTCGGCGCGCTGCTGATGACCGCTTCGCGCGCCATCGGCGAAACCATGATCGTGGTTCTGGCCGCCGGTGTCGCCGCCCGTATCCAGATCAATCCCTTTGAGCCGATGACGACAGTGACCGTCAAGATCGTCAACCAGCTGACCGGCGACCTTGAGTTCACCTCGCCGCAGACGCTGGTTGCCTTCGCACTTGGCATCACGCTGTTCTGCATCACGCTTTGCCTCAACATCTACGCGCTCTACATCGTGCGCAAATATCGGGAGCAGTACGAATGACGAATATTGTTTCCCCCGTCGCCGGCGTCACCGTTTCCAAGGCGCCCGCGCGTCGCGATATCGGCATCAAGCGTCGCTACGCTGCCGAGCGCCGGTTCCAGGCCTATGGCATCGCAGCCATAGCATTCGGCCTCGTCTTCCTCTTCATTCTGCTTTGGACGGTCATCAGCAACGGCTATACGGCCTTCCTGCAGACGTCGATCACCCTGCCGATCGAATTCTCCGAGAAGACGATCGACCCGGACAACAAGCGTGCGACCGACCCTTCGGTGCTGGTCGCTGCCAACTATCCGGTTCTGCTGCGCGACGCGATCGTCAAGCAGCTCGGCATCAATGCCGCAAGCCGTCCTGACGTGCGCGATGCGTCCAGCATGCTGTCCAAGGGTGCGCCCATTCAGCTGCGCGACATGGTCGTTGCCGACCCGTCGATCATTGGCAAGACCGTCAATGTTACAGTGCTTGCAGATGCCAATATCGACAGCGCCAACAAAGGCCAGATCAATCTTTCGGTCGATGAGAAGAACCGCAAGGTCAACGACAAGCAGGTTGCCTGGATGAATGAGCTGAAGGCGAGCGGTGCTCTCCACAAGACGTTCAACACCGGCCTCTTCGTCAACGGCAATTCCAGCCGTCCGGAAGCCGCAGGTCTCGGCGTCGCCCTCATCGGCTCGCTTTACCTGATGCTGATCGTTCTCGTGCTTTCACTGCCGATCGGCGTCGCCGCCTCGATTTACCTTGAGGAATTCGCGCCGAAGAACAAGCTGACGGACCTGATCGAGGTCAATATCAACAACCTCGCCGCCGTTCCGTCGATCGTCTACGGTCTGCTCGGCCTGTCGGTCTTCATCAACTTCGCCGGCCTGCCGCGTTCGGCATCGCTGGTCGGCGGCCTGGTGCTGACCCTCATGACGCTGCCGACGATCATCATCGCCACACGCGCGGCCCTGCGCGCCGTGCCGCCGTCGATCCGCGCGGCTGCCCTTGGCCTCGGCGCCTCGAAGATGCAGATGGTGTTCCACCATGTGCTGCCGCTTGCAATGCCCGGCATCCTGACCGGCACGATCATCGGCCTTGCCCACGCACTCGGCGAAACCGCGCCGCTGCTGCTCATCGGCATGGTCGCCTTCGTCGCCCAGGCGCCGGCCACTCCGCTCGATCCCTCCACGGCACTTCCGGTCCAGGTCTACATGTGGGCCAACGAAGCCGAGCGCGCATTCGTGGAAAGAACCTCGGGTGCCATCATCGTCCTGCTCCTGTTCCTGATCGTCATGAACATCGGAGCTATCCTCTTGCGTCGTCGCTTTGAGCGCCGCTGGTAAACGGAGTAAAGATCATGAACATGTTGACGGAAGCCGCAGTCGAGAAGGCGCTGGACCAGAAAATGAGCAACGTCCCGTATAAGATGATCGGTCAGGATGTCTCCGTTTATTACGGCGAGAAGCGCGCGCTTTTCGATGTCAATCTGAACGTCCGCGAAAACACCGTGACCGCCCTGATCGGCCCGTCGGGCTGCGGCAAGTCCACCTTCCTGCGGTCGTTGAACCGCATGAACGACACGATCGATGGCTGCCGCGTCACCGGCAAGATCACGCTCGACAGCGACGATATCTACGATCCCGACATCGACGTCGTCGAACTTCGTGCCCGCGTCGGCATGGTGTTCCAGAAGCCGAATCCGTTCCCGAAAACGATCTATGAAAACGTTTCTTACGGACCGCGCATCCATGGCCTTGCCAAGTCCAAGGCCGACCTGGACCAGATCGTCGAGACGAGCCTGCAGCGCGCCGGCCTCTGGAACGAGGTCAAGGATCGCGTGCATGAATCCGGCACCGGCCTGTCCGGTGGTCAGCAGCAGCGTCTGTGCATCGCACGCGCCGTTGCCGTCAGCCCGGAAGTCATCCTGATGGACGAGCCCTGCTCGGCACTCGACCCGATCGCGACTGCAAAGGTCGAAGAGCTGATCCATGAGCTGCGCGAAAACTACACCATCGTCATCGTGACGCATTCCATGCAGCAGGCCGCGCGCGTATCACAGCGTACCGCAATGTTCCACCTCGGCAACCTGGTCGAGGAAAATGACACCGACAAGATGTTCACCAATCCCGACGATCCGCGCACCCAGGACTATATCATGGGCCGGTTCGGCTGATTTTGGCGATGTGAAGCCTTCCCGATTTTCGAGGACAAAGCCCCATGGCATCGACACATATTTTTTCCGCTTACGATGACGATCTGAAATTCCTGTCCCGGCGCATTTCCGAGATGGGTGGTCTTGCCGAACAGATGGTCGGCGAGGCCGTCCGTGCGCTGGTCAACGGCGACACTGCGCTCGCCCAGAAGGTCATTTCCGACGACGTGATCCTTGATCACGCGGAACGCGAAATCAACGACAAGGCGATCGTCACGATCGCCCGTCGCCAGCCGATGGCCTCCGACCTTCGCGAGATCATGGGTTCGATCCGCATCGCCGCCGACCTCGAGCGTGTCGGCGACCTCGGCAAGAACACCGCAAAGCGCGTCATCGCCGTCCAAAGCACCGGCGTTCCGCGCAAGCTCGCCCGCGGTCTCGAGCATCTCTCCGAACTGGCGCTCGTCCAGCTCAAGGAAGTGCTCGACGTCTATACGACGCGTTCTGCGGACAAGGCCAAGTCCATCCGCGAGCGCGACGATGAGATCGACGCGATGTACACCTCGCTGTTCCGCGAACTCCTCACCTACATGATGGAAGATCCGCGCAACATCACGAGCTGCACGCATCTTCTCTTCTGCGCCAAGAACATCGAGCGCATCGGCGACCATGCGACCAACATCGCCGAGACGATCTATTACATGGCAACCGGCGCCCAGCCGGAGGGTGAGCGTCCGAAGGACGACAGCTCCAATACCGTCGGTGCGGTGACGGAGTAATCCGGACCTGCCAATTGCGTGCGCGCCCTGCGCTGGGGCGCGCAAAGGTCGCAGCCAATTCCAAGTTTCTGCATGGTCCGTTGCTTAAATCACCCCCGGTTTAAGGATCATGCATTAGGAGACTGACACGCATGATCCCAAGAGTTGCAGTTGTTGAAGATGAAGAGGCGCTGAGTGTGCTTCTCCGCTACAACCTCGAGGCTGAAGGTTTCGAGGTGGATACGATCCTCCGTGGCGACGAGGCCGAAATCCGGCTTCAGGAGCGCACGCCGGACCTGCTCATCCTTGACTGGATGCTGCCGGGCGTTTCCGGCATCGAGCTCTGCCGCCGGCTGCGCATGCGGCCGGAGACCGAGCGCCTGCCGATCATCATGCTGACGGCACGCGGCGAAGAGAGCGAACGCGTTCGCGGTCTCTCGACCGGCGCGGACGACTATGTCGTCAAGCCCTTCTCCACGCCGGAACTTGTTGCCCGCGTCAAGGCGATGCTGCGACGCGCCCGTCCGGAGGTTCTCTCCACCGTTCTGAAGTGTGGTGATATCGAGCTCGATCGCGAAACCCATCGCGTTCATCGCAAGAGCCGCGAAGTCCGTCTCGGCCCGACCGAATTCCGCCTGCTCGAATTCCTGATGTCGTCGCCGGGCAGGGTCTTCTCCCGCTCGCAGCTTCTGGATGGCGTCTGGGGCCACGATATCTACGTGGACGAACGTACCGTCGACGTCCATGTCGGACGCCTGCGTAAGGCGCTGAACTTCTCCAACATGCAGGATGTCATCCGCACCGTCCGCGGCGCGGGATATTCCATGGAAGCCTGATCCGAGTGATCGGAGGTCACGAACGGGTCGCTCGGTTTTGCCGGGCGGCCCGTTTGTCTATCTGGCACCCCTAGCTTCTTATGAAAGCCGACACCAGGCGCCGAAAGCGAACCTCGAGAGAATCTGCTTTCTACAGACGAATGCGTGCGAGAACTCGATCAAGAGCCTTTTGCAGAGCCGCAGTGCCGCCGAACTCGCGAAAGTTTTCGAGCACCTGTTCATTCAATCCGCCCTTGGTCGAATGCTCGCCGATGAGTTCATCAAAACTCGCGACAGGTTTTGAACGGGCAGCATGGGCGAGGCCGGAAAACAATTGACGGAGGTAGGCGTCGCCAGCCGTTCTCGAAAGCCCTTGGCTCTGCAGCCAGGTCGACGTCGCGTCCAGGATGCCGAAATAGGTGGCCATCAGGCAGCTCGCCACCGCGAGAAGTTCGAACTCAGGTCTGTTTTCAACCTGGATCGCCGTTCCGAGCGCCGAAAAGAGGGCGTGGGAAACCTCGTCGGGCGGGTAGATCGCAGTCGCGCCCTGAAGATCTGCGATGAACGGAAGTGGAATTGCCAGGCTCAGGCGAACTGGCTGATCGATCCACGCCAGCAGTTGATCCATTGGCGTGGCCGCGACGAAGCTGATGACATGGTGGCCCGGCCGAAATCGGAGCGAGCGGATGACCTCCTCGGCAATTTGCGGCCTCACTGCCACAAATACGAGATCGGATCGGTCGAGAACATCCTGGTTCCCCAAAGCGATCGACACATTCCGGTTTGCCGCCGCAAGGCGGGCGGCGACGCTTGCGCTGCGCGGTGACAGCACTACCGGTGTGTCGCGAAACGCTGTCTTGCCCAATCCGGTGACGACGGCCTCGGTAATCGTGCCCGTCCCGACGAACCCCATTGCCATCCGCTTTGGATCGATCTCCATTGGCACCCCTGACCGACTGTTTGCGCCGTGCTACTCCACGAGAATACCGCATCTGTATCAGAAAATCGCGTTACAGCGCCATCACCACCGTTCCATACCGGTCTAGGGCTGAAACGCATCGGCGGCGTTGGGCCAAGTTCGCATCGTCAGGCATGGTGAACGGCAGGCAGAGATCGGCCCCCGGCAGATCGTGGTCAGGAGCCGTTTTCCAGCCCTCCTGTGCCGACTAAAAAATACGCCCCTCTGCGCGTCAGCGAAGAGGGGCGGCGGATGCTGCATCTGTTGAGAAGGCGCTGGTCAGGCGACCCGGACAGCCTTTCGGCGTTCGCTGACCGGCTGGTAGGCGAGGCGCTGGTGATAGTTGCAATAGGGCGAGGAATCCGGGGAGTCGCAGCCGCAGAAGTAGAAGTCGTCCTTCAGAGGATCGCCGACCGGCCACTTGCAGGTGCGCTCCGTCAGTTCCGTCAGGCCGAGACGACGCGAAATCGGCACGACCACGTTTTTGGCCGGCACATATTCCATTTCCTCGACCGTTTCGATCTCGATCTCTTCCTTCAGCATCGTTGCGCCCTGCTGGCGGGTAACGGTGCGGGTGGTGATGCGAGACGCATAGTTCGGGGCGCGCGGAGCCGACGTATTGCGCTTCGGTGCGCGCGCAGCGGTCGCCGTGCCGCCGGCCTTGGCGCGGCCGGGAAGACTGAGCCGGTGAACTTTGCCGATAACAGCGTTTCTACTCACTCCGCCAAGCTGCGCAGCGATCTGGCTGGCGCTCAGCCCTTCCGACCAAAGCTTCTTGAGCTTCTCGACACGCTCGTCTGTCCAGTTCATTGCCCTGTCTCCACCTTTCGCGTTGGTGATGGCAGAATCCCTCACCGTTGCCTCGGAAGTCTCCGAAGCAAGAAACGCCTGATCAATTTTGGTGACTAGTTCCGCCGCATGCAGTCTAGTAATTGAACTTTAACCTAGTGTGAGCCTGACTCTGTGACAAGAGTCGCGTGAATCCGATGAATCCGAATTCAGGGTTTTCCCCAACTTGCTTCCCCGGAGAGTCATTTCTGCAACATTAGCTGTTGATAGACCTGCAAGTCTGATTTGAGGCTTGACGCATGTGCTAAATCCTCAGTTTTGTTGACATTGCAGTGCGAAAAGTAAATAGTGCTCCCTGCCGCCGCAAGGCGGCATTTTTGATTTTTCGGGCCTGGTTTTCTTAGCCGGAGTCCATTGCCTCAGAGCCTGACCAGGAGATTGCGCCATGGCTGAAGCCTCGCCGCTTTATGATACCTATTCTCGTGCCCCGCTGCGGTTCGAGCGAGGCGAAGGCGTGTGGCTGATCACCGAAACGGGCGAGCGATATCTGGATTTCGGCGCGGGCGTTGCCGTTACCTCCGTGGGGCATGGCAATCCGCACGTTGTGGCCGCTCTCAAGGATCAGGCCGACAAGGTCTGGCATCTCTCCAATATCTATGAGGTGTCGGGACAGGAGAAGCTTGCCAAGCGCCTGACGGATGCCACTTTCGCCGACAAGGTGTTCTTCACCAATTCAGGCGCCGAGGCGCTCGAATGCGCCATCAAGACGGCGCGCCGCTATCAGTTCTCCAAGGGCCATCCCGAGCGCTTCCACATCATTACTTTCGAAGGCGCCTTCCACGGCCGCACGCTCGCGACCATCGCCGCCGGCGGCCAGGAGAAATATCTCGAAGGTTTCGGCCCGAAGACCCCTGGTTTCGATCAGGTGCCCTTTGGCGATGTCGAGGCTGTCCGTGCCGCTATTACCGACAAGACCGCCGGCATCCTCATCGAGCCGGTGCAGGGCGAGGGCGGTGTCCGCCCGGCAACGTCCGAATTCATGAAAGCGCTCCGCCAGCTCTGCGATGAGCATGGCCTGCTGCTGATCCTCGACGAGGTGCAGACCGGCGTCGGCCGTACCGGCAAGCTCTTCGCTCATGAATGGTCGGGTATAACGCCCGACATCATGGCGGTTGCCAAGGGCATCGGCGGCGGCTTTCCGCTCGGCGCCTGCCTTGCGACGGCAGAGGCCGCTTCCGGCATGAAGGCGGGCACGCATGGTTCCACCTATGGCGGCAACCCGCTGGCCATGGCTGTCGGTAACGCGGTGCTCGATGTCATCCTGGCCGAGGGCTTCCTGCAGCATGTGCGTGATGTCACTCTCGTCTTCCGCCAGGGCCTTGCATCGCTCAAGGATCGCTATCCCGACGTGATCGAAGATATCAGGGGCGAAGGGCTGTTGCTCGGCGTCAAGGCTGCCATTCCCTCGGCAGAGCTGCTGAAGGAAATCCGCGCAGCCCATCTTCTGGCGATCCCGGCAGGCGATAATGTCATCCGCCTGCTGCCGCCGCTGGTCGTAACCGCCGAGGAGGCGCGCGAGGGTCTTTCCCGTCTGGAACGCGCTGCCGAAAACATCCGTGCCGCCAAGGTCAAGAAGACCGCTTGATAGGACAATGCCCCGCCCGCCGGCGGGCGTAGCAGGTAACGAACAATGGCTTCCCCCAAACACTTCCTCGATCTTTCCGCCGTCACCGGATCCGACCTCAGAACCATCATGGACGATGCCAAGCTGCGAAAGCAGGCTTTCAAGGCCGGCATGGCCGACAAGCCGCTCGCCGGCAAGATGCTCGCCATGATCTTCGAGAAGCCGTCCACGCGAACCCGCGTCTCCTTCGATGTCGGCATGCGCCAGCTCGGCGGCGAGACCTTGTTCTTATCGGGCACTGAAATGCAGCTCGGCCGCGCCGAAACGATCGGCGACACCGCCAAGGTTCTGTCGCGCTATGTCGACGCGATCATGATCCGCACGACCGACCACAACCGTATGCTGGAGCTCGCTGAGCATGCGACCGTGCCGGTCATCAACGCGCTGACGGATGATACCCATCCCTGCCAAATCATGGCCGATATCATGACCTTTGAAGAGCATCGCGGCCCAATCAAGGGCAAGACGATCGCCTGGACGGGTGACGGCAACAACGTGCTGCATTCCCTGGTGGAGGGGGCTGCCCGTTTCGGCTACCGCATGAACATGGCAGTACCCCTTGGTTCCGAGCCGAAGGATCACTATCTGAACTGGGCCCGCAATGAGGGCGCCGAAATCATGCTTTACCATGATGCTGACCGTGCGGTCGCCGGCGTCGATTGCGTGGTGACCGATACCTGGGTCTCCATGAATCAGGAACATCGGGCTCGCGGTCACAATGTCTTCCAGCCTTATCAGGTCAATGCGCATTTGATGGCGCAGGCCGGCAAAGACGCATTGTTCATGCACTGCCTCCCCGCTCACCGCGGTGAGGAGGTGACGGACGAAGTGATCGATGGCCCGCAATCCGTGGTCTTCGATGAAGCGGAAAACCGTCTTCATGCGCAGAAGTCGATTCTTGCTTGGTGCCTGGGCGCGATCTGAACCATAATCGGATGTCGCGAGTTCCAAACTCGCGGCTGCGCAAGCAGCCGGTGCGCTGGCCGGCTGCTCTGACAAAACAGGAGTGAAAGCCATGGCAGAAGCTGCCGCCGCCCTCGGCGAGTTCGATTTCGCCGGCGATGATCATGTCGTCCCCTTCCAGGTGGAAGGGCTGGATGTGCGCGGTCGCGCTGTCCAGCTCGGCCCAATGCTGGATTCAATCCTCGAACGCCACCATTATCCCACGCCCGTCGCCCGCCTTCTGGCGGAGGTGGTGGTGCTCACGGTGCTGCTCGGCACCTCGCTGAAGTTCGAGGGCAAATTCACTGTCCAGACCAAGAGCGACGGTCCCGTCGATCTCTTGGTTGCCGATTTCTCCACGCCGGAAAATGTCCGGGCCTACGCTCGCTTCGACCAGGCCTTGCTCGATAAGGCGATCGCGGCTGGCGAAACGGAGCCGGAACAGCTTCTCGGCAAGGGCGTTCTCGCCTTCACCATTGATCAGGGCAAGTTCAGCCAGCCCTATCAGGGTATCGTGGCACTTGACGGTACCTCGCTGGAAGACATTGCAGGTGTCTATTTCCGCCAGTCGGAGCAGATCCCGACGCGCGTGCGCCTTGCCGCAGCCGAGCTCTTCGACCGCGACGAGAACGGTAAGCCGCGTCACCGCTGGCGGGCAGGGGGCCTCGTCGCCCAATTCCTGCCGGAAGCGCCGGAGCGTATGCGCCGGCCCGATCTTCATGGCGGTGATGGCGACACGGCTGCGCGCGCCCATGTTGAGGATGATGCCTGGACGGAAGCCCGCTCGCTCGTTGAAACCGTGGATGCCGATGAACTGACCGATCCGCTTGTTGGCACCGAACGCCTGCTCTTTCGCCTCTTTCACGAACGCGGCGTGCGCGTCTACGATCCGCGCGCCGTCTTCGATCGTTGCAGCTGTTCACGGGAAAAGATCGGCGGCGTGCTGAAAGGCTTCAGCGCCGAGGAAATCGAGGCGAGCCAGGAAAATGGCGAGATCTCGGTCACCTGCGAATTCTGCTCCACGACCTACCGCTTCCCGGTGCAGGAAGTTGCGGCGGCGGAGTGAGTGCGCGGAGAATGGGGCAGGCTCTAGTTCAATACCCTG
Source organism: Rhizobium sp. 1399 (assembly GCF_031455475.1). Lineage (NCBI taxonomy): Bacteria > Pseudomonadati > Pseudomonadota > Alphaproteobacteria > Hyphomicrobiales > Rhizobiaceae > Rhizobium > Rhizobium sp. 1399. Next base: position 698,004 of record NZ_JAVDSU010000001.1, on the reverse strand, counting down.
AGCAGGCCGGGTGAATCCAAAGAGAAGGCGGGTATGTCGACATCGAACGTCTCGCCTTCGTCCGTCTCCATCTGGTAGTGGCCGAACATCAGGCCGGACGGCGTATCCAGCGGGCAGCCCGACGAATATTCATAGGTGTCACCTGGCTGCAGCCGCGGCTGCTCGCCGACGACGCCGGGGCCGCTGACCTCGTCGATCTGCCCGTTCTGGTCGGTAATGTTCCAGTAGCGGTTGACGAGACGTACGGCGATGCCGGAATTGTTGCTGATGACCACACGGTAACCCCAGACATAGCGATCGTCATCCGGATCGGATTGCTCCTCCAGATAAAACGGCTCGACAACGACTTCGATATCTCGTGTGAGGGCGCGATACATGCCTTACACCTTAGTCAGGATATGTTACCCGTATCTTATAAGAGGCCTCTGCCGTCAAGAAACGGTACAGTGATCGCGGCCTCACCACCCCCGGTTGGACCGCCTTTCGTTCATTAAGCCTAACTCTCAGTGTTAATTTCAAGGCAAATGCGACGGCCGCAGCGTCTGCCGACGGCCGTGCCTTGATGGTCAGGCCGAAACCTTCGCCAGAGCGCGGGCGAAATCTTCTATCAGATCGTCCGTATCCTCGATGCCGGCCGACAGGCGCACAGTACCAGGCGAGATGCCGAGTTCGGCGCGAGCTTCGTCCGTCAGGTTCTTGTGCGTGGTCGTGGCCGGATGCGTGATCAGGCTCTTGGAGTCGCCGAGATTGTTGGAAATCTTGACGATCTCAAGCGCGTTCTGCAGCGCGAAGGCAGCTTCCTTGCCACCTTTGAGCTCGAAGCAGACGAGCGTCGACCCACCGGACATCTGTTTGGCGATGATATCGGCCTGCGGATGGTCTTTGCGGCCGGGATAGATGACCTTGGCGACCTTGCCCTGATCGGCCAGGAAATCCGCGATCTTCGCTGCATTCTGCGTCTGCTGCTTGACGCGCAGCGGCAGCGTCTCGATGCCCTTCAGGAGCGTCCAAGCGTTGAAGGGCGACATGGCCGGACCGGTATGGCGGAAGTAGTCGTGCAGGTTCTCGTCGATCCATTCCTTGTCGGAGAGAACGACGCCACCGAGGCAGCGGCCCTGGCCGTCGATGTGCTTGGTCGCGGAATAGACGACGATATGGGCGCCGAGTTCCAGCGGCTTCTGGAAGAGCGGCGTCGCAAAGACGTTGTCGACGACGACCTTCGCGCCGATCTGGTTGGCGAGCTTGGCGACACCGGCGATGTCGATCACTTCCAGCGTCGGGTTGGTCGGGCTTTCCAGGAAGAACACCTTGGTCTTCGGGGTAACAGCCTTTTCCCAGTTTCCGAGGTCGCGACCGTCGATCAGCGTGCAGTCGATGCCGTATTTCGGCGCCAGCGTCTCGACGACCCAGCGGCAGGAGCCGAAGAGGGCACGGGCGGCAACGATATGATCGCCGGCCTTCAGCTGGCAGAGAATGGCGGCGGTGACTGCAGCCATGCCGGAAGCGGTGGCGCGGGCGTCTTCGGCGCCTTCCAGCATGCACATGCGCTTTTCGAACATGTCATTGGTGGGGCTGCCGTAGCGCGCATAGATGAAACCTTCGGTCTCGCCCTTGAAGCGCGCTTCCGCCGCTTCCGACGTATCGTAGACGAAACCCTGCGTGAGATAGATTGCCTCGGATGTCTCGCCATATTGCGAGCGGAGCGTTCCGCCGTGGACGAGTTGGGTTGCCGGGCGCCAGGTCTTGCTCATGCCATCACCACTTTCAAACAACAAAAAAACCGGCCGCAAATGCAGACCGGTTTTCAACCCGGTCTTTTTAGCCACTTATTTAACGTGGCTGCAAGCCGACCGGCCAAATCACCACGGGATAAATTTGCAATACTGCCGTTCTAAGCTTGCGTCAATTCCCCGACTTTGGTTTTGTCGGCTGCAAATTATGGATGGAGCATGATGGCTCGCGAAACTGGAATTTTGGCCGACCGCGCAATTGCAGCGCTGTTTGAGACGGGGCGTCTTCAAAGCGAGCGCGAGCTGGACCGCGACCAGATCCAGCCCGCCAGCTTGGATCTGCGGCTGGGCGCCAAGGCTTTTCGGGTGCGCGCCAGCTTCATGCCCGGCCCGTCCCATCTCGTCTCAGACAAGCTCGACCGACTGAGCCTGCATGTCATAGACCTCAGCGAAGGCGCGGTGCTGGAGACGGGCTGCGTCTACATCGTGCCGCTCATGGAGCGCCTCGATCTGCCGGCCGACATGTCGGCCTCGGCCAATCCGAAGAGCTCGACCGGCCGCCTCGATATCTTCACGCGCGTCATCACCGATTACGCGCAGGAATTCGACAAGATCCCATCAGGCTATTCCGGCCCGCTCTATCTCGAAATCAGCCCGCGCACCTTCCCCATCGTCGTGCGCCGCGGCTCGCGCCTGTCACAGATCCGCTTCCGCGTCGGCCATTCGGTTCTGGGCGAGCCGGAGCTTTTGAAGTTGCACGCAACGGAAACGCTCGTCGCTGCCAAGCAGCCGAACGTATCCGGCGGCGGCATTGCGCTGTCGATCGATCTGACGGGCGACGAGGAAGGCTTGATCGGCTATCGCGGCAAACACCACACGGCCGTCGTCGACGTCGACAAGAAGGCCCAGCACGATATCTACGATTTCTGGGAACCACTCTACAGCCGCGGCCGCACCGAGTTGATCCTCGATCCGGATGAGTTCTACATCCTCGTCTCGCGTGAGGCCGTGCACGTTCCCCCGCATTATGCGGCGGAAATGACCCCCTTCGATCCGCTCGTCGGTGAGTTCCGCGTCCACTATGCCGGCTTCTTCGATCCAGGCTTCGGCCATGCGCCGGCCGGCGGGCGCGGCAGCCGTGCGGTACTGGAAGTGCGCAGCCACGAAGTGCCCTTCATCTTGGAAGACGGCCAGATCGTCGGCCGCCTGATCTACGAGCACATGCAGGAACAGCCGTCGAGCCTCTACGGTTCAGGCCTCGGCTCCAACTATCAGGCCCAGGGCCTCAAACTGTCTAAGCATTTTCGGATTTGATGCCCGATGGCGCCGTCACTTGACAGCGGCGGCTATCTGTTGGAAGTCTCAAGCCATCAGGCGGGTGTAGCTCAATGGTAGAGCAGCAGCTTCCCAAGCTGAATACGAGGGTTCGATTCCCTTCACCCGCTCCAGCTATTCCTCTCAATCTCTTCCGAAAATGTTGATCGGCCGGTACTGGCGGTGAGCGATCGCCAGCGTGCGATCCGGGCGGATGATATAGGTCTCTTCGACCTGCCTGCCGTACTGGTCGATGAAATTGTGCGGGAAGGTCGAGCCAATAGGTGATTTGGTGAGTTTCGTGCGCGGCTGGCCGTTATAGGTGATGCTGCCGGGAATGGGCTCGATGCCGGGACCGGTATATTCGACAGTCGTGCAGCCAGCGAGCGCCAGCGCGCCGATGAGGCCAAGTGCGATCAGTTTCATATTGGAAGCCTTTCATTCCGCAGCACGGTGCTATTGTACCGCAAATCCCGGAAAGCTCACGATACAAACGGTACGCGTGTCTTCAACCCTTCGAGAAGAGCTTTGGTAAAGGTCGCCATCGGTCTGACTTCGCTCCTCTGAAACCGCTCGACCGACCATATTGCCGCTCTCGGTGCGATCTGCTAGAGCGGCAATGTCGAAAAAGGCAGGATCGGATGAGGTAAGCCCGGTCCCTTCCATCATCGGAACCTCTGCTCCGTGTTTCACACGAGAACCCGCGACGTGGCCCGCATGCGAATGCGGGGTCCCGGCGGCATGCGGAGCGTTAAAAGACGCACTCCTCCGGGATTTTATTCTCAAAGGAGACATTCATGCGTTTGAACCATCTTGATTTCTACGTGCCCGATATTGCCGCTACGGCGGATTTCTTCCTGCGTTATTTCAGTCTGGAATTGCGGGAGATGAACGAACGGATCGGCCGGGCGATCCTTCATGACGACCAGGGAACGGAGATCGTCTTGAGCCGCCCGCTGCCGAAATTCGGCGGTGCCGATCAGGTGGAGCTGCAGCGGCAGACCTATCATATCGGCTTCATCCTCACCGAAAGATTGGATGTCGATCGGCTTCATGGCCGTCTGGTGACAGATGATGCCGCTGTCTCAGCACCACCGACCGCCATTCGCGGCAGCTGGCTCTTCTACTGCACCGCGCCCGGCAATCTTCTTGTCGAAGTCGGCTGGCGTCCACCAGCCTGAAGGACCTGAAACGAAAATGGGCGGCCGAAGCCGCCCATCCTCATTCAATCATGTCTTTTGCTCAGAATTCCGTCCAATCGGCTTCCTGGCTGCTAGCGGGGGCTGCGCTGTTCGCACCGAAAGCGCTGGCGAGCTTCTGGCCGAGGGCGCGGGCCGGCGAAGCCTTCGGGCGTGCGGTGCTTTCGGCAACGCGGACCGGGGCTCTGGCAGCCGGCCGGGCGGCAGCACGCGGCGCGGCCGGTGCCGTCGAGATTGGTGCGCTTGCAACGAAGCCGCCGGTGCCTGTCAGGCGGAACTGGCCAAGCAGGTTGTTGAGCGCCGTCGCTTCCGTGGCAAGGCTATGGCTTGCCGCGGTGGATTCCTCGACCATGGCGGCATTCTGCTGCGTGCCCTGATCCATGGTATTGACGGCTGTATTGATCTCCTGCAGGCCGGTCGACTGCTCGCGGGCAGCTTCAGCGATCGCATGGACGTGCTGGTTGATTTCCTGCACCTCGTAGACGATCGCATCGAGCGCCTTGCCCGTTTCGCCGACCAGCGAGACGCCGGTCTGCACATGTGTGCCTGACGTGGTGATCAGCGCCTTGATTTCCTTGGCAGCGTTTGCAGAGCGCTGGGCGAGTTCACGCACTTCCTGTGCGACGACTGCAAAACCCTTGCCGGCTTCACCGGCACGCGCTGCTTCGACACCGGCGTTCAGCGCCAGCAAGTTCGTCTGGAAGGCGATATCGTCGATGACGCCGATGATATTACCGATCTCGACGGAGGACTGCTCGATCTGATGCATGGCAGCAACCGCCTTGCGGACGACGTCGCCGGATTTCTCGGCGCCAAGGCGGGTGCGGGCGACGAGCTGGCTTGCCTCTTCGGCACGCTTTGCCGCGTCCTTCACCGTTATGGTGATCTCTTCGAGGGCTGCTGCCGTTTCTTCGACGGAAGCGGCCTGCTGTTCGGTACGCTTCGAAAGCTCGTCGGCAGAAGACCGGATCTCGTTGGCGCCGGCACTGATGGCACGGGCGTTGGAGCCGACTGCGTGCAGGGTTTCGTTGAGCTTCTCGACCGAATTGTTGAAGTCCTGGCGCAGCGCGTCGAGATGAGCGACGAAAGGCGTTTCGATATGTGAGAGGAGGTCGCCCGCCGAGAGCCGGCGCAGGCCGTCTCCGAGAGCATTGACCGCACGCTCGAGATCGGCGGCCTCCGCGGCCTTCTGCGTTTCGCGTTCACGGCGCTCGTTGTCGCTGAGGCTGCGGTCGGCTTCGGCGCGCGCCTCGATCTGGGCACGCTCGATCGCGTTGTCGCGGAAGATCGAGACGGCCTTTGCCATCTGGCCGACCTCGTCGCCGCGGTCGAGACCGCTGATCTCGCTTGCGGTATCGCCTTCGGCAAGCCGCGTCATGCGCAGGCGCAGCTGCATCATGGGGCCGGCGATGCCGATCTGCGCCACGGCCACGCTGATGCCGACGGCGGCGAGAACCGCGATGCCGATCAAAATGAAACAGAAGACGATCCGCCCATGGACGGCAGCCGAAAGAGCGTCGCCGCCGTCGTTGAGCATCGCCATCATCGCATCGTTGTTGGCGATCATCTTCGGCGTCAGCGCGTTGAGCTTGGCATTGATCAGGGCGACATTCGCCAGGGCGCCGGCGCTGTCTTTGGCCTTGCTCTGCTCGATGATCTTGTTCGCCAGCGTTTCGATTTCATCGATGCTGGCCTGGATTTCATCGATCGCCGCCTTTCGGCTGGGCACAAGCGCCAGCGCCTGCTTCATGCGGTCGCGTGCCTGCGGCAGCTTGCTCGGTGTAGCGAGCGCCGTTTGGAATGCCGGCGTATCGGGCTTCATCTCGGCAAGCAGGCTCACCTGCAGCACCGAGGCGACGACCGATGCGCTGGCGCGCGCACTCTGCATGGAAGCCAGCGCCTCATGATCGATGAAGGCGCTGTAAGTCGCGTCCGCTTGGCGGAACTCGGACATGACATAGACCAATCCGGCCATGGTGATCAGCCCCAGGAGCGCCACGACCGATATGACTTTTGTGCGGATTTTCAGATGTTTCAGCATGGAAATGTCACCCGATTGACCGGGTGTGTTGCGAACCCGGTGCTTTTGAAATCATTTGTTGCAGAACAATTCTTCGGTATTGCGGTGTGGGAGATACCTTGAGAGGTTCGACATGCGCATCATGCGGTCGGCCGGTGAGGTCGGTGTCGTCGGTAACAAATAAGATCGGATATTGCTTAATTCCGCGCTAACGGGCTCGCAGGATTGCCCGTAAATTTTGAGGGCATGGTTGTCATTTGCGCTTGGGTGTTCAAAAAATGCAATTTATGCGGAATTTCTTGTGTGGCTGGCGCAGAGCCGTGTCTTCCGAAGCCTTGCTTTGAAGGCCTGCACGTATCGCAATTCTGTCCGATCGCCGTCTGCCGCCCGCCAGGCTATATTCCCCGATGGGCGTGATTCTGTTACATCTCGGCCTGTGGCCAAGCGCCGCTCTTATTCCCGAGGCAGGTTATCATGGTGCAATTTAGACCGGCGTTTCTGGCTCTCAGAGGGATTTTCGTCCTTTGCCTATTTTCGGTTGTACTGCTTTCGGCTTTTTCCGCTTTTGCGCAGCAATCGGGCCTGTCCGTGCCGCTGCTTTTCGATTCTCGCGAGCGCCTGGCGAAGCCCGATCTCTCCTCGCTCGTGCGCCTGCGTTTCCTGACCTCGGTGGACTTCCCGCCCTTCAATTTCACCGACCAGAACGGCAAGCTCTCCGGCTTCAACGTCGATCTCGCCCGCGAGATCTGCACCGAGCTGGAGATCGCCGACAAGTGCCAGATCCAGGCGCTGCCCTTTGCCGACCTGCAGAAAGCGCTCGCCGGCCTACAGGGCGACGCCGTCATTGCCGGCCTTGCCGTCACGCCCGAGCTGCGCCGCGAGTTCCTCTTCTCCCGCCCTTATCTGATGCTGCCGGCCCGCTTCGTCCGCAACGTGGGCGCCTCCGTGGCCGGAACGACGGCTACCGGCCTCGCCGGCCATTCCGTCGGCGTGGTCAAGGGTACCGTGCATGAGGCGATGCTTGCTGCCTTCTTCCCCGCCATCAAAGCTCAGCCCTTCGACAATAAGGAAGCGCTGCTGACGGCCTTGAAGGAACGCAAGATCGATGCTGCCTTTGCCGATGCGCTGCAGCTTTCCTTCTGGGTCGCTTCGTCAGCTTCGGGCAAATGCTGCGCCCTGTTCGACGGTCCCTATATGTCCGAGCATTTCCTGGGCGAGGGAATGACGATCATGCTGCGCCAGAACGACAGCGTGCTGATGGCGGCGATCGACCATGCGCTGGCAACGCTCTCGCGCAATGGCCGCCTGCAGGAAATCTATCTGCGTTATTTCCCTTACGGGCTGTACTAGAGCAATTCCAGCAAACGTGTGCAGCGGTTTTGCGTGCGGAATTGCGTAAAAAAAGCAGAAAGGTTTACCCCTTGCGGAAGCGGGCGATCGCGCTGCGTTCGATGGCGGCGCAGGTCAGCTTGTCGAGGCCGAGGCGGTCGCGCAGCAGGCTGAGCAGCCGCAGTTCTTCGGCCTTGACGGAAAGGTCGGCCGAGGCGACTTCGACCGCCAAGGCGTAGGCCGTGTCATAGAGACGGGCAGGCAGCGTATCGCGAACGGTCTCCAGCACGACGTCAAGCCCTTCGGGGCCTGCCAGCAGCGAGGCGCAGTCGCGGGCGATGGAAATCAGATTGTCGTCGTCGAAATCGCGGAAAACCGGCAGGAAGCCGATGAGCTGACCGATCCTCTCCATTTCCCGGTCATTCATGGTGCTGTCGACGGCGGATGCCATCACCATCACATAGATCAGCGCGTCATGGGCGGAAAGCGGCTTGTTCATGTCTGATTCCCTCTTCGATGAGCGGAGATTAGGAATTGGCGGTCTTTATTACAAGGGAGCGGCCGTTTCGGGCCGGGGTGTAGCCGCCGGCCTGCGGCGCGGATCCTCGCCGTGAATGCCTTGCTTTGCCTGTTTTGCTTTTTCGCCGGCAGCGGCAAGCCGTGAACCCGGCTGCGCCTCCACCCAGCCGTTTTCAACCAGCCATGTGCCGATATCCTGCTGCCCCAGCCGGCAGGCCGCACTCGCCATGTCCTCCCACGCATCGGAAGGCAGGTCGCAATCGATCGTGCGGTTGCGCAGGTAAAGCCGCAGCGCCGTCTTCGCCATCATGCCGCATGGCCACTGTTTGCCATCCGAGCCGCAGCTCTTGTCGGCGGGCGTCTCGATGACATTGGCAATCTGCAGCCTGCGTTTGCCGAAGGAGAGGATGCCGGCGCTCTCCACCGTCGGCCGCAGCAGTTCCACGCTGTCCTTTCCAGCAGGCGCAGTTGATGGCGTCTCTGTCGGCGCAGGAGCGCTTTGCGCCATTGCATCCGCTGGCGCATTTTCGGAAGAGGCCTCTGCTGTGTTTCCGGATGGAGCCGCCGCCGGCTCGGTTGGCGCAGGCTCCGTTGCCCGAGCGATCAATTCAGCATCTTCGTCTGTGATCGATACAGGCGGTTTTGCCACATCGGCGGTCGCATCGGGCAACACTGCGGCTACGCTTCCGGCATCGGCGTTGGATGACAGGCCCTCGCCGCCATTGAGCCGCGCTTGCCCGGCCAAGAGCAGACCAACCACAGTCGCTATCCCCGCGATACCTGTGATGAAGGCGGCAGGGCGCATGATTATTTTCCTATTGGCTGGCCCAGATGATACGGGCAATCCAGTCGACGTCGGAAAGCTCGATCGTCCGGTTAGGATGTTCGGGATTAAGCGACAAAAGTTCGATGGAGCGCGGGCTCTGGCGTAGAAGCACCTTGGCCATGACCTCGCCCTCGCGTGTCTTGACGACGACGCGGTCGTTGCGGCGCACCTGCGCACCGGGCTCCACGATCAGCACATCGCCGTCGCGATAGAGCGGCATCATGCTTTCGCCCTGTACCTCGAGCGCATAGACGCCAGCCTTCTGCGAGGGGCCAGCCGGAAATTCCACCACATCCCAGCCTTGGCCCGCAGGAAAACCGCCATCGTCGAAAAAGCCGCCAGCGCCCGCCTGTGCAAAGCCGAGCAGGGGAATGGAGCTTCCCTGTGAGGCAAAAATACTGTCCGGCAGGCTGGCGGCGGCGGCACCCGCCGGCCGCATGAAGCCAAGGAACTGCTCCATGCTCGCCCCCGTCGCCTCCAGCACCTTGGCGATGGATTCCGTCGAAGGCCAGCGCAGACGCCCGTCTGCCGAGAGCCGCTTGGATTTGTTGAAGGAGGTCGGATCGAGCCCCGCCCGCCGCGCAAGACCGGACGGCGTCAGGTCATGCCCTTCGGCAAGCCTGTCGATCGCCCCCCAGATCTGGTCATGTGACAGCATATGCGTCCGGTTCCGCGGTCCATCCGGCCGCTTTCTATCGCCGGCAGATTAACCGAGGCACTTCCCCGAGTAAAGTGAAAATGAGGAATAAAATCCTGTCTCTTTAGGGCGCCGTGCGTCCATTCGGACGCACAAAGGACGCTCTAACTGTTTAAATCTGCGCGTCAGGCTTTCCGAAAATCGATTCCGATTTTCGGGTGGATGCTGCAGGGCGCAAGCTCAGGCGACCATGGCCATATTGATCTTGCCGAGCTGGATGACTGCCTGCGTGCGGCTGTCGACGTTGAGCTTCAGGAGGATTGCCGAGACATGCGCCTTGATCGTCGCTTCGGAAACGCCGAGCTCGTAGGCGATCTGCTTGTTTAGGAGTCCTTCGCCGAGCATGGTCAGCACCCGGCTCTGCTGCGGTGTCAGCGTGTGCAGGCGATGGATGAGGTCGGCGACATCGGGGTCCTGTTCCTGTCCATCGCGATAGCTCTCCGGCGTGGCAATGTCGCCCGCGAGCACTGTCAGGATGCCGCGGCGGATATCCTCGATGCCTGAGGATTTCGAAATGAAACCGGAAGCGCCGAGCTCCAGCGCCCGGCGGATCGTCGTGGTGTCATCGGTTGCCGAGATGATGACGATCGGCAAGCTGACGAATTCGGAGCGCAGCGCCATCAGGCCGGAAAAACCGCTGACTCCAGGCATGGCAAGATCGAGCAGCATCAGGTCCGCATCCGGGTGCTCGCCCGCAGCCGTTCTTGCCGCAGAGAAATCCCCGGCTTCGACGATCGCCTGCTGTCCTTCCATACCGGTCACCGCCTGCCGCAACGCGTCGCGGAAAAGCGGGTGGTCGTCAGCGATGATGATGGTCTGTTCCTGCATCGAAAACTCCCTCCCAAGAGCTCGATCCCATCAGTCCTGTCCGGCTCCCCGCACGAACATGACTCTCCATTTATATGAATATAACCAGATCAACTCCGCTGCGGAAGGGGATTGGCCTTGTCTTCCGCCTGGAATTCCCGAACTATACCCATGAAACTGCGCATCATCCGCTCCATGATGCCGATCGAGCGGTCGACTTCCGCATCCGTCGGCAAGGCGGGCCGGGCGGCTGTATTCTTCTCCAGCGCGCTCACCCGATCGGCAAGCCGGTCGAGTTCGTCCTCATAGGCGGCGCGTTCATCGGCCGCCATGCGGCAGACCAGCGCCCCGTCATTTTCGGTGCAGAGCGACATCGCTCCCGTCTGCCGGTCGAGGCGCACGAAATGGTCGCCGCTGCGCTCGAGCTGGAAGCGGGCTGCGTCTGGCTCCGCCGCCAATGCCGCAAGCGGCAGAAGACCGGCGGCAAGCATGATTGCAAATGCCTTCATCGTCTCATCCTCCGCAAAGCCTGGTGCCTGTCCGTTTTTGCGCCCGCAGGCGTGGACATCGCCGTCTCTTTGGGGCAAAGCCCTCATCAGGAAGGCCAGCCCCCTTCTCAACAAGGCCACCAACGGGATCATCATGACCGCGACACCGACCCTTTACAAGATCGTGCCGGAGGCGCTCTGGCAGGAAGCCAGACAAACCGGCGTTTTTCATGGCGCCGGCATCGATATCAAGGATGGCTTCATCCATTTCTCGACGGCAGATCAGGTCAAGCAGACCGCAGCGCTGCATTTTGCCGGCCAGACCGGCCTTGTCCTCGTCGCCATCGATGGCCGCAATTTCGGTGACAGGCTGGTCTTCGAACCCTCGCGGGGCGGTGCGCTCTTCCCGCATCTTTATGCCGATCTGCCGCTTTCGGCCGTCCTCTGGGAAGCGCCTTTATCGCTTGACGATGCCGGCCTCCACATCTTTCCGGAGCTTGCCCCGTGATCGATCCTTTCAAGCGCATCGCCCGCCGGGGCCTCTTCCTCTTCGATCCGGAAACCGCGCACGGCATGTCGATCGCGGCGCTGAAATCGGGCGTCGTGCCCGCCTGCCGCATCGCGCCGGATCCGCGACTGCGCCAGACCGTTGCTGGTCTCGACTTTGCCAATCCGCTCGGTATGGCGGCAGGCTATGACAAGAACGCGGAAGTGCCGGAGGCACTGCTGAAGCTCGGTTTCGGCTTCACTGAGATCGGCACCGTTACACCGAAGCCGCAATTGGGCAATCCGCGCCCGCGCATCTTCCGCCTGGTGGAGGATGAAGGCGTCATCAACCGCCTTGGCTTCAACAATGAAGGCCATGAAGCGGCCTTCCGCCGTCTTACGCAGATCGGTCGTGCGGGCATCGTCGGCGTCAATATCGGCGCTAACAAGGATAGCGAGGACCGGATCGCCGACTATGTCGCCGGCATCCGCCGCTTCTATTCGGTCGCCCGCTATTTCACCGCCAATATTTCCTCGCCCAACACGCCGGGCCTGCGCGATCTGCAGGCGCGCGAAAGCCTCGCTGCTCTCCTGTCGGCCGTGCTGACGGCACGCGACGAGGAGGCCGAAAAGGCCGGCCGGAAAATCCCGGTCTTCCTGAAGATCGCCCCTGATCTTACCGAAGAGGGCATGGATGACATTGCCGCGGAGGCGCTGTCGCATGCGCTGGATGGTCTCATCGTCTCGAACACGACGCTCTCCCGCGACGGCTTGAAGGATCAGCTCCAGGCGAAGGAGACCGGCGGCCTCTCCGGCGTGCCGCTGTTCGAGAAATCCACCGCTGTGCTCGCCAAGATGCGCAAGCGCGTCGGTCCGTCCCTGCCGATCATTGGTGTCGGCGGCGTGTCCTCGGCCGAAACGGCGCTGGAAAAGGTCAGAGCCGGGGCCGATCTCGTGCAGCTCTATTCCTGCATGGTCTATGAAGGCCCGGGCCTTCCCGGCACGATTGTGCGCGGCCTGTCGAAGCTGCTCGACCGTGAAAAGGTTGCCTCGATCCGCGATCTCAGGGACAGCCGCGTCGATTACTGGGCGGCTCGGAACGTCTGAGCCGCGCGTGGCTTCACCAGCACTGCCAAGAAGAAACCGCGAAACAGCAGGAAGGCATTCATCGCCAGCCATAGGCCATGATTGCCGAAGAGCGGCACGAAGACGGCGAGCATGGCGAGATATCCTGCAAAGGACATCAGCATCCGGTTGCGCATGTCGACGGACCATGTCGCGCCGATGAAGACGCCGTCCATCAGGAAGGCAAGCGCACCCGTCAGCCCCGTGACCGCTGCCCAAGGCAGGTAGGTCTCGGCCGCTGCCTGGACCTCGGGCGAATTGGTCAACACTGAAATCAGAGTTGGGCCGGCAAAATAGAAGAAGCCGGAAATGATCGCCGCCAGCCCGAAGGACCAGAGGATCGTGAGTCTCAAACCGCGGTCGAAGGCGGGCCGGTATTGCGCGCCGATCGCCCGGCCGGTGATCTGCTCGGCGGCATTGGCAAGGCCGTCGAGATAATAGCCCGACAGCAGGAAGAAGTTCATCAGCACGGCATTGGCCGCCAGTGTTATGGCGCCGAAGCTGGTGCCGATGCGGGTCATGATCGCGAATGAGCCGATCAGCACGAAGGTGCGGATCAGGATGTCGCGGTTCAGCGCGAAGAGTTCGGCGAGCTTGCTCCGCGAAAAGACCTCCATCCGACTTGGCCGATACGCTTTGTCGAAACTGCGCAGCACGATGAAAAGACCGGCAAGCGCGCCCGCCGTTTCGCCCGCCATCGTGCCCCAGGCGACGCCTGAAACGCCCCAGTCGAGCGAAAGCCCGAGATAGATGGAAAGCAGGATATTGATGCCGTTGATCAGCGCCTGCAGCAGCAGCCCTGTCCGACCCTGACCGCGGCCGAGGACGAAGCCGAGAAGGGCGTAATTGGCAAGCGCTGCCGGTGCGGCGAGAATGCGGATCGAGAAATAGGTGCTGGTCGCCTCGGCAATCCGACCCTCCGCCCCCATCAGCTTCAGCCCGATCAGGATCAACAGCGGTGATAGCACGAGAAGTGCCAGGCCGGAGCCGAGCGCCGAGACGATCGCCCGCCAGAAGACGGCCTGCTGCTCATGCGCGTCACGCCGCCCGAGCGCCTGCGCCGTCAGGCCGGTGGTCGAGGCACGCAGGAAATTGAAGCTGCCCATGATGAGGTCGAACAGCATGGCGCCGATCGCCAGCCCCGCCAGCGCTTCCGGATCGCCCATATGGCCGACGACGGCGGTATTGGTGATGCCGAGCAGCGGCGTGGTCATGAAGCCGAGCGTCATCGGAATGGCGATCGACAGCACCAGCCGGTGCGTCACGTCGAATGCCAATGTATTTCTGCTGCTGCCGGTATCCATATCCGCCTCTTGGGGAGAGAGGCGGAATCGCCTCAGCTGGAAAGCACCATGGCCCAATAGGGCAGGTTCTTGGAAGACGTATTATGTGCAACGGCAACGCCGATACCGCTATAGCGCCCGAGCATATTTTCCAGATGGTGGGGAGAGTTGATCCAGGCGGTGACGACCGCATCGACGCTCTGCTGGCCCGACGCGATGTTTTCGGCGGCCGGCAGGGCAACACCGCTCGCCTTCACGCGGGCGCCGAAACTGTCCGTCATGCCCATCAGATGCTTCATCCTGCCCGCACTTGCCATGCGCTTGGCCTGGAAGATCGCGGCGGCACTTGCATGCGGATCGACGCTGAGCGGCGGCAGGCCGTTCTTGGCGCGAAGCTGGTTGACGAGCGGTAATGCAGAAGCCGTCTCGTCTGCGGCATTGGAAGGCGTGGTCGCAAGTTTCGGGGTCGTCGTGCAGCCGGCAATGCCGGCCACCAGTGCAAGACCTGAAAGCTGCAGCAGGCCGCGGCGTGAAAGGATGATTGAGCTCATGTTATTTGCGATAGCTGAAAAGACGGATGATGATGAAGATCGGGATGACGATGGTCGCACCCAGGATCAGATAGTCGCCGACGCGGCCAAGCGCAGAGAAGCCCTGCCGCCATAGATGGATCACGAAATCACGGAAGTTGTAGATAAGTTCCCAGGGGGTCAGCCCAAAGATGGCCATGACGAAGCCGACGATCAGCGACACCACCAAAAGTTTGATGATCGTGCGGCCAATGGAATCGCCGAGGAACCTGTTCACCTGATCGGACATGCGCCATCTCCTGTTTGCCTTGAGATACGGTCGCGGCGATTCGCCCGCAAGCCTTTTCCGCCAAGACAGCACCGCCTCTGAAATAGGACTTGAGTTTTTTTGTGGCCGAAGCCAAATGCCGCCAGCCAAAGGGTCTAATCATGCAGCCAAGCCAGCTCTCATCCGGCGATGTCATCGCCGACCGCCGTGCCGATTACGCCAGGATGCTGGATGAGGGCGGCGAGCCGGATGCCGCCGCCGAGCTGATGGAACAGGCGCTGGAACTGGTACCGGCATGGGCTGCAGGTTGGTACCGCCTCGCCACCTACCAGGAAAAGGTGGGCAAAACGGATGCCGCCGTCGAAGCCTATCGCCGTACGCTGGAACTCGATCCCGAGGATGTTTTCGGCTCGAGCCTCAAGCTTGCTCTGCTCGGCGACACTGAGACGCCGGCCCAGCCGCCAAGCCGCTATGTTGAACGCCTCTTCGACGATTATGCCGATCGTTTCGAGACCTCGCTCGTCGAGAAGCTGGACTATTCCGTTCCGCAGAAACTTGCGGCGCTCGTCGCGTCGACCGGAAGGCACTATCGGCGTGCCGTTGATCTCGGCTGCGGTACGGGCCTGCTCGGCCCTGAAATCCGCGCCCAAGTCACGGAGCTCGAAGGTTTCGACCTGTCGCAGAACATGCTGGCGAAGGCTGCCGAAAAGCATATCTACGACCACCTCGCCCAGGCAGACCTGTCGCTGGCGTCCGAAGCCTCCGGTCTCTTTACCGATGGCGCGCGGCACCGCGCCGATCTCGTCACCGCCGCCGACGTGCTGATGTATCTCGGCAATCTGGAAAGCGTCTTTGCAATCCTCGACGACCTCGCCATAGCGGGCGCCGATTTTGTCTTTTCGGTCGAGGATGGCGGCGAAGGCGATGGCTTCAGCCTGGCGCCGTCACTGCGTTATGCCCACTCCCAATCCTATGTCGAAGGGCTGGCAGCGGCGCACGGTCTCGAAATCCTCGACATCGTCAAAACCACCATTCGCAAAGATGGCGGCAAACCGGTTTCCGGCATTCTGTTCCTTACGCGCAAGACCGACTGAACGCATATTTCTTGCGATTTTAAAATAGGTCAGCATTACTTACGTATTTCGTTTGCGCGCAACCTTGCAAGGCCTGATAATCCGGCCATTCCGCGAGAAGCGACGCGCCCCCAAAGCGCAGCACGCGCCGCATCCACCCTTACATTTCCTCTTCCTCCGGCCTGTCCGGAGCCGCCGCTATTGGAGATCGCGTCATGAGCCAGCTCATCAGTGCCCTCGGTTTCTGGAACACCACTGCGACGCGCCACACGCCGGTCGAGGATGTGCAAGGCATATTCTCCGGCAGCCTCGTTTCCGCGCTCGGCCTTTATGTGCTCGCCAGTGCCGGCCTTCTCACCGGCAGCACCGCCGGCATTGCCTTCCTGCTGCACTATGCTTTCGGCGTGAATTTCGGCCTCGCCTTCTTCCTGCTCAACCTGCCCTTCTTCTATCTCTCGTGGAAGCGCCTCGGCACGGCCTTCACGATCAAGACGTTCATCGCTATCGGCCTGACCTCGCTTCTCACTAGCCTGCAGCCGAAGGTTATGGAGATCGCCGCCATTCATCCGGCCTGGGCGGCTCTTCTTGGTGGTCTGCTGCTTGGCTACGGCCTTCTGGCGCTCTATCGCCATCGCGCCAGCCTCGGCGGCGTCGGCATTCTCGGCATCTATATGCAGGAGCGTTTCGGCATCCGCGCTGGTCTCGTGCAGCTTGTGATCGATATGTGCGTGCTGGCCGCCGCCTTTTTCGTCACCACGCCGCCGGTCGTCTTCTATTCCGTGCTCGGTGCCGTGGTCCTCAACCTCTTCGTCGCCGTCAACCACAGGGCCGACCGCTACATCGCGCTCTAAAGCATGTCGCACAAAACTGTGCAGCGGTTTTGCGATAACGACATGCGAAGACAAGAGCCTAAGGCGTGGTAGGCGAATCTGAAGGATCGCGACACGCTTTGGGGCAGTTCTAACCTTACAAATCCGTAAGCCATTCTAAACAAAACGTAACTTGCCCGTGATCGGTCCTGGCGCGACACTTCTCCTCGTGCCGGATATGATGAGGTGAGCTATGTCAGATTTGGAAAAGCTTGTCAGACGCCGCATGCAGGAAGAATATGCCAAGGGTTCTTCTGCAGAGGAAATCGCCAAGGTCGTTCGCGACATATTCAACAGCGTCGACCTCTCGGGCAAATGGCCTGGAGCCGTTGCCGCACGGGCCACGACGGATCACGGGTGACCATATAATCAACCGACCCGAAACCTTCGGGTCGGTCGCTGGGATGAATTCCCTATAGGCAGAATCTATCAGGCTGCCTTCTGCGGCGCATCGATCGGATGCTGGCTGCGGAAGCCGACAGCAAGCCGGTTCCAGATATTGATAGTGCCGATCGCAACCGTGATCTTGGTCATTTCTTCTTCAGAGAAATGCGCCTTCAGGGCTTCGTAATCGGCATCCGGCGCACCAGTCTCTGCAATCTTCGTCACCGCATCGACCCAGCCGAGCAGCGCGCGTTCGCGGGCGTCGTAAACCGGCGATTCCCGCCAGACGCACATCAGGTTGATCCACTGTTCGGAAAGCCCGTGATGGCGCGCTTCCTTTGAATGCATGTCGACGCAATAGGCGCAGCCATTGATCTGCGAGGCACGAAGCTTGATCAGGTGAATGAAGCGCTTATCCAGTCCGGATTCCTGCACATACTGCTCCAGAGCGACGACGGCCTTATAGGCATCCGGAGCGGCTTTGCCGAAGTTGAAACGTGCTTGCATGGTATTTCTCCTTGGGTTGGGGTTTGTGTTAGGGGCTCAGCGAGCCACTTTTCTTTCATGCATTTCCATGAAGGCGCAGCCTCTGGCTGCGATCCCGCCGTCATCATCAGCGGAAAGCTCTGTCAGAATGTCGGCGATGCTGGTGCTCGCGAGTTCGGCGCGATAGGCGCGCTCGGCTCTGAGCATTGCCGCCGTGACCTGGCAGGGCTTGGTGAAATAGCGCTGCGGCAGCGGGTTCGGGCCGCGCTGGCGGATCTCGGCGCAGCGGAAGGCAGGCGCCGGCCCTTCGACCGCGAGCACGATATCGAGCAGCGAAATGTCTTCCGGCTTCTTCGCCAGCCGGTAACCGCCCTTCGGCCCCGGCACTGTCTCCAGAATTCCAGCTCCCGAAAGCGCCTGCAGGTGCTTCAGCAGATAGCTCGTCGATACGCCGTGATATTCGGCGAGGGCTGCGGCCGATAGCACGCCGCCCGCCGAAAGCCCTGATAGTACCGCCGTGCAATGAATGCTCTGTTCGACGCCGTCACCAAGCTTCACAGCCGATCTCCTTTAATCGTGGATATTATTTATCCACGATTATGCTGGGGAGTCAATACCGCTTCTATTCGTCCGCGTTTGAACTACATTTGCCCCGTGGATCAGATCGATGCCGAGACCAACCTTGCCTTGCCCGCCCCCTTTCTCCGCTGGTTTGCGGAAAAGGGCTGGCGCCCGCGCGCCCACCAGCTCGAATTGCTGGCTCGGGCCGAAGCCGGCGAGAGCACGCTGCTGATTGCGCCGACCGGCGCCGGCAAGACGCTCGCCGGGTTCCTGCCGTCGCTGACCGATCTCACCCGCCGCGGCAAGATCCCGCCGGGTTCCGCCTTTACCGGCATCCACACGCTCTACATCTCGCCGCTGAAGGCGCTGGCCGTCGATATCGAGCGCAACCTGACGAAGCCCGTCACCGAAATGGGCCTGCCGATCTCGATCGAGAACCGCACCGGCGACACGCCGAATGCCAAGCGTCAGCGCCAGAAGCTCAACCCGCCCGATATCCTGCTGACGACGCCGGAGCAGGTCGCCCTGCTTCTGGCAAACCGGGAAGCCGAGCGCTTCTTCAAGGACCTGAAATACGTCATCTTCGACGAGCTGCATTCGCTCGTCACGTCAAAGCGTGGGCACATGCTCTCGCTCGGCCTTGCTCGGCTGCGCAGGCTTGCGCCCGATCTGAAGACCATCGGTCTTTCAGCCACCGTGGCCGAACCCCTGGATCTGCAGAAATGGCTGGTGGCGCAGCAGGAGGGCAAGGAAAACCACGCCGGCCTCGTGCTTGTCGAAGGCGGTGCCAAGCCCGATATCTCGATTCTCGATACAGAGGAGCGCATCCCCTGGTCCGGCCATGCCGCCAAATATGCGATCCCGGATGTCTATCGACAGCTCATCGATCACAAGACGACGCTGCTTTTCGTCAATACCCGCTCGCAGGCCGAAATGCTCTTTCAGGAGCTCTGGACGGTCAACGAGGAAAATCTGCCGATCGCGCTCCATCATGGTTCCCTCGATGTTGCCCAGCGCCGCAAGGTCGAGGCCGCCATGGCTGCCAACCGGCTGCGCGCCGTTGTCGCCACCTCCACGCTTGATCTCGGCATCGACTGGGGCGATGTCGACCTCGTCATCCATGTTGGTGCGCCCAAGGGCGCCTCGCGCCTTGCCCAGCGTATCGGCCGCGCCAATCACCGCATGGACGAACCGTCGAAGGCGATCCTCGTCCCCGCCAACCGCTTCGAGGTCATGGAGTGCCAGGCAGCACTCGATGCGAATTACATCGGCGCGCAGGATACGCCCCCCGTCGGCCGCGGTGGACTCGATGTGCTTGCCCAGCACGTGCTCGGCATGGCCTGCGCCGAACCCTTCGACATGCTGGAACTCTATGATGAGATCACCAGCGCCTCGCCTTATGCCGATCTTCCATGGGAGACATTCGAGCGTGTCGTCGACTTCGTGGCGACCGGTGGCTACGCTCTGCGCACCTATGAGCGTTATGCCCGCATCCGCAAGACAAAGGAGGGCCGCTGGCGTGTCTCCAATCCGCAGGTCGCCCAGCAATATCGCCTGAACCTCGGCACCATTGTCGAGGATCCGATGCTGAACATCCGCATGGCCAAACGCGGCGACGGCGGCAGGCTTGGCCGTCCGGGTGCAGTGCTCGGCAAGGTCGAGGAATATTTCCTCGAACAGCTTGCACCGGGCGATACTTTCATCTTCTCCGGCAAGGTGCTCCGCTTCGAAGGCATCCGGGAAAACGAGGCGCTGGTAAGCCAGGCCTATTCCTTCGATCCGAAAATCCCTTCCTATGCCGGCGGCAAGTTCCCGCTCTCGACCTACCTTGCCGATCAGGTCCGCTCGATGCTCGATGATCCCGACCGCTGGCACCGCCTGCCGGATCAGGTGCGAGACTGGCTCTCACTGCAGAAAGAAAAATCTCTCCTGCCGAAACGCGACGAGCTGTTGATCGAGACCTTCCCGCGCGGCAGCCGCGGTTACATGGTCATCTATCCCTTCGAAGGTCGGCTCGCACACCAGACGCTCGGCATGCTGCTTACCCGCCGTCTGGACAGGACAGGGGCTAAACCCCTCGGTTTCGTCGCAACGGATTATTCCCTTGCTATCTGGGGGCTTGAAGATCTTGGCCTGATGATCGCCAACGGCCGCCTCAGTCTTTCCGATCTCTTCGATGAGGACATGCTGGGCGACGATCTGGAATCCTGGCTGAATGAATCCTTCCTTCTGAAGCGTACCTTCCGCAATTGTGCCGTGATCGCAGGTTTGATCGAGCGGCGCCATCCGGGAAAGGAAAAGACCGGCCGGCAGATCACCGTCTCCGCCGACCTGATCTATGATGTGCTGCGCACCCACGAGCCCGATCACATCCTGCTGCAGGCAACACGGCAAGATGCTTCGACCGGTCTTTTGGATATTTCCCGCCTTGGCGATATGCTGAGGCGAATCAAGGGCCACATCACCCACCGGGCGCTGGATCATATTTCGCCGCTCGCCGTGCCGGTCATGCTGGAAATCGGCCGGGAATCGGTACCGGGTCAGGCTCATGACGCCCTGCTTGCCGAAGCCGCCGACGATCTGATCGCCGAGGCCATGTCCTGAGAAATCGGGCCTGAATTTATTGGGAATACGAGAGTGATGAACCGCCTTGCGCTCGCGCGCGACATGATCAGCCTTGCTGCAATACCGGGCGTCGAAACCGCTATTCATGGTATTGCTGCCGTCTGCGATCCGCTTGGTGCGCTCTACCTGCCGGATGCCGGCATTCTCGTCGTTTCCGACCTCCATCTGGAAAAAAGCGCAGCTTACGCCCGCCGCGGCATGATGCTGCCGCCCTACGATACGCTGGCGACACTGACTGTGCTCGCCGCCGTCATTTCCCGCTACGATCCGAAACTCGTCATATCGCTTGGTGACAATTTTCACGACCGCGTCGGCTCGCAGCACCTGCCGGATGCCTTCCGCACCCTGATCGTCGAGATGGCCCGCGGCCGCGAATGGATCTGGATCAACGGCAATCACGACCCTGACGGCACCGTCGACCTGCCGGGCACCTGTTCGGACGAGCTATATTATGCCGGCCTGACCTTCCGTCATGAGCCGCGCGATGGCTTGCAGAAGGGTGAAATCGCCGGCCATCTGCATCCGGCGGCCACCGTCCGCCGCCGCGAAAAATCCGTTCGCCGTCCCTGCTTCGCCACGGACGGCGCCCGCCTGCTGATGCCTGCTTTCGGCGTCATGAGCGGTGGTCTCGACCTCGGCCACAACGCAATGAAGGGCCTTTTCGACAAGGCGTCGCTGATTGCTCATCTGCTCGGGCGTGACAGGATCTATTCGGTCCGATACGACAATTTGCGGGGCTGACACCTTCTCCCTTTCCCACTGGGAGAAGGGAATAACTCAATTGCATCCCTGCAATTGCTGCTGATAGGTCCCGGCCATCCGCGCAAACTTCTGCGCCGTCTGCTGCAGCTGACCATTGTTGCGCCAGTCGCCGCGCTTGTATCCTGTCGGACCGGAATAATAGGCAAGGTAGAGACCATAGGCGTCGTTGAGCGGAATACCCGTCGCCTGGCTGTTGCTGTAGTGGTACCAGCCGATGAAATCGATCGCGTCGGCGAAGTTGGTACGCGTTGCGGCCCAGTTGCCGGTTTCGGACTGGTAGTGGTCCCAGGTCCCGTTCAGCGCCTGCGAATAGCCATAGGCCGTCGAAGGCCGCGTCCAGGGAATGAAGCCGAAAAGTTTCGTGCGCGGCGGCCGCGCATAAGGCTGGAAGCCGGATTCGACATACATGGTCGCCATCAGGATTGGCACCGGCACGCCGTATTTCTTCTCCGCACGCTCCGCAGCACCCTGCCAGCTTGTGAAGAGACCATCCTTCTGATCGAAGACGGCGCAGATATTTCTCGTCTGGCGGG
The DNA here is from genome assembly GCF_031455475.1 of Rhizobium sp. 1399. Taxonomy (NCBI): domain Bacteria; kingdom Pseudomonadati; phylum Pseudomonadota; class Alphaproteobacteria; order Hyphomicrobiales; family Rhizobiaceae; genus Rhizobium; species Rhizobium sp. 1399. The sequence continues at coordinate 676,090 of NZ_JAVDSU010000001.1, read as the reverse complement.
GCGCTGTCGCGCAGCCGGCAAGCAGGGCCAGCCCGATGACCGCGAGCACGATACGAGTACGCATGCTACAAACCTCTCGTTTCCGAGAGATTACTAACTCGTAAACGTTAAAGAGCGGTTTTTATGCGAATACGAGATGTTCCGATGGCTTTTTACCAGGCCAGGGATTGGTGCCGTCCCGCAGCCAGAGCAGAGTGTCGAGCCAGAAGCCGGCGGCGTGGCGGGCGTGGAAAAGATCGAAATGTCCGATCCTCGGAAATCCAAGATCTTCCGGCGTCAGCAGCACTTCTTCCACCTTTGCGTTGCGATAATGGGAAAGACCGCGCCTGATAGCGTGGACAGTCGCAATCTCATCATCGGTGACGGTGAGGCTCAGGATTGGCGCATGAAAACTCTCAAAGGGCTTCGACGCACCGGCTCTTTCGGCAGCCGATGGATGAGGATCGATCCATTCCCGCTGGAACGCCCAGTCGAGCGCAACGCCCTTCGGAAGATCCTCGAGCCAGCCAAGACGCCGCCCTGGAAAATAGCCGAACAGCAAGGTCGCCGCTGGCATGAAAAGATGCCATTTCAGGAGCAGCCACCAGCGGTGCGCGGGGGCATAGTCTCGCCAGTTCCCATATTGCGCGCCGACTGCAAGCATGCGCGTGATGCGGTCGGCACGCACCGAAAGGCCGGGCAGAAAGCCCCCGATACTGTGTCCGACGACGAAAAGCGGCTGGCCGGGCCGCTGGCCTTCCATGAAAAGCAGCGCCGCATCGAAATCCCGTTCACCCCAGTCCCGCCAGCGATAGCCGCAGCCGCGTAACCGTTCCGGGCGCGACAGGCCGATGCCGCGATAATCATAGGTCAGCACGTCAAAGCCGTGTTCGGCGAGAAAGCGCGCATAGTAGTGATAATAGTGTGCCGCGACGCCGGTTGCCGGATTGATGACGACGCTGCCATTGTTGCGGTCGCTGATTGCACTCCAGAGATGGCCGCGAAGTTCCACGCCGTCACGGCAGCCGATCGCGACAGCTTCTGCCTCCCGTGCAAGGTCGCTCTTCCTCCGTTTTCTTGCAGCCGACATATATCTCTCCCTTGCCTGCACTTTGGCCGGGACAGTAGGCGACAGTTGATGTTGAGGATACTCACTAGTCGGTATACATTGCCGACATGGTCAAATCCGCTTCCGACACGCGCGAACGCATCGTCACCGCCGCCGCCAAACTGTTCTACAGCGAAGGCATCCGGGCCGTGAGCGTCGATGCCGTGGCGGAGAAAGCCGATGTCACGAAGCGCACCCTCTATTATCATTTCGACAGCAAGGACGACCTGATCACCGCCTATCTGGAAACCCGCGATCAGCCCAATCTTGCGGTCTATCGGCGCTGGTTTGCGGAAACGGATGGGGATCTGGCGGCGAAGGTGAAGGGTATATTCGACAATCTTGCTCGCTCGGCGCGGCATCCGAAATGGAAGGGCTGCGGTTATCTCAGGACCTCGGCTGAACTTGCCAATATGCCCGGCCATCCCGCCATCAAGGTTGGCGCCGCGCATAAGAAGAATGTCGAGCAATGGCTCGCTGCTCTCTTCGAGGAGCAGCATCTTGTCGAGGCGCCAAAGCTCGCCCGCCAGGTCGTTCTGCTGCTCGACGGCTCCTTTGCCGCCGTGCTCCTGCATCGCGATCCCACCTATATGGAAACGGCAGGCGAAGCGGCCGCAGCCTTGGTGGCTGCAGCCGGTAAAGGCAAATGATCAGACTGCCCTGACGGGCTCATAGCGCAGGATCACCGCGCCGCTCTTCGTCACAGACGAGTCGAGCAGTTTCAGGGTCTGCTGCGCATCCGCAGGCTTGAAATGCGGATTACCGCGGCCGAGAATAACGGGCACGAGGCAGATGCGGATTTCATCCACCAACTCCGCCTTCAACAGGGTATCGGCAAGCTCGGCGCTGCCGAAGACGAAGATCGTCTTACCATCTTCTTCCTTCAGCCGCTTCAGCTCGGACACCGGATCATTGACGACGCGCGTATTGTTCCAGTCCGCCTTTTCCATGGTCCGCGAGACGGCGATCTTGGCGATGCCGTTCATATAGGCCTTGATCTTGTCTTCGCTCTCCGCGCTCGGCCAGTAGGCGGCCATGCCCTCATAAGTCTTGCGGCCGAAGACCAAAAGGTCGCCTTCTTCACCGAACTGCTCGGCATATTTCTCGAGCTCCGGGCCCCAGGCCAGATTGTGAAACTCGATATCCCACGGCTTCGTCCCTTCGAAGTAACCGTCCAGCGTCATCAGGTTCCAGACAACAAGCTTCCTCATCTCATCCTCCTTAGACCATGTTCTTCAAAACCAGTTGCCATAAGCAACTGGTTTTGAAGTTAGCTTGACTGATGGTGAAATGCAAGCGGTTATGAGCAAGAAGACTTTGAATGGTGGCTATGGCAGGCATCGGGACAAGCGTCCGCCCACCGGGTACGTCATCGTCCCCGGACGTTTGATAAAAGCCCATTTGAAAGTCATCGCCGCGACGGCGGACCTCCGCCCGATCAATCCTTGCGGAAAATCAGGCTGGCGCCCCATCCCGTCAGCACGGCCAGCAGCACCGCAAAGCAGCCGTAGAAAATCGGTTGCTCATGCGCCGCGTCGGTAATCGTCTGCTCGATGCCCGTCTTGATGACGCGCAGCGGCTGCGATTTCTGCGTTACGAACTTCCCGCTCTTAAACAGATAGGCACGCACCGTATGCACGCCGTTCGGAATATTGGCCGGCAGCCGCAGGCTTGCCTTGAAGAGGTTGGAGGAGACGAAACGAACGCCGCTCGGATCGCGCTCGTAAAGCCCGCCCGACTGCTGCAGACGCCTGAAGGCGGTGCGGAATTCGTTGAGACTGTTGAAGTTGCCGGCAAAATCGATCGGCCGCAGCGGAATATGGTCGATGCCGATACCCTCTCCGGTCAGGTCGAGCGGCGTCGTGATGTCATCGATGGAGCGCGAACTCGACATCGAATAGGAATGCGGTACGTCGGCAAAGGTCATTGACGAGGTATTGATCCAGATGCCGAAGACCCGCTCCTTCTTGCGCACCGTGGCGTCTTCGCGCGGGCCTTCTAGAACCACGATGACATCATACTGGCCGATGGCGAGCAGCAGGTCGTCGGTATTCGTCACCGCGCCGAAAATCGTCAGATCCGCGCCGCGGAAATCGGAGGTAATGGCGATTTCGCTGGTGGAAGTGCCGATTTCCAGCCCCTCGCGCTCTGCCCGCGTCGTTCCCTGTCCGGGCAGCAGCACCTGTGCCCAGGCGGCGACAGGCATGAGAAGGGCAAGGAGCAGGAGGAGCCGAAGCATCAGTTCCCCATTCCCATGACCACCGAATAGATGTCTTCCGGTGTCACGACCAGTGCGACTGCAAGGCGCAGGCCGACGGCAAGAACCAGCAGGCCGAGCAGAGCGCGCAACTGTTCGCCACGCAGCCGCTGGCCGACGCGCACGCCATACTGCGCACCGATGACGCCGGCGAGCATCAGGAAGAAGGCGAGCACGATATCGACCGAATAGTTGGTCGCCGCCTGCACGATTGTCGTATAGGCGGTCACGAAGATGATCTGGAAGAGCGAGGTCCCGACGACCACATTGGTCGGGATGCGCAGCAGGTAGATCATCGCCGGCACCATGATGAAGCCGCCGCCGACACCCATCACAGAGGTGAGGATGCCGATCGAAAATCCGAGTGTCACGATCGGGATCACCGAGAGATAGATCTTCGATTTCTTGAATCGCACCTTCAGCGGCAGCTTGTGCACCCAGTGCTGATGGCCCGGTCGCCGTGGGGCAGGCGCTTCGTTACGGGCGGCACGGCGCATGGCGTTGACGCTTTCCCAAAGCATCAGCCCGCCGACCGTACCGAGGAAGACGACGTAAAGCAGGGAGATGAAGAGGTCGAGCTGACCGATGGCGCGCAGCAACGAGAAAATCCAGATGCCGACCGTCGCGCCCGAAAGACCGCCGACAAGCAGCACCGTACCGAGCTTCACATCCAGCGTACCGCGCCGGAAATGTGTGATCGCCCCCGATATCGAGGAAGCCACCACCTGGTTGGCGCCTGTCGCGACGGCGACGACCGGGGGGATGTTGTAGAAGATCAGGAGGGGCGTGATCAGGAAGCCGCCGCCAACGCCGAACATGCCGGACAGGAAACCGACGGCAGCCCCCATGCCGAGAATGATGAAGATGTTCACCGACAATTCTGCGATGGGCAGATAGATTGTCACAGCCGACCCCGATTATTGCCGCTCCTGCCGGGGCGGCACTCTCATGTCCCCATTCGAATGGCGCATCCTACTGTCAAATCGTTGCCAGAGGCTTTCGAAGGAAAAAAGCCATGGTCAGCTGGATGCGAGTCCCGATATGTCCCGCATAATCCGGCTTTTTTCAGGTTTTGTGACGGTCGGCGCGAAAGGTGCAAAGCCCTGCGGCAGGGTGCCGCCGGGTTGTCTTAGATGGCCTTGGCGCCTGGCTTGTTGCGCTCCAGAAGCGCCTTCACCGTCTCGTCATTGACCTTGCCGGTCGGCTCCTGGCCGATCGACTTCTGGAAGTTCTTGATGGCGGTCACCGTCTTGGCGCCCATCTCTCCGTCCGGCGGGCCGGCGTCGAATCCGTTATTGTTGAGGATCGCCTGGATGTTGCGGATGGCCTTCTTCATGTCGACGGTTGCCGTCTTCGGCGCAGCGCCGCTCGCCCATGCGTCCGGAATCTCGATGCCGTTCGCCTTGTTGTCGAGCGGCTGCGGCTTCCAGAGGTCGGCCTTGGCACGGGCGCGTTCGAGCTGGTCCGGCTTCATGGCATTCGCCACTTCGTCGCGCTTCTGAGCGGCGTCCTTGTCACCGGCCCTGGCGGCGATCGCAAACCACTTGTAGGATTCTTCCAGATCCGCCGGCACGCCATTGCCGCGGGCACAGAGGATGGCGAGGTTGAACTGGCTGTCGGTGATGCCGAGGTCGGCTGCCTTCTGGAACCATGAGGCGGCCGTCGCATAATCCTGCCGGCCGAGCGCGCCGGAGGCGTAGAGTACGGCGAGATTGTGCATGGCGCTGGCATTGCCCTGGGCTGCAGCCTGTTCGTAGAGGGCCTTGGCCTTCTGCACGTCGCGAGCGACGCCATTGCCCTTCTCATACATGCTGCCGAGACGGTACTGCGCCGGCGCAAAGCCCTTGTCGGCGGAAAGCTGGTACCAGCTCGCGGCCTGCTTCTGGTCGGCGGCAAGGCCGTTGCGGCCTTCGGTGTAGCGCGCCCCGATCTCGAAAAGCGCCAGCGCATCGCCGTTGCGTGCCGCGTCGGCGAGCGGCTGCGGCTGGATCGTGTCTGGAACGATGATGGAGGCAGCAGCAGGAGCTGCCAGCGTCGTTGCTGCCGGTGCGGCGGGCGCGTTCGGAACGAAGCCGGACGTCTCCTGTGCCGGTGCCTGGTCGAAGGATTCGGCTCCTTCGCCGTCAAGCGGCGCTGCATCGGTCAGGTGGTCGGGTCTCGCCGGCTGCGGCTCTGGGGGAGCGGCCGCCTCGGGAGATGTTGTCTCCGGCGTCATCGCCGGCACCTGAGCGCCGATTTCCGGCGCGGTTACTTCCGGCGCAATCGGCGCAGGGGCCGCCATGTTGGCTTGGGGCGTTTCGGTCGCACCGGTCAGGGCCGAGACTTCAGCCGGCGGCGGGGCCTTTTCGCCCGTCATCAGCGTCCGGGCAAGCGGGAAGGCCATGATGGCGAGCAGTACGGCGCCGACTGCCAGCAGGATCGGCCGGCGGAAGCGCGAGAAAGCGCCGCCCTTGCCGGCTTTTTCAGGCTTGGCGGCACGGCGCTCGGCGCGCGTCGCAGGCTTTGCGTTGCTGTCGATCTCCATGGCGGCAGCCTGCGCGGCGCGGCGCGCAGCGGCTATATAGTCGGCCCGATCGTTTTCGGTGGCCGGCTTGCCGCGCTGGGCGTTCTGGCTGGCGCGCACGCGCTCCAGGATCTTCTTCACATCAGGTGCGCCCGAGCCCGGTTCCAGCAGCTCGTTTGCCGCCTCAGTCGGTACCACGTCGACGGGATCGATCGACGGAGCGGGATCGATGACTGTGCGCTCGGTGACCGCCTTTTCTTCCGTCTTGCGCGCTGGCATCAGCTTGCGGCCAAGGCTTGCGAGCAGGCTGCCTTTGGCGGGAACGACTGGCTTTTCCAGCTGGCTGGTAGCGTCGATGGCGATCGCGCTGGTGCTGTCGGCCAATGCCGCTTCCGGCATACGCGGCGCCGCCTCTTCGGCGATGGCGGCCGTGCGCAGCACAGGCGAAGCCTTCGGCGCCTGCATCACCGGAGCTTTAGCCGGCTCCCGGGCTGCATCGACCAGTGCGTAGGGATCGACGTCGAAATCGACTTCCGCCGCCGGTATCCGGGCGGCCGGGCGAACCCGCTCTTCCATCGTATCCAGCCGGTCGGCAATATGCACCAAAGTCTCGTGCAGAGCTTGGAAGGTCTTGTGGGTGCGTTCTTCGCCGTCGCGGCTCAGATCTTCGAGATGCCGCAGATCTTCGGCAAGCGCGACCAGGGCCGACATGTCGGCTGCTGCAGGCGCAGCGCCCTGCGCTCCGCCATTGCGCGAATAAGCATCGACCACCGCTTCTGCCGCCTGCCGCGCTGCCTCGATGATATATTCGTCGTTCGTCGCGATATAATCCTCGATCGCGCCCATGCGGCGGTCGAGATTTGCCGACACTTCGGCGCTTTCGCGTGGTGCGCTCAAGAGTTCGGAGAGATTGGCGATCTGATCTTCGAGGTTCTTCAGCGCGCGCGTGTCAGTCGGCGCGGCCGCCGTGCTTTCTTCGAGCCGCGCGGCGATGTCGCTGAGCCGCCCTTCGAGACGCTGAAAGGCGCTGTCGTCGATAACAGGTGCCGGGGCGGGGCGGATTTCCATCTCGTCGATGCGGCGTGCGAGATAGTCGAGCCGCTTGGCGAGCGCATCATTGACCGAGCCACTTTCCAGCGCATCGATCTTGCGGGAGATGTCGGAAAGCGTGCCGGTCAGGTCCGGCTGCGGCGCGGCCTTCTGCGTGCGTTCGAGCAGATAGGAAAGGTGCTCAAGCCGCTCGTCGAGACGTGAAGTCGCTTCGGTATTGGCGAGGTCTTCAACGCGCGCCGTCAGCGCTTCCAGCCGGCCTGCCATGTCGTCGGCTGGACCGGGCCGGCTCATAGCGGCGCGTCCCATCAGCTCGATCTGGTCGCCAAGTGCGGAAAGGCGGTTTTCCAGCCGCTGCATCAGTGCCGGGTCGTTACCCGTGGCAGTGCGTCCACTGGCGGCGATCGCGCGGCTGATTTCGTCGAGCCGCGTGTCCATGGCGGCGAACTGTTCGGACATGATCCGGTCGTGCGGCTGGATCATGTTGCCGAATTGCTCGACGGCTGAAGCAATCGCGATGAGTTTGTCTTCCAGCGCACGAACGGCCGGACTTTCGCCCATGCCGCCGAGATGCCGCTTGATGTCGTCAAGCCGGTAGGCGAGCGACACGAGCTCTCCCTGCAGTCCGGCCGTGTCGAGCTCTGCCAGGCGGTTTTCCACATTGTCCCAGCGCTGTTCCATGTGGCGCATCGAATCTTCGCGCGCCAGCCCGTCCATCAACGAACGCAGCTCCTCGAATTCGTTGCGCAGGCCGGTAGCCTCCGGTCCGGCCGAGCGGCTGGTGAGCTGCGCAATGCTCTGTGACAGACGACCCATGTCGGCGCGGATGTCGTCGGCGAAATGCCGGTCCTGCGCGCCGGTCTTGATCTCGCGCAGTTCCGTGCGTAGCGCATTCATCTCGCGCGTGACACCTTCGGAAATATCGCGCTTCAGGTCCTGCCGCAGATTGACGAGCGCCTGGGCGATTTCGGTCATCGTATCGTCGGAGGCACGGAAGGCGGGTGCCGCCGGCTGCGGCGCCGGAGCGCGCTGCGGGGCAGGCGCGAGAGCCGGTTCACGCAGAAGGGCCGGTGCCGCTTCGCGCGTATAGGCGCGCTCGCGGTTCTCTCTGGTAGCGTCGAGCGCGCGCTGGCGCTGGCGGATTTCCGCAAGCGGATCGGCCGCGCGCGGCGCATAGGGACTGGCGTAGGAATCGCGTTCGGGCGTCGGATTGCGGGGCCGCTGTTCGCGCCCGCTGCCCATCAGGCCCTCGATCCGCGCCTCCAGCCCTTCGATGGTGCGGTTCAACGCGTCGAGCGAGGTCCTGTCGGAATGCCGGGAAGAATGTGATCGCGATCCGTTCATGTTCTTGCTCGCTTCGATTGCCCGATCTGGGCCCGATCATTGCTTGTTCCGAAGCGTACCGGGGCACACGTCGGAGAGCGCCATCCATAAGGAAATAGTCAATTAGACTTTCCTCAAGCTGGATAGACTTTTTGGCGGCACTCCTGAAACGCGAGACAAAGAAAAGGAATGCAGATCGCCAATGCTCACCGCGCACCTTTTACGAAACGTGGTAAAGAACTCGTTAACCCGGATGAGAATTTTTTAACTTTTGCTTTTTTGGCGCGTTTCCACTGATGGAAATCGTCAGATCGGCCGTTTGTACTGCAGCTCGATCTTCACGCCTTCGGGGCCATAGACGAAGACCTGGCCGAGATCGGTTTCCGGAATATCGTAATATTCGTGGCGATAGCCGCTCGCCTTGATGCGAGCGAGCGCCGGTTCGAATTCGAAGAGGCTGAAGGCCACATGGTTGAAGATGCCGGGCGGAAAGTCGCCTTCGCGCTCCGTCAGGCTCAGATGGATCACCGGCTGGTCGTCGAGATAAAGCCAGTGGCCCGGCGTGGAAAAGGGTGGCCGATAGCCTTCCTTCACGCCGAGAATGCTTTCCAGAAAGCCCATCATGACAGGCGCATTGCGGGTATCGATCGTCACATGGTCCAGGCGCAGCATCGTTCCCTCCCGAGCTTTCGAAGCCAGTCAGATCCTACCGGTTTCAGCGCCTTCGGGAAAGCGCATATGCCGCGCCGGCCGGATCAGAAACTTTCCGTCCAGGGCCGCAGTTCCACCTCCTGCGACCAGGCGCTGCGGTGCTGCAGCAGCACGCCGATATAGGACTGCGCGATCGCATCGGGCGAAAGCGTACCATCAGGCTTGTCTTCCCGGTCGGGTCTCACTGCCGATCGTACCCCGCCATCGATGATGAAATGCGCCACATGGATGCCGAGCGGCCCGAGTTCACGGGCGGCACTTTGGGCCAGCCCGCGCAGAGCGAATTTTCCCATGGCGAAGGGCGCCGATTGCGCATAGCCCTTGATGCTGGCCGTCGCCCCCGTCAGCAGGATCGCGCCACGTCCCCGCGGAATCATGCGTTTTGCCGCCTGCTGGGTTACGAGGAAGCCGCCGAAGGCGCTTGTGGCGATTGCCTGTTCCACCTCAATAGGATCCAGTTCGGCAATCGGCCCGCGCACCCGGCCGCTGGCATTGTAGACCACAATATCAGGCTTGCCGATCTCGGCATCCACGCGCTCGAACAGGGCGGAAACCGCCGCCGGCTGCGAGGCATCGGTGGCGAAGGCCCTGGCGCCGGTTTCCTCAATCAACGGCCCGAGCTTGCCGATATTGCGCGCCGCAAGGCCCACTTTCACGCCGCGCTCTGAAAGCATGCGGGCAAGCGAGCCGCTGATGCCGGAACCGGCGCCGACGATCAGCGCGCTGCGATAGGGAAACTCGGCCATGATCTTCTCCTTCAGGATGAGCCTTTTGGAGAGGTAGGCAGTCGCTGCCCGTCAAAAAACCGCTGGCCGGAAATATTTCATTGTTCGGGCGTGTCGATCGAAAGCCCGCAGATGCGCGAGAGATAGGCAAGCGGCAGGCCCGTTTCCGCAGCCCAGCGGTTGAAGGTCTGCTGGATCAGCTGCTGGTCCTTCTTGCCGGTTCCTGATAAAGTCAGCGGCACGCGCGCATCCCTCAGGCAGGCCAGCACATCAGTGGTCATGATGAAGCAGTCGCGGCCGATGCCGCGCAGGAAATATTGACCCGTGGCTCCGCCCAGCCGGCTGCCGCGCTTGGTGAGCAATTCGAGCAGGCCGATATGATCCTCACGCGGCCAATCGGCGAAGAAGGCGCCGGCGCTGCCGGCCTCGTTCGCAAGCTCGCGCACGAAGGCCGCATTGGCGCGTACCGACATGATCTTCGCGCCGTTCTTGACGATGCGGTCATCACCGGTCAGATCATGCCAAAATTCGTCGGGAGCGATGTTGAGGGCGGCAGGATCGAAGCCATCGAAAGCCTCTTCGAAGCCCTGCCATTTATTGTCGATGACCTTGTGCACGAAGCCGCTGTAGAAGATGCGCCGGGTCATCTGAGAAAGAATGCGGTCATCGGGCAGAGCGCGCAGCGCCTCATGATCAGGCATGGCCGGCAGCATCGCTTTCAGCGCATCGGCTCCGCCTTTTCTCTCTTCTGCACGGCGCCGTATGATATCGAAATCGCTCAAGGCCTGGCTCCCCGAATGGACTTTGCTTGCGCAAGCCTATTCCGGGAGCTGTCCTGCCTTCAAGCGGTTAGCTCAGGCTGCTACGGTTTCGCGCACCTCATCTAAGAGGAAATGCACGATCAGATAATCGATCTTGTAATGCCGCCCGCTATCGCTGACTTTCTCCTCGCTGCCGCCATCGGCAGGGTGCCAGGGATGATAGTGTGGGTTGGTGGCGATCAGTGTCACCGCCTTGCCGGCGTAGGGACCTTCGCCCGGCCGGAACCGCATCTCTGCCAGCGGCCAGATGCGTTCGTAGGTTTCCATGGGAATACGCACTCTCAGCGCCTTGCGCAGAACCGGAGGCTCGTCATGCGCAACAAGCCGTTCGCCGTTGACCGGCTCGACTGTTATGGGCTCGATGGTCACTTCCTCCGCCGTATCGAAAATGGAATTGAACTCCGCAGGCCACGCTCTCTTCATGAACCAGCTCCTCCCAGGCTTCTCCAAAGTCGCAAGAGGAGTGTAGCGCGCTTAGCCGGAGAAGCAACGCACTATTCCCGCTGAGGCGAAATGGCGCTGCATGGTTGGCCCTCTCCACGCACTTCACAAAATTGCGCGTATCTGGAATTTGACGTTTACGCAAACGTCAATATTTTGTAAGAGAGTCTCAAGGCCGGAGCGATCCGGTTGCCGAATTGGAGGAATTCGAACGATGCCAATCTACAAGGCCCCGGTGAACGACACGCTCTTCGTGCTCAACGATGTGCTGGGTCTGGAGCGCTACAACAATCTCCCGGGTTTTGCCGATACCACGCCTGACATGGTGGAGGCCATTCTGGGCGAGGCGGCGAAGGTAGCCGAAGAAGCCCTGTTCCCCCTCAATTATTCCGGTGATCAGGAAGGCTGCCTGCGCCACGACGATGGCACGGTCTCGACGCCGAAAGGTTTCAGGCAAGCCTATCAGGCCTATCGCGAAGGCGGCTGGATCGGCCTTGCCGTGCCGGAGGAATTCGGTGGCCAGGGTTTGCCCTACACGTTGCACGCTGCCGTTGGCGAATATACCTCGGCCGCCAATATGTCGCTGATGATGTATCCGGGTCTGACGCAGGGCGCTATCGCTGCGATCCTCGTCCACGGCACCGATGAGCAGAAGAGCACATACCTGCCGAAGATGGTGGACGGCAGCTGGTCCGGCACCATGAATCTCACCGAGCCGCATTGCGGCACCGATCTCGGCATGCTGCGTACCAAGGCAGTACCGCAGGCGGATGGCAGCTACAGGATATCAGGCCAGAAGATCTTCATCTCTGCCGGCGAGCATGACCTGGCCGACAACATCATCCACCTGGTGCTGGCCCGCATCGAAGGCGCGCCTGAGGGCACCAAGGGCATCTCGCTCTTCATCGTTCCGAAATTCCTTGTCGGCAAGGACGGCGCGCCGGGCGCCCGCAATGCCGTCTCCTGCGGTGCCATCGAACACAAGATGGGCATCCACGGCAACGCCACCTGCGTCATGAACTACGACGAGGCGACTGGCTTCCTGATCGGCGCCGAAAACCGCGGCCTCAACGCCATGTTCGTGATGATGAACGAGGCCCGCCTGATGGTCGGCCTGCAGGGCATCGCCATTTCCGAGATCGCCTATCAGAACGCCGCCAATTACGCCCGCGATCGCATCCAGGGCCGCTCGCTGTCTGGCGTGAAGGCGCCGGACAAGAAGGCCGATCCCATCATCGTCCATCCCGATATCCGCCGCTCGCTGATGACCATCCGCGCCTTCAATGAAGCCGGCCGCGCCTTCCTGCTCTGGACCGCGCTCAAGTCTGATATCGCCCATCGCGCCACCGACGAGAAGGAGCGCCAGACGGCCGACGATATTCTCGGCCTCGTCACCCCGATCCTGAAGGGCGTGATGACCGACAAGGGCTTCGATCATGCCGTCATGGCCCAGCAGGTCTTCGGCGGTCACGGCTATATCGAAGAGCACGGCATGAGCCAGTATGTGCGCGATGCCCGCATCGCCATGATCTATGAGGGGGCGAACGGCATCCAGGCGCTCGATCTCGTCGGCCGCAAATTGGCGCTGAACGGCGGCCGCGCCGCCATGGCGCTCTTCAAGGAGATCGGCGATTTCTGCGAGGAAAACCGCAATGACGAACAACTGAGCTTCTTCACCAAGCACCTGAAAAAGGGCTTGAACGACGTGCAGGGTGCGACCATGTGGTTCATGCAGAATGCCATGGCCAAGCCAGACAATGCCGGTGCCGGCTCCACCGATTACATGCACCTCTTCGGCCTCGTCGTTCTCGGCTATATGTGGGCGCGCATGGCAAGAGCCGCCAATGAACGCCTTGCCGCCGGCGACGCCAGGGAGGACTATCTGAAGAACAAGCTGATCACGGCGAAATTCTTCATGGAGCGCGTGATGCCGGAAACCGCATTGCGCAGGGCCCGCATCGAAACCGGCGCCGACACGATGATGGAACTCGCCGCCGAAGCGTTTTGAGCCATTTCTCCCTCCCCTTGTGGGGAGGGTTGGGGGTAAGAAGCGGTCGGCACAGCCGACGAAACGATCCAGTGGATCGTTTCGAGCGCCGAACGCCCTGAGTTTAAGCGAAGGGCTGGGTAGTCTTCGCAGATTTCAAAGGCGCGTCCGCGCCGCCAGGGAGATGAGACAATGACCGAGGTTTTCATTTACGACCACGTCCGCACGCCCCGCGGCCGCGGCAAGAAGGATGGCTCGCTCCACGAAGTGCCCTCCGTGCGCCTGGCGGCAAAGACGCTGGAGGCGATCCGCGACCGCAACGGTCTTAACACCGAAACTGTCGACGACATCATCATGGGCTGCGTCGATCCGGTCATGGATGCCGGCGCCGTCATCCCCAAAGCTGCTGCCTTCGAGGCCGGATATTCGACGAAAGCACCCGGCATGCAGATCTCCCGCTTCTGCGCCTCCGGCCTCGATGCCGTGAATTTCGGCGCCGGCAAGATCGCGCAGGGCGCTGACGATATCGTCATCGCCGGCGGCGTCGAAAGCATGTCCCGCGTCGGCCTCGGCATGTCCGGTGGTGCCTGGTTCATGGATCCCTCCGTCAATTTCCCGGCCTATTTCATGCCACAGGGCGTTTCGGCCGATCTCATTGCCACCAAATACGGCTTCTCCCGTGACGACGTCGACGCCTATGCCGTCGAAAGCCAGAAGCGCGCGGCAAACGCCTGGAACAACGGCTGGTTCAAGAATTCCGTCATCCCGGTAAAGGATCAGAATGGCCTGACCATCCTTGCCCATGACGAGCACATGCGCCCCGGCACAGATATGCAGGCGCTCGCCTCCCTCAATCCCTCCTTCCAGATGCCCGGCGAAATGGGCGGCTTCGAGGCCGTCGCCATCCAGGCCCATCCGGAAGTCGAGCGCGTCAACTATGTCCACCATGCCGGCAATTCCTCCGGCATCGTCGATGGCGCCGCTGCCGTTCTCCTCGGCTCTAAAGCCGGTGGCGAGAGCATGGGCCTGAAGCCCCGCGCCCGCATCAAGGCCTTCGCCAATATCGGCTCCGACCCGGCGCTGATGCTCACCGGCCCGGTTGATGTCACCGAAAAGCTCCTGAAGCGCACGGGTATGACGCTTGCCGATATCGACCTCTTCGAATTGAACGAAGCCTTCGCCGCCGTCGTGCTGCGCTACATGCAGGCTTTCGACATCCCGCACGACCAGATCAACGTCAATGGCGGGGCAATCGCCATGGGCCATCCGCTCGGCGCGACCGGCGCCATGATCCTCGGCACCGTACTGGACGAACTGGAGCGCCGCGATCTCAATACCGCTCTGGTCACCCTCTGCATCGGCGCCGGCATGGGCACGGCAACCATCATCGAACGCGTTTAAGGAGAGAGATGATGAGCTACACCAACTTCACCGTCGAGACCGATGCGGACGGTATTGCCCTGGTCACCTGGGACATGCCCGGCAAGTCGATGAACGTCTTCACCGAAGAGGTGATGAACGAGCTCGATGCCATCATCGATGCGACGGTCGCCGACAGCGCCGTCAAGGGCGTGGTCATCACCTCGGGCAAGTCCTCCTTCTCGGGCGGTGCCGATCTCTCGATGATCAAGTCCATGTTCACACTCTACCAGCAGGAGAAAGCCGCAAATCCTGACGGTGCGGCACAGAAACTCTTCGATCTGGTCGGCCGCATGACCGGCCTGTTCCGCAAGCTCGAAACCTGCGGCAAGCCCTGGGTTTCCGCCATCAACGGCACTTGCATGGGCGGCGCACTGGAAATGTCGCTCGCCTGCCATGGCCGCGTGGCCTCCAACACCAAGAGCGTCAAGATCGCCCTGCCGGAAGTTAAGGTTGGCATTTTCCCAGGCGCCGGCGGCACGCAGCGCATCTCGCGCCTGACCGATGCCCAGTCCGCTTTGCAGATGATGACGACGGGCCAGTCGCTGAACGCCTCGCGCGCCAAGGCCATGAACCTCGTCCATCAGGTGGTCGAGCCGGATCAGCTCATTCCGGCCGCCAAGCAGATGATCAAGGATGGCCTGAAGCCCGTCGCCCCGTGGGACGAAAAGGGCTTCAAGGTGCCGGGCGGCGGCATCTGGACGCCTGCGGCAGCCCAGCTCTGGCCGGCAGCGCCGGCGATCCTGCGCCGCGAAACATCAGGCAATTATCCCGGCGCGCTCGCCATCCTGAAATGCGTCTATGAAGGCCTGCAGGTTCCCTTCGACACCGCGCTGAAGATCGAGCAGCGTTATTTCACGCAGGTGCTGCAGACCACCGAAGCCTTCTCTATGATCCGTTCGCTCTTCATCTCCATGCAGGAGCTCAACAAGGGCGCCCGCCGCCCGGCCGGTGTGCCGAAGATGGAACTCAAGAAGGTCGGCGTCGTCGGCGCCGGCTTCATGGGCGCCTCGATCGCCTATGTCACGGCCGCCGCTGGCTTCGAGGTCGTGCTGATCGACCGCGATATCGAGGCTGCCACAAAGGGCAGGGGCGTTGGCGAAGGCCTCGTCAAGGATTCCGTCGGTAAGGGTCGTCTTACGCAGGAAGAGGGTGCAGCACTTCTCGCCCGCCTTACACCCTCCGCCGACTACGCCGATTTGAAAGATGCCGATCTCGTCATCGAAGCCGTTTTCGAGGACCGCGCCGTCAAGAAGGCGGTCATCGAACAGGTGGAAGCCGTCATCCCGGAAACGACGATCTTTGCCTCCAACACCTCGACTCTGCCGATCACGGGCCTTGCCGAAAATTCGAAACGCCCGGACCAGTTCATCGGCGTGCATTTCTTCTCGCCGGTCGAAAAGATGATGCTGACAGAGGTCATCCTCGGCAAGAGCACCGGTGACCGGGCGCTCGCCGTGGCCCTGGACTATGTTGCCGCCATCAAGAAGACCCCTATCGTCGTCAACGATGTCAGGGGCTTCTTCGTCAATCGCTGCGTCTTCCGCTATATCCACGAAGCCTATGACATGCTGATCGAAGGCGTCCCGGCAGCCATGATCGAAAACGCCGCCAAGATGGCAGGCATGCCGGTCGGCCCGCTGTCGCTGAATGATGAGGTGGCGATCGATCTCTCGCAGAAGATCCTCAAGGCAACGGTTGCCGATCTCGGCCCCAAGGCCGTCGACGAGCGCCACCTTGCGCTCATCAATAAGCTGGTGGACGAGCTCGACCGCCGCGGCCGCAAGAACGGCAAGGGTTTCTATGAATATCCGGCCAAGCCCGCCAAGAAATTCCTCTGGCCGGAGCTGAAAACCCTCTATCCGCAGAAGCCGGCCGATGAGATCGACGTCAACACCCTGAAGCAGCGCTTCCTGGTCACGATCGCGCTCGAAGCCGCCCGCACCATGGAAGAGGGCATCGTCACCGATCCCCGCGAAGCCGACGTCGGCTCCATCCTCGGCTTCGGCTTTGCGCCCTATACCGGCGGCGCGCTGAGTTACATCGACGGCATGGGTGTAAAGGCCTTCGTGGAGACAGCCGAAAAGCTGGCCTCCAGCTATGGCGACCACTTCATGCCGACGCCGCTCTTGAAGGACATGGCTGCCAAGGGCGAAACCTTCTACAGCCGTTTCGATCCCTATCCGGCCGCTGACAAGGCTGCATAATTGGTGAGGCGCCGCGGCTCGTAAGGGCCGCGGGCGGCGCTCTCACATTCCCTCCATCTCTGGCTGGGCTTGAGCGGCGAATCCTGCTGCAAACGCACGAAAAGCCAACTCAAGACACTTAGCCATTGCGCTAAGTATCGGATCCTGATACTTAGCCTTATGGATTACTATTCACATCAACTCGACAGCATCTTCCTGGCACTGGCCGATCGTACGCGCCGCGCCGTCATCGGTCGGTTGGGCACCGGTCCGGCTAGCATCAGCGACCTTGCAAAGCCTTTCGACATGGCCTTGCCGTCCTTCATGAAACACATCCACCTTCTGGAAGAGACAGGCCTGATCGAAACGAGAAAGCAGGGCCGCGTGCGCACCTGCACGCTTGAAAAGAAGCGTTTCGCGATGGTCGAAGGCTGGCTTTCGGCTCAGCGCGCCATCTGGGAAGCCCGCACGGACAGGCTCGAAGCTTTCGTTACTGCCACGCAATCGAAGGAGGAAAAATCCCAATGAATGTCCCGGTGAACACTCAACTGAATCCGGATCTCGATCTGACCATTTCGCGCATCATCAAGGCACCGGTGGCCACTGTCTGGAGCGCCTGGACCACGCCGGGAAAATTCGAAAAATGGTGGATCCCAGCGCCGGCGCTCTGCCGTGTCGCCGCCATGGAAATCAAACCCGGCGGCGCCCTCGTAACCGAGATGAGTGAGGATAGCGGCCCCTTCGAGCCGCATCTCAGCGCCTGTTTCCTCGATGTTCAGGAAGGCCGGCGCCTCATTTTCACCAATGCGCTCCTCGGCGGCTGGCGCCCCGCGCCGACCCCTTTCATGACAGCCATCATCACCTTCGCCGACCATCCCGAAGGCACCGATTACAACGCCCTCGTCATGCATAAGGACAAGGACACCCGCAACACGCATGTGGAGTTGGGCTTCTACGACGGCTGGGGCACGGTCGCCGAGCAACTGGCGAAGCTCGTGGAGAAATAAAGAATGTTCATGCCCGGCGTAGCAGCCAGGCTAGAGCAGTTAACCGGTGACGGTGGGGAATCCAGGCGATACGAAGTCTCCTAACCCGCCAGCCGGCGATCCGTTGTCTGGCCCTCGTCGAACATTTCGCTCAGCATCTCAAGGATCACATGGACCTTCTCGGATTTGACCGAGTAGTAGATCGTCTGCGCATCGCGTCGCGTCTTGACGAGGTCTCTGCTGCGGAGCTTGGCGAGGTGTTGGGAGAGTGCCGATTGGCTGATTCCGATAATATCGGCGAGGTTGTTGACCGCCACCTCGCGCTCGGCAAGCGTCTTCAGCATCCGCAGTCGATGGGCGTTCGCCATGACCAGCAGCAGGTCGGCTTTCTTTTCAAAACTATCTGTATTCATTGCTTTCCCTTCACAATTTAGCGGACGGCAATTTATATGACTAATTAAGAATTGTCTTAAGAGTATGGCCGGGAACAAATTTTTCCCCTGCTTTTGCGAGGTTTCCCGATAGACCGCGTTCTGTGCTGCAACTGCGCGGCGCCGAATTCGCATTTGATCAGTCATCCGGTTCAGAAATCTCCTGCGAGCGCCTATATGCCTGTCAGGAATCATGACAAGAAGCGTGCAGGGCACACTTCAGTTTAAGCGATGGAATCATGAAGAAGATCGGTTTTCTCTCGTTCGGGCATTGGACGCCCTCGCCGCAATCCCAGACGCGCTCGGCAGGCGATACGCTGCTGCAGTCGATCGATCTTGCCGTTGCCGCCGAGGAGCTTGGCCTGGACGGCGCCTATTTCCGCGTCCACCATTTTGCTCGTCAGCTTGCTTCGCCATACCCGCTGCTCGCGGCCGTCGGCGCCCGGACCAGCCGCATCGAGATCGGTACCGCGGTCATCGACATGCGCTACGAGAACCCGCTCTACATGGCTGAAGATGCCGGCGCGGCCGATCTGATTTCCCGCGGACGCCTGCAGCTGGGCATCAGCCGCGGCTCGCCCGAGCAGGTCATCGATGGCTGGCGCTATTTCGGCTACAACCCGCCGGAAGGCCAGAGCGATGCCGATATGGGCCGCCGCCATGCCGAGGTCTTCCTGGAAGTGCTGCGGGGCGAAGGTTTCGCCGAGCCCAATCCGCGGCCGATGTTTCCCAATCCGCCCGGCCTGCTGCGGCTCGAGCCGCATTCGGCTGGTCTGCGTGAGCGCATCTGGTGGGGCGCAGGCTCGAACGCTACGGCAGTCTGGGCCGCCAAGCTTGGCATGAACCTGCAGAGTTCGACGCTGAAGGATGACGAGACGGGCGAAGCCTTCCATATCCAGCAGGCCAAGCAGATCCGTGCTTATCGCGAGGCCTGGAAGGAAGCCGGCCATCAGCGTGAGCCGCGCGTTTCCGTCAGCCGCAGCATCTTCGCGCTGGTGAACGATCGCGACCGCTCCTATTTCGGCTATGGCAATGAAGGGCAGGACAAGGTCGGTTTCATCGACGAGAATACGAGGGCAATCTTCGGCCGTTCCTATGCCGCCGAGCCCGATGCTCTCATTGAGGAGCTTAAGAAGGACGAGGCGATCGCCGAGGCCGATACGCTCCTGCTTACCGTCCCCAACCAGCTCGGCGTGGAATACAATGCCCACGTCATCGAATCGATCCTGAAATATGTCGCGCCAGCGCTCGGCTGGCGCTGACCGTATCCTGCGATGGCAATAGCATGTCGCGCAAAAATGTGTGCGATCTTGCGATAACGACATGCGAAAACAAGAGCTTAAAGCGTGGCAGATCTGAAGGATCGCGACACGCCTTAAGCCGTCGCCGCCTCCTTTGTCGTGCGCATCACCATCAGCCCGGCAAGGCTGACAAGGACGATGGCGGTTGCGTAGATGTCTGTGGTCATGCCGTAGCCGATCGACTTGACGAGGAAGCCGGCAAGGATTGCCGGCAGGCTGAAGGCGAGATAGCTCTGAATATAGAAGGCCGAAAGCAGGCCGGCCCGCTCTTCCGGCTTGGCAAGCGGCATGATCGTGCCGATTGAGCCGAGGAAATTGGTGCCGAAACCGGCACCCGTCAAAAGCGTGCCGACGAGCAGCAATGGCACATTGGCAAGATGCACGCCCGCAACGACCGTTGCGATGCCCAATGTTTGGGAAGCGACTCCGAAGATGAGATTGGCTTTCGGGCTGCGGTTGCGGCGCAGGAAGACGGCGATTGCGCCCGACAGCATCAGCGCTGCCACGACCGCGCCACCCGTCAGCGGCGCGGGGCTGCCGGTGGTCGAAGCGACCAGGGAGGGCACGAGCGACAGGTAGAAGCCGCCGAGCGTCCAGTTGGCGATATTGATCGGTGTCACCAGCGACAGCGGCTTCTTCACCTGCTGCGGAATGAAAATCGTCGGCTTCAGCGAGTTGAAGACACCGGGCCGCGTGCCGCCCGTCTCTCGCGTCAGCCACAGCGCAACGGCCTGCACGGCAAAGGCGGCAAGCAGCAGGGCATAGACGAGATGCAGTGGCTCGGGTCCATATTGGATCAGCGCGCTGGTGCCGATGGCGCCGATCGCCATGCCGGAAAGCGGTGCGAGCGAGTTGACGATCTGCCCCTTTGCCCGGTCGATATCGACAAGGGC
This sequence comes from Rhizobium sp. 1399, assembly GCF_031455475.1. Taxonomy (NCBI): domain Bacteria; kingdom Pseudomonadati; phylum Pseudomonadota; class Alphaproteobacteria; order Hyphomicrobiales; family Rhizobiaceae; genus Rhizobium; species Rhizobium sp. 1399. Next base: position 655,969 of record NZ_JAVDSU010000001.1, on the reverse strand, counting down.
GGCACCCAGCGAAGCGCCGGCGATGCCAGTCGCAAGTCCCTGCACGATACGAGCTGCGATCAGCCATTCCGGCCCGCTGGCAATGGAAAACAGCGCCATGGCGATGATTTCGAGCACCAGCGCGCCGAAAATGACGGGCCGCCGTCCGAGATGGTCGGAGATGGAGCCGGCAATCAGCAGGGCTGCGAGCAGTGCGAAGGCGTAGACTGCGAAGATCACGGTGATCAGGATGGGAGAAACGGCAAAGCTTTCCTGATAGATGCGATAGAGAGGCGTCGGCGCTGCCGATGCGCCGAAGAAGATGGCAAGCGTCAGAGCATGGAAGCCCATGGGCGACGAATTCTTGATGGATTCGGAAGCGCCGACCATATAAGCTCCTTAAAGCTAAGTTATTGCGTTAGCTCTATCTAAGGCGCGCAAAGTCTAAAAGCAAATAATTTGCGTTTATGGATGTATGAAAGTTTCTGAACTGTTGGCCGCGGTTTTGCACGCGGAATTGCGTAAAAAGGGCCTGAAGCGTGCTAGGCGAATCTGAAAGATCGCAGCACACTTCAGGCGGATAAGGTTGGTTCGAAATGGCAGTGAAAGAGAATATCCGTCCGGGTGGCAGAAGCGCGCGTGTCCAGGCTTCCGTGCATGCCGCGGTGCGTGACCTCCTCGTAGAGATGAGCCGTGCAGAGATAACCGTGCCGCTGATCGCTGCGCGTGCTGGCGTGACGCCTTCCACCATCTATCGCCGCTGGGGTGACCTGCAGGAATTGCTGGCCGACGTTGCGGTGGAGCGCCTGCGCCCCGATATGGAGCCGGCCGATACCGGTACCGGCGCCGGTGATCTGGAGGCCTGGGCCGAGCAATATGCCGAAGAAATGTCTTCCGGTCCTGGCCGTGAATATATCCGCGATGTGCTCTCTGCCCAGACCGGCGACAATGCCAACAAATGTTGCAACTTCACCCGTCAGCAGATCGAGGCGATTGCCGGTCGGGCGAAGGAGAGGGGCGAGGCGTTCCCCGATGTCGATGCAGTGATGGATCGCGTAGTCGCCCCCATCATGTACCGTATCCTGTTCGGCGATGTCCCGACCGCGGCCCGCGTCCAGGAGCTTGTCGGCCACGTCTTCGGCCGGCGCAAGGCAGCCTGATCTTCACTCCGCGGCGGTGCGCTTCAGGCCGGAAATCTGGGTGATATAGGCGCGAAGCGCCGCCGGCCGCACCGGCTTGTGCTGTACGGCGATGCCATGCTTCTCCGCCTCGGCGCGCACCTCCGGCGTCCTGTCGGCAGTGACGAGCAAGGCCGGAATATCGACACCGAAATGCTGCCGCAGATGCAGGATCGCTTCGACCCCGGTCCCGTCGGCAAGATGATAGTCGGCAATGACGAGATCGGGCGGCTGACGCATCGACAGCGCCTGGACAACGGAAAGCGAATCCGCCGCCTGCGTATCGCAGCCCCATCCGTCGATCAGCAGCCGCATGCCTTCGAGGATCTTGGTTTCGTTGTCGATGCAGAGGATGCGCAATCCTTTTAGCGGCTGGGCCGTGCGGTCGACGGGAACGACGGCTGTTGCTGCGTCCGCGCTCTTCGAGATATCGAGCGGCATGAGAATGCGGAATTCCGTGCCCTTGCCATGCGTTGAATGAAGCTCGACCTTGTGATTGAGCACGCGGGCGATGCGGTCGACGATGGAGAGGCCGAGCCCGAGGCCCGATGCGGTCTTGGCACCCTCATCCAGCCGCGCGAATTCCTTGAACACTGTCCGGAATTTCGAAGGCGGTATGCCGATGCCGGAATCCATCACCTGGATCATCACTTGATTGCCACGTCGTCTTACCCCGACCAGCACCTTGCCGCTGACAGTATATTTGATGGCATTGGAAACGAGGTTCTGTACGAGACGGCGCAGCAGGTTCGGATCGGAGCGCACCCGCAGCGAGGTCGGCATGACCTTGAGCTTTAGTTTCTTCTCGCGGGCGATCGGTGCAAAATCGGTCTCGATGCGCTCGAGTAGATCTGAAAGCGGCACGGAAGCCAGCCGCGGGCGCATGGCGCCGGTATCCAGCCGGGAAATATCGAGCACGGCGCCGAGAATGGATTCGACCGATTCCAGCGCGGAATCGATATTGCGCACGATCGGGCTGTTTTCCGATTGCGCCATGCGTTCGACGAGCGCGGAAGAATAGAGCCGGGCCGCATTGAGTGGCTGCAGAATATCGTGGCCGGCGGCAGCAAAGAAGCGCGTCTTACCGATATTGGCTTCCTCGGCCGCTGCACGCGCCTCCGCGAGCTCCTTGTTGACGCGGGTCAGTTCCGCGGTGCGCTCGACGACACGCTGCTCCAGCGTCTCGTTTGCCTGTTTCAGCGCCCGGTCGGCGGCCACACGCTGGGTGATGTCGGTGAAGGTCGCGACGATGCCCTTGTCCGGCATGGCGTTGGAACGCACTTCGATGATGCGCTCGCCGCCGCCGAGCACCAGCGGGAAGGGCTTGTCGAGCGTCAGGAAATGCCGCACCGCTTGGCCCTGGTCGCCCGGTGCGATATCGCCGCGCTGGCTGAGGATACTGACGATTTCCGGTAGCGGAAAACCCACCTGGCCGGCATTTTCCGGCAAGTCCAGCAATTGCCGGAAGCGGCGATTCCAGATCGTCAGCCGATTGGAACTGTCGAAGACGGCAATGCCCTGATCCATCTGCGAGAGCGCCGTCTGCAGCATGTCCTGATTATATTGAAGTGCTTCGCTCGCCTGATCGAGCAGCCAGGCCGTGTCCGAGGAAGCATCCTCGATTTTTTGCAGGATCAACGACAGCACGAGCCGAGCCGAGGAGGAGCCGATAGCGCTGCCGAGAAGCTGCTCGGTGAAATGGATGAGCGCCATATCCGCCGGCTGGTCGTCCTCCAGCTTGCGTCCTGACGTCTGCTCGTAAGTCGCAAGCGAGCGCTGCATGCGCTCCTCGCCGAGATAGCGGGCGATCGCCGTCTTGAGATCTCCGACGCTGATGCGGGTCTTCCAGCCCCGCGTGGCAAATTGCGAGCGCGAATGCCGCTTGACGAAGATGCCGGCCTGGATGCGTTCCAGCGGCTTGGCGTTGCGCGTCAACGAGCCGACGATGAAGGTGGCGGTATTGACGAGCAGGCTCATTGCCGTCGCATTGACGAGCGGATCGGCATCCGGGCCGGTGAAGAGCGTTGTACCGGGAAAGATGAAGCCGAGGAAACTGCTCGCTACATAGGAATAATCCGGGCCTCCGAATGAGGGCAGGAACAGCAGGTAGACCCAGATGATGAAGCCGGACGAGAGGCCGAGGATGGCGCCGCGCGCATTCGCCCGCCGCCAGATCATGCCGCCGAAGAGGGCGGGCGCAATCTGCGCGATGGCGGCAAAGGAGAGCAGGCCGATCGAGGCGAGCCCTGCCGTGCTGTCGGTCGAACGGTAATAGGCGTAGCCAAGCAGCAGCACGGCGAAGATGGCGCTGCGGCGGATATTGAGCAGGCTTTTTGCGAAGTCGTCGCGCTGGCTCGCAAGGCCCGCGAGCTTCCGGCGCAGGAAGAACGGCATGACGATGTCGTTCGACACCATGATGGAAAGCGCCACGGAATCGACGATCACCATGGCGGTCGCCGCCGAAAATCCGCCGATGAAGGTGATCAGCGAGACAACAGGCATTTGCCCCACAAGCGGCAGAGAGAGCACGTAAAGGTCTGCGTTGCCGTTGCCGCCGAAGGTCAGCAGCCCGCCGATCGCAACCGGCAGCACGAAGAGATTGATGGCGATCAGATAAAGCGGGAACAGAAAGCCCGCGAGCCGGAGCTGCTTTGCCGTGCGGTTTTCGACGACTGTGACATGGAACTGCCGCGGCAGCATGATAATGGCGAAGGCCGAAAGCAGCGTCAGCGTGATCCATCGGCTGAGCGGTGTCTGATAGTCGAGTGCGGCGGTGACCAGAGCGTTCTCCGATCCTTTCTGCCACAGGTCGCTTGGCCCGTCGAACAGGAACCAGATGACGCAGATGCCCGCCGTCAGGAAGGCAACGAGCTTCACCATCGATTCCATCGATACTGCAAGGATGAGCCCGTCCTGATGTTCCGTCGCATCGGTGTGGCGGGTGCCGAACATGATTGCGAAGCAGGCAAGCACCAGCGTGACGATCAGCGGAAGGTCGAGGAAGTAGAGGTTGCCGCTGCCGATGCCATAGTCGGACGGATTGACCATGGCCGTGACCGTCGCTGAAATGGATTTCAGCTGCAGCGCGATATAGGGGATGGTGCCGATGAGGCAGATCAGCGCCACGATGGTTGCAACGGTGGAATTCTTGCCGTAGCGCGCGGCAATGAAATCGGCGACGGATGTAAGCTTCTCGGCCTTGGCGAGTTCGATGATGCGCTTCAAAAGCGGCATGCCGAGGGTGAAGACGAGGATCGGCCCGATATAGATGCCGGCAAATTCCAGCCCATGATGAGCCGCAAGGCCGACGCCGCCGAAATAGGTCCAGGAGGTGCAGTAGATCGCCAGGCTCAGCGCATAGACCACAGGCCGGCCGCCTTCCGGCACGCCGAATTTCCGGCTCCGGCGGTCACCGTAGCTCGCTACTGCGAAAAGCAGCAGAAGATAACCCAAGGCAAACGCAAATATGACCCAGCCTGGAAGCATTGACCCTCCGCCGACGGACAATCCGCCGTCCTCCCGGAACAGTCCGAGATTAGGGCAATTCAGCAAGTTTGAAAATTCCCGCGGCCTTGGTCTTAAGTTCTACGCGGATGGGGGCAGTGTCCGAATATTTCCAATTGCCGATTGATTAATTGAGATGAAGGTGTAGCTAATGAAAACAACGGCATGTCTTTGAAAATGCATCAAGGGGAGACAGATCGGATGCTCAATGAGTTCAAAGCTTTCATCGCCCGCGGCAATGTCATGGATCTCGCAGTCGGTGTTATCATAGGCGGCGCCTTCGGCGGCATCGTCAAGTCGCTGGTCGAAGACATGATCATGCCGATCGTCGGTGCGATCTTCGGCGGTTTCGACTTCTCCAACTACTACATTCCGCTGTCGAAGGAGGCCTTTGGGCAGCCAACCCTTGCACTTGCTCGTAGCCGCGGGGCCGTTTTCGCGTACGGCAATTTCATCACGGTCCTCATCAATTTCCTCATCCTCGCCGTGATCATTTTCCTGATGATCAAGGCTGTGAACATCCTGCGCGAGCAGGTCGAGCGCAAGGCGAAGGAAGCACCCGCGGAGGTTCCGCCGCCGCCGGCCGATGTCGCGCTGCTGACTGAAATCCGCGATCTTCTCGCCAAGCGCCCAGCCGTCTGATCCGGTCCTAAGCCCGTTCGCTCCGGCCGGAGCTCATCCATCACGAAAATCGATATGCCATCACGCATTGTCATGGGATTTGCGTCCGCAAATCCGCTATGAAGGCGTGAACTGGAGATGTGCATGTCGATTATAAGCAGCCTAAGCCCGCGCGCCGTCGCAGCGCCAGAAAGCGGGATCGTCGAAGTCGTCAATTATGCCCGCGGCCGCGAGGGCCTCTTGCCACTCTGGGTCGGCGAGGGTGATCTTCCCACTCCCGATTTCATCAATCAGGCCGCCATGCAGGCGCTCGCCGCCGGCGAGACCTTCTACACCTGGCAGCGCGGCATTCCGGAGCTGCGCCAGGCGCTGTCGGATTATTACTTCAGGCATTTCGGCATCCGCCTTCCAGTCGAGCACTTCTACGTCACCGGCTCCGGCATGCAGGCAATCCAGATCGCCGTCCAGGCGCTCACTTCGCCTGGTGACGAACTTGTCTATCTTACGCCGGCTTGGCCAAATATCGCTGCCGCCCTGGAAATCGCCGGCACCCGTTCGGTCGGCGTCGAGCTGCAGTTCGAAGGCGGCACCTGGGCTGTCGACCTCAATCGCATCGAAGCGGCGATCACGCCGAGGACCCGCGGCCTCTTCATCAATACCCCATCAAACCCGACCGGCTGGACCGCGACGAAGAGGGATCTGGCGGATATCCTGACGTTGGCCCGCAAGCATGATCTCTGGATCATGGCCGATGAGATCTATGCGCGTTATTTCTATGCTGGTGGCCGCGCGCCGTCTTTCCTCGACGTCATGGAGCCCGGCGACAAGATCATCTTCGTCAACTCCTTCTCCAAGAATTGGTCTATGACCGGCTGGCGCGTCGGCTGGATCGTTGCCCCGCCGGAAACCGGGCAGGTGCTCGAAAACCTGATCCAGTATTCGACCTCGGGCGTCGCACAGTTCATGCAGAAGGGCGCAGTCGCTGCCCTCAACGAGGGTGACGCCTTCGTGCAGTCGAATATCGACAAGGCAACCCGCTCCCGCGATATCCTCTGCGATGCACTGATCGCCACCAATCGGGTCGAAACACTGAAACCCGATGGCGCGCTTTACGCCTTCCTCAAGATCGACGGCGTCACCGATAGCCGCAAGGCTGCGATCGACATCGTCGACAAGACCGGCGTCGGCCTTGCCCCCGGCACGGCCTTCGGACCCGGCGGCGAGCTTTTTCTGCGCGCCTGCTTCCTGCGCGATCCGGCGCAGGTGACAGTCGCGGCCGAGCGGCTTTGCGACTATATCCTGAAGCTCTAGGCGGAGCGACGCATCGCTTCCGGCAGCACCGGTAGCAGCGTCACATTCCGGCCCTCGACGATGATGACTTCGCCGTCTCTCAGCGGCTGAAAGGGCGTGCCGGCTTCTTCAAGGAAGTGGACGGTCTTTTCGGCAGCTTCGGCCTCATCATGCGCCGAGCGGTAATGCGGGACGATGGAGAAATCGACGAGCCCGAGACCGTCCCACAGGATTGCTTCGTCGTAATCCGGTGCAAGCTGCTGCGGATCGTCCATGATGTCGATGCCCTTTAGCGAGGGCGTTGCAACGACCGACCCGGCGCTGAAGCCGCCATAGGCGATCGCATCCTCGCGTAGCAATTCTCCGATGATGCGATCGAAGCCGCTCTGCCGCATGGCCCGCCGCAGAAGAAAGGCATTGCCGCCGACGCCCCAGACGAGGTCGAAGCCGGCGAGCGCCTTTTTCAGCGCGTGCGGTTGCCCAAAATAGTCTCGCAAATCCACTTCTTCCGCCTCGATCCCCCAATCGGCAAGTTCTTCCTTGGGATCGTAGATATTGGCCTCGTAGGCACGCCGGGCCTCGGCCGGAATGAAGTCCAGCGCGTTCTGGATGACGGCGGCGCGCCGTCCGCCATTGAGAAGTTTCCTCAGCCGGAAGGCGCTGGCGCCGAGCCGGTAGGATGACAGGTAGAGTCTCATCGTTACCGCTCCCTGTTTTGGAGAAGCGGGTTACGAACCGGCATTGAGAGAAGATCTTGTGCCACGAGAAGTCCTTTGCATGGGGCGGACATCGGGGCAGAAACACAAAACCCCGCGCGTGTCCGGCGGGGTTGGGTCGGTGGTAGTGAACAGTTTCAGGTCACAAACCGACGCCCCCACCGCAAAGGGTGGTCGTCATGCCCATCGTCATAGCCTGGAACGCAAAGTTGTTCATGCACCTACTTTGACTTGCCGTGAACGCCTTGTCAACGCGCCCGGAATAAGGGGCGGCAAAAGGCGGTTTTGTCCCGAAACCGGCTGTTCGATAAAATTGTAGAAACACCTGAAATCCGCCTCTAACCACATCTCCAAACATACCGGCCGCAAAGGCTTTCCGAGGCCGTTTGATAACAAAATCGGAAAGGAAAAAGCCGTTCTGATGCTCCCGAAAAAGATAAAACAGGGAATGCAGACATGGCGGTTCTGGTGACAGGTGGGGCTGGATATATCGGCAGCCACATGGTTTGGACGCTGCTCGATGCCGGGGAAGATGTGGTCGTGCTCGACCGGCTCTCCACCGGTTTTCGCTGGGCCGTGGCGCCGGCGGCGCGCTTCTATCTCGGCGATGTCGCCGATCCGGATGTGCTGAAGAAGATCTTCATCGAAAACGATATCGAGGCGATCATTCATTTCGCCGGCTCCGCCGTCGTGCCGGCCTCGGTCTCTGACCCGCTTTCTTATTACGACAACAATTCCGGCAAGACACGTGTCCTGCTGAGTGCTGCGATCAAGGCGGGCATCCGTAACTTCGTCTTCTCGTCGACAGCCGCTGTCTACGGTCAGCAGAAGGGCTCCGCGCCCGTGAAGGAGACGGCGCCGCTCAATCCGGAAAATCCATACGGCCAGTCGAAGCTGATGACTGAAATGATGCTTCGTGACGCCTCTGCCGCCTATGACTTCAGCTATGTGGCGCTGCGTTATTTCAACGTTGCAGGCGCCGATCCGCAGCTGCGCACCGGCCAGTCGACCTCGGGCGCGACCCACCTCATCAAGGTCGCCTGTGAGGCCGCACTCGGAAAGCGCGACAGCATCGCCGTCTACGGCTTCGACTACCCGACCCATGACGGCACCGGTGTGCGCGACTACATCCATGTGAGCGATTTGACGGCAGCGCATTTGAAGGCGCTCCAGCATCTGCGCCAGGGCAGGGGGCCACTTGTCGCCAACTGCGGCTATGGCAACGGCTATTCCGTGCTCGATGTGTTGAACATGGTCACCCGCTTGAACGGTCACTCGTTCAAGATCAACATGGCGCCACGCCGGCCGGGCGACGCAGCAAGCGTCGTCGCCGATGCGACCCTTGCCCGTCGCGTGCTGGACTGGACACCGAAACACGACTCGCTGGAAACCATCGTCCGCAGCTCGCTCGATTGGGAACTCTTCCTGATGAACAGGAGCGTCGACGATCTGCACAGCATTCATCGCGCACTGGCTGCGGCTTCTTTCTGAAATGCAACCGAACATTTACCATCCCGGCGCAGTGCGGGTGGCCTGACGTTACGTGAATAAGGAATAATCAAGCTTTCTCTGGCTCGTTTCCGCCAAGGGAAAAGGGATCATGAAGAACTTCATAGCGTCACTACGGCTGCAAAAAGATAATCCGAAGTTTCTGGTGGCGCAGTTCGAAGCTTTGTCATCACAGATTCCGATTCTGTACGTTCTCCTCGTCATCAATGCGCTGGCTGTGGCCATCACCCACATCAAGTCGGCGCCTCTTTGGCTTTCGCTCTACATCCCCGTCGGTCTCAGCATCGTCTGCGTCTTCCGCCTCTGCTGGTGGGAGATATCAGGCAAGGAAAACGTCACGCCGGAGCGTGCGCTGCGGCTGATGAAGGTGACGCTGGTCGGCGCGGTTATCCTCACGATCGGCTTCGGCGGCTGGGCTATCGCGCTCTATCAGTATGGCGATGCCTCGCAGCAGGGCCAGATCGCCTATTTCCTGGTCGTAACCGGCATTTCCTGCGTCTTTTGCCTGATGCATCTGCCGCTCGCCGCGGCAATCACCACGGTCATCACTTTCACAGCCATGATCGTGACCTTCCTCTTTTCCGGCAATCCGGTTTTCGTCGCAACGGCGGTCAGCGGCTTGTTCCTGGTGCTGCCCTTCCTGCGTGTCATCAACAGCTACTTCCAGAATTTCGCGCACCTGGTGCGGCTTGCCGAAGAGCTCAAGCAGAAACAGGCCGAAGCCGAGGAACTGAACCTCGTCAACAGCCGCAACGCGCTCCAGGACCAGTTGACCGGCCTTGCCAATCGCCGCAGCTTCTTCCTGTCGCTCGAAAGGATGCTATTGAAGGATCCGTCTTCACCGCCTGTCATCGGCATCGTCGATCTTGATGGCTTCAAGCCGGTCAATGACGTCTTCGGCCATGCGGCTGGTGATCTCGTGCTGAAGGAGACAGCACGCCGCTTCGTCTCGCTGTTGGGCGATCAGGGTATCGTCTCGCGCCTTGGCGGCGATGAATTCGGCATCATCTTCCCCTCCGACATGACGCTCAGGGCCGTCTCTGACCTTGGAGTGGCGCTCTGTGCGGCCGTACGCGAACCTTTCGAGATTCCCGATGGTTCGGTACGCGTTTCCGGTTCCTGCGGCATCGTCTATCCTGAGGCGGGCGAGTACACGGCCGAAGATCTCTACGAGAAAGCGGATTTCGCTCTCTACCAGGTCAAGAGCAAGCGCATCGGCGGTGTGGAATTCTTCTCTCCGGAACACGAAAAGATCCTGACGCAACGCTATCTGATCGAGCTGGAGCTGCAGGCTGACAATTTCGCCAAGGAGTTGAAGCTCGAATATCAGCCGATCGTGGAGCTGCGCAGCGGCCGCGTCGTCGGTTTTGAGGCCCTTGCGCGCTGGGATAGCGCCCGCTTCGGCCGCATCAGTCCGGATGCCTTCATTCCGGCCGCCGAACGCACGGCGGTGATCGGCCGCATGACACGCATTCTCTTCTGCCAGGCGCTCGACGCACTGAAGATCATGCCGGCGCATCTGCGCGTCTCCTTCAACCTGTCGGCCCGCGACATCTGCGATCATGAAACATCGATGGCATTGCTCGCGATGATCAGCCGCGCCGGCGTCGATCCGAAACGTATCGAGTTCGAGATCACCGAGACGGCACTCCTGTCCGACTTCGACACTGCCGATCAGGTGATCGGCATGCTGCGTGCAGCCGGCATCTCGATTGCGCTTGACGATTTCGGCACGGGCTATTCGAGCTTGAGCCACATCCATCGCCTGGCCTTCGACAAGCTGAAGATCGACAAGGCCTTTGTGATGAATTTCGATCGCGATGCGCGCTGCATGAACATCACGCGCTCTGTCGCCAATCTCTGCCAGAACCTCGGCATCGCCTCCGTGGCCGAGGGTGTCGAAAGCGAGGATGTGGCCGAGTCACTGAAAGGCATCGGCGTAAGATTGGCGCAGGGCTATTATTTCTCGCGGCCGCTGCCGCTGGAACTGGCGATCGATTACGCGGTGCGGCGCGATGTCGCCGTTTCGCAGTCCCTCTCGGCCTGATTGATCAGCGAGCCACTGGAACCCCGACCCGACCCGGTTTATTCATGGGTCAGGAGCGAGGTGGATCATGGATAACAGTAATCAGAGCGAAGTCATTGTCGAGCGACGGGGCACGGCAGGCCTCATCCGGCTGAACCGCCCAAAGGCGCTGAACAGCCTGACGATCCCCATGGTGCGCGCGATTACCGCCGCGCTTGATGAGTTCGCCGCCGACGGAAACGTCGCCACCATTATCGTCATGGGTGAAGGCGAGCGTGGCTTCTGCGCCGGCGGCGATATCCGCGCCATCCACCTGAGTGGCCGCGCCGGCGATGGTCTCGCGGAAACCTTCTGGCGCGAGGAATTCCGCCTCAACCACAGGATCGCCACCTATCCGAAGCCCTATGTGGCGCTGATGGACGGTATCACCATGGGTGGCGGCGTCGGCCTTTCCAGCCATGGCCGCCATCGCATCGTCACTGAGCGCACCCGCCTTGCCATGCCGGAAACCGGCATCGGCTATTTTCCCGATATCGGCGCCACATGGCTGTTGCCCCGCACGCCGGGCGAAAGCGGTACGTGGATGGCCCTGACCGGGCTCGATATCAATGCCGCCGATGCGATCCATACCGGGCTTGCCGATTTCTATATGCTTTCCTCGCGTCTCGAAGGGGCGGTACAGCGTCTGACGAACCTGCCTGCGGGAAGTTCGTCGGACGATGTGGACGCAGCGCTAGGCGATCTCTCAGAACAGCCGGGCGAGGGCAGATTGCAGGCCAATGCCGCGATGATCGACCGTGCTTTTCACTTCAACCGCGTCGAGGACATCGCATCCGCACTGGGTGCGGAGGAGGGTGAATTCGCTGCCGAAACCCGCCGTGTGATGCTCACACGTTCGCCGACCAGTCTCAAACTTGCCTTGCGGCTGCTGAGAGCCGGCCGCCAGAGCCGCACGCTCGGCGAATGTCTTGCCCGCGAGCTCGGCGCCTGCATGCACATCCTGCATGGTCCGGATTTCTACGAGGGCGTCCGTGCAGCCGTCATCGACAAGGACCGCAATCCGAAATGGTCGCCGCCGACGATCGCCCTGGTCAATGATGAGATGATCGGCCGCTTCTTCGAGCCGGCAAAGCCGCCCCTTTTGCTCTAACCCTGCTGGTCAGGAGAGGTTTCAACGCCACATGCCGCGCATACGCGCGCCGACATCAATACGCACTTGCCGCGCCTGCTGGGCGGCTGCCGTATCGGTCTTGACCTGCGGCCAGCCGCAGACCTCGAAGAATTGCAGCAGCGTGGCTGGAATGAAGCGGCTGCGCGACGCATAGACATGCCGGTCGCCCTGCGAATTCTGACCATAAGTGAAGAAGCGCTGCGGCACGACGAGATCGAGACTGTCCTTGGCGCGGGTCATCGCCACATAGAGCAATCGCCGCTCCTCCTCGATTTCTGCCGTCGTGCCGACTGCGAGATCTGAAGGGATGCAGCCGTCAATGACGTTCAGCATGAAGACCTTGGTCCATTCCTGCCCCTTGGCCGAATGGATGGTCGAGAGGATGAGATAGTCCTCGTCGAGCAGCGGCACGCCTGCCTGATCCGAAGTCGCATCGGGCGGATCGAGTGTGAGCTCCGTCAGGAATCGCTCACGCGAGGCATAACCACCGGCGATCTGCTCGAGTTGCACGAGATCGGCAAGCCGCGCGCTCGCATCCTCATGCAGCCGTTCCAGATGCGGCTCATACCATCGCCGTACCAGCTCGATCTCGGCCGGCCAGCCAGCCTTGCCGGTCTTCAGCTCCTGCATGGTGGAAACGAAGGAGGTCCATTCCTCGCCCGAGCGCGGCGGTGCGGGCATGACGGCAAGCGCTGCGATCGGGCTTGCATCGTCAGCCATCTGGTCCAGCACCTTCTGCGCGGTGGACGGGCCAACACCCGGAAGGATCTGCATCAAGCGGAAACCAGCCACACGGTCGCGCGGGTTCTGGGCAAAGCGCAGCGCTGCCAGCATGTCCTTCACATGCGCACTGTCGAGGAATTTCAGCCCACCAAACTTCACGAAAGGAATGTTGCGGCGGGTAAGTTCCACCTCAAGTGGGCCGCTGTGATGCGAGGCGCGGAAGAGCACGGCCTGGCTTTTCAGCTTCACGCCCTCCTCGCGGTTGTCGAGAACCTTGTCGGCCACGTAGCGCGCCTGATCGTTCTCGTCGCGCACCGTCACCAGCCGTGGCCGTTCCGGCGATTCCCGCTCCGTCCAGAGGTTCTTGGTGAAACGCTCGGAAGCAAGATCGATCACCGCGTTGGCGGCGGCAAGAATCGGCTGCGTCGACCGGTAGTTGCGGTCGAGCGTGACGATATTGGCAGCCGGGCTGAAGGACGCCGGAAAATCGAGAATGTTGCGCACTGTGGCTGCGCGGAAGGAATAGATCGACTGCGCATCGTCGCCGACAACGGTCAGGCCCTGGCCATCAGGCTTGAGGGCAAGCAGGATCGAAGACTGAAGCCTGTTGGTGTCCTGATACTCGTCGACCAGCACATGGTCGAAGCGGCTGCCAATATCCTCGGCGATCATGGGTTCGGCCACCATCTGTGCCCAGTAGAGCAGCAGGTCGTCGTAATCGAGCACATTCTGGCTCTGTTTCGACTCGACGTAACAGGCAAAAAGCTCACGAAGCTGCTTTTCCCAGGTGGCGCACCAGGGGAAGGCGTCGCGCAGCACCAGCGGCAGTTCCGTTTCGGAGTTTACGGCACGGGAATAGATGGCAAGGCAGGTGCCCTTCGTCGGAAACCGGCTTTCCGTCTTGGAGAAGCCGAGATCGTGGCGCACGAGGTTCATCAGGTCGGCGCTGTCTTCCCGGTCATGAATGGAGAAGGCCGGGTCGATGCCGATCTGTTCGGCATAGTCGCGCAAGAGCCGCGCGCCGATGCCGTGAAACGTGCCGCTCCAGGCGAGCGCATCCGCCATGATGCCGGAATTCTTGCCGAGAACCTCGCCGCAGATACGCTCGACGCGCCGGCCCATTTCGGCTGCCGCCCGGCGGGAAAAGGTCATCAGCAGGATACGGCGCGGATCCGCACCCTTGAGAATGAGGTGTGCAACACGATGCGCGAGCGTATTGGTCTTGCCTGATCCGGCCCCGGCGATGACCAACAGCGGCCCGGCCACATGGCTGCCGTCTGTGAGTGTGCCGTGCTCCACGGCCATGCGCTGCTGGGGATTGAGTCTTTCGAGATACATCCAGCCGTCCGGTTAGGCTTCGCGGGAGAATCAACGCCCGCGAATAAAATCAGATGTTCCTTGGATGTTCTCGATTGGCGCCACTGTCAAGCAGGCGCGGGTCGCCATGCACTATTACGGAAAGTCCGGCACGATCTGGCGCCGCACCAGCTTCAGGCTGCGGTCGGGCTGGAGAATATAGGTTTCGTAGACGCGCTGGCCCTGCTGATCGTAGAAGTCGTTGTGGACGGCGCTGCCGATCGGCGATTTCGTCAGCTTCGTGCGCGGCTGCCCGCCATAGGTGATGCTGCCGGGAATGGGTTCCAGCGCAGGCGCGTCCGCGGCGGAGCAGCCGGCCAGCAAGGGTACAGCCAAAAGGGTCGTAGCAAGCAGGGCAGACACAAGCGCTTTCATCAACATTTTCCTCGGCCGCAATTGCATGGGGCTTCTGCCGACGGGGACAGGAGTATCGGAGCACCACCATCACGGCGACTATGCATCCAGCCGGCTGCGTATGGCAACAAACGTCGTCTTCTTGCGTTAACCCCTATTAGGTAATGTCAGGAACGGTCATGGTGCTGCGGTTTCACGGCTCGCCACCCCACGAGGAAGCCTGGATGAAGGGCCACAACACGGCCGCCATGCGCGCGTCCGTGGAAAGCGCCCTGCACGCCGCAGCCGATCTCGATGCGACCGAAATCATCGTCTCCACCATCGGCCCCACCGTCATTCTCGAAGGTTTCGTGAGCCAATGGGGTGATAGCGAGCGGGCATTGGCAATCGCCGAGGACATTGTCGGAAGCGGTTACGTGCATTGCCGCCTGCTGGTGAGATAAATCACGATCAGCACAGGAATTTCCAAGGAACCAACTCCCTGTCCCGCGTGTTGAAAAGCTGATTTCAATACGGGAGACAATAATGCAAACGCTGATACGCCTGTGGGCCGCAGCTCTGCTTCTGGGATGCGGCGCTTTTGCCGGCTCCGCCCATGCCTCACTCGAAACCGATATGAACTATTCGGCGCTGCCGAAAGACGAAATAGCGCTGAACGAATATACCAGCGCCGCCGTCTGCAAGCCCGCCGAACCGCATTACCTGCCGTCCTTCATCCGTGCCGCAGATGGCACAATCATCGGTGTAGGATATATTCAGGTGGAGGATGAGGATACTTCGGATTGCTGATAGAATATTCGAAGTTTCTTTCGAACGAGGCTCGTCTGCAGTCTCCCGCAGAAGGTGACGAGCCTCTAACCATCATCATGATGGCTGGCGTCGTTCTATTGATGAACAGATGAATGGCGCAATGTCTTTCGAGACAAAGCCCTGCGCGAGCTCCGGGCAGGGTTAAGTGAAAATTAAGCATTGCTTCGTTTCGGAACAGATCGGACTTTTATTGTCCAATACCGCCGCCGAAAGCTTAATGCACTTTAAGCTTTGCTTCCTCGGCCGCCGCCATAAACTCCGCGCGGGCCTCTTCGACGGTCTTTCTTCCATCGAGTGCGGCGCGGCAGGCGCTGCGTGCCTTGAGATATTTCAGTCCGCGTACGGCAGGCCAGAGATCGGTCAGGCAGGTCAGCGCGTCAAACGGTCCGTTAACCGTGCGTGCTCCCGCCTCTTCGAAACCTACCTTGATCGGACTATTCCATCGTTCAGTTGCCATCGACGCTCCTCCAGCATGTCTCGATAGAAACATTGAATGAAGCCTTCGGGTTCCTCCGCAAAGGCATTCAGAATGCTAATATTCTAGCGAGATTTTTGCCGGCAGCAATGGCGCCGATTGGCGCGGGGGATAATGCTAAAGGAGAAAACTGGTGCTGCCGAGTGGGATTGAACCACCGACCTCACCCTTACCAAGGGTGTGCTCTACCACTGAGCTACGGCAGCAGGACCAGACGCGAGAAGCGGAAACGCTCAATTCGCGTGAACGGGGCGGCTATTGCCACAGCTTCGGCAGGAGTGCAAGCCGCAAATTCCAACTTATCTGGGAATAACGTCCCGCCCACTTTTGGAATGGCGCGAATTCGGGTAGTTCTGGGGGATGAACGAAGAGACTGAGAAGGCCCGGCAGAGCCGGAAAGCGGCCATGGAAGCCCAAGCGGCATTGCGCCGCGAACGGGCTGCCGAAAAGCTGAGAGAAAATCTTTCAAGACGCAAACAGCAAGTGCGCGCGCGCCGATCCGGCCAGGCGGACGAGACGAATGGGCTGCCCGCCGCAAAAATGCCTGCCGCAAAAATGGACGAATCGTAATGTTCGGTCCGCGACGAATTGAAGCGTGCGGGGATTTGCTCTAAAGACCCCCACTTCTTGCCTTGCCCCCACAGGCAAAACTTTTGAGGAAAGGCGGGCCTCGCCCGTAAGTGCACATGGATCGTATCAGAATTGTCGGCGGCAATGAGCTTAACGGCATCATTCCGATTTCCGGCGCCAAGAATGCCGCGCTGCCGCTGATGATCGCCTCGCTGCTGACGAGCGATACGCTGACGCTCGAAAACGTGCCCCACCTTGCCGATGTCGAATTGCTGATGCGCATCCTCGGCAATCACGGCGTCGATGTCGCCGTCAACGGCCGTCGCGAGCGTCAGGAAGATTCCTACGCCCGCACGATCCATTTCACCTGCCGTACCATCGTCGATACGACCGCTCCCTACGAACTGGTCTCGAAGATGCGTGCTTCCTTCTGGGTCATCGGTCCGCTCCTGGCCCGCGAAGGTCATTGCCGCGTTTCGCTGCCGGGCGGCTGCGCGATCGGCACGCGTCCGGTCGATCTCTTCATCGACGGTCTGACCGCGCTCGGCGCGACGATGGAAATCGATGGCGGTTATATCAACGCCAAGGCACCGCAGGGCGGCCTCATTGGCACACATTATACCTTCCCGAAGGTATCCGTTGGCGCCACGCATGTGCTGATGATGGCGGCAACCCTTGCCCGCGGCACGACCGTAATCGGCAATGCCGCACGCGAGCCCGAAGTCGTCGACCTTGCCAACTGCCTGAATGCCATGGGCGCGAAGATTTCCGGCGCGGGCACCTCGACCATCACGATCGAAGGCGTCACCTCGCTCTCGGGCGCGCGCCACCGCGTCCTGCCTGACCGTATCGAAACCGGCACCTATGCTATGGCCGTTGCCATGGCCGGCGGCGATGTCGTACTCGAAAATACCGATATTGCCCTGCTGGAAACGGCGCTGGAAACACTGCGCCGCGCCGGCGCGGACATCTCGTCGACCAACAATGGCATGCGCATCAAGCGTAACGGCGCCGGCATCCAGCCGGTCGATATCGTCACGGATCCCTTCCCGGGCTTCCCGACCGACCTGCAGGCGCAGTTCATGGCGCTGATGACCCGCTCTTCCGGCATCTCGCATGTCACGGAAACCATCTTCGAAAACCGCTTCATGCATGTGCAGGAGCTTGCCCGCCTTGGCGCAAAGATCTCTCTTTCAGGCCAGACGGCGAAGATTGAAGGTGTCCAGCGGCTGAAGGGCGCCCCGGTCATGGCGACCGATCTTCGCGCTTCCGTTTCGCTCGTTATTGCCGGGCTTGCCGCCGAAGGCGAGACCACGGTTTCCCGCGTCTATCACCTCGATCGTGGCTTTGAGCGGTTGGAAGAAAAGCTGACCCGCTGCGGCGCCATCGTTGAGCGCGTCAGCGAGTAAGAAAAGGGCGCTTATGCGCCCTTTATCCCGGTTGCGTATTTGGTCTGAGCGCCTTATCTCCCTTGTCTGACAGATCGCCGCAGGTGCGGCTGAAAGACATGGGATAGAGGCTGGATGACCGACCTGAAGCTTGTTGCGCTCGATAGCGAAGACTTGGCCGTCATTTCCGCACATATGCAGGACAGCGTCCTCAAGGTAGCCGATATCGACTGGTCGCCGCGCGACAAGCAGTTTTCGCTCGCCGCCAACCGCTTCGTCTGGGAAGAGGCCGCCCGCAAGCGCAAGGGTTTCGAACGCCGCCGCGCTGCTCTCGTTTTCAAGCGCGTGCTTTCCGTCCGCTCGATCGGCATCGACCGTGCTCGGCGTGACGACGTGCTGTCGCTGCTGGCCTTGCGTTTCGAGCAGAAGGGCGAGGGGCCGGAAGGCACGCTGGAGCTTTCGCTGTCCGGCACGGCCTCTATCGCCCTCGATGTCGAATGCATCGAAGCGCAGCTTGCCGATATCGGCGGCGCCTGGGAAACGACTTCTAAGCCGCGCCACCCCGGCACCTGAGCCCAACAGTTTCGATCAGAGAAGGAATACCGCCTTGGCAATCTGGCTCACTCAGGCATCCGATGGTTTTGAGCAGCGTTTCGCGGCTTTTCTGACCACCAAGCGGGAAGTCTCCGAAGACGTCAACGCCGTGGTACGCGCTATTATCGATGACGTGCGCACACGCGGCGATGTCGCTCTCGCCGAATATTCGAAGAAGTTCGACAGCATCGACTACGCCACCGTACCGATGCGCGTCACCGAGGAAGAAATCGACAATGCCGTCGAGGTCGTCCCCTCGGAAGTTCTCGGCGCCTTGAAGGTTGCCGCACTCCGCATCGAATCCCATCACCGTCGTCAGCTTCCGAAGGACGATATCTACGAAGACAATATGGGCGTGGGCCTCGGCTCGCGCTGGACGGCAATCGAAGCCGTCGGCCTCTATGTGCCCGGCGGTACGGCGAGCTATCCGAGCTCGGTCCTGATGAACGCCGTACCGGCGAGGGTTGCAGGGGTCGATCGCATTGTTATCGCCGTGCCGGCGACGGGCGGTTCGGTCAATCCGGCAGTGCTGGCCGCGGCCAAACTTGCCGGCGTCAACGAAATCTACCGCGTCGGCGGCGCGCAGGCGATTGCTGCCCTTGCCTATGGCACGGAAACGATCGCCCCAGTTGCCAAGATTACTGGCCCCGGCAATGCCTATGTGGCCGCCGCCAAGCGCCAGGTCTTCGGCACTGTGGGTATCGATATGATCGCCGGCCCGTCAGAAGTGCTCGTCATCGCCGACAAGGACAACAATCCCGATTGGGTTGCCGCTGATCTGCTCGCCCAGGCCGAGCATGACGAGAGCTCGCAGGCCATCCTGATCACCGACGACGAGGAATTCGGCAAGGCGGTCGAAGCGGCCGTCGAACGGCAGCTGAAGACGCTGAACCGTGCAGAGACTGCTGCGGCTAGCTGGCGCGATTTTGGCGCAATCATCCTTGTCTCTGATCTCAAGGATGCCATTCCGCTCGCAAACCGTATCGCCGCTGAACATCTGGAACTCGCCGTCGCCGATCCCGATGCCTTTGTGGACAAGATCCGCAATGCCGGCGCGATCTTCATTGGCGCCCACACGCCCGAAGTGATCGGCGATTATGTCGGCGGCTCCAATCACGTGCTGCCGACGGCGCGTTCCGCCCGCTTCTCCTCCGGCCTTTCGGTTCTCGATTTCGTCAAGCGCACCTCGATCCTGCGGCTCGGTCCGCAGCAGCTCCGTGATCTTGGCCCGGCAGCGATTGCGCTTGCCGTTTCCGAAGGCCTCGATGCCCATGCGCGATCGGTCGCGATCCGCCTGAACCTCGAAAGGTGAGGGAATGGTGAAGGACGACTTTCGGCTCTGCGACGTTGTCCTTGACGATACGATCGGCCGTTCGACTCCTGATGTCGAGCATGAGCGGGCAGTGGCGATCTTCGACCTGATCGAGGAGAATTCCTTCACACCCGTCGGCCATGCCGGCGGGCCCTATCGGCTGAACATCTCGCTGGTCGATTCCAAGTTGGTCTTTTCCATCACCACGGAAAACGGCGAGAATGTTGCAACCCATATCCTGTCACTGACGCCCTTCCGCCGGATCGTGAAAGACTATTTCATGATCTGCGAGAGCTATTACGAGGCGATCCGCTCGGCCTCGCCGAGCCGCATCGAGGCGATCGACATGGGCAGACGCGGCATTCACAACGAGGGCTCACAAACGCTGAAGGACCGTCTCTCGGGTAAGATCGATGTCGATTTCGACACCGCCCGGCGTCTCTTCACGCTGGTCTGCGTACTCTATTGGCGCGGATGACGGCGATGGAGCCGCACGTCGAAACGGAGGACGGAAAGCGGCCGGGCGCCATCCTCTTCATGTGCGGGCTGAATGTCATCCGCTCGCCGATGGCGGAAGTGATCGCCCGTAGCATTCTGCCTGGAAATACCTATATAAGGTCTGCCGGCGTTCGCGCCGGCGAACGCGATCCTTTCGTCGATGTGGTGCTGGAAGAAATTGGCCTGTCGCTCGGCCGCCGCCAGCCGCAGACGCTGGAGGAGCTTGAGGACGATTATTTCGACCTCATCATCACGCTCTCACCGCAGGCCCATCACGCAGCACTCGAGCTGACCCGCTCCAGCGCCGTTGACGTGGTCTACTGGCCGACCATGGATCCGACGGTCGCGACTGGAACGCGCGAGCAGATATTGGACAGCTATCGAGAGGTTCGCGATCACATCGCCGGCCTCATCGAAAGCCGGCTACTCAAGAGAAATGGCATCGCCGCGCAATCGGCGTGAAACAAAAGATAGAAAGCCCGATCTACGAGGTTCACAAATCCCCGTTGATTGTGTAGTTTCCGCGCAAATTTTGAGGCGCCCAGCGCCGCTTTACCCAACACACAGGAAGAAAACCCTTATATGCCGAAAGAAGAAGTCCTCGAATTCCCGGGTATCGTGACCGAACTTCTGCCGAATGCGACATTCCGCGTGAAGCTCGAAAACGAGCATGAGATCATTGCCCACACCGCCGGCCGCATGCGCAAGAACCGTATCCGCGTTCTCGCCGGCGACAAGGTTCTGGTCGAAATGACGCCCTACGACCTGACGAAGGGCCGCATCACCTACCGCTTCAAGTAAGCTTGGTCTGCGAAGCTCCCCGGAGTTTCCGCTCCCGCCTGCCGATGGTCGAGGTTCCATGGCGCTGAAATACAAGCTCATTCTGGCCTCGGGCTCGCCCCGCCGCGTCGATCTGCTCAATCAGGCCGGCATCGAGCCTTCGCGCCTGATGCCGATGGATATCGACGAGGCACCGAAGAAGTCGGAGCATCCACGCTCGCTCGCTCGCCGCCTCTCAGGCGAAAAGGCGGAAGCGGCACTTGCCGCCATCAAGGGCGACATCACCTGGAAGGGCAGCTATATCCTGTCCGCCGATACGGTGGTCGCTGTCGGTCGCCGCATTCTCGGCAAGGCGGAATTTGCCGATGAGGCGTCAAACTCGCTGCACCTGCTCTCCGGCCGCAACCACGTTGTCTATACCGGCATCTGCCTGATCACGCCCGACCGCAAGGTGCGCCAGAAGATCGTCGAGACGAAAGTGCGCTTCAAGCGCCTGTCGAGCTTCGAGATCGAAAACTACATTGCCTCGGGCCAATGGCGCGGCAAGGCCGGCGCCTACGGCATCCAGGGGCTGGCTGGTACCTTCGTGCAGAAAATGGTGGGCTCCTACACCAATGTCGTGGGGCTGCCGCTTTATGAGACCATTCTGCTTCTGACCGGCGAGGGCTTTGATGTCCACAGCCGCTGGCCCGAGGGCTGATCTCCCGCTAGAGCGCCGTGCGTCCATTCGGACGCACAAAGGACGCTCAACCTTGTTGAATCTACGCATCAGGCTTTCCGAAAATCGGAACGATTTTCGGCCGATGCTGTAGGAGGAAACCATGTCTGATGAAATGAAGACCGACGACAAGGTCAAGCCGCTGCGCAAGACGCGCCCCTGCCCGGAATGCGGCAAACCGTCGAACCGCGAACACTATCCCTTCTGTTCCAACCGCTGCCGCGAAGTGGACCTGTCGCGCTGGCTGACGGGCTCCTACGCCATCCCCGTGGCCGACGACGAGACGAAGGCGGATTATCCCGACGAGGAAAACTAGAGCAATACCAGCAAAAATGTGCAGCGGTTTTTGCATCCGCAATTGCGTGAAGACAAAGGAGCAGAGCAGGTTTTCCACCGCGAAGCCTTTATTTTTCCTCGCAAATCGCCAAAATCCGCAGGACCTTCAAAAAACTATCATTTGATGCTTGCCATGGGCGAACAAGATGCTATAACCCCGCTCGCTTCCGGGGCGAACCAAGGCCCTGACATTCTCAAGCAGGATGTTTCCTAAGAAGCATGGCTAGCCCAGGTAGCTCAGTTGGTAGAGCAGCGGATTGAAAATCCGCGTGTCACTGGTTCGATTCCGGTCCTGGGCACCATTCAATCTCTGAAGCATTTCTATCCAAACATACATGGCATTGTAGAATGCGGTGTATCCACCTTTGTGCGCTCGGTAGGCGCGACTTCACGACTTCATGAGCGGTCCGCCTTTTGAGGCTCATCATCATGCAGGAAGCAGATATCGATCCTCAGGGGAGAAAATGTTTCCAACTGGTTGCGGATCTAACCTGACTGGGGTAGCGCCGTACACTGAACCCTGCGCCATCTTCACCTCCTCTGCACAAACCCGCGTAACCCTCGGACCTTAGTCCGTTTCGGATAGGCGCATTTTTGCGCATGATCCGAAATTGGATCGCAACAATGGGGAGGATACTGTGATCTACGAAAAGCGGAATATTACCGACAGTCCGAAAGAACGGACGCTCTTCGAGAGGGAAGCAGCGGATGCCCTCAACAAGCATTATCGGCGTCCGATCGCTATCTGGTTTTCCTGGCAGCCAGGGCAGAAGCCTAACACCATCGATCTGCGGGCCACTCCCCAGGTACTAACTCAAGCTGAGAGTCGAGGTCCGAGGGGGCTTCCATGATTTGAGAGACCGTGCCGAACGAGCTGCGGGATGATGCCCATGCAAACTCCCGACCCTTTGCGTTGACGTTCGACGGCCGGCTTCGGCTCGCATCGGCTGCGAAGCTCCGCACCGCAACGTCAAACGGAAATGTCGTGCGGTTCCTCAACCGGCCCGAATTCCGGCGGACGAGAGAATGGCGAAGGTCCGAGGCCGAAGCTTGAGAACCAGCCCGGCGGTCCGTATTTTGTTTCGTCGCTCAAATTGGGCGGCGGAAACAGTCCGGCAAACTTCGCGTAGGATATCATCACGCCAAAAAACAGCGTGAGGACGAAAGCGACTTTCTTGGCTCGGGAGACATCATCTTTTTGCATTTGTTTGCCTGCTGACAACGACATCGAACCAGTTGGTACGAAAATCGTGTCAGGAAATTGTCGAAACGAATATGTGATAGCAACCGGGGCTCTTAGGTATTGCATTCCGTTGGAACGTCGCCGGAATTTTCGCTCCAACAGGCAGCGGACGGAACCTCTCGCGACCATTTCCGTTTATGGCCCATGGCCCGTCAAACGTTCTGGAAAGGTTACCTCAAGCTCTCGCTTGTCACCGCGTCCGTTTCACTGACGCCGGCGACGTCGGAGTCGAGCAAGGTGCGGTTTCATGTATTGAATCGCGCAACGAAAAACCGCGTCGAAAGCCGCTATGTCGATAGCGTCACACACAAGCCCGTTGCCCAGAGGGATCAGATGAAAGGCTATCCGCGTGGCGAGGACGACTATGTTCTGCTCGAGGACGAGGAGATCGAAGAGGTGGGGCTGGAAAGCACGCGCACAATCGATATCGATACTTTCGTGCCGCGCGGGTCGATCGACTGGATCTGGTACGACAAGCCACATTTCCTGGCGCCGGAAAACAAGGTCGGCATTGAGGCCTTCTGTGTGATCCGCGAGGCGATGAAAGCCAACGATGTCGTCGGCATCGCTCGGCTGGTGCTTTACCGGCGAGAGCGTGCGGTGCTCCTGGAACCGCAAGGCAAGGGCATCATTCTCTGGACGCTGCGTTATGGAGACGAGGTGCGCGAACCGGCGGCCGAACTCGATATGAAGGCGAAGGTCGATAGCGAGTTGCTGACCCTGATGAAAAAGCTGGTCAAAGAAGAGACGAAGGAATGGAGCCCTTCGATGGTACAGGATCCGGTTCAGAAGCGGCTGAAAGCGTTGATCCGCAGCAAGGAAAAGAACCTCAAGAAGGCTGCCCCGGCTCGCAAGCCTGCGCCGGTGAAATCGACGGGCAATGTCATCAACATCATGGATGCGCTGAAGAAGAGCCTGGCCGCTGAAGGCGGTAGCGGGAAGTCGCGATAATCTTGAAAAGTCCGCAGGGTTGGAAGTGAAGCCCTATCGCTTCCGCTTCTGCAATGGCTTTGCCGCCGCAAAGAACCCATCCCAAGGATCCTTGCCAAGCGCATCGAGCCGCGCCGGCGCATTATCGACGGTGAAATAGGCGGGGCCGATTTCGGTGGTCAGTTCACTCCATTCCAGCGGCATGGAAACGGCCGCACCCGGGCGAGCGCGCGCGGAATAGGCGGCAACGGCGGTGTTGCCGCGGCCGTTCCGGAGATAGTCGATGAAGATCTTGCCGCTGCGCTTCGCCTTGGTTGCGGTTGCAAGATAGCGCTCGGGATCATCTTGCGACATGCTGTCTGCCAGCCATTTGGCAAAGCCCTTCACATCCGCCCAACCGGCCTTCGGCTCAAGCGGCGTCACCACATGCAGGCCTTTGCCGCCGGATGTTTTGACAAAGGCTGCAAGGCCTTCACCTTCGATGCGTACCTTCAATTCGTAAGCGGCGGCTATCACATTTTCCCATGGCACATCCTCGGCGGGATCGAGGTCCATGGTGATCATATCGGGTTTTTCCCAATTATCCGTCGTCGTGCCCCAGGGATGGATTTCCAGCACGGCAGATTGCACCAGCGCCACGAGACCGTCGAAATCGGTAATGCGCAGTAGCTTCTCTCCACCCTTGTCTTTGGGGTCGGTAATTTCCTCGATATGGTCGTTCATGCCTTTCCAGGCATGTTTCTGGAAAAACCGTTGATGGCCGGAAATCCCGTCGGGCAGGCGCAGCAGGGCAAGCGGCCGGTTGACCACATAGGGCGCCATGAGGTGCCAGACCTGCGCATAATAATTGGCGAGGCCTTCCTTGGTGACGCCCTCATCCGGCCAGTAGATGCGGTCGGGATGAGTGAGCGGCACCGCCAATTTCGGCAGGTTTTTCGTGGTCGTCTTTTCCATCTCGCGCACAACGTCCTTTGCCGGCTTGTCCTCCCGCAATCCGCGGAAGGCCGCGTGGCGCAGATTACCATCCGCCGACCATGCGCGGAACTCCACTTCGGCAACGAGCTGCGGCTTGACGTAATGCAGGCCGCGCCGTTCCTCGGCGGTCAGCGTGTCGTCGAAGGAATTCTGCTTCATCTCCATCGCAGAAAGCCGCTCGTAAAGCATCTGCGCCGTCGCGACCGTGAAACCAGTGCCGACGCGGCCGACATGCTTTAGCGCGCCATCCTCGTAATAACCCATGGCGAGCGAGCCGATGGCATTCTTCATCGCGGTCGAGGGCACATAGCCGCCGATGACGAATTCCTGCCGCTGCGAGCATTTCGACTTGATCCATTCACCGTTGCGGCCGGAAATATATTTGCTGTCGCGCTGCTTGGAGACGACGCCTTCGAGGCTGAGCCGGCAGGCGTGATCCAGCACCAGCCCGCCGTTCTCGTTGAAATGCGTGCTGTAACGCAGCTTGCTGCTATCTTTGGGAACCACCGTCTCCAGCAGACGTTTGCGTTCGAGGAGGCTTACATCGAGCAGGCTGTATCCGTCGAGATGGAGCAGGTCGAAAGCATAGAAGACGAAGCGGTCGTAACGACCTTCGCTGAGGTCGTGCTGCAGGGAAGAGAAGTCCGACGCGCCGTTATCGCGCTCGACGACGAGTTCACCATCGATGACGGCCGTTTCGACCGGTAAGGATGCAAAGGCATCGACAAGGTCCTTGCCGAATTTCTCCGTCCAGTCGAGACCGCCGCGTGTGAGCATCGTCACCCGCCCATTCTCAATCTTCACCTGTAGCCGGTAACCGTCGAACTTGATCTCGTGGATCCAGCCCTCACCGGCCGGTGGCTTGGGCTTCAGTTTGGCGAGCGCCATCTCGATGAAGTCGGGCATATCAGCTTTTTTCGCGCCCTTTGGCCAATCCTGCTCTTGCGGCGCAGAGGATTTTGCCTTTCTGGCTGGCGCCTTGGCCTTTGCGGCAACGGCCTTGCCACCCTCCGGTCTGGAGTGCCAGGTGGCGTTGGGATTCTTCGCCACCTCTTCGAGTTGCCGACCGGTTTTGGCGGATTCGGGGCGCTCTTCGAGGATATCGGCTTCACCCTCACGGCGGGCTTCCTCGTCGTCGCCCTTGATGAGCAGCCAGTTCTCGCGCTTCTCGCCGGGTTTTCCATGCATGCGCACCAGATGCCAGCGCCCCTTCAGCTTCTCGCCGTCGAGTTCGAATTCCATGTGCCCCTTGCGATAGGCCTTGCGTGGATCGCCGAGCGGCGTCCAGCTGCCGCGATCCCAGACGATGACCGTGCCGCCGCCATACTGGCCCTTTGGAATGATGCCTTCGAAATCGCCATAGGAGAGAGGATGATCCTCGACATGGACGGCAAGGCGCTTGTCTTCGGGGTTAAGGCTCGGTCCCTTGGTGACGGCCCAGCTTTTCAGCACGCCATCCATCTCAAGGCGGAAATCATAGTGCAGGCGGGTGGCGTCGTGCTTCTGGACGACGAAACTGTTGCCTGTCGCCCGGCCTTTCCGGCCGCGCGGCTCCGATGTGATCTTGAAATCGCGTTTGGCCTGATAGGTTTCGAGCGCCATGATCAGCTCGCTTTTCTGCTGGTTCTATCAGAGGTCTTGCGTGCGGCAGTCTTCGTCGCCGGCGCCTTGCCACCCATTTTCGCACTTTGGCGCAGCGCCTCCATGAGATCGACTACCTTGCGCTCCGGCTCGCGCTTGCGTTTCGGTGGCACGCGGCCTTCGATCTTGGCCTTCACCAGCTCGACAAGCGCGGCCTCGTAGCGGTCGTGATATTCACTCGGGTCGAAACGGCCCTCTTTGGTACCGATGATATGGCCGGCAAGCTCCAGCATCTCCTTGTCGAACTTGATATCGGGAATGTCCTTGAAGACGGAGCTTGCCGAGCGCACTTCATAGTCGAAGTTCAGCATGGTCGCGATGATGTGGTCGTCATGCGCGCGGATGAGCAGCGTGCGGTTGCGGCGGAAGAGCACGGCTTCGGCAAGGGCTGCCACCTTGCCGTCAAGCATGCCTCTGGCAATCAATGCGAGGGCTTCCGCGTCATGCTCGTCGACTGGTGCCAGATAGTAGGGGCGGTCGAAGTAGAGCTTGTCGATCCCATCGAAGGGAATGAATCCCTTCACGTCAAGCACCTTGTCGCTTTCGGGCATGATCTCCGAGATCTCA
Organism: Rhizobium sp. 1399; assembly: GCF_031455475.1. Classification (NCBI taxonomy): domain Bacteria; kingdom Pseudomonadati; phylum Pseudomonadota; class Alphaproteobacteria; order Hyphomicrobiales; family Rhizobiaceae; genus Rhizobium; species Rhizobium sp. 1399. Next base: position 628,705 of record NZ_JAVDSU010000001.1, on the reverse strand, counting down.
TCGCCTTCGATGAGGATGTAGTCGCCGCTCTCCATCCGATAGCCCTTGACCTGATCGTCGCGCTCCACCGGTTTGCCGGTTTCGCTGTCGACGAACTGCCGCTCGACGCGATGACCGGTCCTGCGGTTGACGATGTTGAAAGAGACGCGGTCGGAAGAGGAAACGGCGGTATAAAGGCCAACGGCGCAAGCAAGGTCGCCGACCTTTAGATGGCCCTTCCAGCTTGCGCGTCCCGCCATCGCTTCCTCCGTTCAGAGCCTGCTGTTGCTTTTGTCGGTTTCGATCTGCTGGAATTTCCAGCCGCTTCCATCCGGCGCCGGATAGGCGAGCAGCGCATCGCCCTTGCCGATCTTCTGGCGCGCGGCTGCGTTTCTTGCGCGATCCATCGCCTGTTCTGCCGTGGCGTAGGGTTCAGACAATGTATCACCGAGCTTGTAGGCCCAGCCATTGTCATGCGGAACGATCTGATAGGTGATGTCGGCCATGTGCTTTCCTCCTTGTCAGCCGTTCTGGTCATTCATTGCCGGGACGAGCGGCTGCGCCGCTCGTCAAGCGCAATGATCTTTTCAAGCGATGCTATATCCTCGCTGGTGACGACAGGAACCGGATCGGCGGCGATCGCCTCCAGTACTTCCTTGGATACCGCACCGTTGCGGATTGCCCATTCCAGCGTCTCACGTGTCTCCCGCTCGGCCTTGAGCTGGGCATAGAGCGCGACGATCAGCCGGTCGCGCGCATCCATACTGCTGTGCTTGCGATCGATCTTGCGGATGCCGGGCATGGGAAAGTCCTGCCTCTTCGTGGAGTTGTTCAGGTGAAAAAACCGCTGACCAGTGGAAAGGTTCCGCTGAGCGGTGCAACGAAAATCAAAATCGCCGCATTGCGGGTTTGTGGCCAAGACACTATCTGAAAGCTATATTCGATAGAGGATTTCAAAATGGCCGATCTCAAGGCGCGTCCCCGTCCCACAGGTGCAAATGCCGTTCTCGGTCGCACCGGTTTCCCGCACGTTACGTCGGTCACCGGCGGTGAGATCGATATCGTCACCAGTCCATCACAGCCGGGCTTCAACCCGCTCGACCTGCTCTATTCCTCGCTTTCGGCCTGTCTCGTGCTGAGTGCCCGAATGGCGGCAAGCCAGCTCGGCATTCTCGACAAGATCACCGAGATCACCGCTGATGTGACCGGCGAAAAGGCGGTGGAAGGGCTGTCGCGCGTCGCCAAGTTCAACATCATCTTCTCCATCAAGGGCGATATCGACGAGGAAACGCGCCGCAAGATCGCACATATGGCCGAAGACGAAATCTGCACCGTCAGCAACACCATCAGAGGCACTCCGGAATTCGCAACCACGATCTCCGGCTGATCAGGTCGCCGCAGGTTTCTGCATGAAAATTATAGACAATAGGACCGGAGCATTGCATGGCCTTCGTGCTCCACCTATGCTCCGGCATCGATTGAAATGACGCCGGCTGAGATGCAGTTCCAGACAGAGCCTTCGAACGAACAGAAATCCCAGCGGCGGCTCGTCGCCATCATCGGCGGCGGCGTTTCCGGGGCGGGTGTCGCCTATCATTTGCTGAAGCTTGCCGGCGACGATGCACCCGATATCGTGGTCTTCGAGCCGCGCCCCATGCTGGGCCGCGGCCTTGCCTATGACACCGCCGATCCGGCGCACCGCATCAATGTGCCGGCCGCCAAGATGAGCCTGCAGCCGGATGATCCGGAAGAGTTCCAGCGCTGGATCGAGGCGAACAATGCCGTGCGCGACGATCCCGAAGCTGCGCGCGAGAACGGCCAGCTTTTCCCGCGCCGGCGCGTGTTCGGCGATTATGTCGGCTCGCTTTTGAAGCCCTTCCTGAAGTCAGGCGCCATCACTCATCGCCGCGCCACAGTGACGGCCATCCGTCGCGATCGTGATGGCTGGGTGATCCTCGACGACAAGGGCGGGCTGATGGAAGCCGGTATCGTTGCCATCGCCACCAGTCATCCGCCGCCGGTCGCACCGGGCAGGCTTGCCGCTATTCTCTCAAGCCATCCTCGTTTCGTTGCCGATACCACGAAACCAGGTTCCCTTGAGGTCGTGCGGCCGCAGGACAGAGTTCTCGTCATCGGCAACGGGCTGACGGGGGCAGACGTGATCGCTTCGCTTGCGCGAAACGGCCATGAGGGTCCTGTTGTGGCGATTTCTCGCCGCGGCCTGCGCTCTCGCGGCCATGCCGCGGTTCCGCAGGAACCCTTCGGCGATTTCATCGCCGATCCCGCATCCTCGGCAGTCGCGCTGTTGCGCAAGATCCGGCTGACCATTCTCCAGGCGGCCGGACAGGGCTTGAGCTGGCATGCCGTTATCGATCAGGTGCGCTCCCAGGGGCACGATCTCTGGCGCGCTTTGCCGGTCGCCGAACGGCGGCGCATCGTCCGGCATCTCAGGTCCTACTGGGATGTTCACCGTTTCCGCATCGCCCCGCAGGTGGAGGCGGTGCTCGATTCAGCAATCGAGGCCGGCCGGCTGGAAGTGCTTGCGGCATCTGTTGCCGATGCCAAGGTCGAGGGTGAAACAATCCGCGTCACCCTGCAGCCGCGGCATGCCCGCGAAAGATTGGAACGGACGTTTGATGCCGTCATCGTCACGACCGGTCCTGCACATGGTGGCATTTTGCAGACGCAGCCGTGGCTGGGTGAACTCGAGCGCGAAGGCTATCTCGTCCTCGATCCGACTGGTCTCGGACTTGCTTGCTCCGAGCGTTCCGAAGCGCTCGGAGCGGATGGTCAGGTGATCCCCTCGTTGCTCATTTCCGGTCCGCTTGCGCGTGGAACCTTCGGTGAATTGATGGGGTTGCCGCAGATCACCGAACATACGCTCTTCGTTGCCCGCGAGATCACAGACAAGCTGAAAGCCGCAGCCGCGGGATAATTGGCGACCTATTTCTGATCGATCTGTCGCTCTCTGACTGTCTTCGCGGCGCGACTCCTGATAGTCGCTGTGTCAGTCGCGGCTTGTGAGATCAGCCGCGCAGAGAGCATCGAGATCATGTCGCAGGCCGCTTCCCCCGTTTCCGAAACTCCATCTTCCAGCCGCCTACCGCTGTTCGCCCTTATTATCGGCGGCGCGGCGATCGGTGGATCGCCGATCTTCGTGCGGCTTTCCGAGGTCGGGCCGATGGCAACGGCCTTCTGGCGTGTGGCATTGGCGCTGATCCCGATCTTCATCTTCTCGCTTCTGCGCAAGGATACCGGCCCCAGGCCGAAGAGCCTTGCCGATTATGGTATGCTAATCCTGCCGGGCGCCGTGTTGGCGCTTGATCTGTCGGCCTGGCATCTGTCGATCACCATGACCTCGGTTGCCAATGCGACACTGCTCGCAAACCTTGCGCCGGTCTTCGTGACCGCCATCGGCTTTCTGTTCTTCGGCACCAAGGTTACCCGCGTCTTCGTGCTCGGCCTCATCCTGGCATTGGCCGGCGTGGTTGTGCTGAAGGGCGGGCCTGCTGCCTTTGGAAATGGCGACCTGCGCGGTGATGGCGTCGCCATGATCGCCGCCTTCTTCTATGCCTGCTACATCCTGGCGATCGGCGCGCTGCGCAGTCGTTTCGATACGATCCGTATCATGCTGTGGAGCACAGCCTCTGCCGCAGTCGGCGTCTTCCCGCTTGCGTTCTTCTTCGAAGGCCACATGCTGCCGGCAAGCCTTTACGGCTGGTCGGTGGTTTTCAGCCTTGCCTTCGTCAGCCATGCCGGCGGGCAAGTGGCGATCGCCTATGCGCTTGCCTATCTGCCGGCAGCCTTCTCCTCGCTGACGCTGCTTCTTCAGCCGGTCGTGGCGGCCATCCTCGCCTGGGCGCTGCTCAACGAATCGATCACGGCAATGCAGGCCTTGGGCGGCCTGATTGTTCTTGCCGGTATCACGGTCGCAAGGCGTGGCTAATCCCGTTTAAAGGAAGCTTGACCATTGGCTGATAGATCTGTCCCGGAGTTTGGGCAGGATCGGCCATGGCGAACCTTGATCAGGTATTTTCAGCTGAAGTTCAAAAGGCGGAAAAGCCGCAGGAATTCGCTGCGCGGCAGGCTTCGACTGCGCCCTTGCTGGTCTTCATGGCCCTTGCCGCCATCCTTGTCGCTCTCTTCAAATTTCCGCTGCTCCTCGATTATGCGAACCACTATGCCCGCATGTGGCTGCTCGCCGGCGGCATAAAGGAAGCACCTTTCCCCGAAATCTACGCGATCGAGTGGAACCGCACTTTCACCAATGTCGGCATTGATCTGCTCGCCCGCTTCATCGGTCCCGTCATCGGCGTCTCACTGCTCGCCCGCGTCCTGCTGTTCCTGGCGATTGTCCTGCCACCACTAGGCGCCATCGTGCTGCATCGGCGCCTGTTCGGCGGCAGCTACTATTGGCAGATCGGCATGCTCTATCTCGCCTGGTGCGCCACGCTGGTCGGCGGTTTCATCAATTTCCAGATAGGCCTCGGCCTTGCATTGTTGTTTGCAACGCTGGACCACCGCCTGGAGTCCGGGTCTGCAGTCAGGCTCTTCTTATGGCGGGTGGCCGTATCGCTGCTGCTCACTGTCGTCCATATATTCTCTGTAGGCTTTTTTCTGGCGATCGTCTGCGGACTGGAATTTTCCTGGCGCTTTGATGTCCTCAAATCTCGTTCGGCGGTCCTGCACCTTACCGGCAGGCTTGCGGCCGCAATGATCGCCTGCCTGTTTCCACCGCTTGCGTTGGCGCTGACCGCTGCCGACCTCCCAGGCAGTCATGCAGGCAGCATCCTGGCAGCTTGGAACGACGGCCCGGCGCTGCTTGTTCTCAATCTGCTGTCGGCCGTCTGGACCTATGTTGCGCTCGTCGACGTAATTTTCCTTGTGCCGATTCTACTCGTTTGCAGCAGGGCGATTGCCGCAAAAACATGCGCGTTCATGCCGGGCTTGTTATCACTGCGGCAGGCCTTCTTGTCCTATCCATCCTTTCGCCACGGCATGCCTTTGGCACCGGTTGGATAAGCTGGCGCTTTCCCATCATGGCCGCCCTCGTCGGCATGGTAATGATTTGCCCCTTTCAAAAGGTCGGTCGGCGTCAGGCTATCATCCTGTTCCTCGCCTTGAATGTCGCTGTCTTTGGCCGGACCGCCTGGATCGGTTTCAACTGGTGGCGGGGTCAGGCCGATGTTGCGAGCGTCGAGAAGGTGCTTGAAGTCGTTCCCTCGGGCGCTGCGATCCTGCCGCTGCAGCACGATCCGGCCTTTGCGGAGATAAAACTCGATCAGCGGCATTACGCGTTCACCGAGGATACGTTCCGGCATCTGCCGACATTGGCCGTTCCACTGGCGCATGCTTTCGTTCCGACACTCTTCAGCGCGCGGGGCAAGCAACCGCTCGCCGTGCTTCCCGCCTGGTGGGAGAAATCGGTGCCGGAAGGAAATCTCTTTTCGACCGGTGTGCTTTCTTGTCCCGGCCTGATGGCGGACGCCGCCAGCTTCACGCCCTATCTTGTCGACTGGCGCAGCAAGTTCGATTTCATCCTGGTCGTCAACGCCGATGTCGTCGATCAGAATGTTGGCGACGTGATGCCGGCGGGTACCCGCCTTGTAGAAGACGCCGGCTTTGCAAGGCTTTATGCGATCGATCCCAACGCACCGCTGACGCCGGCTGCCGTTCCGATCTCATGCCCCGACAGCTTCCACTCGTAGGTTATTGAGTTTCCTGCAGCTTATTTTCCTGCAGCAGCCATTTCTGAATGATCGGCACGTCGGCATCGCCGAGATCGTGACCGCCGGGTATGACGTCGGAATCGACGGTCGCGCCCGACGTCTTCAGCCGCTCTTCCAGCTCGCTCGCATATTTGCCATAGGCATCCATCTTGCCGCTGATGACAAGCAGGTCCGTGCCCTTCAAGTCGGCATGCGGATAGGCGCTGAGCACCGGCATGGAGCGCAGAAGCACAGCCTTGTGCACCAGGTTCGGGTGAAGGTAGAGCAGCGAATTCAGAAGGTTCGCGCCGTTGGAGTAGCCGACATAGACGATCTTCTTCGGATCGAGACCATAGGATTTGACCGCGCCTTCGATGAATGCGGCGAAGGCTTCGGCTTCGTTCTTGATGTCGTCCTGGTCGAAGGAGAAAGGCGTGATGCGCTTGTACCAGCGCGGAAAACCTTCCTCGGTCGCGCGCCCACGCACGCCGAGAAGGGTGGCGCGTGGCGCGACCTTGTTCAGCAGCGGCATCAGTGTCGTCTCGTTGCCGCCGGAGCCGTGCAACAGCACGAAGACGCTGCCGTCGGGATCGGGCGGGGTATAGAAACGATGGACGAAAGGCAGGTCGCGATAATTGATGCGCGGCTGGCCGGGCATCGAAAACTGCGGCAGCACGACCTTCAGGTCGCTGAGATTGGTGATCGAATCCTTCGGCGGAATGAAGAGCTTGGTCCCGAGTGTGGCTTTCGGCTCATCCACCATCATGCCCGGCTGGTTGGTGGCAAGCTCTATCAGCGTGCCGCCGGGCTCGCGGGCATAGAGAGAGCGGAAGTATTTGCGATCGTGCAGATTGGTCGCTGAGGCATTTTCCTTTTCGAGCGCCTTGTGAACGGCCAGAACGGCTGCGTCGTCATCTGCGCGGAAAGCGACATGGTCGACCGTGCCGGTACCGGGCGCGCCGGACCAGAAGCCACGCGCATCGCGCACGTCGATGATATCGCCCGACTGCGAGACGAGGCGGTCGACCGTACCACGATTTGCCTGGAACCTGTACCCGAAATGGCTTTCGATGAAATGGCGGCTCTCGTTCGGCTTTTCGGTCAGCATGGTCGCACCGCGCACGCGCTGTACGGCATGCTCGATCGGCACATCGCCGCCGTCCCAGGCAGCCGGCGATTTCAGATCCTTGGCGCCGGCAAGCTTGACGATGACATTGTCAGGATCCTTCAACCGCAGCACTGGCTCGCCGAATTCATCCGCGGGGCCTTCCGAGCGGAAGCCGAAGCGCATGGCACGCGTCAGCCAGTAACCGATACTGGTCGGATCGATCGCCAGCGACATTTCGCTGATCTGACCGTAGCCAGCCCGGCCGGGTGCTCCGTCCTCCCAGACGAGGAAGGTGACGAGCGAGCCCGGACTGCCCTCTGCATCGCCATAGAAGAGGTGAAGCTGTGTGGCGTCCTCGAAACCGGCCGTCTGTTTGACGAGCCGCATGCCGAGGAATCCGGCGTAGAAATCCACATTCGCCTGCACCTTGCGGGTGATCAGCGTGATATGGTGTATGCCTGAAGCCATGGATGAAAGCCCGAATTGAAAAGGCGAGGCCAGGAGCGCGAGTATGAGGGTCGTTGCTAGCGTCATACCGTTGCCAATGACCTTTTCTCTAATTTTGTTCCGCAAAAAGCACAAGTGCGTCACCGCGCGGCAGGAGCTCAAGCGTGTCGACCTCCTCCAGTGCTTCTTCGAGTTGTTGCAGTGTCGGCGGCTTGACCATATAGGCGAGTGCGCCGAGGTCTTTTGCCCGTTGCATGTCACTTTCGTCGCTTGAGGTGCTGAGCACACAGACCGGAATCCGGTTCAGCCGGTGATCGGCTGAGAGCGCGTTCAGCACCTCGAAACCATCCATGATCGGCATGTTGATATCGAGCAGCATCAAGTCGATCTGCGGCTCGTCCGGAATATCGGCGCGCTGCTCCAGAAGCCGCATCGCCTCGCGGCCGTTGGTCGCCACATGCAGGTTGAAGTTCACCTTCTCGCGCCGCATCAACTTGATCTTCAGAAGCTGGATATCGGCCGGGCTGTCTTCCACCAGCAGCACTTCGGCGAGCCTGCCGCGGCTTTCGCTCGTATGGTCGGATGCTTTTGCCGCCTGTTGCTGTTCGCTGGTGACCGGCTGATCGCCTGATATCTTCGCGAGCGGTACTTCGAGCAGGAAGGTCGCACCCCTGCCGGTCTTCGCCTCGCACCAGATCGATCCGCCATGCAGCTGCGCGATGCGACGGCATATGGCAAGCCCGAGCCCTGTGCCTTCGATGCCGCGGCCGACGAGGCGCTTGAAGGGTTGGAAGATCAGCTCACGATGATTGGGGTCGATTCCGGGCCCGTTGTCACCGACCGTCAGGCGGCATATCCCCCTGTCTGCTATGGCCGAAACGCGCACTTCCGGAACGGTATCTTCACAATAGCGGATCGCATTGGAGACGAGGTTCTGTAAAAGCTGGATCAGCAGCGTCGCATCGCCCATCACCTCCGGCAGCCGACCGCGGATGATGATCGCCTGCCGGCTTTCGATCTGCTGATGCAGATTGTGCTCCACCTGATCGAGCACGGCCGACAGCGAGACCGGCTTGAGCTCGAGCTCGCTCGAAACCTCCAGCTTCGTGAAGCCTGAGACCTTGACGATCAGGTCTTCCATGTGATCGGCGGCGCTGAGGATATAATCGAGAAGTTCGCGGTCCTCGGCCGGCAGTTCGGCCGAGCCGTGCAGGATGCGGCTGAAAGATTTGATCGTTCGCAGCGGCTCTTTGAGATCATGCGCCATGGCGCGGGTGAAGATTTCGAGCGACTGCCGCTTCTGCTCAAGCTTTGCTTCCAGTACACCATGCATCACGGCATTCTGGATGCAGCGATGCAGCGTCTCGGGCGATAGCGCATCCTTGGTGAGATAGTCGCGCGCACCGCTTTTCATCACTTCAACTGCGACGGTTTCGTTGCCCTGGCCGGTCAGCATCACCACATTCGCGGCCGCATCTTGGGCGAGGATTTCCGAGAGCACGCCAAGGCCGTCGCGGCCGGGAAGCGAATAGTCGAGCAAAATACAGTGAGGGTGCCTCTGGCTGTTGAGGGCGAGACCCTCGTCGCCGCTCTCGGCCTCGATCACGGTATAGTTCGTGCCGGAGACCCGCGCCAGCATGCGGCGATAGACTTCCCGGTCGTCTATATTGTCATCGATGATGAGAACGCAGCAGTCTTCCGCCAAACGTCAGTCCTCTAGGGGCAGGATTGCGATTTCGAACCAGTATTCCTTGAGCCGCTGGATAGCGGCGAACAGTCCGTCGAGATCGACCGGTTTCTGTACATAAGTGTTGGCGCCGAGCGCATAGCAGCCCTCGATGTCGCGCTCGTCGTCCGATGTCGTGAGGATCACGACCGGGATCTTGCGCCAATGCGCATTGGACTTGATCGCCTCAAGTGTCTTGCGCCCGTCGAGACCCGGCATATTGAGGTCGAGCAGGATGAGGCCGGGCTTCGGCGCCATGGTGGCGAGCACGTCGAGCGCTTCCTGACCGGAGGCTGCCCAGCGGATGGGGTTGCGCAGATTGGTGCGCTTGAAGGCCCGCATCGTTGCTTCGAAATCGTCTTCGCTGTCCTCGACGATGAGGATCGGTTGCGTGTCACGCTGCAGCATTCTGGCCCTCGCGCTTCCTTCCCAAAGTAAAGTAAAATGTCGTGCCGATGCCGACGTCCGACTCCAGCCATATCTCACCATTGTGACGCCCAATGATCTTGCGCACGAAGGTGAGCCCTGCGCCGGTGCCGTCCTCGGAATCCTGCGATTTTTCAAGCCGTTTGAAAATGCGGAAAATATCCTCGTGGAATTCTTGGGGTATGCCCTTGCCGTTGTCCTTCACGTAGAAGACGTTGCGGGCCGTCGTCCCGTCCTTGCCGGCATAGCGTTCCAGATAGCCGACGCTGATGAGCGGCACGGGTTTGTCGTTGTATTTGATGGCATTGGTGACGAGGTTGCGGAATACCTCGGTTAGCCGCGGGGCATCGCAGACGACCTCCGGCAGCATCCCGTCGATGACGACCTTCGCATGCCGCTCCTCCAGAAAAAGCTCCATGGTGGCGACGACGTCGCGGATGATCGAACCGATATCGGTTCTTTTGACCGCGAGCTGCTGGCGACCGATGCGCGAGAAATAGAGAAGATCGTTGACGAGCTTTTCCATGCGCTGACTGAGCCGGACAAGCCGGTTAAGCCGGCGCACGCCGTCTTCGTCGAGCTTCTCCTCATAATCTTCCAGCAGGAAACGCGAATGATTGTGCAGGCCGCGCAGCGGTTCCTTGAGATCATGCGAGGCGATATAGGCGAACTCATCGAGATCGTGGTTGGAGCGTTCGAGATCGGCCGTATATGCCTCGAGCTGCGCAAGCGTCGTCTTCATCCGCTCCTCCTGCCGCATACGCTCGCTGATATCGCGCACGATGCCGACGAAGGTCTTGCCCGAGCCGCCGACGACAGCGCTGACCGAGAGGTCGATTGGGAAGACCACGCCGTTCTTGCGCCGGCCGGAGACCATGCGCGTCGTGCCGATGATGCGTTCCTCACCGGTACGCCGGTAATTGCCGAGATAGGCGTCATGTTCGGAATGATAGGGTTCCGGCATCAGCATCTTGATATTGTTGCCGATCACTTCCTGCGGCGTGTAACCGAACATGGTCTCGGCGGCTGGATTGAAGCTCATGATCCGCCCCACCTCGTCGATGGAGATCACGGCGTCAGGCGTATTGCGCACCAGCGCGCTGAAGCGGATGCGCTCGGTTTCCAGATGCTGGCTGTTGCGCATGAAATAGAAGACGAAAATGGCAATCAGCCAGAGCGTTGCTGCCGTGATCGAGCGATTGGTGGCTTCCCGCCAGTAATCATTCTCAGCATGGTTGACGGCGAAAAAGCCAAGCAGGATCAGGACCGTGCAGACGAAGGCGAATAACATCGGCGCGTTGCGATTACCGAACCAGAGCGCCGTCAGCACGAGCGGGACATAGAGAATACCGTTTGCCACGCCAAGCGGCGTATAGAGATCGACGATGAGGCCGGTAAAACAGATCGATGCCGGTATCCAGAGGGGGATCTGTGCCCTGTTGGTTGGCAACATCCACCAGGATCTGGCGAGAAGCCCGCAACCGAAAGCCACCAGACCGATAGCCGTAGGCAAGGCCATCGCGGCATAGGGACCCCAGCGATATCCCTGTTCGGCATCTGTGACGTATCCGGCAAGTGCGATCATGCCGAGTGTGATCGCGATATAGCTGGTGAGTTCCTGTACAAGCTGGCCGCGCGGCTCCTTCCCATAGAGCGCAAAGAGAATGGAAAGATTGGTGATCAGGAAGATCAGCGCTGTGTTCGGGCCCATGCCGCCGCCGATCTGTTCGACAAAGGTTGGAGAGATGAAAAACTGCGTCAGGAACACATCGACATTATGTATCGTGCGGCCGAGCGTGATGATCTCTGTCAGGCGCACCGCGGAAAGCAGGGCGGCAAGGCCGCAAGTAATGACGGGCACGATGCGGTTAGGCTTGCCTGTCTCCATCGACGTGGCAAGCCCGATACCCGACAGCACGAAGCAGATGGCGGTATTGAATGCCATGGACGGAAAGCCGGGCACGATCGAGATGATGATTTCGACCTCCAGCAGCCACCCGGTCAGCGCCGTCAGGCCGAGCAGGACCACCAGGTAGCCGATGAGGAGCGCGACCATGCGGTAGCGACCGCTTTCCGCCCCGTCTCGTCCTGATGTAGCAGTATCCCGCACCTGCATCACCTCTCCGCCATGTCCTTGTTGGCGAGCCATCTTTTCCGAAATCTACGAATACTCAATAGGCAGATTGTTGCGCAAAATATGCTTTTTCGACAGTAAATCCCTAAAGGTCGATATCGAATTTTAGTGAAGTGGCGTTAATGTCTCAGTGAAGGACAGTGCAGAACATCAGAAACAATATCCGGATTGTGGTGCCAGATGTCGATCTTGTTTTACGTCGACGATAGCAGGGATGATCTCTTCTATCTCGACTATATCCGAAAGAAACAACAGGTGGATGTTGATCTATTCTGTTTTCCCACCGCACAGGCTGCATTCGGGGCGCTTGAGGAGCGTCTGGAAAGAGGCGAAGGCGTGCCGGATATACTGATCGCCGATCTCTACATGCCTCTCGACAGCGGCAGCGGGTTGATCGCGCGGCTGCGACAGGATGATCGCTTTTCCTCCATGCAGCTCGGCGTGTGCAGCGGTTCGGATGCGGTCGAGGACCGAGAACGGGCACTTGCCGCCGGTGCCGATTTCTACCTTGAGAAGCCGCTGGACTTTGCCAGGATCACCGGCAAGTGGTGATTGAGGCAAGTGCGACACGTGCGCACGCAAAAAGTGTATAACGCCAGCAAGAAAGCACAATTGACAAGCCTGGCAGTGCATTTCAAACTGCAACCGAAGAGAAGAAAACCAAAAAGCACTGAGAGAGCCGTCCGATCCCTGTTCGCCGCCACGAACGTCAGCCAACCCCTTAGCTGATGGCCCGACCGGCTCTCCCGCGCTTACTTCTGGCACTGTCTTCCGCATCCATGGATGTTGAATACGGAGAGATTGGGATACCTAGGTAAGAGCTACTATTCGAGTAAACTGTCCTACGCATCACCTGTAGTTGAGATGTCTCCGCCTGCGATATCGAAAATCCCCATTTCGTTATCGATCATCAACCATCTCGCAATTTTTGTAGCTGTTCGCGTTTAAGACGTATATCCCAAGATTTCGGGATCGTCGGAATGAGAATTGGGGAGGAGGAAGAGTGGGAATGACCAGTGCTGCCGCAGTTCCCTTTCATGCCGGTCCGGAACTTAGCCGGGCTATCAATCGCACGGATTTTTTTCGCCTGCTGAAGGCGGCCGCACAGCATTACAATTTCGACAATTTTACCCTGGCGCGCATCTCAGAGGCTGCAACTCCTTTCGGCGAACGCGATGTCGTCATCACCAATGTCGCCGAACGACGCATGAGCCTCTTTGTCAAAACTCTCAAGGAAGCGCTCGGAACTGCCAAGGCGCGGACGGCGCAGTTTTTGACGACGCCGGTGCATGGAAAGAGTGCGGCGATAGAAGGCTACCCGCCAGACCTCGTCTTCAATGAGTTCAGCGGCAACACATTCCTTTTCATTCCACTGTTTACGCCGGAAGGACGTCGCTACTGCCTGGTGCTCGCCGGCCAGCGTCCGGAGCCGGACCAGGGCGAGGTGGCGGATATTCTGCTCGATGCCATGCGCATCTTCGACAAGCTGTACGAGGAAATCCTGACGCAGGAAATATCCGGTCGGCTCACGCAGCGCGAAACCGAAATCGTCAAATGGACGAGCGAAGGCAAGACCTCTGCGGAGATCGCCATAATCCTCGGTCTTTCGGAACATACGGTCAATTCCCATATCACCGCCGCAGTCCGGAAGCTCGATGCCGTCAACCGCGTTCATATGGTGGCGATCGCGTTGCGAAACGGTCTGGTTTCGTGAGCGGGTTTCATTTCGGGGAAAGCTGAAACGATGAGTGCGGAAGCAACGCGCAGGAATGCGGTAAGGGTATTGTTCGTCGATGACGAGTTTATCGAATTCCGTTCGCTCAAAAAGAAGATCGCCGATCTCTCCGAACCGCGTGTCGATGTCGAATATTCTCAATCGATCGGCGATGCGCTGGACAAGATAAAGGTCGCTCGCTTCGATCTCATCCTTCTCGACAACCGCCTGTTGCCGAATGCGGATTTTCGCGAGACCGTACCTGAACTCAGGGGCATCGGCTATACCGGCCCGATCGGTGTCGTCTCGACCGATATATCTGGTAACTATTTCCAGGAATTCCCCGATTACGGCGTCGATTTCCGCATCGGCAAAGATGAGATCGACGTCCAGACGCTACAGCACATCATCCGGGAATACGTGACCTATGATGTCCCGGATTTCTGGAAGGATGATTACAGCATCTGACCGGAAAGCCTGATGCGTAGATTCAAAGAGTTAGAGCGTCCTTTGTGCGTCCGAATGGACGCACTGCGCCCTAAGCCGGCAGGCGGATCGCAAAGCGGCTGCCGCTCTCATCGGAATGGTCGAGCCTGATATCGCCGCCGAACGCGCCGAGCAGGTCCCTCGTGGTCGTCAGGCCAAGCCCCGGTCCGGGCACGCTGCCTGCTTTCGGCAGCTTCCAGAAGGCATCGAAGATCTTCTCCCGATAGGCAGGTTCGATGCCGCAGCCGTTATCAGCAACGATGATGCGCCAGTCCGCACCTTCCCGTGCGGCCGTCACGGTGACGTGGGGCGCAGCGGCGCCATGATATGTCAACGCATTGGAGAAGAGGTGCCTCAGAACAATGATCAGAAGTGCGGCATCGCTGCGGATGAGAGGCAGATTGTCCGCATCAAGTGCCGCGCCGTTCACCGGAAATTCCTCCAGCGACTGCTTCCAGGCCTCTTGCGCAACGTCGGTGAGGTGCACGTCACCGATGGTAATCTGCGGCGTCGTTCCCGCAAGGCTCATCAATGCCTTGGTCAGCCTCTGCGCCGTCTGGGCCTTGTCCATGATCATCCTGAGGCTCTGCAGCTGTTCGCTGTCGAGCGTCGGCTCCAGATCGTCGAGCAGCATTTCCGCATACATGGCGATATGGCGGAGCGGCGATTGCAGGTCATGCGAGGCGGTCGCGAGGAAGCGTTTGATGCGCTCCTCCTGATCCCCGGTGGAACCGGCTTCCGGCTTTTTCGCCGTCGGGTTGGAAGACATGTGGCGGTGCTCCCGATCTCTTTGAACCGAACATAGAAAGAGGGCGCCGGCTGTGCAACCGGCGCCCTCTCCAAGTCCACCTTAAATATCGACGGTTTAGCCTGCCGTTTTGCGCGGCTGGCCTGCATCCGGCGGAATGATTTCCACGGCTGCATCGTTCGAAGCTGCCACTGCCTTGGCATGGCGGCGGCGCCAGTCGCCGAGGAAGAGCAGGATCGGTGCTGCGATGAAGACCGAGGAAGCGGCGGCGACGAGAATGCCGAAAGCCATCGGCACCGCAAAGCTTTCCACCGCACTACCGCCCCAGATTGCCATCGGCAGGAGCGAGAGGAAGGCTGTCGCATTGGTGTAGAGGCTTCGGGCCAACGTCTCGTTGATCGACTTGTCGATGATTTCGCGCAGCGGCATCGACTTGTAGAGGCGCATGTTTTCACGCATACGGTCGTAGACGACGACCTTATCGTTCACCGAGTAGCCGACGAGCGTCAGGATGGCGGCGATAGCCGTCAGGTTGAAGTCGAGACCCGTCAGCGCGAAGAAGCCGATCACCTTCGTCACGTCGAGCACGAGCGTGACGATGGCGCCGACGGCGAAAGGCCATTCGAAGCGGTACCAGATGTAGAACAGCATCGCGAGGCTGGCGATCACTACGGACAGGATACCTGCCCAGGCAAGCTCGCCGCTGACCTTCGGACCGATGACATCGGTGCCGGTGACGGTTGCCGACGGGTCGATCTTGACGATCTCGGCCTTGAGCTTGGTCACGGCTGCCGTCTGTGCTTCTTCACCACCGTCCTGACGCTGTGCGCGCACAAGCATGGTGTTGTTGTCGCCGAAAGACTGCAAGGCCACTTCGCCGATGCCAAGGCCGTTCAGACCTTCGCGGAAACGGCCGAGATCGGCTGCATCCTGCGTCTTCACCGACATCTGGATACCACCACGGAAGTCGACGCCGTAGTTGAGGCCCGGATAGATGAAGAGGGCGATCGAGGCGATCGACAGCAGCGCGGATACGGTCACGCCGAAGAAGCGCGCCTTCATGAACTGGATATGCTTGTCGTAGGGGCTGAAGAAGGGGAACAGCGGCTTGATGTTCAGGACCTTCATCTTCCGGCGGCGGGTGATCTCGATCATAGTGACGCGCACGAAAGCGACCGAGGTGAACATCGAGATGATCAGGCCGAGCGCCATGGTCACGGCAAAGCCGCGAACCGGGCCGGATCCGAACCAGAACAGGACGGCTGCGGCAATCAGCGCCGTCATGTTGCCGTCGATGATGGTCGAATAGGCGCGACGGAAGCCGGTGTCGATTGCCGCAAAGGCGCTCTTGCCCTTGCGGGTTTCTTCACGGATGCGTTCGTTGATCAGGACGTTCGCGTCGACCGCAAGACCGATGCCGAGCACGACACCGGCGATGCCGGGCAGCGTCAGCGTCGCGCCGACCAGCGTCAGCGCCGAGAAGGTCAGGATCGTGTGGATGAGAAGCGCGGTGTTGGCCAGAATACCCCAGGTGCCGTAGAGCACGAAGATGAAGGCGGCGACGAGCGCGAAGCCGACGACGCCGGCATAGAGGCCCATCCGGATCGCATCCGCGCCGAGATCGGCGCCGACGGTGCGTTCTTCGATGACGGTCAGCTTGGCGGGCAGGGCGCCGGCACGCAGCATGGCGGCGAGCGTATTTGCACTGTCGGTCGAGAAGTTGCCGGAGATCTGGCCCGAACCGCCGGTGATCGGCTCGCGGATGACGGGCGCACTCAGCACCTTGTCGTCGAGAACGATCGCGAAGGGATTACCGACGTTCTGGCGGGTAATATCGGCAAAACGTGTCGCACCGGCGCTGTCGAAGCGGAAGGTGACGACCGGCTGCTGGCTCTGGTCGAAGCTGACGCGGGCATCCGAGAGGCGGTCGCCGGAAATCTCGACGCGGTCGAGAACCGGGTAGCTGTTGCCCTCGTCGTCCTTCATGATCGTCACACCCGGGCCGGCCTGGCCGTTCGGGGCGAGCATGTGGAAGGACATCTTGGCGGTGGAGCCGAGCAGTTCGCGAAGGCGGGACGGATCCTGCGCGCCCGGAAGCTGCACGAGAATGCGGTTGGCGCCGATACGCTGGATCGTCGGCTCGGCAACGCCGACCTGGTCGACGCGCTGGCGGATGACTTCAAGGCTCTGCGTGACGGCATTGTCGACGTTTGTCGAAATACCGGCCGGGGAGAAGCCGATAGTGATGTTGCCGCCATCGGCTGTGACTGCAAGATCGGACTGGCCGGCACTGATGCCGCTGGCGATCACATTGCCGAGCGTGCGAAGCTGGGTGACGGCCGCATCGCTTTGCGACGGATCGGCGAGCGAAACAACGATGTTGTTATTGTTGCGGACAACCGACTTCGGCTGGATGTTCTTTTCGCGCAGCACACGGCGTGCGTCCTGCAGGAGCGAATTCAGGCGCTCCTTGGTGAGGTCGGCTTCATCGACTTCGAGCACGAGGTGTGAACCACCGCGAAGGTCGAGACCGAGAGAAACCTGGCTGTGCGGCAGCCAGGAGGGGATGCGCTGCAGCACGCTCTGCGGCAGCGCATTCGGCAGGGCGATCAACAGGCCGAACACGATGATCACCGTATAGGTGAACACCAGCCATGGTGAATTGCGCATGTTTTAAATCCTTGGATAATGCTTGGGCCGGCGCAACCGCGCTGCGGCATGTCTATGGATCAGAAGCGCCCGAAGGCGTGTGATTCAGGCAGCTTGCGGCGGTGCGCGCGGCTGGTGGGCCCGGGCTGCCGCAATGAGCAGCGGGGCTTCGAATTCAGCCGCCCCCGTGGCAGCGCGCCAGTCGGCGAACTGCAATGCAGGAACAATGGTAAGCGCCGCCGGGCCGGTATCCTGGAGCGATTGTTTCGGTGCGGCCTTGCGATCACTGATCAGCAGGCCGCGGATGGCGTCTCGCGCCGTAACCTGCGTCGGCTGCGAATCCCGGCTGGAAGAGGAAAGGCTGTTCGGTGTTGCGGACGGGCCGATGACGATATTGCCGCCGAAAAGCAGGCCGAGATAAGCAAAGATCGCAACGACGACGGAGGCGGCAATACGGCTTGCCAGACGGCGCTGTTCCAGCACCATCTCCCCTGTATCGGCGATTTCACTCCCAGATCGGCTCAAAGGCGCGGCAATCTCTCATTCTTTTTCCGGCGGATACTCCACCGACGGCACGATTGTACCAGCCGAAGGTCCGTCTTCATAGGGTGCACTGTCATGATGCACTTGGGCGAGCCGGTCAACCATGCCAAGCGCAATTTCCCGCTCTCCCATGATCACCGTGTCGGCGCCGTATTGCCGCAGTTCGTCCACTTCGGCGTCGGAATGGGCGCGTGCAACGATCAGGATCGATGGATTGATGGTGCGGCCCTGCTCGGCGATGCTGCAGGCCTCGAAGGCGTTTGGGATGGCGATGACAAGGCTGCGGGCGCCGGCGATGTTGGCGAGATCAAGTGTTTCGCGAGAAACGGCGTTGCCGGGGATGACTTCGACGCCTTGCGCGCGCAATTCAATGATGCGCTTGTCTGAATCCTCGATGACGAGGAAGGGCGTGCCTGATGATTTGAGGTTTTGGCCGACGATGCTGCCGACACGGCCGTAACCAATAAGGATCGCATGGCGGTTCAGCGCTGTCGGATGGACCTCGTCGCTGTCGGCCACAGCCTCTTCCGGTGCCGGCGAAACCTCAGTGGCCGGAGCGGTCTCAGTGGCCGGTTCCTCGCGCTTCGGGCTTTCCAGCAGTGGCCGGATGCGGTCGCAGACGAAGAAGAGCAGCGGGTTGATGATGATCGAGATGATCGCGCCGGCAAGGATAAGGTCGCGCCCTTCCTCCGGCAGCAAGCCGAGATCGACGCCGAGGGCGGCGAGAATGAAGGAAAATTCGCCGATCTGCCCGAGGCTCGCCGAGATCGTCAGCGCCGTACTGACCGGCTTCTTGAAAAGCAGGACGATCAGGAAGGCTGCGATCGACTTGCCGATCACGATGATGAAGACCGTCGCAAGCACCGGCAGCGGTCGCTCGATCAGGATGTTCGGATCGAAGAGCATGCCGACGGAGACAAAGAAGAGCACCGCGAAGGCATCGCGAAGCGGCAGGCTTTCCTGGGCGGCTCGATGGCTGAGCTCGCTTTCGGCGAGAACCATGCCGGCAAAGAAGGCGCCGAGCGCCAGCGATACGCCGAAAAGCTTGGACGCACCGAAGGCGACACCAAGAGCAATTGCCAACACGCCGAGGCGGAAGAGTTCACGCGAACCGGTATGAGCGATGCGGTGCATGGTCCAGGGAATGAGCTTACGGCCGAAGACCAGCATCAGGGCGACGAACAGCGCCACTTTAACCAGCGTCATGGCGATGATGCCGCCGACGCCGAGATCGAGGCCGAAAATCCGGTTGAGGCCCGCCGAGAGAGGCTCGACCGGGCCATGACCATCGCCGGTGATGCTGGCGGCCGCCGGGATGAGCACCAGCGCAAGCACCATGGCAAGGTCTTCGACGATCAGCCAGCCGACGGCGATGCGCCCACGCTCTGTCTCGACGAGACGCCGCTCCTGCAGGGCTTTCAGCAGCACGACCGTGGAGGCGACGGAAAGCGCTAGGCCGAAGACGAGACTGCCGCCCGTCGGCCATCCCATGAAAGCCCCAAGACCCCAGCCGAGCAGCGTGGCAAAGCCGATCTGCACAACCGCACCAGGCACCGCGATGCCGCGCACGGAAAGCAGGTCCTTGAGTGAGAAATGCAGGCCGACGCCGAACATCAGCAGGATGACGCCGATTTCTGCAAGCTCAGGCGCAAGGCTCTGATCGGCAACGAAACCCGGTGTGTGCGGACCGACGAGAACGCCTGCGACAAGATATCCTACGAGAGGCGGCAGCCGCAGGCGATTGGCGAGCGCGCCCAGGATAAATGCCAGCACAAGGCCGCCGACGATTGTTGAAATCAAAGGCGTATCGTGGGGCATCGCTCTCTCCCGATCTGGAAATCCTGCTCAAAACATGACATATATGATTTATATTGACCAATATGGGTGGTTTGAAATTATGGGTCAAGGTGCAAAAGAAACAATCCTGACGCCCGCTTTGTGCCGCGCGGCTCGTGGTCTGCTTGATTGGACGCAGGCGGACCTCGCCGAGAAGGCTGCCGTCTCCCGTAGCACGATACGCGACTATGAAGGCCGTCACCACGAAATCCATCGTGCGACGGAGGCGCAGCTGCGCCTTGCCTTCGAGGAGGGTGGCGTAAAATTTATCGAAATAGAAGGCTGCGGAACCGGCCTCTGCCTGCCCGGCCCGGTGAACTGAGCTGCCTTAGGGCTGCATCAGGCAGGCCGCACCGACCTTATAGACATAGATCGTATCGCCTCTGTAGTTGCCTTTTTCCGGCTGCCAGCTTTTCAGCATTTCCGGCGTTTCGTTCGCGCAACTCAGCGGCTTGGAGGTCAGGAACAGAACCTGCCCGCTGGTATCGGCCGGGAGGGCGAATTCCTGTTCGTAATAGCTGTCCGGCAGATCGGCCGGCGGACGGGCATATATCTTGTAGGGTGCGGCTCTCAGCGTGTGGAAGAGATCGGCGACCATGTCCCTGTTGTCGGTGACGATGATGCCGGCGCCGGCCTGCGCGGCAAGATTGGCAGCCTCCCTGCTTACTTCGGCCCGGCCGAGATAGCGCTGCATGACTTCCTTGCCGTTTGGCAGCACCAGTTGATGTGCGAAGATCGTTGCGAAGGGGAAGAGCAGGCACGCAACGCCATTGATGGTGAGCGAGGTTCTGAGACCTTTCGGCCACAGGCGGTGAAGCAGCCAGACCGCCAGCACGATACCTGCCACATAGGCCGTGACGCCCCAATTGGCATAGGCCTTGGCGACGGTCGCCTGCAGGGTAATGAGCAGCACGACCGGGATCGAGAGCCAGACGAGCATCTTCTCACGCGGTTCACTGCGGCCGCGGATCATATTCCAGACGGCCCAGAGCATGGCGAAGAAGACAATCGGGCCGACGACGCCGAACTGCGCGGAGAAGAATTCCAGCCCCCCGCGGATATTGCTGCCGAGATCGTTCCAGTGGGCGATATCCTGCGTGTGGCGCACCGTCGTATTGTTGTGCTGGAGGTTCCACCAAAGGTTCGGGAACGCGATGACCGCGGAGGTGACGACCGCGATGATGAAATCGCGCACCGAAATACGCGCCGACGGAATGAGCAGCAGCGCAATCGCTCCGCCGGGCACAAGGAAGAGCACGGCATATTTCGTAAGAAACGCCAGCCCGACACCGACACCCATGAGAAGTGCGAACCCGACGGAGCGGCGCTGCGTCAGTTCGAAATAGGCAATGAGCGCAATGGCTATGAAGAAGAGCAGGATGACGTCGGTGGAGAAGAACACCGAAGAAAGCGCAACCGCCGGCAGCGTGATATAGGTTGCGCCGACCCAGCCTTCGATCTCAGGCCCGATGAAGCGCTTCGCCATTTTCATCAGCACCAGCGCGGTCGCCATGTGGAAGAGGGGGCCGGGAAGCCGCAGCCAGTAAATGTCGCTGGAGCCGGCAAGCTCGGTGAAGATCCTGAGAACCCAGGCAATCATCGGCGGCTTGGAATAATAGCCGAAATCGAGATTTTGCGACCAGAACCAGTACTGCGCCTCATCGACGAACAGGTCCGTCGTATCGAAATGCAGCGTCACGATGCGGAAGATCGTAAACGCCAGAATGATGAGGAGGCCGGTCCGAGCTGACATAATCCCTTACTTCCGCTGACACAGGAGCGCGTGTCGATACACCAACGGTGCCGGGCTGCCAACGGGAAAGGTAAAGGGAGATTTAAGGCGCAGTGGCCTCTCAGAAGACGCGAAGCGTGCGGTTGTCGCGGTGTGTCGCGATCAGATCGAGGAGGGCAACGGCTGCGGCGATCGAGAGGGCGATCAGGCAGGAACCCATTCCGAGAACTATCATTTCTCTTTCCTTATTGACGTCATGTCAGGCTCTATAAAACGGGTCTATAACATAAAGCTTGCGTGTGCCTTGTAGCAGCGATGCAACTCTGCGCCAGTATTTACTATGTGAACTCTCCCCAATTGTCTCAAAAGCTACAGGCGGGAATGGCTTATTAACCTTCAAGCAAGGAATTAACCATAAACATTGGGTTACACGTCGGAATGGGAAGATGCACTCGTTCCCACCAGGCATGACGCCGTACCGCCGTACCGGGTCGATCCGGTATCCATCTTCTTCAGGCAGCTCCGAAACAGAATTGCTGATCAGGAGGCTTCAGTCCCCCGGTTGCGACCGGTGGCGAAGGGCATCTCCGCGTATCGCATTCATCGGAAACTGCGAAGGTTTTTGGCCGGGTTCGCCCGGAAAGTGGTTGGGGATAGGCGTTGAGGCAGGATATGCCATCAGATCAGGCTCGTGGAGCACAGGCAGGCAGCCTGCGCGACCGCCTGCGCTTTGCCGGCCTCGACACCGACCAGTGCGAGATGGTTCGCCGTAACCGGCCCGCCCTCGAAGCCCATCTCAAGGCCGGCCTGCGCGATCTCTTCCATCGTTTCCAGTCCTTCCCGGATGCCTCGCGCAATTTCGAGAGCGAGCGTCAGATCGAGCGTCTCCACGACCTGCAGTCGTCGCACTGGGACGTGCTCACGGATGCGCGATTCGACAGCCTCTATGCAGAACGCGTCAAGGTTCTCTCCGATACCGAAAGCAAGATCGGCCTCGACCCTCGCTGGCACGTGGCCGGCCACGGCGTCATGCTGGAACACGTGATTTCCGGTCTGGCCGATGAACTGGCCGGCCGCCCGGTACTGCCGTCGGCCAAGCGGCGCGCTCGCGAGATCACCGACCTGATGACATCAATCATCCGCATTGTCATGGTCGACGTCGAAATCGCCGTCTCGCTGCGCTTCAATGCGCTGCGCTCCACGCAGCAGCGCGCACTCGCCGATCAGCGTGCCGAAGGTGAAGCGGAAGTCGCCCGCATCTTCAGCGATGTCATCGAAGGCCTGTCAGCCCGCGACTTGACGCAGCGCGCACCGGTCGATGGCGCTCACACCGACATTGCCGCCGCGCTGAACGCCGCACTCGACAACCTCCAGACGGAATTTGCCGCAATTGCAGAACGCAATGCGAAGGCGGAAGCCGCAACGCAATCGCTCGCCGGCGCATCCCGTCGCTTCGCCGGCAACGCTTCCGGTCAGGCAGGGCGGCTGCAGCTTTCCGCCGCCGCCCTTGCCGGCATCGCCGAGCGGGTCCGCGAGGGTGCAGCCGGCAGCCGAGCCGCCGAACAGGCTGCTGCCGCGACGCGTGCGGCCGTCGAGGAAAGCGGTGAGGTCGTCGGCCGCGCGATCAGCGCCATGGCTGATATCGAACAGTCTGCGGAGAAGATCGGCCAAATTATCGGTGCGATCGACGAGATTGCCTTCCAGACGAACCTGCTCGCTTTGAACGCCGGCATCGAAGCTGCCCGCGCCGGCGAATCCGGCCGCGGCTTTGCCGTCGTGGCGCAGGAAGTGCGGGCGCTCGCCCAGCGCTCCGCAGAAGCTGCCCGTGAAATCAAGACGCTCGTGACCACCACCAAGACACAGGTGGATGCCGGTGTGCAGATGGTCGGCCGCACACAGGATTCGATTGCCAGCATCGTCCGTCAGGTGACCGACATCAATGCCGCAATCGCTGGCATCGCAGGCGAGACGGGTGAACACGCCGCCGGTCTCGAAGCCGTGACCGCAGACGTTAAGGGCCTCGGCGGCGAAGTCGCCGACAATGCCGGCTTTGCGGAACGTTCAGCCGAAGGCGCCGATCATCTTCATACGGTCATTCTGGAACTCGGCCAGACGATCCGCGAATTCCGCATTGCGCGGGAAAATGCCTATGCAATCCGGCCTCATCAGGTGCGTGTTTCTGCCTCCCGGACGGTTGCGATCGCACCTCGCCCGGAAGTGGTCGAAGATGATTACGAAAATGACGATTTCAGCATGCTTCAGCCTCTCGCAAGTGCCGGAGGTGGGCGGAATGTTTACTAACCTATCGGATTATGACGCCGGCTCGCTTTCGCGGGTTGGGGACAAGGGGACAAGGAAAAGCTGATGGCAGCAAAGAAGAGTGCCAAGACGCTGGAGTTGCCAGCGGTTCTTGATCTCAATGAGGCTTCCGCATTGCGCGACAAGCTTCTCTCCATGCGAGGAAACCCTCTTGCGATCGATGCTTCGGCAGTCGAACGCATCGGCGCTCTTTGCGCCCAGGTTCTGATGGCCGCCGAGAAGACCTGGGACCAGGACAAGCAGTCGATCACCTTCTCGAAGGTGTCCGACGCATTTCAAAAAACCATGCAGCTGGTTGGCGTCAATATCGACCATCTGCTTGCCAAGGAGATCCGGCAATGAAGAAGAAAGTACTGACGGTGGACGATTCCCGCACCATCCGAAACATGCTTCTCGTAACGCTGAACAATGCAGGTTTCGAGACGATCCAGGCTGAAGACGGCGTTGAGGGCCTCGAAGTTCTCGAAGAGTCCAATCCTGATGTTATCGTCACCGACATCAACATGCCGCGCCTCGATGGCTTCGGCTTCATCGAAGGTGTCCGTCGCAACGAGAAGTACCGTGCGATCCCGATCCTGGTGCTGACCACCGAAAGCGATGCGGAAAAGAAGAACCGCGCCCGCCAGGCTGGTGCCACCGGCTGGATCGTCAAGCCCTTCGACCCCGCCAAGCTGATCGATGCCATCGAGCGTGTAACCGCTTAAAGCCCAGGATTTGCTCCTATGGATATGAACGAAATCAAAGAGATCTTTTTCCAGGAGTGCGAGGAACAGCTCGCCGAACTGGAATCCGGTCTCCTGAAAATGAATGATGGCGATCGCGACCCGGAAACCGTCAATGCGGTCTTCCGCGCGGTGCATTCGATCAAGGGCGGCGCCGGCGCCTTTGGCCTGGATGACCTCGTCGCCTTCGCCCACGTCTTTGAGACCACACTTGATTGCGTTCGTTCCAACAAGCTTGAGCCCAACCAGGACGTCCTGAAGGTCATGCTGAAGTCGGCCGACGTGCTCGCCGACTTGACCAATGCTGCCCGCGATGGCGGCAGCGTCGATGAAAGCAGAAGCCGCGGCCTCGTCAAGGAACTGGAAGCGCTTGCCCATGGCGAGCTGCCGTCTCCCGCGGCAGGTTCCGAGGCGCCCGCGCCGAAGCCGGCCCCAAAGGCCGCTCCTGCTCCGGTTGCTGCAGCCCCGGCTCCCAAGCCGACCGATGATAGCGGCTTCCAGCCAGTCCCCTTCTCCTTCGACGATTTCGGTGGCGAAGAGAAGCCGATAGATCTGCCGGCCTATGAAATCACCTTCAAGCCGCGCTTCGAACTCTATTCAAAGGGTAACGACGCCACACTTCTGCTGCGTGATCTCTCCCGCCTCGGCGAGATGAGCATCTATTGCAACGTTGATGCTCTGCCGGGCCTTGAGGAGCTCGATCCGGAAGGCGCTTACTTCTTCTGGAACATCACGATCAAGACGGACAAGGGCGAAGATGCCATCCGCACGGTCTTCGAATTCGCCGAATGGGATTGCGATCTGACCGTGAAGCCGGCAGAAGACAGCAAGCCGGGCGAGACCAACGAAGAACTGCCGATGATCCCGGTTCCGTTCGATCTCTCGATCTTGGACGATGGCGGGGCCTCCGAAGCGCCGGCCGCAGCCGAGACCAAGGCCGACGACACGGCTGCTGCCGTTGCTGCCGCTGAAACGGCGACCAATGTAGCGCAGATGGCTGCTGCCGCTGCCCGCGTCGAAAAGAAGGAATCGGCTGCCGCAGCCGCCGCCGCAGCGGCAAGTGCCGCAGCCCAGAACAACGCCGCTGCCGGTGCCGGCCAGACGATCCGCGTCGATCTCGATCGCGTCGACCGCCTGATCAACCTCGTCGGCGAGCTTGTCATCAACCAGGCGATGCTCTCTCAGAGCGTCATCGAAAACGACACGACCGGCACGTCATCGATCAACATGGGCCTCGAAGAGCTGCAGCAGCTCACCCGCGAGATCCAGGACTCGGTCATGGCGATC
The DNA here is from genome assembly GCF_031455475.1 of Rhizobium sp. 1399. Taxonomy (NCBI): domain Bacteria; kingdom Pseudomonadati; phylum Pseudomonadota; class Alphaproteobacteria; order Hyphomicrobiales; family Rhizobiaceae; genus Rhizobium; species Rhizobium sp. 1399. The sequence continues at coordinate 603,141 of NZ_JAVDSU010000001.1, read as the reverse complement.
CGCGCCCAGCCTGTGAAGCCGGTCTTCCAGCGCATGTCGCGTATCGTTCGCGAAATCGCCGACATGACCGGCAAGTCGATCCGCCTGATCACCGAAGGTGAAAACACCGAAGTGGACAAGACGGTCATCGACAAGCTGGCCGAGCCGCTGACGCACATGATCCGCAACGCCGTCGACCACGGTATCGAAACGCCTGAAAAGCGTGCCGCCGCCGGCAAGAACACCGAAGGCACCGTCCGCCTGACGGCAAAACATCGTTCGGGTCGCATCCTGATCGAGCTTGCCGACGATGGCGCCGGCATCAACCGCGAAAAGGTCCGCCAGAAGGCAATCGCCAACGAGCTGATCTCGCCTGACGCCAACCTGTCGGATGAGGAAATCGATAACCTGATCTTCCTGCCGGGCTTCTCTACGGCCGACAAGATCTCCGACATCTCAGGTCGCGGTGTCGGCATGGACGTCGTCAAGCGCTCGATCCAGGCGCTCGGCGGCCGCATCAACATCACCTCGAGGCCGGGCCAGGGCTCGGTCTTCACGATGAGCCTGCCGCTGACGCTCGCCGTTCTCGACGGTATGGTGGTCACGGTCGCCGGCCAGACCCTGGTCGTGCCGCTGACGGCAATCGTCGAAACCCTGCAGCCGGAAGCCGCCGCGATCCATTCCTTTGGCGCCAACCACCGCTTGATCTCGATCCGCAATTCCTTCTGCCCGCTGGTCGATGTCGGTCGCATCCTGAACTTCCGCGCAACCCAGGCCAATCCGGTCGAAGGTGTTGCCCTTCTCGTCGAATCCGAAGGCGGCGGTCAGCGCGCGCTCATGGTCGACGCGATCCAGGGCCAGCGCCAGGTCGTTATCAAGAGCCTCGAGGCGAACTACACTCACGTTCCGGGCATCGCCGCTGCAACCATTCTCGGCGACGGCCGCGTGGCCCTCATCCTGGACGTGGACGCGGTTGTCGGCGCCTCGCGCGGTCAGTCCCTCAAGGCGGAAATGTCTCTGGCGGCAGTAGGATAAGAGTCAATGTCGTACACGGCAAAAAATCTGACCCTGGGCGGAAACGAGCTTATCGCATTTCGCATCGGCGATCAGGAATTCTGCGTGAACATCATGGCAGTCCGCGAAATCCGAGGTTGGACCCCGGCAACCGCGATGCCGCATTCGCCATCTTATATGATTGGCGTCATAAACCTGCGTGGCGCGGTGTTGCCGATCATCGATCTGTCGGGCCGGCTCGGCATGAAGCCGGTCGATCCGACCGCCCGCCACGTCATCATCGTCGCCCAGGTCCGCCGCAAAACGGTGGGCCTGCTGGTCGACGCTGTTTCCGACATTCTGACCGTCAATGAAGATGACATCCAGCCCACGCCCGAGATCTCCTCAGACCTGCAGCGTCAGTTCGCCCGCGGCATTCTCTCCATCGAAAAGCGAATGATCTGCCTGATCGAACTCGAAGCCCTGTTCCCCGACACCGAAAGCGAAGCCGCATGAACGCACTTGGCGTAAAAGATCAGAGGCAGTCTGGTGCTGACGAGGTTCTGGCGAGCGGGGAATACCCGCTGACGCGCCGCGATCTCTCGGAAATCGCCGCCATGATCTATGCGGATGCCGGAATCTATCTCAATGAGACGAAGGCCTCGCTGGTCTACTCTCGTCTGTCGAAGCACATCCGCAATCTAGGCCTTTCGGGGTTTCGCGAATATTGCGAGCTTGTCGCTTCTCCGGCAGGTGCTGCCGCCCGGCGCGAGATGCTGTCACACCTGACGACAAACTTCACGCGTTTCTTCCGCGAAAACCATCATTTCGAACACTTGCGCGACCATGTGCTGCCCGATCTTCTGAACCGCGCGCGCGCCGGCGGCCGTGTCCGCATCTGGTCTGCTGCGTCCTCGGATGGGCAGGAGCCCTATTCGATCGCGCTGACCGTTCTGTCAATGATGCCGAACGCTGCCGACTACGACTTCAAGATTCTCGCGACCGACATCGACCCGAAGATCCTGGCGATCGCCCGGGCCGGCGCCTACGACGAAAACGCGCTGGAAACCGTCTCGCCTGCCATGCGTAAGCAATGGTTTACCGAGGTCGAGATGCAGGGACGCCGCAAGTTCCAGGTCGACGACCGCGTGAAGCGCCTCATCACCTACAACGAACTGAACCTGATGGCCCAGTGGCCGTTCAAGGGCAAGTTCGACGTCATCTTCTGCCGCAATGTCGTAATCTACTTTGACGAGCCGACCCAGATGAAGATCTGGCAGCGCTTTGCCGGCCTGCTGCCGGAGGGTGGCCATCTCTATATCGGCCATTCCGAGCGCGTCTCGGGCGAGGCCAAGCACGTCTTCGACAATATCGGCATCACCACCTATCGCTATACGACCAAGGGTATCGGGAGGAAGGCATGAGCGCTCCGGCAAGAGTTCTCGTCGTTGACGACTCGCCGACCATGCGCGGCCTGATCTCGGCCGTCTTGAGTTCGGATCCCGAAGTCAACGTCATAGGCCAGGCCGGCGACGCTCTGGAGGCGCGCGAGGCGATCAAGCGGCTGAACCCCGATGTCTTAACGCTGGATATCGAAATGCCGAACATGAACGGCCTCGACTTCCTCGAAAAGATCATGCGCCTTCGGCCCATGCCCGTCATCATGGTTTCGACCATGACGCATCGCGGCGCGGAGGCGACGCTCGCAGCCCTTGAAATCGGTGCCTTCGATTGCGTCGGCAAGCCGCAGCCGGGCGAGCCGCGCCCCTTCGGCGACCTCGTCGAGAAGGTAAAGGCCGCCGCCCGCACGCAGCGCAATTTCGCCAAGCCGGCCAAGTCTGCCGCCGTCACGCCGCTCGCAGTTGCCGATTTCCGCGTCGGCCGCAAGATCGTGGCGATCGGTTCTTCGACCGGTGGCGTGGAAGCCCTGATCGCCGTGCTGCAGAAATTCCCGGCGAACTGCCCGCCGACCGTCATCACCCAGCATATGCCGCCGACCTTCACCAAGAGCTTTTCCGAACGGCTGAACCGCCTCTGTGCGCCGGTCGTGGAAGAAGCGACCGATGGCGCCCGTCTCGAGATCGGCAAGGTCTATCTTGCGCCTGGCGGCGAGCGTCACCTGCAGGTCTCCAATACATCGGCGCCCTGTTGCCGGCTGGTCGAGCGGGGGCCGGTCAATGGCCATCGTCCATCGGTCGATGTGCTCTTCGATTCGGTTGCCGAACTCGCCGGACGCAATGCCGTCGGCGTGATCCTCACCGGCATGGGTCGCGACGGGGCCGCCGGGTTGTTAAAAATGCGACATGCAGGGGCCAGAACGCTCGGTCAGAACGAAAAAACCTGCGTTGTTTACGGAATGCCAAGAGTTGCCTACGAACTTGGCGCAGTTGAACAGCAGCTCCCGCTTGCTGCCATCGGCGAAGAAATATTGAAAATGACAGCCGCCCGAAAGGAAGGGACCGAATAATGTCGATCGCGGAGAAAATCAAAGTTCTGATCGTTGACGATCAGGTTACGAGCCGCCTGCTACTCAGCGACGCGCTGACGCAGCTCGGCTTCAAGCAGATCACCTCTGCCGGCGACGGCGAGCAGGGTATGAAGATCATGGCGGAGCAACCCCACCACCTCGTGATCTCGGACTTCAACATGCCGAAGATGGACGGCATCGGCTTCCTGCAGGCAGTCCGCAGCAATCCGAACACCAAGAAGGCGGCCTTTATCATCCTCACCGCACAGGGCGACCGTGCGCTGGTGACCAAAGCAGCGCAGCTCGGCGCAAACAACGTTCTGGCCAAGCCCTTCACCATCGAAAAGATGAAAGCGGCTATCGAAGCCGTGTTTGGAGCCCTGAAATGATCACTGAGGGTGCGGCCCGCCGCGTGCACATCATTCAGGGTGAATATAAGGTCCTGAGCGACCCGGATGCGGTGCTCACGACCATCCTTGGCTCGTGCGTGGCAGCCTGCCTCAGAGATCCCGTCGCCGGTGTCGGCGGCATGAACCACTTCCTGCTGCCGGGGACAGGCAACACCCCGATGACCGGCGGCGATGCCACGCGATACGGCGTGCATCTCATGGAACTGTTGATCAACGGCCTCCTGAAAAAGGGCGCGCGACGCGACCGGCTGGAGGCCAAGATCTTCGGAGGAGCGAAGACGATCTCGACATTCTCGAATGTCGGCGAGCAGAACGCCGCCTTCGCCGTGCAGTTTCTTCGGGATGAAGGCATTCCGGTGGTCAGCTCCAGCACCGGCGGTGAGCATGGACGCAAGATCGAATATTGGCCGGTGTCCGGCCGTGCCCGGCAATACCCCCTGACCGGCGCCGAAACGCAGAAAACCGTCGCTCTCGAGCAGCGTCCCGCCGCTCCGCAGAAGCCCGCCGAGACCAGTATCGAATTCTTTTGATGGCGAGGATTTTTATATGAGTTTTACACCGATCATCGAGCCGCCGGCGCCGGTCGAGGCGCTGAGCGACATATTGATGCGCATTGTCTCCGAGCTTCACGACGTTGCCTACCTGATGGAACGGATCGAGCCTCAGCTGATCGAACTGGGCGGCTCGGAAATCCTGAATTCCCCTGATAGCATGAAGGTGATGCAGGGCATCGATCTCGCCGTGCAGAAATCGCGCGGTCTGGCCGAATTCATCGACACCATCACCGGTGAAATTCCGCAGAACTGGTCGATCGATGTCGCAACAGCGCTGAGCCTCGTCAAGCTTGCCGAAATGCAGAAAGCCCTCGGCGGCGGTACCCGTCACGGCCACTCCCAGCCGCTCAGCAAGGCGGCCGGCGACTTCGATTTCTTCTGATATTGTAATTCATTCCTGCATGCGCTGAACGAAACGCTCGCACAAGTTTCGGCGTCTATTCGTCAAATGAGGCAATAAGCCTGCTTTGTCTTTGACGGATCGTGCGAGAACAGAATGAATCTGTTAAATCAATTAGTTCAGATTATTAAGAACTTTGGTTCGCTTGGGCGGACGCGTTTGATGATCCTTGGTGGGGTCGGCGCCGCTTCCATCGCAATCATCCTGGCGGCCGCAATTTTCGTCAACAAACCGGCCCAGGAAACGCTTTACGTCGGCCTGGACACGCCTGATCTTAACCAGATCAGCATGGCGCTCGCCGAAAGCAACGTCGATTTCCAGGTTGGAACGGACGGCTCCAGCATCACCGTACCAGCGGGCATGACGGGCAAGGCCCGGCTACTGCTTGCCGAACGCGGCCTGCCGAACAGCGCGAATGCCGGTTACGAGCTCTTCGATAATGTCGGTTCGCTCGGCCTCACCTCCTTCATGCAGGAAGTGACCCGCGTCCGCGCCCTCGAAGGTGAAATCGCCCGCACCATTCAATCGATCTCGGGCATCACCGCCGCACGCGTTCACATCGTCATGCCCGAGGTCGGCAATTTCCGGAAGGCCGAACAGAAGCCGACGGCCTCCGTCATGATTCGCGCCAGTGCCGCGACAGGGCGAAACGCCGCCACCTCGATCCGCCACCTCGTCGCCTCGGCCGTGCCGGGGCTTGATGTCGCTGACGTGACGATCCTCGATTCCGCCGGCCAGCTTCTCGCCTCCGGCGATGACGCCTCCAACGGTACGCTGAACCGCTCGCTCAATATCGTCCAGAACGTCCAGCAGGAAGTCGAATCGAACATCGATAAGGCGCTCGCCCCCTTCCTCGGCATGGATAACTTCCGCTCCAGCGTAACTGCCAATCTGAACACCGACGCCCAACAGATCCAGGAAACCACCTACGATCCGGAATCCAAGGTCGAGCGCTCGGTCCGCTCCACCAAAGAAGCCCAGCAGTCGCAGCAGAACCAGGCTGACAACGCGACGACGGTCGAGCAGAACATTCCGCAGGCTGCACCTGACGCTGGTGGCGCGACCGGCCCGCAGTCGCAGGACAAGTCCGACAAGCGCGAAGAGCAGACCAACTACGAAATCAACAGCAAGACCACGGCCACGACGCGCAACAGCTACCGGGTCGAAAAGCTCTCGGTCGCCGTCGTCGTCAACAAGGGCCGCATCGCCAAGATGGTGGGCGAACCGGCAGACCAGGCCAAGATCGACGCCTATCTCGCAGAGATGAAAAGCATCGTCGCCTCGGCCGCTGGCCTCGATACCAACCGCGGTGACGTCGTCACCGTCACCGCAATGGACTTCCTCGAAAACCAGCTCCTTGACGATGCCAACAACGGCGTCCATGTCATGGACATGCTGAGCCGCAATCTCGCCGGCATCATCAACTCGCTGGCCTTCGTCGCGGTCGCCTTCGTGGTGGTCTGGCTGGGTGTGCGTCCTCTCATCCGCACCGTCAACGGCTCGGGTTCATCCGCCGCAGTTTTCGGCGACGCCACTCCGGAATCGGCTGGCCTGGAACTGCCGGACTTCGCACCGGCAGGCGCTTCTGCGGGCGGCGCGCTGATGGATGGCTTCGGCTCCGACTTCGGCTTCGACAGCACCGAGGATCTGCTCAGTCTCGGCGACGACGACGGCAACTTCAACCGCCGCGTCAAGGAAGGTCCGGAACGCAAGCTCGCCCGTATGGTGGAGATCAATGAGGAGCGCGCCGCGAAGATTCTCAGGAAATGGGCCATCGACGAAGCTGCATAATGAAAAGGCCGGGAAACCGGCCTTTTTCTTTCTCGTCTGTGGATACATCGGCCGGTAACAAGAACGTTACCGGAACTCGTGACCGGCTCGTAAGGAGCCGGTTACTCTATTGCAGAGAGTTCTGATGTAGAGATCGCCAGGCAGCGGGATGACGCCCTTCGCATGATGCTCAAGCCGTGCATAAGGCGGATGGCGCAAGTATGTCTCCAGTAGAACAACAGGTCGTTGCTTTCGCGCGTTTGAAATCTGCTTCTACCGGGGCTTTCCGTTGCGGCACTTCCTTGGCCGGAACTGTGATAATTACGTCATTCAGACCGATAATTCCGCTCAGTGTCACTCGCGCATAAGGTGAGAAACATTGCGGCCAATGCCAGAATCATCCTAGTTTTATACATCTTCGCGAGAGTGGAGTGGTGATCGAATCACCGCATGGAAGGTCGCAAAAGTAAATCCCCAGAAGTCGGAGATGGTGATTTACGATGGTTGGCTTACCCTTAAGTGATTCGAAGTGGGATTCGCGTGGGGCATGTGTTTGAATCCCTTTCACAAAAACCGAACTTCTTTGCGAGAACCGACAGTTTCTCAGCCGCAGGTTACTGCCAATGGATATGGACATATTTCAGGCGAATAAAGGCGAGCAGCAGATGGCGAACTTCGTCGGCGCCAATGTGCCGGATCTTTTGCCGCGCGACGAACTGATCGATCGCCTTCGCGTCATCGCCGAAACCGGTAAATTGCATGCCGGCTTGCTGGCGCTGACCGAGTATGTCGGCGCCATGCACTATCTGATGGCGCGCTGCGATCTCATCCAGGAAAGCGGTCTGGACTTTATCGTTTCGTCCGACTGGCCTTTCGATCTGGTGAAGGAGGTCGCCAATGACCTGGTCGTGGGTTATGCGCGCTCGACTGAATTCGAGAAGTGCATGCAGGTGCTGCAGCCGGGCTTCGCACTCCTGCCGGACAGCGCCGATGTGCCGCATGGTGCGAGCCGCCAATATTGCTCGCTGACCTTGAATGTCGGCCGCTCTCGCCTGGTGCTGATGTTCTTGTTCAGGGAAGGTTTCGTTCTTTCGCCGGAACGTCTCCGCGACGTAGGCCTGCTTGCAGGCTATTTCGCAAGCTTCCTTCGGTGCGGGGGCACGAAGGTCGATCGCGATTTCGAACTGACCGACCGGGAGCTCGAGTGCCTCTTCTGGATTGCGGAAGGCAAGACAAGCGACGAGATCGCCATGATCCTCGGCATCTCCCGGAATACCATCAATAATTATATCACCAGCGTGATGCGGAAGACTGCAACGAAGACGCGTTCCGAGGCGATAGCCTTCGCCGTTCGCAACAATCTCGTCTGAGGGAAATTATGGGCCATCATCCAGGCAGGGCGCTAGGCAACACGGACCAGATGCGCATGGTACGTGTGAACAGGATTTCCAGCCGGTCTGACCTTTTCCCGCGCCTGATTGCCATGCAGAAGCTCGCGGATGCGCAAGGCTTCGCCGTTTTTCGTGTCACCGGCTCCGGCATACCGGCAAAGCAGCGACTGATCTGCGAGCTGGAAAACTGGAGTCCCTCGAATGCCGGCTTCGGCAAGGGTTTCGTCGATGCCCATGGCGAGGCTCTGCTCGACCATATCGATCGCTCGCTGCTGCCCTTGTTCTGGGCCGGCAGCCACGATCGTGCAGCTCCTGGTCCTGCCGACTTCTCTCCCTTCATGGTGAGGCTGAAAGACGGCATGGTGCCTTTCTCCGGTCTCGCATTTCCAGTGCGCCTTGGCGCCATCGGCAATGGCTTCGTGCTTTTCACCGGCGACGATATCGATCCGTCGAGCGATACGATCATCGAGCTGCATGGCCGGTGCTGCAATGTCATGATGGACCTGCTGTCGCTCGATGAGCGGCGTGCGGCGGCGACCGAAGCGCTGAGCGAACGTGAGATCGCCTGCCTTCAGCTTGCGGGCGACGGCCGTATCAGCGAAGAAATCGCCGACAAGCTCGGCCTGTCCGTCCACACGGTGAACGCTTATCTCGGCTCGGCGACCATCAAACTCGATTCGGTCAACCGTATTCAGGCGATCGCGAAGGCAATACGTCTCGGCTACATCAGCTAGGGCTCTGAGAACGGCAAAGCCCGGCGCCTTGCGGGCCGGGCCTGATATTCTCAAACGGAAATGCTTTAGCCGGCGAGCGCCTGCGGCTTTGCCACGATATAGCGCGCTTCGTGCAGGCTTCTTTGGAGAAAAGCCGTGTTTGTGTCCGGATCGCTGGAGGCGTTCTGGAAGGAAATATGATTGATCTCGATGCCGGCATGATCTTCGGCGAGTGTCAGCTGCGCATAGACGGTCACGCCGCGCGGCTTGATTTCGAGATCGAGCACAACTTCGGGCTTGCCGCCCCATTCCAGCGTATAATTTCCCCCCAGGCCGAAGTTGACAGTGCCGGGATGGAAAAACAGTTCCGCTGCGGAAGCGACGAGGTCGGCGAGATTGCCGTAATACTCGAAACGCAGCAGAGAAATGAGATCGGATGCGTCCAGAAGCCTGAGCTCGGTTGCGACCGGGCTGATCGCTTCTGCAAGGATTTTTTCACGCTGGGCAGAGTAGGGGCATTTTTTCATTCGACTTATCTTACCCGTTTGTTCTTGGCCTCCGCGGCGTAAACCCGATGAATGAGTTCCGCGACGGCCTTATAGAAGACTGACGGTATGACACTATCCACCGAGACTTGCGCAAACATGGAGCGTGCGAGAGGTGGATCCTCGAAGACAGGGATGTCGTTCTTCTCGGCGATCTCTCTGATTTTTAACGCAATAAGGTCCTGGCCCTTGGCAAGGACGACCGGTGCATCGTTTTCTTCGCGTACGTAGCGCAGCGCTACGGCATAGTGCGTCGGGTTGGCGATGACGAGGGTGGCACGCTGGACACTGGCGATCATGCGTCGGCGGGCGCGGTCACGCATGACTGAGCGCTGCCTGCTCTTGACGAAGGGGTCGCCCTGCGACTGCTTATTTTCTTCCTTTATCTCGTGCTTCGTCATCTTCAGTTCGGTGAACCAATGATAACGCGTCCAGAAGACGTCGGCGATCGCAACGATCGCGGTGGCGACCAGCATGACGATGATGATCTTGCGCATCGCCGTCATCATACGAACCATGATCGTCTGCGGATCGGAGAACATCGCATCGATCGAGCCGAAATATTCGCTTCTGAGGACGAAGAAGAGAATCACTCCGACCACCACCACCTTGAACAGCGACTTACCGAATTCGACGAGGCCTTGAAGGCTGAAGAGCCGCGACCATCCCTTGATCAGTGAAATACGCGAGGCCTGCGGACGGATGCGTTCGAGAACCGGCGTCGGCAGGTTCTGAAAGACGGACGAGGCGATGCCGAACACAATGAACATGATGAAGGCAGGGGCCAGAAGCGCAGCCATAGCCCAGCCGAGCTTCGCAAAGAGCGAGATGACGTCAGGTCCGGTCTCGATCTTCCACTGATCTGGCTGCTCGAAGACGTCACGCAGGGTCTCGGCCATGTGTGACGTCGCGTCGGGAAGGAAGAAGACGAGATAGATGAAGGTCGCCAGAATCGTCGTGAAGATCGAGATTTCACGCGAGTGGGGGGTATTACCTTTTTCGGCAGCATCAGACCGCTTTTTCGCGGTAGGGGCTTCTGTTTTGCTGTCCTTGTCTTCATCGGCCAAGTCTGCGGCCCTCCGTCAAAGAAAAAGGCCGCGACTGGAGCGCGGCCCATTTCACCGAAGGGTAGTCTTGTGCGTGCTGCTGATCAACCGCCGCCTTGTGGGCGAGGGGGCTTGTCAACAACTGCGATCGTTTAGGCGGCGGCCGGGCCGCCTTCCTTTTCCTTGAGCTCGATCTGGCCGGCATTGGCCAGGCGAATCGCTTCCTGCGCGACGGCGCGCCGCGCAATCGCGATCTCGCGTGGATTGACGCCGGCCATGCCGCTCTGCAGATCCGATTCGATCATGCGGCGCTGGCGCGGGCTGATGGAGGAAAGGACCGATTCGCGGATTTCGGCCGATGCGCCGCGCAGTGCGACGGTGAGAACGTCGGACGAGATATCGTTGAGCAGCATCACGCGGCTGCGCTGCGGCATCAACATGAGGTCTTCGAAAAGGAAGATCTTCGGACGAACCTTGTTGACCGCCTCGCGGTTGATCGATTCGAGCGAGGTGAGCAGCGTGTCGACCTGCGGTTTGTCCATTTCGTTCATTAGGTCGGCGACCTTGGTGGAGCCCGATGCGTTGCGTTCCGCGTCGATCTCGGCAAGCAGCGTCATCACCTGGTTTTCGATGATCTGCGCGGCCTTCGGGCTGACGCCCTTCATGTTGACCGTGCGGTTCATAATGTCGGCGCGGCGGTTGTCGGGAAGCTGCAGCAGCACCTTCGCGCCGAAGGACGACGGCATCATGGACAGGATATAGGCAACGGTCTGTGGATGTTCCCGCAGCAGAAACTGGGCGACGAAGGCAGGTTCCGCCTCGGCGAGACGGTCCCAGATGGAAGTTTCGTAGGCCTGGAAGGCAGTACGGCGGCCAAGCAGGCTGTCGACTTCGTCAGGCGTCAGCCCTTCCTCGAGGATGGCCTCGATCGCCTTGGCGTTGTCCATCAGACCGGCGCCTTCGGTGAAGAGATCTTCGAATTCGCCGACGAGCTGAAGCAGCTCGTCCGGCGGGATGGCGCGAAGCGCCTGGGCAGATCCGATGATGGTCTGCAACTCGGCCTGCGTGAAATATTTCAGCAGTCGGCCGGCGACCCCCTTCCCCATAGCGAGAAGAACTGCCGCCGCCTTTTCAGCCTGGGTCAACGGTTTCCCGGCAAGTGCGCCGCCGAAATCGTCAAAGTCCATCATGGTCTAACCTCTCCGTCCCGCACAGGGATCAGGCTTTTTTCGTGCTCAAAACTTCTATCAGTTTTACACCGAATCGCGTGTCGTCGTTATCAAGAACCGTAATCTCGCCGCGTGCAATCCTGCGGCCATTCACCATTATCTCGACCGGCTCGCCGATCTTCTTGTCGAGCGCGATGGTAGCACCCTCGGTGAGGTTCATCAGGCCGGAAACCTGCATGCGGCTCGTCCCGAGCACGATCTGGACATCGATAGGGATGTCCATGATCAGGTCGAAGTTCGAGTTCAGTGCGCTCCCGAGCGGTGCCGGAGCGGACTGGAAGGAATTGCCGCCGAAGCTCGGCGCGGCGTCAAGGCTGGGAAAGCCTGCTGCGCCCATGCCGGCAGCATTGTCGCCGAAATCACCGCCCCCGAAATCGCCGCCTGCAAAATCGGCACCGCCGAAGGAGGTTTCGCCGGCATCACCACCGAACGGCGAAAGGTCCGTTCCCGCTGCGAAAGCATCGTTCTGCAGGTCGTCGCCGAACTGCGGAAGGTCGCCGTCCGAATCTTTCTTCAGCACGCCGCGCAGATCGTCGATAGCCTGATCCAGATCGGCTTCATTGCCCGGCATGTCCAGGGAGAGGTCACTATTCTGCTGTGTCTTCTTCGTAGCCATGAAATCACTATTCCAGTTGAAACTTGCCTCAAACTGCCTTTGTGGCCCTGAGAGCGAGAGAACCGATTAATTCATTAAGTGCCGGATCAGCTCATCATCCGAATTCATGGTGTCTTTCACTCGCACCATGTAGTTGTCGCCTGAACGCCCGAACTCGCACACATACAATTCTCGGCTGTTGGCGCTGACTTCGACGCGTACGTCGCCGCTGTCGCGGAAAGGAATGACGTCGCCGGCCATCAGTTTGGAAATCGTTCTGAGCGTCAAATCCTGCAGGCGGATCTTCGCTTCGAGGGTCACCTGCGACCGGCGAACCTGGTCGCCGATCTGCTCCGTCCACTCCGGCGACTTGCTCGGCTGCTTCTTCGGCTTCGGGGCAGAGACCTTGGTCTTGAGCAGCGCTGCCTGGGGGACGATCAGGCTGAATTCGGAAGTGATGCCGGCAAGCGTGATCGACATGTTGATTGCCGCCGCGAATTCATCCGGACGGTCTTCCGGCGGACGGATGCGTGCTTCAAGAGCGAAGGGAGCCGACAGGCTGGGCTCGAATCCGCCAGGCGCGTTGACGGCAGAACGCAGCACCTTGGAGATCTTGTCGAACACCATGCCGGCGAGGTCGATCTCGATAACGGAGAGAAGCCGGTCGGCCGGCTCCTCGATCGTTTCGGCAGCAGCGCCAAGCAGATGTTCCATCAGGGTAATGATGAAACTGTTGCCACAGGCGATGGTGATGTTCTGAGACCAATTGCGCAGCGTCGCATCGACCAGTGTCATGTTGGAGCTGAGATCGTCGATCAGATGATTCTTGTAGCCGATCTCGCAGCCGAGATAGCCGACTGTCACGTCGAGGCCGGTTTCGCTCTTCAGGATATCAGGAAGGAATTCGCTGTAGATATCGCTGAAGGAACTGCAGAGCTTGGCAACCCTGCCCTTGTCGCCGAGACCGCCGGTCAATTTGGCAAGGAGGACGGGATCCATTGTCGGGTTGTCATGCGAAGCATTGCTCATAGTCATTTAAGCTGCCTTGTTTTCGCCACCTGGGTTCATCATTTCCTGTTCCACTGCGTCGATCGACGGGCGTTCATACGCCGAGATCGTCTTGCGGCCATATTCGAGGGCGACCTGCGGCACCGAGCCGTTCATGTAGGCAAGCAGGGTCTGCTTGACGACGACGTAGAGGCGGTGCTGCTTGGAGCGGACGACCTTGATCTGCGAGACGAGCGGTGAGCAGACGCAGTAGGAAAGCAGAATGCCGAGGAATGTGCCGACGAGCGCCGAACCGATGAGGTGGCCGAGCACTTCCGGCGAGTCGTTGATATGCGCCATGGCCTTGATGACGCCGAGAACCGCCGCGACGATACCGATAGCGGGGAACGAATCGCCCATGATCTGGATCGCGTGGTAAGGCTTCATCTTGTCATGAAGGATGGTGTTGATTTCTTCGTCCATCAGCGCCTCGATCTCGTGGGAGCGGGCGTTGCCGATGATGATCAGACGCACGTAGTCGCAGATGAAGGCCGTCAGTTCCTTGTTCTTTAGAACCGTCGGAGCCTGCTGGAAGATCGTCGATTCCGCCGGATTGTCGATATGCGCTTCGATTTCGTTGCGCGACTTCGTACGCAGGTCGCGCATCAGCGAATAGAGCACGCCGAGCGTATCGAGATAGTTGCGCTCTTTGGGAACAGAGTGCTTGAAGGCCTCTCCGAGCGCCTTGCCGGAGTCCTTCACCACCTTCATGGGGTTGGCCATGATGAAGCTGCCGAGGCCGGCGCCGCCGATGATCAGGAATTCGAAGGGCTGAAAAAGAGCATCGACTTCGCCGCCCATGGCCATGAAGCTACCGACGATACAGCCGCAGACAACTACAAATCCGATAATAATATTCATCGTCAGCCCAATCTGAACGTTGCTTTTCTTTGCGACGGATAGGGTTTGTGCCTTGCGTGAGGCTGATGAACGCGGCTTTTGCGCATTCATTTGCGCTACCAGCTTCGCGCAAGGATTTGCCTTCATATTGAACGTGACGAGTGGGCCTATGCGCGCCCATGTCTGAGATGCCGCTCAGCGGAACCCGTGGCCGAACTAAAAGGAGCCCGGTGTTTCGTCCCGTTTATCGCCAATGTGGAGCTTACCGACATGCAATCCGGTCTTTACGTTTCCCTGTCGTCGCAGATGGCTCTCGAGAAACGCCTGACGACGATCGCCGACAATATGGCCAACGTGAACACGACCGGTTTTCGCGGCACCGAGGTAAAGTTCGATGAAATGTTGGCGAACAACGAGAACAAGACGAACACCAAGGTCGCCTTCGTCTCCCAGGGCAACGACTACCTGGACACCACTCATGGCGAAATGCAGCACACCGGCAACATGCTCGACTTCGCCGTCAAGGGCGATGCCTGGTTCTCTCTCGATACGCCCGCCGGCCGCGTTCTGACAAGGGACGGTCGCTTCACGATGCGTGATACCGGCGAACTGGTTTCCATCCGCGGCTATCCGGTTCTCGATGCAGGCGGTGCACCGGTCGTGCTCAACACCGCCGGCGGCGAGCCGAAGGTCGGCACTGATGGCATCATCTATCAGAATGACCGCCAGGTCGGTTCACTCGGCCTCTTCGAAGCCGATATCAGCAAGGGTTACCTGCGCTACGAAAACAGCGGCATCATGACGACCGAGCAGCCGCGCGCCGTCGTCGACCGCTTCAATGTCGGTGTCGAGCAGGGCTATCTGGAAAATTCCAACGTCAATGCGATGCACGAGATGACGCAGCTGATCGAGGTGAATCGCGCTTTCGATAGCGTATCGTCGCTGATGCGCGACAGCGAAGACTCCTTCAAAGAAGCGGTTCAGACGCTGGGCGGCAGCCGCTGAGGCAGGGTGTGAAGCATGAACACCACCCTGTTGACCGAGGACGCTCTCTCGCCGAAGCTCACACATCTCGGCGACCTTGCAAAGCGTTACACGTCGCCGGAATTCTCCGTGACCCATGGCGGTCGCGTGCATACCATCGCCGCCGGCCACTATACCGTCCGCGGCCTTTCCCGGCATGTTCGGCTTGGCGAGTTCGTGGCGCATAAATCCGCGACGGGTGTCCATCTTGGCGAAGTGGTCAGGGTAGAGCCGGACCTGGTTTACGTCTGCCCGATCGAACCGGGCGAGCCGATCGGCATCCATGACATCGTCATCCGCAAGGGTGCCTTCCGCATCTCGCCGTCGGACAGCTGGTGCGGCCGCACCATCAATTCCCTCTGCGAGCCGATCGACGGTCTCGGCCCGATCACCGAAGGCCTGGATCGCCGTTCGATCTCAAATACCGCGCCGCCTTCGATGACGCGCCAGCGCGTCGAAAACGGCTTCAAGACCGGCGTGCGCGCGATCGATATCTTCTCGCCGCTCTGCCTCGGCCAGCGTCTCGGCATTTTCGCCGGCTCCGGCGTCGGCAAGTCGACGCTGCTGTCGATGTTGGCCCGCGCCGACGCCTTCGACAAGGTGGTGATCGCGCTGGTCGGCGAACGCGGTCGCGAAGTCCGCGAATTCATCGAGGATACGCTCGGCAGCAATATGAAGAAGGCGATTGCCGTCGTCGCCACCAGCGACGAGAGCCCGATGCTGCGCAAGATGGCGCCGCTGACGGCGGTCACGATCGCTGAGCACTTCCGCGACAAGGGCGAAAACGTTCTCTTCATCGTCGATAGCGTGACGCGCTTCGCCCATGCCATTCGCGAGGTGGCGACCGCCTCGGGCGAGCCGCCGATCGCGCGCGGCTATCCGGCTTCCGTCTTCACCGAGCTGCCGCGTCTTCTGGAGCGCGCCGGTCCCGGTCCGGAGGGCGCCGGCACCATCACCGCGATCATCTCCATCCTCGTCGATGGCGACAATCATAACGACCCGATCGCCGACTCCACCCGCGGTATTCTCGACGGTCACATCGTTCTCCAGCGAAGCCTGGCGGAGGAGGGGCGCTACCCGCCAATCGATCCGCTCGCATCCATCTCGCGTCTTGCCCGCAAGGCCTGGACTCCGGATCAGGAAAAGCTGGTTTCCCGCCTCAAGGTGCTGATCCACCGCTTCGAGGAAACACGGGACCTGCGCCTTATCGGCGGCTACCGTCCCGGCGCCGATGCCGATCTCGACATGGCGGTCAAGCAGGTACCGATCATCTATGACGTCCTGAAACAATCTCCGGGAGACCGCGAATCGCTTGATGCCTTCGCCGATCTTGCCGGTGCTCTCAAGGCCGCCGCCGGCGTACCGACTCCGAGTGCGCCTATTCAAAGGAGGGCCTGATCATGGCCGATTTCGAAGACGAACGGATCGCCGCACTGAAAGAGCGCAACAAGGGAGTGCTGCTCGACCGCGCGCTGACCTTTTTGGGTTTGGCACTTGCCGGCGCTTCCGCCTTCTTCCCCTGGTATGTCTTCTTCAACGCGGACAAGTTCGGCATCAGCGTCGCCGATAGCAATGCCTCTCGTGAATTGCCGAACTGGCCGGCGCGCAACGTCTTCAGCGTTTCACCGCTCGCCATGGTCAACAAGAACGATGAAGGCAAGAAAGTCCCGCCGATCGACAATATGACGACGGCAACCGTTTCCGAGCTCGGCAAGGAGCGCAACGGCGACGCTTCGATGGAGGATCAGCCTTTCCCGGGCAAGGGTTCTTTCCGTCTGCTGCACGTGGCCAACGGTCGGGCGCTCATTGAAGATCCCTCGGGCATGTATGTCGTGCGCGTCGGCTCGATCCTGCCTGACGAAAGCCGCCTTGCCACATTGGAACAGCGCGACGGCAAGTGGGTAATCGTTACTTCCAAGGGTGAGATCTACCAGAACAACTAGTTCAGGCAAAAAGACGAATCGCTGCGAGGCTCTGTCGGAGAAACGGCCGGGCGGCGGTTGGTCACTGTCTGCAAGTAATCTCGAAGAATGGCTTGTAAAGCCTGCATTTACCGTAAGTCCCACGCAAGATTACCGCCCTAGGTTCGGCGTAGTAAAAACGGAGAGTTCTCATGCAACCGATTCAACTTTTCGACTTGGCTTCAAAGCAGGCGGAATGGCTGACGATTCGTCAGGAGGTTGTTGCCGGCAACATCGCGAATGCAAACACGCCGAAGTTCCGTGCGAAGGACGTGACGCCTTTTCAGGCAGTGCTCGACCAGTCGGACGTCACCATGGCGCGCACCAATCCGATGCATCTGAGCGGCAACGATTTCAGCACGAGCGGCGATATCGACGTGAAGGACGCCGCGCTCGACCAGGAAATCGGCGTTCAGGAATCCGGCAACACCGTCGGTGTGGCCGAAGAACTCTCCAAATCGGGCGAGATCAAGCGTCAGTACGACCTGAACACCTCGCTTGTCAGTTCCTTTCATCGAATGATGTTGATGACCGTAAGGAAGTAGACGCATGGATCCGCTTTCAGCAGCAATGAAAATCGCAGGTTCCGGGCTCGAGTCGCAGTCGACACGTCTGCGTATCGTCTCGGAAAACATCGCCAACGCCCGTTCGACTGGCGACACACCTGGCGCCGATCCCTATCGCCGCAAGACCATCACCTTCGGCCAGCAGATGGATCGCACCAGCGGCGTCGAGACCGTCAACGTCAAGAAGATCGGTACGGACGAAGGCGATTTCACCAAGGAATACGATCCGAGCAACCCGGCCGCGGACGAGAAGGGCATCGTCAAGATGCCGAACGTCAACATCCTGATCGAGATGGCCGACATGCGCGAAGCCAACCGTTCCTATGACGCCAATCTGCAGACGATCAAGCAGACTCGCGACCTCATTTCCTCGACGATCGATCTCCTGAAGAGCGGACAATAATGATCAGCAGCGTACAGAATGTAAGCAATCTCTCGATGACCCGAGCCCTCGGCGCCATCGATACCGAAAATTCCGCCTCCTCTTCGACCGCGACCTCGTCTGCCGCGGCCGGCGTATCCAACGGCCTGAGCTTCGCCTCCGTCATGGGCAACATGGCGACCGAAGCCGTCAGCAGCCTTAAGGGCGCCGAAAACATGTCCTTTGCCGGCATCAAGGGCACGGCTTCCACGCGCGAAGTCGTCGATTCCATGCTGCAGGCGGAGCAGACGCTCCAGACTGCAATCGCCATTCGCGACAAGGTCGTCTCGGCCTTCCTCGAAGTCACCAAGATGCAGATGTAACTGATTTGAGGACGAACACATGAGAGCGCTCGCCATCGCAGCAACGGGCATGGATGCCCAGCAGACCAACCTGGAAGTCATCGCGAACAACATCGCGAACATCAATACGACCGGTTTCAAGCGCGCCCGCGCCGAGTTCACCGACCTTCTCTATCAGACCGAACGCGCCAAGGGTGTTGCCAACCGCGCCAACCAGGCTGTCGTTCCCGAAGGCGCCAATATCGGTCTCGGCGTCCAGACCTCGGCCGTGCGCAACCTGCATCTCCAGGGCGAATTGACCCAGACCGGCAACGACCTCGACGTCGCAATCGTCGGCAAGGGATTCTTCCAGATCCAGTCGACGGACGGTACGACGCTCTATAGCCGTGCCGGTGCGCTCAACAAGAACGATCAGGGCCAGCTCGTCAACATCGACGGTTATGAAGTCATCCCCGGCGTCACTATCCCGCAGGGCTCCACCGAGCTGACGATCAGCCGCTCCGGCGAAATCACCGCCAAGCTGCCCGGCCAGACCACTCCGACCACGCTCGGCCAGCTTACGCTCGCCGACTTCGTCAACGAGGCAGGCCTGCAGCCGATTGGCGACAACCTCTTCCAGGAAACGCCGGCATCCGGCGAAGCGGTCATCGGCAATCCTGACGAAGATAATATGGGTTACCTCAAGCAGGGCTACCTTGAATCCTCGAACGTCGATCCGGTCAAGGAAATCACCGAGCTGATATCGGCCCAGCGCGCTTATGAAATGAATTCCAAGGTGATCACGACAGCTGATGAAATGGCATCCATCGTCAGCAAGAACCTGAAGTAAGAGGGAAGGGCCGAACATGATGTTTCGCCGGGCAGGACACATCCAAGGATGGGTGGCTGCGGCCACGATCGCAATCGCCGGCATGGTCATGCCGGCAGCAGCGGATGCCGGCATGGGTTATGCCGTCGTCCCCACGACGATCATCTATCCCGGCGACACGATTTCGAGCGCTCAGCTTCAGGAAGTCGAGGTCACCAATCCCAACCTCGCCGGAGACTATGCAAAGTCGGTCTCCCAGGTCGAGGGTCTGGTTTCCAAGCGCACGCTCCTGCCGGGGCGGACGATTTCGATCTCCGCCCTGCGCGAGCCCTATACGGTCACGCGCGGTTCCAATATCCGCCTGGTCTTCCAGCTTGGCCAGATGACCATTTCCGCTGCCGGCTCGCCTCTTGAAGATGGTGCGACCGGCCAGATGATCCGTGCACGCAATATGGATTCCGGCGTCATCGTCAGCGGCACCGTGCTCGCTGACGGTACGGTCCATGTGAGGGCAAAATGAAGTTCTTCTTTCGTATCCTGAGCTTGGTTGCGGTTCTGGCGATGAGCCTGACCGATGTCGCGCCTGCATGGGCGCTGACGTCCCGCATCAAGGATATTGCCTCGCTTCAGGCCGGCCGCGACAACCAGCTCATCGGCTACGGTCTGATCGTCGGCCTGCAGGGAACCGGTGACGGTTTCCGTGCTTCGCCTTTCACCGAGCAGTCCATGCGCGCGATGCTGCAGAACCTCGGCATCTCCACGCAGGGCAGCCAGTCGAACGCCAAGAATACGGCGGCCGTCATGGTCACCGCCAACCTGCCGCCCTTCGCAAGCCCCGGCAGCCGAATCGATGTGACGGTCAGCTCGCTCGGCGATGCGACTTCGCTACGCGGCGGCACGCTCGTCATGACTTCGCTGTCGGGCGCTGACGGCCAGATCTATGCCGTTGCGCAGGGCGCCGCCATCGTCACCGGCTTTCAGGCGCAGGGACAGGCCGCGACCGTGACTGAGGGTGTGACAACGGCCGGCCGCGTCCCCGGCGGTGCCATCATCGAGCGCGAATTGCCGTCCCGCTTCAAGGATTCGGTCAATCTCGTCCTGCAGCTCCGCAACCCGGACTTTTCCACCGCGATCCGCATTGCTGATATCGTCAACGGCTACGCCAAGGCACGCTTCGGTGGTCCGGTCGCGGAAGCCAAGGATTCGCAGGAAGTCGTCATCGAGAAGCCGCGCGAGGCCGATCTTACGCGCCTGATGGCCGATATCGAAAACCTCGTGGTCGAAACCGACACGCCGGCCAAGGTCGTCATCAACGAACGCACCGGCACGATCGTCATCGGCTCCGATGTCCGTGTCTCGCCGGTCGCCGTCAGCTACGGCACGTTGACCGTGCAGGTAACCGAAACGCCGCAGATCATCCAGCCGGAGCCCTTCTCGCGCGGCGAGACCGCTGTCCAGCCGCAGACGGATATCCAGGCGCAGAAAACGGGCGGACGGGTTGCGATCATCGACGGTCCTGATCTGCGCACCCTCGTTGCCGGTCTAAACAATATCGGCGTCAAACCGGATGGCATCATCGCCATTCTCCAGGGCATTAAATCTGCAGGCGCCCTGCAGGCGGAGCTTGTGCTGCAATGAGCAAGATCACGAACCGGAACCCGATCGTCGAACTGTTGCGCCGGCTGGCATTGCCGGCCGCAGGCCTCGTGCTGCTTTCCATTCCCGGCGCCTTCGCCCAGGAAGTGGCGCCGGCAGGCGACATCACCTCGACGGACGAGGTCAAGCAGTTCTGCACGAATATTGCCGATCCGGCCCGTGATCAGCGCTATCTCCTGCAGAAACAGGAGCTCGAGAAGCTGCGCGCTGATATCGACAGCCGCGTTGCCGAGATGGACAAGCGCAAGGCCGAATACCAGGACTGGCTGAAGCGGCGCGATGATTTCCTCAAACAGGCCGAGGCCGGCCTGACCGATATCTACAAGAAGATGAAGCCGGATGCTGCAGCCCTGCAGCTGCAGGACGTCAGGCCCGAACTGGCCGCCGCCGTCATCATGCGGCTCGGGCCGCGCCAGTCCAGCCTGATCCTGAACGAGATGGATTCCACCAAGGCCGCAACCATCGCCGGCATTATAGCTAGTGCGTCTGATCCCAATACCTCGAAGGATCCTTCATGAATAAGCGTTTACCGGCTGTGATCGCCGCCGTCGCCCTCCTTGCCGGCTGCCAGTCCACGGCAGTCAACGAGATCGGCCGCGCGCCTGCCATGAGCCCGATCGGCAGCGGTCTCGCCTACGGCCAGACGCCGCAGATGGCGCTCTATCCGAAGCAGCCGCGTGCCGTCGCCCAAGGTTATTCGCTGTGGAGCGATTCGCAGGCCGCGCTCTTCAAGGATGCGCGCGCGCTCAACGTCGGCGACATCCTGACGGTCGATATCCAGATCAACGACAAGGGGTCCTTCGACAACGAGACCAACCGCAGCCGCACCAATTCCAGCGGCATGAACTGGGATGTCAACGCCCAGATCTTCGGCTGGACGCCGCAGTCCAAGACGGATCTGACCTACGGCTCCGACACGAGCACGGACGGCAAGGGCAAGATCGAGCGCACGGACAAGCTCAACCTTCTGGTTGCCGCTGTTGTCACCGGCATTCTCGAAAACGGCAACCTGGTTATCAGCGGTTCGCAGGAAGTTCGCCTGAACCAGGAACTGCGTATCCTCAACGTCGCCGGTATCGTACGTCCGCAGGACGTCAATTCCGACAACCAGATCTCCTACGACAAGATCGCCGAAGCCCGCATTTCCTATGGTGGCCGTGGCCGCCTGATGGAAGTGCAGCAGCCGCCGCGCGGCCAGCAGGCCGTCGATCTCTTCTCGCCGCTTTGAGGCTGAACCAAGATGGCAGACAACGAAACAGGCGAAGGCAAAAAGAAGTCGAGCGGCATGGTGATGACGATCATCGGCCTTGCCGTGCTGACGCTCGTCGGCGCCGGCGGCGGCTGGGCGGTCGGCAACATGGTGGCCCCGAACATCCGCAGCGCCGCGGAGGCTGAACAGGCGAAAGAGGCCGAGGCCAAGAAGAAGGCCGAGGGCGGTCTTCCGAAAATCGCGAACGAAGCCAACAACATTGTGCTGCTCGATCCGGTTACCTCGAACCTCGCTTATCCCTCGGAAAACTGGATCCGACTCGAGGTGGCGCTGATGTTCAACGGGCCGCCGGATGTCAAGGTCGCCGAGGATATTCACCAGGATATCCTCGCTTATGTCAGGACCATTTCCCTTCAGCAGATCGAAGGGCCGCGCGGCTTTCAATATCTCAAGGATGACATCCAGGAACGTGTTGACCTTCGCTCTCAAGGGCGCGTATCGAAGGTCATGTTCAGGACCTTTGTCATCGAATGATTCGACTTATAGTTTTCCTTGCCGCCATGATGGCGGTGCCGGAACTGGCGGTAGCCCAGCAGCTGCCGACTGATCTGTTGAATATCCCGGTCGACGGCTCTGTCGCCGCCTGGATCATCAGGACATTCGGCCTGCTGACCGTGCTTTCGGTTGCGCCGGGTATCCTCATCATGGTGACGAGCTTCCCGCGCTTCATCATTGCCTTTTCGATCCTGCGTTCGGGTATGGGCCTGTCGTCGACCCCCTCGAACATGATCCTTCTCTCGCTTTCGCTGTTCATGACCTTCTACGTCATGTCGCCGACCTTCGATAAGGCCTGGCAGGACGGCGTTCAGCCGCTGCTTGCCAATCAGATCGATGAGGCGACCGCGGTTCAGCGAATTGCCGAGCCGTTCCGCACCTTCATGTCTGCCAATACCCGCGACAAGGATCTGGCGCTCTTTGCCGATCTGGCCCGCGAGCGCGGCCAGAATATCCAGACGACCGAGCCGATCGACTACCGCATCCTCCTTCCCGCCTTTATGATCTCGGAGATCCGGCGCGGTTTCGAAATCGGCTTCCTCATCGTCCTGCCCTTCCTCGTCATCGACCTGATCGTTGCAACGATTACCATGGCGATGGGTATGATGATGCTGCCACCGACCTCGATCTCGCTGCCGTTCAAGATCCTGTTCTTCGTGTTGATCGACGGCTGGAACCTGCTGGTAGGCAGTCTGGTGCGCTCCTTCAGCTGACGGGTAAGGACTGCTTTACCAACAGCCCGCTGCATTGCTTCTCTCTCAAATGCAAAACCCGCCGGATCGCTCCGGCGGGTTTTGTTATTTGCAAAAGGCGATCGCCTCAATCGTTCGAGCCGAAAGGCTCGGTGCGCGGCGGCAGGGCCGGAACGTCGATATGATCAGGGGTGAGGCCGTTTTTCCTCCGCTCGATCATCAGTTCGTAGCCGCGCTCCAGATGATGGCAGAAACGTTCGGCATCGAAGAGCGGCGCGATAAAGCGCTTTTCCTTCAGGTGGCTCTTATAGTCGGCGACGCGTCCCGGATTGAGCGCGAGCTCGACGGCGAGATCCTCATAGGCCTGGAGGTCGTCGGCGACGAGTTCCGGCAGATCGATGGCCCTCAGCAGGCTTTCGCTGACGCGTGAGGCGAAATTAGTGCCTTTCATCGTCAGCACCGGCAGACCACCCCATAGCTGTTCCGAGGTGGTGGTGTGACCGTTGACCGGGAAAGTATCAATACCGAGATCGGCTGCCTGCTGGCGGCTGATATGCAGCTCATAGGGCGCACGCGGGCAGAAGATGATCCGCTTCGCTGAGATACCGTTGGCCTGGAAGCGTTGCAGCAGATTGTCCTTGTTGCGAGGCGTATTTGCCATCAGCCAGAGCACGCTGTTTGGTGCGCGCTTGAGGATCCTGCACCAGCTATCGACCACCTCGGAAGTGATCTTTCGGTTACCGTTGAACGAGGCGAAAATGAAGGCGTCTTCCGGAAGGCCGAGCTCCTCGCGCGTCACCGGCTTTGGCCGGGGACGGTTAGCCGGGTCGTTCGGCTGGTAGCTTTCCGGCATGCGCAGGAATTTCTCGTGATAGAAGGGCTTGGCGATGTCAGGCAGCACCGAGTGATCGCCGATGACATAGTCGAGGTCGACATTGAGCGTGCTGCCGGGGAAACCCAGCCACGCCACCTGGATCGGCGCCAGCGGCTGATTGAAGGACGAGGCGCGGCTTCCTGAGGTGTGGCCCTTGAGGTCGACCATGATGTCGATGTTCTCGGCGCGAACGGCATTCAGGACAGCTGCGTCCGACAGGCCGTATGTATCGACGATCTTGCCCCACCGGCTGCGATCGGTGACGTTCTTCTCCAGAAACTCGGGTTGCGTGTGATCGAAGAGCGTAATTTCGAACCGGTTGCGATCATGAAGCTCGAGAACCCGCTGCAGCAGCTTCATCGTCGCGTGACCGTCCCACAAGTCCGAGGACATATAGCCGATGCGGATCTTGTCGGACCAGATATGCGGCAGACCGCGTCGATAACCCACGCGCACCGGGTCCAGCGGCTGCGTGCCGATCGTCGCATAACGATTGAAATCCTCGTTGCCGCACCAATGCAGATGATAGAACGGGTTGTCCTTCCTCAGCGTATCGACCTCGCCCTTGGCAAGGGCGGCGTCGATAGGCGCCTGATGTTTGTTCGCCTCATCGAATTCGTTGAATTCGCGCACGCAGACGAGATACAGAAAACGGAAGGCGAGGTTGCCCGGGAAGCGCCGGAAGAGGTTGCGGGCGAGCTGCTGGTTCGTCTCGTCCATGAGGTCGTCGCTGAGCAGCAGCGCGGCGAGACGCATATGATCCGGGTTCATGCTTTCGGACAGGATCTTCTTGAAAGGGCGCAGCAGATCCCGCCGCTGCCGGCGTACATAGATCGTCGTGATAATGAACGCGAGTTCCGCATCCTCCTGCGCCTTGCCGAGATTGCGCATCGCGATCAGCAGGGCGTCGTCCTCGTTGCCGGCCTCCAGGTGCAGCTTTGCGGCAGTCTTCAGGAATTCGAAGGCGCCTTGGGGTGCGCAGTCGGCCGCTAGGCCATAAGCCTTGGCCGCGTCGGATTTGAAGCCGAGTTGCAGCAGGTTCTTGGCCAGGAGAGCGTAAGTCTTGGCATCCTTCTGGGTATCGATGAGCTGGTTGAGCGTCGCGAGGGACTGTGTATAGCGGCCCGCCTGATAATCCCGGGATGCCGCCGAGAACGAAACTTTGCTGTTCAAAACCTAACTCCGTGAGGAAATGTTCCGGCATGAAATGTGATCGACGGGATAAGCAGTCAGGCTCCCGCAGAATGCAGGTTACCCTCCGATACTATCCCGGCTTCTGCCATACTGGCATTCGAAGCTTGCTTGAAACCGGTGCGGTTGAATGCTCGCTTTCCGAGAAACGCCGACACGTCAAAATAGAATTCAAACAACGTTAACTATACAACTGGAGCGGCTTGGCGAGGAACTCCGCTTTTAAGAAGTTGGCAAGCATTGGCTGCGAGATTGCGCTGGACATGACGGGTTTGGGCCAAGAGACAAAGGCACCGAGTAGCATGAAGCTGGTCCGTCATCGCCGGTATTCATAGTCCGGTATGTCCTCCTTTTTTGTATCTAGTTTTCTAGGGGACACACTTATGACGAGCATTAACACGAACAATTCCGCCCAGGCCGCTCTCCAGACGCTGCGTGGCATCAACCAGGGCCTCAACAGCACGCAGAACCACGTTTCCACGGGTTACCGCGTTGGCAAGGCTTCCGACAACGCCGCTTACTGGTCGATCGCAACGACCATGCGTTCGGACAACAAGGCCCTCGGCGCTGTTTCTGACGCGCTCGGCCTCGGCGCTGCCAAGGTTGACACTGCCTACACCGCGATGGACAGCGCTATCGACGTCGTCGGCGAAATCAAGGCAAAGATCGTTGCCGCTACCGAAAACGGCGTCGACAAGAAGAAGGTTCAGGAAGAAATCGACCAGCTGCAGGACCAGCTGGTCAGCATCGCTCAGTCGGCTTCCTTCTCCGGTGAAAACTGGGTTGCTGGCGCCAACGGCACGAAGAGTGTTGTTTCCTCCTTCGTTCGTGATGGCTCGAACGGCGTATCCGTCAAGATGACCGATTACGTCCTGAACAACGGCTCGGCCGGTAACGTCATGTTCGGCATGAGCGGTGGCCAGGTCGACACCTCCACGGGTATCCTCGGCACTGCCAACGGCTCGGCCGGCTCGGTCTACTCGCTCGACATCACCAACATGACCATTGGTGACCTCGGTCAAGCTCTGACCAACGTCGAAAACGCCCTGAAGGCCATGACCTCTGCCGGTGCAAAGCTTGGTTCGATCTCGACCCGCATCAACATGCAGGACGATTTCGTAAACGCTCTGTCCGACTCGCTCGACTCCGGTATCGGCCGCCTGGTCGACGCCAACATGGAAGAAGAGTCCTCCAAGCTCTCTGCTCTCCAGACGCAGCAGCAGCTCGCGATCCAGTCTCTCTCGATCGCCAACTCCTCTTCGCAGAACATCCTGTCGCTCTTCCGCTAAGAGCGGTCCAGCCACATCGCGAAAAACGTCGAGGCCGGGTAACCCCCGGCCTCGAATGTTTTAATTTTCGGTTAATGAAAACCTTTCTAAGTATCAGATATTTTTGCGAAATTTCCCTTTTGAATTTAGTTTTCCTTAACCATCTTGCTGTTTTCTAAGGCCATCGAAACGGCGAGTTAACCCTAACGAGAATGGTTAACAGGCATGAAGCTGATCGCTGTGGGCCGGCCCAAATCCGGAATGTCCCTTCTTCAAATCTGCCAAAAGGGGCAAGAAAACTATGACGAGCATCAACACCAATAACGCAGCAATGGCAGCTCTCCAGACGCTGCGTGGCATCAACCAGGGCCTGCAGAAGACCCAGGACCATGTTTCCTCCGGTTTCCGCATCGGCAAGGCTGCTGACAACGCCGCTTACTGGTCGATCGCAACGACCATGCGTTCGGACAACAAGGCCCTCTCGGCTGTTTCTGACGCGCTCGGCCTCGGCGCTGCCAAGGTTGACACTGCCTACACCGCGATGGACAGCGCTATCGACGTCGTCGGCGAAATCAAGGCGAAGATCGTTGCCGCTACCGAAAACGGCGTCGACAAGAAGAAGGTTCAGGAAGAAATCGACCAGCTGCAGGACCAGCTGGTCAGCATCGCTCAGTCGGCTTCCTTCTCCGGTGAAAACTGGGTTGCTGGCGCCAACGGCACGAAGAGCGTTGTTTCCTCCTTCGTTCGTGACGGCTCGAACGGCGTATCCGTCAAGATGACCGATTACGTCCTGAACAACGGCTCGGCCGGTAACGTTATGTTCGGCATGAGCGGTGGCCAGGTCGACACCTCCACGGGTATCCTCGGCACTGCCAACGGCTCGGCCGGCTCGGTCTACTCGCTCGACATCACCAACATGACCCTCGGCGACCTCGGTCAAGCTCTGACCAACGTCGAAAACGCCCTGAAGGCCATGACCTCTGCCGGTGCAAAGCTTGGTTCGATCTCGACCCGCATCAACATGCAGGACGATTTCGTCAACTCGCTGTCTGACTCGATCGACTCCGGTATCGGCCGCCTGGTCGACGCCAACATGGAAGAAGAGTCCTCCAAGCTCTCTGCTCTCCAGACGCAGCAGCAGCTCGCGATCCAGTCTCTCTCGATCGCCAACTCCTCTTCGCAGAACATCCTGTCGCTCTTCCGCGGCTAATAGGATCGCGAAACATAACCCGCCGGGTGACCGGCGGGTCCCATGGAAATCGAGCCGCGCTTCGATGGAGCGCGGCTTTTTTTAATTTCCGTTAACGATTGATTAACCATATTGCTGTCATCTGCGTCTCAACGAGACGGCGAGTTAACCAAATTTAAGAACGGGTTAACAGGCATGAAGGCTGATCGTCGTTCCCGGGCGCTATTCCGGAATGTCCCTTTTATTAACGCCTGCCAGCAAGGGGCAATCATTTCATGACAAGCATTTTGACGAACGTCGCGGCTATGGCCGCCCTCCAGACCCTCCGCGGTATAAGCAACAATCTTCAGGATACTCAAGCTCGCGTATCTTCCGGCTATCGCGTTGAAAAGGCAGCAGACAACGCAGCTTATTGGTCCATCGCAACGACCATGCGTTCGGACAACAAGGCCCTCTCGGCTGTTTCCGACGCCCTCGGCCTCGGCGCTGCAAAGGTCGATACGGCCTACACGGCTATGGACAACGCCATCGATGTCGTCAGCGAAATCAAGTCCAAGATCGTCGCCGCAACTGAAAAGGGTGTCGACAAGACCAAGGTCCAGGAAGAAATCAGCCAGCTCCAGGCTCAGCTCATGAGCATCTCCCAGTCGGCTTCCTTCTCCGGTGAAAACTGGGTTGCCGGCAACACGACCAAGAGCGTCGTTTCAACCTTCGTCCGCGACGGCAACGGCAATGTCTCGGTCAAGACGACCGACTATGTCCTGGACTCGTCTTCCAACGGCAACGTCCTGTTCGGCATGACCACGACGGGCACTATCGATTCGAGCACCGGCATTATCGGCACCTCCAACGGCACGATCGGCTCGATCTACACCATGAACATCACCTCCTTTGGCCAGCCGGAAATTGCTATGGCACTGACGGCAATCGAAGCGGGCTTGGAGGCAATGACGAAGGCAGCTTCTCAGCTCGGCTCCATCTCCAACCGCATCGAGCTGCAGGAAAACTTCGTCGCGGCCCTCGGCGACTCGATCGACTCCGGTGTCGGCCGTCTCGTGGACGCCGATATGGAAGAGGAATCGAGCAGGCTCACGGCACTGCAGACACAGCAGCAGCTGGCGATCCAGTCGCTCTCGATTGCAAACTCCAGCGCTCAGAACGTCCTCACGCTCTTCCGCAGCTAAGCCAGCGTCGAAGCTGGACCAAACCTTGTGCCGCCAATTCGCGGCAGCCTGGAAACCGCGCCGAAATGGTGCGGTTTTCTTTTTGTTTCAATAGGTTAAGAGAATAACGGCGCTGCTGCTTCAATCCCCGTTCTGCTCTTGCGGAAGTGGTTGATATCGGGTTAACGTTGCCGGGAGTTGATTTGTTTGCGACGCACCGGTGTGGGGGACCCGCCGGCGGCATGAAGCCAGTTCAGTCGCTGCCGGCAAGAACCGGCCTGCCCCTTCACCTTTCCGAGACCATGTCGATGACCGTCAAGATTACCAACGCGGCCGCGGTGAGTGCGCTTGCAGTGCTGCGCAGCATCACTAAAGAATCAACCGACGTACAGCAGCAGATTTCTACGGCGAAGCGGGTTGCGACTGCGGCCGACGATGCGACCTATTGGTCGATCGCGAGCGTCATGCGCGGCGACAGTACCAATCTGGGCACCATTGGCGATGCCCTTGGCCTCGGCGCCGCAAAGGTTGATTCGACCTATACGGCGATGAACTCCGCCATCGATCTCCTCGGCGATCTCAGAGCCAAGCTGGTTGCCGCGCGCGAGCCCGGCGCCGACAAGGACAAGATCAATGCGGAAATCACCGAATACAAGAACCAGCTCCAGACGATGGTCGAAGGAACGTCCTTCGCCGGCGAGAACTGGCTTTTGAACGGCGAGCCTGCGGCGCCCCCGCAGTGGAAGATCATTGGCAGCTTCGTGCGCGCCCCGACAGGCGAGTATCAGGCGCAGACCATCGACTTTCCGTCGTCCCAGACCATCCTGATAGACAGGAACAATGCCAATGGCGGCCTGTTCACCAAGGCGGTCAACGGCAATGCTGACGGCACGCCGGTCCGCAATTACTATCTCCTGAACGTGAACTCCGCGACGCCGGCGACCGGTACGGAAATCTCCATCAGCAAGTCGACCACCGACTCGCAGCTCACCGATATGCTGACGGCCACGGACGCCATGCTCAAGCAGCTTACGAATTCGGCAGCAGGGATTGGCATAATGAAGGCCCGCATCGACGATCAGATCGACTATACCGCAGACCTGTCCGACGCTGTTGACAAGAGCGTCGGCGCCCTCGTCGACACCGATATGGACGAGGCCTCGACCCGCCAGAAGGCCATCGAAACCCAGAAGCAGATGGCCGTTGAAGCGATCTCCATTCTCAATACGTCCGCCAGCAAGATTCTCATCCTGCTCGAATAATGATCGGCACAAGGGCGGCACCATTCATCCTCGCGCAAGTTTGGGTTTCTAGTTTCCGGCATGAAGGCAGCGTCCGAATCCATGCTGGCGACAGGCCCTGAGCCTCTCCCGCTCCGGAACGGCATGCCGGCAAGGACGATGGTCATTTTCAAGCGGAGGCATGCCGCGTGCCTCCCGAATACTGGACGGTTTTTTATGAGCATTATGCTTTCCCGGTATTTGAAGGATTTCGGTGAGCCGAGTCCCTCGGCACCGATCATCGATGTGGATGATTTCGCCGCCGAAACCGCCTCCGCATTTGCGGATCTGCCGCAGGAGCCCGAAATCGACGTCGATGCGGAGCGGCGCGAGGCCTATTCCGAAGGCGTCGCGGCAGCAACCGTGGAACTGAGCGAAAAATACGAAGGCGAAGCCCAGGCCGCGGCCGAAGCGCATGTGCGTGAACTTGAGGAGCTGAAACTTCGCTACGAGATCGAAGCGGCCGCCGTGATCGCTTCGCGTATCCGCGACATGGCCGAAGAGATTGCCACGCTCGTCAGCGAAGTGACCGCGGCAGCCATCACGCCGATCATGACCGAAGCGCTCGCAAAAAAAGCGACCGAAAATCTTGCCGTCCTGCTGCGGGAGGCGATCCTCGACGGCGCGGCGGCGCCGATCGTCGTGCGCGGTCCGGCCAAGCTTTTCGATATCCTCAGGGACGAACTTGGAGAGCATGCCGCATTGGTCCGCCATCATGAGGCTGATGACGTCGACCTTGCTGCCGAGATTGGTGAAACCGTGCTCGTTACCCGTATTTCCGCCTGGGCGGCTAGCTTGAAGAAAGTTTCCGAATGAGCGACGGCGAAAACCATCACCACGGCAAGAACGAGATCATCATCGTCAAGAAACATGGCGGTGGGGATCACGACGGCGCTCATGGCGGTGCGTGGAAAATTGCCTATGCCGACTTCATGACAGCAATGATGGCCTTCTTCCTCGTCATGTGGCTCGTCAACGCCGCCAACGAGGAAACCAAGGCTTCGATCGCGACCTATTTCAACCCGATCAAGCTTTCCGATGAAAAGCCGACGGAGAAGGGCTTGAAGAAGCCCGTCGACCAGGCCGAGGGTGAGCAGAACCAGGAAAAATCGAAGAATAAGGAAGAGAATCCGAACCAGGGCAAATCTGCCGCTGACGGTGAGGACCAGACCTCGACCTCCGGTGACAAGACCAATTATTCGGAAGCCGATTTCTTCGAGAACCCCTATTCGGTTCTCGCCGAGATTGCCCAGGAAGTTGGCCAGCAAGCAAATGTCAGCGCCAAGGGTGATGGCGGTGCGGCGGATTCAGGCCCGGCGACTGGCGCCGATGGCGGCGAAGCCTACCGCGACCCCTTCGATCCGGATTTCTGGACCAAGCAGGTCGAAGTTACCACCGCCGGCAAGCCGCAGCAGCCTTCGCCGCTCGATTCGCAGGCCGAACCGAATGAACTCGCCAAGGCCGAAAATACCCAGCCCTCCACTCTGCTGAGCAAGGACGCCAACAGCGCTGCCGTCGCCGCTTCGACAGAGAAACAGGCAGACAAGAAGGCGGATAAGACCAAAGACAAGCAGGCGGACAAGACCAAGGATGCCGACAAAAAGGAAGAGGCCAAGCAGGCCGAAGAGAAGCAGCAGGCCGAGGAACTACAGCAGGAGATTATCCAGCAGATCGCGGGCGTGGCCGGCAAGCTCGCCGAGGGCCTGACGGTGACGGCGTCCGAGGGCGGGCTGCTGGTGAGCATCTCCGATCAGAACGACGACTCCATGTTCAATATCGGCTCTGCCTTGCCGCGCCAAGAAATGGTCCTGGCGATGCAGAAGATCGGCGAGATATTGAAGGAGAGGGGCGGAGCCGTTGCCATTCGCGGTCACACGGACGGGCGGCAGTTCAAGGGCGGTCTCAACGAGAACTGGCGTCTGTCGATGGACCGTGCCCAGAGCGCTTATTACATGCTCGTTCGCGGTGGCCTCGATGAGAAGCGTATTTCCCAGGTTTCCGGCTTCGCCGACCGTCGCCTGAAGCTGCCCGAGGACCCCTACAACGCGTCAAACCGCCGGATCGAGATTCTCGTGCAGGCAGATCAAGGATAGTCGTATGACGCGCAGGCAGCATCGCTATTTCAGATATGCGGTCTTCGGCCTGGCGATGATGTCGCCCGCCGTCGGTCATGCCGCGGATGCGGACGATCTCGCGCCGTATAAGATGCTGCGCTCCCTGCAGTTCGTTCAGGACTCGGTTGTAGCAGGCGATCATTCCGCCGGTGAAATGCAGCGCTTTATGCTTGGCAAGATTGATCAGCGCCTGCGCAACGTCGATCCGTCCGTCTACGATGACGATCGCAATGTCGATGCCGCGCTGATCTATGTGATGAGCGGCGGCAATCCTCAGACGCTGGAATATCTCGTCGCCCATGACGTCAACGGATACTTCGATAATCGCGTCACCGACGTGTTGCGGAAATATCTGAGCGGCAAGGGTCTGCTCGTTTCCAAGACGCTGGAAGAGACCGCCAAGGAATATGAGGGCAAGAAGATCGGCCCATATCTGGCGCTGATCGGCGGGAATGTGCTGATCGCCACGAAGCCAGTGGATGCCCTTACGCTGTATGACAGGGCGCGGCTCAATGCACCCGGCACGATCGTGGAGGAGGCGGCACTACGCCGCTCGGTAGCCATCTGCGTCGAAACCGGGCAGGTCGACAAGGGGGTCGCCTATTCGCAACGCTATATCCGCCGCTTCCTCCATTCGCCCTATGCCAGCCAGTTCGCCGATCTCTTCGTGAAGTTGATCGTCAGCCACGATCACGATGTCCAGCCGCAGACGGTCGTCGATATCCTGTCCTTCATGGATGCGCCGCGCCAGCGCGAGGTCTATCTGCGCGTCGCGCGCGCCGCTGCGATTGCCGGAAAGCCCCAGCTCGCCCGTATGGCTGCCCAGCGCGTTCAGTCGCTGGGCGAGGGGACGGACAATCCTTTTGGACCGCTCGCCGATTTCTATAACGGCATGGCGAACGTCCCCACCGACGATATTGACCAGGCTGCCAAATATATCGCCAATATCTCCGGCGCATCGCTCTCGCCACAGGACCAGGCGCTGCAAGCTGCCGCACGATCCGTCGCCGAGCAGATATTGCGGGCTCCGGATCCGGCAAGCCTGACACAAGGCTCGACCCCTAATAATACTAATCAAGAAATCACTTCTGAACAGGCTGCAGCCGCCACGGCTGCGCAACCGGAAGGAGCGCCAACTGCTGCTCCGGAACCTGTTGTCGAAGGCGCGGCTTCTGCTGGCACGAGAAGCCAGGATGTCGACCCTTCATTCACCTCTTTCGTGACGACCAATCGATCCAAGCTCGACGAAATCGACGGTCTCCTGGCCCAAGAAGGCAAGTAAGATGATGATGGATATCAGCGTCTCGGGCGGAGCGCCCGGCACGGATGCGTCTGCGTCCGTAAGATCCGGTCGGGGAGCCGGCAAAGGCGAGGCTGCGGATCAGAACGGTGGCTTCTCGGACGCCCTCTCCAAGGCTGGCAACAACGATCAGGATGCCGATGCCGTCGATACATCCGACCAGCAGGCTGCCAACGACAGCGCGGAGGCCGTAGCGCGCAACCTGCGCGGCCGCAATCCGAAGCCGCTGATCGATCTGAATGACGCCTCGCTCAAGGGACAGGTGGACGCGCAGTCCGAAACCATCGCAAATGCCGGCAAGATGCCTGTGAAGTCCGAAAAGGACCAGGGCAAGAACACGGCTGTCTTTGGACTGGGCAAGCCGGGCGCCAAGGATCAGGCAGCCGAGACCGCTGCCCAGGCAGTGGGCAAGCCTGCCAAGCAGACCAAGACCAGCACCCTCAATGGCGACATCACTGTCGATGCAGACGCGGACACGGAAGCAGGCGACGGCGATATCACCGATGTTCTCGGCCTGCTGAACAAGGAGCCCGGTGATGCCGCGGCTGTCCTGCAGGCTTCCGCTCATCATGCCGTCGCGAAGGCGGACGACACTACGGCCGGCAAGAAAGACGCCAAGGCCGAAGGCGTAAACGGTACCAAGGCTGATGCGCATGTGTCGGATGCATTGGCAGCCGTTGCCCCGCATGGCAGCGACGCGCATGTGCCGGGAACGGAGAATGCTGAAGGCGTCGAAGGCAAGACGTTCAGGATCAGCCGCGCCGATGGCCGTGGGCAGACGATGGACATGCAGATCGGCGCCGAACAGCCGGGCTCCGAAAAGTCGGCAAAGTCGAGCGTCGAAAATGTCTCCGTTCTGGAATCACGCCGCTATCTCGGTCTGGTTCAGAACCCGAATTCCGCAAACGTGACAGCGGCGCTTTCGGGTAACAAGGAATGGGCGCAGGCCATGCAGCCGAGCTCCGCCTTGTCGAACGCCGCCGAATGGACAAGCACCGGCAAGGTGGTAAACACCCTCAAGATCCAGATGAGCCCGATCGATCTTGGCCTCGTCACGGCTACGATGCGTCTGTCGGGCGATACGCTGAACGTCGATCTCAAGGTCGAGACCGGCGCGGCCTATCGCCAGCTCAAGGAAGATCACGGCAAGATCCTCGAGGCGCTGCGCAGCCAGGGCTATGCGGTCGATAATGTGACCATCAGCATGGCCCCAGTGGAGCGAACTGATGCCGGTAACCAGGCAAACAGCCAGGGACAGACTTCACAGCAGCAGCAACAGTCGCTCGCCCAGCAAGGCCAGGGCGGCGAGGCGCGCGAGCGCCAGAACCAGACAGCGCGGCAGACGGATGGAGGCTTCAATGGTGCGGGCGGGAACGGTGTTGAGAACACTTCTGCTGCCGACGCTGGTGGCAGCCGCTCTGGCAGCGTTTACCTCTAGCGCATCCGCTTCGACCGGGGCCTGTGAGCGTGAGATTCAGTCTGCTGCGGCCAAATATGGGATCCCTGAGGGAATTCTCTATTCGGTCGGGCTAACGGAGACTGGGCGCAAGGGATCGCTCTATCCCTATGCGATGAACGTCGAGGGGAAGGCTCTGTTTCCAGCCTCCGAGCAGGCCGCGTTGCTGCAATTCGACACCGCCAGCAGGGGCGGCGCGAAGCTCATCGATATCGGATGTATGCAGATCAATCACTATTTCCACGGCGAGAACTTCAGCTCCGTGGAGGAAATGTTCGACCCTCACCGCAACGTGGAATATGCCGCGAAGTTCCTGCGCAACCTGCACGATCGTCACGAAACATGGACCATGGCGGTAGCGAGATACCACGCAGGACCGAACAATAATCCGGCGCAGAAGCAGTATGTCTGCCGCGTCATCGCAAATCTGGTCGCCACCGGCTACGGCAAGTGGACTCCCAATGCGAGTAATTTCTGCGGAAATTAATTCAATTAATAATTGAATTCATCAATTATGACCGAACTGTGTCAAAGTGTGGCAAGAATCCGGCGCGATTCCTGCTTGCAAGACGTAATTAAGCAGGCGTTAACTTTTCCACGAAATTTTTGTGTGCATAATGTTATTGACCCACTATATGTAGATCAAATCGGTACCCAATTCTTAATCAATTATTAATTTCCGCCATTAACTTTCACGAGTAGCCGCTGATTCGCGCGATTCGTATCCATAGATCATCGATGTGCCACACTGATTCGGAGGCGGACGAATGATCGTAGTGGTTGATGAGCGTGAGCTCGTGAAGGATGGTTACACTTCTTTGTTTGGTCGGGAGGGAATTCCCTCAACCGGCTTTGATCCCAATGAATTCGGCGAATGGGTGCAGACGGCGGCTGATTCTGATATCGCTGCGGTCGAGGCATTCCTGATCGGCCAGGGGCAGCGCGCCATGGAGTTGCCGCGTGCGATCAGAGATCGCTCGATGGCGCCCGTGATCGCGGTCAGCGACCAGCCATCGCTCGAAAACACACTTGCCCTTTTTGATTGCGGCGTGGACGACGTTGTACGCAAACCGGTGCATCCGCGTGAGATTCTCGCGCGTGCCGCCGCAATCCGCCGTCGCCTGAAGGCGATCGCCAACCACACCGACATCGGTGCCATCCGTGTCTTCTCCGATGGGCGCGATCCGGAAATTCACGGCGAAACCTTCGCTTTGCCGCGCCGCGAGCGCCGCATTCTCGAATACTTGATTGCCAATCGCGGCCGTCGCGTCACCAAGACCCAGATCTTCAATGCGATCTACGGCATTTTCGACGAGGAAGTCGAAGAAAACGTCGTCGAAAGCCACATCTCCAAGCTGCGCAAGAAGTTGCGTAAGAAGCTCGGTGTCGACCCGGTCGATTCCAAGCGCTTCCTTGGCTATTGCATTGATTGGAATTAATTTTTCGGCGCGGGCCATGCCGCGCGGGAAGGCCGAAATATTTCGATCGGCGATTGGGCATTACAGACAGCTTCACGCAAGGCCCGCCAAATACTGTTGCAATTAGCAGGTAAAACGAGGTTTTCAGATGAGCATTTTCGGCAGCATGAAGACGGCAGTATCGGGGATGAACGCGCAGGCAAACCGCCTCAGCACGGTCTCGGATAACATCGCGAACGTGAACACCAGCGGCTACAAGGCAGTTTCGACCGCGTTCTCGTCGCTGGTCCTGCCATCGGGCTCCGGTAACTACAACTCGGGCGGTGTGACGACGACGGTTCGTCAGGCCGTTTCCGACCAGGGCGATATTTCCTACACGACCTCCGGTTACGACCTTGCCATTTCCGGTGACGGCTTCTTCATCGTCCAAGGCGCCGACGGTGTTCCCGTCCTGACCCGCGCCGGTGACTTCACGAAGGACGACAGCGGCAACCTCGTCAACTCGGCCGGCTTCACGCTCATGGGCTATCCATGGGGCTCTTCGGCTCCAGCGGTCGTCGTCAACGGCTTTGATGGCCTCGTTCCGATCAACGTTCTCGGCGATCAGAAGTTGGCGGCGGTTCCGACCGCGAACGGTACATGGACCGGCAACCTGAAGCCCGGCGCAAAGATTGAGGCGACTGCGGCCAACCTGCCAAGCGCAAACGCCGCTACGGCGACTTCCGACACGCAGAAGTACTCGATGGTCACCTACGACAAGCTCGGCAGTAAGGTGATGTACGACATCTACTACACGAAGGTTCCCAATCCCGCATCGCCGCCGGCCGCAGCCGGCACGACCCAGTGGGAAATGGCAGTCTTTCGCAATGCCGATAAGGCGACGACGGGCACGAGCTCGTTCCCCTATTCCTCGGCGGCCGTGAATGTCACCTCGATCCAGTTCAATGACAAAGGCCAGATGACGGTCCCCGCGGCCCCATCGACGACGAACATCGTCGATCCGAAGACGGGCCTCACCATCAGCATGAAGCTCGATCTCTCTCAGGTCGGCGACAACTTCTCGGGCACTGGTAACGTCGACGGTCAGGGCGCGAATTCGCCGGTCGATATCACGATCGATGCTGACGGTATCGTCTACTCCAAGTATGATGATGGCAGCACCAAGCCGGTTTTCCAGATTCCGCTCGCCAACGTACCGAGCCCGGACCTGCTGACGCTGATGTCGGGCAACGTCTACTCGGCCAACGGCAAGTCGGGCGTGACCGTCACCGGTTTCCCGCAGACCAGCGGCTTGGGCAAGATCCAGTCGGGCGCCCTCGAAGGCTCGAACGTCGATCTCGCCGGCGAACTGACCGAGATGATCGAATCTCAGCGCAGCTACACCGCCAACTCCAAGGTGTTTCAGACGGGTTCCGATCTCATGGACGTTCTCGTCAACCTCAAGCGTTAATAAGGGTAACGGGTAGGCCATGTCGCTCACTTCAGCACTTAACACCGCGCAGAGCATATTCAACAATACGGGCGCGCAGAGCAGCGTCGTATCGAACAATATCTCGAACGCCGGCAACAAGGACTATGTGCGCCGGCAGGCGATGCTCACCACCTCGCTGAACGGCGCCCAGGTGGTCAAGATCAGCCGCGCACAGGAAGATGCGCTGCTGAAACAGTATCTCAAGGCGTCCTCACAGGACAGCGCCCAGCAAACTCTGCTGAGCGGCCTCGAAGATCTGAAGTCGATCATGGGTGGCAACGATAACGAAACGTCGCCTGAAGTTGCCCTGCGCACCTTCCGCGACAAGCTCGGCACCTTCCGCGCCACCCCGGGCGACCTTATTGCCGCCCAGGGTGCGATTACGGCGGCGCAGGACGTCGTGACCTCGCTGAACAATGCCTCCAAGGCGGTGCAGCAGCAGCGTGCCGATGCAGACAAGCAGATCAAGAATCAGGTCGACTCGCTGAACAGCCTGCTGAAGCAGTTCGAAACTGCCAACAATGCAGTCAAGAAGGCGACATCATCCAACGAGGATCCTTCGAGCGCTCTCGATGAGCGGGAAAAGGTCCTCAAGCAGATTAACCAGATCGTTGGCGTGTCGACAGCGACACGCGCTAACAACGACATGGTGCTCTATACAGCTGACGGCACGACGCTGTTCGAGACGATCCCGCGCACGGTCAGCTTCGAGCCGACACAGTCCTATGCGGCAAGCACCACCGGCAATAAGGTCTATGTCGACGGTGTGGCCGTCAATATGGGCTCGGGCTCGACGACAAGTGCGCAGGGCAGCCTGGCTTCGCTTCTGCAGATCCGCGACGATATCGCACCGACTTTCCAGAACCAGCTCGACGAAGTCGCTCGCGGCCTTGTGAACCTTTACCAGGAGGATGGCAATCCTGGCCTCTTCGTCTGGACAAACCCGACGACTGGCACTGCAGGCGGGGTTCCGCCGGCTGGTACCATCATCAAAGGCATCGCCGGAACGATCGCGATCAACGACCGCGTCGTCACCTCCAAGGGCGGTGATCCGATGCGGTTGCGTGATGGAAACATCAATGCGTCCAGCACGGCTGCGAACCCGACGGGTTCGAGCGGTTATACCGCGGAACTCGACCGTCTTTATACGTCGATGGATTCGGGGATTGCATTCGATGCAAAGACCGGTCTCGACTCGAATGTCAGCATCCTGACCTTCGCCACCAATTCTATCGGCTGGCTCGAGCAGAACCGCAGCAACGCGACGACGGCGGCGGAAAATACCCAGGCTGCCGCAGCACGAACCGATGAAGCTTATTCCAATGAAACGGGCGTCAATCTCGACGAGGAACTGACGCTCCTTCTCGACATAGAACAGTCCTACAAGGCGGCGACCAAGATTTTGAACGCCGTTGACGAAATGTTGAAAGCATTGCTGGATATTGCGAGTTAAGCCATGAAGAGCTCATTTATTTCAAGTTCGGCCATCCAAAACGCCATGCGATTGACGATCCGTCAGGCGCAGAACCAGATGACGAAGGCGACGATGGAAGCGACCACCGGCACCTACGCCGATATTGGTGTGTCGCTTGGTGGTTACGCAGCCAAGAGCATCGATTTTACGCGCGAAGTCGACCGCATCAAATCGATCAAGCTGAGCAATGCTCTCGTCGACGCCCGTATGGAATCGGCTCAAACCGGGCTCGATAAAATGAAGAAGGCGGGCGACAGCTTCCTCTCCAAGCTGACTGCACTTCAGAGCAGCCACGATCCGGGCAGCATCACGGTCGCAATCCAGTCGGCCACGAGCGCGCTTTCTACGATGATGGATACGTCGAACTCGATGGTGAACGGCGAATATCTTTTTGCCGGCATCAACACCGACATCCAGCCGCTGACGGATAAAACCACTGCGACTTCGGCGGCGATCGTTACAGCTCTGAATGCCTATGCGGCAAGCCTGCCGACACCGAAGCCGGTTAACCAACTTACCGGCGACGAGATGAAGACCTTCATCGAGACCAAGGTCGAGCCGATGTTCAGCGAAGCGGCCTGGACGGACCCGACTACTGGCTGGTCGAAGGCATCCAGCCAGAATATGACGAGTCGTATCAGCAATTCGGAAGTTGTTGAATCCTCGACCAACGCCAATTCCGAAGGCATGCGTTACTTCGCTCTGGCGACGGTGGTGACCTCTGCGCTGATGGGGCAGAGCCTCAGCACGGACGCGATGAGCGCGGTTTCTTCAAAGGCAATCACCTACACGACCCGAGCCACCTCGGGGATCGTCACTCAGGGTAGTCAGCTCGGTCTGTCACAGGAGCGTGTCGAGAAGGCGAATGACGCCCTCGATGCCCAGGCAAATATCATGCAGACCAAGCTCGTCGATATCCAGGGCGTCGATCCCTATGAGGCCTCGACGCTTGTCAAGACTTTGGAAACCCAGCTCGAAACCGCCTACACGATCGTATCGAAGATCCAGCAGTTGAGTCTCGTGAACTACCTTTGATGAGCAAAGGCGCGCAATATAAAGAAGGATGCATGAATGTATCAGTTCTCTTATGCCGAGGTCATGCAAGACTCGGTTGCCGACGCGAAAGAGCGGGAATGGCAGGTTCTCGAACGTTCGATCGAACTGCTTTCGGTGGCGCGCGACAAAGAGAAGTACAGCCGGGAGTCTATTGAAGCTCTCTTCTATACACGAAGGGTGTGGATCAGCTTCATTGAGGATTTGAAGCATCCAGACAACCAGTTGGAAGTCGAGCTCAGGGCGAACCTCATCTCGATTGCGATCTGGATATTGAAAGAATGCGACAGAATTAGAAAACGTCAGTCGAAT
Organism: Rhizobium sp. 1399; assembly: GCF_031455475.1. Taxonomy (NCBI): domain Bacteria; kingdom Pseudomonadati; phylum Pseudomonadota; class Alphaproteobacteria; order Hyphomicrobiales; family Rhizobiaceae; genus Rhizobium; species Rhizobium sp. 1399. Next base: position 562,405 of record NZ_JAVDSU010000001.1, on the reverse strand, counting down.
AACTACCAGGGCATCATCGACGTTACCACCATCATCAGGGATGGACTTAAATGAAAAGTACACTTCGCATTTCTCTGAAAGCCGGAGAAAGAATCTTCATCAACGGCGCTGTCCTGCGTGTCGACCGTAAAGTCGCACTGGAATTCCTGAATGATGTGACGTTCCTTCTCGAAAACCATGTGCTTCAGCCGGAAGGCGCGACCACGCCGCTGCGCCAGCTCTACTTCATTGCCCAGATGATCCTCATCAATCCCGAGGGCAAGGAACATTCGACGGCGATGTTCCGCAAGTCGGTCACGATGCTGCTCACATGCTTCAAGAACGAGGAAATCCTCGCTGAGCTGAAGCGTATCGATGCACTCGTTTCGACTGGCCGCGCCTTCGACGCGCTGAAGGCGATCCGCGGTCTCTACGCGATCGAAGACGGCATCCTCAACAATCACGAGCTGCCCCCGACAATGGTCGAGCAGATTCGCAGGGAGATCGCACCATGGCGGTAGACGGAACTCAGGGCGTAGGTGGAGGCAGCAGCACGTATGGCTCGTCCAATGCCGCCCAGCAGAAGGCCACGCTTAACTACGACAACTTCCTTCAGTTGCTTGTCGCGCAGATGAAGAACCAGGATCCGACCGATCCGATGGATGCGAGCGAGCAGATGTCGCAGCTTGCGAGCTTCTCGCAGGTCGAGCAGACGATCCAGACGAACACGAAGCTCGACACGCTGCTGACCAGCTCCAGCCTGACCCAGGCGAGCAGCTATATCGGCAAATACATGACGAGCGCCGACGGCAAGACCGTAGGCCAGGTCGCATCCGTCAAGGTTTATTCGGACGGCCTTGTTGCAACGCTGGACAATGGCGGTAAAATTCTCATCCAGGCTGGCATATCCGTTTCTGATTCGGCGCCGACCAACGGTTCGGGCGACGATAGCGGTTCGGATAATACCTGAGTGCCGACGAAACGGGTGGGGTCTGGCGCACGTTCGTTTGGATGATGCCCAAAATACCAGTCCGGTTAAGGCCGGGCTGGCTGCTTTCAAGGCGATATGAGGTTGCCTGACGATGAATGAAGCTGATGCACTCGACCTGTTCCAGGCTGCGATCTGGACCGTTCTCGTTGCGGCGGGGCCTGCGGTCATTGCGGCAATGGTTGTCGGTCTCGTGATTGCGCTGATCCAGGCGCTCACACAGGTGCAGGAAGCGACACTCACCTTCGTCCCGAAGATCGTCGCCGTTCTGGTGACGGTCGGTATTTCTGCCCCTTTCGTGGGCTCTCAGATTTCCATTTTTACCAATCTGGTCTTCTCGCGAATCCAGTCCGGCTTCTGAGCCAACTTCGCGCAAGCTTCGCCATTTAACTGTCGATCCGAACTGGGCGGATTCTGAGGTCCGCCTCCTCTCATGAAGAGACGGAATCGCTATGGCGCAACCACCTTCACTACCCCTTCCGAAAGTCGCTCCGAGCCTGCGTGATGTCGGCTTTGCCATGGGCATCATCGGCATCATCTGCATCCTCTTCCTGCCGATCCCGCCGTTCCTGATCGACATGGGACTGGCCTTCTCGATCGCATTCTCGGTGCTGATCCTCATGGTCGCGCTGTGGATCCAGAAACCTCTCGATTTCTCGTCCTTCCCGACCATTCTTCTGATCGCGACGATGACGCGACTGGCGCTGAACATTGCGACGACGCGTGTCATCCTTTCGCACGGCAACGAGGGGCACGATGCTGCGGGCGGCGTCATCGCCGGCTTCGCAAGTCTGGTCATGTCCGGTGACTTTGTCATCGGTCTGATCGTCTTCCTGATCCTCATCACCATCAACTTCATCGTCATCACCAAAGGTGCGACGCGTATCGCGGAAGTCGGCGCACGTTTCACCCTGGATGCCATCCCCGGCAAACAGATGTCGATCGATGCCGACCTTTCGGCTGGCATCATCGACGAGAAGGAAGCCCAGCGCCGCCGCAAGGAACTGGAAGAAGAAAGCTCCTTCTTCGGTGCCATGGACGGTGCGTCGAAATTCGTTCGCGGTGACGCGGTCGCGGGTCTTCTCATTACCGCCATTAACGTCTTCGGCGGCATCATCATCGGTTATTTCCGCCATGGCATGCCGATCGGCGAAGCGGCCGACGTCTTCGTCAAGCTGTCGGTTGGTGACGGCCTCGTCTCGCAGATGCCGGCCCTCATCGTCTCGCTCGCCGCCGGCCTTCTCGTTTCGCGCGGCGGCACCACCGGCTCCACCGATCAGGCGGTCGTCAATCAGCTGAGCGGCTATCCCCGCGCGCTCTCCGTCTCGGCCGTGCTGATGTTCGTCCTGGCCCTGATGCCGGGCCTGCCATTTGTCCCCTTCGTGATCCTCGGCGGTCTTCTCGCCTTCGGCGCCTGGTTCATTCCGCGTCAGGTCGAAGCGGAGAACAAGCTTCGCCGCGATGCAGAGGAAAAGAAAGTCGTCCAGAGCAAGGAGCTCGAAAAGGACTCGGTCAAGTCGGTTCTCCGCACGTCCGAAATCGAGCTTGCTCTCGGCAAGATGGTTTCGACCCGCCTGCTGGGCGCCCATCAGGAGCTCGCCTTCCGCGTCGGCAAGATGCGCAAGAAGTTTGCGACCCAGTACGGTTTCGTCGTACCGGAAATCAAGGTGACGGACGATATCGGCATCCCCGAAAAGTCGTACCAGATCCGCATCCACGGCACGACCGTTGCTTCGAACCTTCTGCGTGTCGGCGAAGTTCTCGTCGTCACCGGCGCTGGCCGGAAGCCGAGCATTCCGGGTGATGAAATCCGCGAACCCGCATTCGGCATGCCGGCGGTTTCGATCCTCGAAAACTTCGCCGAGGATTTGAAGCGCGAAGGCTTCCAGCCGATCGACAACGTCTCGGTCGTGCTGACGCATATGAGCGAGGTTATCAGAAACAACCTGCCGCAGCTTCTCTCCTACAAGGACGTGAAGATCCTGATCGATCGTCTCGACCCCGAATATAAGAAGCTCGCAGACGAGATCTGCTCGTCGCACATGTCCTATTCTGGCCTGCAGGCGGTGCTGAAGCTGCTTCTTGCCGAGCGCGTCTCGATCCGCAACCTGCACCTCATTCTGGAAGCGGTTGCCGAACTTGCCCCGCATGTCAGAAAGACGGAGCAGATCGTCGAGCACGTCCGCATCCGCATGGCCCAGCAGCTCTGCGGCGACTTGGCGGACAATGGCGTGCTGCGCGTGCTGCGGCTCGGCAGCAAGTGGGATCTCGCCTTCCATCAAGCTCTCAAGCGCGATGCAAAGGGCGAAGTCGTCGAATTCGACATCGACCCGCGCACTCTGGAAGAGTTCAGCGAGCAGGCCACGAAGGTTATCCGTGAATTCATGGATAGAGGCCTGCCATTCGCCCTTGTCACGTCGCCGGAAACGCGCTCCTATGTCCGCATGATCATCGAGCGACTCTTCGCAACGCTTCCCGTCCTCTCGCATGTGGAACTGGCCAAGGGCATCGAAATCAAGATTTTGGGCTCGATTTCATGATTTCAGACCCGCAAGGGACAGTTCTGGCGCTGTTTCTGGTTTTCTGCCGGATCGGTGGCTGTGTGCTGACCCTTCCGGGTTTTTCTTCCGCCCGTGTTCCGGAGCAATTGCGCGTCTTCATCGCCGCCGGACTTTCGCTTGCAGTGCTGCCGGTGCTCTGGGATACGGTCTATCCGTCCGTTCACACCAGTTCCGGCACCTATATCGGCCTGATTTTCAGCGAATCGCTGATCGGTGTCATGTACGGCATGCTCGCCCGGCTCTATACGCTCGGCCTGCAATTCGCCGCCTCGATCGTCTCCATGATGGTTGGCTACACGCAGCCGAGCACGAGCGATGTCGTCGAAGACTCGGCCGAAATCAGCCTGACGGCCTTCATTACGATGGCCGGCCTGATGGTTCTCTTCATCATGGACTTCCATCACATCGTCTTCCGCGCGCTGATCGATTCCTACACGACCATGCCCTTCGGCGGGTTGATGCAGATGCGTTCCACGCTCATCACCTTCACTGATACGCTGGAGCAGACCACCTACATCATGCTGCGGCTGGCGAGCCCCTATCTGATTTACGGGCTGATCTTCAACATCTCGATCGGCTTCATCAACAAGCTCGCGCCGCAGATTCCGGTCTACTTCATCTCCACGCCTTATCTGTTGATGGGCGGCCTCTTCCTGCTCTATTTCTCGATCGCGGCAATGATCAGCCAATTCGGCCAATCCTTCGCCGCACTATATGTGGGAAGGTGAGGGGCGATGATCGAGAAGAAGCGTTCCGACAAGCTCAAGCGCCTGGTTGCGGTGCAACGGCATCTTGAAAAGATGGCGGAATACGATCTCGCAGAAACCGGCCGCCAGCGCGCCGAAGTCAATGCGGCCATGGATGTCGCCATTCTTGCGCTCGGTTCGCTGGACCCCATCCATCGTGCTTTTTCGCAGAGTTACGCCGACCGATTCGGCAGGCTGAGCATCAAGGACCAGCAGTTGACCGGCATGCAGCAGGTGCACGAAATGCGCCTGACGCGCGAGCGTGCCAAAGGTGACCGGCTTGAAGAAAACATGCTCGATGCCCTCCAGGCAGAGCGTCGCGAGGCAGATGACAACGCTGTCTACGACGTAATCGATCAGCAATTCGCAACGCCAGCCTCCAGCAAGCTTCAAAAATAATAATCGCCACGATCTTACATTAGAGGATTGTAACGTGGCTATTTCACCCCCCAGCGATCTGGTGATGGACGTCGTCAAGGCGGCCGACCCCATGGAAGTTCAGGCTGCCCAGGAAAAGCTGAAGGCCAACCGCGCCGCCTTTGCTGCGACAAGCCTGGCCGACAGCGGTAACGGCTTTTCTTCCGCAGTCGACATTCTCGACCACGTCAAGCAGAAGAGCGGCCTGAACAACATTCAGAACCGTACAAAGACCGAGGAAGTGCCGGAAACCTACCGGAAGTTCGAGGCCATGGTTCTGCAGAACTTCGTGAAGTCCATGCTGCCGAGCGATGCCGAGAATGTCTTCGGCAAGGGCGCAACGGGCGACATCTGGAAGGGCATGATGGCCGAGCAGCTTGGCAACGTCATGGCCAAGGGCGACGGCATCGGCATCGCCAAGCAGATGTATGCCGAGCAGCTCCATCGCCAGGAAGGCAAGATCGTCAATGCCTCCACGGATGAAGACGATCGCAAGACAGCGATGAGCATGATCGACGAATTTCAGCGCAAGACCTTCGGCACTCCGACTGCCGACAATAAGTCCGCAACAAGCGACGCATAATCGAGGATAAAATGGAAATAGTTTCGAACGAATACAGGATCAAATCCGTTCTCGGACGCCTCGAAATGATAATCGACAATGAGAACACCCGGATCGGCAGCGATCCGCAGTTCGATCTCAAGGTCTCCAACGCGCATAAGAGCCGGTGCCTGTACGAGCTCTCGATGCTTTTCCGCGACACCGATCCGGCCGAACTTGCCGCTTCGCATCTGGACCAGCTTCACGGTCTGAAGAAGAAGCTTACGCTGAACGCCCGTCGCGTCGAAGCGCATCTGGAGGCGGTTCGCGCCGTTGCCGATCTTCTGAAGAATGCCGTGCAGGATGCCGATGCTGACGGCACCTATTCCCAGGAACAGTTTGTCGCGCGGGATGCCTGATGATCAAGCTCGTCCTCACAGGCGTCTGGGTCTGCGCCGTCACCTTGGCATCGGTCTATTTCTCGGTGAACATGGCGACTGCGCCGGCGCCGGTTGAATCGAATAACAAGCAAAGCGCGCTCGAACTTGTGAAGGGCGAGACGATCACTGTGCCCGTCATCGCCAACGGTGCGGTCAACGGTTATTTCCTCGGTCGCATCTCCTTCATGATGCACAAGGATATGATCGCAGGCCTCAACCTGCCGATCACGGAGATGACGACCGACGAGCTCTTCAGCCTGCTCGTCGGTAACAAGATGATCGATGTTTCCAACATCAAGGCCTTCGACCCCGGAGCTTTCCGCGAAGAGATCAAGAAGGGCATGAACGAGCGCCTCGGCGGCGAATATGTGGCCGAAGTCATGCTGGAACAGCTCGACTACCTTTCGAAGGAAGACGTGAAGGACACTTCCGGCGGCAAGCCGCAGAAGGTCGGCGCGCCGGTCAAGATCATCGAGACCGCGCCTGCATCCGAAACGCCGGCTCCATCCGCCGGTCACTGATCACCATCGACCGACCAGTTAAAAAACGGCGCCGAAAGGCGCCGTTTCTGCGTTCTTGCCTTGGTTAATAAACTACTTATGCGCGTAGGAAAATCCAAGGCTTTTTCCTAAGGGTTGTTTGAAACCGAGTTGGTATAAACGCGGCACAAGCTTGGGAGGATGGCCGCCACGGGGTTGGTGGAGATCGCTTCAGGCAGGACGCTGCTGGTCCTCACAAGACCTCCGCTGCGGAAACGTAGGCTTATTTTCCGGGATGTCGGGCGCATGACGCACCCTCGGCAGGAGGTTGGAATGAATCTGATTGCAAACTTCGCGGTGCTTGCATCGCGGCGGACGATTTTCGATCTGCCGGTCTGCGATCTCGGCTGGGACGACGCGCTGGTTTTCATCAACGAACTGGCTTCCATTCCCGTCGGGCAGACCGTGGTTTGCTTCGTCAACGCCCACAACATGCTGACGGCCCTGCGCGACGATGAGTACTATCAGATCATGTCGCACAACCTCGTTCTGCCTGACGGTATCGGTCTCAATATCGCATCCCAGGTCACGCATGGTTCGCCGTTTCCCGCCAATCTGAACGGCACCGATTTCGTGCCCGCCTTCCTGACTTTCATGGAAACGCCGCGTCGTATCGGCCTTATCGGTGGCGCGCGCGCGGTTGTTGAGAAGGCGGCCGAGAACTTTTCGAGGCACGCGCCCTGGCACGAGTTCTTCGTGATCTCCGACGGCTTTTTCGACAAGGCCAATCCCGAATCCGTTATCGCCGAGGTGGAGCGCCAGAAGCTCGATATCCTGATCGTTGGCATGGGCACGCCACTGCAGGAAAAGTGGGTCCACCAGAATATCCGCGCCGATCACGCACGTCTCGTTCTGACGGTCGGTGCACTTTTCGATTTCGTTTCGGGCACTGTGCCACGCGCCCCGAAGACCGTGCGCGTGATGCGTCTGGAATGGGCCTACCGCCTGGTACAGGAGCCGACGCGCCTCTGGCGCCGCTATATTCTCGGTATTCCGGTCTTTCTCTTCCGGGTCTTCCAGTATCGATTCAGCCGGCGTGCGCGCATCCTCAGTCAGCCGGATGAACGGGCGCATGTTGCAGGCGAACAGAAGAGAATCGAGCAGATGAAGAAAGCCGGCTGATTACAGATTTCTGCAGGTTCCGGTTAACCATTTCTTTGCCATGTATATTTAGAGTAGCTTAATCCTCCGCGTCAGCGCGGTTGAGCGAACTCGGCCATCATGCGCATGAGATGTGACGCCAATGCACGATTCCAGGGCGAAAAACAGTTTCCATGATCGCGCAACTACCTCTTCGCGCGGCCGGCGGCAAAGTCATGCCGAAAAGAGCACCCATACGCCGGAGATCCTTCCTTCTGAAGCTGAACTGTTGCACGCTATAGGCCGGCTGCTCGACGAACAGCGTGCGAAAGCGCGGCAGACCGAACCGCTGGTGGACCGGATCGAAACGATCCTCGGTTCGCGCCTTCAGGCTGCAAACGATATCGCCTCTGCTTCCGCAGCTGAACCCTCTCGTCCTGTGCCAGAGCCGACGACGCAGTTCGTCCAGGTTCAACGCGTTGCTCCCGCTGAGAGAGCGCCCATTTCGACGGTTTCGCGCGAAATACGGCGCCCGAACTGGATCAGGAACGCTCTCATCATGGCTGCCCTCTCATTTGGCGGCGCCACCACCCCTATCCTGATGCCATCCCCACCCGCGCATTACACCGCAGAAACGATGCTTGCCGTGGATGCGGGCGCAGGTAACCGGGCTGCCCTCGTCGGGGATACCGTCAAAAGACTGTCTTCGGTACCTGTCATCACCTCTGCCGTTGCGGCACTGAAGCTGGACCGCGATCCGGAATTTGCCGGTAATAGCGCCAATGCACTTGGTGTCGCCTTCGATCTTCTCTCCGGCAGTGGCGCGGCCGCCGATCCGGCATCGCGCGCAGAGGCCGCGCTGAAATCTGCCGTAGCGATTATTCCCGACGACCGCACTGGCACGATCCGTCTAATGGTAACGACAGGCGATGGCGACAAATCGACGCGCATCGCCATGCGACTGTCCGATGCGGTGACCGGTGGCAGCGCCGCAGGCAAAGCGGCCGAGACGGCCATGGCCTTGAAGAAGGAAAATGATCAGGCTCAAGCAGAGCTCACGGCCTTCGGTCAGAAGAACGGCGAGGGCAATGTCAAGGTCGCGACGCGGTTGCAGCGCCAGATCGCCGGGCTCGATGCCGATCTGAAGAATGCCGACGATAATATCCTGACTGCCAAGGAGCAGGCCGACAAGCTGAAGGCCGCCAAGCTCGCGGACGTGCTGGAAGGCTCGCTCGCTCCGGATATGATCTCGCCCGCCCTTCAGGATCTGCGCGACAGATACGCGATCGCCAAGACCGCGTTGGCACAGCTTTCGGCAGACCTCGGACCGCGCCATCCGCGCCTGCTCCAACAGCAGTCCGAAGTCGATGGTTTGAAAGATAATATCGGCAAGGAATTGGCGCGCCTCGCCCAGAACGCAAATGCAGCAGCCAAGGCCGCCGTCGATGCGCGCAGACAGCTTAGCGATCGTCGCAACGCGCTGATTGCACAGAGCCGCGATACCGGCGTCGATCTCGCCAAGCTGACCGAACTGCGGGAAAAGGCGTCTGCCGCCCGCTCGCGCCTGGAAGAGGAGGTCTCCGCGACAGGCGCTATTGGTGATGGTCGGGTGACTGTTCGCAAGCCCGCTCTTGTACTGCCGGCTTCCCCCGACAGTAATTTCGGTTTCAGCGCCTTGGTTGGCGGCCTTGCTGGTTTGGCGGTGGGCCTCGGCTTCGCCTTCGTGCCGCGTTTTTTCCGCCGACGGCCCGAACAGGTGCGGGTCCAAGTTTCCGTCGAGGCTCCAATCGTCACCCCTGTGCCCAAACTTGCGCCGGTCCCGGCGTTGGTGCAGGCACAAGAGCCGGCGCTGGTTCCGCAGGCGGCTGAGGAAGTCGATGCGCTGCGCTCGCAGATCGCCAGCCTGCGCGATCGCTTGCATGCCTATCAGGTCTCACGGTAAGCAAACGCCCGACCACAGATTGCTCTTGCATTTGCCGTTTTTAAACGGGATAGGGCGTTATCGGGAAATCATTCCCGCCGCGGGCGAATAGACTGGCGCGAAATTGGGCGGAGAAGACGCGTGACGACAGTAATCGACGGCAAGCAGGTTGCCGCTTCCGTAATCGAAACCGTTAAATCGGCAAATGCTGCGCTAGAAGCCGCCAAAGGCGTCCAGACGGGCCTAGCCGTCGTCATCGTCGGCGACGATCCGGCGAGCCACACCTATGTCAGCTCCAAGAGCCGCATGGCCAAGGAATGCGGCTTCAAATCCGTCCAGCACACACTGCCAGCCGAGACCAGGCAGGAGGCGCTTGCAGCGCTTGTCGCTTCGCTCAATGCCGATCCGTCGATCCATGGCATTCTCGTACAGTTGCCGCTGCCAAAACATCTCGACAGTGAGCCGATCATCCAGTCGATCCTGCCGCAAAAGGATGTCGATGGCCTGAGCGTCGTCAATGCCGGTAAACTTGCGACCGGCGATCTGAAGACCGGCCTCGTTTCCTGCACGCCGGCCGGCGCCATGGTTTTCGTGCGCCGCACCCATGGTGAGGATCTTTCCGGCCTCAATGCCGTCGTCATCGGCCGCTCCAACCTGTTCGGCAAGCCGATGGCGCAGCTTCTGCTGAATGCCAATGCGACGGTCACCATTGCCCATTCGCGCACGAAGAACCTCGCCGAAGTCTGCCGCAACGCCGATATTCTGGTGGCCGCCGTCGGTCGTCCGGAAATGGTCAGGGCCGATTGGGTCAAGCCCGGTGCCACCGTCATCGACGTCGGCATCAACCGCATCGCGGCACCCGAGCGCGGCGAGGGCAAGACCCGCCTCGTCGGCGATGTCGCCTTTGCGGAGGTTTCTCCGGTCGCCGCCGTCATCACCCCGGTGCCAGGTGGCGTCGGCCCGATGACGATCGCCATGCTGATGGCCAATACCGTGATTGCCGCCCATCGTTCGGCAGGGCTGACGCCGCCGATATTCTGATAAGAACAATTCCAGAAAAGTGTGCAGCGGTTTTGCGTCCGGAATTGCGCTAAAATAAGCGGCTGATCAGATTTGCGGGACAGGGCCTGTCGAGGCCCTGACGATCAGCTCGGTCTTCCAGAGTTCCTGATCGGGGAAGGGACCCGCCTGCTTGACGGTACCGATGAGCCGCTGTGCGATGCGCACGCCGGCGGCCCTCAGCGACGAGCGTGTAGTCGTCAGCGGCACGGAGAAATTCTCCGGCTTCAAGAGCGGCAGCACATCGTCATGGGCGATCAGCGATATTTCCTCGCCTAGTTTCAGCCCAGCTTGATTGACGGCCCGGATCGCGCCGAGTGCAAGCACCGTGCTGGAGCATAAAATAGCGGTTGGTCGATCCGGAAGCTGCAGGAAGCGCTCCATGGCGATCATTCCTTCCTCATCCGTCATGACCGTATGGCTCGTGCAGTCCTCCGGAAGCTCCAGCCCGCGTTCGCCAAGCGCTGCAATGAGGCCGTTCCTGCGGCGAATGGCGAAGTCGAGATGCGCCGGCCCGTTCATCAACGCAAAGCGCGTATGGCCGAGCTGCAGGAGAAGCCTCGCCGCATCGTAAAAAGCCGCCTCGTTGTCGATGTCGAGATAGGGATAGTCCGGCTCTGAACCAAAGGAGCGCCCATGCACCACGAAGGGCATGGAAAGCGATTTCAGCATGGCGAGCCGCGGGTCGTGGCCGCGCATATAGGCCACGAAGAGCGCATCCACATTGCCGCTGATCGCGAGGCGCCGCAGCGCTGCGACCTCATCATCCGGGTCCGCCGGCATGATGACGAAGTGAAAGTCGTGGCGCACCGCTTCCTCGCCGAGGCCGGTCAGGAATTCGCCGAAATGCACATCCGACTGATGGCCGGGTGCCGTCGGCATGACGAGGCCAATCGAACCGGCCTTGCCGGTCGCAAGCCGCTGGGCCGCCTTGTTCGGCCGGTATCCGGTTTCCTTGACTGCCCGGAGCACGCGTTCCCGGGTATCCTCGTTGACCTCGGGATAGCCGTTAAGCGCGCGGCTCACAGTTGTCTGCGAAAGCCCTAGCAATTCCGATAGCTGTTTGAGATTCACCTGCTATGCTTCCTCCCGGCCTGCCCTGTGGCCGTCAAATAGTGGCCGCCGCCTCCCAATGGCTTCCAAAGCGCTTTCAAATATGTAGCATCTGCTGCGCTTGACTCAAGAAAAATCGCTCCATATTCCCCATTAAGCCTTGCTGCAACGCGGTATAATGGCGGGTATTCCCGGGGTTTTCGCGAAATGGCTTGACTTCATTCTGCTGAAAGTTAATGAGTTGCGTTGTCAAAGCGCTTTGAGATTTCCTTTGAATGAAATTCTGCGCTATCGGATTGTGATGGGAGGTTGATCACATGAAAAAGTCATTCTTGATGGGCGTTGCACTTGCGGCGCTTTTTGCCGGCGCTGCGTCGGCCGCGGATCTGAAATTCCCGCCCGGCCAGGATTCCAAGTTCAACTGGAAGAGCTATGATGACTTCAAGTCTGCCCATGCCGACCTGAAGGGACAGCAGCTGACGATCTTCGGCCCCTGGCGCGGTGAAGACGAAGCCTTCTTCCAGAGCATTCTCGCTTACTTCGTCGAGGCCACCGGCATCGACGCCAAGTATTCCTCCTCTGAAAACTACGAGCAGCAGATCGTCATCGATACGCAGGCAGGCTCCCCGCCGAATATCGCCATCCTGCCGCAGCCAGGCCTGCTGGCCGATCTCGCTGGCAAGGGCTATCTGACACCGCTCGGTGACGACACGTCCAAGTGGGTCAAGGACAATTACGGCGCCGGCGACAGCTGGGTCGGCTACGGCACCTACAAGGGCAAGGATGGCAAGGAAGCCTTCTATGCATTCCCCTACAAGGCCGACGTGAAGTCGCTGGTCTGGTACGTGCCGGAAAACTTCCAGGAAGCCGGCTACAAGGTCCCGACAACGATGGAAGAGCTGCACGCCCTGACTGACCAGATCGTCAAGGATGGCAGCGTTCCCTGGTGCATTGGTCTGGGTTCTGGCGGTGCGACCGGCTGGCCGGCGACCGACTGGGTCGAAGATATCATGCTGCGCACGCAGAAGCCTGACGTTTACGACAAGTGGACCACCAATGAAGTGAAGTTCACCGATCCGGCCGTCGTTGCTGCCATCGATGAATTCGGCAAGTTCGCCAAGAACGAAAAGTATGTCGATGGCGGTGTTGCAGCAGTTGCTTCGACCGACTTCCGCGACAGCCCGAAGGGCCTCTTCGCCGTTCCGCCGAAATGCTACCTGCATCACCAGGCTTCGTTCATCCCGTCCTTCTTTCCTGAAGGCACGAAGCTTGGCACTGATGCAGACTTCTTCTACATGCCGACCTATGCCGCACATGCCGATCTCGGCAAGCCGGTTCTCGGTGCAGGCACGCTCGTTACCATCGCTAAGGATTCTCCGACGGCCCGCGCTTTCGTCGACTTCCTGAAGACGCCGGTTGCTCATGAGCTCTGGATGGCACAGTCGAGCTTCCTGACCCCGTACAAGGGCGTCAACGTTGATGCTTACGCCAACGAACAGATGAAGAAGGAAGGCGAGATCCTGACCTCGGCCACCACCTTCAGGTTTGACGGTTCGGACCTGATGCCCGGCAAGATTGGCGCCGGCGCCTTCTGGACCGGCATGGTCGACTTCGTCGGCGGCAAGTCCGCTCAGGACGCCGCAGCCGAAATCCAGAGCGCCTGGGACGGCATCAAGTAATCTCCTGACAATTCATGCCGCCGGGTAACCGGCGGCATCACCGGAATGAGCGGCCGGGTTCCAGAGGGGGAGCCCGGTCGAGCCGGATCCTGTGGTCAAACACATCAGCTCTATTGACGATATCCGGCGTTAACCCTCCAGAATAAGACAGGGAAGCAGGGGAGGGACGAAATGCTGTCGCAGATAGTGTCCGCTTTGGGCGTCGTGGTTGTAGCCGTTTTCGCATGCTCGGCCTATTTCTTTTTCTCGAACAAGATCCTCGATCTCGCCTTGCCGGTGCGGGACGGTGATATCCGTCAGGCCTCGCGCAATCTGAATCGGCGCGCGATGATCCGCCCCTGGCTGTTTCTTTTCCCAGCACTTTTCCTGCTGATCGTCTATCTCGTCTATCCTGTCGTCGCGACTTTCATCCTGTCCTTCTACGACCGGTCGGGCAACGAGTTCGTCGGCGCGACCAATTACTTGTGGGCCTTGAACGACCGCGAATTCCGTCAGTCGATCTTCAACAATATCCTCTGGCTCGCCGTCGTGCCCGCTGCCTGCACCTTCTTTGGCCTCGTCATCGCCGTCATGACCGACCGCATCTGGTGGGGCAATATCGCCAAGAGCATCGTCTTCATGCCGATGGCGATCTCCTTCGTCGGCGCTTCCGTCATCTGGAAGTTCATCTATGAGTATCGCGGCGGCAACGATGTGCAGATCGGCCTCCTGAACGCCATCGTGCAGACATTCGGCGGCACGCCGCAGGTCTGGATCTCCGTTCCCTTCTGGAACAACTTCTTCCTGATGGTGATCCTGATCTGGATCCAGACCGGCTTTGCCATGGTCATCCTCTCGGCCGCACTGCGCGGCATCCCGGAAGAGACGATCGAGGCTGCTGTCATCGACGGCGCCAACGGCTGGCAGATCTTCTGGCGCATCATGGTGCCGCAGATCTGGGGTACGATCGCCGTCGTCTGGACGACAATCACTATCCTTGTTCTCAAGGTCTTCGATATCGTGCTCACCATGACCAACGGTCAGTGGCAGACCATGGTGCTGGCGAACCTGATGTTCAACTGGTTGTTCCGCGGCGGCGGCGATTCCGGCCGAAGTGCCGTCATCGCCATCATCATCATGCTCGCCGTCACGCCGATCATGGTGTGGAACGTGCGCCGCGCCAATGCCGAACTGAAGGGACGCTGAGATGACGAGAGCTGCAAGCTACTTCAAGATCGGTCCCGCCCGTCTTTTCGTCCATTTCTGTGTTCTCGTCATTGTCATTGTCTGGCTCGTGCCCACACTCGGCATCTTCGTCAGCGCGCTCCGCGACAGGGACCAGATCACCGTTTCCGGCTGGTGGACCGCCTTTGCCGGCTCCACGCAGACGGTGGCCGCCCGCCTCGGCTCACCCGACCAGCAGAAGCAGGAAGGCGATATCTACGTCATCACGGGCAATGTGCTGGCCGACCAGCCGGGCCGCTCGGTCAAGGCCTTCGGCATACGTGTGCAGCAGCCTTCGGCCTTCGAAGCCGGTCAGACCGCCGATCTCGGTGACGGCGAAAGCCTGCTCATCAACAGCGATGGCAGCTACCGCTACATGAAGAATGTCGCCTTCGCGCCCGATGAACGTCCGCGGCGTATCTATCTCGCGGCATCGGCTCCGCCGGAATTCACGCTCGCGAACTATAAGACCGTTCTGGCGAGTGAGGGCATCGGCCAGTCCTTCATCAACTCGCTGACGGTGACCATTCCGGCGACCATCATCCCGATCCTGATTGCCGCCTTCGCCGCCTACGCGCTGAGCTGGATGGAATTCCCTGGTCGCGCGCTGCTGATTGCGCTCGTCGTCGGCCTCATCGTCGTGCCGCTGCAGATGTCGCTCATCCCGCTGCTGCGTCTCTACAATGAGATCGGCACGATGATCGGCCAGCCGTCGAAGACCTATCCCGGCATCTGGCTGGCGCACACGGCCTTCGGCATGCCGCTCGCCATCTATCTCTTGCGCGCCTATATTGCCGGCCTGCCCAAGGAGATCATCGAATCCGCCCGCGTCGATGGCGCGAGCGACTTCGAGATCTTCACTCGTATCGTTTTGCCTCTGTCCTTCCCCGCGCTCGCCTCCTTCGCGATCTTCCAGTTCCTTTGGGTGTGGAACGACCTGCTCGTTGCCATGGTCTTCCTCGGCACCGACAAGGACCACCTCGTGCTGACAGGAGCGCTGAACGCGCTGCTCGGCTCGCGCGGCGGCAACTGGGAAATCCTGACGGCGTCCGCATTCGTCACCATCATCATACCGCTGCTCGTCTTCTTCTCGCTGCAGCGCTATCTGGTGCGCGGCCTGCTGGCGGGGTCGGTCAAGGGAGGCTGATCCATCCCAAGACGTAATTTCAAACAGGATATTCCATGAGTGTGGCTTCCCAATCCATTCTGACCGCCGACAAGGACTGGTGGCGCGGCGCGGTGATCTATCAGATCTATCCGCGCTCCTACCAGGATTCGAACGGCGACGGCATAGGCGACCTGAAGGGCATCACCGCCCGCCTACCGCATATCGCAAGCCTCGGTGCCGACGCGATCTGGATTTCGCCCTTCTTCACCTCGCCGATGCGCGATTTTGGCTACGACGTTTCGGACTACGAAAACGTCGATGCGATCTTCGGTACGCTGATCGATTTCGATACGCTGATTGCGGAAGCCCACCGTCTCGGCATCAAGGTGATGATCGACCTCGTCATCTCGCACTCTTCCGACCAGCATCCCTGGTTCGTCGAAAGCCGCTCGAGCAAGACCAATGCCAAGGCCGATTGGTATGTCTGGGCTGATGCCAAGCCGGACGGCACACCGCCGAACAACTGGCTGTCGATCTTCGGCGGCTCCGCATGGGCGTGGGATCCGACACGCATGCAATATTACATGCACAACTTCCTGACCTCGCAGCCGGACATGAACCTGCATAACCCCGAGGTTCAGGACCGCCTGCTCGATGTCGTCCGTTTCTGGCTGAAGCGCGGCGTCGACGGCTTCCGCCTCGACACCATCAACTTCTACTTCCACGACAAGCTGTTGCGCGACAACCCGGCGCTTGCTCCCGAACGCCGCAATGCCTCCACCGCGCCTGCCGTGAACCCCTATAATTTCCAGGAGCATCTCTACGACAAGAACCGCCCGGAAAACCTCGAATTCCTGAAGCGCTTCCGTGCGGTGCTGGAAGAGTTCCCGGCAATCGCCGCCGTCGGCGAGGTGGGCGACAGCCAGCGCGGTCTCGAAATCGTCGGCGAATATACGTCGGGCAATGACAAGATGCACATGTGCTACGCCTTCGAATTCCTGGCGCCCGATCCGCTTACACCTGAGCGCGTCGAGGAAGTCATGAAGGATTTTGGTGCCGCGGCTCCCGATGGCTGGGCTTGTTGGGCCTTCTCAAACCATGACGTGATGCGCCATGTCAGCCGCTGGGGTTCGCTGGTTGCCGATCACGATGCGTTTGCCAAGCTCTATGCCTCGTTGCTTATGACGCTGCGCGGTTCTGTCTGCCTCTATCAGGGCGAGGAGCTTGCCCTCACCGAAGCCGATCTCGCCTATCAGGACCTGCAGGATCCCTACGGCATCCAGTTCTGGCCCGAGTTCAAGGGCCGGGATGGTTGCCGCACGCCGATGGTCTGGGACAGCCAGGTTGCCCAGGGTGGTTTCTCGACGGTCAAGCCCTGGCTGCCGGTGCCGGTCGAGCACATCCTGCGCGCCGTCAGTGTGCAGCAGGGCGACGAGAATTCCGTGCTGGAGCACTACCGCCGCTTCATCGCCTTCCGCAAGCAGTACCCGGCTTTCGCCAAGGGCGAAATCGAGTTCGAGGATCCGCAGGATGACGCGCTGATCTTCACGCGCGAGTTCGGAAACGAGACGCTGCTCTGCATCTTCAACATGGGACCGGCGGAAACCAATGTGACCCTGCCTGCGGGCGAATGGCAGGCTCTGACGGGCCACGGCTTTACCAGCAACAATTACGGCGACAAGATCGATATTCCGGCCTGGGGGGCGTATTTCGCCCGCCTCGCTTAAGGATCAGGAGGGGAGAGGAAAATGACTGGACTGACGCTTAAGGATATCCGCAAATCCTATGGCTCCGTGGATGTGCTCCACGGCATCGACCTGGAGATCAACCAGGGCGAATTCATCGTTTTCGTCGGCCCCTCCGGCTGCGGCAAGTCCACGCTTCTGCGGATGATCGCCGGGCTGGAAAACATCACCGGCGGGGAGATGTACATCGACGGCATGCTCGTCAATGACGTGCCGCCCTCCAAGCGCGGCATCGCCATGGTGTTCCAGTCCTACGCGCTCTATCCGCACATGACTGTTTTCGACAACATGGCCTTCGGCATGAAGATCGCCGGCGAGAACAAGCAGGAGATCGACCGCCGCGTGCGGGCTGCGGCCGAAAGTCTGCAGCTCACAAAATATCTCGACCGCCTCCCCAAGGCGCTCTCGGGCGGCCAGCGCCAGCGCGTGGCGATCGGCCGCGCCATCTGCCGCAATCCAAAGGTCTTCCTCTTTGACGAGCCGCTATCGAACCTCGATGCGGCACTGCGCGTCGCAACCCGCATCGAGATCGCCCGCCTGAACGAACAGATGGCCGATACGACGATGATCTATGTCACGCACGACCAGGTCGAGGCGATGACGCTGGCAGACCGAATCGTCGTCCTCTCTGCCGGCAATATCGAGCAGGTGGGTGCGCCGCTGGAGCTCTACGAGCGCCCGGCAAACCTTTTCGTTGCCAAGTTCATCGGCTCTCCGGCCATGAACATCATTCCTGCAACGATCACCGACGCCGGCGAAAGCACGACGGTGACGCTGACGGGCGGCAAATCGGTGACACTCGATATCGCAACGGCCGCATCCGAGAAGGGCAAGCAGGCAAGCTTCGGCGTTCGCCCCGAAGATCTGCGCATTGCAAGCCCTAATGAGGACTATCTCTTCGAGGGCGAAGTTTCGATCGTCGAGCAGCTCGGTGAAGTGACTCTGCTCTATATCGAAGGCCTGGTTCAGGGTGAGCCGATCATCGTCAAGCTGCCCGGCATCTATGATGTGAAGAGGGGTCAGAAGATGCATTTCGTCGCCGATTGGCAGAAGCTGCACCTCTTCGATGCGTCGGGCCACACCTATAGGAAATGACCATCCATTTTTGGTGGAATCCTTCTTCTTGAGGCTGTGCAGGGGAAGGATTCTTACTTTCTGTTAAATATGCGGTGCTAGCCTTTTTCCCATTACGACTGAGGGAACCAGGGCTATGGCCGCATCGAATCCAACACCTCCGAAATCGCACTTCCTGGCGAAGGAAGAATCTTTCATGTACGACCGCGAAGCGCGGTTCAAGATGGAAGATACGATGAACGCCGCGCGCATCGAATATACGGAAAAGGGCGTCATGCATGCCGCCTCGCGCCGCTGCGATATCGTCCGTATCTCGATGAGCAGCGCGATACTCGCGATCCTCACGCAGTATACCCTGCCGAAGCAATTCTATCTGGATATTCCGGATGCCCGCATCACCAAGGTGGGCTGCCTGCTGATGAAGACCTTCCCGAACAACACGATTGAAGTTCGCTTCCTGCGCCTGCTGACGCAGAAGGAGCTGAACAAGATCTTCGTCTACAGCACGCACCCGGCTCACAAGGATTACGTCCTCGATATCCGCGCGTAACAGTTTCGCGTCTCGCTGGATATGAAAAACCCGCGGTTCCGGCCGCGGGTTTTTCTTTTATATCGATGATGATGTCAGTGAGTGTGGAAAAGCACGCTGGCACCCTGGTCGGAGGGACCGACCGCGTGGCGGAACGGCGCGAAGAGCTCGCGGCCCATGCCGAATTCATTGTCCGAGAGATCGATGGTTACAGGTTCGCGCTCGGCCATGTCGGCAGCGTCGACCAGAACCTCCAGCGTACCCCTGATCGCATCCAGACGGATGATGTCGCCATCCCTGATGCGGGCGATCGGGCCGCCATCGACCGCTTCCGGCGTGACATGGATCGCCGCCGGCACCTTGCCGGACGCTCCGGACATGCGCCCGTCGGTCAAGAGCGCCACGCGGAAGCCGCGATCCTGCAGCACGCCGAGTGGTGGCGTCAGCTTGTGCAACTCCGGCATGCCATTGGCCCTCGGGCCCTGGAAGCGCACGACGGCAATGAAGTCGCGGTTGAGCTTGCCTTCCTTGAAAGCGTCCTGCAGCTCCTGCTGGCTGTGGAAGATCACTGCCGGCGCTTCGATGATATGGCGCTCGGGCTTGACGGCGGAAATCTTGATGACCGCCTTGCCGAGATTGCCGCGCAGCATCTTCAACCCGCCATTCGCCTGGAAGGGCGTCTCGATGCTGGCGAGCACCTTCGGATCGTGGCTCTTTTCCGGCGAGCGCTGGCGCACGACAGCGCCGTTATCGCCGAGCTGCGCATCGACCGTATAGGCCTGCAGCCCGTGACCGAACACGGTGCGCACATCGTCATGCACGAGGCCCTGCTTCAGGAGTTCCTTGATGAGGAAGCCCATGCCACCGGCTGCCTGGAAATGGTTCACATCCGCAAGCCCGTTCGGATAGACGCGGGCAAGCAGCGGCACCAATTCCGAAAGCTCGGCAATATCCTGCCAGGTCAGCACGATGCCGCCGGCGCGCGCCATGGCGACAAGGTGCATCGTGTGGTTCGTCGAGCCGCCCGTCGCATGCAGGCCGACGACGCCGTTGACGACCGAGCGTTCGTCGATCATTTCGCCAGCCGGCGTGAATTCGTTGCCGAGCGCGGTAATGGCGAGCGCCCGCTTGGCGGCTTCGCGCGTCAGCGCCTCGCGCAGCGGCGTGCCGGGATTGATGAAGGAGGAGCCCGGCATATGGAAGCCCATGATCTCCATTAGCATCTGGTTGGAGTTCGCCGTGCCGTAGAAGGTGCAGGTGCCGGGGCCGTGATAGGACTTGGATTCGGCTTCCAGCAGTTCGGCGCGGCCGACCTTGCCCTCGGCAAAGAGCTGGCGCACGCGCGACTTCTCGTCGTTCGCCAAGCCTGTCGTCATCGGTCCGGCTGGAATGAAGATCGACGGCAGGTGGCCGAAGGAAAGGGCAGCGATCATGAGACCGGGTACGATCTTGTCGCAGACGCCAAGGAAGAGCGCAGCATCGAACATGTTGTGCGATAGGCCGACGCCTGCCGCCATGGCGATCAGGTCGCGCGAAAAGAGCGAAAGCTCCATCCCCGGCTGGCCCTGGGTGACGCCGTCGCACATGGCGGGTACACCGCCGGCGACCTGGGCAATACCGCCGGCTTGCGCTGCCGCCTCGCGGATGATCGCCGGATAGGTCTCGAACGGCTGGTGAGCCGAGAGCATATCGTTATAGGCGGTGATGATGCCGAGATTGGGCACGCGGTCGCCCGCAAGTGCATCCTTCTCGGCGGGGGAACAGACGGCGAAGCCGTGGGCGAGGTTGGCGCAGCCGAGAACGGAACGGTTGACGCCCTTTGAGGCGGCAGCGCGCAGGCGTTCCAGATAGCGCTCGCGGGTCGGCTTCGAGCGTTCGACAATGCGATTTGTAATCGCAGCAATGCGTGCGTGAGCGGACATGGAAAATCCCTGCCTTGTTCTGGTTCGTTTCTATCTGCTCGCCGGCTCCGGCGGCCCTTCAGGCCGTATCAGGGAGCCCAGTAGATCTCGACCGGGGAAGTGGCCCGGCGCAGAATGGCGCGGATCGGCATTTCTGCCTCTTCGCCGTTGCCTTCCGCCTTGGCGAGAACGTCTTTTTTGCCTTCGCCCTCAATGTGGAGAATGAGCAGTTTGGCATCCTCAAGAGCGGAGAAGGTGAAAGTCAGGCGCGGTTCGCCTGCCCCTTCTGCATCCATGGTGATGATGCCGCGTGGCGTCTTTGCGTCGAGCGCGAGGCTCAGATTGTTGCCGCCCGGGAAGAACGAGGCCGTATGGCCGTCGCCGCCCATGCCGAGAATGACGACATCGAAAGGGATGCCGATCTCGGCGCTCTTTGCCGTTGCAAGCTTTGCGGCCTCCTCGACGGAGGCGGCCGGCTGGTAAAGCGGCACGAAACGCGCCGCTTTAGCCTTGTTCTGCAGAAGATTGGCATCGACCAACAGATGGTTCGAGCGCGGATTGTCGGAGGGCACGAAGCGTTCGTCGACGAGTGTGATCGTCACCTTGGCCCAGTCGATATCGCGCGCCGAAAGCGCCTGGAAGAAGGCTTTCGGCGTGGAACCGCCGGAAACGGCGATGCTCGCTTCTCCGCGGGCTGCAATGGCTGCCGTAAGCGCTCTGGAAACCTTGTCTGCAAGGTTGGTGGCGAGTTCGGCGGCGTTTGCGAAGGAATGCAGTGTCGATGCCATATCTTCAGACCTCAGACTAGATGTCGTCGTGCCAGGTGCGGCCGTCGCGTTCGATGAGCGCGATGGCCTGGCTCGGACCCCAGGTGCCGGCCGTGTAGCCCTGCACCTGCTGGCCGGTCGATTCCCAACCCTTGAGGATCGGATCGACCCACTGCCATGCGGCTTCGACTTCGTCGCGGCGCATGAACAGCGTCTGGTTGGAACGGATGACGTCCATCAGCAAACGCTCGTAGGCGTCAGGATTGCGGACGTTGAAGGCTTGGGCGAAGCTCATGTCGAGCGAGACATTGCGTAGACGCATGCCGCCCGGACCAGGATCCTTGATCATCAGCGACTGCTTGACACCTTCATCCGGCTGCAGGCGGATGATCAGCTGGTTCTGGCTGATACGGCCGGCGGCCTGATCGAAGATCGCATGCGGGATCGGCTTGAAGGTGATGACGATTTCCGACATGCGCCCGGCAAGACGCTTGCCGGTACGGATGTAGAAGGGAACGCCTGCCCAGCGCCAATTGTTGATCTCGGCCTTGATGGCGACGAAGGTTTCCGTGTTGGAAACCCCGCCTTCCAGCTCTTCGAGATAGCCCTTGACCGGGCCGCTGCCGGAAGCGCCGGCGCGGTACTGGCCGCGAACCGTGGCCTGCTCGACGTTGGAGGCGTTGATTGGCTTCAGCGCGCGCAGAACTTTAAGCTTTTCGTCGCGAACAGCTTCCGAATCCATCGAGGAAGGAACTTCCATCGCGGTTAGGCAGAGGAGCTGCAGGATGTGGTTCTGCACCATGTCGCGCAGTGCGCCGGCTGTGTCGTAGTAACCGGCGCGGCCTTCGAGGCCGACGGCTTCGGCAACGGTGATCTGGATGTGATCGATATAGTTGGCGTTCCACAGCGGCTCATAGAGCGCGTTGGCAAAGCGCAGCGCCATCAGGTTCTGCACCGTCTCCTTGCCGAGATAGTGGTCGATGCGGAAGATCTGCTCTTCCTTGAAGGCGCGGCCGATACTGTCGTTGAGCTGCAAGGCCGAGGCGAGGTCACGGCCGATCGGCTTTTCGACGACGATGCGGGTCGATTTGGTGATCAGCTTGTGGTCGTGGATCTTCTGCGAAATGTCGCCGAAGATGCCTGGAGCGACGGCGAGGTAAAAGGCGCGAACCCGGTCCTTGCCCTCGTCGAGCAGCTTCTTCAGCTGATCCCAGCCGCTGTCCGTGCGGGCATCGACGGAAACATAGAAGAGACGGGAGCAGAACTTTTCGACTTCCGCCTCGTCATATTCGCCCTTCTTCAGGTGTTCCTTGAGCGCGTCCTTGGCGAACTTGCGGTATTCCTCATGCGAAAGCGGGCTGCGCGAAGCGCCGATGACACGGGTCGGTTCCGAGAACTGGCCCTCGATCTGGCGATGATACAGCGCGGGCAGAAGCTTGCGTTCGGCAAGGTCGCCGCTGCCGCCAAAGACGACATAATCAAAAGGCTCAACGGGAATGATTTGGCTGCTCATGAGCTTGTCTCTCAATCAGGCTTGGTTGGTGGCCGTTTTAATCTAATCGATTTAAAAAAGCCAGTGTGCGGTGCAATGAATCTGTCCGTCATCGGTTTTAAAGCGAATTACCCGCAGAGGAAATCCGCAATCGAACTAAAACTTGTCGCGGAGGGCGAACCACGACAAGGCAAGGAAAAGCAGCGGCGCCCGCATGCGCGCGCCGCCCGGAAAGGCAGGGATATCGAGCGCCTTGAAGAGATCGAGATCGGCCGATTTTCCCAGCACCATTTCTGCGTAAAGCTTGCCACAGTAATTTGACAGCATGACGCCGTGGCCGGAATAACCGCCGATCGAGGTCACGCCGGGCATGACCTCGCGCACGAATGGCTGGCGGGGCATGGTGATGCCGACCGAGCCGCCCCAGGCGTGAGTGATCTCGATATCTTTCAATGCGGGATAGATTTCGGCGATCTGCCGGCGGATATGCTGCGAAATGTCACGCGGATTGTCCGCCGTATAGGCCTCGCGTCCGCCGAAGAGCAGCCGTCCGTCCTTCATTTTGCGGAAATAGCGCACGACGAAACGCGAATCCGCCACCGCTTCGCCGCCGGGGATGACATTGGGAAACTGGTCGAGAGGCACCGTAGCGCCGATGAAGGAACGGATCGGCATCACATGGCTTGCCGTGATTGGCTCCAGATTGCCGATATGTCCATTGCAGGCGATCAGCGCCCTGTTGGCAGTGATCGTGCCGCGTTCGGTTTCGATAACGACCTTGCCGCTGCGCTCTTCGATCGACTTTGCCCTGGTCATTTCGAAAATATCGGCCCCGGCATTGGCTGCCACCCTACCAAGGCCGATCAGCAGCTTCAGCGGATGGATATGGCCAGTGCCGACGTCGCGTACCCCGCAATAGAAGCGTTTGGAGCCAAGCCGCTCCTGCGTCTCCTCGCGGTCCATGAAACGCAGATGCGGATAGTCGTAACGGAAGGCCGCGATTTCCGCATTCTCGTAGTAGTGCCGCTTGTAGCTTTCCTTGTGGGCGACGCTGAGCTGACCGGGCACATAATCCATATCGATCTGGTGCTCGGTCGCAAAATCCATGAGGTGCCGCTTGGCATCTTCGGCAAGGTCGAAGAGCGCCTTGGAGCGCTCATAGCCGATCTTCTCCTCCATCTCTTCCGGCCACCAGCGCTGGCCAGTGCCGAGCTGGCCGCCATTGCGCCCGGAGGCGCCGTCGCCGAGCCTGCTGCCCTCGATGAGCGTCACCGAGACGCCGGCCCTGGCGAGATTATAGGCGGCCTGAAGGCCCGTATAGCCGCCGCCGATGATGGCGACGTCACACTGCCTCGAGCCGTCGAGCGCCGGATAATCCGGCCGCTCGCCGGCTGTCGTCTGATACCAGGACAGGCCAGGCGCGATGGGGCTCTGCCATGTCTCTTTCGTCATGGCGGACCCTCACACGTTCAGAAGGAGGAATTCCCGCTCCCAGGGGCTGATCACCTGCATGAAAGTTTCGAACTCGCCCCGCTTCACGCCGGCATAGAGCCCGATGAACTCCTTGCCGAAGACTTCCTCGAATGCCGGTTCGTCTTCAAGCAGTGCCACGGCTTCCAGAAGGCCGCGCGGCAGGTCGATCGAGCCCTCATTGGCCGAATCCTCGGTCGGCGCCGTCGGCTCGATTTCCTTAGTGATGCCGAGCAGACCGGAGGCAAGCGAAGCGGCGAGCGCCAGATAGGGATTGGCATCCGAGCTCGGCAGGCGGTTTTCCACGCGCCGCGCCTGCGGATCGGAGACCGGCACGCGGAAGGCCGTCGTGCGGTTGTCGTAACCCCAGGCATTGTTGACGGGGCAGGACATATCCGGCTGCAGGCGGCGGTAGGAATTCACGTATGGCGCCAGCATGGCAAGCGCGCTCGGCACGTATTTCTGCATACCGCCGATGAAGTGGAAGAATTCCTTCGAGGCCGAACCATCATTGTTCGAGAAGACGTTCTTGCCGGTGTTGATGTCCACCACGGACTGGTGGATATGCATTGCCGAACCCGGCTGGCCCTGCATCGGCTTTGCCATGAAGGTGGCGTAGATATCGTGCTTCAGCGCCGCCTCGCGGATCGTACGCTTGAAGAGAAACACCTGGTCGGCAAGCTCGATCGGATTGCCGTGACGGAGGTTGATTTCGAGCTGCGCCGGTCCTTCCTCGTGGATCAGCGTATCGATCTCGAGGCCCTGCTTTTCCGAGAAGTGGTAGATGTCGTCGATCAACTCGTCGAACTCGTTGATGCCGGCGATCGAATAGCCCTGGCCACCGAGAATCGAACGACCCGAACGTCCCTTGGGCGGATGCAGCGGATAGTCCGGGTCGTCATTCGTGGCGACGAGATAGAATTCGATTTCCGGCGCCACGATCGGCTTCCAGCCGCGCTCGGCATAGAGGCTGAGAATGCGCTTCAATACGTTGCGCGGCGTGTAGGGAACTTCCTGTCCGTCGGAATTGACGATGTCGCAGATGACCTGCGCGGTCGGGTCGGCTTCCCAAGGCACGACGGACAGGGTGGAAAGGTCGGGCACGAGCTTCAGGTCGCTGTCGCGCGGCTCGTAGCGGAAGCTTTCGGTCTCCTCGGGATATTCGCCTGAAATCGTGTGGCGGTAGATCGCCGAAGGCAGTGCGAGCGATGTGTTGGAGGTGAATTTGGAGGACGGCATCATCTTGCCGCGCGGCACGCCGGCAAGATCCGGCGTGATGCATTCGATGTCTTCGATACCGCGTGCCCTCAGCCACTGCGCTGCTTCCTTCCAGTTCGCAACACCGCGCAGAGATCCGGGATCAGGAGGGGATTTCTTCGAGGCGGGTACGTTTCTGGCAGGCTTCAGCGTCGTCTTTTTTGGGGACATGACACACCGGTTTGCGTTGATCGTAACGCCATCATAACCGGAGTTTGGCAATTGGCGAGGGGGTGGAAGGCGTTGACTTTCGCCCTCTGATGGAAAAAGAAGACGCGATTTCAGCAGGGAAAATGGATTTTGCGGCACAAGAGCGATGTGATCGTCATCGGGGCGGGTGCCGCGGGCATGATGTGCGCCATCCGCGCCGGACAGCGTGGTCATTCCGTCACCGTGCTGGATCACGCCCGCGCACCGGGCGAAAAGATCCGCATCTCCGGCGGCGGCCGCTGCAACTTCACCAATATCAATGCCGGCCCGAAGAACTTCCTCTCCGCCAATCCGCATTTCTGCAAGTCGGCGCTTGCCCGTTTCACGCCGGCCGATTTCATCGCCATGGTGGACCGGCATGGGATCGCCTGGCATGAGAAGACGCTTGGCCAGCTTTTCTGCGACAACAGCGCCAAGGACATCATCTTCATGCTGCTCGACGAGATGCGTGCGGCAGGTGCTGCCTGGCATCTCGGTGTCGAAATATCAGGAGTGGAAAAGACCGAAAGCGACTTCCGTGTCTCGACCTCCGAAGGGGTCTTCGACGCCGCCTCGCTGGTCATCGCAACGGGTGGGAAATCCATTCCGAAGATGGGAGCAACCGGCTTTGCCTATCGCATTGCCGAGCAGTTCGGCTTGGCCGTTGCCGAAACGCGCGCCGCCCTTGTGCCTCTGACGCTCGATCCGATCTTGCTCGAAAGCATCGCGCCTTTGTCAGGCATCTCTGCGCCCGCAGAGATCCGTCACGGCAAGACTGCCTTTCGCGAAGCCTTGCTCTTCACCCACCGGGGTCTCAGCGGCCCCGCCATCCTGCAGATTTCCTCCTACTGGCGGGAAGGTGATGCGATCACCATCGATATCGAACCGGATGTCGATATTGCCGCGCATCTGAAGAAAGCGAAACAGGTAAACGGGCGCCAATCCGCACAGACGGCGCTTGGTGAAATCCTGCCGAAGCGCTTGGCGCAATATATCGTCGAACGCGAAGCGATCAGCGGCAACATGGCCGACCTCTCCGACAAGCTGCTGACCCGGCTTGCCGAGGCGGCGCAGAACTGGTCAGTCAGACCCTCCGGCTCGGAAGGTTATCGCACGGCGGAAGTCACCCTCGGTGGCATCGATACGACGGCGCTCGATTCCCGCAGCCTGCAGGCCAAGGCCGTTCCCGGTCTCTATTTCATCGGTGAATGTGTGGATGTGACCGGCTGGCTCGGCGGCTATAATTTCCAATGGGCCTGGGCCTCCGGTTTTGCCGCCGGTGAGGCATTGTAAACGCTAATATTTGTAGACGTGAAACCTTCTAGCCGATTCAAGACTTCTTAAGATTGGCTGCGCCATCCTGTCTCAATGGCAGGTTGGCAAAGCCGTTCCTAAATTAAGCTTTACCGGCAAGCCGTTTTGTTGGATTGTTATGCTTAGATAGAAGTGAGGTTTCGCAATGAACAGAAACACTCGACGCGCCCGCGCCATCGCAATTGCCCAGGCAAAGCCTGATACAAAGCTCGTAACTCTGCGCTATCTGATGCTCGCAGCCGGCGCAACCGCCGCCAGCATTGCTGTTCTTCTTTCCCACTTCATCTGATCTTTCGCAGCTTGAAATGGAAGTTCTCGGTCTCGCGACTTGATATATCGCGATTCCGCAGCGTGCAATTTGCAACTATTGTGCGATCCGGCTAACGCGCTCTCACCGCTTATCCGAAAATTAATATCTAATCTGACACATTGTAGACGAATATTTGGGTGTTTCCGGCCTCGCCGGAAATGAACTGGCAATGATTGCCGCCCGTTCCAGGGTTTTCCCAACTGTTAGTAGATCAGCTCGATATGCACCCGGCTGGCGCCAGAAGGCTGCCGGCGGGAGGAGTGGTGTATGAAAGGCACGACGCGCCATGTTCATTGACAAGATTCTTTCTCGTTTCAAGATTCAGACCAAGGTTCTGATTTTTGTTCTGCCATTCGTCATCACCATTTCCGCCGTTGGTCTGACCGGTCTTTATGCCTCCGGTCTGCTGCAGGGCCGGATGGAGATTTCCAACAGCGTTCTCCAGTCGCTGAGCGGGTTCAAGGATCTCTACGCCTCGATGGATGACTTCCTGCAGACAACCAACGAGCAGGCGCGCGACAAACTCCATGCCGATATCAAAACCCAGGGGCAGACGCTTGACGCCACCATGGCGCAGATCGGCGATAATGCCGGTCATGAAAACCTGCAGGCTGCCATCGAAGGCACGAACGGCATTTCGGAGACCGTCGGCAAGCTCTGGACCCTGCACGAGCAGGAAGTTGCCCTTCGCAAGCAGATCGACGACGCGCAGAAGGTGATGATTACCAACCGCTTCAATGTCAGCTACGACGCCAAGCAGCTGGAAGAAAACATCCGCACCGATGAAGGCAATGCAACGGCGACGTTGCGCGCAGCCGACCGGCTGCTGAAGGGCGGCGATACGCTGGCAACCGCCATGAACGATTTCAGCAAGGCGCAGACGTCAACTGACAAGCTGAAGGTCGTGACCGATGCGCTGCCGGCGATCGTCAAGGCGCAGCGCATGATCGAAATCTCCGTGCCGCAGAACCAGAAGAGCATGACGCAGTCGATGGCGCAGACCGTCAGCGACCTGAAGGCTCAGGCGACGGCGCCGGAGGCCAGCACGGATGAGGGCGTTGCCAACCTTGGTCGTCTCGTTTCCCGCTTCCGCCAGATGTCGACTTACACACAGCTCACCGCCACGCAGATGATGCGCGAGGCAACAACGACTTTCGTGGAGCTCGACAGCCGCATCGCCCAGACCAACTCCGTGTTGGAGGATACACGGCGCCTTGAAAGCTCCATCTATTCGCTGCAGCTCGTGCTCGCCGATTTCAACGCCAAGCCGAGCAAGGAAAATCGCGTTCGCCTGAACCAGGAAATCGCCACGCTCAACACCATGCTGAACACCCTTCAGGCAAGCGCCAAAGGCATGAATTTCGCCGGCGACATTGTCGACGCGATTACGCCAGCTCTCGCTTCGATGGATAAGGGTGCGCAGAGCCTCGTCGATGTGATCAATCAGCGTACGACCGATTATGCCGCTGCGCGACAGCAGCTCGACGGCGTCTGGGGCCAGCTGACCAGCTTCGCGGAAGAGCAGAAGCAGACTGCCGGCACCGAGCGCGACCAGGCCAACAGTATCTCCGTCGGCACGACCGCGCTCGGCATCCTGGTCTCTATCATCGGCGGCATCGCGCTGGTGCTGACGCTGCAGCGGCCGATCGCCCAGATCACTGCCGCCATGCGCCGCATCGCCGAAGGTGCGCTCGACACCAACATCTCCGGCGAGAAGCGTTCCGACGAAATCGGCGACATTGCCCGGGCGCTTGGCATCTTCAAGGAAAATGCCCTCTCCAAGATCCGTATCGAGGAACAGAGCGACGAAGAGCGTCAGGCCGCCGAGCATGAGCGCCAGCGCAACGATGCCGAAAAGCGCGAGATGGACCGCCAGATCGAGTATGCCGTCAATGAGCTCGCCGCCGGTCTCGAGCGCATGTCGCAGGGCGATATTTCGACGACGATCGATAGACCCTTCATCGGCCGTCTCGAACAGCTCCGTCAGGACTTCAACGGTTCGATGATGCGCCTGCAGGCCACGATGAGCCAGATCCGCGACAACGTTCAGATGATCCAGGGCAACGGCAACCAGATGGCCCAGTCCTCCGAGGATCTCGCCAAGCGTACCGAGCAGCAGGCTGCATCGCTGGAAGAAACGGCTGCCGCCGTCGACCAGATCACCGTCACTGTCCGCTCCTCCGCCGAGCGCGCCAAGGATGCCGATCAGATCGTCCGCCAGGCCAAGCGCAGCGCCGACGACTCCGCCGTCGTCGTCAACAACGCGATCGACGCCATGGGCCGCATCGAGGATGCCTCGCGCCAGATCGAGCAGATCATCGGCGTCATCGATGAGATCGCCTTCCAGACCAACCTGCTCGCTCTGAACGCCGGTATCGAAGCCGCCCGCGCCGGTGAAGCAGGCAAGGGCTTCGCAGTCGTCGCCATGGAGGTCCGCGAGCTGGCCCAGCGCTCTGCCGCTGCCGCACAGGAGATCAAGGGCCTCATCAACAAGTCGACGAATGAGGTCAATTCCGGTTCGCAGTTCGTCCAGGAAACCGGCACGGTTCTCGCCAAGATCAGCGCCCAGATCGTCACGATCAGCCAGCATGTCGAAATGATCGCCCGCGCAAGCCACGACCAGTCGAGCGCGCTGCAGGAGGTCAACTCCACAGTCAACCAGATGGACCAGATGACCCAGCAGAACGCGGCAATGGTAGAAGAGACCACTGCCGCGAGCCGCGAACTCGCAAACGAGGCGGATGCGCTGCTGCATCTCGTGCAGCAGTTCAAGATCGACGGCGACAGCGACATGCACATGTACCGCGCCGCCTGATTTCAGCCTTCCCATCCGCAACGCAAATGGCCCCGTCTCCGGGGCCATTTTTGTGCGTAAAATAAATCACGCAAAGGTTGTGAGGAGACGGGTGGATTGAAAAATTCCTGCCCTTCTTGCAGATAATGCATTCATGAAATCATACTAGATTTGAAAAAAGACAAGTAAAAGGCTCAGCGCGAACCCTGCGTTAAGAGAAAATTTTCCCTAACGCATTCTTATGAAAATCATAAAGGTTGTGTTCGCCAGAGGTTCCAGATGCCGCGTTTCTTTTCGACATCCATCGTGCGCCAGATCGTTGCGATCACGCTGCTTCTGCTTGCCGGCAGCACCGCAGCGATTGTCGGCGTGACCTATTACAATCTCGGCAGCTATGTCATGGACAGCGCAGTATCCGACGCGAAGGATGCAAGCCGCTCGATGGCGGTTCTCTACGGCGCAAGCGATGCCGATGTCCGCATCGATGTAAAGGACAACGCGCTGTCAGGCGTGACCGAAGACAAGATCCCCGCCTTTGGCGATTATTCGCTGGTTGACCGCACGGCGCAGTCGATTGCCGGCGTTGCCACCATTTTCGAAAAGCAGGGAGGCGATTACGTCCGCGTCTCCACTAATGTGAAGAAAGAAAATGGCGACCGTGCCGTTGGCACCAAGCTCGCCGCAGATCATCCCGCCCAGCCGGTACTGGCGCAGGGCAACGCCTATTACGGTCCGGCAGACCTCTTCAGCCGCAAATTCATGACGGGTTATTTCCCGGTCAAGAATCCCTCGGGTGCCACGATCGGCATCCTCTTCATCGGCATACCCATGGAAGTCTATTATCAGCGTATGAACGAACTGCAGACGCTGGTTCTTAGCGTCGGTGCCGTGGTGATGCTGCTCGTCGGCGTGCTCGCTTTCTATGCGATCCGCCGTTCCGTCAGGCCGATGCAGGCGCTGACGTCGAGCGTGCGCGCCATTTCATCGGGCGACCTCGTTAGCGCCGTCCCCTGCGTCGAAAAGAAGAACGAATTCGGCGACATCGGCCGTGCGCTCGCTCTCTTCCGCGACAGCGCAGTCGCTCGCCAGGAACTGGAAACGCAGGCCGCCGAACAGCGTGCCCTGAACGATGCCGAGCGCAGCCGCAACGATGCGGAGAAGCGCACACTCGACGGCCAGATCGATTTTGCCGTCAATCAGCTTGCCGCCGGTCTCGGACGCCTGTCACAGGGCGATGTCTCGCAGACCATCGAAACACCCTTTGTCGGCCGGCTCGAACAGCTCCGCATGGATTTCAACACTTCGCTCGAACGCCTTCAGGATACGTTGACGCGCATTCGGGCGAGTGCCGCTTCCATCCAGCGCAACAGCGGTTCGGTCTCCGCCTCGGCTGACGAACTCTCCAGGCGCACGGAATCCCAGGCTGCAAGCCTCGAGGAAACGGCCGCTGCTGTCGAAGAAATCACCGTTACGGTCCGCTCGTCGGCCGAACGCGCCCATGAGGCAAACAATGTCGTTGCCGCGACCAAACGGACGGCCGACAGTTCCGGCACCGTCGTCGGTGATGCCGTTGCCGCCATGGGCCGCATTGAAGACGCCTCGCAGCGTATCGAACAGATCATCGTCGTCATCGACGACATCGCCTTCCAGACCAACCTGCTGGCGCTGAATGCCGGTGTCGAGGCGGCGCGCGCCGGTGAGGCTGGCAAGGGCTTTGCCGTCGTGGCTCAGGAAGTCCGCGAGCTTGCCCAGCGCTCGGCCACTGCCGCCAAGGAAATCAAGGTGCTGATCGAACAGTCGACCCGCGAGGTAAATGCCGGTTCCGAACTCGTACAGAAGACAGGCAGCGTGCTCGCCTCGATCAGCCACGAGATCATCGCAATCAGCGGCCACGTCGAAACCATCGCCACGGCAAGCCGCGACCAGTCGGCCGCCCTTCAGGACGTCAACAGTTCCGTCAACGCCATGGACCAGATGACGCAGAAGAATGCCTCCATGGTAGCCGAAACCACGCAGGCAAGCAGGCAGCTAGCGGAAGAGGCCGACATGCTGATGGCGCTCATAGAGCAGTTCCGCCTCGCCGAAGGCGCTGCCGGTCATGGCCGCGTGAGACAGGCGGCCTGACATCCGAATTCGTCTTCGTCGGGCCGCACCTTCGTGCGAGCGGCGGCCTCGTCTGCCGGCAGCGTCAGCCAGGCTGCAAATCGCACCAGGAAGCTGCTTCCTGCGTTGTTATAGAAGGCATCCTCTTCCTTTATCCGGTCGCGTCTTGTTCGCTGCAGCAAGCTTGCTCGCTGCATTCGGCCGGCAATGTCTGCGATTATGAAATTATCGATCATCGTGATGTCCTCTCGTTTCTGGACATCAATTGATCTACACATCAAAATTCGCTTTTTGAACGGGCGAAATCCCATTATGTTTTTCACTCATGAAAAACAGCAATTGGGACTCCTATCAGCTTTTCCTGCAGGTCGCCCGCACCGGCGGCCTGACGGGCGCCAGCACTGCCACTGCTTTGAGCCCAGCGACGATCGGCCGGCGCATGCTCGATCTGGAGCAGGAACTCGGCCGCACACTCTTTCACCGCAGCCAGACAGGCTACCGCCTGACCGCTGATGGGCAAACCCTCGTCGATCATCTGCAGGAGATGGAGGCGGCCGCCCGCAAAGTCGAAGCATGGCGGCAATCGTCCGAAGGTGGGGCCACCGTCAGGATCGCTGCCGGCACATGGATCTCCTGGCTGCTGACGGAGAATTTTTCAGCGATCCGTATGCCCGGGGACACGTTCGGCATTTCCTTGACGATCGGCGAGGCCCGCGCGAACCTGAATTACCGGGAAAGCGATATCGGCATCCGCGCCTTCGAACCGGAGGAAAGCAATCTCGCGGCCCGTCTGCTCGGCGAAGTCGCCTATGCCGTCTACATCAGACGCAATGCCAGCCAGGACGACACCAGATGGATCGCTGTCGGCGCAGAGGATGCGATCTCCGCCTATCTGCGCTGGCCTTATCAGAATGCTGCATCCGCCATCGTCGCGACCGTCAACCGCCCTCGCTCCCTGCCGGATCTGGTGCGTGCGGGCGCGGGAAAGACGGTACTGCCCTGTTTCGTCGGCGATCTCGATCCCGAGCTGGAACGGTGCGGCGGTGAGCTGCCGGAGCTGCGTCACCGCCAGTGGATCGTCATGAATGCCGAAGACCGCCACCGCCCGGAAATCCGCACGGTTGCCGACCGAATGACGAAGCTTTTGAAAAGCTATACCGACCTCTTCGCCGGCAAGCGCGCCAGTCGCGGATAATCTGGCTCTATGGCATCAGCCGGCGCACGAGCCCCACCTGGCTGTTCACCCCGAGCTTCGAATAGATGTTCTTCAGATGCGAGCGTGCGGTCTCGTAGCTGACATCGTTCGTCCGCGCGACTTCGCGCAGCGACAGGCCCGCGGTGATGCCGGCAGCAATCCGCATTTCTGCCGCCGTCAGTTGGTCGATACGGAGCAGGGCGTCATTGAGATCGGGGCGCAATGGCAGGCTCGGCCGCTCGATGATCATCGCCACCGTCGGTCCCTCGAGAAATTCGGTGATGAAATCCGACTGCATCCTCACCAACGTGCATTTGAAGCTGGTGTCCTTCATCCTGATCAGCGTGCTTGCCGGCGAAAATGCCTGCAAGCGGTGGCGCAGCAGAGCCGACAGGCGGGAGGCAAGCTCGCTGTCATTGATCATGATCCGCCCGGTCGAGGTCACGCCGATCGCTTCGCCCTCGGCAATCATCCGCTCCGCCTCGCTGTTGATCGAGCGGATATTCTGATCTTCGCCGATGTACACGATACCGACGCCGATCGCGTCGAAGAGCGCCAATCCGTTTTCGTTGTTATGGGGATCGCTGTGCTCGCGGCGAATGAAATCGAAGGCGCGGCGCAGATGCGGTGCCAGGTCGCTGAGCAGTTCTGCATTCGTGCGATTGAAATCCGGATCGGAAGACGAGGTCAGCGTCGAAAGATTGAAGGAGCGTCCGCGTTCCCGCATGATCGTCACGCCGACGCTGCTTTCGCAGCCGATCCAGCGAAGGTAATCGCTGTAGAATTCCGTCTTCAGAAGCTGATCGCGCGGCAGCATCTGATCGGCGATCACGCCAAGGCCGATCGGCCGGGTGGCGGCGCGCGGCATCCACGGATTGATGGCCGCATAATAACGGTTATAGGCCTCGGATTCCTTTTCCGCGAGACCAGAGGAGAGGGAGAGACCGCCGGTGCGCGCGACGGCATCGTGGAAAAACAGCGTCGACTTGGCATCGGGCATCGTCGCGGCCAGAGCATCGAGAAAGGCTTGCCACGACGTCTCGCCGAAGAGCGCGCCATAGATCAGATCGGTCAGAACTTCGAGTTTTGCGTGCGGCGAACCGGGCATATGCAGTTCCGTTCGAAGATATGCTCAATTATGCCGCGACTCCGCTGTGCTGACAATTGCGTCAAATAGCGTAGGTCCGGTGGTCTTTACCACCGGACCCTACCCTCAATTTCTGTTTGCGACGATGACGGGGATCAGCAGATCTCCCCAGTTGCCGTCACCGCCATGATGCCGGGCGGAGCGTACCAGCTCCACCGAAACACCAGCCTCGACCGCCTTCATCACGGACTGGTTCAGCCTGTGCAGATCATTGGCAAGCATACGGATCACCGTCTGCTGGTCGTCCGTCATGCTGCTTGCCTGCTCTTCCGTCCGTTCGCGGACGCGCGCAATCGATGCCATGTCGTTTCCTCCTCTACTCGGCAGCCGGTTTAAACTGGGCGTGTTCGGTCGATTCCGTCATGGCCGTCGTCGAGGCGCGGCCGCCTGATATCGCCAGTGACACGGCGTCGAAATAGCCGGTGCCGACTTCACGCTGATGTTTGGTGGCAGTATAGCCGCGCGTCTCGGCAGCGAATTCCGCCTGCTGAAGCTCGCAATAGGCCTCCATCTGCCGCTCGCGATAGCCGCTGGCGAGCTCATACATGCCGTAGTTCAGCTGGTGGAATCCGGCGAGTGTGATGAACTGGAACTTGTAGCCCATGGCACCGAGTTCGCGCTGGAACTTGGCGATCGTCGCATCGTCGAGGTTTTTCTTCCAGTTGAAGGACGGCGAGCAATTATAGGCAAGCAGCTTGCCGGGATACACCTTGTGGACGCCTTCGGCAAAGCGGCGCGCCTGCTCCAGATCCGGCTTCGATGTTTCGCACCAGATGAGGTCGCAATGCGATGCATAGGCGACGGCACGCGCAATGCAGGGTTCCAGCCCGTTGCGCACCTGATAGAAGCCCTCGACCGTCCGTCCGGCATCATAATCGACGAAAGGCTGGTCGCGCTCGTCAATGTCAGAGGTCAGAAGCTTGGCCGCTTCAGCATCGGTACGGGCGATGACGAGCGTCGGCACTCCCATGACATCGGCGGCAAGCCGCGCCGCATCGAGATTGCGGATATGAGCGGCGGTGGGGATCAGCACCTTGCCGCCGAGATGGCCGCATTTCTTCTCTGAGGCCAACTGATCCTCGAAGTGAACGCCGGCCGCTCCCGCCTCGATATAGGCTTTCATGATCTCGAAAGCATTGAGCGGCCCACCGAAACCGGCCTCGGCGTCGGCGACGATGGGCGCAAACCAGGTCTCGACTGAAAGTTCCCCGCCTTCTGCCGTCTCGATCTGATCGGCGCGCTGGAGCGTGCGGTTGATGCGTTTGGCAAGCTCCGGTCCGGCATTGGCGGGATAGAGCGATTGATCCGGATACATGGCCGATGCGGTATTGGCGTCGGCGGCGACCTGCCAGCCGGAAAGATAGATCGCCTTCAGCCCGGCGCGTACCATCTGCATGGCCTGGTTGCCGGAGAGCGCGCCGAGCGCATTGACGAAATTATCCTCATGCAGAAGCCGCCAGAGGCGTGCAGCCCCCATTTCGGCCAGCGTGTAGCGGAGCGCGACGGAGCCGCGCAGACGCTCGACATCGGCGACGGAATAGGGCCGCTCGATACCGTCGAAACGGCCATCAGGGGCATTGCGAATGAGTTTGTAAAAATCTGTCATGCCAATCTCCTCTTTGACTTCCAACGCTTGAGCACTTACAGAATTT
The DNA here is from genome assembly GCF_031455475.1 of Rhizobium sp. 1399. Classification (NCBI taxonomy): domain Bacteria; kingdom Pseudomonadati; phylum Pseudomonadota; class Alphaproteobacteria; order Hyphomicrobiales; family Rhizobiaceae; genus Rhizobium; species Rhizobium sp. 1399. Next base: position 526,152 of record NZ_JAVDSU010000001.1, on the reverse strand, counting down.
ACAAAACCAAACGATTTATCCAGAAAAACCTTTGATTTCAGGCAAGGAAAGAGGTTAGGATGAGAGGAATTTACAGGGTTGTTTTGTAATTTTGTAAAAACTTGTAAATCCAAGAGTGTAAAGGATGTGACATGGCGGAACGGAAGATATTTGCGGGGCCGAAAGTCAGGCGCATCCGCAATGCGCTGGCGTTGACGCAGACCGCCATGGCCCAGGCGCTCGAAATCTCCCCCTCCTACCTGAATCTGATCGAACGCAATCAGCGCCCATTGACGGTGCAACTGCTGCTCAAGCTCTCTTCCGTCTACCGCATCGATCTTGAGGAACTGCAGGGCGAAACCGCCGGCGGCCTTGGCCAGTTGAAGGAGGTGTTCGCCGATCCGTTGTTGTCGGGTGAACTGCCGGGGGATCAGGAGCTTGTCGAAGTGGCCGATGCCGCTCCCAATGCGGCGAGCGGTATGATCAAGCTCTACCGCGCCTATCGCGAGCAGGCTGCCCGGCTTTCCGACCTGACGGCCCTGATGGCGGGCGAGGGCCGTGCACCGGTCGCTCCCGGCCGCCTGCCTCTGGACGAGGTGAGGGAGGTGCTGGAACGCCGTCCCGCCTATTTCGCTAACATCGAGGCGGCGGCGGAAAGTTTCGCCAACGGACTTGCGGCCGGCGGTAACCTGAAGGACTGGCTGAAGAACGAGCGCGGTATCGCCACTCGAATCCTGCCCGTTCATGTCATGCCGGATCTGCGTCGCCGCTTTGACCGTCACTCGATGCGCCTTTTCCTGTCCGAGCGCCTTTCGGGGGCCGATCAGGCACAGGAAATAGCCATCGAAGTAGCAAGGCTCGCCCTGCGGTCCGAGATCGAGGCCGCGCTTGAGGAACTGCCGCTGTCATCCGACGAAGCGCGGCGCATCGCCCGCTTCGAACTGGCTCGCAGCGCGGCGCTTGCCTTGCTGATGCCTTATGGGGCCTTTCTTCTTGCCGCACAGAATAGCCGATACGACATCGATCTCATCCGCGCCCGTTTCGCTGTCTCCTTCGGCCAGGCTGCGTCGCGCCTCGTCATGCTGCAGCGTCCTAGCGCTGCCGGCATTCCCTTCTTCATGATGGAGAGCGATGCTGCGGGCCATGTCATTCGCAGGACAGGCGCCCAGGGCTTTCCGCAGGCGCGCTTTGGCGGCAACTGTCCGAAGCTCAATGTCCACGCCGTCTTTCTTGAGCCGGGCAGGGTGTTGGCCGAGACGGTCGCCATGCCTGATGGTTCGGCTTTCCTGACGATTGCGCGCACGCTCGAAGGGCCGGTGGTGGAGTTCGGCGAGCGGGTGCGGCGCACGGCTATGTTGATCGGCTGCGATGCCTCCCTGCGCGACAGTCTGGTCTACGGCCGAGGCGATGCTTTGCCGGTTGCAGTCGGCCCTGCCTGCCGCCTTTGTGAAAGGCGCGGATGCCTTTCCCGGGCCGAGCCGCCGCTGACACGTCCACTTGCTCTGGACGAGACATCTGCCGGCCTTGGAAGCTTCGATTTTCAGTGATTGTGAAATCATTGACACTGCAGGATTTTGCGCTTGTAGGCTCCGGAAATCCTTTCTAGTCTGCAGCAAAACCAGAGGGAATAAGAGGTGTCCGGGGGCGCGATACCTTTAAAAAACAGGAGATATCATGAGGTCAAGAATCGCCTACCTGACGGCAGTGGCCGTTGTCGCTCTCTTTGCCGCGCCGCCGGCCTTCGCCCAGGAGCGTGTGGTCAACGTCTACAACTGGTCCGATTATATCGACAGCTCGATCCTCGAGGACTTCACCAAGGAAACCGGCATCAAGGTCGTCTACGACACCTTCGATTCCAATGAGACGCTGGAAACCAAACTGCTTGCCGGCGGCACCGGTTACGATGTCGTCGTTCCGACCGTGTCCTTCATGCAGCGCCAGATCGCGGCCGGCGTCTATCAGAAGCTCGACAAGTCCAAGCTGCCGAACCTGTCGAACATGTGGGACGTCGTGACGAAGGGCGTCGCCACCTTCGATCCGGGTAACGAATACTCCGTCGACTATATGTGGGGCACGACCGGCATCGGCTATAACGTCGACAAGGTGAAGGCTGCACTCGGTACGGATGAAAAGCCCAACTGGGATGCGCTTTTCGATCCGGCCAAGGCTGCAAAGCTCAAGGATTGCGGCATCTATATGCTGGATTCGCCGACAGACGTCATTCCGTCCGTTCTTGCCTATCTCGGCCTCGATCCGAACAGCAAGAAGCCGGAAGACCTGAACAAGGCGCAGGAAGTCCTGCTTGCAGTTCGTCCCTTCGTTCGCAAGTTCCACTCCTCTGAATATATCAGCGCGCTCGCCAACGGCGATATTTGCATCGCGCTCGGCTTTTCGGGCGATGTCTTCCAGGCCCGGGATCGCGCAGCCGAGGCAAAGGCCGGCGTAAATGTCGACTATTCTGTTCCGAGCCAGGGTGCGCAGATCTTCTTCGATGTCTTCGGCATTCCGAAGGATGCGCCGCATGTCGAAGAGGCGCATGAGTTCATCAACTACATGATGAAGCCTGAAGTCGCCGCCAAGGCATCCAACTTCGTCTTCTACGCTAACGGCAACAAGGCCTCGCAGCAGTTTCTCGACAAGGAGGTGATCGACGACACGGCGATCTATCCGACGCCGGAGATCATGGCCAAGCTCTTCACCGTGCCGCCGCTCGATCCGAAGACGCAGCGTCTGGTGACACGAATCTGGACCAAGGTCGTCACCGGCCAGTAACCGAGATTTCGGCCCGGACGGAAACGTCCGGGCCTTTCCATTCCCGGCCCGGGTGGAGGCCGGCTGAAACCTTGTATTTTCGGGGAATAATATGAAATCTCTTGGCAATATCCGCCGCGCATTCGCACCTTGGACTGATCCATCCGCAAAGCCGTTCATTGCCTTCAAGAATGTCACCAAGCGCTTCGGCGATTTTACCGCCGTCAACGATCTGTCGCTGAATATCTATCACCGCGAATTCTTTGCGCTGCTCGGCGCATCCGGCTGCGGCAAGTCCACGCTGCTGCGCATGCTGGCCGGTTTCGAACAGCCGACATCGGGCGAAATTATTCTCGACGGCACCGATCTTTCGGGCACGCCGCCCTACAAGCGGCCGGTCAACATGATGTTCCAGTCCTACGCTCTTTTCCCGCACATGACGGTCGAGAAGAATATTGCCTTCGGCCTCAAGCAGGATGGCATGCCGAAGGACGAGATGGTCGAGCGTGTCTCGCAGATGCTGAAGCTCGTGAAGCTCGAGCAGTTCGCTTCCCGCAAGCCCAACCAGCTTTCCGGCGGGCAGCGCCAGCGCGTGGCGCTTGCCCGTTCTCTCGCCAAGCGCCCCAAGGTGTTGCTGCTCGATGAGCCGCTCGGCGCGCTCGACAAGAAGCTGCGCGAGGAAACCCAGTTCGAATTGATGGACCTGCAGCAGAGCCTCGGCCTCACCTTCGTCGTCGTCACGCACGATCAGGAAGAAGCCATGACAATGGCCGACCGAATTGCAGTCATGAGCCACGGCAAGGTGGTGCAGGTCGCCACGCCGGCCGAGATCTACGAAGCACCGAATTGCCGCTTCGTTGCTGATTTCATCGGCGACGTGAACATTTTCGACGGCAAGGTGACAACGGCCTCAAATGGCGCGGTCGAAATCGCCGTCGACAGCGGCTTCACGGTCCGCACGGCCTCGACCGACGCCCCGACCGTTGGTAGCACGCTCGGTTTCGCCATCCGCCCGGAAAAGCTCCGCGTCACCCGCGCGGCACCCGGGAATGCCTCGACCAATGCCGCCAAGGGCGAGCTCTGGGACATCGGCTATCTCGGCGACATGACGGTCTTCCACGTCAGACTGCCGAACGGCAATGTCGTCAAGGCTTCTTCCCTCAACGCACAGCGCGCCGTCGATGACCCCTTCACCTACGATCAGGAAGTCTGGGTCTCCTTCGACGAGGACAGCGGCGTGCTGCTGAAGGATTGAGACCATGCGGACCTTCACTTCACGCTTCTACAACCGCCTTGTCATCATCATTCCCTATGCTTGGCTGCTGCTCTTCTTCCTGGCGCCGTTCTTCATCGTCTTCCGCATCTCGCTGTCGGCAACGGCGATCGCCATGCCGCCTTATGAGCCGGTCTTCGCTCTCGCTGATGGCTGGGGCGGTTTCTGGGACAAGGTCTCGAGCTTCTCCCTCGACAATTACGGCTACCTGACCGACGACCCGCTCTATTTCAATGCCTATATTTCGAGTGTGGTGATCGCCGGGATCTCCACTTTCCTGACGCTTTTGATCGCCTATCCGGTTGCCTATGGCATGGCGCAGGCGCCCCGCAGCATTCGCCCGACGCTCCTGATGCTGGTGATCTTGCCCTTCTGGACAAGCTTTCTGATCCGCGTCTATGCCTGGATTGCCATCCTGAAGCCGGAAGGGCTCTTGAACCAGTTCCTGACGTCGCTGCACCTCATCGACAATCCGCTGATCATCCTCAATACCAATACAGCCGTCTATATCGGTATCGTCTATTCCTATCTGCCCTTCATGGTGCTGCCTCTCTACTCGGCGCTGGAGAAGATGGACGGCACGCTGATCGAGGCGGCACAGGATCTCGGCTGCACGCCGATCCAGGCTTTCTGGCGCGTCACCTTCCCGCTGTCGATCCCGGGCGTCATCGCCGGCTGCATGCTGGTCTTCATCCCGGCCGTCGGCGAATTCGTTATCCCCGACCTGCTTGGCGGCTCGCAGACGCTGATGATCGGCAAGACGATCTGGAACGAATTCAATTCCAATCGCGACTGGCCCGTTTCTTCGGCGGTGGCGACGATCCTGCTTCTCATCCTCGTGATCCCGATCGTCTTCTTCCAGAATGTTCAGGCAAAAGCCGACGAGGCAGGGAAATAAGCCATGTTCAGATGGACCCGCTTTAACATCACCTCCGTCGTGCTCGGCTTCGCCTTTCTCTATCTGCCGATCGTGCTTCTGGTGATCTTCTCTTTCAATGAATCGAAGCTCGTCACCGTCTGGGGCGGTTTTTCGACCAAATGGTATGTCTCGCTGCTCTCCAACCAGGCCCTGCTCGATGCGGCCTGGGTGACGATCCGCGTCGGCCTGCTGTCGGCGACATTCGCTACGATCCTCGGCACCATGGCGGCGATCACCCTGGTGCGCTTCACGCGCTTCCGCGGCCGCATCCTCTTTTCAGGATTGGTCTACGCGCCGCTCGTCATGCCCGAAGTCATCACCGGCCTGTCGCTGTTGCTCCTCTTCGTGGCAATCGGCCTTGACCGCGGCTTCTGGACCATCACACTGGCGCATACGACGCTGACCATGTGCTTCGTCGCAGTCGTCGTGCAGTCACGGCTTCTGAGTTTCGACCAGTCGATCGAGGAGGCCGCCCAGGATCTCGGCGCCCCGCCGGTCAGGACCTTCTTCGAGGTGACGCTGCCGATCATCTCGCCAGCCGTCTTTTCTGGCTGGGTCCTGGCCTTCACCCTGTCGCTCGACGACCTCGTGATTGCGAGCTTCACGTCAGGACCGGGCGCAACCACGCTGCCGATGAAGATCTACAGCCAGGTGCGTCTCGGCGTGACGCCGGAAATCAATGCGGTCTGCACCATTCTGATCGCCATCGTGGCGATAGGCGTCATCTGTGCATCTGTCGTCACCAAGCGCCGCGAAGTGCAGCGCGAGCGCGATGAGAGGGCCGCGGCGGCGACAGCTTAAGAGCAATTCCAGAGAAAACCTGTAGCGGTTTTGCGTCCGGAAATGCTCTAGAACTGACCAGGAAAGGCGCTAAGGCTGGGTTTTCGTCGGTACGTTGAACAGCGGCACCGGCGAAATGACCGGGTTCGGCCACGAGCCGCCCATGAAGAAGGGCAGGCGCGGCAGATCGGCCGCTTTTGCCGGATCGGTCGCTTCCAGCGCGCCGGAGAGCGCAAGCCCGTTCGACTGATAAGTGATGACGCCTGATAGCGTCAGCGTCTGATCGGAGCCGGCAAATCGCGCATTGTGGATTTCCGCTGTGCCATTGGCAAAGTCGGCCTGAAGATCGAGCTTACTGAAGGCGAAGGATCCGTTTCCAGTGGAGCTCAGCGCGAAGAACGGCTTCTGCGCTGCCTGCGTACGAAGTGCATAGACATCGACGCCGGGAATGGAACCCGCCGCTGTCCAGAATCTGAGCTTGCCGGTCACATCGGCAAGTCCCGTCGTCCAGATCGCCTTCGGCGTCTCCAGCGAAAGATCGAGAGATCCCGTCGCATGCGGCAGCGGCCCCTTGAGCTGCAATTTTTCGGCAAGCGCATTGAAATCCGCGTTGCGGATCGAAAGCTGCAATTTGCCGCCACCATCGAAATCGCGACGGGTCGCCTCCAGATGGGCCGTCATTTCGCCGCCCTCGAACTGGCTGTCGCCAATATCGAACTTCGCTTCCTCGCCGGCGACGATCACGCTGGCGCCGACATCCGCAAGTGAAAAGATACCCATCTGCGCCTGTCGCGCGGAAAGCCGCACATCGAGATCAAGAAGTTGCAGCGGTCCGAGAGGGCTCGGTAGCAGCAAGTCGCCAAGGCCGCCGGCGGCAAGTCTGAGCGCGAAGGCATCGAGGAATGGCTTAAGGTTCATCTGGTCGAAGGCAAGCGTCCCGCCGATCTTCGGCCGCTTGCCGGGTGCGACGGTGAAATCCATCACACCGGTGGCGCTCGCATCGTTCAGCGCCATACTGACATTGTTGAAGCGGAAACCGTTGGATACCGACGTTACATCCGAGGTCATCGACGCGCTCTTCAGCGACTCGATCCCCGGGATAGATCTGCCGGACCATTTCAGGAGGGCCTGCACATCCGGAAAACTGGCGTTGATGTTGCCTGAGACCGAGGAGAGGCTCACCATGCTGCCGACACCCTGGAAACGCGCGGTCATCAGGTTGGAAGCGATCGAGGCCTTCATCTCGGCATTCTTGCCGCCGAAGACCAGCAGCGGCGCGGCAGAGGCAAAATCGACCTTCAGGTCCTCGCCGTTGAACCGGGCAATGAGGACGGCTGAAATGGCCCTCGACAGCTTCGGCCAGGCGATATCGGCTGCGACGCTGTCGAAGTGGTAGACATTGCCTGTCTGCGTATCGGTCAGGGTCAGCGTGCCATCCTCCACCGTCACGGCACCGATATCGGCGTCGAGCTTCGGATCGAGAACCTCGGTGCCGTTGTCATCCCGCACGCCAACGATGGCTCGTGCCAGAAGGCCGGTATAGCTCCAGTCGATCAGGCCATTCTCATCGCGCGTCAGCGCGAGGCTGGGCCGCAGCAGGTGAAATTCGTGGAAGTGAGTGCGGCCGCGCAGCGCATCGATCAGGCTGAAATCGGCTGAAAGGCTCTCGATGCGGCCGAGCTGTTTGTCGCCGCTTTCGCGCGGTTGGCGGATGGTGACGTCGTTTAGCGTAATGCGTGGCGTCGGCCAGAATTCGAGGACGGGGTTGCCCTTGATCTCGGCGTGATAGCCCGTCCATTTCGATAGGGCATCCTCGATGCCGGAGCGCACGAAGCCGGTGGAAATAAGATAGGGAGCGGCGATCCTGAGCGCGAGGAAGAAGGCAAGCCCGATTAACAATAGGATGGTGGAGATACGGGCAAATGCCGGCAGCCAGCGCGAGACGGGGCCGATCCTTTTTCGCCATCTGCCTTGTCTTGACGTACCCATGAGCTCCGCCGGAACTTCAGCCGGTTACCCGTTATTTTCTGATTTTGCCGGATATATGAAATACCGGGCATATGCAAATCCCACGCGCGGCGGATCGCGTCGCTGCACACTTTATAATGCAATGCAGCATGCTATAAGTTCCGCATTGGGGAGGAGGATTGAATGCAGGAAAATCAGCCGCTTTGGAAGCCCACGGAAGATGGGATCGAAAATAGCCCGATCCATGCCTTTATGCAGCGCTGCAATGGAGACTTCGGTCTCGCCTTGAAAGGTTTTGAGGATCTGCATGCCTGGTCGATCGCCGATCGGGAGAGCTTCTGGTCGGCCTTGTGGGATTTCTGCGGCGTGAAGGGAGAGCGCGGCGCGGATATTCTCGTTAACGGCGACCGCATGCTGGAAGCGCGCTTCTTTCCCGAGGCGCGCCTGAACTTCGCCGAAAATCTGCTGAGCGGAAGCGGGCAGGGCGATGCCATCATTTTCCGCGGTGAGGACAAGGTCGAAGACCGCTGGTCGTGGGATCGCCTGCGCGCGCTTGTATCACAGCTCCAGCAGGGCTTTCGCGCGCTCGGCATTGGGGAAGGTGACCGTGTCGCGGCCATGATGCCCAATATGCCGGAAACGATAGCTACCATGCTGGCGGCAACCTCGATCGGCGCCATCTGGTCGTCCTGTTCTCCGGACTTCGGCGAGCAAGGCGTGCTCGATCGTTTCGGGCAGATCGCGCCGAAGCTTTTCATCGCCTGCGATGCCTATTGGTATAATGGCAAGCTGCAGGACGTGAAGTTAAAGGTGGCGAACGTCGCCAAGAGCCTCGGTGTGCCGACGCTGGTGGTCCATTATGCCGGCAACGCCGAAGAGGTCGCGCGCGAAACCGCCGGCGGCAAGACGCTTTCAGAGTTCGTTGCTCCCTATGCGCCGAAGCCGATCGAGTTCGTGCAGCTGCCTTTCGCCCATCCGGCCTATATTCTGTTTTCTTCGGGCACAACAGGCGTACCGAAATGCATCGTGCATTCTGCCGGCGGCACGCTGCTTCAGCATCTGAAAGAGCATCGCCTGCATTGCGGACTGCAGCCGGGGGACAAGCTTTTCTACTTCACCACCTGCGGCTGGATGATGTGGAACTGGCTGGCGAGCGGCCTTGCCTCCGGCGCCACGCTCTGCCTTTTCGACGGATCGCCTTTCGCGCCTAATGGCAATGTGCTCTTTGACTATGCGGCCGAGGAGGAATTCGCGATCTTCGGGACCTCGGCCAAATATATCGACGCAGTGCGCAAGAGTGGACTGACGCCGCGCACGAGCCATGATCTGTCGAGCTTGCGGCTGATCACCTCCACCGGTTCGCCGCTGTCGCCTGAAGGTTTCGCCTTCGTCTATGAAGGTATCAAGGAAGACGTCCAGCTTGCCTCGATTTCCGGTGGCACGGATATCGTGTCCTGCTTCGTGCTCGGCAATCCGCTGCAACCCGTCTGGCGCGGCGAGATCCAGGGAGCTGGCCTCGGCCTCGCCGTCGACGTCTGGAATGACGAAGGCAAGCCGGTCCGTCAGGAAAAGGGCGAACTGGTCTGCACCAAGGCCTTCCCGTCAATGCCGGTCATGTTCTGGAACGATCCTGATGGCGCCAAGTACCGCGCCGCCTATTTCGAGCGCTTCGACAATGTCTGGTGCCACGGCGATTTTGCCGAATGGACCGAACATGGCGGCCTGATCATTCACGGTCGTTCGGATGCGACGCTCAATCCTGGCGGCGTGCGCATCGGCACGGCGGAAATCTACAATCAGGTCGAGCAGATGGACGAAGTGGCCGAAGCGCTCTGCATCGGCCAGGACTGGGATGACGACGTGCGCGTCGTGCTCTTCGTCCGCCTGGCGGCCGGCGTCACCTTGAGCGAGGATCTGATCAAGGCGATCAAGACCCGCATCCGTGTCGGCGCTTCTCCCCGCCACGTGCCGGCCAAGATCATCGCGGTCGCCGATATCCCGCGCACCAAGTCCGGCAAGATCGTCGAACTTGCCGTGCGCGAGGTCGTTCACGGCCGGCCGGTGAAAAATCAGGAGGCGCTCGCCAACCCCGAGGCACTCAAGCTTTTCGCCGGACTGGAAGAGCTAAAGGTCTGATAGTGGCTGCTAAACTACAAGCTTTTGCCGTTGATCAATTCCGCGTTTTGGAAACCTTTCGTTAAGAAAGGTTTGTCAAAGGTGAAGCCAACTTGGAGACCATACATGAAGAGATGGTCTGGAACTGCGGTTCCCGAAACATGACGTTGATCGACTAAGCTCTTGTTTTACCAGCACCAACTCTCGAAGGCAGCCATTGGCTGCCTTTTCTTTGGCGAGTAATTCCGGCAAAAGTGTCCAGTGGTTTTGCGCCGGAATTGCGCGGAGATAGATGCTTTAGCCCGCCAGCACGCGTTGCGATGGGAAGGTGATTTCCACCAGCGTGCCTTCGTTCGGCGCAGAATTGATCGAGAAAATCGCCCTGTTGGCATCGACCATTGCCTTGGTCAGCGGCAGACCGAGACCGGTGCCGTCGCCGCGATGGCGTGACTGCGTGGACGATACCTGGCGGAATGGCTTCATCGCCTGGTCGAGCTCGCTGCGCGTCATGCCGATGCCGGTATCGCGCACCCGCATCGCGACGCTGCCGTTCGCCTCATAGGAAGTGGAAACGACGATCTGCCCGCCTGACGGCGTGAAGCGGATAGCGTTCGACAGGATGTTCAGCGCGATCTGCTTGATCGAGCGAAGATCGGCCACGACATCGGGCACCGACTGCGAAAGGGCGGTGCGGATGATGACCCGCTGGCTGTTTGCCTGCGGCTGCACCAGTGCCACCGCTTCCGAGATCGCTTCGTTGAGGCCGACGGAAGCGAAATCGAGATCCATCTCGCCCGCTTCGATCTTGGAAATATCGAGCAGGTCGTTGACGATGTCGAGGACGTGCCGGCCGGAACGGCCGATATCGTTGGCATATTCGATATAGCGCGGATGGCCGATCGGCCCGAAGCGCTCGCTCGCCATCATGTCGGAAAAGCCGATGATGGCGTTGAGCGGAGTGCGGATCTCATGGCTGACGCGCGCCAGGAAATCCGTCTTGTGGGCGTTGGCGGTTTCGGCCGCACCCTTGGCATTGCGCAACTCGTCTTCGGTGCGCTTCCACTGGGTGATGTCGCGGATGACGGCGCAATAGCCGTTGGATGAGGTCAGACGGCCCATGGTCATGAACAGCGGCACGAATCCGCCGGCGGCCTCGCGGCCGATCACCTCGCGTCCGTCGTTCAGCACGCTTGCCACACCGTGGCCGGAAAGCCCATGCAGATAGTCGAGCACCGCCCTCTGGCTCTCATGCGCAAACAGCATGACGAAGGGTTTGCCGCGTGTTTCCTGTTCGTCATAGTTAAAGAGGGCGCTTGCCGAGCGGTTCATCGAGCGGATATCGCCTTCCGTGCCGATAACGACGACGCCGTCGGTTGCCGTCTCCAGGATCGAGCGCAGCTCCTCCACCTCGACCTGCAGCTTGGCGACCTTTTCCACCATCCGGTCGGAGCGTTGGTCGAGCCTGATAACCTCGCCCCTGCCTTCTTCCCGGTTTTCGACCGGCATCAGCGCCAGCATCAGGGCGTTAGAATCTTCCCAGCGAACCGATTGCAGACGGGCCGTGACCGGCACCAGCCTGTCGTCGGCTTTGACGAGCATCATAGTGCCCGAACCGTTTTCGAGGTCGTGGCGCTGCAGCAGGGCATCGATGCCGCCCACTTCGGTGAGGGCTTCGACGGAATCGTAGCCCGTCAGCCGTAGGAATTCCGGATTGCCGTGGATCAGCTGGTCGCCGGCATGGATCAGCACGGCAACGGGCAGCAGATCGACGGTCGCAGCCGAGAGCCCGTCCGTCATCTTCACGCGCGGCGGAATGAAGCTGGTCAGAACTGCGATCTGGCTGACCGTCTCCTGCAGACCTTCGGTCACGTCGTCTTCCGCTTCAGCAGCCGATGTTTCTTCGACTTGCGCAGCAGCCTCCTCCGGCAGCGGTTCTGCCGCGGCTTCGTAGATCGCTTCCTGCGGTGCTGCCTGCTCGACAACAGCAGTTTCGGCAACAACGTCTTCGATCACCGAAGACTGTTCAACATCAGGTTCCGGCTGTGGGGTGGCGACCGGCTCTTCGCTGCGCGCGCCGAAGGCTTCGAGGCGCTTGGCGATCTCGCGGAAATTCGCCTGCTCGGCAGCCGTCAGACCGCTACTGGCACTGTGCAACTGCACGATCTTGTCGGTGAAGCGGCGGCTCGGCGTTTCGGAAAGGCGTAGCGCCGGCGGCTCTTCCCGCTGCTCGGCAACATCAGACTCAGCGGCGGATTGCTCCTCGGCGACAGGTTCCGCTGCGGCCGTTTCTTCCGAAGTGGTTACTTCTGTCGCTGCTTCCACGTCCGGTCCGGTGTCTTCTTCGACATCAGGCTCTGGATTCACTGCATCTTCGGCCTGCGGCTCAGCCTCGGCAATTTCTTCAGATTCCTCTTGCGGCAGTTGAGCCCCTTCCGGCGCGGTTTCATTGACCGGGCCAAGATAGGAGGCATCATGACCGATGCCGTCAGGCCCGAGCGTCAGTCCGAGTGCGAGAGGATCTTCCTGCGCGTCCGACAGGCGCACCACGCCGAAGCCGCGGAAACCATCGAAGTCGCGGTTGCGCGTATAGGTCGGCAGGGCGGCGAGATCGACAGGCACGACGAGGCTCGTGCCCTCGATCGGCCAGTAGATCGTCTTGCCTGACCAGGTATCGCGTCGCGCTAAGGCCTCGGAGAGCTTTGATTCCGGATCGAGGTTGAAGAGGGCGGCAACGTCGGAGAAAGCGCTGCCGATGATGTTGCTCGCATGCGGGCCGACAGCCTCGGCGAATTCATGCGAAACTTCGCTGAAGCGGCCTTCCGCATCGATCTTCCAAACGAATCGGGTGGCGCGGCTGTTCGGCTTGAAGACGAAGCTGCTCTTCGGTGCGCTTTCAGGCTCCTCCGGGACCACCGGTGTTGCCGCGAAGTTTTCGGCGACGGAAGTGGCCGGCTCAACCTGCTCCACAACCGGAGCCTCTGCGCTTGTCTCAACGGTCTCTTCCGTTGAGGCAAAAGTTTTGCTCGGCTGATCCATCGGCTGCTCGCCAGAGTCTTCGACGACCGCTGCTTCGGGCTCGGAAATGCTCTCATCTGCCGACGGCTCGAAACGGGCTTCGACCTCGGCCGGTTCGCTGACTTCAACCGGCTCCTCGGCCTCGCCGATGATTTCCTCCAGAGTTTCCTCGACTTCTTCGATGCCGGAAACGGCGTCGATCGCTTCGGCTTCGGTAAAGCCAGCCACGGGTGCGGTAACATCAGCGATTTCATCCGCTGCGGCTTCCGCAGGTGCAGTTTCCTGCGGCGCAGGCTCTTCCACCTTGGCGGAGGGCTCGATGGGATCGAGATGACCGATCGACGTTTCCACGGCGAAGAGAAGATGGAGTGCGGGCTCGTCGTTGAGTTTGCCGACGGCAGCCGGCAAGTGGCCGCGGCCGGTCGCAACCGGGCGCTTCACCAGCCGGTCTGGATGGGCGCCGGCAAGCGTGATGAGCGTCCTTGCCGCTTGCTGCGTGATGCCGAGCAAGGCGAAACCTGGCGATGCGGCAATGACTTCGCCCTCGGCCCCTATCACTGCCATATGCGTATCTGGGTCATCGAGGCCCTGCAGCATCTGCGCAGCACTTGCGCCAGCCGTCAGCGGACGTGTGGAGACCGGAACGGAAAACAGGATGGCTTTCTCGCCAGAAGCGAGACGGATGAGCTCCGACGAAGCCGGAGCCTGAACGCGCTGGAAACCCTTGGCGATGCGGATGATAAAAGTCTTCTGGTCACCGACTTCGCCAAGCTGGCGGGCAGTCGCCTCGAGCTGGCGGAAGGTGATGTCGGCGTGGCTGACGCCCTGATCAAGCAGGTCATAGACCGCAGCATGGCCAAACAGCTCGGCGCCGGCACCGTTTGCCCACAGCAAGTGGGAAAGGTCGCCCGAGAACAGAACCATGGCCTCGCCACGCGAAAATCGTTCACGAACCCGCGCATGCACGGCAATGTCGATGAACGGATACTGGACTGCGGGCATGATCGAACCTGTCGCTTTCGGCCTCTTCAAATTAACTGCTTATTAATAACTGCAGGTCTGCGACCGGTCCAGAAGAGCAAGGAGCTTTCGGCCGGCAAGGTTAACGCATTGTGCGCCGCACAACGATGTTGCAATGCACAATAAAATGCCCTATATAAGATTTATCCAATTTATCGCGGGCATGAGATCTGCCCATCCTAAAGGAACACGATCCGATGGCTACCATAAAGACAGACGACGTTTTTTCAATTGCCTCTTTCGACCCGAGCAAGCTGGCCGAGTCCTTCCGTGACTTCGCCGAAAAGGGTGCTCAGCAGTCCAAGGAAGCCTACGCCAAGCTGAAGTCCGCAGGCGAAGAAGCCGGCAAGACGCTGGAAGCAACGGTCCAGACCGCACAGGCTGGCAGCGTTGAAATCGGCCTCAAGGCGATCGACGCGCTCCGCGTCAATGCTGAAAGCTCGCTCTCGCACATGGAAGCGCTTCTCGGCGTCAAGTCCGTCGCCGAATTCTTCGAACTGCAGACCTCTTTCCTGCGTAAGCAGGCTGAACTGACCGTCGAGCAGGCGAAGTCGCTGCAGGAAACCACCAAGCAGGTTGCCGAAAATGTTGCAAAGCCTTCCAAGGAAGCTGCTGAAAAGGCCATGGCATCCTTCAAGGTTGCCTGATCTACCAGGCTCGATAGATAATAAAGGCTGGACCGCATGTTCAGCCTTTTTGTATATTGAGCGCAAATCGGGGCTTGAATTAAAGTTCAAGTCCTCGTATGTGACCCCCGTCGCGCAGAGCGTGACATTGTGCGGTTGTAGCTCAGTTGGTTAGAGCGCAGGTTTGTGGCACCTGAGGTCGGAGGTTCGAGACCCCCCAACCGTACCATTCTCTCCCATAAGTTGGTTTTCCCGTTCGGCAATGCACGGCATCAGCGCTTTTTGATGTCAAAATGATGCCTGCTCGCATTTTGCTATTGCCGTTAACATTAGTTTACCTATTTATGTGCGGTGCGATGCAGCAATTGCCCAATGTCTTCGTTGCGTTGCGAAATGCTGGCGGCTTGCCGCCTGGGGGTAGGGACAGTCCACCGAGGCATTAAGGAGAATTTGATGTCCATTTCTGTTCAGAATATAGAGGAATCGACCGCTGTTTCCCCGATTGACGTGGCAGCTGCGGTTAGGGACGCACGCAGTGCGGTTGGCTACAGCATTGAAGACCTCGCAGTCACCTGCGGTCTGGCCAACGGGGAAATCCTCGAAATCGAAAATGGTGAAAGCGCCGATCCGGCAAAGCTGAGGCGTATTGCTGCAGCACTGCAGGTTCCAGTTTCTGCCTTTTTGCATATCTGATGAGGCGACAAGGCCGATCAGCATTTTCTGATCGGCCGTCGTCCCCTTTTAAGGAACATGATTGGAACTCTTGTGCTCCCGCGCCGTTCAACGGTTGACGGGAGTATGTGTATGTCCAAGACCCTTCTTTACGGCGCAACGAAGATCGATGAGACGAATGCGGCTTACGCGGCTGTCGCCAGTCTCGAACAGTTTCAGTGGAAAAACCGCGTCTTCATTGTGATTGCCGACCAGGACAATTCCCGCGCGGCCCGCCAGGAAAACCAGTTGCTTGCCGATCGCGCCGCTCTTGAGGAGCGGGATATGGTCATTCTCAAGCTTGCCGGATCGAGCATAAAGCCGCTCTTCGGAAGCGGCGACGGGCTGGACGGCGAGGCGCTCCGACAGGAACTGGATATGCCCGACACGGGCGAATTTGCCGCCTTCCTGCTTGGCAAGGATGGCACCGTGAAGCTGAAGGCCAGTGAGCCGATCACATCAGGCGAACTCTTCGCCATCATCGATAGCATGCCGGTGCGCGCTGCCGAAACCGTCAGGCACGACAAATAATCCAATATCGCAATCGTAAGGAGCCGGCCATGTCCGTCCCGAACGAACCTATTCCCGACCAGCCGCCTATGCCTTCACCGGGCTGGAAGCCGGAGCCGCCGGTCAAGGAACCGGAACCGGATCGCCTGCCGGATGAAACGCCGCTTCCCAACCCTGATGAGAACGAGGAACCGGCAAAGCATCTCTAGAGCAATTCCAGCAAAAGTGTGCAGCGGTTTTGTGTCCGGAATTGCGAAAAACATATGTATTACAGGAAGATCTGCCTTTCCTCATCGACGAGTTCCTGCAGGAAATCGATGACGCTGCGCACGCGCACCAGATCGCGCGCACTTTCGTGGTAGGTCGTCCAGTAGGCGCGGCGGATGGAAACCTCCGGCAGGATGCGCACCAGTTCTTGGTATTGCCGGGCGATATAATCGTGCAGGATGCCGATGCCGGCGCCGGAACGTACGGCCTCGGTCTGGCCGATCGCCGTCGAGATCTCGAACCCCGCATCCCAGCTGCGCATCACCTCGCCAGAGAAATTCAGGGAGGCAGTGAAGATCAGGTCTTCGACGTAGCCGATGCGCGGATGGGCCTTCAAGGCATCGACATCTTCGGGCTTTCCACGCTGCGCCAGATAATCCCGCGACGCGTAGAGACCGAGCGTATAGTCGGTCAGCTTGGACGAGACGAGCCGCCCCTGTTCCGGACGCTCCAGCGTGATGGCGATATCCGCTTCACGCTGCGACAGCGAGAAGGAACGCGGCACCGGCACGAGCTGGATCTTCAGCTCCGGATATCGTTCGATCAGCCGGCCCATGCGCGGCGCAAGAAAGGAAACACCAAACCCATCGGGCGCGCCGATGCGCACCGTTCCGGCAATGGCCGTGTCGGTGTGGCCGAGATTGGCCTGCGCGGCAAGCATCTCCGTTTCCATCCGCTCAGCCGAGGCAAGAAAGACTGCGCCTTCAGCGGTCAGCTCGCAGCCATTCGTCCGGCGTATGAAAAGCCGTGTTTTCAGTGCCTCTTCGAGTGAGGTCAACCTGCGCGAGAGCGTGGCGTGATTGAGCCCCAGCCTCTTCGACGCAGCGAGGATCTGCCCTGTGCGGGCGACGGCCAGGAAAATGCGAACGTCATCCCAGTTCATGGCTTTGAACGCATGACGATGGGTTCGACGTCGATAAGCGTCAGCGCTGTCACCATGCCTGATGTCTCGGTTTTGTATTTCAGGAAATGCGGCGTCTGCAGATGAGCCTCGTATGCTTCCCTGTTGGCATAGACCTCGAGGATACGGATCTTATTCGGATAATCTCTGATGGAAACGGCATTCAGGGAAAGGACACCGTCTTCCAGCGCGACGGATGCTTCGATTTCCTCGGTCAGCAGCGCGCGATAAGCTTCGAGCATGCCTGGATCGATCTCCAGTTCTGCCATTCTGACGACAGGTTTCCCGCTCATCGGTTCGACCTCCCTTTGACTTGTCCGCGTGCCGTGCCAGTTTTGAAGCAGGAGCACCGGTCACAGCGATCGAGCTATAATATACGCACAACGGTTGCTTATTACAGCGCATTGATTTGTGCAAATTGAAGTGCGATTGTTGCGCCATCCAAAAGAGATCAGGAGGAACACCCATGCGTGAGATTGGTCATTTCATCGGCGGCAAGAAGGTCGCCGGCACCAGCGGCCGCACCAGCGACGTCTTCAACCCGGCGACCGGAGAAGTGCAGGCAAAGGTCGCGCTCGCAAGCGTCGAGGAGCTGCGCGCCGCCGTCGAAAACGCCAAGGCCGCTCAGCCGAAATGGGCGGCCACCAACCCGCAGCGCCGCGCCCGCGTCTTTTTCAAGTTCGTCGATCTCCTGAACCAGCACATGGATGAGCTTGCGACGCTGCTTTCCAGCGAGCACGGCAAGACGGTCGAGGATTCCAAGGGCGATGTCATCCGCGGCCTCGAAGTCTGCGAATTCGTCTGCGGCATCCCGCATCTTGCCAAGGGTGAATTCACGGAAGGCGCCGGCCCGGCGATCGACATGTATTCGCTGCGCCAGCCGGTCGGCATCGGCGCCGGCATCACGCCTTTCAACTTCCCGGGCATGATCCCGATGTGGATGTTTGCTCCGGCAATCGCCTGCGGCAACGCCTTCATCCTGAAGCCATCCGAACGCGACCCGTCCCTTCCGATCCGTCTTGCCGAACTGATGATCGAGGCCGGCCTGCCGGCTGGCATCCTCAACGTCGTCAACGGCGACAAGACGGCCGTCGATGCGATCCTCACCGATCCCGATATCGGCGCCGTCTCCTTCGTCGGCTCCACGCCGATTGCCCGCTACGTCTATGGGACGGCTGCGATGAACGGCAAGCGCGCCCAGTGTTTCGGCGGCGCCAAGAACCACATGATCATCATGCCGGATGCCGATATGGACCAGGCCGTCAACGCCCTGATGGGCGCCGGCTACGGTTCGGCTGGCGAGCGCTGCATGGCCGTCTCGGTTGCCGTGCCGGTCGGCGAGGAAACGGCAAACCGCCTCGTCGAGAAGCTGGTCCCGAAGATCGAATCCCTGCGCATCGGTCCCTACACCGATGACAAGGCGGACATGGGTCCTGTTGTCACAAAGGATGCCTATAACCGCATCCAGGGCCTGATCAACAAGGGTATCGAAGAGGGCGCAAAGCTTGTCGTCGATGGCCGCGATTTCAAGCTTCAGGGTTATGAGGACGGCTATTTCGTCGGCGGCTGCCTGTTCGACAATGTCACGCCTGAGATGGAAATCTACAAGACCGAGATCTTCGGGCCGGTTCTGTCCGTCGTTCGCGCCCACAACTATGAAGAAGCGCTCTCCCTGCCGATGAAGCATGAATACGGCAACGGCGTCGCGATCTACACCCGCGACGGCGACGCTGCCCGCGACTTCGCCTCCCGCATCAACATCGGCATGATCGGCATCAATGTTCCGATCCCGGTGCCGCTCGCCTACCACTCCTTCGGCGGCTGGAAGGCTTCGAGCTTCGGCGACCTCAACCAGCATGGCACGGATTCCATCAAGTTCTGGACCCGGACCAAGACCGTTACCGCCCGCTGGCCATCCGGCATCAAGGGCGGCGCCGAATTCGTCATGCCGACGATGAAGTGATCCGAATAACCTTCGCCATTTTGGAAGCGGGTCCGAGAAGGGCCCGTTTTCGTTTTAAACGCTGCGGCGAGCAGTCGCGGGAAACGTGAATGTGAATTTCATATTTTGGAATTGTTCAAAACTGTGAAAGCCACTATATACGGTTCACGAATGATTTAGGAGATCGGCATGCGGTTGACGAAGCAGACCAACTATGCGGTTCGCATGTTGATGTATTGTGCAGCCAATGATGGACATTTGAGCCGGATTCCGGAGATTGCCAGAGCATACGGTGTTTCCGAGCTCTTCCTTTTCAAGATTCTGCAGCCTCTCAACAAGGCGGGCCTTGTCGAGACGGTGCGCGGCCGCAACGGCGGTGTGCGCCTTGGCAAGCCGGCGACTGATATCAGCCTTTTTGATGTGGTAAGGGTCACCGAAGACAGCTTCGCCATGGCGGAATGCTTTGAAGATGGTGTGGTCGAGTGCCCGCTGGTCGATAGTTGCGGCCTGAATTCGGCGCTGCGTAAGGCGCTGAACGCCTTCTTCGACGTGCTGACCGAATATTCGATCGATGACTTGGTAAAGGCGCGGCCGCAGATCAACTTTCTGCTGGGCCTCACCGGCGAACAGCACTATCGCAAGCCCGTCGTTCCGGCACCGGCCGCCTGATACTTGAATATTCTGATATCGTCATGAACCACGGCTGTTTTCGATAGCCGTGGTTTTTCATTTGCACTCACGGATTGTTGATATATCAGAGCCCGTTGAAACCGTTCTCAACGCCTTCCGCGACGCCAAATTGTACCAAAAGCGACAAAAATGCGGTTGAACGTGCCTCAATCTTGCAAATTTTGGCCTATTTTTGACCGAAAATTTCTAAAATTGCTTTTCTGGAAAAATTTTCTGCGGATGCCGTTGCGTTCAGCAAATAAATATCGTTCCATCGGCCCGCTGATCGGGGTAATGAGCGCCCGATCTCTAAAGATCAAAAAAGAACAAACCTGGGAAACGATATCATGAAAAAGTTCTCTGTCCTGCTCGCAGCGACAGCCCTGGCTTCGGTCATGGCCACCGCCGCGTATTCCAAGACGCTTGTCTATTGCGCCGAAGGATCGCCGGAAGGCTTCGATCCGAGCCTCTACACGTCAGGCACGACCTTCGACGCGTCTTCACGTACGGTCTACAGCCGCCTCGTTGAATTCAAGCATGGCGGTACGGAGATCGAGCCGGGTGTTGCCGACAGCTGGACGGTTTCCCCCGATGGCAAGGAATATACCTTCAAGCTGCATCCCGGCGTGAAGTTCCAGACCACCGATTTCTTCACCCCCTCGCGTGATCTCACCGCCGACGACGTGGTTTTCTCGTTCGAGCGCCAGATCAAGTCGGACAATCCGTGGAACAAGTATGTCGAAGGCGGTTCTTACGAATATGCCGCCGGCATGGGCTTCCCTGACCTCATCAAGTCGGTCGAGAAGGTTGACGATCTGACCGTCAAGTTCACGCTGAACCATCCGGAAGCTCCGTTCCTGGCCGACCTCGCGATGGACTTCGCATCCGTCGTTTCCAAGGAATATGCCGACAAGCTCGCCGCTGACGGCAAGATGGCCCAGCTGAACCAGCAGCCGCTCGGCACCGGTCCGTACACCTTCGTTGCCTATCAGACGGATGCCGTCATCCGCTACAAGGCCAACGAAACCTACTTCAAGGGTAAGGAAAAGATCGACGATCTCGTCTTCGCGATCACCCCGGACGCCGCTGTCCGCGCCCAGAAGCTGAAGGCCGGCGAGTGCCACCTCGTCCCGTATCCGAATGCTGCTGACGTTGCCGAGCTCAAGAAGGATCCGAACCTCACGGTTATGGAACAGGCTGGCCTGAACGTCGGCTTCCTCGCCTACAACACCCAGCAGGCGCCGTTCGACAAGCCGGAAGTCCGCCGCGCGCTGAACATGGCGATCAACAAGCAGGCAATCATCGACGCCGTCTTCCAGGGCGCTGCCCAGGTTGCCAAGAACCCGATCCCGCCGACAATGTGGTCCTATAACGACAAGATCCAGGACGACAAGTACGATCCGGAAGGCGCCAAGAAGGCTCTCGCAGCCGCTGGCGTCAAGGATCTGTCGATGAAGATCTGGGCAATGCCGGTTTCGCGTCCGTACATGTTGAACGCTCGCCGCGCCGCCGAACTGATGCAGGCAGACTTTGCCAAGGTCGGCGTCAAGGTCGAGATCGTCACCCATGAATGGGCCGAATACCTGAAGCTCTCCTCCGACGTGAAGCGCGATGGCGCTGTCATCATCGGCTGGACCGGCGACAACGGCGACCCGGACAACTTCATGGACACGCTGCTCGGCTGCGACGCTGTGGGCGGCAACAACCGCGCTCAGTGGTGCAACAAGGACTATGACGCTCTGATGACGAAGGCCAAGGAAACGGCTGACGTTGCTGCCCGCACGAAGTTCTACGAAGAAGCACAGGAAATCTTCAAGAAGGAAGCTCCCTGGGCTCCGCTCGACCACTCGCTGGTCTTCGTCCCGGTCAGCAAGAAGGTATCGGGCTTCCATATGGATCCGCTCGGCATCCACCGCTTCGACGGCGTTGATATCGCCGAATAAGAAAAATGATAAACTGCCCGGCTGAAACCGGGCTCGACCGGCGGTCAGGTCTCCACCTGACCGCCGGAAACTATTGGACAACCTTGCTATGTTGCGATTTCTCATCGGGCGCCTCGCAGTCCTGATACCGACCTTCCTCGGCGTTTCGCTCATTGCCTTCTCGTTCATCCGCCTGCTTCCTGGCGATCCCGTCATGCTGTTGTCGGGCGAACGAACCATGGCACCCGAACGTCACGCCCAGATCATGCACGATCTCGGTTTCGACCGGCCCATGTACGTGCAATACTTCGATTATCTCGGAAAAGTGCTGCACGGCGATCTCGGTACCTCGATCGTTACCAAACGTGCGGTTCTCGGCGAATTCTTTACGCTCTTCCCGGCAACGCTTGAGCTTTCGCTCTGCGCCATCCTGGTGGCAATCCTTCTCGGCGTGCCGGCCGGCGTCTTCGCGGCCGTCAAGCGCGGAACATGGTTCGATCAGAGCGTGATGGGCGTTGCCCTTATCGGCTATTCGATGCCGATCTTCTGGTGGGGCCTGCTGCTCATCATCTTCTTCTCCGGCTATCTCGGCTGGACGCCTGTCTCCGGCCGCATCTCGCTGATGTATTTCTTCAAACCTGTCACCGGCTTCATGCTGATCGACAGTTTGCTCTCCGGCCAGAAGGGCGCCTTCGCCTCGGCCGTCAGCTATCTCATTCTGCCGACCGTGGTGCTTGCCACCATTCCGCTTGCGGTTATCGCCCGCCAGACCCGCTCGGCGATGCTCGAAGTGCTGGGCGAGGATTACGTGCGCACGGCCCGCTCCAAGGGTCTGGCGCCGCTGCGTGTCGTCGGTATTCATGCGCTCAGAAACGCTATGATCCCGGTCATCACCACGATCGGCCTGCAGGTCGGCGTACTGCTCGCAGGCGCCATTCTTACCGAAACGATCTTCTCCTGGCCGGGCATCGGCAAGTGGATGGTCGATGCGGTCTTCAAGCGCGACTATGCAGTCGTTCAGGGTGGTCTTCTCCTGATCGCCGGCATTATCATGCTGGTGAACCTGATCGTCGACCTGACCTACGGCTTCATCAATCCGCGTATCAGGCACTAGGAGCGGTCCATGAGCACGGTTACTGCAAAATCCGACCAGCCCTCCGCCCTCACGGAATTCTGGTACTACTTCTCCCGAAACAAGGGCGCCGTCATCGGCCTCTTCGTCTTCGCCATCATTCTTCTCATGGCGATCTTTGCGCCGCTCGTCTCGCCGCACGCGCCGACCGAGCAAAACCGCCAGCTTCTCCTGTCTGTCCCCTTCTGGATGGATGGCGGCAGCTTCTCCTATCCGCTCGGAACCGATGCCGTCGGTCGCGATATCCTTTCGCGCCTGATCTTCGGCGCACGGTTTTCGCTGTTCATCGGTGTCGTGGTCGTCACGCTGTCGGTGGTCGCGGGCGTGCTGATCGGCCTCGTTGCCGGCTATTTCCGTGGCCGTGTCGATATCGTCATCATGCGCCTCATGGATATCATCCTGGCCTTTCCGTCGCTGCTTCTGGCCCTCGTGCTCGTCGCGGTGCTGGGTCCCGGCCTGCTCAATGCCATGATCGCGATCTCGATCGTCAACCAGCCGCATTTCGTGCGCCTGACACGCGCCGCCGTGATGGGCGAGCGTGAAAAGGAATATGTGGTGGCCTCCCGCGTCGCCGGTGCCGGCACCTTCCGGCTGATGTTCAAGACGATCCTGCCGAATTGCCTCGGACCGCTGATCGTCCAGGCAACGCTTGCCTTCTCCGCCGCGATCCTCGATGCAGCCGCCCTCGGCTTCCTCGGCATGGGCGCTCAGCCGCCGACACCTGAATGGGGCACGATGCTTGCCGAATCCCGCGAGTTCATATCGCGCGCCTGGTGGGTTGTTACATTTCCAGGTCTTGCGATTCTCATCACCGTTCTCGCCATCAACCTGATGGGCGACGGCCTGCGTGATGCGCTCGACCCCAAGATGAAGAGGTCCTGAGATGGCGCTTCTTGAAATTGAAAATCTCGTCGTCGAATTCCAGACGTCGACCGGTCCTTTCCGCGCCGTCGACGGCGTTTCGCTGAAGGTCGACGCGGGTGAGATTCTGGCGATTGTCGGCGAATCCGGCTCCGGCAAGTCGGTCTCGATGCTCGCTGCCATGGGCCTTCTGCCCTGGACGGCAAAGGTGACGGCCGACAAGATGGTTTTTGACGGCCAGAACCTGCTCGGCATGTCCGGCGCCAAGCGGCGCGAAATCATCGGCAAGGATATGTCGATGATCTTCCAGGAGCCGATCGCGAGCCTCAATCCCTGCTTCACCGTGGGCTTCCAGATCGAAGAGGTGCTGAGAATTCACCTCGGTCTCGACAAGGCGGCGCGGCGCAAGCGCGCAATCGAGCTTTTCCAGGCGGTTGGCATTCCCGATCCTGCCGAGCGGCTCAACCACTTCCCGCATCAGATGTCGGGCGGCCAGTGCCAGCGCGTCATGATCGCCATCGCGATTGCCTGCAACCCGAAGCTCCTGATCGCCGACGAGCCGACCACCGCGCTCGACGTGACTATCCAGAAGCAGATCCTCGATCTGCTGATGCGCCTGCAGACCGAACATCGCATGGGCCTGATCATGATCACGCACAATATGGGTGTGGTCGCCGAAACGGCCGACCGGGTGATCGTCCAGTACAAGGGCCGCAAGATGGAAGAGGCCGACGTGCTGTCCCTCTTCGAATCCCCGAAGAGCGATTACACGCGGGCACTGCTCGCCGCCCTTCCGGAAAACGCGACGGGCGACCGGCTGCCGACCATCGGCGAGCTTTTCAATCCGAACAAGACTGTGGAGGGAGCGGCCTGATGACGCCAGTTCTCGAAGGAAAGAACATCGTCCGCGACTATTACCTACCGGGCGGCATGTTCAAGAAGGCGCGAACGGTCCATGCCGTCAAGGGCGTGAGCTTCAGCGTGGAAGAGGGCAAGACGCTGGCGATCGTCGGCGAAAGCGGCTGCGGCAAGTCCACGCTTGCGCGCATCATAACAATGATCGACCCTGCCACGGCAGGCGAGCTTTTCATCGATGGCAAGAAGGTCGATATCTTCAAGGGCGATCTGACGCCGGAAATCCGTCGCAAAGTGCAGATCGTCTTCCAGAATCCCTACGGATCGCTGAACCCGCGCAAGAAGATCGGCGACATCCTGATGGAACCGCTGATCATCAACACCAATACGCCGGCTGCCGAGCGGCGCGACCTGGCAATGGCGATGCTGAAGAAGGTCGGCCTGCAGGACGTTCACTTCAACCGCTTTCCGCATATGTTCTCGGGCGGCCAGCGCCAGCGTATCGCCATTGCCCGCGCGCTGATGCTGAACCCGCGGCTCCTGGTTCTCGATGAACCGGTCTCCGCACTCGATCTGTCGGTGCAGGCGCAGGTGCTCAACCTGCTCGCCGACCTGCAGGACGAGTTGAACCTGACCTACGTCTTCATCAGCCACGACCTTTCGGTCGTTCGCTATATGGCAGACGAGGTCATGGTGATGTATTTCGGCGAGGCAGTCGAATACGGCACGCGGGAGCAGGTTTTCAGCGATCCGCAGCACAACTATACCAAGACCCTGTTTGCGGCGACCCCGCGGGCGGATGTCGATACGATCAAGGCACGTCTTGCACGCAAGGCCGCTGCCGTCTCTGCGGCTTCATAAATCCGTAGACAGTCCACGCTGCAACGATGATCGAGATGAACGATGACCGAGAATAACGGAAGCCTCCATGCAATCATCGTCATGGGCGTCAGCGGTTCCGGCAAATCTTCGATCGGCGAAAAGATAGCGGCAGGCCTCGGCCTGCCGTTTGTCGAAGGCGATGCGCTGCATCCCGCTGCCAATGTCGAGAAAATGTCGAAGGGCATTCCGCTCTCCGACGAGGACCGGATGCCCTGGCTCGACCGGATCGGCAAGGAGATGAAGGCGTCGCTTACCAAGGGCAAGGGCATCATCGTCTCCTGCTCGGCGCTGAAGCGCAGCTACCGCGACCGCCTGCGAGCCGCTGCTGGCGGCAACCTCTATTTCGTCTATCTCGAAGGTTCGAAAGAACTGCTGACCGAGCGCATGGGTCACCGCAAGGGCCATTTCATGCCGACCTCGCTCCTGGAAAGCCAGCTGCAGACGCTGGAAGTGCCGACCGGCGAGCCCGGTGTCGTCACCGTCGATATCGAGGACACAATCGACGATATCGCGGCAAAAGCCCTGAAGGCTCTCGCCGCTCTCGGAGTTAGAGCCTTTCCTGGCTAGATTGCAGCATTTTGTTGGCTCAAACGGAGTCGGATGGTCGACCGGCCGGCGCGCGTCGTAGCCCAGATCTACGGCCAAGCCGGCCGGTCGATCAGCCGGCCCGTTTCAGCCAACCCGAAGGGCCGGGCATCTTTCCGCCAGGATCAAAGGCGATCGGCTCGGACGTACCTGGAGGTATGCCCTTCGCCAATCGCCTTTGCCCTTACGAAAACCTGCTCCGGCAGAATGCTGCAATCTAGCCAGGAAAGGCTCTAAGGGTTGAACCGGCTGGGCGAATAGGCCGAGATATTGATGAACGGCGTTTCGCCGCTCATCAGTTCCGCCAGCACACGTCCCGTCACCGGCCCGAGCGTCAGCCCGTGATGGGCATGGCCGAAGGCAAACCACAGGCCCTGATGGCGCGGCGCCTTGCCTATGATCGGCATCATGTCGGGCGTGCAGGGTCGCGCGCCCATCCACGGTTCCGGATCCAGTCTCTCACCCAGCGGGAATATCGTGCGCGCCACGGCTTCGGCCCGGTCGAGCTGCACCGGCGTCTTCGGCGCATCGAGCGTTGCGAATTCCGCCCCCGTTGTCAGGCGCACGCCCTTGTTCATCGGCGCCAGGAAATAGCCGCGCTCGGAATCGAGCGTCCAGTTGTTGAGCACAGCATTGCCCTGCACGCCGTAATGCATGTGATAGCCGCGCTTGACGCCGAGCGGAAAGGAATAGCCGAGGCGGCGCGTCGCGACCGCCGCCCAGGGGCCGAGTGCCAACACGACATCATCGGCCTCCAGCGACCCCTCCGACGTCATGATCTTCCAGCCCGATCCGGCCGGCCCGAGCGACGCCGCATCGCCGGTCACAAATCGCCCACCGAGGCTTTCAAAATAGCTGCGATAGGCACGCGTCAATGCATGCGGATCGAGAACCGACCAGGGATCGACCCAGCGCAGGCCACCGACGAAATCCCCGATAATATTAGGCTCCAATCGAGCGATATCGGCCGAATTCAGGCTCTCATAGCTGACACCGAACTGATCCTTCCAGAGGGCAGCTTCCACAAAGGCTTCGTCACGCTTGGCCTCGGTGCGGAAGATCTTCATCCAGCCATCCCTGCGGATCAGCGCTTCGGCATGCGACGCCTCGATCAGGTCCTTGTGCTCGGTGATCGAATTCTCGATCAGCGGCGCATAGGCCTTGGTGATCATCTCGTGCCGCTTCGGATTGGAGTTCCACCAGTAGCGGGCGAGGAAGGCGAGCTGGCTCGGCAGCGCCTTCAGGTGATAATGCGCATCGATGCGGTTGTTCAGAGCATAGCGCAGCAGCAGGCCGAGCTGCTGGGGAAAACCGTAGGGCATGACGCCTTCGCGCTGGATCAGGCCGGCATTGCCGAAGGAGGTTTCGTTACCCGGCTCCTTGCGGTCGATGAGCGTAACCTGCCAGCCGCGGCGTTGAAGATGAATGGCCGTCGAAACCCCGACGATACCGGCGCCGAGCACGATTGCGTTTTTCGTCATTTTCCCCTGCATTCCGCTATGTTTTAGGCCCTAAAATGCCCATCTCAATGCTGCGGCGCAAACGAAAAATCGCATTTCATTTCAAAATCATTGCGCTTTTGAGTGCGGCATTTTCGGCCCTGATGCGAACAGTCAGGACGGCGGCATTGAGGAGAGAAAAGACGAGCGCATAAAGCGGCATGCCGAGGGCAAGCGGCAGGGCGGCGATCTCACCGATGACGATCATGTAGTTCGGATGTTTGAAGAAGCGGTAGGGGCCGCCTTCGACGAGCGGTGCACCGGGCAGGATGATGATACGCGTCGTCCAGCGCTCCCCAAGTGTGGTCAGCACCCACAGCCGCAGCACCTGCAACAGCATGAAAAGACCGAACCAGAAGAGCTGGATCGGCTGTCCCGTCGCCAGCATCCATAGCCCGGCGAGCCAGCCCGTATGGAGCGCCACCATGTAGGGGTAATGATCGGGCGCGATCTCGCGCCCCCCCCTTGCGAAGAGCGCCATCGTGTTGCGGCGCGCGATGACCAGTTCCGAAAGCCGCTGGGCGGTCACGAAGGTCAGCAATGCGATGGAAGGCCACATCATGCGACCCTCCGCAATGTCACGCAGCTTGCCGTAAAGCCCGGCCCCATGGCGATCATCGCCGCCCGGTCCGGCAGACCTCTGCTGAAAGCGCGCTCCAGAACGAAGAGCACTGTCGGCGAGGACATATTGCCGTAATCTGCAAGCACCGACCGCTCGATGTCGAGCGTATCAGGCACCATGGAAAGCGTGCTCTCCATTGCCGCCAACACCTTCGTGCCGCCGGGATGACAGATGAAACGGTCGATATCATCGCGCTTGAGCCCGCTGCGCGCCAGGATGCCATCGATTGCCGGGCCGAGCTCCTTTTCCGCAAAGGGCGGCAGCGATTGCGCCAGCAGGATGCCGAGCCCGGTTTCATCGATCTTCCAGCCCATGATGTCGAGCGTATCGGGAAACAGGTGATCGCCCGCCGATTCCACTTCCGCCATACCGCCTTGGCCTGATCGTAGCACGCAGGCTGCAGCCCCGTCACCGAAGAGGGCGGTGGCGATGATGTTCGGTTTCGTCAGCTCATCCAGACGGAAGGCCAGCGTGCAAAGCTCTATGGCGACGAAGAGCACGACGGCACCCGGGCGGCTGCGCGCCAACCGCGAAGCGATGCCAAAGCCGGAAACGCCGGCAGCACAGCCAAGCCCGAAGACGGGTACACGCTCGATATCCGCGCGAAAGCCAAGCCGGCCGGCGAGCCGCGCATCGAGGCTCGGCGTGGTGATTCCGGTGGAGGAAACCGTTACCACGCAATCGACCTGATCGGCTGTCAGCCCGGCCTGACCAAGCGCGCGCGTTGCCGTCGCGACGAACAGCGAACCGGCAACCTCCTCATAGGCCTCCATCCTGTCCTGCCAGCCATGCGTCTCTTCAAACCAGGAGAGGGGACGGGCGGCATGCCGCTTTCCGATACCGGCATTGTCGAACACGCGCGCGAGGTGGCGGAATTCCTTGAAGCGATCGGCAAAGAGGCGCGCGGAGGCCTCGGCGGCTTGGCTCTGGGTGATGATATGGTCAGGCACTGCAGTGGCGAGACTTAAAAGTCTGACGGATTGAGTCACGGTATGCTCCTTGTCGTTCCCGGCGGAACGAGCGGAAAACACGCGGGCGCGAAGGTTTATTCAGTACGCTACTCTTCACGAAGCAGTGATCGAAAAAACGCGAAAGCCGGCCGAATAAACCTGCCAACAGCGGTGTTCACTCCTCGCAACGTCATTTTTCGAGGAGTTATCCCATGACGACCAAGACTGTTCGCATCGCTTCTCTCGTGCTCGGCAGCTGCATTGCCGCATCTGTCCTTTCCGGTCCCGTCTTCGCCATTGGCGACGATAGCAGCACCATGCCGGTCTGCAAGAAGGGCGAGATCTATGACAAGAAGGCAAAGAAGTGCGTCAAACAGCAGAGCGCCAACGTGACGGACGAAAACCGTACCGATTACGCCTACTCGCTCGCCAAGGCCGGCCGCTATGAAGAAGCGCTCGCCATGCTCGACACCGTCAAGGATCAGAACAATGCCGAATGGCTGAACTATCGCGGTTACGCCACGCGCAAGCTCGGCCGCACGGATGAGGGTATCTCCTACTATCTGCAGTCGGTGAAGCTCGATCCGCAATATGCCAAGGTCCGCGAATATCTCGGCGAAGCCTATGTCATCAAGGGTGAGCTCAATCTCGCCAAGGAGCAGCTGACCACCATCAAGGCGATCTGCGGCACCGGCTGCGAGGAATATCAGGATCTCAACGCCGCCATCCTCGATCCGTCGAAGATCTAAAGCAATTCCAGCAAAAGTGTGCAGCGGTTTTGCGTCCGGAATTGCGTGAAACAAAGCTGCACACCTGCGTGAGGCAGGAGAGAGATAGGGTTGATTGAAGGGTATTTCCGGATGTCGGTCGCGCACACCACATTTCCTGCCTATAGTCGCGCCAGAACGGAATCGCTGGCCCGGCCGGCGATTCCGAAACAGCCAATACGCGCGGAGGCGGCCATCGCGAGCGAAGCGGATATCAGGAGCGGCCTGACGGAACATCTCGCCCGTCTGTGGCGCTATGGCCTCGTTCTTTCGCATCAGCGTGATGTGGCCGATGATCTCGTGCAGGCGACCTGCGTTCGCGCGCTGGAACGGGCCGATCAGTTTGTCGCAGGCACGCGGCTCGACCGCTGGCTGTTTTCGATCCTGCATTCGATCTGGCTGAATGAGATCCGTGCCCGCCGCGTCCGCCAGGGGCAGGGATTCGTCGATGCCGATGAGACGCTGAGTTTCGATGGCGCCCATGACACCGAAACGCATGTCATGGCGAACCAGGTTTTGAAACAGGTGAATGCGCTGCCGGACGCGCAGCGATCGGCGGTTTTCCTCGCCTATGTGGAAGGGCTTTCCTATCGCGAGGTCGCCGCCATACTGGATGTTCCGATCGGCACCGTGATGAGCCGGCTGGCAGCCGCCCGCGCGAAGCTCTCCGAAACCGTATCGGCAGGGGGATTTGAATGAGCACGAAGCACATAATGCCCTCCGACGAGGAACTGACCGCCTTCATCGATGGTGAACTTGGGCCCGAAGAGGCCGCCCGCATCGAGGCTACGGTCGAGGCCGACGAAGCTGTCGCCGAACGGCTGGAATTCCTGGCGCGTGCAAGCCTGCCTTACAAGCAAGCCTTTGCCCCGCTGCTCGACGCCGCTCCGCGGGCAAAGCTCGAAGCCATGCTGTCGGCCATTCCCGCCGTCCAGCCTGCAAGACCGGCTGCCTTCGTGAGTCGTCGAGGCTTTCTCGGCGCGCTTGCTGCTTCGGTGGTTGCCGGCATCGCCGTCGACCGCGCCGTGATCGGTCTCGGCACGGGGCTCTCGGGCAAGGACGAAAACAGCGAATGGCGCGCCGTCGTTGCCGAATATATCTCGCTCTATACGCCGGAGACGCTCGCCGGTCCCGTCCCGCCCAGAGATGTGCAGGCAGCGCAGCTCGCCAGTCTGGATGGCGACCTCCGCCTCCAGCTCTCGCCAGAGCAGGTCGCCCTGCCGGATATCGATTTCAAGCGCGCCCAGATCCTGCAATATGATGGCAAGCCGCTCGCCCAGATCGCCTATCTGGATCCCGAAACCGGCCCCATGGCGCTCTGCATCGTCGCCTCCGACGGCGGCCCCAAGGCCCCAGATATCGAAGGCCGCAAGGGCATGAATGTGGTCTACTGGGCGAACGCCACCCACGCCTTCATGCTCATCGGCCACGCGCCGGTCGACCGCATGACTGAGATCGCCGACGCGGTACGGAGCAAGATTTCCGTCTGATTGCAACTGACGACATCGGGGCCGTAATCCATCAGTTCACCGCGCTCGCAAGCCGGAGATTTGCCTGTGATACGCTGCCATCTGTTACCGGCGGCCGGGCGTTGACCTCGATGACACCAGAGGTTTTCGGCTTCAGGGCCGGCCGCGGCGCCTTGATGGGCAACGGTGCGCCCGCCGCCTTGCCGGCTGAGCAATTCCCTGACGTGCTGCTCTCGATTTGCGGCTTGCCGTCAGCGCCGCTGAAATAACGGACGCTGCGGGTGCAGACGCCGTTGCCGGACATGGTCGAAACCATCGAATAGCCCTGCATGCCGGCCGGCAGCCTCTTGAGGCCGACATCAGTCAGATTTCCCGGCGACGCCTGCATCATGCTGTCGGCCTGTTGCATCATCGCAGCAGCCTCGCGGTCCATCGCCGCGGATATCAGATCCAGATCGGCAAAGGGAGCGGAAGGCCAGAACGGATCGAAAAGGCGGGAATCCGGCTGACTGTCGAACCGGATTTGCGGCGGTTGGTCACCGGCATAACGAATGTGCTCGAGCGAACCATCCGGCAGTCGCACGACGAGCACATGGGTATCGGTTGATTTGTGGGCGACGGTCTGAGCCTCCGCCGGGCCGACAAACTCGGCGGCGGCGATTGCCACGGCGCTCATGAGAAATGCGATACGAAGCCTCTGCACAATGGCCTCCTGAACGGGAAGAACACAAATCCAATTGCCCGCGCGAATGAAGTGCAGCGGGCACGGCTAGGATCATCATTGTGGCGCAGGCCGAATTTGTGGCGTAGCGCTGCGGCGTGGCGACGCACAAAGCGGGAGCCGAAAGCATGTCGCGCAAAAGTGTTCGGCGGTTTTGCGATTACGACATGCGCAAATGAGGAGGTAAATCGCGGCAAGCGAATCTGAAAGGTCGCAACACGCGTTAGAACGGCTGGGTCTTGTCCGAAACCTGGCTGGCCTGATTGGCGGGGACGAGGCGGTTTAGGCAATTGACGTAGGTCGTATACATCTGTTGCAGCCGCGACAGCGGCACGATCCAAGGCTCTTCATTTCCGGCAAAATCCAGTTCCATATCCGGCGTGCCGATAAAGGAATTCTTGAGCATCTTCTTGATCTGCGCCACACCCGTCTTCTCAGAGGCCGGCAGGATGCGAAGCGTCTTGCTGTCGAAGGCCTCGGCCGGAACAGCCTTGGTGCCGGAATATCCGACAAGCGTTACCTTGGTCGTGGTGCCCTCGGGAATATCCCAGCCGTCTTTCGAGACGAGCCACATGACGGTGTCGAGGTTCTGGCGGAATTCGAGCGTCTTTCCGAGCTCATTGTTCCAAACCAGCCGGCAATAGGACGGTTTTTCCGCGACGAACCCGACAGACCACTGCCGCGCATCGCCCATCCATTCCGTCTCGCTCCCCCGGGCCGTCTCGCTCTGGGCCGTCGCCGGAATGAGAAGTGCCGCCAGCAATATCGCAGAAAAGGTCTTCATGGCTCGAATTGCCTCCAAAGAGTTGGGGTGATTCTACGGGGGGAAGGTTGAGGTTTTGCTACCGGGGATCCAGTCAACTGGAGGATTAAGCGGCAACAATTTCCGCTTCGGGTCGAGTGCGCGACCCCTTGACCACATATCGAAATGCCTCATACAGCAACACCCTGCACCGCTGCAGCAAGCGGCTCCAGCATAGCCATTTCCTCCGTCGAGAGGCTGATCGAGGCCGCGGCAACGTTTTCTACCAACCGGTTGCGCTTGCGTGTTCCGGGGATCGGAACCGTCTTTGCGTTCAGTGTGCCGGACTGGGCATAAAGCCACGCCAGTGCGAGCTGGGCGGGCGTGGTATCCTTGCCAGCCGCGATCTCCTCGATCTTGGCAACTAGCCGCATGTTGGCCTCACGGTTTTCAGCAGAAAAGCGCGGGAAGTTCTGGCGGGCGTCGTCACCCGCCAGTGCGCCCGCGAACGCCTGTCCGGTCAGCATTCCGCGGCCCAAAGGCGAATAGGGCACGATAGTAACGCCAAGTTCGGCGGCAGTCGGCAGTACATCCGTTTCGATATCGCGAGTGAAGATCGACCATTCCGATTGTAGCGCCGCGATCGGATGAATGACATGAGCGGCGCGCAGCTCGGCGGCACTGACCGCGGACAGGCCGAGCCATTTCACTTTTCCTGTCTCAACAAGATCGGCCATCGCACCGATGGAATCCTCCAGCGGCACGGCATCGATCCGGCGATGCATGTAGTAGAGATCGATGACATCCACACCGAGCCGCTTAAGCGAGCGGTCTACGGCGGCCCGGATGAACTCGGGGCGGTTGTCGATGCTCCA
This sequence comes from Rhizobium sp. 1399, assembly GCF_031455475.1. Taxonomy (NCBI): domain Bacteria; kingdom Pseudomonadati; phylum Pseudomonadota; class Alphaproteobacteria; order Hyphomicrobiales; family Rhizobiaceae; genus Rhizobium; species Rhizobium sp. 1399. The sequence continues at coordinate 492,824 of NZ_JAVDSU010000001.1, read as the reverse complement.
GTCATTCGGGTTCTCGGGCGTGCGCGTGTAGCCGAACTTGGTGGCGATGACGACCTTGTCGCGGTTGGCGGCAATGAAGGGTGCCAGGAATTCCTCGTTCGCACCGACACCATACATGTCGGCGCTATCGAACATGGTCACACCAAGTTCCAGCGCGCACTCGAGCGTGGCACGGGATTCGATCTCGTCCGTCGGGCCGTAGAATTCGCTCATGCCCATGCAACCCAGCCCCTGGGCGCCGATCAAGGGGCCATCTTGGCCAAGCTGGACCTGAGGGATGATTGTGATTTCGCTTGTCATATTGGATCTCCACATTTCGACAAGCACCTCTTATAAGTATTGAGTATAGTCCATGGTCAAGGGTTGAATCATGCTGATCTCGGAATTTGCCAGAGCCACTAATCTTCCGGTCGATACGATCCGCTTCTACATCGCCAAGGGGCTGTTGAAGCCCGATCGTAGTTCCAAGGGCGGATCGAACCCGTACCAGATGTTCCGGTCGGAAGACGTTACGGCTGCCAGGATGATCCGCCTGCAGCAGACACTGGGATATTCTCTCGGCGAGATACTGGCGCTCAACGAGGAATATCGCGCGGGGGAGCACTCGCCGGAACGGACGACCGAGGTCCTGCAGTCCCAGATCGAAAGGCTGGAGGAGCGAAAGGCCGCCCTGGATGCGGCCTTGTCATTTCTTCGTGGCAAGGTGGACTGGATCAAGGCTGGCAAGCCGGACGGCGCCCCCCGCCTCGAGGCCTATCAGTGCTGAGCTGATCGTAGCTCTTCCAGTCCCTGTTCCCGCGAGATCACCGGAGAATACCTAAGTTCATGCCGGGCTTTGCTGATATCGAGCGAAACCTCAACGGCTGAGGTGGCATAGGACTGCAGCGTCAGCGGCGGAACGATTCTGCCGCCAGAGATCGTGGCTAGCAGGTCGCCGATCGCGGCCACGCTCCGGACGACTGTGCGCGGAACTGTCTTATCGGGGACAGCCAGTCCCTGTGTTTCCAGCAGTGCCGATACGATAGTCCGGAATTGCACGGGCTCCCCATCCGAGATGAAGTAGACCTCGCCGCTGCGTCCATGGAGGAGCGCCAACTCGACGGCTGCACAAAGATTGGCGATGTGGGTGGTCGAGGTCAGATATCTGCCGCCGCTGATCCAGGCAAATTTGCCGGAGCGAACCGCTTCCGTGAGTGCGGGAAGTGCTGTCGTATCGTCGCGGCCCCAGACGAAACGCGGGCGCAGGACCACGACGGCAAGGTCAGACCCGGTGGCGGCAAGCGCAATGCGCTCCGCCGCCGCTTTTGTGCGGGAATACCCGCCCGCCGGCTTCACGGGTAGAGGCATGGTTTCGTTCACGTTGACCAGCGGCTTGCCAGTGGCGAGAACGGATTCCGTGCTGAGATGGATCACTTTGCGGATGCCGGCGGCGCGGGTGGCATCGAGAACGGCGCGCGTGCCATCCTCGTTTACGCGCCGCTGCCTCTCCTTGGCAGGGCCATGGTCGGTATCGGCAGCGGCATGGATCAGGGCATCGCAACCGGCCATTCCGGTCGCGAGACCACCATCAAAGATGTCGCCTCGGAACAAGGTTGCGCCCAGCGCCTGGACGCGTTCAGCCGACACGTCGCTGCGCACCAGTGTTGTGACCGCGACCCCGCGGGCAATGAAATGGCGGATCAGGTTGCGGCCGACATAGCCGCTTCCTCCTGTCAGGAATATGCGTTGGAACGGGACGAGTTTGCCCGTGGCCGCGGCTTGTGCGGCAATACTGCTGTCGGTCATGCCATTTACCTGATGTGTTTGGGAGGGTCAGTTCGCCGGATTGACGGTGAGATCGACCTCTCCTGGATCGGTTGTGACGAGCCAGTTGATTTCGCGAAGAACCCTGTCGCGCTCTTCGCGCGTGAAATGGTGGAAATCGAGATGCTCGAGGAATTTCAGCCCTTCAAGCGCCAGATAGGCCAGCAACGCCCCGCGCGGCCATTGCGATGTCTCGTGAATGCGGGCGATCGTCCGCGCCTGGTTGTCCTGCATCTTCCCTCGCAGTCCCGCATCCAGTGCCAGAGCGGCGCTGAGGTTGAGGGCAACTGCCCGGAATTCCTCCGGTGGCGGTCCGGCGGCCGCGAGGATTCGGCCGCGGATGGCTCGATTCTTGGGGTCGTCGATCCGTTCCTCCATCCCGACATGACGGGCGTTGTCGCGCTCGAAGGCACGGTCGACGACGGCTTCGATCAGCGCCTGCTTGGACCTGTGGTCGTAGAGTACGCTTGCCTTGTTGACGCCCGCTTCCTTCGCGACGGCGTCGATCGTCAGATTTGCGGCGCCGTCGCGCCCGACGACGCGTTCGGCGGCATCGAGAACAGCCTGTTGATCAATAACCCGCTTCCTGCCCATGAAACCATCCATTTTATTTCCAACCAGATGGTTATAAATAATGAACTTCGATAGTGTCAAGACTGCGAGGGCGTATTGCCGGGACATGGGAAAATACGGCCGGGATCCAACTTCCATCTCGTTTGGCCGCGGCATCGGAAGTCTGCTGCCTGTGACGCCGTAAAAGGCTGGATGATGTCAGCGGTTGCGGAGGTGATCGGTGAATGACTGGACTTGGGCGATGAGCAATGGAGGAGGATCCTCAGTCATTTTTTATGTGACTGTAAGATTGCGTCGTCGCCGGAAAACCATAAGCGTTTCGCCGATTGCACAAATCTACAAATGCAGCGAAATCTAAGGGGATCTTAGCAGAAAATTTGGCTGGGGAACCTGGACTCGAACCAAGATTAACGGAGTCAGAGTCCCCGGCAGATTTTTGATATTGCTTTCGAATTTCTCCAAATGTGGAGAAATCGTGCGATGGAAAATCAAAGCCTTGCGGCAGAATTTCCAACTGAAAATGGCGGCGATTTGGTAGAGCAAGCAGCGCGCTGGCTGGCTCTTAACCGCGATTCTGTCGTTGGACCGGTCATTCCTTTCCTAAAGAGCAAATTCGGCCTGAAGAACCTCGGGGCGATCGAGGCGACGAAACGCGCCCACGCTCTTCGCTATGGCGGGCATGCTAGCTGATGAGCGAACAGCGCGAAAAGAACGATATCGCCATAGCACAAAAAGCACTGTGCCTGGCGCACGGCTTAACCAATGCCGAAAGGATGGTTGCCGGCGCGATCATCAGCCACTTTAACGTCAGAACCCAGCAGTGCGACCCCGGTATAGATCGCCTCGCTACGATGCTTGCCCTCGACGAAAAAACCGTCAGGAGAGCGACAAACTCTCTGTGTGAAGTGCATGGCCTGTTCATGAAGGATAGCCATGGCGGTTATTCCGGCAGGGCTCGCTACGTGCCGATATGGTCAAAGTTCCGGGCAATCGTCTCTGATTGGGAGCACCGAATGGTGACCGGTTCGGCTCCATCAGGCGAAGACAACCGGTCAAGAATGTCCGGTATCGAGGAAGAGCGACCGGACATTCCTGTCCAAACAACCGGACATTTGAAGCCCAAACAACCGGGCAAGAATGTCCGGCAAACTCATTATAAGAACTCAGATATAGAACTCATGAGCCTCTCAAGACCCGTAGAGTTTGCTTCTGACCGTGTTGGGCTTTCGAAGAGTGAGCAAGCGGGAAGCGATCAGAAAAAACGATCTTTAGCGGACCCTGCAACCACTGGTTATCCAGAACGTAGAATGGATTGGAAGACGGCATCGGCAGCCGTGAATGCATCGATCAATTCGTTGCCGCCAGACCTCCGTGCGCAGGCTTGGGCCTTCCTTGCCGATTTGGGGGAAGGCGATGGCTTGAACCGGGCAATCCGCGCTGAGTTGAAGTGCGCCGGAGCGGGGCTTCGCGAGATCCAGAGGCGTATGACGCGACACCGATTAGACGTTGTCGCAGCGTCCAGCGCTGGCTTGCATTGAGGTGGCTAAGGATGGCCCACAAGTGCCACATTGAATGGCGTCGGAGACGTACCGAAATGCGGGCAGCAGCTCGTAAAGCAATCATCTGCGACCGTTGCAGGAAGCCCTTTGACGCGCCGATCGGCAAGGCTGGACGGAAACCAAAATATTGCTCGGCTACCTGCCGCAACGTGTCCAGACCAAACGGGGGAGGGCGGGTCGAAAGTCAGATGGCCTTCGACTGGCTACCGGCGTCCACCCTTTCTGCGCGTGAAGTTGAAATTGAAGGCAAAAAACCACCAATCAAAGGAGTTTTGAGATGGAAAACGAAAAACCGAAAACCGAAGAGAATGCGGCAGCTCGCCAAAAGGCGATGTGTGATTTGATTGTCGAGCGAGCTGCATCGATGATGGTCAAGAAAGCCGGCGCGGACATTCCGTTAGTGCTGGATCGCATGCTTACCTACGCCGCCGCTCAAGCCTGCACCATGAACGGTTCCCCACACACCGCCGCAGCGTTCCGGCTCCTGGCCGACAAAATCGAGGGTGGCGTTTTCCACGGCATCACGGGTGAAGCCGACACACATGCGAGGAGGCATTGACCTCTGTGCTGCATCGCTCTATCCAGTCACTACGCATGCTTCGCGCTGCGAGAGGTAACGCCTTGCGCTTGCCTCGCTTGGATAACCGGCATTGCTTCGCGCTGCCGACCCAATCGATTTGTTGACCACGTTTAGCGTGGCGACCCACCGTTTAACAACGGCGGCGATTGGTGACGCGCGAACATGTCCCGATCCCGCCTCAACAGAGGCTAATCTCATGAAAAGCAATGTTATGCCGCGCGTCGATCTGGACGCGTTGACCCAAGGTCGGGCGCCCGCCGGGATCGACGGTGCTCCTCAAAATTCCGCATCGGAAGAGGGAGGCGCAGGCCTTTCCCGCAGTGAACAGCGCCAGCTTACCCGGCTACTCGGAGACGTGAACAATCGCGTTGGCGAGATCGGTTCGGAGTTGCGAAATCGCATCGACGAGCAGGATGAAAAATTCGCCGAAATTCGGCAGCGTCAGTTCGATGTTGAGCAACGGCTTGCCAGCCGCCGTGGCGGCGGCGGCTCCCAGTCGCTGGGTGCAAGCTCTGGCGACAACTCCGTTTCGTGGGGCGCGGCCGTCACCAACTCGCAAGAGTATCACGCTTTCATGTCGACCGGGTGCAAGGGAAAGGCACATATCCCAGCTGTGGGCAATGCCCTTACCACAGTTACCGGTGGAGCTCTGGTGCGTACGGACCGTGATCCGAATGGGGTTATGCTGCCGCGACGTCGACTGACTGTCCGAGCCCTTGTTGGCGTCGGGAGAACCGGCTCCAATCTGGTTGAGTATTTCCGTGAAAAGGTGTCAGTCAACAACGCGGCACCAGTTGCGGAAGGGGCTCTCAAGCCGGAATCCTCGCTCGAATATGAGTTGAAGAACACGACAGTTCGAACGATTGCGCACTGGATTCCAGCCTCTCGGCAGATCATGGACGATGCGCCTCAGCTTATTACACTGGTAGATTCCTCGCTCCGCTATGGTCTCGCCAACAAGGAAGAGCAACAGCTCCTCTATGGCGATGGTGCGGGCGAAAATCTTCATGGCATGATACCGCAGGCAACCGCGTTCGATGAAGATCGCGTCACCACAGATGATACAAAGCTTGACGTCATCCGGCATGCGATGAGCCAGGCGGAAGAGGCTGATCTCCCCGCCTCTGGCATTATCATCAATACCCGCGACTATTTGGACATGGTGGGCATAAAGGACGCCGGCCATAACTACATCGCTAACAGTCCTCTTGCGGGTGGTTTCGGCACCCTTTGGGGTCTTCCTGTCGTCTGGACGAACAACATCGTCCAGGGTGATTTCCTCGTAGGCGCGTTTGAAACCGCAGCGCAGATCTACGACCGCCTTGACCCGGAAGTCACCGTCTCCAGCGAAGACCGAGACAACTACATCAAGAACATGCTCACGATCCGAGCGGAGGAGCGTTTGGCCTTTGCCGTGAAGCGCGCGGCCGCGCTCATTAAAGGCAGCTTCTCGGTCCTTGAGGACTGACCAAAAGCCGTTTCCGCAAATGCAGTGCGCCGGTACCGGTCTTATCGGCGCCGGCGTCAGCTTGGGCGGGGGCATGACGGTCGGCAAAATAGGCACCGGCAAACCAACAGTACTTTACCGCCTTGCGGAAATGAATTCGCCAACGTCGGACGACGTGAACAATCTAGAAGAATTGCTTTAAATGTGCCGCTCAGACGTCAAGTTACTCTAATGATTTTGGCATCCGCGACCGCCGCGAAACATGGAGAGTGACGGTAAAGTAGTTTGCAATCTGTCATTGAATCGTTAGTTTTGCTGCACTCAAGGTCGGAGAATCAGTGTAAATGTCATTCACCATAGGGCTGCGTTTCTATCGGATATCCATACGGAAGAAAGGCGAGAAAACACCGCTAGAAATGGGCGCGGGATGTACGCCCTGCGATTTTCTGGATTACGTGTCGGATTTCGTAGCTCGAAGGATAGAGCCGACGGTCGAAGTTGCGACACAACGAACCTGGTTTTTTGAGCCGATTGCAACGCCGTCTATCCGCGTCGTCCATGGTTATATCAACTACGGCACTCATGGCTTCGAGAGCAAGTTCAAGGACGTGAGAACCCGAAAGCAAAAGTATAAGCGCGAAGCAACGGACTTGGAAGAAATTCCGCTCTATTTCCAAATGTGGGCTCCGAGCGCATCGAAATACGCGCTGATGGCGTTCCAGTCGTTTCAGGGCAGATCGTGCATCAACTACGTCCGGTCCGCAATGATTGCCGATTTTGCAAACCGCTATCCAGACTTTCAACTGTCCTTCATTATCGTTGCGCCAAGTTCATCGTTTTTGGCCGATGCGCCCGTTAAATCGGTGACTTTCATGAAGCCTCGTGTCGGCAGCGATAGATTTGACCGAGTATTGGGAAAGCAGATGGACGAAGTGGACTATGAGGTCACTGTGCGCGCGAAACGGCGAGGCGGTATGATTTCATCTTACAAGGATCTCGGCAAACTCGTCGGTCCCGGCGACAACGGCTTCGTCTTTTTCGATGGGCACTCTTACGAGGGCGTAAAAGCTGACGTGAAAATCGGCGGGAAAAGGCGAGTTGTGGGCGTATATGGCTCGGGGATGGATGCTGGCCTTATTGACGTTTCCGAGAACGTTAAGCGAGACGGTAGCGGACACCCCACGCTACACAGCATTCAAACCGAAGTAGACAGCTTAATGGAAGATTTCTACGGGAGCATACACACGTGATGTCATGCAAAAAATAAATGTCTCAACGATAATTGTATCACACATGCAGACTTTGCGTGATGATGCCGGCCGTTACCAAGCGGCAGACTTACTCACGTTTCTCGTTTCGCCACTCGCCCTCGGCGTGCTGATGTACATCATGAAATGGGAAGTACCAGATAAGGCCTTGGAGCTTTCCATCTCTGTTTTTTCAATTTTTGCGGCACTGCTACTGAGCGTGCAGGTGGCGCTCTATTCTGTTTCTCTAAGGGAGATTTCGGCACCGGATGATCCGAAAAAGATCAAAGACTTCACGGCGCGACAGGGGATGAGAAAGACACTAATCAAAGAGCTGAACGACAACGTATCATACCTTATTCTGCTTTCGGTTGTGACGGTAACTGTGACGTTGATTTTGTTCTTTGTCGGGCCGCCCCGACTTATAGGTTCAGCGCTTGCCGCCGCATTGTACGTGCATTTTCTGCTTACCATCCTGATGGTTATAAAGCGGGCGAGCATCGTCTTTTCCAGGGAGTACGAGCAGCCAACTCAGGATTCCCGCCCGACCAACCTATGAAATGCGCCAACGTCTAATTGGCCAATTAGGCAATCCGTCGAGCTAAGGGTGTGTAGAGCACGTCCGCAGAACGCGGAATCGGAATTGAGATGACTGTCGCTGTTTGCCGTGATTCCCTGCCTTCGAATCAGGGAGATAGGGATGTCACGTGCATTAAGCGATGATCTTCGCAGCAGTGTTCTGGCGGCTTCTGCAGACGGAATGTCTGCACGCTCGGCGGTGGCGCGGTTTGGGATTGGGATTTCGACGGCGATTGCCTGGATCGCCAATGCGCGACAGGGTCAATTGACCGCAGGCAAACAAGGCCGATGTTCTGGCTCTAGGCTGGATGCGCATGAGGCATTTATCATCGGCCTGATCGATGTGGAGAAGGACATCACGCTCAACGAGATGGTTCTGCGCTTGAGCACGGATAAATCCGTATCGATCGGCCGTAGTGCTCTTGACGTGTGGCTTCGCAAGCGGGGCTGGACCTTTGAAAAAAGACCGCACATGCACTGGAGCAGGAGCGAGCCGACCTTTTGAGCCGGCGTCAGGAATGGTTTGATGGCCAGCTCGATCTCGATCCCGCCAAGTTGGTTTTTATCGATGAGACCGGTCTTTCCACGAAGATGGCGCGGCTGCGCGGGCGATCCCTATGCGGACAACGCTGCCGGTCGGCCGTTCCCCACGGACACTGGAAAACCACGACCTTTACAAGCGCGCTCAGGCTTTCCGGCATGACAGCCCCGATGGTCCTCGACCGCCCGATGAACTCTAGCACTCACGTAAAAAACGTGCTTTCCGGATTCTGATGTTGGTCAAAGGCAAAGGAGATATTTCGTTGAGCGCGCAGCATAGGCCTCGGCCAAATATACCGTCTATGTGCTCTGGCTGATCGGCTATGCTGTCGGTGGGTACATCGATTAAACGCATCGTTGATGCAGCCGCAGTGGGAACCGTCCGTGTTCTCGAATGGCCGGACGACGTAGGCCGGAAAATCGATCCGTTCAATACGGTCGCATATGCGCACCCTTAAATGTCTGAGACACCGACATTTTTTAGAGAAAGCGTTCCAGTCAAGAACGCTTTTTCTTTAAGGGTAAAGGATCGTCAAGAGCAGGGCTTCCGAATGTGCTCGAGCTGCCGAATAATAAAACCCACCGAAGCCGGCCGGACTTCAGTGGGTGTTGAGGGTTGAACATATAAAGGGTTAAACGCCAAATATGGCTATTCTAAAATTAATGGCTGAGTGCGAGTAGAGTATATCCTACGATGATCAGCAAATATGCAAACTGTGTCGTCAACTCATAGCAACCTCCTTTCCACATTTCGCGCCAATTGCGTTGCCGAGGCGCGGTATCATCTTGCCGGCGCGCCCACCGACAGCAATCCGACAGATAAGTATTGAGCATGGCTAATTCAAGAAGGGCTAAATTATAGTTTAATTAGAAATGATACTTCGAATGAATTCCATTTCAGGGATTACCTCGCTTTGAGGATTTGAGCCGGAATCGTCATCGCTTCGTTGCCCGGAGCGTAGACGAGGCCGAACAGCTCAGCGCCGGACTTGCTCAGTTTTTGAAGGTGCTCATCCAGCAAACCTTCTGCATGCTTCATCTTCCGATCGAGCTTCTTTTCGCGGAAATCGCGGTAGTAGCCTTCAAATGCAGCGTCACTTTATCGGCGGATTGGGATTGTGGAATAGTATGTTTCTGCTTCGTATCCTTGGTCATCCAAAAATTGCTTGAGGGCTAGATCAGAGACTTGCGCATAGGGAGAAGGGCCGACAGTCACTCCTTTGACAGGCAGCATCTTTGGATTCCGAACCTTTTCCCACTCGTAGTACGGAACCACGCCAAGCGAACTCGTGCGGAACTTACGGGTGACTTGTGGCACGATCTCCGATCGAAAGGTCACTAGGCGCCACTCTTCCTCGGCTTCGAAAGCGGGATTTTTGAAACGGGTGATCAATGCCACAATCTCCAGGGCCGCGCCCCTAATGAGCTGGGCTGCTTCCTCCTCCTCGAAGTGCTGGCGCTCGCCCTTGATCTCTAAGGCTCGCTTGAAAATCGCTTCCACTAATTGGAGCGTTAAAGACTGTTGAAATTCTACGTCGTAAACGATCTTCGTAAGGAAAACTGGAAACGTAAAATCGCTCCACTGCTGGAGCGCAGGAGCCTGGAATTCGATACAGTAAGGCACGACATCTTTCCCGTAGTCGCGCCATTGGTTCAGCAAGTTGTCCCTCGCGCTCATGCAAAAGATCAAAGGCTGAAACTTCCGCATCGCATCGGAAACCTCGGTTTTGAGACGATCGGCCGCCTCTTTGAATTCGTCCGGTTGGTCTTTCATGAATTCGTCGATGACGTGGCTCATCACACGGAGCCCGTGAAGCGCTTCCGATCCGTCATTCATGAAAGCAGCATCAGAAAACCAGAGCTTGTGCTGGCCTAAAATCCCGAGCAACCCAGCCGCACTCGTGTAGTGAAACAAAGAATCGGGGATTTTAGTCTCGTCAAAAATTCTTTCGACGACTGGCTTGTAGAAGTTTTTGAAAGCCGTGCTGGGATCGAGAGGTTCGCTTTCCTGCTGCTCAAGTCCTTCCGGGCCAATTTCGTCGTCTGACAAGTTTTCCCCTCCAATCTTAAGTGATAACTCTCGCTCAGGGAAGTTTCCGTTTCGCAAGATCGGCAACGCAGATAAGCAAGCGGCAAGTTTTCGTTTGCTGACTATTTTTTCTTGGAAAGTCCTACGGAAAGAATTTCTTTCGTTTCTCGAATAATTTCCTCGACGTCTTTGTCGACTTTAAAATTATTGGCTAGTCCTGTAGTGGTCCTGACTAAAGGTACCATTCTGCTCACTACTTGAAGTATATTGAGACTAGCGAGCATAAGCGATTTTTCGAATTCAGTCACAGAGCCGGGATCAACTTCTCCGGCCTTTTTGGTGAGATCGTTCATCTCGACCACTGAGTCCATGATGTCTCTAAACTTTTCTACGTATTCTTTGCGATGATCGTCAAATACAAGGCCGATTTGGCATAGCCTTCTAATCGCTTCACCGCGTGAGCGAATGCGGTTTTTGAAAGACCAGTCGTCAATGGCGGTCACTTCGGAGCCCGTCATCATGATCGGGATACGCTGATCCTTTAGTTCTCGATCGTCGCTCACCTTCGCTCCCCTGTTTTTGTCCAAGTTGCACAACTTTTCAGTTGACGCAAGATTTTTCACGTTCATATTAACTTGTGCAAGTTACCTAAGTTAATAGGATTAATCGCATGTCGAAGCAGTTAACGGAACGGGTGCCGATCATGTTCGACCCGGATTTGCTCAAACAGCTTGATGATTACAGCTTTCGGAATCGCATCAGAACCCGGGCGGAAACAATTCGTCGACTGGTGATGATGGGTATGCAGAAGGACGAGACGAAAAAAGCCGACGCAGTGGCCTAGGAACCAGCGTCGGCTTTTCTAACACCAGAAAGGTATCAAATGCAGACTGACGATAAACCAGATGGTGGCCGGGGCGCAATAGTCTCGTCGCCTGACAAAACTTTATTGCGCGATGCGTTAACGATCGGCCTAGAGGCGCGTGCGATCGCCGTAGTTATTTCCCGCTGTCTGCTGGATCAGGTTGAGCTCGAGGCGCTTGATCACGGCTTCATCGCTGAATGTTCTGCAGCGCTCGACGCTAGTTCAAGATTGATGCTGCAAGCAATGGAGATCGTCGATCATCAGGATTTGCATCGTTCGAAAAAGCTCAAAGCGGATGCGGCGCGAGGGAGTGCAGCATGAAGGCGCAACGTTCGACATTCCGAAAAATCGACATCACGCGCGCCGTTCAGGCGGTGGCGGCTGGCGGGGTCACGGTAGGCCGGGTCGAGATCGAAAACGGAAAAATCGTTGTCGTCTCGGCGGAAGAGACTGCAACGTCCAGTACCAATCCTCTGGACAATTGGCTGAAATCAAATGCGCGCAATTAAGACCTACAAGGGCGTCAACCTTGTGCGCAAGAAGCTGGCTGACGGGACGAGGGTTACTTACTACTACGCCTTCAAGGGCGGCCCTCGACTTCCGGGCAAGCCGGGAGATCCGGAATTCGACCGGGCATATGACGAAGCAGTGCTGGCAAAGGTGAAACCCCGCGCCGGCACGTTGCAATCCCTTCTCGACGGCTACCAGCGCAGCTCCGACTTCGACGATTAGGCGGCGCGCACTCAAAAGGACTACATCAAGCAGATCAAGCGTATCGAGGCCGAATTTGGCACGTTCCCGCTCGCTGCCCTCTCCGATCGCCGCACGCGGTCGATTTTCATCGACAAGCGAGATGAACATGCCCGCAAGTCGCGTCGGCAGGGGGATTATTATTGGCAGGTTTTGGCCCTCATCCTGGCTTGGGCGAAGGGGCGCGGCGAGATCGACGTGAACCCCTGCGAGAAGGGCGGGCGGACCTACCGCGCGACGCGCAACGAATTCGTATGGAGCGATCAGCAGGAAGCCGCATTCCTTGCCTCTGCTCCCGCCCACCTGCACCTGCCCTTGATCCTCGCTCTGTGGACTGGGCAACGGCAGGGAGATCTGCTCAAGCTGAAGTGGATGCAGTATGACGGCGAATTCATTCGACTCCGCCAAGGCAAGACCGGCGTGCATGTGACAATCCCGGTCGGCGCACCCCTCAAGGGGATGCTTGATCCGCTGCGGCAAAAGGCCGGGAACGTGCTGCTGACGAGTGAGGGAAACCCTTGGAGTCCGGACGGTTTTCGGACTGTGTGGGGCAGGGCATGCCGTGCGGCAGGCATCTCCGATGTGACGTTCAACGATCTGCGCGGAACGGCGGTGACGCGCCTGGCTATTGCCGGATGCACCGAAGCTCAAATTGCGACCATCACCGGTCATACACTTCGCGATGTGCGCTCAATCCTCGATTCGAACTACCTCAACCGCGATGTGGCAATGGCGGTCGAGGCGATCCGGAAGCTCGAAGCGAGAACAAAATCTCCCAACTGAGTTTCCAACCGACACACAATGTTCTGTTTTTACGAGGGAAAAACGTGAGCAAAATCAAATGGCTGGGGAACCTGGACTCGAACCAAGATTAACGGAGTCAGAGTCCGTCGTTCTACCATTGAACTATTCCCCAGCAGACGCTGCCGAAGCATGGCTTGGCTGCTGTGCGGCGCTTATAACCAAAACCGGGCGGATTGCAAATACCCGTTTTGAAAAAATTCGATCCCTCCACGCGGCGTGAAAATCGGGTGGCTAAAATCTGGAATCAAAAAGAATTTGGTGATTTCATCGGTCGCTGATATCTTCGCGCCAACGCAAAAATCGAATGAGCGCCTGCTGCATACCTTTCTGGACTTGCGCGGCGCGATGGAAAACGAACGTGGAAGACCCCGAAGGCGGCGCAAGGCCGCAATTTGACGGGGCGTCGGCGGCAGGGCGCAAGGACGGCAAGAAGTCCAGGCGCCGCAAGGGCAAGCGTGGCGGGCAATCCCGCAGCGCTGCTCATCCCGCTTCGCATGATCTCTCCGGCCATGCCGGGGAGGCAGCGCGCCCGAAGGAAGACACGGAAAGCCCGGCCCGCAAGCGGAAACGCCGCCGTCGTGGAGGGCGTGGCGCATCTCAGCCCGATACTGTCGTCCAGTTGCAGCCTGTAGTTCAGGCTGTCGCTCACGGCCATGGTCCGCGCCCCGAGGGCGATTCGCCCTCCAGCCGACGTAACCGACGCAAGCATCGCAGCAAGCGGGGTCTGCAGGGCAGGCCGCTGGCTCCTGTGCAAGCGCCTCCATCTGCAAGGACCGAACATCGCGCTGAAGCGCCGTCGCGCCCTGTGCTGCGCGAGGTGCAGGATGCCGAAGCGGCAAATCGCAGGAGCCGTCAGCCAGGTCATGAAGACGAACGGGCAGGGGGCGAACATCCCTGGCCGGACGAGCTCTATGCCGCGCTCGATCTCGGCACCAACAATTGCCGCCTGCTGATCGCTCAGCCGACGCGTCCCGGCCAGTTCCGCGTCGTCGATGCCTTTTCCCGCATCGTACGCCTTGGCGAAGGGCTTGCCGCCAGCGGCAGGTTGTCCGACGAGGCGATGGAGAGGGCTGTCGATGCGCTCAGAATCTGCGCCTCCAAGCTCCGGAGCCGCGAGATCCGCCGCATGCGGCTGATTGCGACCGAGGCCTGCCGTCAGGCGGCCAATGGCGAGGAATTCCTGCAGCGCGTCGTGGTCGAGACTGGACTGGAGCTTGAAATCATCGATCGGGAAACCGAAGCGCGGCTTGCCGTTTCCGGTTGCTCCTCGCTGGTCGGGCGCGAGGCGCGCTCAGTCGTGCTTTTCGATATCGGCGGCGGGTCCTCGGAAATTGCCGTCATCCGCATCGGTGATAACCGCTTCGCCCGCCTTGCCAATCACATCACCCACTGGACCTCGCTGCCCGTCGGCGTCGTCACTCTCTCGGAGCGCCATGGCGGCCGCGATGTGACGCCTGATGTTTTCGAGGGCATGGTGAGCGAGGTTGCGGGCATGCTGTCGAGTTTCGATTGCCCGGAGATCGAGATTGCCGAGGATGGCGATTTCCATCTGATCGGCACCTCGGGCACGGTGACGACGCTTGCCGGCGTGCATCTCGACTTGCCGCGTTATGACCGCCGCAAGGTCGATGGCATATGGCTGTCCGATGACGAAGTCTCCGCCATGCAGGCAAAGCTACTTTCCTGGAATTTCGAAAGCCGCGCCGCCAATCCCTGCATCGGGCCGGATCGCGCTGACCTGGTACTTGCGGGCTGTGCCATTCTGGAGGCGATCCGCCGCCGTTGGCCGAGCCCGCGCATGCGTGTTGCCGATCGTGGCTTGAGGGAAGGCCTGCTCACCGACATGATGGCCGATGACGGCGTCTGGCGGCGGCATCGCAACCGCCGCGGCCAGCGGGGAAACAAGGGGTAGGCATGACCAAGCCAACGATCGCGGGAAACCGCACCGGCCGCAAGCTCGGCCAGCGCGTCAAGAAAAAGAAGATGAAGGCCTCTTCGCGCCAGTGGCTGGAGCGCCATATCAACGATCCCTATGTGCAGCGTGCCCAGCTCGAGGGCTATCGAGCCCGCGCGGCTTTCAAGCTGCTGGAGATCGATGAGAAGCACCACATCCTGAAGGGCGCTAGGCGCATCATTGACCTCGGGGCCGCTCCCGGAAGCTGGTCACAGATCGCCGCGAAGGTGACGGGGTCGACGGACGAGGATGTCCGCGTTGCAGCAATCGACTTTCTGGAAATGACGCAGCTACCCGGCGTCACGGTACTGCAGCTCGATTTCCTTGATCCCACAGCTCCGGAAAAGCTGATGGAAGCCGTTGGCGGCACGCCGGATCTGGTGCTCTCGGATATGGCGGCACCCACGACCGGCCATCACCGCACCGATCACCTGCGCACCATGCACCTTTGTGAGGTCGCAGCCCACTTCGCGATCGAAGTGCTGGGCGAGGGTGGACACTTCCTCGCAAAGACCTTCCAGGGCGGCACGGAGCGGGATCTGCTTGCCATGCTGAAGCAGCACTTCCGTCAGGTCGTGCACGTCAAACCCGCCTCATCGCGCGCCGAATCGGTGGAGATGTTCCTGCTGGCGAAGGGTTTCAAAGGCCGCAAGGTCGAGGCGGAGCCAGAGGACGCTTGATCTTTGCGCCAGTCCTGCGGATGATGATTTCCCAGGACTGGATACCCACCGATCCCATGCTTCTTTACGTTACACTCGGAACCAACGATCTCTATCGCGCCCGGCATTTCTATGATGCCGTTCTGCCGGTGCTCGGCTACCGGCGCCAGCGCAATTCGGAGGAGGAGATCGGCTATGCCGCCGATGGCGACACACGCTGCCGTTTCTGGGTCGTAACCCCTTTCAACAGGCGTCGGGCGACGAATGGGAACGGCTCCATGATCGCCTTCGAGGCGGAAACGCGGGCGGCGGTCGATGCCTTCCATGCGGCAGCAATTGCTGCCGGCGCTATCGATGAAGGCGAACCGGGACTGCGCTCCTATCACGCGCATTTCTACGCAGCCTATGTCAGGGATCTCGACGGCAACAAGCTATGCGCCGTCTGCGAGAAGGCGGAAGAACCGCCCTTTGACTGAGCGGCTAGTTTCTTTTTCGCTAAGTTATTGATTGTGAATAAGAAAGTTTGGTGAGACCGTGTGCCGGCAAACATGCGTCTGGCGCATCGTTCCTGACGTTATCAGATGCTTCGAAAAAAACTTATTCATTTTCAATGGCTTGGACGAGGCGCTCTCTCTTGCTACCCGCCAGTTCTGGAGGCCCTAACTCTCTTTTTCTCTTCTCACATCAAGAAAAGAGGAAATCCAGTGACGCAACCATGTGGCAAAATATGCCCTAAGTCATTGATTATGAATAAGCGACGGCGGGATCATAACTGCCGGTCTGGCGCTAAATAGCCAATCCTAATGTGCGCTATGAGAATTTAAGGTTGAAACACGCCCGAGATTGTATCGTCCGGTTACCACTACTGGCTTCAAGATCTTGCACGCGAGGTTAGTTTTTTGTTAATTCGTAAAATCCAAAGTTGTGTTATCGAGTATTTTGCATTTCAGTCGCTCACGCATGATGCCGCAAGCCCTTCCGTGTTGAGAATTCCGATGGAGGAAGTTCTGGCACCAGAGGAACGATAATGACCGCGATCTCTTCAGCGAACCACGCGGCACTGCTCATCCTGCAGCAGACGAACGCATCCTTGCTTCCCAACAAACAGCAAGCCGGGAAATCGGCTGCCGACAGTATCGCAGCCATCGCTAACGGCGTTTCCAGTCAAACAAGCGCCGTAAAGACCCAGGCCTCATCGACAATCAACAGCGCGTTGCTCGACGTCAAAGAGAGCAACGACGGGATTGTGTCGAGCGCGCTCGATTTCCTGGATTCGGACGACTTCAAAACCAGCGATGCCGGTGTTACCGACGTCATCAAGAAGCTCATCAATGACGATGGGGACAAATTTGCCTCGCTGGTTAAAGCCGAAAAGGCGAAGAATCCCAGCATCAGCGATGACAAT
Organism: Rhizobium sp. 1399; assembly: GCF_031455475.1. Classification (NCBI taxonomy): domain Bacteria; kingdom Pseudomonadati; phylum Pseudomonadota; class Alphaproteobacteria; order Hyphomicrobiales; family Rhizobiaceae; genus Rhizobium; species Rhizobium sp. 1399. The sequence goes on along the minus strand of NZ_JAVDSU010000001.1, from coordinate 476,030 downwards.
GCGATGGCCAACGCCATTCAGCGCCTGATCCGGGACAACAGATCCAAGTTCGGTGACGGCGAATTCGTGATCGGCTTCAAGCTTGGAAACGGTGGCAAGATCATCTCGAACATCGAAGACAAGAATGGAAACAGCACCAGTAATACCCTTATGGCAGGATTGCAGGCGGCCCATTCCGCGGTGATCGAGGCGGCGGAGGTCATCAACAGCTCGGATGGAACCGATACCGACGCCTTGAAGGCGGCATCCGCAGCTCTGAACAACAGCAATTTTGGCAAAGCCACGAACGACTTGGGGGCTTGGATCGACAAGTGGCGGGGTGCGTTTGGCTTTTGAGGCCGGCTACAATTCCGATACCTACGAAGAGGCCCAGATCAAACGTGGATCTGGGCCTTTTGCCTTATTTGACCGGCTGCTGCTCGGCTGCGATCGTCGCGGGTGCCAGGTGCTTGGCGCGGTGGCCGGAGACGGAGGCGCCGGCATCCTTGGCCATGCGGGCAAAGGGGATGGTGGCAAGCACCGTCAGGCCGGCAATCACGAAGAAAGCGATGTGGAAATCGATCACCTGCAGCTCGGCTCCCCGGAAATAGATGGAGGTTTCCAGGATCGAGGCGGCAAGGGCAACACCGAGCGCCAGGCTGATCTGCTGCATCACCGAGGCCATGGATGTCGCCTGGCTTGCCTGCGCATCGTCGATATCTGCAAAGGCCAGCGCATTGACGCCGGTGAACATGAAGGAGCGGGAGAAGCCGCCAAGCAGCAGCACACCGATGATGACAAGATGTGGCGTCTCCGGCGTGAAGAGGCCGGTCACAGCGGTCACGACCGTCGTCACCGCACCGGCGCAGAGAAGCGTGGTGCGGAAGCCGATCGCCTTATAGACGCGCCGAGCGATGAACTTCGTGGTGATGGCCCCGATCGCGCCGGCAAACGTAATGAGGCCCGATTGAAAGGGCGTAAGGCCAAATCCGAGCTGCAGCATCAGCGGCGTCAGAAATGGCATGGCGCCAACACAGATGCGAAACAATGTGCCGCCGCTCGTCGAAGCGCGGAAGGTCGAATTCTTGAACAGGTTGAGGTCGAGGATCGGCGTCGGGTAGCGCCTGGCGTGGCGCACATAGAGCACGCCGCAGATGATGCCGATGGCGGTGGCCGTAATACCGATGATCGGCGGCAGGGCCGGAAGGCTGACGACCGACAGGCCGAAGACGACGCCTGCAGCCGCAAGGCTGGTCAGGATAAAACCATTGAAATCGAGCTTCGGCGGGGCTGTCGCCTCTATTTCCGGCAGGTAGATTGTCGCAAGCCACACGCCGATGATGCCGACAGGCACGTTGATCAGGAAGATCCAGTGCCAGCTGAAATAGGTGGTGATGAAGCCGCCAAGCGGCGGGCCGGCAAGCGGGCCGACGAGGGCCGGGATCGTCAGCAGTGCCATGGCTGAGACCAGTTCGCTCTTCTGCGTCGTCCGTACCAGCACGAGGCGTCCAACGGGCGTCATCATCGCGCCGCCCATGCCCTGCAGGAAGCGCGCAAAGACAAATTCGATGAGATTGGAGGAGAAGGCACAGAAGATGGAGCCGACGACGAAAACACAGATCGCCAGCCGGAATATATTCTTTGCGCCGAACCGGTCCGCCATCCAGCCGCTGATCGGAATGAACACTGCAAGCGCCACCATATAAGAGGTCAGCGCCAGTTTCAGCGTGATCGGTCCGACATGCAGATCGGCCGCAATCGCCGGCAAGGCCGTTGCGATTACAGTCGAGTCCATCTGTTCCATGAAGAGAGCAACGGCAAGGATCAGCGGGACGATGCGGTTCATAGGCGAATGCCTTGATGGATGCGGATGGGGCTTGGGAAGCCCGTGCTGTGTAGTCCCAGTTATGGGCTGTGCCAATCCCTCAATCGGTTTCCATTACACGTTTGGATCACGACTGCGTGAGACGACCGACACTTTCGCCTCTCAAGATTGACATATGCTTACCCGGCCGGGGCCAGAAATCCTGTATCAATCCGGCTGGAATATCGGGGGTCGTGCGGCGACGCACCGCACAGTGTCGAGGATGGATATATGACGATTTTTCATGGAATAAAGCGACGCGCGCTTTTTGCCGCAGGCCTCGGTCTGCTCGCCGCGCCGGTCATCCTGAGAGGAACGGCCTATGCGGCCGCAACTGGAGAAACAGGCAATATGGAAGTTACCCCGCAGCCGCAGATCAATCAGTTCAAGCTCGGCTCCTTCAAGTTCACTGCCGTCCGCGACGGTTTCAACGTGCTCGAAAAGCCCTATGAGACCTTCGGTTCCAACCAGGACCCGCAAACCGTCCAGGCGCTTCTCGCCGCCAATTTCCTGCCGACCGACAAGTTCGCAAACAGCTATGCACCCGCGGTAGTCGATACGGGTTCCGACGTCATCGTCGTCGATACCGGCTTCGGTGCGGCCGGCCGCGAACGCGGCTTGGGCCATTTCACCGCCGGGCTGAAGGCGGCAGGTTATTCACCTGACGACGTCACCGTCGTGGCCCTGACGCACCTGCACGGGGACCATATTGGCGGTCTGATGGAAGGTGGTGCTCCGGCCTTCAAGAATGCCCGCTATGTCATCGGCCAGGCCGAATACGATTTCTGGTCGGATAAGGCGCGGGAAGGCACGCCTGCCGAAGGCGGCCACAAGGCGGTGCTCGCCAATGTCGTGCCGCTCGCCGAAAAGGCGACCTTCGTCAAGGAAGGTGATACGATCGCGCCCGGTCTGACCGCGATGCTCGCAACCGGCCATACGCCCGGCCACATGGTCTTTCATGTCGAATCCGAGGGCAAGCGGCTGGTCATGACGGGTGATACGGCAAACCATTACATCCTGTCGCTGCAGCGTCCGGACTGGGAGGTGCGTTTCGACATGGACAAGGCGCAGGCGGCCGCAACCCGCAAGAAGGTGTTCGACATGATCGCCACCGAGAAGATCGCCTTCCTTGGCTACCACATGCCGTTCCCGTCAGTCGGTTTTGTCGAAAAGCAGGAGACCGGTTACCGCTTCGTGCCGAAGACCTATCAGTTCGACATTTGAACGAGACGCATGGCTGCCATACCAAGCCCGGCCACGTGCCGGGCTTTTTTGCTATTTCCTTCCTGTCATAGACGTGTTACCAGCCCTCGCCAACTTCCATAAACTCATGCACACCGCCGGTGCGGACGATTCGTACCGGGTGGAACGCATTTTTCTTTCTTGAAGGAATTTGGCCATGGCTCGCATCATTGAAACGCCAACCGGACTCGACGCACTCACCTTCGATGACGTGCTGCTGCAACCCGGTCATTCCGAAGTCCTGCCGGGTCAGACGAGTGTCGCAACGCGCCTCGCACCCGACTTCGAGCTGAATATCCCGATCATATCAGCAGCGATGGACACGGTCACCGAAGGCCGTCTGGCGATTGCGATGGCGCAGGCCGGCGGCCTTGGGGTCATTCATAAGAACCTCACTCCCGTTGAGCAGGCCGAGCAGGTTCGTCAGGTCAAGAAGTTCGAAAGCGGCATGGTCGTCAATCCCGTGACCATCGGCCCGGACGCTACGCTCGCCGATGCCCTAGCGCTGATGAAGATGCACGGCATCTCCGGCATCCCGGTTGTCGAGAAATCCGGCCGCCTCGTCGGCATCGTCACCAACCGCGACGTCCGCTTTGCATCCGACCCGACCCAGAAGATCTACGAACTCATGACCCATCAGAATCTGGTGACGGTCAAGGAAAACGTAGATCAGCAGGAGGCCAAGCGCCTGCTGCACTCTCACCGCATCGAGAAGCTGCTGGTCGTCGATGGTGAGGGCCGTTGCGTCGGCCTGATCACCGTCAAGGATATCGAAAAGGCACAACTGAACCCGAACGCCTCCAAGGATGCGCAGGGCCGCCTGCGTGCTGCCGCTGCCGTCGGCGTCGGTGACGATGGTTTCGAGCGTGCCGAACGGCTGATCGATGCCGGCGTCGACCTGCTCGTCGTCGATACGGCCCATGGTCATTCGGCTCGCGTTCTGGAAGCCGTTGCCCGCGTCAAGAAGCTCTCCAACTCCGTTCGCATCATGGCCGGCAATGTCGCGACCTATGACGGCACCAAGGCGCTGATCGATTCCGGCGCTGACGCCGTCAAGGTCGGTATTGGTCCGGGCTCGATCTGCACGACGCGTGTCGTCGCCGGCGTCGGTGTTCCGCAGCTTGCTGCGATCATGTCGGCGGTCGAGGCGGCGAATGCGCAGGGCATTCCGGTCATCGCCGATGGCGGCATCAAGTTCTCGGGCGACGTGGCCAAGGCCATCGCGTCCGGTGCATCCGCCGTCATGATCGGCTCGCTGCTTGCCGGTACCGATGAAAGCCCCGGCGAAGTCTATCTCTACCAGGGCCGCTCCTTCAAAGCCTATCGCGGCATGGGCTCCGTCGGTGCCATGGCGCGTGGTTCGGCAGACCGCTACTTCCAGGCGGAAGTGCGCGACACGCTGAAGCTCGTGCCTGAGGGCATCGAGGGACAGGTGCCATACAAGGGCCCGGTCTCCGGCGTCCTGCATCAGCTCGCGGGCGGCCTCAAGGCTGCCATGGGCTATGTCGGCGGCAAGGACATCAAGGAGTTCCAGGAGCGCGCCACCTTCGTGCGTATCTCCAGCGCCGGCCTGCGCGAAAGTCATCCGCATGATGTGACGATCACCCGCGAAAGCCCGAACTATCCGGGCGTCGGCGTCTGATAATGAAGGCGGGCAGCTCGATTCCGCTCTGGATCATCGCGCTGCTCGCAGCCCTCTGCCTCATCGTCCTCGGCTGGACCACCTTCGGCTACACCGTGCCCTTCCAGCATGAGACGGGGCAGGCGGTGCTCGATACCTATTTTGTAGGCTATGACGAGTCCGCCGTCTTCCATATGCAGACGCTGCTCGATCAGAACGTGACGGCAAGCCGCATTCTCCGAGCCATGTATTTCGGCCCGGAGCTGATCTTTCCGGCTCTGCTGACAGCCCTTCTATTCCTGATTTTCCTGCGGCTCGGCCCGATCGAGACATGGCGCGGCCGGCAAGCGCCCCGCCTGCTCGGCCGGATTACTTATGTCCTGCCCTTCATTTACGGCTTCGCCGATTACGCAGAAAACATCTCAAGCCTTGTTGCCTTCAGCGACAGTGTTGCGGCAGGCTTTGCCGCGCAGATCCTGCCGTGGATGACGAAGCTGAAATTCGCAAGCCTTGCGATCTGCGCCATTCTGATCGCGAGAGGCGCAATTCTCCACCAAACGCGCGAAAACTGAATGCTTGCAGCAGTTCCTTTTGCGCAATTCCGGACGCAAAACCGCTGCACACTTTTGCTGGAATTGCTTATCGCGGCCAGCGCCACACCGGCTGTGAAAGCTTTGACGCGAGGAAATCTCCGAGTGCTTCCACCTTCGCCGGCCGGGCACGCGCTGACGGCGTAACGAAATAAAGGGCGCCCTTTGGCAAGGTCCAGTCCGTCAGGATCGCCTTCAGGCGTCCGTCGCTCAGGTATTCGTAAGCCATGAATTCCGGCAGTTCGACGATGCCGAGACCGCGCAATGCCATCGGGATCAACGCCTCCGAATTGGTTGCCCTCAGCGGTCCGGTCGGCACCACGATCTCCTCTTCCCCCGCCTTGTTGCTGAAGCGCCAGACATCCTGCCGCGGCCGGTAGGCGTAACCGAGGCAATGATGGGCCGCGAGGTCTCGCGGGTGCCGTGGACAGCCGTATCTTTCGAGATAGGAGGGGGCTGCGAGAATGAACGGCGCGACAGGTGTCAGCCTCTTCGCCACGAGGGAGGAATCGGGCAGCACCGCGATACGCAGTGCCGCATCGAAGCCTTCGCCCACGAGATCGACCACGGCATCACTCATATGCATGTCGATGGAGATATCGGGATAGAGTTCGAAGAAGTCAGGCAGGATCGGCGCCAGCCATTGCCGCCCGAAGACCATCGGTACGGCGAGACGGATCAGCCCGCGGGGCTGGCTGGAAAGTTCGCGCGCCGCATTCTCGGCCGCTTCCGCCTCCGCATAGAGGCGTTGGGCGCGGTCGACGAGCCGCAGCCCGAAATCGGTGAGTGCCAGCTGCCGGGAAGTGCGGTTGAAGAGCCGCGCACCGAGCCGGTCCTCCAGCCGGCTGACCGCCCGCGACACCGTCGGTACGGAAACGCCGAGCGTCTTGGCCGCGCGGGCGAAGGAGCGCTCCTCCGCCACTTTGGCGAACATGGCGAGGCCCTCGAAATCCGGAAAACCCATCATTTCATTCCTGCAATGATATCTTTCATTTCTTTCTATTCAGAAACAAAAGGCCCGTCCACATCTTCAGTTCAGTCGAACAGAACAGGAGACGACGACAATGAACCAGACACTGAATGGGACACGGAGACTGAACGGAAAGATCGCGGTCATCACAGGCGCCACGTCGGGCATCGGCCTTGCCACCGCAAAGCGCTTCGCAACGGAAGGCGCACGCCTCTTCATCACCGGCCGCCGCAAGGAGGTTCTTGATGCGGCTGTCGCCGAGATCGGCGGCAATGTCATCGGCATCCAGGCGGACTCGGCAAAGCTTGCCGATCTCGATCGCCTCTATCAGCAGGTGAAGGCAGAGGCCGGTCGCATCGACGTACTCTTCGTCAATGCCGGTGGCGGCTCGTTTGCGCCGCTCGGCGCAATCACCGAAGAACAGTATGACGATACCTTCGGTCGTAATGTGAAGGGCGTGCTGTTTACGGTGCAGAAGGCGCTGCCGCTGCTCGGACACGGTTCCTCTGTCATCCTGACCGGCTCCACGGCGGGGGTATCGGGCACGCCGGCCTTCAGCGTCTATGCCGCCTCCAAGGCAGCGATCCGCAACTTCTCCCGTAACTGGATCCTCGACCTGAAGGACCGCGGCATCCGCATCAACACGCTGAGCCCTGGTCCGACCGAAACGACAGGTCTCGTTGAACTTGCGGGCCAGGACAAGGCACAGCAGCAGGGCCTGCTGGACTATATGGCATCACAGGTTCCGATGGGTCGCGTCGGCCGCCCCGAAGAAATCGCCGCTGCGGCGCTCTTCCTCGCGTCAGAGGATTCGAGCTTCATCACCGGTGCCGAAATCTTCGTCGATGGCGGTATCGCTCAAGTCTGACCCTGAAGACGGCCCGCTCCACGGCGGGCCGTCATGGCTCTGGTATCTGTCCGGTCTTTCCGCTACTGCTCCCGCCGTCGCCGAAGTAAGAGGAATGATGATGACCGGCTTTGAGATGTTCTGGCCTCTGCTTGCCCACGTCCTGTTGGTCTACATCCTTTACGGAGTGCTTGGTCTGCGCCGTGGCAAGGCGGTTCGTGAGGGGCGGATGAAGAAATCCGGCTATCGCGAGAACCGTGACGAACCGCCCGAATGCCTTTTCGTCAAGAACAACCTCGCCAACCAGTTCGAGCTGCCGGTGCTCTTCTATGCTTGCAGCATTCTTCTTTATATCACCGAGGCGGATAATCTGGTGGCCGTCGTGCTTGCCTGGCTTTTCGTCGCCCTGCGGTATGTCCATGCCTATGTGCATATCACCAGCAACGATCTGCGCTATCGCAGCCCGCTTTTTGCCGCCGGTTTTGTCGTGCTGGGGGCCATGTGGGCCTGGCTTGCCGGCTGGATGCTGTTCTCCTGATCCGGGCGATTTCCTCCAGATAAGCCGGTAACACAGTTTTGTTCCTGCGTTACCGGCTGCTGACCTAAGTTCCCCCTTGCCGATTGGGCATGGGGTGGGAACTGAGGAGGACTGTTATGGAAAAGCCCGTCATTACGCAGGCAATGATCAATGCCTATGATGAATATACGCACCTGACGCTGGATCGCCGCAGCTTCATGGACAAGCTCACGAAGCTTGCCGGCACGGCAACCGCTGCCGCGGCAATCGCGCCGCTCTTGGCCGCCAACAAGGCAGCCGCCGAGGTCGTCGCTGAAAACGACGATCGCCTGACCGCTAAGGATATTACCTATCCCGGCAGCGGCGGCGACATGAAGGGTTATCTGGTGCAGCCGAAGAATGCGTCCGGCAAACTCGGCGCCGTCATCGTCATCCATGAGAACCGCGGCCTCAATCCGCATATCCGCGATGTCGCCCGCCGCATGGCGCTCGAAGGCTTCGTGGCGCTCGCGCCGGATTTCCTTTCGCCGCAGGGTGGCACACCTGAAAACGAGGATCAGGCGCGCGATATGTTCAGCAAGCTCGATGCGGCCACAACCGTCGCGAACGGCGAGGCGACCGTCGTCTACCTCTCCAAGCTCGAGGCTGCGAACGGCAATGTCGGCGCGATCGGCTTTTGCTGGGGCGGCGGCGCGGTCAACAACCTCGCGGTCAAGTCACCCGAGCTAAAGGCAGGCGTGGCCTATTACGGTGCACAGCCGCCGGCCTCTGACGTTCCCAACATCAAGGCGGCGCTGCTGCTCCACTATGCCGGCCTCGACGATCGCATCAATGCCGGCATCGACTCTTACAAGAAGGCGCTCGAGGAGAATGGTAAAAAATTTGAGATCTACGTCTATGAGGGGGTCAACCACGCCTTCAACAACGACACATCCGCTGCCCGCTATGACAAGGCGGCAGCCGATCTCGCCTGGGGCCGCACGGTCGAGTTTCTGAAGCAGAACCTCGCCTGACCCGGGCCTGGATAGTGCGCCGCAAGGCGAAAAAGGCAGGGTGACAAGTGCTCAGCCTGCCTTGCTGAATGAAGTGTTAAGAGTGTCTTTTACACAGGCCAAAACGGGGCGTAACGCCCCTTTGCCCCTGCGCTCTTGCCATTGCCTAAAATCCGACCATTTCCCTTTACGACGGATGAATACCTGCATGTCATATCCGCCCGACGCGCCGGTATGAGACATCATTTCCGCCGCTCAATAACGAGACAGATGGGAACCACATGGGCGCGGACATTTCGGATCGTATTGCTCTTCGCAGGAAGCCGAAACAGGAGCGAAGCATCCAGCGGCTGGATCTCATCCTCAACGCGGCAGCCACCATCATCGCCGAAAAGGGCGTCAGCGCCATGCGGATGACCGAACTTGCCGTCGCCGCAAAAGTTCCGATCGGTTCGGTCTATCAGTATTTCCCGGAAAAGGCGGCGATCGTCAAAGCGCTGTTCGACCGCCATGCGCAGGCGATCCAGCAGAAGACGGCGGAGATGTTCGCGGATGTTCGATCCCTCGATGAAGCGCTCGACCTGATCTCGGCGATGATCGACTGGTATTATGCCGAATACCGCAACGATGCCGCCTATCTCGGCGTCTGGATGGGCACGGAGACAGATCAGGATCTCCTGCGCCTGAACATCGAGCATAGCGGCCAGGTCGCCGAGATCTTCCAGGAGGCCGTGCGCCGTCTGGCGCCGGAATTCTGCGATGAGCAGATGAAAGCGCGCACTTACCTTTTCAGCCACCTGATCGGCGCGGCGATCCGCCTTGCGGTCTTGAGCGAGGATGGCTTTGGCGAGCGCATTCTCGATGAGTGGAAGCGCGTGGTCCGCGCTTCCCTATTTGCTCCGACCTCCGCTTCGGCAGCTTGAGACGACCTACCAGCTCGGCATCATGCTCGCCGCCGCCTTGAGCCGCGGATAGTGACGGGCGTAGCCTGTCTTCCCATCCTGCTCCAGCCCATCTTCGATGACGGTCGGCGTGATATTGTCGAGGCAGGCGGTGATATGTGCCGTAATCGCGTTCATCAGCGACAATGAAACGCCGGGCCGCTTCATGATGCCGATCTGCACTGGCGGCAGCGCCGGGAAGCCGTCTGCCTGGCTCAAGACCTTCATGCCTGTCCGAAGTGCTGATTCCGGCATGACCGAGACCGCCATGCCGGCGAGCACCGCGGAGGCGACCACGGTGCAGGACCAGCTGGTGAACAGAACCTGATATTCGCGCCCGACGGCATCGAGCGCCGAGCAGGCGAGCTGGCGCCACTGGCAGTCGCGCCGGCCGACGGCAAGCGGCACCGGCGCATCGTCGCGGATCGGATGGTTGGCCGAGCTCACCCAGCAGAGCGGCTCTGTCCGCACCACATCCGAAATGCGCTCGCGCGGATTGTGGGTCACAAGTGCGATATCGAGCTCGCCCTTGTGCATGCGTTCGGCAAGGTCGACCGAAGGTTCGCAGACGATATAGAGCTCGACATTCGGATGTGTCTTGGCAAAGCGGCCGATGATCTCGGGCATATAGCGATCGGCATAATCATCGGGCGTGCCGATGCGCAACGTGCCTTCCAGCCTGTTGTCGTCGAAGGCGGCGATCGCCTCATTGTTCAGGCGGATGATGCGGCGCGCGTAATTGAGCAGCTTTTCGCCTTCGACCGTCAGCCGGTTGCCGCGGCCGTCCTTGATGAAGAGCTGCTTGCCGATGCGTTCTTCCAGGCGCCGCATCTGCATGGAGACGGCGGACTGTGTCTTGTAGACCTTGTCGGCCGCCTTGGTGAAGCTGCCGGAGTCCACGATTGCGATGAAAGTCTGCAATTGGTCGATATCAAGCGGCGCCGACATGATCTTGTCCATCCATAAAGATCTCTGATGTTAATCATTAGAAACATTCGTTGGACTGATCAATAGGTCTTTGGCATCTTCGGGATGCAAATCAAGCAAAGTGAAGGACAGACACCCTGCCTGTCCAGCCTGTGACCAGCTGACCCTTCCTGCACGACCTCGCAGGCGGGGCGGGCTGTTCTGCGCCCCGAAGAAAGGAGAGTTCGATGCGCACTCATGAACAGACACTAGAACTCGACTGCGGCAAGCTCGCCCCGACGTTCATGCAGCGTCTTATGGCTGGCCTTGCGCCGCTGGCAACCGCCCTTCGCATTGTGCGCAATCGCTCGCAGGTGAATGGGCTGCACGATCTCGATGATTATCAACTGCAGGATATCGGCCTGACGCGGGCCGATGTGACCTCTGCATTTCTCGCTTCGACCTTCTTTGAAGATCCGTCGGAGCATCTGACGCAGGCGGCCAAGCGCCGCTGGCGTATTGCGGTCATGCGCCCCTACAGGGACTGAACGCACGCGTTTCCCCGCAGGGTGATAGCCAATAGCCCTGCTGCTTAACCCGGTGATCGGCTTTCCCAAGCCATCTCCGGGTTTTTTTATTTCTTGGCGGCGGGAGCGGGATCTTCGGGGGAGGGCGCGGATTTGGGCCGATAGGCCTCGAAGATGGCTTCAAGGTTCTTCTGATAGCTTTTCTGCACTTCGAGACCGCTGTCGAACATGGCGTTCAGCATCTCAGTATAGCTGTCGCCGGCTTTCGGTTCTTCCTTCGGCGGCTCCGGAGCCTTCGCTGTCGGTTGCTGGAAACCGGCCATCATTTCCTGGAATGCCTTGGCAAAGGGGTTGTCGAGGAAAGGATTGGCAGGCTGCGGCGCCGCTTCCGGTTTCGGCACGCTGAACATCAGCTGCATGGCCTGTGTGAACGGATTATCGAAAATGCTGGGCTCGGGTGCTGCCTTCGGCTTCGGCGCAAAACCGGTGCTCTCAAGCCATTGCTGGATCGTCTCGCCCATGGCGGTATTGACGAAGGGATTGACCGGTGTCGCCATCTGCCCCATCGATTGCTTAAACAACCCGCCCATCAGCGTGCCCGCCATGACCGGCAGCATCTGCTTGTAGATTTCCTGGCCGATGCCGGTCATCTGCGCCGCCTGCGCGGCAATGGCGCGCGAGACCTCTTTGGAGCCGAAAAGCTGGGCGAGGATATTGTTGCCGTCGGAAATGCCTTCAGGGGTAAAGGCCCTGTTCATGTCCTCGAAATATTTGGCATAATTGCCCGACGCCACGGCCTGCATAAGGCCGACGAAATCATAGGGGTTGCTGGTGCTGCGCTTGAGGCCGGCGGAAAAGGCCGGCGTCAGTGCGGCCATCGCCTTTGTTGCCTGTTCCTGCGCGAGGTTGAACTGCTTGGCAACGGCGTCCATCGCCGCCCCGTTCTGCGCCTGCATCATCATGTCGAAGAGTGGCAGCATGAAAGTCCCTTTCCCGGAATAGCGGCGCATATTCGCGCCACTATAGCTCGAAATGGGATTGTGCAAACGGCTTTTTGGAAGGGGCGGCTTGCCTCTTAGTATTGATATTCCTGGAAGACCGGCTCGACCGAGTCGTTCCAGCGGCCGTGATAGAGCGCCAGCAGATCCTCTGCGAGCGTCGCCTTCTTGGCCAGAACCTCGTCGAGTGGTGCCAGGAAGATGCTCTCGTCGACGCCGTCGCCATTCAGCCTGTTGCGTGCTTTCAGGCCGGCGCGGGAAATATTGACGACCTCGCGCGCCGTGTCGATCAGCGCATGTCCGCGGAACTCGGCCTTGAGACCTTCTTCCGGCACCGCGTTGCGCAGCGTATTCACTTCTGCAAAACCCCAGTCCTTGGTCAGTTCGTCGGCGGCCTGGAGAGCGGCGTCATCATAGAGCAGGCCGACCCAGAAGGCCGGTAGGGCACAGATGCGCCGCCACGGCCCGCCATCCGCGCCGCGCATTTCCAGGAAGCGCTTCAGGCGCACATCCGGGAAGAGCGTCGAAAGATGATTCGTCCAGTCGCCCATCGTCGGCTCATAGGCGGCGATCTCGCCTTTCAGCGCGCCGTTCATGAACTGGCGGAATGTGACGTGGGTCGCCCTGTGATAGTGCCCGTCGCGCATGACGAAATACATGGGTACGTCGAGCGCCCATTCGGCATAATCCTTGAAGCCGAAATCGTCGCGGAAGGTGAAGTCCAGGAGGCCGCTGCGCCTGTTGTCCACGTCGCGCCAGACATCGCCGCGCCAGGAGAGCATGCCGTTCGGCTTGCCTTCGGTGAAGGGAGAGGAAGCGAAGAGCGCGGTCGCCAGCGATTGCAGCTTCATCGAGACGCGCATCTTGCGGCGCATATCGTCTTCCGAGGAGAAATCGAGGTTCACCTGGATCGTACAGGTGCGATACATCATGTCGAGACCACGGGTGCCCACGTCGGGCATGTAGCTGGTCATGATTTCGTAGCGCGACTTCGGCATATGCGGGGTTTCCGCATAGGTCCATTTCGGGCTGCCGCCGATGCCGAGGAAACCGATGCCCATGGGCTCTGCGATCTCGCGCACCTGCGCCAGATGCTGGTTGGATTCCTTGCAGGTCTGGTGAATGTTTTCAAGCGGTGCGCCCGAGAGCTCGAACTGGCCGCCGGGCTCGATCGAGATGGCGCCCATGCCGCTCTGCTCGCCAAGACCGATGATATTGTCGCCGTCCGTGATCGGCTCCCAGCCGCTCTTGGCCTGCAGGCCCTTCAGCAGCGCCGAAATGCTGGCTTCGCCGAAATAGGGAACCGGGCTGTTGTCTTTGCGGAAGAAGACGAACTTCTCATGTTCCGTGCCGATGCGGAACCGGTCCTTCGGCTTATTGCCGGCGGCAAGATAGTCGGTCAGCTCCTGAACCGAAGAGATCGGCGTCTGGTCGGTGGTGTCGCGAGCCATGAAAGTACCTGTATTCGGGAAGGCGCCGGGGCCGGGGCAATTGGAAGGGTGATTAGTGCCCAAGCCAGCTAAGTTGCAAGTGAAATTGTTTCAACAGGTCATCAAAAAAATAGCAGCACTTTCCTTTCAATCGGCCTCCGGCGGTTAATTCCAGTCGCCGATGGCAGCCTGTATCACTGCCATAGCCGCGACCGCTGCCGTGTCGGCGCGCAGGATGCGCGGCCCGAGGGGGATAGCGGTCACGAAATCGAGGCTGTGCAGGCGCGTTCGTTCCTCCTCCGAAAAGCCGCCTTCAGGGCCGACCAGCAGCGCAATCTTCCGTTCAGTCACTTTAGAAAGCAGCGGCAGCGGGTTCTGCCCTGCGTCGCCCTCATCGCAATAGATGATGCGCCGGTCCGCAGGCCAGCGGTCGAGCAGATCGGCAAGCCGCACGGGCTCGGCCACATCGGGAATGCCCAGGATGCCGCACTGTTCCGCCGCTTCGATGACATTGGCGCGGATCTTGTCGAGATTGGTGATCTTGCCTTGCACATGCTGGGTCATGACCGGCTGCAAAAAACCGGCGCCCATTTCCACCGCCTTCTGCACCAGATAATCCATGCGACCGACCTTCAGCGGCGCAAAGAGATAGTGCAGGTCGGATGGGGCAGGCTGCAGCCTGGTCTCTTCCGTCGCCGTGAGCAGGATGCGCTTGCGGGTGGGGAAGGTGAGGCTCGCCTTCCATTCGCCGTCGCGGCCGTTGAAGAGCAGAATTTCCGCACCCTCTTCCATGCGCAGGACATTGGCGAGATAGTTGAACTGCTCCGAATTGGCCTCGACGGCGGCACCTGTTGACAAGGGAGCATTGATGAAAAGCCGCTGCATGCGGAAATTGGCGCGCATCTTAAGACCCTGACTCACATGAAGAGCGCGAACATAGCCCAATAAATCACCGCCGCAAGCGCGGCCGAGACCGGCACTGTAATGACCCACGCCCCGACGATCGTCATGAAATGCGACCGGCGAACCAGATAACGCCGTCGGGCTTCATGAACGTTCGGCTCCGGTTCGTCGATCTCGAAGCTTTCAGTCTTGCGGCGTATGAATTCGATACGGCGCTTCGAATTGCGCGTGTACCACTCGCGGAAAAAGCCGACGCCGAACACCGAGCCGACGGCGATATGGGTGGTGCTCACCGGCAGGCCGAGCCAGGAGGCGACGATGACCGTGAAGGCGGTCGAGAGCGCTACACAATAGGCGCGCGTCGGATTGAGCTTGGTGATCTCCTCACCGACGAGCCGGATAAGGCGCGGCCCGAAAAGCAAAAGGCCGACCGAGATTCCAAAGGCGCCGATCAGCATCACCCAGAGCGGCGGGTGGCCGATCATGCTGTTGTCGGCAATACCGGCAGAGTGAACGATCGCCGAAAGCGGACCGACCGCATTGGAGACATCGTTTGCGCCATGCGCGAAAGAGAGCAGGGCGGCCGAACCGATCAGCGGAAAGTGGAACAGTGTGCGAAGCGAGCTGTTGCGGTTTTCGAGATTCTCTGCCTGCCGCAAGACGACCGGCCGCACCACGAGCCAGCTGACGAGACCGATCCCGATGCCGATCAGGAGGATCGTCAGCGACGAGTATCGGCCCCGCGGCGCGAGCTGCAGCACCATATAGGCCATGAAACCGCCGGCCATCACGGCGATCATGATGGGAACCCATTGCCTGGCGGCGGCGATCTTGTCCTCGCGATAGAGGATGAGGGTCTTGACCAGATAGAGGAGCCCCGCGGCGACCAGCCCGCCGATCAACGGCGAGGTTATCCAGCTCGCGGTGATTTCCAGCATGACCCGCCAATTGACCGGCTCGAATCCGACCGCTCCCACGCCGGCACCGATCACAGCACCGACGATCGCATGCGTCGTCGAAACCGGCGCATTCATCCAGGTGGCGAGGTTGATCCAGAGTGCGGCAGCCGTGAGCGCCGCCATCATGATCCAGCCGAGTGTTGCCGGCGGGACCTGAACCGTATCGACTATACTGGACGAAATTGTCTTGACGACCTCGCCGCCGGCAATCGTCGCGCCCAGCACCTCGAAGATCGCGGCGATGATGAGCGCCTGTTTCATGGTGATGGCGCGTGCACCAACCGCTGCGCCGACATTGTTGGTCACGTCATTGGCGCCGATATTCATCGCCATGTAGGCGGCAAGTGCTGCAGCCGCAATCACCAGCACCGCGCCGGGCCTGTCAAACACATAGACACCGGCAAAAAGCATCGCCAGGCCGAGAAAGATCAAGCCAAGCCCGGGCGCCACCAGCCGTCGCGAGACATATTTGGCCGCATCCTCGACATGGGTGACCTTGTCGAGATCCTTATCAAGCGTGCGTTTCGTAAGGACGGCGTTGCGTTGCGGCATTCTGTTTCCTGGCTAAGTCCTGCTTTTGCGCCGCCTTTTCTAGCGGCACAAGATGGCAAGACTTATTCCGCCGGAATTTGTTTCGGAATGCCGCCAGAAAGTTTTTCAGCCATGCGCCGTTTAAAGGCGAGGAACAGGTTACGCAGTTCGGGTTCCTGGACGCGCTTGACCGCTTCGTCGCAGGAAACCCACTCGACGGTCCGCTCGCCCTTTTCTTTGAAATTCTTCGCCACACCAGTCACTTCGAGGGCATAGACCTGGACCTTGCAGGTCACCTTCATGCCGTCGCGCAAAACTTTGGGGTAGGTATAGTCGCCGAGCGTTTCGGTCTCCACCGTGCCGCGTACGCCAGCCTCTTCCAGGGCTTCCTGTGCCGCAACTTCATAGGCACATTTGCGGTTCATCGGCCAGCCCTTGGGGATCACCCAGCGCCCGGTATCGCGGCTGGTCATCAGCAGAACTTCGAGCTCACCCGTCTTCTTTTTGACCCGGTAACAGAGCGCAGCATATTGCTGTCGCGGCGGACGCCGAAACATGAGTTGCACATCAGAAGCCAGGCGGGCAAGAAGGGTCAATTGTCGGGTCACCTTTACGTTCGTTAGGCTGAGTCGTTATTATATTAGTATGATATGAAAAGCTTGCGCGATCCATACGTGCAAAACGAACCGAAAAACTATTTTATCCACTGTACATAGGAAAAATCGAGACCAGGCAGGTTCGGAAATCTCGCCATTTCCTGTCCCGAATGCGTCGTTTTGCACAGCTGTACAATATGGCCCGACCTTGCCTTTCATTCAATGGCGAGATCTTCTGATCCACCGTGATTTTCTACAATGTGGTAACCATGCGACTCCCACCCCTCAACGCGATCCGCGCCTTTGAAGCTGTCTGTCGTCACGGTAGCATTTTGAAGGCGGCCGAAGAGCTGGGCGTGGTGCGCGGCGCCGTGCGCCAGCAGATATCGACGCTCGAAGATCACCTCGCCAGCAAGCTCTTCGTGCGTGACGGCCGCAGGCTGGTTCCGACCGAGAAGGCAAGCGCCTTTGCCGAGGCTGCCGGTGCTGCCCTGACCATATTGAAACGCGCCGCCGATGAATTCGAAGAGGCGGGCAGGCAGCGCATCCGCCTTGGCGTGCCGTCGGCTTTCGCCATCTGGTGGCTGATGCCGCGAGCGGCCGACATGCAGGCAAGCCTTGGCAATATCGAGATCGATATCGTGCCGATGACGGTAGTCGAACCCTTGTCGCAACATCCGGATTTCGACGCCGTGATCATGGGCGGCGAGATCAGATCTTCTGCCGGTATCACCGAAACACGCTTCATGGAGGATGAATTCGGCCCGGTTGCAACGCCCGCAATGGCCGGCAGACTTGCAGGCGACGCCGCGGCCTTGGCGGAAGCAAACATCCTTGTCAGCCGCAGCGCGCCGAAACTCTGGACAGAATGGTTTGCAGAAAGCGGTACGCCCCCTGTTGCCTTTTCCCGTCTTCGAGAATTTGAGGATCTTCTTCTGGCAGTGGGCGCTGCCCGTGCGGGCCTCGGCGTTGCGCTGGCGCCGAAAGCTTCGATCGAGGACGATCTCGCCCGCGGCATTCTGGCCGCCCCTTACGGCTTCATCCGCCGGCCGGCTGGTTACAGCCTCTGCTGCCGGACATCGGATGCGAAACGGCCGGCCTTCGCAGCGCTCCGCAACTGGCTGCGGCGCTCGGGCGGCGCGTCCTGAAAGGGCAGTTTTTCTGCCCTTTCATCAGAAATATCTCCATGCCCGCCCTATCTTTGCCTCGCTAGAACAGACGGGAACGAAAGGGCATGAGATGGAAAAACCTGCGACACGCATAGACTGGATCGGGAATAGCTGCCGCCTGCTGAAGGCAACGGCTACGGAATTCGAAAAGACGCGCCCCTTTGCCGGTCTTTCGATCGGCACCGGCATCCATCTGGAACCGAAGACGGTCGCTCTGCTGATGACCCTGCGGGCCGGTGGGGCGCGCCTGATCTGCACCGGCAACCTGAACAGTACACAGCCGGCAACCGTGGAATTCCTGCGCGCGCAGGGCATCACTGTCTTCGCAACCCAGACGACCGATCCCGTCGCCCATCACCGGAGCCTTGAAGCCGTCGTTGCCGAAAAGCCCGATCTCTTGCTGGACAATGGTGGTGATCTCTTCGCGATCGCAGCCGAGAGGCCCTACGCCGATCTGCTCGGCGGCACGGAAGAAACGACCTCCGGCCGAACCCGCCTGCTGCCGATGCGCGACCGGCTCGCCATGCCGATCCTCGTCATCAACGACAGCCCGATCAAGCAATTCGCCGAAAACAGGCATGCCGTCGGCCAAAGCCTGTTCGAAAGCTACATGCGCTTCACCAACCGCTCCACCAATGGCAAGCGTGTGACCGTCTTCGGTTACGGCGCCTGCGGCAAGGGCACGGCGGCCGCCTTCCGCAACGCCTTCTCGACGGTAAGCGTCGTCGATATCGATCCTGTTACCAGCCTGGAGGCGCATCTGGACGGCTTCATCACGCCGCTCCGCGAACAGGCGATCCGCTCGGCGGACGTGATCGCCACTGTCACGGGTTTTCCCGGCATTGTCACTGTCACCGATCTGCCGCTGATCAAGGACGGTGCGATCCTCATGAACGGGGGGCATTTCCCGCATGAGATCGATGTCGCAGCCTTCCGCAGCCATCCCGATGTCGTTGATATCGATCGGTACGAGGCCGATTTTATCGAGACCTTCCACCTGAAGGACGGTCGGTCCTTCCACGTGCTCGGCGGCGGTCATATGGCCAATCTCGCCGGCCCACGCCCGCTCGGGAACTCTGTCGAATCCATGGACCTCGGCTTCACCCTGCAGGCCCGCTGCCTGGAGCGGGTCGCAAAGCGCAGTGTCGGCACCGAATCCTGCATCGTGCCGGTGCCCGCGGATATCGACGCAATGGTCGCGAGCGCCTATCTCGATCTGGCGCGCTAAAGCAATTCAGCAAAAGTGTATAGCGGTTTTGCGTGTGGAATTGCGTAAGCAAGAAAGCAATTCCAGTAAAAGTGCGTAGCGATTTTGCGTCCGCAATTGCGGGAAACGAACGGACAGAGCGTCAGATTTCCACGACGACCTTGCCTTCGGCCTGACGGCTTTCGAGCAGCCGATAGGCTTCTCCCACGTCTGCGAGCGAAAACTGCCGCGGATCGAGATTTGGCATCATCATTCCGGCTTCGACACGCTGTGCGACCTGCTTGAGGACTTCGCCATGGTGGGCGCGGTCTTCGCCGGTCAGCAGCGGTGCCAGCGTGAAGACGCCGGAATAGCTGGCGCCCTTGAAGGAAAGCGGCGCCAGCGAATGCGTGCCCCAGCCGAGGCTGCTGACAACATGGCCGAACTTGGTGACGGCCTGGAAGGCAGCTTCGAGGCCCCTTCCGCCGATCGTATCGTAGACGATGTCGAATCCTTTCCCGTCGGTATATCGGGCGACAAAATCTTCAGTCGTCTCCTTCGTATAGTCGATCGGCGTTGCACCAATACTGAGGATGTATGCGGCCTTCGAACTGCTATCGACGGCATAGACCTCGGCACCGGCAACGACTGCCATCTGCACAACGATATGGCCGACGCCGCCACCACCACCGATGACCAGCACCTTCTGCCCGGCCTTCACCTGAGTGCGTTCTTCCAGACCTTCCCAGGCGGTGATGGCGATCAACGGTAGGGCGGCCGCCTGGCGCAGGGTGAGATTGCGCGGCTTCAGCGCAATGAGATCGGCATCGACGGCGGCAAATTCCGCTAGCGATCCCTGCAACCCGCCGACACCACCCGTCATGCCATAGATTTCGTCACCGACGCGAAAACTGATCACGCCAGGGCCAACCGCCTCGACGATCCCTGCCATGTCGATGCCGAGAATGGCGGGCAGGGGATGGCGTGCATGGGCGGCCTCGCCGGCCCGGATCTTCGTATCCAGCGGATTGAGCGCAGCGGCCTTGATGCGCACGAGAATCTGACCGGCTTCCGCGACGGGCTTTGCAATATCGGCAATGGTGAATTCGGCATTCTGCGCTTCGACGAGCGCTGCTTTCATGCTGCTCATGGAACTTCTCCTTGATCTGTTGGACGCAGAATGCCGCATTGAATTCTGAATGAAAATCAAAGATAACGCATGTAGGTCATGCATTTTTGTTTGAGGCTAAACCCTTGGAATGGAGCGATCTCAAACTCTTTCTCGCCATCGCGCGGCTCGGAACCCTAGGCGCCGCTGCACGCAGCCTCCGCCTGACGCAGCCGACTATGGGTCGACGCCTGCGGGCGCTCGAAACCTCGCTCGGCCAGACGCTCTTTCAGCGTACCGCCGATGGTTTCATCCTGACGGATGAGGGTACGACCGTCTTTGCCCATGCAGAACGTATGGAAGAGGAAGCGCTCGGACTGGAGCGCGAGCTTGCCGGCCAGAACAGGCAGCTCGACGGCCTTCTGCGCCTGTCCTCGTCCGACTGGTTCGGCGCGCATGTGCTTTCACCTGTCTTGGCGGAGTTCTCGGCCGCCTATCCGAAAGTCGTCATCGAACTCCTGACCGATAGCCGCCTCATGAGCCTCGCGCGCCGCGAGGCCGATATCGTCTTCCGCATCGCGCCATTCACCGAGACGGAGGTCATATCCCGCAAGCTGCTGCATATCGATTACCGCCTCTATATCCGCCGCGGCCTGCCACATCCCGAGGCCGGTGATGGGGCCGGCGCCCGGCTCGTCACCATGGATGAGGCCTTCGGCGGCATGCCCGATGTCAGCTGGCTGAAGCGTCTGCTGCCGAAGGCTGATATCGCCATGCGCAGCAATAACAGAGATGTGCAGGCGACCCTCTGCGCCAACGGCGCCGGCCTTGCCGTCCTGCCGTGCCCGCTCGGCGATGCCATCCCAGCCATCGAGCCCGTCGATCTCGGCGAAGCGCCGCCCGGCCGCGATACCTGGGTCGGCTATCATCGCGATATGAGACGGCTGGCGCGGCTTCGGGCGCTGCTCGATCTCGTCATCGAGCGGCTGGCGGATTAGTCGCCTGCTCGCCCGAGCTCAGCGCTCCCAGTACGGAACAGGGCCGTAGAGCTCGGCCAGAAAATCGATGAACAACCGAACCTTGGCCGGCAGAAACTGCCGGCTTGGGTAGACCGCCGAGAGCGTAACGTTGTGCGAACCCTCGTAGGCCGGCAGCACCTGCACGAGCTTGCCGTTCTTCAGCTCTTCGCCGATGTCCCAGGTGGAACGCAGCGCAATGCCGAGGCCGGCAATGACTGTTTCGCGGATCACCTCACTGGAATTGGTGATCAGCATGCCTTCGGGCCGCAGGCTGAAGGCCCCATCCGGCCCGTCCAGCCGCCAGACATCATTGTTATGGGCCGGCAGACAGCGGTGCTGCTTCAACTCTTCGATATGTTTGGGCATGCCATTGGCTGCAACATAATCGGGCGAGGCGCAGAGCACCCGACGCACAGGCGCCAGCCGACGGGCGACAAGGCTGGAATCGGTCAGCTCCGCGATCCGGATGGCGAGATCGAAGCCGCCGCCGACGATATCGCTGAACTCGTCGGTCAGCACCAGATTGATCGCCAGCTCCGGATGGGCTTCCATGAAAGCCTTGAGATGCGGGGCGATATGCATGCGGCCGAAGGAGGTGGGCGCCGAGATCTTCAGCGTGCCGTGCATCTGCGCCGAACGCCCGGAAATATAGAATTCCGCCTCCTCGAGCCCTGCCAGGATGCCGAGAACGCGATCGTAAAAACCCTGGCCGGATTCGGTGAGCGAAATCTGCCGTGTCGTGCGCTGCAGGAGCCGCGTGCCGAGCCGGTCCTCCAGCCGCTTGATGCGCTTGGAGACGACGGCAGGGGAAAAGCCGAGCGCGCGGCCGGCGAGCGACATGCTGCCGGTTGAAACGACCTTGGCAAAGATTTCGAGATCACCCAGATTGGTCATAAGCTTTTATAACTTTTTCCCTTTTGGCATAAGTGCTTAACATTTGCGCCGGTTTCGGGAAAGTGCTAAGCCGAAAGAACCGGTTACAAGGAGGATTTGTCACTGGTTTCCGTCATGTTGGCCGAGGGAGAACGCCATGTCCGACGCCATTTCGTTCCTCGCTCCGCGCCCCGACGTTCTTGCGCGCCGCAAGGAAATTGTTGCCGATCTCGTCGATCTCCTGCCGCCGGAATGCCTGATCCACGAAGCGCGCGAACTCGTGCCCTTCGAGACAGATGCATTCGTCTCCTACCGCCGCCTGCCGCTCGCCGTTGCCTTGCCGCGCTCGACCGCGGAGGTGGCAGCCATCATGAAATACTGTCATCGCTACGGCATTCCGGTCGTCCCTCGTGGAGCCGGCACCTCGCTTTCGGGCGGCGCCATCCCGCAGGAAGATGCCGTCGTGCTCGGCCTGTCGAAGATGAACCGCATCCTGGAGATCGACTTCGCCAATCGCTGCGCCGTGGTTCAGGCCGGGGTCACCAATCTCAACATTTCCGAAGCCGTCTCGGCGGACGGTTTCTTCTATGCGCCCGACCCGAGCTCGCAGCTGGCCTGCACGATCGGCGGCAATATCGGCATGAATTCCGGTGGTGCGCACTGTCTGAAATATGGTGTCACGACCAACAATCTGCTCGGCGTCAAGATGGTGTTGACCGACGGCACGGTGATCGAGCTCGGCGGTAAGGCTCTGGATGCGGCGGGCTACGATCTGCTCGGCCTCGTCTGCGGTCATGAGGGCCAGCTCGGTATCGTCACCGAAGCGACGGTACGCCTGATCGCCAAGCCGGAAGGCGCCCGGCCGGTGCTTTTCGGTTTCGAAAGCTCCGAAGAGGCAGGCCGCTGTGTCGCCGACGTCATCGCCGCCGGCATCATTCCCGTTGCCATCGAATTCATGGACAAGCCGGCGATCGAGATTTGCGAGGCCTTCGCCCATGCCGGCTACCCGCTTGATGTCGGCGCGCTCCTGATCGTCGAGGTCGAGGGATCGGAAGCGGAAATGGACGACATGCTGAAAAGCATCGTCGACATCGCCCGCAAACACTGCGTCAAGACGGTGCGCGAATGCCAGTCGGCAACCGAGGCGGCGCTGATCTGGAAAGGGCGCAAGTCCGCCTTCGGCGCCACCGGCCGCATTGCCGATTACATCTGCATGGATGGTACCGTGCCGCTGAGCCAGCTTTCGCATGTGCTGCAGCGGACGTCCGAGATCGTCGCCGGTTACGGCCTGCGCGTTGCCAATGTCTTCCATGCCGGCGACGGCAACATGCACCCACTGATCCTCTTCAATGCCAATGACCCCGAGGATGCCGCCAAGGCCGAAGCGGCCGGCGACGATATCCTGAAGCTCTGCGTCGACGCCGGCGGCTGCCTGACCGGCGAGCATGGCGTCGGCATCGAGAAACGCGATCTGATGCGTCATCAATATTCCGAGGCCGATCTTGCCCAGCAGATGGCGGCGCGCGCCGCCTTCGATCCGCAATGGCTGCTGAACCCTTCCAAGGTCTTCCCGCTCGAGGGGCGTCCTACCGCATGATCGATCTGGTGCCTGCAAGCGAAGAAGAAGCCGCAGCAATCATCCGCGCGCATGCGCAAGAGAGTCGTGCGCTCGCCATCAGCGGCGGCGATACGCGTTCTGGTTTCGGTAATGCGGTCGACGCGGAGGATCGCCTGCGCTCGACTGGCCTGTCCGGCATCGTCTCCTACAATCCCGGTGAGATGGTGATGACAGCAAAGGCGGGTACACCAATCGCCGAAGTCGAGGCGGCCCTTGCCGAAAACAACCAGATGCTGGCTTTCGAACCCATGGATCATCGCGCCGTGATGGGCACCTCGGGCGAACCGACGATCGGCGGCGTCTTTGCCGCCAATGTCTCCGGCCCGCGCCGCTTCGTGGCGGGGGCTGCTCGTGACAGCCTGCTCGGCATCCGCTTCGTCAACGGTAAAGGCGAGATCATCAAGGCAGGTGGCCGCGTGATGAAAAATGTCACGGGCCTCGATCTGGTCAAGCTGCTCGCCGGCTCGCACGGAACGCTCGGCTTCCTGACCGAGGTGACTTTCCGTGTGCCGCCGCGTGCGAAGACGGAGGAGACTGTCGTCATCTCCGGTCTCAACGATGCCGAGGCCGCAAATGCTATGGCAGCGGCCATGGCTTTGCCGGTGGAGGCCTCGGGTGCTGCTCACCTGCCTTTGACGGTGACCTGGAAATTTATCGGCGGCAACCTGCCCGAGGGCGAGGCGACGGTGCTGCGCATCGAAGGCCTACCCGGCTCGGTGGAATCGCGCGTGGCAAAGCTTCTGTCGGCGATGGCGCCCTTCGGGCAGGTCGCGAGCCTGGATCGGGCCGCCAGCCGCCAGCTCTGGCAGGAAGTCCGCGATGTGGCGCCCTATGCCGATGGCACCGCCCGACCTGTTTGGCGTGCTTCGGTCGCACCGGGCATTGGCCATCAGCTTGTTGCGGCCCTGCGGCTGGAAGCCGGTGTCGATGCTTTCTACGATTGGCAGGGTGGTCTAGTCTGGACGCGCATGGAAGCCGATCCGGAAGCTGATCTGGTCCGCCGCTTCATCAAGGCGCTCGGTGGCGGCCATGCGACGCTCATCCGCGCCTCGGCTCAGGCAAGAGCGGCGACGTCAGCCTTCCATCCCGAGGAAGACGCAGTGGCACTGCTTTCGCGCCGCGTGAAAGAAAAGTTCGATCCGTCGGGGATCTTCAACCCGGGGAAGATGGCGGGACACTGAAATGCAGACCAACTTCACCCTTGCCCAGCTTGCCGATCCGCATGTGGCCGAATCCGAGCAGATCCTGCGCAAATGCGTCCACTGCGGCTTTTGCACCGCCACCTGTCCAACCTATGTTACGCTCGGCAACGAACTCGACAGCCCGCGCGGTCGCATCTATCTCATCAAGGACATGCTGGAAAACGGTCGCGCGGCGGATACGCAGGTCGTCACCCATATCGACCGCTGTCTCTCCTGCCTTGCCTGCACCACGACCTGTCCTTCCGGCGTCGACTATATGCATCTCGTCGACCATGCCCGGGTTCACATCGAAAAGACCTATAAGCGGCCGTTCATGAACCGGCTGACGCGCGCCATTCTGGCGGCGGTGCTGCCCTATCCCGGCCGTTTTCGTGCAGCACTTGCGCTTGCGCGCATCGGTCGTCCCTTTGCCGGCTTGATGCGCGGGGCAGCACTGAAGCCGTTTGCAGCCATGCTGGCGCTTGCGCCATCAAGCATTCCGGCGCCGTCGCCTTTTGCCCGGCCTGGCCGGCATGAGCCGCAGGCCGAACGCCGCGGCCGCGTCGCGATCCTCACCGGCTGCGCCCAGCCCGTTCTCGATCCCGCCATCAACGAGGCGACCATCCGGCTGCTGACACGATTGGGCGTGGAGGTGGTTGTCCCCGAGGGCGAGGCCTGCTGCGGCGCTCTCGTCCATCATATGGGGCGCGAAGAGCAGGCTCTCGCCTCGGCCCGTGTCAATGTCGATGTCTGGACCCGCGAGATCGAGGCTGGCGGCCTCGACGCGATCATCATCACCGCCTCCGGCTGCGGCACGACCATCAAGGACTATGGCCACATGCTGCGCCTTGACCCGGCCTATGCCGGCAAGGCGGCGCAGGTTTCTGCCCTTGCCAAGGACGTCACAGAATATCTGGCCGGCCTCGATCTGCCCGCCCACATGCCGAAAGGCATCACCGTTGCCTATCACTCAGCCTGTTCCATGCAGCATGGGCAGAAGATCACCATGGCGCCAAAGCATCTGCTCAAGGCGGCAGGTTTTACCGTTCGCGATCCGGCCGAGGGCCATCTCTGCTGCGGCTCGGCCGGCACCTACAACATCCTGCAGCCGGATATTTCCGCTACCCTCAAGGCCCGCAAGGTCAAGAATATCGAGGCGACCAAGGCCACTATCATCGCCACCGGCAATATCGGCTGTATCACCCAGATCGGTTCAGGCATGGCCACGCCGATCCTGCACACCGTCGAGCTTCTGGACTGGGCTTATGGCGGTGCTGTGCCTGAAAAATTAAGGGATTTGCCGCTAGCCTGAGAGCATCGATTCATTGGCCGATCTCAAGGGCCGATCTCAGGAGTTCTGGCTATGTGGCGTGGATTGACGGTGCTTGCCGTATTGCTCGGCGCGGCTGGTGCGGCGCGCGCCGACAGTCGCTATTTCTGTTCTGCAGACGACAAGGATGTGCGCTTCACGCTCGAAAGCGCTTTTGAAGATGGAGGCGGTCACAAGCTGATCCATTTCCGTGGCGCGCTGATGCTCAAGGACGCCAATAAATCCAAAAACTTCGGCAAGCGGATCCTCGAATCGAAGGATTTGACAAACCGCTGGTCGCGCGATGGCGATCTGCGCCTGGAAGTTTTCACGACGGACGGTACTGACGCTGAAAGCGAGTCTCTAGATCTCGCGGTTCTCGCCGGCGAGCACGGCAAGGCTTCGCCGAATTTCAGCGGCACTTATGCTTTGCGCATCGAAGGCAGCACAAGCTTCTTCGTCGTCGATGGCAAGGTTAGCTGCGGCACCAAATAGTCCCGCATTTCTATCTCTTTGTTTTTACATAATTCCGGACGCAAGACCGCTGTACGCTTTTGCTGGAATTGCTCCAGATTACCAGTGGTAGGAAATACCGACGTTGACGGCGTTTGTGACGATGTTCGTCTTCAGGCGGTCGCCGCTGTCGATCGGAACGTCGACGCGCGAATAGGTGCCCTTGTATTCCACGAAGGTCGACCAGTTGTCGGTGACGCGGAAGTCGACGCCAGCCTGCGCCTGGAAGATCACGCCGCCGAATTCATAGTCGAAGGTCGTGCCCTGGGGACGGGTGACTTCGACGTGCGGAATGTTTACCCCGACACCGGCGCCGAGATAGGGGGTCCAGCGGCGGGCCGGGTCCTTGAAGCGGTAGAGGCCGTTGACCGTCAGGAGGTTCAGGCCGTCGGTGAATTCGAAATGCGTCCAGCCCGGCGAGCGTGCCATGGTCTCGTCATCGGCATAGACCTTGTCATGGGTATAGTCGAGCGACACGCCCCAGTTCGGCAGGTTGAAGTCGCCCAGCCACCAGGTAACGCGGCCGCCGTAATAGGGCGGGCTGCCGAACGACTTGCCCTCCCAGCCGGCGCTGAAGGAGGTGCCGTCGGAAACATCGACGTGGCTATGCGGCGCCGTCTGGTAACCGCCATAGATAGAAAATTCCAGATCCTCGGCCGAAGCTGTGCCAGCCACCGACGCAAGTGCGGAAAACGCAATGCCTGCCAGAAGCATGGTGGAAAGACGCAATGCATATGCCATTGAATATCCCCGAAGTACCGAAAGGTGATCAGGTCGATTCTGTGGCAGGGTTCTGTGTCACAATCTTAACAAACAAAAAGGCGCACGAGGTGCGCCTTTATTTTTTTGTTGAAAGTGTGGCTCAACCGCCAAACATGGTGCGCAGGATATCGATGCCCTTGTCTTGGAAGGCGACATTGCCCTGCTTGTTGCCGGGACCGACGACGATGACCTTGGTGCCGACGGAGACGCGGCTGTAAAGATGCGAGACGTCGTTATTCATCATGCGGATGCAGCCTGAGGACATGTTGAGGCCGATCGTCCAGGGCTGGTTCGTGCCGTGAATGCGGAAGATCGTGTCGCGGCCGCCCTTGTAGAGATACATGGCGCGCGCACCGAGCGGATTATCAGGGCCGCCGGGCTGAACGGCGGGAAGATTGTGACCTTCGCGGGCCTCGCGGGCGCGCATCTCAGCCGGCGGCGTCCAGCTCGGCCACTCGGCCATGCGGCCGACCGTCACGACACCCGACCAGCCGAAACCGTCGCGGCCGACGCCGATGCCGTAGCGCGTGGCGCGGTTATTGCCTTCGACGAGGTAGAGAAACTTGTTGTTGGTGTCGACGATAATGGTGCCGGGCTTTTCGCTGGTGGCAAGACGGACGACACGCTTGCGGAACTGTGGCTTGATCTCGCGGGTCTGCTTGACGCCGCGCACGGCGTCCGTAGCCGTCATGACCGGTTCCGCGCTGACGGTCACAACTGTACAGGACAGCGCAACGGCAGCCGCCGCTGCGAGCCTAAAAAACTGCTTCATTTTCGATACCCTCTCCTTCAGACCGCGTAGAGGCTAGTCAAATCGGTTTGAATTTCAAGTCGGAGAGCTGAGGGACACGGTTTTTTGTTGTCAAGCGGGCGGCTGTTCTTGCCGTCCGCTGGCGTTATTTGGCCTTTACATCACGATGACGCGGGTGCCGATGTTGACGCGATCATAAAGGTCGACCACGTCCTCGTTGCGCATGCGGATACAGCCGGAGGAGACGGCGCTGCCGATCGTCCAGGGCGCATTGGTGCCGTGAATGCGGTAGAGCGTGGAACCGAGATACATGGCACGGGCGCCGAGCGGATTTTCCGGGCCGCCATCCATGCGGGCGGGAAGATAATGGCCCTTGGCGGCTTCGCGGCTCACCATTTCCGAGGGTGGCGTCCAATCCGGCCACTCCGCCTTGCGGGTGATCTTGTGGGCGCCTGCCCATTCGAAGCCGGGCTTGCCGACGCCGACGCCGTAGCGGCGGGCCTTGCCGCCATCCACGACGAGGTAGAGGAAGCGGTTGTTGGTGTCGATGATAAGCGTGCCGGGCCTTTCCTTCGTATCGTAATCGACGATCTGCGGCAGGAACTGCGGCTCGACCTGCCCACGGATGACGGGGACGCCGGGACGGATGGCCGACACGGTCTGCGGTGCCGGCTGCGGCGCGCGCTGGATGTACGTCCGGCGCTGGAAAAGGCCGCGCTGCTGTACGACGACCGGCCGCTGGTAGACGACGGGACGAACCGAACCGCCGCCGAGCTGGTTGATCCAGGGGGCGGTGAGATCGGGGCTCAACACCACGGGCGGACGGGAGGCGTAGCGGTCGTCTGCAAGGGCGGCCGTGGACAGAATGCCGAGCATGGCTGCGGCAAGGACAAGGGGTTTCATCATCGGACGAACTCTCTACAAATGACCGAAAATGCGCTGGCGGAATTGTCCGCCTGCGGTCATGCTGCCACCGCGTTCGCCAGCGAATGGTAAATACGGATTCATTAAAAGGCGACGGACGGAATAAACTTTTCGTCAGGGTTACCGTTCGGTTTGGAAAGAAGGTTTGCAAATGGTAAAGCCGGATTCGCAGCCGCAAAACGAGAAGAAAATATGAGCGAAACCGGCATCATCATCGGCGAGGATGGCAAGAGCCGCTGCCACTGGCATGCGAATCTGCCCGACTACCTGCGCTACCACGATGAGGAGTGGGGCAGGCCGGTCACCGATGACATCAGGCTCTTCGAAAAGATCTGTCTCGAAGGCTTTCAGTCCGGTCTTTCCTGGCTGACGATCCTGCGCAAGCGCGAGAATTTCCGCGCCGCTTTCGCCGGCTTCGATTTCGAGAAGGTGGCGCGCTTCGGCGACGAGGATATCGCTCGCTGCCTTGCTGACGCCGGCATCATCCGCCATCGCGGCAAGATCGTATCGACGATCAACAATGCGCGTCGCGCAATCGATCTCAGGAGCGAATTCGGCACTCTCGCCCGCTACTTCTGGAACTATGAGCCGCGCCAGGAAGATCGTCCTGCCGTCGTCGACCGCCAGCATATCGTCGCCAATCCGACCACCGCCACGTCAGTCAGGATTTCCAAGGATTTGAAGAAGCGCGGCTGGACCTTTGTCGGACCGACCACAGTTTATGCCTTCATGCAGGCTATGGGTCTCGTCAACGATCATCTCGAAGGCTGCTTCTGTCGCGCTGAAGTGGAGGCAATGCGCGCAGCATTGGCGCGCCCATGAAGCCGCTTCTTGTGTTTGCCACAGCACTTTTCCTGTCCGCCTCCGCAGCCATTGCGCAGACGCCGCAACTCGACCCGGGCGAGAAAATCGAAAAGCTGCAGTTCCCCGCCGTGACCATGCAATTGAAGGGTTGGACCAAGTTCGGCAACAGCCACGTCTATACGCTGCCCGTGCGCGTCGACCAGCATGTGAAGATCAGCTTCGAGACAAAGAGCAAATTCGCCTATCTCGCGATCTTCGATCTGTCGAAACCCGATGACGAAGCCTTTTTCGGGACGGACGAGGACGGCACCAGCTACGAGACGACCGTCAAGGAAAACGCTACCTGGCTGCTGCGCCCTTACTATTCCAAGGTCTCGCCGCGCCGCGGGCTGGGCGCGCCCTACAGCATCCTGATCGAACCGCTTGCCGCGGCTCCTCAGCCGGTGAAGCCGGCGCCTCAACAGGAGGAGCGGCCGTCGCTTTTTCCGAAGCGGTAATAACCGAGAGCAATTTTAGCAAAACTGTGCAGCGGTTTTGCGTCCGGAATTGCGTAAGGATGCTTTAGCCAAGCCCGTCGATCAGCCCGCGCAATTCGCCGAGATGGACAATCCTGCGGAAGCGCGGCGCGTCTTTCGGCTCCTCGACCCGCTCCAGGACCCAGGTGAGCTCGTGGGGCACGAAGACACCGTAGCTGCCGGCGGCAATGGCCGGCACGATATCGGACTTCAGCGAATTGCCGACCATCATCGCCCGCTCCGGCCCGTCGCCGACCTTGGAGAAGATGCGCCGATAGGTGACGGCCGTCTTGTCGGAGACGATTTCGACAGCATCGAAATAGTCGCCAAGTCCAGACTGGGCGAGCTTGCGCTCCTGATCGAAGAGATCACCCTTGGTGATCACCACCAGCAGATATTTTCCCGCAAGCGTTTCCAGTGTGTCGCGCACATGCGGCAGGGTTTCGACCGGATGGGACAGAAGGTCGCGTCCGGTATCGAGGATCTTGGCGATTACACTCGCCGGCACCTTGCCCTCGGTGATTTCGATCGCCGTTTCGATCATCGACAGCGTGAAGCCTTTGATGCCGAAACCGTAATGGGCGAGGTTGCGTTTTTCGGCTTCGAGAAGCCGCTCGGAAATCTTCGCGCCCTCGGCGAAATCAGCGAGAAGCCGGGTAAAATGCTCTTCCGTCAGTCTGTAATAATGTTCGTTCTGCCAGAGTGTGTCATCGGCATCGAAACCGATCGTCGTCAATGGTCGGGCGGTCATATACGCACCTCTAGAAATACGCCCTGTCGATATAAGGCGGGCAATCTATTCCCAGCCTGTGTCGAGACAAGGGCGTCTCCACGGGGCCGTGTTCCGTTGAAAAACGCGGGCCGGCGACCTACATGAAGAGTGCCTCACCTTGCAGCCAGCCCCGGCTGTGCCTGTTACGCGCAGGCCAATAATCAAAAAATAGAGTTCAGCAGTCCGCAAGCCCCTATTGCGGCAGACACAAGGGAATTTCTCGACATGCGTTACAATCAACTCGGAAATACCGGACTTTTCGTATCTGAAATCTGCCTTGGAACCATGACATTCGGGGAGGCCAAGCAAGGCACCCCCTGGGGCGCCATTGCCGATGTCGACCAGAAGGCGGCCGATGAGATCGTCCAGCGTTCACTGGATGCCGGCGTCAATTTCATCGATACCGCAGACGTCTATTCGTTTGGTGAATCCGAGCGGCTGCTCGGCCAGGCACTGAAGAACCTTGGCGTGCCGCGCAAGGATGTCGTCATCGCCACCAAGGTCTATGGCGTTATGGGCGACAAGCCGAACGACCGCGGCGCCTCGCGCGGCCATATCATGGATTCCGTCGAGGCAAGCCTCAAGCGCTTGCAGACGGATCATATCGATCTCTACCAGATCCATGCCACCGATCCGGTCACGCCGATCGACGAGACGCTTCGCGCGCTCGACGATCTCGTCTCCCGCGGCCTGGTCCGCTACGTCGGCGTGTCCAACTGGCAGGCATGGCGCATCGCCAAGGCGCTCGGCATTTCCGAGCGTAAGGACTATGCCCGTTTTGAGACCGTCCAGGCCTATTATTCGATTGCCGGCCGTGACCTCGAACGCGATATCGTGCCGCTGCTGCAGGAAGAAAAGCTCGGCCTCATGGTCTGGTCGCCGCTCGCTGGCGGCCTGCTCTCGGGCAAATACGGTCCGGGCGCACCGGGCAATGGTGAAGGCCGCCGCGCCAATTTCGACTTCCCGCCTGTCGACAAGGATCGGGCCTGGGGCTGCGTTGCCGTCATGCGCGAAATCGCCGAAAAGCATGGCGTCAGCGTCGCCACGGTGGCGCTTGCCTATATCCTCGCGAAGCCCTTCGTCACGACCGTCATCATCGGCGCCAAGCGCGTCGATCAGCTCGACCAGAACCTTGCTGCCGTCAAGCTGAAGCTCGATGCCGAGGAGATCAAAAAACTCGATGAGGTCAGCGCCCTTGCTCCGGAATATCCGGGCTGGATGCTTTCCCGCCAGGCCGCCGGCCGCCGCCCGGTCGATTTCGAGCCCAAAGCCTGATCAAGCAAAGGACTGATTGAAGAGGGCCGCCGTTCCGACGGTGGCCCTTATTCTTTGCTGCCGACTTATTTGGCGTGCGCCTTCAGCCAGGCATTCATCTCGGCGATTTCAGCCTCCTGCGCCTTGATGACACTCTCGGCAAGTTTGCGGATTTCCGGATCCTTTCCGTACTGCAGCTCGATCTTTGCCATGTCGATCGCTCCCTGATGGTGAGGGATCATGCTGCGGACGAAATCCACATCGGTATCGCCGCTCAGTTTGATCATCATATCCTTGTGCATCCTGTCATTGGCCTCCGTGAAAGCCTGGCTGGACGGGCCGTGGCCGCCCATGTGCTTGGACATATCCATGGTCGGCATGTCCTCGGCAAAGACGGGTGCGGCAACGGCGATGCTGGCGGAAAGGGCGATGATTTTCAGAGACATGAGTATTCCTTCCTCTGTCTGACAATAGGGTCTGATGGCAGCGCATCGCTGCCGTTCTGCAAAAAGGGATCGTCAGACGAAGCGGGGAGGCGGCGCCTGTGGTGTGGGCCTGTTGTCCCTGAGCGCCCGGTCGAGCGCAGGAGACGGATAGGCGAAAACATGCTTGCCGCCATCGGCAAGCAGATCGGCCGGCGGCAGCACCATGCAGGCGGCGCAAAGCGGCATATGGGCAACGCCTGTGGAGCAAGGGTCTTTCGCAGAATCGGCCTTAGCCGCCATGTCGGGCATGGCCATGCCCTCCATGTGATGATGCGTCATGCTGGCTTCGGTCTGAACCGCAGTGCTCATCGATGCGCAGGTCGGGCAGCCAGCCCATGCCGACAGGGTGCTGTAGACCAGCCAGCCGAAAAACATCGTCATGAGAGCCAATGCGCGCATGCGAGAAACATAGGCAAGCCCAGGCGAAAAGCCAAGCCGCTCACCAGGCAGCAATGACCTTGTGAACGATCTGGTAGTCACGGCTTTCTTCGCCAAGCGGTGCGACGGGCCAATCCCAGCCGGCCTTCGCCTCGGGCGGCGCCACGCCATGCAGCAGGTCGGCTTCCTCATGTACTTTGCCAGTCCGGTCGATGACCATGTAGGAGATATCGGTCACCAGGCAGGTGCGGCAGGGCTGCGCTGCAAGTCCCTCGATATGCGCCGCTATCAGCCTCTCAACGGTATCGTCAGGCATCCCGGATGGAGCTTCCGCCTCATATTGTCGTTTGACGCCCCGGCCGATCTGCGAGAGCAGGTTGGCGGAAACGACGAAGTCGAGATAGGGCACGCTGCGCAGGAAGCCGAGCGGCTCGGGATCTTGTCCTGCCTTGAGATCGCCATAGCCCGAGAGATCGCGTTCGATCAGCCGCACGTTCCGATAGCGCTTGCCCCTCAGCCGCAGGCGCACCGATGCCAGATGTACGAGATCGACGAGCACCACCGTATCGAAACTGTCAGCCAGTTCCTCGATCGGCACGTCCCGGAGCAATCCGGACCCGAGCACGACAGCGGTCCGCCGCTGCGACAGGCCTGATATCGCGGCGGAAATGGCCTTCTTGCTGTTGGCCTCATGGGCCGCCCAATCGCGGCTGCAGCGGCCGGCGCGCGACCACAGATTGACCGAATAGCGCACGAAGCGGCGGTGCGCGCTGCCCGTAAGCGCTGCTGTGGCGAGATACTGAAGCGCTTCCGCGATCATGGCTATATCCTGATAACAGGTTCTTTCCGCATCGTTCCATCGATTCTGGTCGCCATATCAAGGCCCTTGCCCTTGCCGCTACCCGCCCAATCCGCTAGGAAACCGCCACTGTCACATATGTGGAATTTCCCCGAAATGAACGACAAGCAGAAGAAACCGCAAAAGCTCAAGGCCCGCCTTCCGCGCGGCTTCGTCGACCGCTCAGCAGCCGATCTCCGCGCCGTCAACGAAATGACCGCGAAGATCCGCGAGGTCTACGAGCATTATGGTTTCGATCCGGTCGAAACGCCGCTGCTTGAATATACCGATGCGCTCGGCAAGTTCCTGCCGGACAGCGACCGCCCGAACGAGGGCGTCTTCTCGCTGCAGGACGATGACGAGCAGTGGATGTCGCTGCGTTACGACCTGACGGCGCCGCTCGCCCGTCATGTCGCCGAGAATTTCAACGAGATCCAGCTTCCCTACCGCACCTATCGCGCCGGCTACGTTTTCCGCAACGAGAAGCCGGGTCCGGGCCGCTTCCGCCAGTTTATGCAGTTCGATGCCGATACTGTCGGCGCACCGGGCGTTCAGGCCGATGCCGAAATGTGCATGATGATGTCCGATACGCTGGAAGCTCTCGGCATCAAGCGCGGCGACTATGTCATCCGCGTCAACAACCGCAAGGTTCTGGACGGCGTGCTGGAAGCGATCGGCCTCGGCGGCGACGACAAGGCCGGCCAGCGCCTCAATGTGCTGCGCGCGATCGACAAGCTCGACAAGTTCGGCCCGGAAGGTGTGGCCCTGCTGCTCGGCCCCGGCCGCAAGGATGAATCCGGCGACTTCACCAAGGGTGCCGGCCTTGACCAGAGCCAGATCGAGAAGGTTCTCTTCTTCGTCGGCATCAAGGATTATGCTGAAAGTGCCGCCCAGCTGGCAGAGCTAGTCGCCGGCACCGGGAAGGGCGTCGAAGGCGTCGAGGAGCTGAATTTCATCGGCGCGCTCGTCACCAGCGCCGGCTATCAGTCCGACCGCATCAAGATCGATCCCTCTGTTGTCCGCGGCCTCGAATATTATACCGGCCCGGTCTATGAGGCTGAACTGCTCTTCGACGTCACCAACGAAAAGGGCGAAAAGGTTGTCTTCGGCTCCGTCGGCGGCGGCGGCCGCTATGACGGTCTCGTCTCCCGCTTCATGGGCCAGCCGGTGCCGGCCACTGGCTTCTCGATCGGCGTCTCGCGCCTGATGACGGCGCTGAAGAACCTTGGCAAGCTCGGCCAGCAGGATATTATCGAGCCGGTGCTGGTCACCGTCATGGACGGCGATGTCGGGGCGATGGGCCGCTACCAGCGCTTCACGCAGGAGCTTCGTGCCGCCGGCATCCGCGCCGAGATGTTCCAGGGCAACTGGAAGAAATTCGGCAATCAGCTGAAATATGCCGACCGCCGCGGTTGCCCGATCGCCATCATCCAGGGCGGCGACGAGCGTGCGCAGGGCGTCGTGCAGATCAAGGATCTGATCGAAGGCAAGCGCCTCTCCGGCGAGATCGAGGACAATACGACCTGGCGCGAGGCGCGCGTGGCACAGGAAACCGTTGCGGAAGCCGATCTGATCGCCAAGGTGAAGGAAATCCTCGCCGCCCAGGCGGAGGACCGGAAGAGGGCGGGCTGATATGGCCCTGATCAACCTTCCTGATTTCTCCGGCGAGCTTCTAGACGAATTTTCCGCCCGCAAGGCGGAGCGTATCGACACACCGGTCATCCAGCCGGCCGAACCCTTTCTCGATATCGCCGGCGAAGATCTTCGCCGGCGTATCTTCATGACGGAAAGCGAAACCGGCGCCAGCCTCTGCCTGCGCCCGGAATTCACCATCCCCGTCTGTCTGCGCCATATCGAGAGCGCAACGGGCACGCCGAAGCGCTATTCCTATCTCGGCGAAGTCTTCCGCCAGCGCCGCGACGGCAGCAACGAGTTCTATCAGGCCGGCATCGAAGATCTCGGCGATATCAATCTCGCCAGCGCCGATGCCCGCGCAATCGGCGATGCCGTTGGCATTCTCTCTCGCCTGCTACCAGGCCGGCAGCTCGCCGTCACGATCGGCGATCAGGCCGTATTCGAGGCCGTCGTGCAGGCTCTTGGCCTGCCGCTCGGTTGGCAGAAGCGGCTGATCCATGCCTTCGGCAATATGATCCAG
The DNA here is from genome assembly GCF_031455475.1 of Rhizobium sp. 1399. Lineage (NCBI taxonomy): Bacteria > Pseudomonadati > Pseudomonadota > Alphaproteobacteria > Hyphomicrobiales > Rhizobiaceae > Rhizobium > Rhizobium sp. 1399. The sequence continues at coordinate 440,003 of NZ_JAVDSU010000001.1, read as the reverse complement.
CTTGAGAGCCTGCTGGCGGGTCTCGTGAGCCCGCAATTCGTCACCGGCCTCGACGATCATGTCGCAGGCCTTGTCGGCCTCGAGGATGAAACGGCGCTGATTTCCTATATCGACGAGACGATGCAGGCGACCGGCTATTCCACCAATGCCAGCCGCTCGCCGCAGGAGATCGCCCGGCGGCTCAAGGAAAAGCTCGTCCTCTCCGAGACCCGTCTCGATGATGCGGCCTTCCAGGTGCTGGAAAAGTTCCTGTCGCTCAACGTACCGCTGGTCAATGCTTCGGCAGCACTCTCGCATTTCGCCGACGCGGCGGGGCTGAAGCTCGGCAATGCGTTGGCCCGCTTCGATGGCCGTGTCGCTGCACTCTCCAATGCCGGCGTCGATCTCTCGCTCATCGAATACCGCGCCGCTTTCGGCCGCCCGCTTGATTATTATACCGGCCTCGTCTTCGAGGTGATGGTCGAGGGCTCGTCGGCGGTTCTGGCCGGTGGCGGTCGTTTCGACAGGCTGATGACCTTCCTCGGCGCCAAGGACCGTATTCCCGCCGTAGGCTTCTCCCTCTGGCTCGACCGTATCGAAACCGAAAGGGCAGCCGCATGACGATCACCATTGCGCTTCCCTCCAAGGGCCGCATGAAGGACGACTGCTCTGATATCTTCGAGCGCGCTGGCCTGAAAATTTATGCCGTCGGCAATGACCGCTCCTATCGCGGCCGCGTCGAAGGCTGGGACGATGTGGAAATCGCCTTCCTCTCGGCCTCGGAAATTTCTCGCGAACTCGGCAACGGCTCCATCGATTTCGGCGTCACCGGCGAAGACCTCGTGCGCGAGGGACTGGCGGAAGCCGACAAGCGGGTGGAATTCTGCGCCCGCCTCGGCTTCGGCCATGCCGATGTCGTCGTCGCCGTGCCGGAAATCTGGCTGGACGTCGACACGATGGCGGACCTCGTGGATGTCGCTGCCGACTTCCGCGCCCGTCATGGCCGTCGTCTGGCAATCGCCACGAAATACTGGCGCCTGACTCAGCAGTTCTTCTCCAGCCAGCACGGCATCCAGCTTTACCGCATCGTCGAAAGCCTCGGCGCCACGGAGGGTGCTCCTGCCTCGGGCTCGGCCGATATCATCGTTGATATCACCTCTACCGGCTCCACACTGCGCGCCAATCACCTCAAGGTGCTCTCCGATGGCGTCATCCTGCGTTCGGAAGCCTGCCTCGTGCGCGCCCGCAAGGATGCCCATGCCGATACGCCCACGGTGACGGCGATCGTCGAGGCTGTCCGCTCGGTTCTCTGATCACGTTGTTGAACATGCAAAACCCGCCGTCAGGAGAGACGGCGGGTTTTTGTGTTTGGGAGGAAATGGGATTAGCGGGCGGCAACGGCCTGCAGGCCGCGGCGTGCGTCGATCGAATAGGCACCGGCACCGACGGTGGCGAGCAGGATGTATGCGCCGGCCAGTGTGATGTTCTTCATGACCATGATCTGGTTGAGGATATTCACGAGTTCGGTGCCACTTGCGTAGGGCAGATGGAAGACAACGGCCGTGAAGACACAAAAGCCGGCGAGCAGCCAGCCGACAATGCGGACCTGGAAGCCCGTGAGAACCGCAAGGCCGGCCAGCAGTTCGAAGAGGCCTGCAACATAGGCCAGGAGGGTTGCTGCCGGCAGGCCGGCACCGGCGATCATGCCGGCAGTACCGGCAGCATCGGTCACCTTGCCGAAGCCGGCAAGGATGAACATGAAGGACAGAAGAATGCGGGCGAGAAGGATGAGGGCGTTATTCGTATTCGACATGAACGTTGCTCCGTTGAATGGCTCTTGAGGTCTTGATGCCCCGGCACCGTGTTGGACCTCGGATGCCCTCTATTTCGCCTTTTTCTGACGTTGGGGAAAGATAAACGTCAGCGGACAGTTTGTTCACTAATATGAAACGATCGGTTGGCTTGCCTTGCATGGCGGCTGTCTTTTATGGTCGCCGCCTCACCCAAGGAGAAACCGATGGCAGATCTTTCCGCATTTCCGATCACCAGCCGCTGGCCGACGAAAAACCCCGACATTATCCAGCTTTATTCGCTTCAGACGCCGAATGGCGTGAAGATTTCAGTGGCGCTGGAGGAGCTCGCTCTGCCCTATGAGCCCCATTATGTGTCCTTCGCGATGACGGATCAGAAGACGGCGGAATTCGTATCGCTGAACCCAAACGGCCGTATCCCAGCGATCGTAGATCCCAATGGCCCGGATGGAAAGCCGATCGGGCTCTTCGAATCCGGCGCCATCCTGCTCTATCTGGCGGAAAAGACCGGCAAGCTGATCCCGGCGGATGCCGCGGGCCGCTATGAAACCATCCAGTGGGTCTTTTTCCAGATGGCCGGCATTGGGCCGATGTTCGGCCAGTTTGGCCATTTCTACAAATTCGCCGCCGACAAGGTCGCCAACAATTCCTACCCGGTGGAGCGCTACCGCGATGAGGCCAAGCGCCTGCTGGGCGTGCTGGAAAGCCGCCTGCAGGGCCGCCAGTGGATCACGGGCGACGAATACACCATCGCCGACATCACCACCTTCCCGTGGATCCGCGGCGCCGATATCTTCTATGGCGGCCGTGAAGTGCTGGACTATGCGAAATTCCCCGCCGTCATGGACTGGCTGCAGCGCTGCATCGCCCGCCCGGCGAGCGAGAAGGGCCTCAACATTCCGGTCAAGCCGGCCTGAGCTTTGGCCCGATTTTGGATTGAACGTTAGGCCGGTCTTGGGTCGGCCTAACCTTGCCCATTCATCGCAGCTAGCGCGAGGCGCAATACTGCGCCCATCTGGACATGGCTGGCACCGCTGCCGCTCCCTTTGGACGAGGCGGATCTGTGAACGATGACAAGATCGAGCGTCGGCAGCACGATCAGATACTGACCACCCCATCCACTGGCGTAGAACATCGGCACATGTGTCGCCATGCTGTCGCCCCCGGCGTGCGCTTCTGTGGCCCACCAGAGATAGCCATAACCATGCCCGGCGCCGACTTCTGAATGAATGGCGGTGCTGTCGCTGACCCAGCTTTCGAGAACGATCTGCTTGTCTCCCCAGCAGCCGGAACGCAGATAAAGCAGCCCAACCCGCGCAAGATCGCGGGCCGACATACTGATCTTATAGACCGGGTGCAATGATTGAGGACCATGCTGGAACCAGCCGTCTCCCGGCGCATAATCTTCCATCTGGAGCGGAAGGACGAGCCGCGACACGAAGGCGTCAAACAGATTTTGGTCTGTTGCGCGCTGGATGATCGTGCCGAGGACGTTGAAATCCCAGTTATTGTAGAACCAGTGCGTTCCCGGCGGATGGCTTCCTCTCGCCGGGCGTCCCTTCTCCGTGTCGTAGACCGAAGGCAGATAGACACCGGATCGGGCCATCAGCAGGTTCATGACGGTTGCCTGCCGCTCTGCCGGCGTCAGGGGCTCGGTGTCGTCAATATCAAGATCTGCGAGCGTCGCATTCGCGTTGATCCGGCCCTCGGCGATGAAGATGCCGTATAACACGTTGATCAGGCTTTTCCGCACCGAGGCGACGCTGGATTTGAGCGTAAGATCGCCCCACTGATAGACCAGCCGTCCCGCCTGGACGATCATGAATGCGGTGGATTCGCTCTCACTCAATCTAAGGGAAAGTGCGGCAAGGCCAGTCGGCGACCAGCCGGAACTTTCGCTGGCGGCATCCTCCCATCGTATCCCGGGAAAGATGTGACCCGCATCGGTCGGAGATGCGCTTTCCCTGCCCATGAGGCTCTCCGGATTGATCCTGTCGGCAGCACGAGGAGCAAGCCCACGTTTAAAGCGCGCTTACTGCCGGCTGGCGATCTGGCTGGCACCTTCCAGCTTGAAGCGCGGGAAGACGAAAACGCCGACCATGCTGCCGCTGTACTTTTCTTCCAGCCCGTTGGATTCGCCCATGCAGAAGAGCGGCTGGCGAAAGCCGTTCGGCATGATGATGGTCGTCGAAAAGCAGAAGGATGAGGAAAGCGTCGCAGCCTGCTCGAAGAGCTGCAGAACGTGGTTGCGGTCCTTGGGATCGTAACAGCGCACCAGGCTCAACAGGCCGCATTCCTGCGCCGAGAGACCGTGCAGCATCGCGCTCCACTCGCCGAGCCTGATGACTCCAGTCGAAAAGTCTCCGATCCAGCTTTCGGAGACGGAAAACTGCGCCAACATGTCGTGATTATGATTGTTGTAGTCCAGCGAGCCGGGCATCAAGGGTGCGGCAGCATTGGCTTTGGCGATCTTAAACAAGGCGTTCCCCAGTTTGGGTGTGGCTCCCCTGCCACACGCTCGGCAAACACAAAGAAACAGGATCACATAGCGCCAGGCATCATGCCTGTGCTTTCACCTTGCGGGAACAGCTGTTCGGCTGCGCATTTGATGGTCGCCGCTCGAATGTCTCCCGCAAGATTTAATCTCGTATGTTCGCGGAGACCTTCGGAATCCCGAATGTTCACGCATGGCCTTTGGCGTGTCCGTTCTCGTCTGTGGCGAGAATTGTTCCGGGGCGAACGTCAATTGCAGCGCGGATTTATAGGAGCTTTTGCGCAAACGGCAACGGCTTTTTCCGGGGCGTTAGGTTGACGTTATGATTGGATTTTGCCCGGATTGCGCGTTATCCGCTAGTTTTGTGTTCAAAAGTCTCATTTATGCGTTGTGGAAACGGTTTCACACACACCATAGCATGCGGTTTTCGTAAATTAGACAGCTCTGAGACCGAATTTCATTGAAGGGGAAAATGCTAAGTGCGCAAGCCTCGCGAAAGTTTCGGACCAAAAACCGCGCCTTAAGTCGTAGCTTAAGCCGCGGTTATTTTCGAATCGACTGAATAAAAAAGGGCGGCCCGAAGACCGCCCTTTCTATTCCGGAGACCGGAATGGATATCAGGGATGGCTTACGCCCATCACATCATGTCCATACCGCCAGTTCAGCGCGCTCGACGCGCTGAACCATCTTGGATGATGATGGGCGGTTTCATGGACGATGCTGTGAAAGGCCGTTGGCCTATCACATCATGTCCATACCGCCCATGCCGCCCATGCCGCCTGGCATTGCCGGAGCGTCCTTCTTCGGCAGCTCGGCGATCATGGCTTCCGTGGTGATCAGCAGCGAAGCAACCGAAGCTGCGTTCTGCAGAGCCGTACGGACAACCTTGACCGGGTCGACGATGCCCATGGCGATCATGTCGCCATATTCGGACGTCTGGGCGTTGTAGCCGTAGTTGTCTTCGTTCTTGTCGAGGACCTTGCCGACAACGATCGAAGCTTCGTCACCAGCGTTTTCTGCGATCTGGCGGACCAGCGACTGCAGGGCGCGGCGAACGATGTTGACGCCGGCTTCCTGATCCTGGTTTTCACCCTTGGCCTTGATCTTCGTGGAGGAGCGCAGGAGAGCAATACCGCCGCCCGGGACGATACCTTCCTGAACAGCAGCGCGCGTCGCGTTGAGAGCGTCGTCGATGCGGTCCTTCTTTTCCTTCACTTCGACTTCCGTCGAACCGCCGACGCGGATGACGGCAACGCCGCCAGCGAGCTTGGCAAGACGTTCCTGCAGCTTTTCGCGGTCGTAGTCAGAGGTGGTTTCTTCGATCTGGGCCTTGATCTGGGCAACACGGCCTTCGATGTCGGACTTGGCGCCGGCGCCGTCGACGATCGTCGTGTTTTCCTTGGAGATCGAAACCTTCTTGGAACGGCCGAGCATGTCGAGGGTGACAGACTCGAGCTTGATGCCGAGGTCTTCGGAGATGACAGTGCCGCCCGTGAGGATAGCGATGTCTTCCAGCATGGCCTTGCGGCGATCGCCGAAGCCCGGAGCCTTGACAGCGGCAATCTTCAGGCCGCCGCGCAGCTTGTTGACGACGAGGGTCGCAAGAGCTTCGCCTTCGACGTCTTCAGCGATGATGAGGAGCGGCTTGCCGGTCTGAACGACAGCTTCGAGAACCGGGAGCATGGACTGCAGGTTCGAGAGCTTCTTTTCGTGCAGCAGGATGAAGGCGTCTTCGAGGTCAGCAACCATCTTTTCCGGGTTGGTGACGAAGTACGGGCTCAGGTAGCCGCGGTCGAACTGCATGCCTTCGACGACTTCGAGCTCGGTTTCAGCGGTCTTGGCTTCTTCGACGGTGATAACACCTTCGTTGCCGACCTTCTGCATGGCTTCAGCAATGTCGAGACCGACCTGCTTGTCGCCGTTTGCGGAGATCGTGCCGACCTGGGCAACTTCTTCCGACGTGGAGATCTTCTTGGCCTTGGCCTGGAGATCCTTGACGACTTCAGCAACGGCGAGGTCGATGCCGCGCTTCAGGTCCATCGGGTTCATGCCGGCTGCAACGGCCTTGTTGCCTTCGCGAACGATGGCCTGTGCGAGAACCGTGGCGGTCGTGGTGCCGTCGCCGGCAATGTCGTTGGTCTTCGAAGCAACTTCGCGGACCATCTGGGCGCCCATGTTTTCGAACTTGTCTTCGAGTTCGATTTCCTTGGCGACAGAAACACCGTCCTTGGTGATGCGTGGAGCGCCGAAGGACTTGTCGATAACGACGTTGCGGCCTTTTGGACCAAGCGTGACCTTCACTGCGTCAGCGAGGACGTCGACGCCGCGCAGCATCTTTTCGCGCGCGCTGCGGCCGAACTTTACTTCTTTAGCTGCCATTTTGAGAACTCCTGAAAAGGGGTGTCAGCGATTTCGATGAAAGACAATCGGCCGATTAGCCGATAATGCCCATGATGTCGGCTTCCTTCATGATCAGAAGGTCTTCGCCGTCGATCTTGACTTCCGTGCCCGACCACTTGCCGAACAGAATGCGGTCGCCGGCCTTGACGTCCAGCGGAACGACCTTGCCGGATTCGTCACGAGCGCCGGAACCGACAGCGACGATTTCGCCTTCCTGCGGCTTTTCCTTGGCGGTGTCCGGGATGATGATGCCACCCTTGGTCTTCGCTTCGGATTCAACGCGACGGACGACGACGCGATCGTGAAGCGGGCGGAAATTGGTGCTTGCCATTGCTAATCCCTCGATCAAATGACATTCGCGGACCGGGTTGGTCCACAATGAAGGTGTTAGCACTCAACTCCCGTGAGTGCTACCGCCGTGCATTTAGGGATGGCTCCAGAAGGAGTCAAGAAGAGCCATCACGGATTTTTGTGCCGGAATTGTGGAGACAGGCGGGATTTGTCCGGCGTGGTTACCGAGCTTCGCTCCCGTCCAGCTTTGAACCTCCGGCGTTCTTCGCCTGACGCAGAAAATGCCTTGCCATTGAAGCCCGCCTTTGCAATGTCACCGGTGACTGAAAGCGAAGCAGGAAAGCGGAATGGCAAAGCGGATTGCGAACTTCTCCGAAATCACCGATCGATACGATGCGGTGCTCTGCGATGTCTGGGGCGTCGTGCACAACGGCGTCGATCCCTTTCCGAAGGCCGGGGAAGCGCTCCAGGCCGCCCGTGCCGCTGGCCTCACTGTCGTTCTCATTACCAATTCGCCGCGCGTCTCCTGGCAGGTCGTCGAGCAACTCCGCCAGATCGGCGTACCCGACGACGCCTATGATCGCATCGTCACTTCGGGCGATGTCACCCGTGCGCTGATTGCCGAAGGCCCACGGCAGGTCTTCCTGCTCGGCCCGGAGCGCGACAATCCGATCCTTGAAGGCCTCGATATCGAGCGCGCTGCCGCCGGCGACGCCACTTCCGTCGTCTGCACCGGCTTTTTCGACGACGAGACGCAGACGCCCGAGGACTACACGGACATGCTGCTGGATTTCAAAGCCCGCAATGTGCCGATGATCTGCGCCAATCCCGACCTCGTGGTCGAGCGCGGTCACCGCATCATTCCCTGCGCCGGCGCCATGGCCGCCTATTATGAGCAACTCGGAGGTTCCACCCGGATCGCAGGCAAGCCACACCGGCCGATCTATGAGGCCACACTTGCCGCTGCCCGCGAGGTCCGTGGTGATTTCCCTGTTAACCGTGTGCTGGCGATCGGCGACGGCATGCCGACGGATGTTCGCGGCGCCTTGAATTATGGCCTCGACCTTCTTTACATCAGCGGCGGTATTCACGCTAAGGAATATACGCTGCACGGTGAGACCGACGAGGCGATCCTGCACGCCTATCTCGAACGGGAAAAGGCAGCGCCGAAGTGGTGGATGCCGCGCCTCGCATAAGAGAATTGAAGCCGATGACCGTTTTCCACCGCAATGAAACCCGTGATCCGCTGCCCGAGCATTTGAAGGGCGGTGTCATCGCCATCGGCAATTTCGACGGCGTCCATCGCGGCCATCAATCGGTGCTGAACCGGGCTCTCGATATCGCAAAAGAGCGCGGTATCCCCGCCCTGGTACTGACCTTCGAGCCGCATCCGCGCACCGTCTTCAAGCCGGATGCGCCGGTCTTCCGCCTGACGCCCGCACCGTTCAAGGCGCGCATCCTGGAAGAGCTCGGCTTCAACGCGGTCATCGAATATCCCTTCGATTACGAGTTCTCGCAGCGCTCGGCGGAAGAGTTCATCCATTCCATCCTGAAGGACTGGCTTGGCGCGTCCGAGGTGGTGACCGGCTTCGATTTCCATTTCGGCCGCGGCCGCGAAGGTGGGCCTGCCTTCCTGATGGATGCCGGTAACAGGTATGGTTTCGGCGTCACACTGATCGACGCCTTCCGCGACGAGAATACCGATGTCGTCTCATCGAGCCATATCCGCGCGCTGCTGAAGGAAGGCGATGTCTCCTCGGTCGCCGCCATGCTCGGCTATCATTATACGGTCCAGTCGAAGGTCATCGACGGAGAGAAGCTCGGCCGCCAGCTCGGCTTCCCGACCGCCAACATGCAGTTGCCGCCGGAAGCGGAACTTGCAGCCGGCATTTACGCCGTTCGTTTCCGCCTCGAAAACGGCGGGCTCTATGATGCGGTGGCAAGCTACGGCCGGCGTCCAACGGTGACAGAAAACGGCGTGCCGTTGCTCGAAACCTATCTTTTCGATTTCAGCGGTGATCTCTACGGCCAGACCTGTTCGGTCTCCTTCTTCGGCTATCTGCGCCCCGAACTAAAATTCGATGGGCTCGATCCGCTCGTCGCGCAGATCAAGCGCGACGAGGAGGAGGCGAGGGCACTGCTGGCAGGAGTGAGACCGCTCGGCGAGCTCGACCGCAAGCTCTGTTTCGATTGACCTCAGGCCGTGCCGAGCGCGGGCTGTGATTTCCGGCGCGGCAAAGGCGGGAAAGCGAGTGCAATTGCCGCCGCACCGAGCCCGACCAGCGCGGAGCCGATGAAGAGCCACGAATAGTTGGCATAGGTATCGTAGATCCAGCCGCCGATCAGCGGGCCGAAGGCCATGCCGATGCTGGAGAGCATTGTCGCCGCCCCGAACACCGTGCCGATGACGCGCGGGCCGAAATATTCACGCGCCAGCACGGCATAGAGCGGCATCACCCCGCCATAGGCGCTGCCGAAGATGACGGCGAGCGCATAGAAGTCCCCGAGCTTGCTGACGGCAAGATAGGTGGCAAGGGCCGCCGCCTGCACCAGCAGGCCTGCGATGATGACCGGCTTCACGCCGATCCGGTCCGCCAGCGTGCCATAGAGCAGACGCCCGCCGAGACCGGCAAGACCCTCGACACTGTAGATGCTGACGGCAGCCATCGGCGCAACGCCGCAGAACGTTGCGTAGCTCACCATATGGAAGATCGGTCCGGAATGGGCGGCACAGCAGGCGAAAAAGGTCAGCCCGAGCACGATGAACTGCGGGGAGCGGAAAACCTTCCACAGATTGGGGGCGCTGCCATCGGCTGACACTATGGCCTCATGCGCATCCTGCGGTGGCGACGGCCGCCGACGCACGAGAAGTGCTGCCGGGATCATCAGGATGAGCGCTCCGATACCGATGATCATCATCGCCGGGCGCCATTCATAGGTGGTGATCAGCCAGCGCGCGAAGGGCGAGATCGTCATCGGTGCAACACCCATACCCGCCGAAACCAAGGAGACGGCAAGGCCGCGGTTCTCGTCGAACCACTCCGTCGTCGCGGCGATCATCGGTGCGAAAAAGGCACTGGCCGAAAGCCCGACCAGCACGCCGTAGGTCAGCTGGAACTGCAGAAGCGTTTCCGCGCGGCTGGCAAGCATCAGCGCCAGCCCGAGGATGACGGAGCCGATCAGCACCACCGGGCGCGGTCCGTATCGGTCGCTGGCAGCACCCCAGAAGAAGCCGCCTACGCCCATGACGATGAAATTCAGCGTCATGGCGCTGGCGATGCCGGCATGCGACCAGCCGGTCGCGTCGGCGATTGGTTGCTGGAAGATTGCGAGAGAAAACATGGCGCCGAGAGCAACGCACGTCATCAGTGCGCCGGCCGCGACGATTACCCAACGATAGGAACTGCTCATATCCACATCACTCCTTGCGGGCGGGTTTGATAGGCATGATGAATTTCCCATGCCTGCGAGTCAAAGACGTTCGGGCAACGGGGAATTCGACAGGGGTTTTGGGATTTTTTGCATTGGGACCAGCAAAACTGCAGCCATCGCCTGTCCCAGGCGTTTGCCAACCGATCGCCCGCGCGTTGACCGTGCCCAGGCGCCGAAAGGCAATCTCGACATGGACAAGGGTTCTGGAACGGTGAGACAGTGAACGCCCTCGTTGCCGTCATCGTCAATCTGCCAGCGCCGGCACGGGGAGCTGCGAGAGCCTGAGCGTAGTTCCTGAATCTCGTTGGAGCGAAGCGGCAGGCATCCGGCCTGCGGCTTTTCGTGAGGCTGGGAGACTGAAATCCCTCTTCCTTTTCCGCTGAAAAGCGCTTATGAACCGGCGCAATGAGTAAATTCCGGCTGGCGCATTCGATACGAATTATCGGCCCGGTCTTCCGCGCGCGCTGAGCGGCCGGAAGGTCCGGGTTTTCGGCGCTTGGCTTGCGCGAGCGCTTTCCGTCACCACAGATTTCATATCCGCGTGCCCTTGTCGGGCCGCCAGAAGCGATTGTCACACATGACCGACACAGCCGAAAAGATCGATTACTCGAAGACCCTCTATCTGCCCGAGACGGATTTCCCCATGCGCGCCGGCCTGCCGCAGAAGGAGCCGGAACTCGTTGCCCGCTGGCAACAGATGGACCTCTACAAGAAGCTGCGTGCGTCGGCCGCCGGCCGCGAAAAGTTCGTCCTGCACGACGGCCCGCCCTATGCCAATGGCAACATCCATATCGGCCACGCGCTGAACAAGATCCTCAAGGACGTCATCACCCGCTCCTTCCAGATGCGCGGTTACGACTCCAACTACGTTCCCGGCTGGGATTGCCACGGCCTGCCGATCGAATGGAAGATCGAGGAAGAAAACTACCGCGCCAAGGGCAAGGCCAAGCCTGACCTGACCGAGCCGTCGGCGATGATCGAATTCCGCCGCGAATGCCGCGCCTATGCCGAAAAGTGGATCGCCATCCAGGGCGGCGAGTTCCAGCGCCTCGGTATCGTCGGCGATTTCGAAAACCCGTATCTGACGATGAACTTTCATGCGGAAAGCCGGATCGCCGGCGAGCTTCTGAAGATCGCCAGGAGCGGCCAGCTTTACCGTGGCTCCAAGCCGATCATGTGGTCGGTCGTAGAGCGCACTGCACTGGCGGAAGCCGAAGTTGAATACCACGACTATGAGAGCGACACGATCTGGGTGAAGTTCCCAGTCGCGAAGGGCCCTGATAGCCTCAAGGATGCTTCCGTCGTCATCTGGACCACCACGCCCTGGACGATCCCTGGTAACCGGGCGATCGCCTATTCCTCGCGTGTTGCTTACGGCCTTTATGAGGTAACGGCTGCTGAGAACGATTTTGGCCCGCGCCCGGGCGAGAAGATGATCTTCGCCGACAAGCTCGCCGAAGAATCCTTCGCCAAGGCAAAGCTGCAGTATAAGCGTCTCGCCGACGTCACGGCTGCCGATCTCGCCGGCATCACCTGCGCCCATCCGCTGCATGGCCTCGGAGGCGGCTACGAATTTCTGGTACCGCTACTCGAAGGCGATCACGTCACCGACGATACCGGTACGGGTTTCGTTCACACGTCGCCGAGCCACGGCCGCGAAGACTTTGATGTCTGGATGGCGCATGCCCGAGAAATCGAGGGACGCGGTATTGAGACCAAGATCCCGTTCCCGGTTGACGACGGCGGCTTCTATACCGCCGATGCGCCCGGCTTCGAAGGCGCACGCGTCATCGACGACAACGGCAAGAAGGGCGATGCCAACGACCGCGTCATCAAGGCGCTGATCGAGCGCAACGCGCTCTTTGCCCGCGGCCGCCTGAAGCATCAGTATCCGCATTCCTGGCGCTCCAAGAAGCCGGTGATCTTCCGCAACACGCCGCAGTGGTTCGTCTATATGGACAAGACCCTGGCGGACGGCACGACGCTGCGCACCCGCGCCCTGAAGGCAATCGACGATACCCGCTTCGTGCCGGCTGCCGGCCAGAACCGTCTCCGCGCCATGATCGAGCAGCGCCCGGACTGGGTACTGTCCCGCCAGCGCGCCTGGGGCGTGCCGATCTGCGTCTTCGTCGACGAGCAGGGCGAGGTGCTGCAGGACGATGCCGTCAACCAGCGCATCCTCGATGCTTTCGACGCCGAAGGCGCCGATGCCTGGTTTGCCGAAGGCGCCAAGGAACGTTTCCTCGGCAACGAGCATGACCCGGCCAAGTGGTCGCAGGTCATGGATATCCTCGACGTCTGGTTCGACTCGGGCTCCACGCACACCTTCACGCTGGAAGACCGGCCCGACCTGAAATGGCCGGCCGATGTCTATCTGGAAGGTTCCGACCAGCATCGCGGCTGGTTCCATTCCTCGCTGCTGGAATCAGCTGCGACGCGTGGCCGCGCGCCTTACAACGCCGTTATCACCCATGGTTTCACTATGGATGAGAAGGGCGAGAAGATGTCGAAGTCGAAGGGCAACGTCGTCTCTCCGCAGGACGTGATGAAGGATGCCGGCGCCGATATCCTGCGCCTCTGGGTCATGACCACGGACTATTGGGAAGATCAGCGTCTCGGCAAGACGATCATCCAGACCAATGTCGACGCCTATCGCAAGCTGCGCAACACCATCCGCTGGATGCTCGGCACGCTGGCGCATGACAGGGGCGAGGTTATCGCGCTTGCCGATCTGCCCGAACTGGAACAGCTGATGCTGCATCGCCTCTCCGAGCTCGATCAGCTCGTGCGCGATGGCTACGACAGCTTCGAGTTCAAGAAGATCGCCCGTGCGCTCATCGATTTCTCGAATGTCGAGCTTTCGGCCTTCTATTTCGACGTCCGCAAGGATGCGCTCTATTGCGATGCGCCCTCCAGCCTTCGCCGTCGTTCGGCACTCTATGTCATCCGCATGATCTTCGATTGCATGGTGACCTGGCTTGCTCCGATGCTGCCTTTCACCACGGAAGAAGCATGGCTCTCGCGCAATCCTTCGGCCGTCTCCGTGCATCTGGAGCACTTTGCTCCCGTCGCCAAGGAATGGCGCAACGATGCTCTGGCCGAAAAGTGGAAGCAGATCCGCGCGATCCGCAGCGTCGTTACCGGCGCTCTCGAAATCGAGCGCAAGGACAAGCGCATCGGCTCGTCGTTGGAAGCAGCCCCCGTCGTATATGTTGCCGACGCGGAACTGCGCAAGGCACTTGAGGGCCAGGATTTCAGCGAGGTCTGCATCACCTCCGGCATCACCATCAAGGCGGACGCCGGCCCGGCTGAGGCTTTCCGTCTGCCGGAAGTGCCTGAAGTCGCCGTCGTTCCGAAGCTTGCCGAAGGCGTAAAATGTGCCCGTTCCTGGCGCATCACCACCGATGTCGGTTCCGATCCTGATTATCCCGACGTTTCGGCGCGTGACGCAGCGGCACTCCGCGAACTCGGCATCCGTGCCTGAAGATATTTGCCGGGTGAATTGCCTTTATGGCGTTCATCCGGTAAAAGCTGCCTGAAAATGGCCGGATTTTTGCGTCAGGGGGACGATTGTCCGGTGGGCAGTACTGATTCCGGCATGCGGGAAGGGTTTTCATGTTAGCGACGCATTGGTTCCGTTTGGGCGCCTGCCTGTCTCTTGTTCTGGCGGCAAGCTCCACGATGTCCGGCTGCGCCAGCAGCCCGACCTACGGTACCGACAAGACCGCCATGGAACAGCTTGCCGACGACCTCGGCCAGTCCGTTTCGCTGACCGGTCCCGGCCCGAAGAACACCGGTGTGAAATATACGCCGCGCCCGACGCTGGTCATGCCTGCGCCCGCGCAGAAGGAAACGCTCGTCGCGCCGCAGCAGAATGTCGCCAACAAGGACAATCCTGAGTGGGTTGAATCCCCGGAAGAGGCCCGCGCACGCCTCGTGAAGGAAGCCGACGAGAATTCGGACAATCCGAGCTATCGTTCGCCGCTCGCCAGCTCCGCCATCGAGGGCGGCCGCCAGACGTCCGAAGCCCAGACCAAGGCCTATCGCGAAGCCCGTGCCCTGCAGAAGGGCGCCTATATCGACCAGCGCCGCTACATTTCCGATCCGCCGACCGAATATCGCGCCGTCGACGATCCTGCCAAGCTCGATGACCTCGGCACGCCGGAGCAGAAGAAGGCGAAGCAGCGCAAGAAGGATGCAGCGGTCGCCAATAGCGGCACCAAGTGGTGGCAGATCCTTCAGTAAAAGCAATTCAGCAAGAGTGCGCAGCGGTTTTGCGTCCGGAATTGCGTAGAAGCAAAACGGAAATGCTTAGCGGCGCGACGCGTTAAACCAGCGTTGCGTCAGCGTGATATGCAGAAGCTGGCACGCGAGAAAGACGCCACCCATCAAGGCAATATCGGCATTGCGCACTTGGTCGCTGAGCAGGATCGCGGCCATGATGATAGCTGCAAGCCCTGGAATGAAGGCGAAAGCGATCGTCCGCGGCGCCGTCCAGTTCACGCTCCCTTTCAGTGACCATTGCATCGGCAGCTTCGCCACGCCGGGCGCAACTGTCCGGTTGGCGTAGGCGGCAAGCACGCCCATGACGATGATGATTCCAATGGCAAGGATCATGGCACGTCTCTTCTTTCGGAAAAGAATGCCCTCAGCATATCCGCCGACTCGGTCTCGTTGAAGCCGGAATAGACCTCCGGCACATGATGGCAGGTCGGCTGGGTATAGAAGCGCACGCCACTATCGACCGCCCCGCCCTTCGGGTCTTCCGCACCGTAATAGAGCCTGCGGATGCGGGCGAAGGAAATGGCCGCCGCACACATGGTGCAAGGCTCCAGCGTGACATAGAGGTCGGCGCCGGCAAGCCGTTCCTGGCCAAGCTTTTCGCAGGCCATGCGAATGGCGGCGATCTCGGCATGGGCGGTGACGTCGTTGAGCTCCCGCGTGCGGTTTCCGGAGGCGGCGACTGCCGAGCCATCGACGACGACGACGGCGCCGATCGGCACTTCGCCGCGCTCCCCGGCAGCGCGGGCTTCCTCGAGCGCCATCTCCATAAATCGATTTGTCTTCACGTTCGCAAGAATTTCCACTTAACCGCAGGTGCATGACCTGATAGACAGGCCGAAAAGGCAGGCAAACAACAAATGACACCCAAAGACAAGCCAAAACGCCCCGGCACCAAGGCCCCCGCGCGCGAAGCCCGGTCCAGAAGCGGCCCGAAGACCGGCAGCGAGAAGCCGTTGAAGGCTGCTGCCGCGAAAGTCGCTGCTAACGAAGCGGATGGCGATGCCAAGGCGGAACGCATCTCCAAGGTGATGGCGCGCGCTGGCGTCGCCTCCCGTCGCGATATCGAACGCATGATCATGGACGGCCGCGTCACGCTGAACGGCAAGCTCCTGGACACGCCCGTCGTCAACGTCACGCTCGAAGACAAGATCGAAGTCGATGGCGTGCCGATCCGCGGCATCGAGCGCACGCGCCTGTGGCTCTACCACAAGCCGCAGGGACTTGTGACGACGAATTCCGATCCCGAGGGACGCCCGACCGTCTTCGACAATCTGCCGGAAGAACTTCCGCGTGTCATGTCGATCGGTCGTCTCGACATCAACACAGAAGGCCTGCTGCTGCTCACCAATGACGGCGGTCTGGCCCGTGCGCTGGAACTGCCGACCACCGGCTGGCTGCGTCGCTACCGCGTCCGCGCCCACGGCGATATCGATCAGGATGCGCTGGACAAGCTGAAGGATGGCATTGCCGTCGACGGCGTTCTCTACGGCTCCATCGAAGCGACGCTCGATCGCACGCAGGGGTCCAATGTCTGGATCACCATGGGCCTGCGCGAAGGCAAGAACCGCGAAATCAAGAACGTGCTCGGCGCGCTTGGTCTTGAGGTCAACCGCCTGATCCGCATCTCCTACGGCCCCTTCCAGCTTGGCGAATTGCCCGAAGGTCACGTGGTCGAGGTGCGCGGCCGCACGCTGCGCGACCAGCTCGGTCCGCGCCTCATCGAGGATGCCAAGGCGAATTTCGATGCGCCGCTCTACAATGCCCCGGCCGTTGCCGCCGAAGAGCCCGAGGAACCGGCGCCGGAGCGCCGCGAGCGTCCGCGTCGCGAGGAAGACAAGCGCGAACGGGCGTTGAGCCGCCTCGATACCAAGCGCGACGACCGTCGTGATGATAAGCGGGACGAACGACGGGATGACCGCCGCAGCGAAGATGACCGGCCGAAGCGTCCGGCCCTCGGCAGCCGCCGCAACGCCAATGTGTGGATGGCGCCCGGTGCCCGTCCGCTCGGCGAGAAGGCCGCCGCCAAGGCTGCCAAGAATGCTCAGACCGCACGCCGTCGCGGTGAAACGGCCCCAGTGAAGGAGCAGCGCTTCGATCCTGCAGCCGATCGCCTGCGCCCGCAGATCAATCGCGTCCACGAAGAGGATGGCGAGTGGATCCGTTCGAGCGAGACGTCCAGCAAGCGCGATGAGGATGAAGGTTTCGGCCGCAAGCGTTCCTTCGGCGACAAGCCGCGTGGTGAACGTCGTCCTCGTACGGACGGAGAGGAGCGCCCGCGTTCCTTCCGCGACCGTCCGCGCGAAGAGGGTGGCGAGCGTTCTTCGCGTCCGGCCAGAAGCTTTGGCGGCGAAGGCCGCTCCGAACGCCCCCGCGGCGACAAGCCCTTTGGCGACAAGCCGCGCGGCGAGCGTTCTGCGCGCCCAGCCAGAAGCTTCGGCGGCGAAAGCCGCTCCGATCGTCCTCGCGGCGATAAACCCTTTGGCGACAAGCCGCGTGGCGAACGTCGTCCGCGCACGGAAGGGGAAGAACGTCCGCGTTCCTTCCGCGACCGGCCGCGTGAGGACGGAGGCGAACGTGCTTCGCGTCCGGCCCGAATTTTCGGCGGCGAAGGCCGCTCCGAGCGCCCGCGCGGCGACAAACCTTTCGGCGACAAGCCGCGTGGCGAACGTCGTCCGCGTACCGAGGGGGAAGAACGTCCGCGTTCCTTCCGCGATCGACCGCGCGAAGACGGAGGTGAACGTGCTTCACGTCCGGCCAGAAACTATGGCAGCGAGGGCCGCTCGGAACGTCCCCAAGGCGACAAGCCCTTCGGTGACAAACCCCGCGGGCCAAAGAATTTTTCCGGCAAGCCGAAGGGCGATCGACCGGGCGGTGGTGGCAAGCCTTCGGGCGGGCCGTCCAGAGGTGGTGCGAAAGGCAAGGGAATGACACGCGGTGCGGATCGTCGGCGGTGAGTTTCGCGGACGGCCGCTTGCCGTACCAAAATCTAACGACATCCGGCCGACTGCGGACCGGACGCGTGAGAGCCTGTTCAACATTCTGAGCCATGCCTATCCGGAATGCATCGACGGCACCCGGATACTCGATCTTTTCGCCGGTACGGGCGCGGTCGGCCTCGAAGCCGTCTCGCGCGGCTGCCGTCATGCGCTCTTCGTTGAAAACAGCGTGGAGGGCAGGGCGCTTCTCTGGGAAAACATCGATGCGCTCGGCCTGCATGGTAGGACGCGAATCCTGCGCCGTGATGCGACCGATCTCGGCAGCATCGGCAATCTCGAGCCTTTCGACATGCTCTTTGCCGATCCGCCCTATGGCCGGGGACTCGGCGAAAAGGCGCTTGCGGCGGCGGCCGAAGGCGGCTGGCTCAAGCCTGGCGCGATTACCGTTCTGGAAGAACGCGCGGATGTTGCCGTTTCGGTTCATCCTTCCTATGTTTTCCTCGAAAGCCGAATATTCGGCGATACAAGAGTACATTTCTTCCGGTATCAGCCGCAGTAGCGGGCGCGTTGGGGGCAGATCGTGCAGGCGGAAATCATCAGTCCGAAATCGCCTGCGATCAGCGACCTACCGACGGTTGCCGTCGCCTTTGGCGGCGGTGGCGCACGCGGCCTCTCGCATATCCACATCATCGAAACGCTGGATGAACTCGGCATCCGCCCGGTGGCGATCTCTGGTTCCTCCATCGGCGCCATTATGGGCGCCGGTATGGCGGCCGGCATGTCGGGTGCGGAGATCCGCGAACATGCGCTGGCAACAGTCGGCAACAAGGCAGCCGTCGTCAGCCGTATCTGGGGGCTGCGCCCGACGACCGTACGCGATGCCGTGGCCAAGGGCATCCGCATCGGCCAGTTCAATCTCGAACGCATCCTGAAAGCCTTCCTGCCCTCAGAGCTTCCGGCGCGCTTCGAAGATCTGCTGGTGCCGATGAAAGTGATCACCACCGACTATTACGGCCAGGCCGAGGTCATCGTCGAAGAAGGCCAGCTTTTTCCGGCACTTGCCGCATCATCGGCTATTCCTGCGGTCTTCATGCCGGTCAGGCTGCACGGTCGGGTGATGATCGATGGCGGCATTGCCAATCCCGTTCCTTACGAATGCCTGATGGACATCGCCGATATCGTCATCGGCATCGATGTCGTCGGCGCGCCCGAAGGCGACGGCACCCATATCCCGAACCGGATGGAAAGCATCTTCGGCTCCGGCCAGCTGATGATGCAGGCGGCGATTTCCCTGAAGCTGAAGCTCCTGCGGCCGCATATCTTCCTGCGCCCTATCGTCGGCCGCACGGGCGTCATGGATTTCCTGAAGGCGCGCGATGTGCTTGCCATGTCGGTTGGCGTCAAGGACGAGCTGAAATATGCGCTCGATCGGGAAATCGAGGCGCGGCTGAAGCGGTAAACCGGTATCGCTTCAGGCGTCCGCCGTCACATCGGCCGTATTTGCCAGCGGATCGTTGTCGAAGGGACCGGGCGTACGCTTGGGCTTGACCAGCGGCTCCGGATGGATCGGCTTCGAAAACAGCAGGTCCTGTCCCGCTTGCAGGCCCTCCGAAACCTGCAGCACCAGCCGCGCTTCGTCGCGCTTGCGAATGTCCTCGCCGATCTCATAGGCATCGACTTCGGCGACACCGAGCGCCTCCAGTGTGCGCCGGCCGAAGAGCAGACCGGATTCCAGCGTTTCGCGCAGCTCGTAATCGACGCCCTTGTTGCGCAGTTCGATGGAGTGAATGCGGTCATAGGAGCGCACGAAGAGCGTCGTTTGCGGGTAGTCGGCCTGGATCAGTTCGACGATCTTGTCGGTAATCTCCCTCTTCTGGGTGCAGACGAGCACGATCTTGGCCCTATCAATGCCGGCCGAACGCAGCACATCCTTACGGGTGCCATCGCCGAAATAGATGCGGAAACCGAAGGAGGATGCCTGCCGGATGCGGTCGGCGGAAAAATCGATGACGGTCACGCTCCGGCCGCCGGCGAGCAGGATCTGCGCGGCGATCTGGCCGAAACGCGAGAAACCGACCATCAGCACGTCTGCGCCGGCGCCCTCGAAATCCTCGTCGAGTTCTTCATGCTCCTCTCCCGACAGCATCCGTTTGGAAAGGGCGGCACCCAGCGGCGTCAGCGCCATGGAAAGGGTGACGATCGCAACGAGCAGCGAAGCTGTACTGTTGGACATCAGCCCCGCGACGGCAGCCGTGGTGAAGAGGACGAAGCCGAATTCGCCCCCCTGCGGCAGCAGGAAGGCGATGCGTACTGCATCGTTATGTGAGGAGTGCGCCACGCGGCAGAGCACATAGATGATGAGTGCTTTCACAGCCATGATAATAGGCACGGCGATAATGATGAAGAGCACGTTGTCGAGCAGCACCTGAAGCTGTAACGACAGCCCGACGGCAATGAAGAAGATAGCGAGAAGCACGCCGCGGAACGGTTCGATATCGGCTTCCAGCTCATGCCTGTAGGAGGATTCTGCCAGCATGACGCCGGACAGGAAAGCGCCCATCGCCATCGAGAGCCCGGCAAACTGCATCAGGCTTGCCGATCCCATCACGACGAAGAGCGCGGCCGCGATCATCGCTTCGCGCGCGCCGGTGCGCGCAATGATCTGGAAGAGGGGCGTCAGCAGGTATCGGCCCATGATGATCATAGCACCGACCGCCGCGACGGAAATGCCGAAATCGACAAGCGGATTGCCGCTGCCCTTGTCGCCGTCGAGGATGGTGACGACGGCCAGAAGCGGGACGATCGCCAGATCCTGAAACAGCAGCATAGAGAAGGAGCGCTGCCCGTAGCGGGTATTGACATCGCCGTCGCCTTCGAGGATCTGCATGGCGAATGCTGTGGAAGAAAGCGCCAGCCCGAAGCCGGCGACGATGCTGCCGCGCCATTCGAGCACGCCGGAAAACCAGGCAAGCGCTGTCAGCACCAGGCCCGTCACCACCACCTGCGCGGTGCCAAGACCGAAGATGTCACGCCGCATCTGCCAGAGGCGAGTGGGCTTTAATTCAAGCCCGATGATGAACAGCAGGAAGACGACGCCAAGTTCGGCGACATCAAGGATCTGCTCGCCATCGGTAATGCCATGAAAGATCGGCCCGATGACGATACCCGCCGCCAGATAGCCGAGAACCGTGCCGAGCCCGAGCTTCTTGAAGATCGGTGCGGCGACGACCGCGCCGCCGAGCAGCAGGATCGTTTCGGTGAAAAGAGCGTTGGGTGCGGACATGCTTCATTTCTTTCGATGGCGGGGCAAGCAGGCAGCCAGGAAAAGAATCGGCATCCACGGCCTTGATGCTTTCGGGAGTGCACAATAAATGGAACGGGAAGGAAAGGCCAAATCATGTCCTCTGAAATCGATTCCTCGACACTTCTTTCCCGTGCAAGTCAACTGATCGATCTGGCGAAAAAGGCAGGTGCTGATGCCGCCGACGCTGTCGTCGTTCGCTCGCGCGCTCAATCGGTTAGCGTACGCCTGGGCAAGGTCGAAGGCACGGAGTCCTCCGAGAGCGACGACTTTTCGCTGCGCGTCTTCGTCGGCAAACGGGTGGCAAGCGTTTCCGCCAATCCGGGTTTCGACCTGCAGGCGCTGGCTGAACGCGCTGTCGCCATGGCCAAGGTCTCGCCGGAAGATCCGTTTGCCTGCCTCGCCGATGAGAACAGGCTCGCAAAAACCTATCCCGACCTGCAGCTTCTCGACACGACCGAAGTCGGCGCCGATCAGTTGCGGGAAGCGGCTCTTGCCGCCGAAGCGGCGGCTCTTGCAGTGAAAGGTGTCACCAATTCCTCCGGCGCTGGCGCCTCTGCCGGAATGGGCGGGCTGGTGCTCGCCACCTCGCATGGCTTCGAAGGCAGCTATATGGCATCGCGCTTTGGCAACTCCGTCAGCGTCATCGCCGGCGAAGGCACCGGGATGGAGCGCGACTATGATTTTGACAGCCGCCTCTATTATTCCGAACTGGACGATGCCGCCGAGATCGGCCGCAGGGCCGGCGAGCGCGCCATCAAACGCGTTAATCCCCGGCAGGTGCCGACCGGCAAGGGTATTACCGTCATCTTCGATCCCCGCATCGCTCGTGGTTTCGTCGGCCATATTGCCGGCGCCATCAATGGTGCGTCGGTTGCCCGCAAGACGAGTTTCCTGCGCGACAAGATGGGCCAGCAGGTGCTGAAAGCGGGCCTGTCGATCACCGACGACCCCCTGATCGTGCGCGGCCCGTCCTCCCGTCCCTTCGATGGTGAGGGCGTTTCCGGCGAGCGGCTGGTCATGATCGAGGACGGGGTACTCAAGCACTGGTTCCTGTCGACCTCCACCGCAAACGAGATCGGCGGTCTGGAAACCAATGGCCGCGGCGTGCGCGGCGGCACATCGGTTACGCCCGCCTCCACCAATCTGGCGCTGGAGCCGGGCGACATCTCGCCCGAAGAGCTGATCCGCAGCGTTGGCAACGGTTTCTATGTGACCGAGCTGATCGGCCAGGGCGTCAACATGATAACCGGCGAATACAGCCGGGGCGCGACTGGTTTCTGGATCGAAAACGGCGAACTCACCTTCCCGGTATCGGAGGTGACGATCGCCTCCAACCTCAAGGACATGTTCATGCGGCTGACGCTCGCCAACGACATCGACCGTAAATTCGGTGTGGCGGCTCCGACCTTCGCCATTGAAGGCATGACGCTTGCCGGCCGCTGACGAACGGATCGACGCGATGAGCGACACGGACAACCGCTGGCAGAGCGATCTCGCACTGATCGCCGATGCTGCAAGACAGGCGGGCGCCGTCGCACTTGGCTTCTTCAACAAGTCACCGGAAGTCTGGTGGAAGAATGAGGAACGCTCGCCCGTCAGCGCCGCCGATTTCGCCGCCAATGAAACGCTTGAAACCATCCTGCGCGGGGCGCGGCCGGACTATGGCTGGCTGTCGGAAGAGACCGACGACGATGCCGGCCGTCTGGAACACGAGACGCTGTTCATCGTCGATCCGATCGATGGCACACGGGCATTCCTCGCCGGCAAGGATCTCTGGTGCGTCAGCGTCGGCATCGTCCATCGCGGCCGTCCCGTTGCGGGCGCGCTTTATGCGCCGGCGCTCGATGAACTCTACGAAGCGACGGAAGGCGGCCCTGCGCTGAAAAACGGCGAGCCGATTTCCGTCTCCACGCGCGGCGAAGCCGATCTCAGCCAGCTTGCTGTCAGCGAGGAGCTGTTCAAGATTCTGCCGGCGGCGGTTCGCGAACGCAGCGAGCGCGTCAAATATATCCCCTCGCTCGCCTACCGCATCGCCATGGTGGCCGATGGCCGGCTGGACACGACGTTTGTCGGGCGGAATGCCCACGACTGGGATATTGCGGCAGCCGATCTTATTCTCGAACGTGCCGGCGGTGGTCTCGTCGACCTCTCGGGTCACCCGACAACCTATAATAGAGAGAAAGTCAGCCACGAGGCGCTCTGCGCTTCGCCTGTCCCGCGTCTCCGTGAATATCTGGACTTGTTCACTCAGCTAAGAGACGGTTGACGTTTTCGTCAAAATCCCTCAGATGAAGGGCCGGAGGAGAATAGGCAGAAAGAGAATAAAAATGACGGACTCCGGCGGTAAAAAGCAGCTCCTGCACCTCGTCTTCGGTGGCGAACTCGAAAACCTTGAAGGCATCCAGTTCCGGGATCTTGGGGATCTCGATATTGTCGGTATTTTCCCCGACTATGCCACGGCACTGACGGCCTGGAAGGCCAAGGCGCAGCAGACGGTCGACAATGCGCATATGCGCTATTTCATCGTCCACATGCATCGTCTGCTCGATCCGCAGGATACGACTGGGAGCAAGTGAGCCCTAGCAGCAAGCCGCTGGCCCTCCGCTGTCCGCAGCGGAGGCCTTTGCGCATCGGTTCCTTGCCCTTGATCGACGCATTCTGAACAAATTGATCGGTCATTGCGGCCGCAACGATAATTAGGGAATTGGATTGATGTCGATCTGCATAGGTCGGAGGTCTGCCGAATGAGCTCCCGGATGGCGCGGATCGGTCTGAACGCGTACCGTCTGGCGGGAACTGTGGCGTCGCCGGTCGTCGGCCTCTACATCACCTACCGCACGGCCAAGGGCAAGGAAGACCGCGCCCGCCGTTTGGAGCGCTTCGGCTATGCGAGCGCCAATCGGCCACAAGGCCCGCTTGTCTGGTTTCATGCCGCAAGCGTTGGCGAAACCAACGCTGTCATTCCCCTGATCCGTGAAATCCGCCGCCGCGACATCCATGTCATCCTGACGACGGGCACCATCACCTCGGCAAGGCTTGCAGCTGAACGTCTCGGCAATGACGCGAT
The DNA here is from genome assembly GCF_031455475.1 of Rhizobium sp. 1399. Classification (NCBI taxonomy): domain Bacteria; kingdom Pseudomonadati; phylum Pseudomonadota; class Alphaproteobacteria; order Hyphomicrobiales; family Rhizobiaceae; genus Rhizobium; species Rhizobium sp. 1399. The sequence goes on along the minus strand of NZ_JAVDSU010000001.1, from coordinate 416,005 downwards.
CCATCAATATGTGCCGCTCGACCTGAAACCTGCTGTCGGCCGTTTCCTCGACTACTGGCAGCCGGATTGCGCCATCATTGCCGAATCCGAAATCTGGCCCGCGACCGTGCTTGAACTTGGTCGTCGCCGCATTCCGCAGATCCTCGTCAATGCCCGCATGTCCGACCGCTCGTTCGCCCGCTGGCGCCGCCGCCCGTCGCTTGCCGAGGCGCTCTTCGAAAATCTGGCGCTCGTCATTGCCCAGTCAGATCTGGATGCAGAGCGTTTCCGCGATCTCGGCGCTGTACCGGTCATCACCTCAGGCAACCTGAAGGTCGATACCGACGCTCCGCCCTATGACAGCGCTGTTTTCGCCCGCTATAAGAAGCAGATCGGCGACCGCAAGACATGGGCGGCGATCTCCACCTTCGACGGCGAGGAAAATGCCGCCGGCATCGTCCATCGGGCGCTGCGCGACCGTGACAAGCAGCTGACCATTATCGTGCCGCGCCATCCCGAGCGCGCTGACGAGATCGAGGCAGCCCTCGTCAAGCAGGGGCTGAAGGTCGCCCGCCGTACGCGTGACGATGTTCTGACCCCGGATGTCGATATCTTCCTTGGTGATACGATCGGCGAAATGGGCCTTTATCTACGCCTGACGGAAGTCGCCTTCGTCGGCCGCTCGCTCTTTGCCGAAGGCGGCCAGAACCCGCTCGAGCCGGCCATGCTCGGCTGTGCCATCCTGTCGGGCGGCAATGTGCAGAATTTCCGCGAGGCCTATCAGAAGCTCGCCCGCAGCGGCAGCGCCCGCATGGTGCGTGATACCGAGATGCTGGCGAAGGGCGTGCATTACCTGCTGACCAATGACGAGGCGCGCGGCAAGATGATCCAGGCCGGTATCGCGGCCGTGCATGAAATGCGCGGCGCGCTCAGCGCCACGTTGAAGGGGCTGGAGCCCTATATCAATCCGCTGACGGTGAAGGCGCGTCTGCTGCCGAAGGCCGTGGCGCAGGCCTGAGGAGCGGTCATGTCGGCAGAGGCGAAGATCAGGGGCATCCTCTTCGACAAGGACGGTACGCTGCTCGACTATGATGAAAGCTGGCTGCCAGTAAACCGCGAGCTTGCCCGCATCGCCGCCGAAGGCGACGCGGCGCTCGCCGATCACCTGCTTGCCGCATGCGGCATGGACCCCGTCACGGGCCATATCGTTCCCGACAGCCTGCTTGCTGCTGGCAATACCCACCAGATCGCGGAAGGCCTCGTCGCCGCCGGCTCGAAACTCGATGTGATCGAGCTGACGATCAAGCTCGACAATCTCTTTGCCAATGCCGCAGAATTCTCTGTGCCGGTCACCGATCTCGCAGCCTTCTTTGGCCGCCTGCACAAGCGCGGCTTCAAGCTCGGCATCGCCTCCAGCGACAATGAGCGCTCGATCCGCCAAACGGCCCAGCGCTTCGGCATTTCCGACTATGTCGACTACATCGCCGGCTACGACAGCGGCTTCGGCAGCAAGCCTGAGCCAGGCATGGTGCTCGGCTTCTGTGCTGCGACGGGTCTGCAGCCAGAAGAAATCGCCATGGTTGGTGATAACAACCACGATCTCCATATGGGCAGGAATGCAAAAACCGGCCTGACGATCGCGGTTCTGACCGGTACCGGCTCGCGTGAATCACTCTCCGCCGCCGCCGATCATGTTTTAGATGACATCACCCACATCGAAGCCCTGCTGCCGGATCTGCAGCTGGCCTGACGCGCAAAGACTTGCATTTTCACGCGTTTTGGCTTCTCAATCCGCCCCGGTCGATTTTGTGAGACCTCGCCTGGGGGTGAGGGCAAGGGAAACGGGACGGCATCATGATATCCGAAGCGCCGCCTTTCTGGTGGAGGCGGGCAAGTTGGCAGGCATGGGCTCTGTCGCCCCTTTCTTTCCTTTATGGTCGCGTGGCGGGCTACCGCATGGTCCATGCGCGCCGCGCCTCGGTTCCGATCCCCGTCATCTGCGTCGGTAATTTCACGGTCGGCGGCGCCGGTAAGACGCCGACGGCAATTGCCATTGCCCGTGCCGCCAAAGCCAAGGGTCTCAAGCCCGGTTTCTTAAGCCGCGGTCACGGCGGCTTGCTGGATGTCACCACCGTCGTCGATCCTACCCACCACCGCGCAGTCGCTGTCGGTGACGAGCCGCTGTTGCTGGCGCAGGAAGCCCTGACGGTGATCTCCCGCAGGCGTGTCGATGGTGCTGTGAGGCTCGTCGAAGAAGGTGCCGATTTCATTATCATGGACGATGGTTTCCAGAGTGCGCGGCTCGCAATCGACTACGCGCTTCTGGTGATCGATGCGACGCGCGGTCTCGGCAACGGCCATATCGTGCCGGGTGGCCCGGTGCGCGCGCCGGTTCGCCTGCAACTTCGCCAGGCGACCGCGCTTCTGAAGGTCGGAGACGGGAATGCGGCTGACCGTATCGTCCGCATCGCGGCACGTGCTGCCAAGCCCTATTTCACCGCCGCGCTGAAAGTGTCCGGCAAGAATTCTCTGGAAGGCCTCAAGGTACTCGCCTTTGCCGGTATTGCCGATCCGGAAAAATTCTTCCGCACGGTCCGTTCGCTTGGAGCAACCATCAAGGTCGCGACCTCCTTCGGCGATCACGAGCATTTGAGCGAGGAGGAGATCGACGGTCTTCTGATGACCGCAGACCAGCAGAACCTGACGATCGTCACGACGTCGAAGGATTTCGTGCGTCTCGCCGGTCATCACGGCAAGGCGGAGCAGCTTGCGGCCCGCTGCCATGTCGTCGAGGTGGAAATGGCCTTCACCGACCCGCTTGCCCCAGGTCTCATGATCGACCGAGCCTTTGAAGCCTGCCGTGAGCGAAGGCTCAAGGAGGGAAAGGCAAAAACTTAGCGCTGGGTCGGCAGAACACCGGCGCGCCGGTCGGCTTCCAGTGCGGAGGCGACATCGACATAGGGCTCCTGTCGCGCCACGCTCCAGTAGCGAAGTTCGTCAAGCGGGACGTGTTTGCCTGTCAGTGCGCAGACGACATAGGAGCCGGGCGATAGAATCTGGAAATCGCCGTCGAGATAACGGATCTTCGCCTCGCGGTTTCCGTGTCCTTCGAACAAGTTCATGCGCTCCATTCCCTGCAGTCTGTCATCTGTCTGCCATACTCCCCGAGAAGCCGTTTTGCCAGCTTTTTCAGCTCCGGCCGAAGAGCCGCTCGATATCGGCAAGCTTGAGTTCGATATAGGTCGGGCGTCCGTGATTGCACTGGCCGGAGCCTGGGGTCACTTCCATTTGGCGCAAAAGCGCATTCATTTCTTCCGGCCGCAGCCGTCGCCCTGATCGCACCGAGCCATGGCAGGCCATGGTCGCCGCCACATATTCGAGCTTGGTGGTGAGACCGGGGGCCGTATCCCATTCGGCGATCTCATCGGCAAGCTGGCGGATGAGGCCCTGCGCATTCACTTCGCCGAGCATGGCCGGCGTCTCGCGCACGGCAATGGCGCCCGGCCCGAAGCGTTCGATCGCAAGGCCAAGCTCGCAAAATTCCTCGGCATGCGCGATCAGCCGGTCGCAATCCTCTTCGGGAATGTCGACGATTTCGGGGATCAGCAGCACCTGCGAGGCGAGCCTCTTGGAGTGTAAGGCCTTACGCATGGCTTCGAAGACCAGCCGTTCGTGAGCCGCGTGCTGATCGACGATGACGATGCCGTCATCGGTCTGGGCGACGATATAGTTTTCGTGAATCTGCGCCCGGGCAGCACCAAGCGGATAGCGCGCCAAAGGTTCGGCGGCGGCAGCGGCATGAGGCTGTGGTGCGGGCTGGAAAGCCGATTCGGAACGGGCCGTCGGATGGACGAGCCCGTCGAAGGAAGCCTGCGGCCTTTCACCGAAACCGGCACTCGGCTGATACGGCCGGGATGGGGAGGTTGCCGCCGACCATGGTGCCTGCGGCCGCTGTGGTGCAGCCTGGAAGCCGGGGCGGAAGGCGCGCAGCATGTCGCTTGCGCCAGTCGTTGTCGCCCGGCTGCCGTCACGGGCAAGTGCTTCGCGGATTGCGCCGACGATCAGCCCGCGCACCAGTCCCGGATCGCGGAAGCGGACGTCGGATTTCGCCGGATGCACATTGACGTCCACCAGCGCCGGATCGAGCGTGATCGACAGCACCGCGACGGGATAACGGCCGGCCGGGATCGTTTCGGCATAGGCGCCGCGGATCGCTGATAGGATGAGTTTGTCCTGCACGGGGCGGCCGTTGACGAAAGCATATTGATGGGCCGAATTGCCCCGGTTGAAGGTCGGCACGCCGGCAAAGCCGGTCAGCTGTACATCCTCGCGTTCGGCGTCGATGGCGATGGCATTGTCGCGGAAGTCCTTGCCGAGTATCTGCGCCATACGCGCCAGATGATCCTCGCCGGTTGCCGGAAATTCCAGCGTCGAACGGTCGGGGCCTGACAGCACGAAGCGCACACCCGGAAAGGCGATCGCCATGCGCTTGACGATCTCGGTGATTGCCGCCGCTTCCGCCTTCTCCGTCTTCAGGAATTTCAGCCGCGCCGGCGTGGCGAAAAACAGGTCGCGCACTTCGACGACCGTTCCCGGATTGCCGGCTGCCGGGCGCAGATGCACGATCTTGCCGCCGGCAACGGAAATTTCGTTGCCGGCCGTGCTGTCACGCCTGCGGCTTGAGATGCTGAGCCGCGCCACCGAACCGATGGACGGCAATGCTTCGCCCCGGAAGCCGAGCGTGCGGATATCGTCGAGCGTCTCCGATATTTTCGAGGTGCAGTGCCGCTTGACGGCAAGTTCCAGATCGGCGGCATCCATGCCGGCACCGTTGTCGCTGACGCGCAGCAGCGCCTTGCCGCCGCCGGCGGTTGCGATGTCGATACGGGTCGCGCCTGCGTCGAGCGCGTTTTCGATCAGTTCTTTTGCAGCACTCGCCGGCCGTTCGATGACTTCACCGGCGGCGATCTGGTTGATGAGCGTTTCGGAGAGCTGTCTGATGGCCATATCCCTATTTTCGAGGATTCGCGGCCGGGAGGAAAGGGTTTTCATCAGCCCGTCAGAGGACACTGGAGGCTTCTCCCCCAGATTTGGGGGTCACTACTGTTAAGCGGCTCTTAAGACAAAAACGGCATTTTATTCATATACCTCCGAAACTGCGAAAATCGGACAGATGTGGGATGTGAATGAATGAGTGCCGGCTTCGAAAAGGCGGACACATCATCTGCGAGTGACGCGTTGCCGCCTGAGGCTGACCTTCAGACGGTGCTTTTCGACGCCGCATGCGACAGTCTTTCTGCTGCATTCGTCATCTATGATCGCAACGATCTTCTTATCTTTGCCAGCCGTCAGGTCATGGAATTCTTTCCGGTGCCCGAGGATGTGCTGCGGCCGGGCGCCCGGCTTCGTGATTTCCTCGGTGCGGTCTACGATACCGGCATCCGCGAGCAGACCCTCTTGCGCGAGGCGGGTTCGCTCAGCCGCGAGGACTGGTTGTCTCAGCGTATCGCCTCCCATTGGCGCGAACGTTTCGAATCCGTCGAACGCCACGGCGCCGACCGCTGGGTGCGCTTTTTGAAGCGCCGGCTGCCGAACGGCTACGGCGTGACCATCATCTCCGATATTTCCGAAGCGCGTAAGCGCGAGGAACAGTGGCGCTACGATCTCGAGCGCGTACAGCTCACCGAGGACATTCTCGACCATCTGCCGTTCCCGCTCTTCGTCAAGGATCGCAACCTCGCCTACGTCGCCGTCAACAAGGCCTTCTGCGAGAAGTACCAGACGACGCCGGACGAGGTTCTCGGCCGCAAGAGCGGGGATCTGTTTTCGCCTGACATTGCCAAGCGCTTCGAGGAAAGCGACCGCCACGTACTGGAAACCGGTGAAATGTCGGTCTCGCGCCAGCGCCAAATTGCCCGCGACGGCACCGAGCGCGACATCGTCAGCCGCAAGCACAGGATCGGTAAGCCTGGACGTTATTTTCTCGTCTCGACCATGCAAGACCTGCCGCGCGACGGCGACGATCTCGACGAATTCAATCGGGCCTCCGAGATCACCACTTCCAGCAACCAGACCTACCGCCGCGCCTATGTGCCGGTGCCGAGCGCATCGCAGCGCCGCGAGCCGGCGGCGATGGAGGCGATCGTTCCGGAAAACTTCTCCGGCCGAAAGATCCTCGTCGTCACCTCGGATCTCGCCGCCGAGGCTGCCGCGTTGCGCACGCTCGCCAAATACGGCTTCGAAGCCTGCTCGGTCCGCGGCGAGGACGAGGAGGAACGTTTCCTCGAGATTGCCAGCTCCTCCGGCATCTCGCTCGATCTTCTGATCATCGATAACCAGATGGGCATGCGTTGCCTGGAGCTCACCGAACAATACGGCATTCCGGCCCTCGTCATGGATGGCTTCCAGATCGCCAACGAGCTGACCTTCCAGATCGCCCGCCACTTCAATCGCAGCGGACGCGGCGGCGGCACTGAAGGTGACTGGGAAATCACCACGACTGAAGAAACCGTAGGCCTGCAGGTTCTTGTCGCCGAGGATAACGACATCAACCAGATCGTCTTCACGCAGATCCTCGAAGGTCTCGGTTATCGCCATCGGATCGCAGCGACCGGCGAAGAGGTCGTTCGTCTCTGGGCCGAACACCGGCCACAGATCGTGCTGATGGATATTTCGCTTCCGGTCTTCAATGGCTTTGAAGCCTCGCGCCTCATTCGCCAGATGGAAGAGGGGCAGGGCACGCGGACCCCGATTATCGGCGTGCTGACACAGGCATTCGAGCGCGATCGAGCGGAATGCGCCAAGGCCGGCATGGATGACGTCATCATGAAACCGGTCAGCCCTGACATCCTGGAAACGGTATTTCAGAAGCACCTGATAGATGAGCCGATCAAGGCTCAAATCTGAATAGAATACCCGTCAACTCCCCAGAATTTGGGAATGCTTCGGGTTGTAGTTCCGCCGATTTACTATCGAATTGTTAAGATTTGGCCGTCATTCTTCACCAAGGTGTGGAGGAAAACCCTGGGTTTGGAGTGATGGTGTCTGCGGAAATACCATTCATGACTGTGAGTCAAAACGAACTCCAGGCGATGGCCTATACTGATCCGCTGACCGGATTGGGAAACCGCAATCGCATGCGGGACAAGGTGATACAGATTTCTGCCGAGCGGGCCAGCGATCCGGCGCCCTTCACCATCGGTATCGCCAATCTCGACAGCTTCAAGCCGATCAACGATCTCTTCGGCTCCGCCGCCGGTGACGAAATCCTGTGCCAGGTCGCTCATCGTCTGAAAGCCTGCATTCCGGATGGTGCGGTGGTCACCCGTCATGACGGCGACGAGTTCGCCTTCGTCCTGCCGCTGATCTTCGAGCGCGCCAGTGCGGAAAAGTTCGGCCAGATGATCCGCGAGGTGCTGTCGGCGCCCTACGATCTCGGCGACCGCAATGTGCGCCTTTCCGCCTCCTTCGGCTTTGCGATCTATCCCTTTGCCGGCGAGGATTGCGAGGAACTGCTGAAGAGTGCCGAAACAGCACTCTATCGTTCCAAGCGCCGCGGCCGTGGGCAGATCACCGTTTATTCGCGCGAGATCGCGCAGGAGATGAAACGGGCGACCCAACTCGAACAAGCGCTTCGAAACGCCATCATTTCCGATGCGATCGACGTGCATTTCCAGCCGATCGTCTCGCTCGCCAACAATCAGGTGGTGGGCTTCGAGGCACTTGCCCGTTGGAACGATCCCGACCTCGGCTTCGTCTCCCCCGGCGTCTTCGTGCCCCTCGCCGAAGAGCGCGGTTTCATCGATGCCCTGTCGGAAGCATTGCTGCGCAAGGCTGCGGAAGCGGCGCTCTCCTGGCCGCGAGAACTCTTCTTGTCCTTTAATCTGTCTTCAGCCCAGCTCATGGATCCGGGCACGAGCAGCAGCATTCTGTCGATCCTCGGCCGCGTCGGCTTCGACCCGCATCGTCTTGAGCTTGAGATCACCGAGACGGCTGTCATGAGCTCTGCCGACACAGCGCACCGGATCATTGCCGATCTGAGAGCTGCAGGCGTGCGCATCTCGCTTGACGATTTCGGCACGGGCCAGTCGAGCCTCGGGCGCCTGCGCGATTTCATCTTCGACAAGATCAAGATCGACCGGGCCTTCGTCTCGCGCATCAATTCTGACCGTGCCTCCGAGCACATCATCAAGGCGATCCTGGCCATGTGCGAAGGTCTCGACCTGGAAGTCGTGGCCGAGGGCATCGAGGATTATTCGGAAGCGGTCAAGCTGCGCATGCTCGGCTGCGGTATGGGCCAGGGCTACCATTTCGGCCGGCCGGCCGATGGCATCGCTACACTGCGCTTCCTGCACGAGAACTATTATTACGACACAAGCGCAACCGAACGCGCGAGCGCATAGCGGCAGAAGCAAAGAAACGATGGCGCCCATGGGACGCCATCGCTTACGCTCTACTCTCCGTACGGATTACTTGTTCGTCGTCGAACCTGTCGACGTATTGTCCGTCGGCAGGGCAGTGCCGGTTGCTGCCGGAGCCTTTTCAGCTGACTGCATAGCCAGCGTCTTGAATTCCGGAGCTGCCTTCAGGGATTCGGCGGTTTCGGTGGTCGTCAGCTTGACGGAGCCGTCCTGCGTATTCTGCGCAACGGTTACCTTCTCCATCGGAACGGCGACATTTTTTTCGCCAATGCCCAGGAAGCCGCCGACACCGATCACGGCTGCAACAAGGCCGCCGTCCTTCTTCATGATCAGGTCATTGACGCTGCCGATGCTCTCATTGTTGCCGTTATAGACCGATTGGCCGATATACGTGTTGGCGCTGATCTGGTCCGCGGCCTGCTGCGTCAGATAGCTGTCGCCACCTGCCTGAGCCGTATCAGTGCTCGGTGCCGGGGCCGGAGCCTGTGCGGCATCACCTGCGGGCGCCATCGGCTTGACCGGCTCTGCCGGGGCCGGGTCGGCGGGCGCAGACTGGGTCGGGGCAGCAGGGTTCGCCGGCTGCGGAGCCGTCTGCGAAAATGCCGCCGGTGCGAAAGCCGTGGCAAACAGTGCGCCAGCGGCAACGGTCGTCAGAAGTTTGCGTGTCATTTCGAACCTACCTTCGTTCCTTGAGTGATCCCTGGCGTGGCAGCGCCCGTTTTTCAGGCATTCCTGCCGCGCCGGTTCAAGAGTGAAATGACCGATTTGCTTATTGGTTCCGGACGAAGACACGGAAAATTTTACGGTTTTTACGGAACCTTTACCGGGAGATAGGCCCGCAAAAGCAAAAAGGCGCCCCGGATTGGAGCGCCCTCGAGACTGCCGGCTCTGCCCGCAGTTCGTGCTTCAGATCACATAGGCGGGATCGAAAACGCCCTTCACGGCAACGCCGAGTTCGAGCAGGGCGCCGGCGCTCGGCTGCGTGGAGCGGGCATCCTCATCCAGCCCTTCCCAGGCGGTGGTCACCGCCAGCCGGTCGGCGTTGACGCCGATGAAGGCTGGGCATGAAGGCTGTGCAGCCGGTACCTTGTAGCGGGCGATGCGCAAGCCATCCGGGCTGTAGCGATCGACGACGCCAGCGCCCCAACGGGCGTTCCAGATATAGCCGTCGGCATCGCAGACCGATCCGTCCAGGCCGCCCGGCTCATCCATGCTGTCGACCATGACGATCGGCTCGCCGGAGGGAAGGCCGGTCTGCGGATCGACCATCACACGCATCAGGCGGCTGAGGCGCGTGTCGGTGAAATAGCCGACCGTGCCGTCGGGCGAAAAGCAGATGGAGTTCGGGATGCTGATGCCACTGAAGAGCTTGGTTACCTTGCCGGCAGCTACGTGATAGATCGCGCCGGCCTGGTTCTCGGCGCGCTTGCTCATCGTGCCGATCCAGAGTGCGCCCGAGGGATGCGTGCGTCCGTCATTGGAGCGGTTTTCCGGTCTATCGTTTTCGAGCGCAGCATAGAAAGTCAGGTTGCCGCTGGCGACGTCGCGCACGAACAGCCCCTCTTCGGTCGCCAGCAACTGGCGGCCGGCATCGATGCGGGCGAGCACGCTTGCCATCATCGGCAGCGAATGTACCTTCTTTTCATCGGTCGAAAGATCGAGTTCGTGCAGTTCCTTGCCAAGAATATTGAACCACCAGACCGTGTTAGTGCCGGGATCGTAGGTGGGGCCTTCACCGAGAACCGAATTGGTATTACAAAGTGTTTTGCCCTCGAATTCATAAATATCAGTCATATGCCTATGCTCCTATGGCTGCGTCATAGGCTAAGATGGTTGCCTTGGCGCGCTCGGCAACCTCTGCATCAGTCATTCCAGGCTTGTAAATGCTGGTGCCGAGACCGAAGGCCAGAATGCCGGCCTTGGTGTAGTCGGAGAAGTTCTTGTCCGACACACCGCCGACCGCCGCAATTACCAGCTCCGGCGGCAGGATGGCGCGGATCGCGGTGATGCCTGACGGTCCCAAAACGCTGGCGGGGAAGAACTTGAGGCCGGTCGCACCCGCGCGAGCTGCCTGCAGCGCTTCTGTGGGCGTGAAGACACCGGGCATGGTCACCATGCCGTAGTCGCGGGCGCGAATGATGACGTCGGGCTCGACATTCGGTGTCACCAGCAGCTTGCCGCCGGCCGCATGCAGGCTGTCGACGGCCCCGGTGGTCAGCACAGTGCCGGCGCCTATCAGCACATTGTCAGGCGCCATCTTGGCGGCGATCTCGATAGACTTGAAGGGCTCGGGCGAATTCAGCGGGATTTCGATTGCCGTCAGACCATTTTCGATCAGCGCGCCGACCACGGCTTGGGTTTCCTCGGGCTTGATGCCGCGCAGAATGGCAATCAGCGGACGCTTCATGGCGGGGAAGGGGATACGGTTCATGGGAGGTATCTTTCTCAGTTCGGCCAGATGGCCCGGGCAGCGGCCGAAAGCCCACCGCGAACGGCGACATCGGCATCGATGGCGGTGAAGGAAAGGGAGAGCGTGCGGAAGGCCTGCTCGTAAAGCGCCTGCAGGCGTCCGGAAGCGACAAGGGTAATGGCCGTATCCTTTCCGGCATTCTGCAGCGCGCCGGCGATTTCGAGGCCGATCAGCGTACCCGAGAGCTTGGCTTGGGCAGCGGCAGCCGAAATACCGTGCAGAAGCTGGCCGGAGCGGGCGGTGAAAATCAGGTTCGACGCGAGCGCCGGCCGCTGGAAGGCGGCTGCAACCGCCGCTTCGAAGGCGTCGGTGTCGGCCGGCTGGTCCTCGGCGCCGGCAACGGCATGCATGAGGATCGTATGTTTGGTGATGGCGTCGAACAGCTCACCGGTCATGAAAGTGGAGAAACCGGTAACCTTGCCATCCTTGACATGCACCCATTTGGAATGCGTGCCCGGCATGCAGACGGCCTGCGTACCCTGACTGTCAGGCCCGAGCGCGCCGAGAAGCTGCGTTTCCTCGCCGCGCATGACATCCGGCGTCGCTACATCGCGCTGGGCAAGGCCCGGTAGGATGCGTATGTCGCGGCTTTCGCCGGGCACGGAGACCGCAGCTGATAGAATAGAGGAAAGCGAAGCCGGCACGTCTATATAACCCGCCTCCACCCAGCCTTGCCGCGCGCCTGCCATGCCGCAGACGATGACCGGAAGGTCATCTGTCGCTTCGACTGCTGCAAGATGTCCTTCGAGAACCTGGGAAAAACCAGTCTTGGCGGCCGTCGTCATGCCTTCGCCGCTACGACGTTCGGCAAGAACGGCTCCATCGGCAGCGATAAGCCAGAGCCGGAAACTGCTGGTGCCCCAGTCCACCGCGACATAAGCGGGATTTGCCATTAGAGAACACCTCCATCGACGATAAGGGACTGCGCGGTCATGCCGGCTGCGCAGTCGGATGCAAGAAACAGAGCCGGACCGACAATCGCGTCAGGCTTCAATACGATCTTCAGGCATTGCCCCTGCACGGAGCGGGCAATGCTTTCCTCTGTCAGCCATAGCTTCATCTGCCGCTCGGTCACCACCATGCCCGGCAGGATGCAGTTGACGCGGATATTCTCAGGGCCAAGCCTTCCGGCCATGCTCTTCGTGAGGCCGACGACTGCCGCCTTGGCGGCGGCATAGGCGGGAAAGACGCCCATGTTCAGTTTGAAGGCAATCGACGACATATTGATGATCGCTCCGCCGCCCGCTGCCCGCATCGAAGGGGCGACCGCCTGCGAGGTAAAGAAGACATGGCGCAGATTGACCGCCTGATTATTGTCCCAATAGTCCTCGGTTACATCGTCGAATTCGTGCCGGTCATCCCAGGCGGCGTTGTTGACGAGCACCCGGATCGGCCCGGACTTTTTGACAGCCTCGTTCACCGCGCGCCTGATGGCATCGATATCGCGCAGGTCGGTGTGGTAGAAGCTGACGGGATGCGCAGTCTCTCCAGAAAGCCGTTCCGCCAATTCCCGGCTTTCCGCCTTGGCGATGTCCAGGAAGGAAACCTTTGCACCCTGCCTTGCGAAACCTTCGACGAGGGCAGCGCCGATGCCGGAACCTCCGCCGCTCACCAACACCGTGCGATCCCGGAATTCGGGGAATTGTGCAGACATAGCGCTCATCGTCTCTCCTCCGGGTATGCTAATTATTCCATTATTTGGAACTTAATTTGACTATATGGAATTATCCGACTAGGCTGCCTTTCCTGTCAAGAGTAGGAAAGGCAATGAGCTCCAGCGGCGACAGCATGGCGCAGGCGGATGACAAAGGCGCGTCGGGTGATACTAGCGTGCCGCGTGACACCGGCACGCTCGGCAAGCTTATGGTGCTGCTCGATCTCGTCACCCATGCCGATGCTCCCTTGCGTTTCACCGATATCCTCGCACTTGCCAATCAGCCGCGTGGCACGCTGCACCGACAGCTCGGCCATCTCGTGGAGGAAGGGCTCCTTGAGTTTGACGCTGAAGGCCGTTATGCGCCTGGCCTCCGGCTGCTCGACTTCGCCTCACGAAGCTGGGCGCGCAACGAATTCCGCCTGATTGCCGCGCCGCATCTGGCCGCCCTTCATCGTGAGACGGGAGAGACCGTCCATCTCGGTGTGCTGCGCGGCTCCTCCATCATCTATCTCGACAAGGTCGAAGGGCACCAGCCGGTGCGCATGTATTCACAGATCGGCAATGCTTCGCCCTGTTATTGCACCGGTGTCGGCAAGGCGGCCCTTTCGGTGCTCCCACTCGACAAAATCGGTGAACTGCTACCCGGTCTGCATTTTAACCGCTTCACCTCGGCGACGCATGTGAGCGCTGAAAGCCTGCTGGCGGAGATCGGAGAAATCGCCGCGACCGGCTATGCTTTCGATCGCGAGGAGCACGAGGCGGGCATCCGCTGTGTCGCCGCCCCCATCTGGTCGGACGACCGCTCCTTCATCGGCGGGGTCTCTGTCACCGGTCCCGCTTACCGGCTCTCGATGGAACTTCTTCAGGAATGGGCCGTTCCGGTTCAGATGACAGCACGGAAAATCATGGATGAAATGCGCATCCGCCTCGGGCCGAGGCGTTGAAACCGATTTGGCGGCGGTCATTGCTGGACGTCGTATACATAGCATGCTTATGATGAGTGCGTTATTGAGATTTGACGGCGAATCACGCCAACTGGGGTCGTCCGCGAAATCATCGACAATTCACCGGCCGAACGCGCTGCATGCCGAGGCTGAATCCTATTGATCTGACGGGCGTTGTGTAACCCACCCTGTACCTGACCGTTTTTCCGCACAGGCTGCCAGAGGTTTACCCAAAGCCCGGTTGAAGGCGAAAAAATCTGATGGCAAGCTTACCGCAAACTTCGGTGGAGGACGCCTATGTCCAGGAGGTCGCCAGTCTAAAGACGCAGTTCGACATTTTCCGCTTCATGAAGCGGGTGACGGAGGCCTATCGCAGCCGGGCGTTCATGGTTTTGAACCTGCCGCCGATTACCTCCTTCGATCTTCAGGGCAATACGATCATCACCAGCTGGCCCGCTGAACTGCTGTCCATCTACGATCAGGAAGGGCTGATGGTGAACAGCCCGGTCCTGCGGCGGCTGCGCACGTCGACCCTGCCTTTCTTCTACGATACGTCGCGCACCAACTGGCCCCGCGACGACGGCAAGACAGGTGTCGTTGCAACCCTTTTCGAACGCTTCAGGATGATGCGCTGCGCCTATTTTCCGACGCACGAACCGTCAGGCGCGCGCGGTGCAGTCTCCTTCGCTGGTGATCGCGAGCCTTTCACCCCGGTAGAGATGCGCGAACTCAGCTATATCGCGATCCATGTCTTCGACCGGCTGGCCGAGATCCGCAATCTCGATACGCGCATGACCGATACGCTGACCGACCGCGAGATCGATTGCCTCAACTGGACTGCGGCGGGAAAGACCAGTGCCGAGATCGCCGAAATCCTCGATCTCTCGGAGCATACGGTCAATCACTACCTGAACCGCGCCACCAAGAAGCTTGATACGGTCAACCGCACGCAGGCCGTCGCCAAGGCGCTACGCATCGGCCTCATCAAGTAGGCTCCGATTAGCAGGCATTGCCGGCCTAAAATATCGTCAGTCGCTGCCGCCTTGCTCAATATGTGAGCGCCATTCCCTTTGCTGGTGGCCCTGGACTGAACAATTATCATCCTTTTCACCGGATTCCGCAGTTGGCATACTTCGTGCATCGTTATCAGCAGAGGTCCAGAGGGGACTTTGAAAACAGCGCCAGCTCAACGGCGCGACCGACACGCCGCCGTCTGATATCGCTGCCGCTTTTCTCCCGGCGTTCCGATATCGGCGGCGGTTGTTGCGTTTGGGCAACCACCTTTTGCCCTGTTCCGAAACCGGACGATATCGTTCATTTTTTTCTGGCCTTTTTTTCCGCTTGCTCTACTTCGCCCCGAATTGCGCCGGTTCTCGGGGAGTCCGTTGCGGTCATCAGGGCGAGAGCCCAGCGGACTTGATGACCGCAACGGAGAGAGAACGCGCTGCCTTTCCTTTAACGCAAGATGTGCCTGCCGCCCGATTTTGTTTGGCGAAGCTGCTGGCCTCCACTATTTACTGAAGACGAAAAAGCAGTGAGGGCGGAATGACCGAGGTCACCAAGGAACGGGTTCTGGAAACGCTGAAGACCGTGCGCGGGCCGGATCTGGAGCACAACATCGTCGAACTCGGCATGGTTTCCGATGTCTTCATCTCCGATGGCAAGGTCTATTTCTCGATCACCGTGCCGGCGGAACGCGCCAAGGAACTGGAGCCGCTGCGGCTGGCTGCCGAGCGTGTGATCAAGGAAATGCCAGGCGTGAAAGGTGCGCTCGTGGCGCTGACGGCAGACAAGAAGGCCGCCGCAAATGCGCCCGCAGCGCGCCCCGCTCCGCAGGCTGACCACGCCCATCACGGCCACTCCCACGCCCCGCAACAGCAGCCGCGCACCGCCAAGATCGGCGTTCCCGGCATCGGCGCCATTATCGCCGTCGCATCGGGCAAGGGCGGCGTCGGCAAGTCGACGACGGCGGTCAATCTGGCACTCGGCCTGCAGGCGAATGGTCTTCGCGTCGGCATTCTCGATGCCGATATCTACGGCCCCTCGATGCCACGCCTCCTGAAGATTTCCGGCCGCCCGACCCAGATCGACGGCCGCATCATCAATCCCATGGAGAATTACGGCCTCAAGGTCATGTCCATGGGCTTCCTCGTCGATGAGGAAACCGCGATGATCTGGCGCGGACCGATGGTCCAGTCCGCCCTCCTGCAGATGCTGCGCGAAGTCGCCTGGGGCGAGCTCGACGTTCTCGTCGTCGACATGCCGCCCGGCACCGGTGACGCCCAACTCACCATGGCCCAGCAGGTGCCGCTCGCCGGCGCCGTGATCGTCTCCACGCCGCAGGATCTGGCGCTGATCGATGCCCGCAAGGGCCTCAACATGTTCCGCAAGGTCGAAGTGCCGGTTCTCGGCATTGTCGAGAACATGAGCTATTTCGTCGCGCCCGATACTGGCACTCGTTACGATATCTTCGGCCACGGCGGCGCCCGCAGGGAGGCCGAGCGTATCGGTGTGCCCTTCCTCGGCGAAGTGCCGCTGACCATGAACATCCGCGAGACTTCGGATGCCGGAACGCCGCTTGTTGCCTCCGATCCGAATGGCGTCGTTGCCGGCATCTACCGTGCCATCGCTGCCAAGGTCTGGGAACAGCTCGGTGAAAAGCCGCAGCGCGAAGCCCCCGCGATCGTCTTCGAATAGTGCGAATCACTTGGCCGCTCACCTCGAATTGTGGGGGAAATGAGATGAAAGGGCGCAGTTCACGTAAGATGTCTTGATTATTTTCCGGCTTTGCTTCATATGCGCGCCGGCGTCATGATGGCGCGTCTGCAAATGCTCTGTGATGGCCGCCTGTCGATGAAGGTTCCGGCCTCCCTGCATATTCGGAGTTGACTTGTCGATCGAAGGATTGGTGACTGCGATGCGGTGGAGCAACCCGGCCGATAAGGCCGGACATGACCGGAGTTGTATGAACTTTCTTTATCCGCTTCCGTTACGATCGATGGCAAGTGCGCCCTGGCGTCACCGCGCTCGCGTAGGCATGGAAGGACTTTCGATGAAAAGGGCTACGACGGCTGGGCGCTGCCGGCGCCGGAGATGCGGGCTGTGATCACCGCATACTGTTCCAACTGCAAGTCGGTCGAGATCCGTGATCTTGCCAATCCTCCGGAGTTTCCGGCGGATGTGGTATGGATCGACATGGTCGAGCCGACTCGCGAGGAGGAACTGCATGTCGAAACGATCCTTGGCATCGAAGTGCCGACCCGCGACGATCTCAGGGCGATTGAGCCGTCAGCCCGCCTCTATGTCGAAAATAACGCCGTATACATGACCGCTTCGCTGATATGGAAAGCGGAAACGGAAGCGCCGACCCTGACGGATGTCGCCTTCATTCTTGCCGGCGACAAGCTGGTGACCATCCGCTACGCTCATCCGAAGTCCTTCGCACTCTTCATCGCCGCGCTGCATCGCATACCGGAGCAGTGGCGCAGCGGCGCCGCCCTTCTTGCCAAGCTCCTGGAAACGATCGTCGATCGCACCGCCGAAGTTCTGGAAATGTCGGTGTCCCGCCTGGACATCCTGTCGGTGCACGTGTTCGGTGACCGCGCCAAGAAGGTGCGCAAGCCGTCGAACTATCTGGAAGAGAAGCTGAAGGACATTGCCGGCCATCACCGCATGATCAGCAAGCTGCGCGACAGTCTCGGCTCGCTCTCGCGCCTTCTCACCTTCTTCTATACGATCCCTGTCGTGCAGCACGATCAGGAAACCAAGGAACTTTGCCGGACGATTTCGCGCGACATCCAGTCCCTTTCGGAACATGCGTCCTTCGTCGCCGGCAACATTACCTTCCTGCTCGACGCCTCGCTCGGCCTCATCAACATCGAGCAGAATGCCATCATCAAGATTTTTTCGATCGCTTCGGTCGTGTTTTTGCCGCCGACGCTGGTCGCCTCCATCTATGGCATGAATTTCGAGTTTATGCCGGAGTTGCACCTGGCCGCGGGTTATCCTTACTCGCTGGGCCTCATGGTGATCTCCGCCGTC
Source organism: Rhizobium sp. 1399 (assembly GCF_031455475.1). Taxonomy (NCBI): domain Bacteria; kingdom Pseudomonadati; phylum Pseudomonadota; class Alphaproteobacteria; order Hyphomicrobiales; family Rhizobiaceae; genus Rhizobium; species Rhizobium sp. 1399. The sequence continues at coordinate 398,494 of NZ_JAVDSU010000001.1, read as the reverse complement.
ATTCCCTTCTTCTTTTTCCGCTGGAAAGGCTGGCTCTGAGGAGCCTGTAATTACTTCATGTCTGAAGAAAGCCATTCTCAAGAACGCAACCTTACGCCGCGCAAGCTCTTTTATCTTGCGCTAGGCTCCGTAGGTGTCGTTTACGGGGATATCGGCACGAGCCCGCTTTATGCCTTCCGCGAAGCGCTGAAGCCGGTCGCCCATGATGGTCTCACCCGTTTCGAGGTCATCAGCCTCATTTCCCTGATGATCTGGGCGCTGACGATCATCGTCACCATCAAATACGTGCTCTTTCTGCTGCGCGCCGACAACGACGGCGAAGGTGGCACGCTGTCGCTGCTTGCCCTCCTGATGAAAACCGCCAATGGCCACACAGCGCTTTTGATGCTGCTCGGCCTGATGGGCGCGGCACTCTTCCTCGGCGACGCGATGATCACCCCGGCGCTCTCGGTTCTGTCAGCGGTCGAAGGTATCAAGCTCGTCACGCCGCAGCTGTCGGAATATATCGTGCCCATATCGGTGGCGATTCTGGCACTGCTCTTCGTCGTGCAGTCGCATGGCACGGGGGCGGTCGCACGATTCTTCGGCCCCATCACGGCGCTTTGGTTCCTCGTCATGGCCGCCGCCGGCATCGCTCATATTTCCGATGACTACGGCATCCTCGCCGCCTTCAACCCCTATTATGCCATCAGCTTCCTGCTGCACGAGGGTTTCTATGGCGTCGTCGTTCTCGGCGCTGTCTTCCTGACGGTGACAGGCGCGGAAGCCCTCTACGCAGACCTCGGCCATTTCGGCCGCCGCCCGATCCAGTGGGCATGGTTCGCGCTGGTCTTCCCGTCGCTCACGCTGAACTATCTGGGGCAGGGCGCGCTCGTTCTCGGCAATCCGGCAACGATGTCCGACCCCTTCTATCTCATGTATCCGCAGTGGGCGCTGTTGCCGGTCGTTATCCTCGCGACCTGCGCCACGATCATCGCCAGCCAGGCCGTCATTACGGGCGCCTTCTCGCTCGTACGCCAGGGAATCAACCTCGGCTTCCTGCCGCGCATGGAAATTCTCTTCACGTCAGAGACCAATACCGGGCAGATCTTTGTGCCTTCGGTCAACGCGGTGCTGTTCTTCGGCGTCATCTTCCTCGTGCTCGGCTTCAAGACCTCGGATTCGCTGGCGACCGCCTACGGCATCTCGGTCACCGGCGCGATGGTCGTCACCTCGATCATGGCCTTCGAATTCGTCCGCGTCCGTTGGAACTGGTCGCTTCCGGTTGCCATCATTGCGCTGCTGCCGCTCGTCCTTCTCGAACTGATCTTCTTGGGCGCCAACCTCCTGAAGATCCATGACGGCGGCTATATCCCGATCCTGATTGCGACGGCCTTCACCGTCATTATGTGGACCTGGCGTCGCGGCACGGCGATCCTGACGGAAAAGACCCGTCATACGGATATTCCGCTTGCCTCGTTCGTGAGCTCAATCGAGCGCAAGAGCGAGCATTCGCCGGCCCATGTTCCGGGTACCGCGATCTTCCTGACCAGCGATCCGGATTCGGCACCCGCCGCACTGTTGCACAATCTCAAGCACAATCACGTGCTCCATGATCGCAACGTCATTCTGACAATCCGCACGGTCAACAAGCCGCGCGTCTCGCCGCAGGAACGCTACAAGGTTGAGCAGATCTCCGAACGCTTCTCGCGCGTGGAACTGCTCTTCGGCTTCATGGAATCGCAGAACGTTTCTCAGGCGCTGGCGGCGCTGCGCAAGACCGGCCTGAAGTTCGACATTATGACGACCTCCTTTTATCTCGGCCGCCGCAAGCTGGTGCCTGATGCCAAGTCCGGCATGCCCTACTGGCAGGACCGCCTCTACATCGCGCTCGCCAATGCGGCCGCCAACCCCTCCGACTACTTCCGCCTGCCGGCCAACCGCGTGGTGGAATTGGGTTCGCACGTCATCATTTGACGGGAAGCAAGGAGAGGGCGCCATCTCGTCCTCTCCCATTTCTGTGGCCGGCCGGGAATGAACGGGGCGAGATGCTCCATCTCACGAAAATGTCAGCCGCATTGGAATATGCAGAAATCCTCATGGGCATATTCCGGGACAGGTCGTTAACCAGCTATCAAGGTTAATGCGAGATTTTCTTGGGACTGTTCCCGCGTCCCATGCCCGGAGTCCGCGTTGCGTCGAAATGGCCGCTTCCGCAGCAAGCTGCGTCTCTTGCCCCAGAATTGGGTCTCTCCCGCGATCTTCGGCGTGGCCGGATGGCTGATCTTCCCGAGCGTCGCCTCCCATGCCGATCTTGCCACCATGCTCGCCGGTCTCGACAATGATCGCGAAAGCTGGCGCATGGTTCTGACCAATTCGCCCGCAGGCTCCATCCACCAGGCAGAACTCGCCTTTGCCGATCCCGCTTTTACCGGCTCGATCGCCGCCGGTGCGGGCATGGTGCTGCCCGACGGCCGCAAGGTTGCCTTCGTCTCTGGTGAGAAGGGCAATGACGGCACCCCGGACGAGGATCGCGTCAATCGCAATGCCAAGAAGGGCCGGGTCATTGCAGTGGAAAAGGTGCAGCCGCCGAAGGATTTCTCGGCCGGCTCCATCCTTGAGCGCACCAGGCTCCTCTTCCGCCCGGTTTTCGATCTCAAGGACAAGTCCGCCTTCGTGAAGCCGTCGATCGAGGGCAAGGAGATCGAGATCGCCACGGCCTTCTACAAGACGCAGCCGGCGCCACAAGGGGACACTGCTGTACCGGCAATTCTGGCGAGCCTCGTGACCAGCAATAAGGCGGATGTGCTGGCGACGGCCTATGCGCCTGCCGCACCGGATTATTCCCGCCAGTCGCCTTTCGATTCCATCCTGACCGACAAGGATGAAGGCCGTTTCGCGCCGCAGATCGGCCCGAAGGATCATGCCTGGGCTGCGAGCATCCTGCCGCCCAGCGTCTTCTCAGCCCGCGAGCAGCAGTGCCTGGCTTCAGGCATCTATTTCGAGGCGCGCGGCGAATCCGTGAAGGGGCAGGCGGCCGTCGCTCAGGTCATTCTCAACCGCGTCCGCAACCCAGCCTATCCCAAGACTATTTGCGGCGTCGTCTACCAGAACGAAGACTGGCGCAATCGCTGCCAGTTCTCCTTTGCCTGCGACAACATCAAGGATCGTGTGAATTCGCAGTATCATTGGCGCGTCGCCCGCGATGTTGCCATGGCCGTGACCGCCGGCAAGATCTGGCTGCCGCAAGTGGGGTCGGCCACGCATTACCATGCCGTCTACGTCCGGCCGAATTGGGCCAGGAGCATGGAAAAGGTCGGCCGTATCGGCATGCATGTCTTCTACCGCACTTATGGTGGTGGCTGGAGCTGAGGCAAAAGGGTGGCCGATTGCCGATTTTTCGCTGCCCGGCGCCGTTCGAAGACGGATTCTTTCGATGAAATCGGGTGCGAGTGGCCAAATTCCGCTTAAATCTTTGATTTTTTGCGGTTATTTTATGGCTGGACACAAGCTCTCTACGCCTTGACTATGCTAATCCCTAAAACTATGTTGCGCGCGACTTCAGAACGGGCCGGAGGGTTCTTTAACCTTTGCGTCCGTGGTTCGGAAAACCGGGGTAGCGGGATTGCGGGCGACGGGAGCGGAGGAGAGCACGATGGCGGATGACCGCGAAGAAAGTCTTGAGCAGCGCCGTCGGCAGCTGGAAGCGGAACTAGCCTCCAGACATGTCGATGACAGGAAGGAAGAGGCGCGAGAGGCCAGTGCCGAGCAGAGCCGTAAAGGTTATGCCCAGGCGATGAAGCTCTCGAGCGAATTCATTTCCGCCATCGTCGTCGGTGCTGTACTCGGCTGGCTCTTCGACCATTTTGTTGGCACGACGCCTTGGGGGTTGATTGTTCTTCTGCTTCTTGGATTCTGTGCCGGCGTTTTGAATGTTTTGCGCGCTGCGGGGAAGGTCGCCCAACCCCTGGATCGCCAAAACGCTGATAAATAGGGCCGTCTGGCCCAGTGCAATTTCCGCCTTTTGGGCGGGCCAAAGAGAGAGAGCAACCGGTGTCAAACGATCCGACCCATCAGTTCCAGATCTTCAAGATTGTGCCGATCGAGATCGGCGGGATTGATTTCTCGTTCACCAACGCATCTCTCTTCATGGTGGCTTCGGCTGCCGTCGCTGCTGGCTTCCTTTATTTCTCGACCACGAATCGCGCCATTGTTCCGGGCCGTTCGCAGTCACTCGCCGAAATGTCCTACGAGTTCATTGCCGGCATGCTGAAGGAAGGTGCGGGCACCAAGGGAATGCAGTTCTTCCCGCTGGTCTTCTCGCTCTTCATGTTCGTGCTGACGGCAAACCTGCTCGGCATGTTCCCGTATTTCTTCACGATTACCAGCCAGATCATCGTCACCTTCGCGTTGGCGATCCTCGTCATCGGCACGGTTCTGGTCTACGGCTTCTATAAGCACGGCTTCCACTTCTTTAATGTCTTCGTGCCCTCGGGCGTGCCGGGCATTCTGTTGCCGCTGGTTGTCTCGATCGAGATCATTTCCTTCCTGTCTCGTCCGATTTCATTGTCGGTTCGTCTTTTCGCAAACATGCTCGCTGGTCACATCACGCTGAAGGTGTTCGCAGGCTTCGTCGCCTCGCTTGGAGCCCTCGGTGCTGTCGGTGTCGGCGGAGCCGTTCTTCCTCTCATCATGACCGTCGCCCTGACCGGTCTCGAGTTCCTCGTTGCCTTCCTCCAGGCTTACGTCTTTGCGGTGCTGACTTGCATGTACCTCAATGACGCGATCCATCCGGGCGGGCACTAAGGATAACGACATCGACGTCAAAGGGCGTCAGTCATTCGCCGCAACAACCATTTCAAAGGAGTTCAACATGGAAGCGGAAGCAGCAAAGTTCATCGGTGCAGGTCTGGCTTGCTTTGGTATGGCCGGTACGGCTCTCGGCCTCGGCAATATCTTCGGCAGCTACCTCTCCGGCGCTCTGCGCAATCCGTCTGCTGCTGACAGCCAGTTCGGCCGTCTGGTATTCGGCTTCGCCGTTACGGAAGCTCTGGGCATCTTCTCGCTGCTCGTCGCTCTTCTCCTCCTCTTCGCCGTTTAATATCGGTGGATTGATGGATCACGGCCTGCGAACAGCGAGCCGTGATCCTTTGCATTTGCAGTACACCTGGAGGTGAGCATGTACTTTGTGACCCCGGCCTACGCTGAAGAGGCACCGGCGGGAACCGCGACGGATGCGCATGCCGCTCCGGCTGCCGGCGAGGTCCATACCGAGACCGGCGTTGCCGAAGGCGGCCACGCGCGTGGGCCTTTCCCGCCTTTCGATTCGTCGACCTACGCATCCCAGCTTCTCTGGCTGGTGATTACGTTCGTCATTTTCTACCTGCTCATGCAAAAGGTCATCGCACCGCGCATCGGCGCGATCCTCGAGCAGCGTCACAACCGCATCTCGCAGGATGTCGAAGAAGCTGGCCGCCTGAAGGCTGAGGCCGATGCCGCTGTCACAACTTACGAAGGCGAACTCGCCGCTGCCCGTGCCAAGGCAAACTCGATCGGCACTGCCGCTCGCGATGCTGCCAAGGTAAAGGCCGAGGGTGATCGTCGCGCAGTCGAGGCTAGCCTCAACGAAAAGCTGAAGGCTGCCGAGGCCCGTATCGCCGATGTGAAGGCAAAGGCTTTTGCCGATGTGGGTGCCATCGCCGAGGAAACCGCAGCAGCTGTTGTCGAACAGCTCATCGGCGGCTCCACTGCCCAGTCTGATGTCGCCGCTGCCGTTGCAGCCGCCAAAAAGGAGGCTTGATCGATGGAATTTGCTTTTGATGCAACTTTCTTCGCCTTCGTTGGCCTCGTTCTCTTCTTGGCGCTGATCGTCTACCTGAAGGTTCCGGGCATGATGGCGAAGTCGCTTGACGACCGCGCCGACCAGATCCGCAACGAGCTGGCGGAAGCCAAGCGTCTGCGCGAGGAAGCCCAGCACCTGCTCGCGGAATATCAGCGCAAGCGCAAGGAAGCTGAAGCTGAAGCAGCGCACATCGTGGCCGCTGCCGAGCGCGAAGCTGAAATGCTGACCGCCGAGGCGAAGAAGAAGACGGAAGAATTCGTCTCTAACCGCACGGCTCTTTCCGAGCAGAAGATCAAGCAGGCTGAAGCCGACGCGATAAAGGCTGTTCGCTCTGCTGCCGTCGATCTCGCCATCGCAGCCGCCGAAGCCGTCATCGGCAAGCAGGCGGATGCCAAGGTCCAGTCCGAACTTTTCGGCCAGGCCGTCGGCGAAGTGAAGACCCGCCTGAACTGAGCTGCTGCTCTATAGGATTAGAAAAGCCCTGCCTCAGCGGGGCTTTTCCGTTTTCGGCGGATGCTGTTGTGCTTAGTGTGATGTCTGAAACTGTGATGGGCTGCGCCGAAAGCAACGGATCACCCTTTTCGGAAGCTCCTGCAGAAACCCTCGATGCCGGTACAGCAATCGAGTGTCTCTGACACTTCCCCATCCCCAGGGCTTGCGGGGAAACGGAGCGGATCCCGCGCTGGAGCTTACTCCTCCAGCATCTCCCCATTCAGCTCTTCCACGACGCCGTCCTTGCGGAGTGGCCGGAAGCTCATCCGGTGCAGCGAGCACGGCCCGTGCTTCTCGATGCCGGAGCGATGCTGTGCTGTGCCATATCCGACATGAGCGGCAAAACCATATTCGGGAAACACCAGATGCGCGCGCGCCATCATTCGGTCGCGCGTCACCTTCGCCACTATGGAGGCGGCGGCGATAGAAACGGATCGCGCGTCACCCTTCACCACGGCCTGCCCGGGGCAGTCGAGGCCAACAGGCACGTCCAGTCCGTCCGTCAGCACATAGCTTGCCGGGATGGAAAGGCCGCAGATTGCGCGGCGCATGGCGTCGAGGCTTGCTTTGCGGATATCGGTTTCGTCGATGCGTGTGGAACTGGACGAGGCGATGGAGACTGTGGCGGTCGCAAGAATTTGGACGAACAGCTCCTCGCGTCTCTGCGCCGAAAGCTGCTTGGAATCGTTGAGGCCCTCGGGAATGCGCTTGGGATCGAGGATCACGGCTGCAGCCACGACAGGGCCTGCAAGCGGTCCGCGCCCTGCCTCGTCGGCGCCCGCGACAGGCCAGTGGCCAGCCTTGCGGGCTTTCAGCTCCAGCCGGAAATCCGGCACGAGGGGTACCTCTTCAAAGAGCAGAGGAGAATCGGGTGACGTGCGACGTTTCATGCGGTTGAAACTCGCACGCCAACCCGATTTCCTGCAAGCCCCCGGATCAGGGCGGCGACGACCGGGGGCGGTCCGGCGGATGGTGCGGTCAGGGCCATCCGCAGGAATTGCGCAAGACAGAAGACGCAGGGCAGGTCTTCTTCACGCCTCACGCAAGCTCGTTAACAAAAGCAATTCCATCAAAAGTGCGCAGCGGCTTTGCGTCCGGAATTGCGTAAAACAACCAGTCAGAGCAACGAAAGTTGCACGCCGCTGCCATTTGGCGGTACGAAGAGATCGTCGCGCAGGGCAAGGCTTCGCCTAGTTAGCCCCAACCGCTTTGCTGCCATCTCGAAGCGGCGGGCGATCTGCCAGGCGTAAGGCCCGGCGCCCTTCATGCGCTTGCCGAACTCGGCATCATAATCCTTACCGCCGCGCATTGAGCGCACCAGCGACATGACGTGGCGATAACGGTCAGGATAGTTCTGCAGCAGCCAGTCGCGGAACAGCGGGCTCACCTCCAGCGGCAGCCGCAGCAGCACATAGCTTGCCTCTTCTGCGCCTGCCGCCTTCGCGGCATCCAGAATGCGCTCCAGCTCGTGATCGTTGAGCGCCGGGATGATCGGCGCCGCCATCACTGACGTGCGCACACCGGCCTCGGAAAGCCCGCGGACCGCCTCCAGCCTGCGCGTCGGCGTCGAGGCGCGTGGTTCCATCAGCCGCGCGAGCTTGCGGTCGAGCGTCGTAACCGAAATGCCGACACGCACGATGTTCTTCGCCGCCATCTCGGTGAGGATATCGAGATCGCGCAGGATCATCGCCGACTTGGTGACGATCGCAACGGGGTGGTTCGCCTTGTTCAGCACTTCGAGGATCTGCCGCATGATGCGCCATTCCTTCTCGATCGGCTGGTAGGGATCGGTGTTGGTGCCGATCGCGATGACGCGGACCTTGTAGCCAGGCTTGGCGAGCTCGCGCTCCAGAAGCTTCGGCGCGTCCGGCTTGGCAAACAGCTTGCTTTCGAAATCCAGTCCCGCCGAGAGGCCCATATAGGCATGCGTCGGCCGGGCGAAACAATAGATGCAGCCATGCTCGCAGCCGCGATAGGGATTGATCGACCGATCGAAGGAAAGGTCGGGGGACTCGTTGCGGGTGATCGCCGTGCGCGGCTTCTCGATCTGCACATCCGTCTTGAAGGGCGGCAGTTCCTCGAGCGTCTGCCAGCCATCATCGAAGGTCTCGCGCTGCGTTGACTCGAAGCGGCCGCTGGGATTAAGCCCCGCACCGCGGCCACGCCGCCGGTCAACCTCGATGCGCAGCCCCGAGGCCGCGATCATCGCGTCGGCAATATCTGCCGTATTGGCAGGCGCAAATGCGGCCTGCCCTGCAAGGGACTGTGGTCTCATCGGATTCTCCAGCGGCGGAAACGCTCGATCCCGCTCGTTTTAATGATTATATTCCTATCCGCAAAAAGAGAACAATGCAAGAACAAAGTGGGGAAAGTGGTGCTGGCAAAATTTTGTGCGGCGCTCTATAAACAGGCAATGTTGACTGTCGTTCTTGAATGCCAGGATCAGGAACCTGAGCTGGCCCAGACTCTATCGGTATTGGTGGCGGGCGCCGTCGAGGGCCTCGTCAGCGACGTGGTCGTGCTCGATCACGGCTCCCGCGACGGCACCTCGCGGGTGGCGGATGCCGCCGGCTGCCGTTTCCATTCGCAGTGGGATATCAAGGACATCATCCGTTCCGCTCGCGGTGAATGGCTGCTCTTCGTCGAACCGGGCGCAAGACCGCAGGCAGGCTGGATCGACGAAGTCGCGGAATACGTAGCCTTGAATAAGGTGCCTGCGCGCTTCACCGCCTCGCGCGGCTATCGACGCCCCTTTTTCCAGCGCGTCGGCCGTGCCAGGCCACCACTGGAACTCGGTCTGCTCATGCCGAAGAAACTCGCCATTTCAGCTGCAAAGAGCGGCATGCGCCTTACCGAATTCGTCAAGGCGCAGAAGCCGCGCCAACTCTCCAGCGAATTGATTCCCTCCTGGGTCGCCCGCGCCGCACGATAGCTGCACTCTTCGACATTGCGAAAAGATGGCGCCCAATAGGATTTCGCGCTATAATTCGGGTATGGCGCCACCGAAGCGCCTCGCTTCGTAACGGATGGCCATGGAATGCCGGTGAACGGCAGAACAGGTCAGCGAGAATCTCCTCTTCTGCCGGGTTTCCGGCGAAAGGAGGTGCGTCATGCTACGCAATATGGTCCACGGCCTGCTGGCCGTCATATTGACGACATTGGTGATCGCGCATCCGCATCCGGCAGCATCGCAGATGATGCGCAGTTGCGCAGGCCGATCCGAGATCGTCAATTTCCTGGACAGCAACTTTGGTGAAAAGCTCACTGCAGTCGGACTGATTAACCAGAACGCCATTCTCGAAGTCTATGCCGCCGAAAGCGGCACCTGGACGCTCGTCGTCACGGACGTTCACGGGATAAGCTGCGTGCTGCTGTCCGGTGATAGCTGGGAAACGATGCCCGCCCTGCCGGGCCTCGCGACATAGCGATGCTGCTGTTGTAGGCAGTCTATTTCGTCGCGCCGCGCTTGAGGTGTTCGTCCAGCCGCGGCATGATCTCCACGAAATTGCAGGGCATATGGCGATAGTCGAGCTGCGCCTTCAAGATACCGTCCCACGCATCTTTGCAGGCGCCGGGCGAGCCCGGCAACACGAAGATGAAGGTGGCGTTGGCAACACCTGCCGTAGCGCGGGACTGGATCGTAGAGGTGCCGATCTTGTCGTAGGAAATGCGGTGGAACACGGCCGAAAACCCGTCCATCCGCTTTTCGAAGAGCTGTTCTAGTGCGTCGGGCGTCACGTCGCGGCCGGTGAAGCCGGTCCCGCCCGTGGTGATGACGACGTCGATCTCCTTGGCTTCAGTCCAGGCGCGCACGCGCGCGGTGATCCTCTCGCGGTCGTCAGGCACGATGTCGCGGTCGATCAGCTGATGTCCGGCTTCCGCAATCCGTGCCACCAGCGTGTCGCCGGACTTGTCGTCCGCCAGCTTGCGCGTATCCGAAACGGTCAGAACCGCAATGCCGAGGGGGATAAAAGCTCGTTTTTCGTCCAGGCCTGCCATCATGCACCTCCTGCGAAAGTCTCCGTCGACTGGAAATACCAGTCCGGGCGGCCCGCGTGAAGACGCTCAGCGGCGCGCAGCGCAGCAACGGGTGTCTCGAAGATGCCGAAGCAGGTCGCGCCAGAGCCGGACATGCGGGTGAAAAGCGCGCCTTCTGCCGCGAGCATGTCTGAAATCTCGGCGATTTCGGGAACCAGCTCCCGCGCCGGCATCTCAAGATCATTGCGTGTCGCCCGTATGGCTTCCATCCAGTGCGGTGTCTTCTTCAGGACCAGCGGAGGATTATTCTTGGTGACAAGCCGCCGGAAGATCTCGGGCGTGGAAACGCCTTTCAGCGGATTGGCAAGCACCATGGCGAAGGAGGGCAGGGCATCTGCCGTCTCTATCTTTTCGCCGATACCGCGTGCGATCAGCGGTGTACTTTTCAGGCACATCGGCACGTCGGCCCCAAGCTTCAGCGCGAGGGCGGCAACGGTCTCAGCGGGAAGCGTCACGTCCCATAGGCGCATCAGCCCGCGCAGCGTCGCTGCCGCATCGGCAGAGCCGCCTCCGATTCCGGAAGCGACCGGCAGATTCTTTTCCAGATGGATACGCACGGGTAGAGCACCGCCTGCCGCTTCCCGCAACAGGTCACGCGCCTTCAGTACCAGATTGGTGCCGGGGTCATCGGCAAGCACATCGGCGAACTGGCCGGAAAGCGTGAAATCATCGGTATCGGCTGGCGCAAAGCCCAGCCGGTCGCCATGGCGCGCAAATGTCACAAGCATTTCAAGAAGGTGATAGCCGTCAGGCCTCTGGCCCGTCACATGCAGGGCCAGATTGATTTTTGCGCAGGCATCTTCGGTGACGGCGAAATCGCCTGTCACGGAAAGTGGCATGCCCGTGTCAGGCATGTGGCCTCAGGATTTCTTGTCGACCGGCGGCGGCGTCACCGGCTGCGGGTCCGGCTGCTTCTTGTCGACGGTCTTGGAGTCGTCATCCTGTGCAGGCAGGCCGTTGGCGACCTTTTCCTTTATCTTCGGGACCTGGGCTTCCTCGGGTTCGGAGGCGAGCGCCCGGTTCCATTGATAGACGGCTTCCAGCTTGCGGCCGACCCGCCAGTAGGCATCGCCGAGATGGTCGTTGATCGTCGCGTCGCCAGCCTTGATCTGCGCCGCGCGTTCCAGCTCATCGACAGCATCGTTGTAACGGTTGAGGCGGAAATAGGCCCAGCCGAGCGAGTCAATGATATAACCGTCGTCAGGACGCAGCTCGACGGCCTTCTTGATCATATCAAGGCCCTCATCGAGGTTGCGGTTCATGTCGATCCAGGAATAGCCGAGATAATTCAGAACCTGCGGTTGATTGGGATTGAGGTCCAGCGCCTTGCGGAAGTTCGGCTCCGCCTGGTCCCACTTCTTGAGCCGCTCATAGGCGATGCCGCGCTGGAAGAAGACGCTCCAGTCGGCGCGGCCCGGCAGCGGCCCGATCACTTCGACAGCCTTGTCGTAATTATCGGCCATCGCCTGATAATCCTTGGCATCGGAAAGCACGCTGCCATAGGCGAGGTAGCTTCTGATATCGGTCGGGTCGGAAGCGATCAGCGCCTGCAGGTGCTTGCGGGCTTCGTCCACCTTGCCGCCTTGGGCGAGCGCGAGGCCCAACTGCAGCTCGGAGATGCGGCGCATCGGCGAATTCGCCGGCACCTTCTGGTAAAGCGCAATCGCTCGGTCCATCTGGTTCTGCTTTTCGGCAATGCCGCCGAGCAGCACCAGCGTGTCGGCACTGTTCGGATCGAGTGCATTGGCCGTCTGCAGATAGAGCGAGACAATGTCCTCGGCGCCATCGCGGTTCAGCGCGCCGCCGACCGAGAAGAGCACGCCAGCCGCACCCTCTTCGGCGCTCTTGACCTGCTGCTCCTGCTTCTCGCCCTTTTCGATGCTGTCGCGCAGCGCGTTCAGCGGCGTGTAGTTCGGCAGCAGATTGTCGCCGACAGAAACAGCGTCGAGCGCCTTCTGCTTGTTGCCCTGCGAGGCTTCGAGGCGGGCGAGCGCCATGATGGCGCGCATGAAGGTGTCTGGCGCAGTCGCGCCGCCTTCCTTGTCCAGCACGGCATCATTGAGATGTTGGCGGGCGGATTTGACGTCGCCGTTGACGATCGCGATCGCCCCGGCATTGTAGTTCTGGAAGATGCGAACCCAATCCGGTCCCTTCATCTTCTCAACCATGGTGAGCCCTTCCTTGCCGCGGCCGGCGCCGACCCGCGCCCAGGCCAGCAGAAGGTCGTTCATCATGCGGTCGAGATCGTTCGGTCCGTCATATTTCAGGATCGATTCCGCCGTCTTGAACTCGCCGCGGCGCATCGCGTCCATGCCACGCACGATCGTGGTGATCCGCTCGACGGTCGGGTCACCCTTCAGGTCGTTGGCATATTTCACGCCGTCCTTGATATCGCCGTTGAGCAGCAGCGAGATCATCAGGCGCTGGCGGATTTCAGGATTGCCTGGCTCGATCTGCAGAGCTTTCTTGTAGAGCTCGATCGCGGTCGGATAGTCGTGATCCACATCGGCCGTGCGGGCAGCGAGAAACGCGCCCGAGAAGGTGGATACGCTGTCTGGATCGAAAGTCACGGTCTTGCCGGCATCATCCGCCTTGGCCGCGTCTTCGGCGTTCACACCGCCGATCCCGCCGAGCGAAAGCACCGCCGCCAGGGCTGCGCTCGAAAGGAGACGGGTGACAAATCTCTGCCGCATTAGAAAACCTTTCTTCAGGGACGGCCGACTCAATGGGCCAACCGCAAAATCAGTTGCAAACACTGATTCACAACAGGATGGCTTTTTTGAAGCGGCCCTGCAAGAAATTCAGCCCACGTTCAAGGACGTTTGATTAGAGCGCCGCCGCGCAAAGGCGTGCGGCGGCTTTGCTGCAAAGACATGGCCCTCGCGGAGGCACGCGTCAGTTCACGCGCTCGATGCAGAAATCGATGACTTCTATCAGGGCCGATTTCCAGGGGCTGTCCGGCAGCGGCGCCAGCGCATCCCGTGCGATCGTGCCGTAGTGGACGGCCCGCTGGATCGTGTCGTTCAGCGTGCCGTATTTGGTGATCAGGCCGAGCGCCTTTTCCAGATTGGCATCGCTGCTGTTACCGCCTTCGATCGCATCGCGCCAGAAAGCGCGCTCGTCCTGCGTGCCACGGCGATAGGCCAGGATGACCGGAAGGGTGATCTTGCCTTCGCGGAAGTCGTCGCCGACATTCTTGCCGAGATCGGCAGCCTTTCCGCCGTAATCGAGCGCGTCGTCGACGAGCTGGAAAGCGAGGCCGAGATTCATGCCGTAGGATTTCAGCGCGTTGCGGTTGGATTTGCTGGTCTCGGCAACGATGGGTCCGACTTCTGCAGCAGCGGCAAAGAGAGCGGCCGTCTTGGCGCGGATGACAGAGAGGTAATCGTCCTCGGTCGTTTCCATGTTCTTGGCGACGGAAAGCTGCAGCACCTCGCCTTCGGCGATGACGCAAGCGGCAGAGGAAAGCACGTCGAGTGCCTCCAGCGAGCCGACTTCGACCATCATGCGGAAGGCCTGGCCGAGCAGGAAGTCGCCGACGAGAACGCTTGCCTGGTTGCCCCAGATCGTCCGCGCCGTCGACTTGCCGCGGCGCAGGTCGCTTTCATCCACCACGTCGTCATGCAACAGCGTTGCCGTGTGCATGAACTCGACTGATGTGGCGAGCTTGATGTGGTTCTCGCCCCTGTAGCCGAAGAGCGAGGCCGCAGCGAGCGTCAACATCGGCCGCAGGCGCTTGCCGCCGGAGGAGATGAGATGGTTCGCCACCTCCGGGATCATCTGGACATCGGAGCCGGCCTTGGAAAGGATAAGCTGGTTCACCCGCTCCATGTCAGCCTTGGTGAGGTCCACCAGCGGCTTGATGGAAGCCAGTTTGTTTTTGTTTTCTTCAAGCGGTATGACCACGCCCAACGACCCGGACTCCTGTTCATTCGTTACCTTTGACAATAGAAAGGGGCGATGGAGGCGGCAAGGGGTGAATTGTCGCTGCCAGCAAATTCGGAAGGGAAAATGACGGCAAATGCATGAGCTTATCCGCGCAAACGACCCCGTTCTGCTCTCATTTGCGGAGAGCCTCATGAAGGATGCGGGAATTTCGTGCTTCATCGCCGACCAGGGGATGAGCGTGCTGGAGGGCTCGCTCGGCATGCTGCCGCGCCGCCTGTTGGTCGATGAGGCGATGGCCGATCAAGCCCGTCGCATCCTTACCGATGCGGGTCTCGGCGGCGAATTGCGCGAGCGGAAGTGAAAAGATATGCAGGCGGTGACGGACACCATAGACGCCTTTCATCGCGGCCTCTTCCATATCGTTCAGCCGAAGGGCAGGGGGCATCGCGCCGGCATGGATGCCATGCTACTGGCGGCCCTCGTTGCCGATGATCGCCCCATAAGAGTGGCCGATCTCGGCGCCGGAGCGGGTGCAGCCGGCCTTGCCGTCGCCTCCCGTCTTCCGAGGGCCGAGGTCGTGCTTTTCGAGCGCTCGGCAGAGATGGCCAACTACGCTCGCCGCAGTACGGCACTCTCGGACAATGCCCATATGGCGGGCCGCGTCTCGGTCGTTGAGGCCGATGTCACGCTGACCGCCAAGGCACGCAACGACGCAGGCTTGATCGACGAAAGCTTCGATCACGTTATTATGAACCCGCCTTTCAACGATGCCGGCGACCGCAGGACGCCGGATGCGCTGAAGGCGGAGGCGCATGCCATGACCCATGGCCTTTTCGAGAGCTGGATCCGCACGGCCGGCGCCATCATGATGCCGGGCGGACAATTGTCGCTGATCGCGAGGCCGCAATCGATCGCCGAGATCATTGATGGCTGCGGCAGGCGCTTCGGCGGCATCGAGATCACCGCCATTCATCCGCGTGCAGGGGAAAATGCCGTCCGTATTCTGGTGACGGCAATCAAGGGTTCGCGGGCAAGACTGTCACTGCGTGCGCCCCTCATCATGCACGAAGAGGGGAGCCACAAGTTCTCCCCTCTCGTCGATGATTTCAACAATGGCCGTGCGGCTTATGGCAGGCTCTGAAGCAATTCCAGGAAAGCTTGCAGCGGTTTTCCGATTGGAATTGCGAGAAAAATCAATTCCGGAATTGCCTGAGAACAAATTCTAGCCTCCGGTCATGAAGTCGAAGAGCAGCTTCACGTTCAGGCCGGCGATCACGATAGCGACCACATACGCGATGGCGCTCAGCCACTTCGGTGCCACCAGCTCGCCCATCTTCGCCTTGCTGGCCGTGAACATCACGAGCGGGAAGACGGCAAAGGAAAGCTGCAGGCTGAGCACCACCTGGGTCAAGATCAGCAGCTCCGCCGTGCCCTGATCGCCGTACCAGATCGTCACGAAAGCCGCGGGAACGATGGCGATGGCGCGGGTGATCAGGCGGCGTACCCAAGGCTTCAGCTTGATTTTCAGGAAGCCTTCCATGACGATCTGCCCGGCAAGCGTGGCGGTGACCGTCGAATTCAGGCCGCAGCAGAGCAGCGCAATGCCGAAGAGCGTAGGCGCAATGGCAAGGCCGAGCAGCGGCGACAGCAGCGAATGCGCCTCACCAAGTTCCACCACATCGGTCTTGCCGTTGGCATTGAAGGCAGCCGCGGCAAGGATCAGGATCGAGGCGTTGATCAGGAGCGCGAAGCAGAGCGCCACGGTGGAGTCGAGGGTCGCAAAGGTCAGCGCTTCCTTCTTCTCCGGCACGGTATGGCCGTAGGAGCGCGTCTGCACGATGCCGGAGTGAAGGTAGAGATTGTGCGGCATTACGGTCGCGCCGAGAATACCGAGCGCCAGGTAGAGCATTTCCGGGTTGGTGACGACCTCAGGCGTAGGCAGGAAGCCCCTGATGACGGCACCCCATTGCGGGTCGGCAAGGAAAATCTGGATCGCAAAGCAGACCGCGATTACGCCGAGCAGCGTGATGATGAAGGCCTCCATCCAGCGGAAGCCAAGCCTCTGCAGCAGAAGGATGACGAAGACGTCGAGCGCGGTGATTAGCACGCCGATTTCAAGCGGAATTCCGAAAAGCAGATTGAGGCCGATCGCCGTGCCGATCACTTCGGCAATATCGGTGGCGATGATGGCGATTTCCGCAAAGGCCCAGAGCGGCACTGCAACATAGCTCGGATAGGCATCGCGACAGGCCTGCGCCAGGTCGCGGCCTGAGCCGATCGCAAGACGCGCGCAAAGCGATTGCAGCACGATTGCCATGATGTTCGAAAGCAGTGCGACGGTCAGCAGCGCATAGCCGAACTTCGATCCGCCGGCGAGCGAGGTCGCCCAGTTGCCAGGGTCCATGTAGCCGACCGCCACCATGTAGCCGGGGCCGAGGAAGGCCGCCGCCCGCCGCCACGTGGAGCTGTGCCGCCCCGTACCAACTGTACGGTAGACGTCGGAGAGCGAAGCCTCGCCGCGCTCGGTCCGCCAGCCGCCCTTTGCATTCGGATTTATGATGTCCATGCCACTTTCACCTGATTACGCATGCCGGCACTATGCCTGATTAGAATGATAATGCAAGTCATTCGCAACAAGAAAATGGAAGGCCATGTTTTGGGAACGTAGCCATTGCGTTTGTCGTTGCAGCGCATACATGCAATGCCCTTGTAATGTGCACATGCATGCTGGCGCCGCCGATCATGTTGAGGAAGAGAAATGGCTGGATTTTTGAGAAAGCTGATGCCGAAGCGGTTTCGTAAGGATGGGCTCGTCATCCCCGTCGTCAGGCTGCAGGGCGCGATCATCAGCGGCGGCGGTCAGTTCCGCCCGACCCTCAATCTCGCCAATGTTGCGCCGGTGCTGGAAAAGGCCTTCTCTATGAAGGATACACCGGCTGTTGCCATCTCTATCAATTCGCCGGGCGGCTCGCCCGTCCAGTCCCGCCTTATCTTCACGCGTATCCGCGAGCTTGCGCGTGAAAAGCAGAAGAAGGTGCTGATCTTCGTGGAGGATGTGGCAGCCTCCGGCGGCTACATGATCGCGCTGGCGGGCGATGAAATCATCGCCGACCCGACATCCATCGTCGGTTCGATCGGCGTCGTCTCGGGTGGTTTCGGTTTTCCGGAACTCCTGAAGAAGATCGGTGTCGAGCGTCGCGTCTATACGGCAGGCGAAAACAAGGTGATCCTCGATCCCTTCCAGCCCGAGAAGGAAAAGGACATCGAATATCTGAAGAGCCTGCAGTTGGAGATCCATCAGGTCTTCATCTCGATGGTGCGCGAGCGCCGTGCCGGCAAGCTGACGGACGATGCGGCTGTTTTCTCCGGTCTCTTCTGGAGCGGCACGCGCGGCCTGGAGCTCGGCCTGATTGACGGGCTCGGCGACATGCGCCAGGAACTGAAGAAACGCTACGGCCAGAAAACGAAGCTGCAGCTCGTCACGGCCACCCGCGGGCTGCTCGGCCGCCGCATTCCCGGTGTCTCACCGGTCTCGCTTGAAGGTGCGGCGTCCGGTCTTGCGTCGGGGCTTGTCGAAGCGGCAGAGGAGAGGGCATTGTGGAGCCGCTACGGGCTTTGATGGGAGGTACGAGGGGACATGGCACAGCTTATCGCGTTATTGATCCTCGTCTGCGCGGGCTGGTGGCTCTACCGTCGCTTTGTTTCTGATGCGCAGAGGCTTGCTGAAAAATCCCGCCGCGCCGAGAAGGAGCGCCAGACGGGGGCTATCGGTACACTGGTGAAGGATCCGGCGACGGGTGAATATCGCCTGAAACGGGAAGACGAATAGGCCGAAGCGTGTGTGTGTTGAGCGTTGCCGATCGGCGATCGAGATCGCTGACCGGCTGGCCGTTTGTGAGGTTTGTCGGGACGCGGTGCAAAAGTCTTGACCCCTGCGGCGCTGCGTGGCACCTGTCGCGCTCATATTCCAAGCAATCGGTGCCCTTCCATGTCTGCTGCCATTCCTGACCATATGAACCCGAAGCGCTCTTTCCAGGCGCTGATCCTGACCCTGCATAACTACTGGGCGGACAAGGGTTGTGCGGTTCTGCAGCCCTATGACATGGAAGTGGGTGCGGGTACCTTCCATCCGGCCACCACGCTGCGCGCGCTTGGGCCCAAGCCGTGGAAGGCCGCCTATGTGCAACCGTCCCGCCGCCCCTCCGACGGCCGTTACGGCGAAAACCCGAACCGCCTGCAGCATTATTACCAGTATCAGGTCATCCTGAAGCCCAACCCGCCGAACCTGCAGGAACTTTACCTCGGCTCGCTCGCTGCCATCGGCCTCGATCCTTTGCTGCACGATATCCGCTTCGTCGAGGATGACTGGGAAAGCCCGACGCTCGGCGCCTGGGGCCTCGGCTGGGAATGCTGGTGCGACGGCATGGAAGTCTCGCAATTCACCTATTTCCAGCAGATCTGCGGCATTGAATGCTCGCCGGTTGCCGGCGAGCTGACCTATGGCCTGGAGCGCCTCGCCATGTATGTGCAAGGCGTCGATAACGTCTACGACCTGAACTTCAACGGCCGCGAAGGCGACGAGAAGATCAGCTACGGCGATGTCTTCCTGCAGGCCGAGCAGGAGTATTCCCGCCACAACTTCGAATTCGCCAATACCGAAATGCTGCATCGCCACTTCATCGATGCCGAGAAGGAATGCCAGGCGCTGCTCGCCGCCGGCGCACCTGGTGATAACGCCAAGCAGCGCCTGCACAAATGCGTCTTCCCGGCCTACGACCAGTGCATCAAGGCCAGCCATGTCTTCAACCTGCTCGACGCCCGCGGCGTGATTTCCGTCACGGAGCGCCAGAGCTACATCCTGCGCGTACGTACGCTCGCCAAGGCCTGCGGCGAAGCATTCCTGCTGACGGATGCGGGTGGGTTCGATCTGGTGAACGCAGCCGCCTGAGCCTGCCGCGGCGCGAGCGAAGATCGCGCCGCTTTGACTGTTTGACGATATCTGCGAAACCTGCGTAGTCTCCCGCAAGGCTTGGCTTTCCGGGGGGATTCGCGATGTATATCGCTCTTGGCGTCATCGTTCTGATCGCACTCTACGTCATCTTCATCTATAACGGCCTCGTCCGTTCCCGGCAGATGGCCGAAGAGGCCTGGTCCGGCATCGATGTGCAGCTGAAGCGCCGTGCGGACCTGATCCCGAACCTGATCGAGACGGTTAAAGGCTACGCCGCCCACGAAAAAACTACGCTCGAAGAGGTCGTAGAACTCAGGAACAAGGCGCAGGCCGTTCCCGCTGGCGATGTGGCCGGCAGGGCGCAGGCGGAAGGCTTGCTCGGCCAGGCGCTCGGCCGTGTGTTGGCGCTCGCCGAAGCCTATCCCGATCTCAAGGCCAACCAGAATTTCTCCGAGCTACAGGCTTCGCTGGAAACGATGGAAAGCGAAATCCAGATGGCGCGACGCTATTATAATGGCGCTGCCCGTGATCTGAACGTCAAGGTCGAGAGCTTCCCCTCGAACCTCGTTGCCGGCCAGTTCGGATTCTCCAAGCGCGAATATTTCGAAATCGCCAACGAGGCCGACCGCGCCGTACCGACCGTCAAGTTCTGATCTTTGTCTTTGCACAAAAACTGCTATGAGCAGTCCGATAAGGCCGTCTGCGGCCGCTGCAATAGACAGAAGAGACAAGCGCAATGAATAAAGCCAAGCTCACCATCATCCCGCCGGGCAAGCCGCTGGCCGGTCGTGCCGTGCCGCCAGGCTCGAAGTCGATCACCAACCGCGCCCTGCTGCTCGCGGGCCTTGCCAAGGGCACGAGCCGGCTGACCGGCGCTTTGAAGAGCGACGACACGAAATATATGGCCGAGGCGCTGCGGGCCATGGGCGTACAGATCGACGAGCCCGACGAGACGACCTTTGTGGTGACCGGCAGCGGCAAGCTTCATCAGCCGAAAGCTCCGCTCTTCCTCGGCAATGCCGGCACGGCGACGCGCTTCCTGACGGCTGCGGTTGCTTCCGTCGAGGGCACGGTCGTGGTGGACGGCGACGAGCATATGCGCAAGCGGCCGATCGGCCCGCTGGTCGCTGCCCTGAAGTCGCTGGGACTGGACGCCGAGGCGCCAACCGGCTGCCCCCCGGTGACGGTGCGCGGCAACGGACATTTCGCTTCCGGCCGTGTCGAAATCGATGCCGGTCTGTCCAGCCAATATGTGTCGGCCCTTCTGATGGCAGCACCGCTCGCCAAGCAGGGCGCCAACGCGCCTGTCACGATTGCGCTTGCCGGTACCGATATCGGTGCCCGCGGTTATGTCGATCTCACACTTGCCGCCATGGAGGCCTTCGGCGCCAAGGTGGAGCAGCTCGATGCCGCGACCTGGCGCGTCGAGCCGACCGGCTACACCGCAACCGATTTCGTCATCGAGCCGGATGCGTCGGCGGCAACATACCTCTGGGCCGCTGAAGTGTTGAGCGGCGGTAAGATCGACCTTGGCGTGCCGAACGATGCCTTCACCCAGCCGGACGCCAAGGCCTATGAAACGATCGCCAAGTTCCCGCACCTGCCGGCCGAAATCGACGGCTCGCAGATGCAGGATGCCATCCCGACGATCGCCGTTCTCGCCGCTTTCAACGAGACGCCGGTCCGCTTCGTTGGCATCGCCAACCTGCGGGTGAAGGAATGCGATCGCATCCGCGCCCTGTCCACGGGGCTCAACAATATCCGTGAAGGTCTGGCAGTCGAGGAGGGTGACGATCTGATCGTCCATTCCGATCCTGCGCTCGCCGGCCAGACGCTGCCGGCTGAGATCGATACCTTTGCCGACCATCGCATCGCCATGAGCTTTGCGCTTGCCGGCCTGAAGATCGACGGCATCACCATTCTCGACCCTGATTGTGTCGGCAAGACTTTCCCGGCTTACTGGCGGACGCTTGCGGGGCTGGGGGTTGCCTATCAGGACGAAGCCTAAGGATTGCGACACGCATTGGGCTGAACCGCAACCGGGGGAGGGGATATGATCCGGCGGTTTTTCGGCATTTGTTTCGCATTGCTGCTGGTGCTGTCTGCACGAGCAGCAACGGCTGAGGAATTCATCGCCTCCTTCGATTCCGCCATCCAGCTGGAAAAGAGCGGAGCGATGACGGTGGCGGAAACGATCACCGTCAATGCCGAAGGCGACCGCATCCGGCGAGGCATCTTTCGCGATTTTCCGCTGACCTTCAGGGATGCGAGCGGCCGACGCCGCACCGTCGATTTCAGCGTCGTCTCGGTCAAGCGCGACGGCAGGGACGAACCCTGGCATACGGAATCCATCACCGGCGGCATCCGCATCTATGCCGGCTCCGAAGACGTGACGATCTCTCCCGGCCGCCACGAATATGTTTTCACCTACAAAACGAACCGTCAGATCCGTTACTTCGACGATCATGACGAGCTCTATTGGAACGTTACCGGTAACGGTTGGATTTTTCCGATCCGCTCTGCGGTGGCGACGGTCACCTTTCCGCAGGGCGTTGTGCCCGAAGATGTCACCTTCTTCACTGGTCCCGTCGGTGCCACAGGTAAGAATGCTCGAGCGAGCGTAGACGACGGCCGACTGGTGGTTGCGACCACCGCGCCCCTCGGCGCGGAGGAGGGGCTGACCTTTGCCGCGAAACTGCCGAAGGGTGCGATCGATCCGCCGAGCGCCGATCAGGAGAGCAGCTGGTGGTTAAGCGATAACCGTGACTATCTCATCGGTTTCGGCGGCCTCATCCTCGTCTTCCTCTATTACACGCGCTCCTGGCTGAAGGTTGGCCGTGATCCGGCGCGCGAGATCGTTGTGCCGCGCTGGGATCCGCCTTCTGGTATTTCGCCCGCGCTTGTCAATTACATCGATAATAAAGGCTTTTCCGGCCAGGGCTGGACGGCGCTTTCGGCAACCGCGCTGGATCTTGCCGTGCGCGGCTATGTCACGCTGGAAGATCTCAAGGACTCGATCGTCATCCGTCGCACCGACAAGCCGCTCGGCAAGGAGAAGCTCCAGGCCGGCGAGGCCGAGCTCCTGAAGGCGGTCGGCAGAGCTGGTGATACGCTCACCATCGACAAGGCCAACGGCGAAAAGGTCAAATCGGTCGGCCAGAGCTTCCGCTCGTCGATCGAACGGGAACACCGCGGCAAATATTACAATTCCAATGCCGGCTATATCACCGGCGGCGTGATTTTAAGCGCTGCGGCCCTGGTGGCGCTCTTCGTCTTCGGCTCGCTGGAGCCGGATACGATCGCGCTGATGATCATCCCCATCGGCATTTCCGTCTTCCTGTCTGTCTTCGTGGCAGGTTTTGTGAAGGCGCTGCATCGCGGCCGTTCGCTCGTCGGCAAGATTTTCGCGGTCATCGCCATCGCTATCGCCGTTTTTGTGGGCTTGAGCATTCTCTCGGCCGTTGTGCTGGCGCTCGGCTCTTCGCTAATGGAATTCCACGAAACGCCCATGCTCTTTGCGGTCGGCGGCATCGTGCTCTTCAACATCCTCTATTTCTTCATCATGGGCGCACCGACGCCGCTCGGTGCCAAGATGACGGCTGGTGTCGATGGCCTGCGGCAATATCTGACGCTCGCCGAAAAGGACCGGATGAACATGGCCGGCGCGCCGCAAATGTCGCCGCAACATTTCGAGACCTTGCTGCCCTATGCGGTGGCGCTCGGTGTCGAAAAGCCATGGTCGCGCACGTTCGAAATTTGGCTGGCGGCTGCTGCAGCCGGAGCCGCCGCGGCTGCCTATAGCCCCGCTTGGTATTCCGGCAATTTCAACAGTGGCAGCTTTTCCGATCGTATCGGCGGCTTCTCTTCGTCGATGGCCTCGACCATCGCGTCCACTATTCCTTCACCGCCGCCCTCCAGTTCGTCCTCGGGTTTCTCCGGCGGCGGTTCGTCCGGCGGAGGTGGCGGAGGCGGCGGAGGCGGAGGTTGGTGAGCTTTCCCGCTTGACCTTTCGGGCCTTCCCGCTTAACCGCCAGACCAACAGGCTAGGCTAATAGGCCAGACCAGCAGCAAAGGGATCAGGCATGAAGGTTCTGTTGATCGGATCGGGCGGACGCGAGCACGCACTCGCCTGGAAGCTGGCGCAATCGCCGCTGATGACGGAATTCTACGCTGCCCCCGGCAATCCCGGCATCGCAGAACATGCGACACTGGTCACGCTTGATGTCGACGACCACGATGCGGTCGTCGCCTTCTGCCGGCAAAAGGCGATCGATTTCGTCGTCGTTGGACCGGAAGCCCCGTTGGTTGCCGGCATCGCCGATGCGCTGCGTGCCGCAGGCTTTGCGGTCTTCGGCCCGTCTGCTGCGGCTGCCCAGCTCGAGGGTTCCAAGGGTTTCACCAAGGACATCTGCGCCCGCTACAATATCCCGACCGGCGCTTATCAGCGTTTCAACAACGCGCCAAAGGCCAAGGCCTATATCCGTGAGCAGGGTGCGCCGATCGTCGTCAAGGCCGATGGCCTCGCCGCCGGCAAGGGTGTGACGGTCGCCATGACCCTGGACGAGGCACTGGCCGCGGTGGACGATTGTTTCGAAGGCGCTTTCGGCGAGGCCGGGGCCGAAGTCGTCGTCGAAGCCTATCTCGATGGCGAGGAAGCAAGCTTCTTCTGCCTCTGCGATGGAAAGACCGCCCTTCCTCTCGCGACGGCGCAGGACCATAAACGTGCCGGCGAGGGCGATACCGGTCCCAATACCGGCGGCATGGGTGCCTATTCGCCCGCACCCGTCATGACGGCCGCGATGATCGAGCGTACGATGAAGGAGATCATCGAGCCGACCATTCACGGCATGGCAGAAAGTGGCCATCCCTTCAGTGGTGTCTTCTTCGCAGGCCTGATGATGACCGCCAAGGGGCCGGAACTCATCGAATACAATGTCCGCTTCGGTGATCCGGAATGCCAGGTGCTGATGATGCGGCTTAAGAGCGATCTCCTGCCGCTGCTGCTTGCCTGCGCTCATGGTACGCTGGACCAGGTCGAGGCCGAATGGACCGACGACCCTGCGCTGACCGTCGTCATGGCCTCGAAAGGCTATCCCGGCTCCTATAAGAAGAACACCCCGATCCTCGCACTGCCGGCAGCCGGCGATGGCGAGAAGGTGTTTCATGCCGGCACATCGCTGAAGGATGGTGCTCTGGTGGCCACCGGCGGCCGCGTCCTGAACGTGACAGCGACGGGCCGCACGGTCGGTGAGGCAAAGGACCGCGCCTATGCCCTGCTCGACGGGGTGAAATGGGAAAACGGCTTCTGCCGCCGCGATATCGGCTGGCGCGCGGTCGAACGCGAAAAGGCATAAGTACCGGGCAGACAACGGCCCGTTTCGCTAAATTTTTACCCTTTCTTCTGACGGGATGGAAACAAAGCTGCGCTAATCTGGCTCTTAATGTGAGACGGAGTAGTGTTGATGCGTCAGATTTTCCTCAGTGCAGTATTTCTGCTGGCGGCTGGTTCCGCCATGGCCGCCTCGATCGAAGTGGTCGGGCCGAGCAAGCCGAGGGAAGCCGGCAGCATCATTACCGAGACCTGCGACCATTGCCCGCCGCTTCAGACGGAAGCCTCCAAGAGGGATTATTCCGTGCCGGAACTGCGTCCCGGCGCTTTCCAGCACGCCGAGGTCCGTGATGTTGATGGAGAAAAAAAGATCTATCGCACCGAAAACTGGATGGGTGGTTCCCCCGTCCTCTTTGTGAGCAAGGCAACGCCTGAGCAGATGCTTGCGCTGGCTCCACCGGTGCCCAGCGAGGGTATCGACAATGAGGCGACGGCTGCCGTGGTCGGCGGTGAGGCGAAGCCGGTAGCGGCCGGCATGAGTGGAGCCACGCCTCTCGACGCTTCCGCGTTTGAGCTCCGTTTCTAATCGGATCTCTTTGCCACTCGGATCAAAGTTTCGATCATCGCGAACGCACTCTGAAGAGAAGCAGGGTGCGTTTTGTCTATTTAAAGTATGTATATTCTAATTTACGTGATTGCATTCATGAGGGGGTGCAACTTAGACAAGTCTGTAAGAAGATACCCATCAATTTTACTAGGCCGCCCGACTAGAAGCCCTGCCTTTGTTAAAAGATAATTTAATCATTCACATTAATTTTACTTACCGAGGGCCGGAGGACGCATGATTGCGCTAGCTGAGCGCGCGATTTCTCGCGCGCAGGTCGGGAGTTGACCGATCCGGGAGACTGCATTTCACCTTTTCCGTGAGGCCAATCATGAAGAAACTCAAGATTGCTCATCAGCTTTTTGCGCTGGTCGGTGTTTTGATGGCTGCATTTGCAGTCGCAACCTATTTTGAAATCCGCACATCCGAGCAGGCAATCTATGATGAGCGTTTCGACATGCTGCGCACGCAGGTCGAATCAGGCATCTCCGTCCTCAACACCTTCTACGAACGCGAGAAGGCCGGCCAGATGACGCATGAGGCTGCCCAGACCGAAGCCTTCGACATCCTGAAGCGCGTGACCTTCCAGCCATCAGGATATCTCTTCGGCATGGACTACAATGTCGTCCAGCTCTTTCATCCGAATCCGACCAATATCGGTAAGGACATGAGCGGTCAGGTAGACAAGACGGGCACGAAATTCAGCCAGGCGCTCGTCGACCACGGCAAGGCCGGCGGCGGCCGTACCTTCTACTACTGGGGTAAGCCCGGCCAGCCGGAAGACCAGGTCTTCCTCAAGGGCGCCTATTCCAAGGCTTTCGAACCCTGGAAGATCGTCGTCGGTACCGGCGTCTATCTCGATGACCTGCAGCAGAAGGTCAATGCGACGATCTGGAAGGCGCTGACCGCCTCGCTGATCGTCTTTGTCGGCGGCATCGCCGCTGCGGCCTATTTTATCCGTGGCATCTCCAGTCCTCTGAAGGACGTGCACAACGCCCTGCAGGCGGTTGCCGAGGAAGATGTTTCCCTGAAGATCCCGCATACCGGCATGAACAACGAAGTCGGCATGATGGCGAAGGCGACGCAGTCGCTGCAGGAAAAGATCAGGGAACGTCACGCGATGTCCGATCGCGAGGCTGCCCAGCAGCTGGCTCTCGAAAGCGAGCGCGAAAGCAACCTGCGCCATCAGCAGGATGAAGCCTCGCTGCAGGCTCGCGTCGTCAGCACCATCGGTCAGGCGCTGGAGCAGATCGCCCACGGCGACCTGACGGTGCGTTGCGCCGACATCGGCCAGAAATACGCGGCCCTGCGCGACAACTTCAACGATGCGCTTTCGCATCTCGAGGCCGCCATGGCCCAGGTCAGCGCCAAGGGCGGTGATATCGGTGTCGCCAAGGAAGAGATCCGCCGCGCCTCCAACGAGCTTTCGCAGCGCACCGAGCGTCAGGCCGCAAGCCTGGAGGAAACCTCGGCTGCTCTCGACGAGCTGACCGTTGCCGTCCGCCAGACGGCCGATGGTGCCCATGAAGCCAGCAAGCGGGTTCACTCGGTCTCGACCGAAGCAACCCACAGCGATGCGATCGTCACCCAGGCGATCGAAGCCATGAGCGGCATCGAGAAGTCCTCGTCGGAAATCACCAAGATCATCGGCGTCATCGACGAGATCGCCTTCCAGACGAACCTCCTGGCGCTCAATGCCGGTGTCGAGGCAGCCCGTGCCGGCGAAAGCGGCAAGGGCTTTGCCGTCGTCGCTCAGGAAGTACGTGAACTGGCCCAGCGCTCGGCTGCTGCCGCCAAGGAGATCAAGGATCAGATCGCCCGCTCGTCTAGCCAGGTCGACCATGGTGTCCGCCTCGTCGGCGAGGCAGGCGAAGCGCTGAAGCGCATCTCCGACCAGATCAAGGCTGCCAATGAGATCGTCGCCAAGATCGCCCACAGCGCTTCCGAACAGGATACGACGCTACGTTCGATCTCGTCCTCGATGAACCAGCTCGATGCCGCCACCCAGCAGAACGCCGCCATGGCCGAAGAGACCACGGCATCGGCCGAAACGCTGGCTGCCGACACCGATGAACTGCTCGGCCTTATCAGGGGCTTCCGCGTCGGCAATGCTGCCGCAGCTCCCGCCACGCATCAGGGGCGCCGCGCCGCTTAAAGACGGGGTGACTAAAAGCAATTTCATCACCAAAGAAATTAGCGGCCGCCGGATGAAGATCCGGCGGTTTTGCTTTCGGTGCCCCCCCAGATTTGTAGGGAAATTTTGTCCAAAATCTAATAAAATTAAAGCTTTATTATAGGATGAATGCCAATCGTAACCAACCGGTCGCAGCATGTTCCTTTAGCAGCGGTAGATGCGTCGCCTTTATCTGGCGCGCTCGCACAGGCGGTAGAAAACCGCACCGGAATGCAGCCACTCATTCCCGTTGCGAGGCATCATGAAAAATTTGAAAATATCGAAGCAGCTTATCTTGCTGGTCATCGGCCTGATGGTAGCGTTTGCGATCGCAACCACCCTCCAGGTCCGCTCCTCGGTCAATGCGATCTACAAGGAACGCTATGACATGCTGCGTTCGGAGGTCCAGTCCGCGGTCTCCGTTCTCAAGCTCTATCAGGCAAAGGTGACTTCAGGCGAAATGAAGCTGGAAGACGCCCAGAAGCAGGCCTACACCACGCTCAACGCCATGAAATACGACCCTGATGGTTATTTCTTCGGCTATAGCTACGACATCCAGATGATGTTCCACTATGACGCCTCGAAAATCGGCCAGACCAACAAGGGGCAACCGGACAGCAAGGGCAAGCTCTATCGCGAAGAGCTGGTCAAGGTCGGGCAGCAGGGCGGTGGTCTCGTCGAATATTATTCCACAGCCAAACCGGGCCAGCCCGTTGGCGATTATCGCAAGACGGCCTATGCACTGGCCTTCGATCCCTGGAAGGTCGTCGTCGTCACCGGCGTCTACATGGACGATCTCGATGCCCAGGTGAACGACAAGATTCTGTCTGCGCTTTCTGGCAGCATCGTCCTGTTCTTCTTCGCCCTTGTCGCCGCCTATCTGGTCATCCGCGGTATTTCGAACCCTCTGAAGGACGTGCACAACGCCCTGCAGGCGGTTGCCGAGGAAGATGTTTCCCTGAAGATCCCGCATACCGGCATGAACAACGAAGTCGGCATGATGGCGAAGGCGACGCAGTCGCTGCAGGAAAAGATCAGGGAACGTCACGCGATGTCCGATCGCGAGGCTGCCCAGCAGCTGGCTCTCGAAAGCGAGCGCGAAAGCAACCTGCGCCATCAGCAGGATGAAGCCTCGCTGCAGGCTCGCGTCGTCAGCACCATCGGTCAGGCGCTGGAGCAGATCGCCCACGGCGACCTGACGGTGCGTTGCGCCGACATCGGCCAGAAATACGCGGCCCTGCGCGACAACTTCAACGATGCGCTTTCGCATCTCGAGGCCGCCATGGCCCAGGTCAGCGCCAAGGGCGGTGATATCGGTGTCGCCAAGGAAGAGATCCGCCGCGCCTCCAACGAGCTTTCGCAGCGCACCGAGCGTCAGGCCGCAAGCCTGGAGGAAACCTCGGCTGCTCTCGACGAGCTGACCGTTGCCGTCCGCCAGACGGCCGATGGTGCCCATGAAGCCAGCAAGCGGGTTCACTCGGTCTCGACCGAAGCAACCCACAGCGATGCGATCGTCACCCAGGCGATCGAAGCCATGAGCGGCATCGAGAAGTCCTCGTCGGAAATCACCAAGATCATCGGCGTCATCGACGAGATCGCCTTCCAGACGAACCTCCTGGCGCTCAATGCCGGTGTCGAGGCAGCCCGTGCCGGCGAAAGCGGCAAGGGCTTTGCCGTCGTCGCTCAGGAAGTACGTGAACTGGCCCAGCGCTCGGCTGCTGCCGCCAAGGAGATCAAGGATCAGATCGCCCGCTCGTCTAGCCAGGTCGACCATGGTGTCCGCCTCGTCGGCGAGGCAGGCGAAGCGCTGAAGCGCATCTCCGACCAGATCAAGGCTGCCAATGAGATCGTCGCCAAGATCGCCCACAGCGCTTCCGAACAGGATACGACGCTACGTTCGATCTCGTCCTCGATGAACCAGCTCGATGCCGCCACCCAGCAGAACGCCGCCATGGCCGAAGAGACCACGGCATCGGCCGAAACGCTGGCTGCCGACACCGATGAACTGCTCGGCCTTATCAGGGGCTTCCGCGTCGGCAATGCTGCCGCAGCTCCCGCCACGCATCAGGGGCGCCGCGCCGCTTAAAGACGGGGTGACTAAAAGCAATTTCATCACCAAAGAAATTAGCGGCTGCCGGTTTCCCCGGCAGCCGTGTCGTTAGCCGGCATGGCCGATCCGCTCGATGAGGCGGTCGATGTCGCGGTCCGAAAAGACCTCGATACCCGCCTGCTTGAGGGCAGCCGCAGTAACGCCGTTGCCGGCGTGCCGGTTGCCTGAAAAGGAACCGTCATAGATGAAGCCGGAACCGCAGGACGGGCTGCCATCGATCAGCAGCGCATAGCGGCAGCCGCTATCGGTCGCGAGCCGCACGGCATTTTCCGCCGCCTGCAGGAATTCATCGGTCACATCGCCGCCTGTCAGCTCCACGACACGGGCGGTACCTGTCAGCACATCCTCGCCCGTTGCCGCATCCGTGATCTCGGCAGGCGGCCGTGGTACCGGCATTCCGGCCGACATTTCCGGGCAGATCGTGACCAGCAGGCCTTCCTGCATCCAGCGTTCGATTGCCGGATGGACAAGCGGCTTCGCGCGTCCGTCATAGCGGACGGCGTGGCCCATGAGACAGGCACTGACGAGGATTTTCGACACCATGAATGAGCTTTACTGCATATTCACGCCGGCGTCATCGTTCCATCCGCGATGCAGCTTCCTCAATGCAATTTCGCAACCAGCATTGCGCCGGGTGCGCATCATTGCGCCTGTGCCATGACAGGACGAAGGGGACGCCGGCGAAACGCTGACCATCGCCAAGATGCAGAAGGGGCGACAAGGGTAAAGAAACACGAAGAGTTCTATCCGTCTTCTGACGAAATTGCCTTCACTCGACGTCATCCTCGGGCTTGTCCCGAGGATCTGCTACGCATCAACCCACAGTAGATGCTCGGGACAAGCCCGAGCATGACGGAACGAACTGAGGGGACGAAAGGCCCGATTTGTTTATCGTCTATCTCTCAGCCGGCAATCTTCGAGAAATCCGCCACCGTTCCAGTCGCGGCGCGAATCATCCGCAGCAGCGCAAGGCGGTTGGCGCGGATCGCCGCATCCTCGTCATTAACGAGCACATCGGTAAAGAAGCGATCGACCGGCGCGCGCAGCTTCGACAACGCTTCCATGGCCGAGCGGAAATCTTCATGCGCAACGGCGCCCGCAGCTTCCGACGAAGCCTTGCTGATGGCCGCAAACAGTTCCTTCTCGGCATCAAGCTTCAAAAGCGCTTCCGAAACGCCATCGGCAACCACGGTCCCCTTCTTTTCCTCGGCTGCGAGAAGCTGCGTGGCGCGCTTGGTGCCGGCAAGCAGATTGATGCCGTCTTCCGAGGTGATGAACGCCGTCAGCGCCTCGACGCGGCGGGCGACCATCAGGAGGTCGTCGGATTCAGGTGTCAGCACGGCATCGATGAGGTCGTGTCGAGCACCCTGTTCGCGCAGATAGACCTTGAGGCGGTCGTGGAAGAAGGAGAGCAGATCGAACTGCCGCGTCAGGTCGTCGGTATCGACGCTGGCGCCAATATCCATGTCGATGCGTTGCATATGCGAGGTGATGCGCGGCAAGAGCGTCACGCGGCCGCGCTTTTCGAGCAGGATGCGGATGATGCCGAGTGCCGCACGGCGAAGCGCAAACGGATCCTTCGAGCCGGTCGGCTTCTCGTCTATCGCCCAGAAACCGATGAGCGTATCGAGCTTGTCTGCCAGCGCCACTGATATCGCCACCTTGTCGTCGGGCACACGGTCGGACGGGCCTTGCGGCTTGTAATGGTCTTCGATCGCGGTCGAAACGGAGGTGTCTTCGCCCTGCAGCGTCGCATATTTGCGGCCCATGACGCCCTGCAGTTCCGGGAATTCGCCAACGGCTTCGGTACGCAGGTCCGCCTTGCAGAGAACCGCGGCGCGGTCCACCACCTTGTAATCGGCGCCGACGGGCATGGCGATCTTGGCGGCCATCGCTCGGATGCGTTCGACGCGATCGCCCTGTGTGCCGAGCTTGGCATGGAAGGTCACGTTGAGAGCATCGAGCTTGGCCATTCGCTGGTCGAGCGGCTTGGCGAGGTCGAGGCCGAATTTCTTGGCGGAAGCTTCCAGCGTCTCGAGGTCTGGCAGGTTGCCCTGGTCGCGCTTCCAGAAATGCAGCGCGTCCGATAGGCGCGCACGCACGACCTTACCGTTGCCGTGAACGATTTCCTTGCCGCCATCCTTCGCCTGGATGTTCGACACGAGAATGAACTTGTTCGAAAGCGTCTCTCCACCCTGTTTGCGGGTGACGAAGCATTTCTGGTTGGTCTTGATGGTCAGGCGGATGATTTCTGACGGGATCGAAAGGTAGTCCTCCTCGAAGGAACCCATCAGCACCTGCGGCCATTCGACGAGGCCGGAGACTTCTTCCAGCAGGCCCTCGTCCTCGACCAGTTCCAGCCCGCTCGCAAAGGCGATGTCGCGGGCATCATGCAGGATGATGTCCTTGCGCCGCTCCGCATCGAGAATGACCTTCGCCTTTTCGAGGCTCGCGACGTAATCGTCGAAGCGCTTGACGGTAATGGCCTCAGGTGCGTGGAAGCGGTGGCCGTAGGTCACGTTGGAGGCGACGAGGCCGTCGATCTCGAAGGGGATGACGACCGTTTCTTCATGCTCGGTGCCGAAGGTGCAGACGATCGACTGCAGCGGGCGCACCCAGCGCAGCGAGCCGGGCTGCGAGGACGCCTTGCCCCAGCGCATCGACTTCGGCCAGGGGAAATCCTTGATAATGCCGGGCATGACTTCGGCGATGATCTCTTCGGCGCCGCGGCCCGGCTTGGAGATGACGGCGACGTAGAAATCGCCCTTCTTCGGATCGCTGACGACCTGTGCCTCGGAAACTGAAGAAAGGCCGGCGCCGCGCAGGAAGCCCTCGATCGCCTTTTCGTTGGCGTCGGTGCGCGGCCCCTTGCGCTCCTCTCGGATATCGGCGGAGCGGGCCGTCAGCCCGTGAATGTCGAGCGTCAGGCGACGCGGCGTCCAGTATTCGCGCGCACCCTCATAGGTCAATCCTGCTTCCACCAGGGCATCGGTGAGGAGCTTCTTGAGGTCACCGGCGGCCTTGCGCTGCATGCGGGCGGGGATCTCTTCGGAGCGAAGTTCGAGAAGCAGGTTCGGCATGGTACTCTTTTCCTGGCGCCTGCAGGGCAGGGGCAATCAAAAATGGTCGCCTCTGCTACCAAAGAATGCCGCATCTGCACAACCGCAAAAACAGGAGGCGAAAGGCTCAATTGCGCCTCAGATATATGGCTTAAACCGACAGGAGCGTTCCCTTCCGCTGTGGAAAGCGGCGGTAGGCATTGCCTTGCTGCTTTTCGCCGCTATGGTCCGCCAACCCCTAATAAACTGCAGGAAATCTCATGGCCGCTGACCTTCGTTCGCTCGCAGCAAGTATCTCCGCCGAAATCAACGCCCGGCCCGATCAGGCCAAGGCGGCGATCGAGCTGCTGGACGAGGGTGCAACGGTGCCGTTCATCGCCCGATACCGCAAGGAAGTGACGGGCGGGCTGGATGATACGCAGCTGCGTACGCTGGCCGAGCGGCTTGTCTATCTGCGCGAGCTTGAAGCCCGCCGCGATACGATCATCGAATCCGTCACCAGCCAGGGCAAGATGAGTGACGAGCTGATGGCGAAGCTCTCGGGGGCCGCCACCAAGGCCGAGCTGGAAGACCTCTACCTGCCCTACAAGCCGAAGCGCCGCACCCGCGCCGAGATTGCCCGCGAGCGCGGCCTTGGCCCGCTTGCCGAAGCGATCCTCGCCGATCGTGGCAAGGATCCGGCCGCGCTGGCGGAGGCCTATATCACGGTCGATGTGCCTGACGTGAAGACTGCCCTCGAAGGGGGCCGCGATATCGTCGCCGAAGGTTTTGCCGAAAATGCCGATCTGCTCGGCAGGCTGCGCGCCCATATGCGCAATGCCGCCCTTCTGAAGGCCAAGGTCGTAGACGGCAAGCAGGCGACCGGCGAAAAATTCTCCGATTATTTCGATCATTCCGAACGCTGGGCAACCGCCCCCGGCCACCGTGCGCTTGCCATGCTGCGCGGCTGGAACGAGGAAGTGCTGACGCTGACAATCGAGGCCGATGCCGAGGTTGCCTCGCCGAACAAGCCGGTCGAGCGCATGATCGCCGCTGCTTACGAGATCGGCGCAAGCCGTCCAGGCGATCGCTGGCTGATGGACGTCATAAGCTGGACCTGGCGCGTGAAGCTGTCCATGTCGCTTTCGCTCGACCTGATGCGCGAGTTGCGCGAAAGGGCGGAAGAGGAGGCGATCCACGTTTTCGCTCGCAACCTCAAGGACCTGCTGCTCGCGGCGCCTGCCGGCTCGCGGGCCACGATGGGTCTCGATCCGGGCATCCGCACCGGCGTCAAGGTTGCGATCATCGACGGCACCGGCAAGCTGCTCGACACAACGACGGTCTATCCTTTCCCGCCGAAGAACGACGTGCGCGGCACGCAGGCAGAGCTTGCCTCCCTCATCCGCAAGCACAATGTCGAACTGATCGCGATCGGCAACGGCACGGGCAGCCGCGAGACGGAAAAGCTCGTGGCCGATATGCTGGCCGCACTTCCTGCGCCAAAGCCCACCAAGGTCATCGTCTCTGAAGCCGGCGCCTCCGTCTATTCAGCTTCCGAAACCGCGGCCGCCGAATTCCCGCAACTCGACGTTTCGCTCCGCGGCGCCGTCTCCATCGCGCGGCGCCTGCAGGACCCGCTCGCCGAACTCGTCAAGATCGAGCCGAAGTCGATCGGCGTCGGCCAGTATCAGCACGATGTCGATCAGACGAAGCTCTCCCGCTCGCTCGACGCGGTCGTGGAAGATGCTGTGAATGCCGTCGGCGTCGATCTCAATACGGCGTCCGCGCCGCTTCTGTCCCGCGTGTCCGGCCTTGGTCGTTCGATTGCCGATGCGATCGTGCTGCACCGAGACCAGAATGGCGCTTTCGAAAGCCGCAAGGACCTGTTGAAGGTTGCCCGCCTTGGCCAGCGCACCTTCGAACAGGCGGCCGGCTTCCTGCGCATCCCTGACGGTAAGGAGCCGCTCGATGCGTCTTCCGTGCATCCGGAAGCCTATGGCGTGGCAAAGAAGATCGTCGCCGCCTGCGGCCGCGATCTGCGCTCTCTGATGGGCGACAGCGTCACCCTGAAGGCGCTCGACCCGCGCAAGTTCATCGACGAGAAGTTCGGCCTGCCGACAGTCAAGGATATCATCGCCGAGTTGGATAAGCCCGGACGCGACCCGCGCCCCAGCTTTAAGACTGCGACTTTTGCGGAAGGCATCGATGAAATCAGTGACCTGAAGCCAGGTATGGTGCTGGAAGGCACCGTCACCAATGTCGCTGCCTTCGGCGCCTTCGTCGATATCGGCGTGCATCAGGATGGTCTGGTCCACGTCTCCCAGCTTGCCGACCGTTTCATCAAGGATCCTCACGAAATTGTGAAGGCCGGCGACGTCGTCAAGGTGCGCGTTGTCGAGGTGGATGTGAAGCGTAAGCGCATCGGCCTTTCTATGCGCAAGGATGACGGCGTTCCGGCCGGCTCTCCGCGTGGTGAGTCGCGTGGCAATACCGGCCAGCGCCCGCAGCAGGATCGCAAGCCCACGCCGGCAAAGCCGCAGAGCCAGGGCGCCTTCGGTGCGGCGCTGGCCGAAGCGATGAAGCGAAAATAAGGGCTTAGGCGCCGAAATTGCAAAAATGTCACACTTTGGCAATTGAATCTGCGGAGTGCTAAATCCGGCGCTTGTAAGGCAGAAGAGAGCTATTAAGTTGATGTGACCATCCTGTCACATTTGCGAGGCGTCCATGGCGTCGGCATTCTTATCGATTGTCCAAAAAATTGTCCGAAAGGGTTCTTTGGCCCTTACTCTTGCCAACGGCGAAACCCACACGATTGGCGACGGCACCGGGGAACTGGTTGCCGTTCGTCTTGCCGATCAGGAAGCCGAGGATGCGATCCGTCGCGATCCGACGCTGAAGCTCGGCGAAATGTATATGGAAGGCCGGTTCATTCTCGAACAGGGCGACATCTACGACTTCCTCGCTCTGGTGAAGCAGAACACCACCAACGAAATCTTCGATTTCAAGATGGCCGCCCTGCTGATCGGCCGCATTGCCATGCAGCAACTCAAGAGCCGCATGCCGATCAACCACAACAAGCGTAATGTCGCCCACCATTACGACCTCTCCGAAAAGCTCTTCGAACTCTTCCTCGACGAGGACTGGCAATATTCCTGCGCCTATTTTGATCCGCCCGGTATCAGTCTGGAAGAAGCGCAGGTCGCCAAGAAGCGCCACATCGCGGCAAAGCTCATGCCGCAGCCGAACCAGCGCGTGCTGGAGATCGGCTCCGGCTGGGGCGGCATGGCCATGTATCTGGCGGAATCGACGCCCGGCCTAGACGTCACTGGCATTACGCTCAGCCAAGAGCAGCTGAAAATTTCCCGCGAACGGGCAGAGAAACGCGGTCTTGCCGATCGCGTCCGCTTCGAGCTGCAGGATTATCGTTACATGAACGGCAGGAAGTTCGACCGCATTGTCTCGGTCGGCATGTTCGAACATGTCGGCATCGGCAATTACGGCAACTTTTTCAAGAAGGTGCACGAGCTCCTGGATGACAACGGCATCATGCTTCTGCATTCGATCGCGCGTCCGAAGCCGAGCTTCGCCACCAACGCCTTCATCGAGAAATACATCTTCCCGCAGGGCTACATTCCCTCGATCGCCGAAACACTGGTGCCGCTCGAAAAGGCGGGCCTGCTGACGCGCGACGTCGAAGTGCTCCCGCTGCATTACGCCTATACGCTGCGCCACTGGCGTGAGCGCTTCGTTGCCCGCAAGGCAGAAGCCGTGGCGCTTTACGACGAGAAGTTCTTCCGTATGTGGGAATTCTATCTGGCCGGCTCCGAAATGGGCTTCCGCTGGGACGAACTCTTCATCGAGCAGATCCAGATCACCAGGAACCAGTTCGCGACGCCCGATAACCGGAATTATATCCCGGAGAACGAGGCAAAGCTTAGGGAATTCGAGGCGACGCGTCCGCCATTGGAAAAGTTTACCTTCTGATATCGAAAGCGCGGCCTGGCCCGCGCTTTTTTCTTTTTTGGAGAGACGGATATGAGCGCATTTCCCGAAATCACTCTTGTACGCCACGGCGAGACGGCATGGTCGCTATCCGGCCAGCACACTGGCCGCAGCGATATTCCGCTTACCGCCAATGGCGAGGCTGCAGCCCGCGCGCTCGCTCCGCGGCTCGCAGGTCTTTCCGTCTCCGCTGTCTGGTCCAGCCCCTCGCAGCGGGCGCGCAACACCTGCGCGCTCGCAGGTTTCGGGGAGGGGGCCGTCATTAAGCCTGATCTCGCCGAATGGGATTACGGTGCCTATGAAGGTATCACCACCAAGGAAATCCTGTTGAAACGTCCCGGCTGGCAGCTCTTCCGCGACGGCTGTCCGGATGGTGAAGCCGTCGCCGATATCGGCGCTCGTGCCGATCGCATCATTGCCGAATTGCGGCAGGCCAATGCCCCGGTCCTGATCTTTTCGAGCTCGCATTTCCTGCGTGTGCTCGGCGCCCGCTGGCTCGGCCTGCCCCCGGAAGACGGCTCCCGTTTCATTCTGGATACGACGAGCATCAGCGTTCTCGGCTATGAGCACGATTTGACCGAACCGGTCATCCGCCGCTGGAACCAGAAGTAATTTCCCATCCCTTCGATCTTTCCGCCTTGGTTAAGATAGAGGTAACACCCTCGCTATAAATGTACCGATCGCCGCCGTCCGCGGCCGTTCTTGTATTGCGTTTCCTGGAGTGCGGATGTGTTTAATCGATCTGTCGTATCGATCTCTTTAGCTATTGCTCTTTCCTCTTTCGGCACCGCCTCCGCCCAGGAAGGCGGCCATTGGTGGTCCGGCGACTGGTATCTGAAAGTCGGCGTATCAGGCTTTTCCGCGCCGAAGTTCGAAGGCGCCTCAAGCAACGAATTCAAGTTCAGCCCGCTGATTTCGGTCGGTCGTCAGGGCGCCGGTCCGCGCTTTTCCTCGCGCAACGACAATCCATCCTTCGCGCTCGTCGATAACAGCGGCTTCCGCGCCGGTATCGTCGGTCGCTATGTGCCTGAGCGTGACCAAGACGACGACAGCGATCTGCACGGCCTGAAGAAGGTCAAGTGGGGCGCGGAAATCGGTGGTTTTGCCGAGGTTTATCCGACCGACTGGCTGCGCGCCCGCGCCGAAGTCCGCCAGGGTATCCGCTCCCATGATGGCCTCGTGGCCGACGTGGCGCTTGACGCCTTCACCGATATCGCGCCCGATCTGCAGCTCTCCGGCGGCCCGCGTGCCACCTTTGCGACGAGCGGCTACTTCCATTCCTACTATGGCGTCAACGAAGCGCAGTCAGCCGCAAGCGGGCTGAAGCCTTATGATCCCTCGGGCGGCATCCAGTCCTATGGTGCCGGCACGGCGCTAACCTGGAACGCGACGGAGAACCTGTCGACGAGCGCCTTCGCGGAATATAAGCGCCTTGCCGGTCCGGCGGCCGACAGCAGCCTTGTGCGCGAGAAAGGTTCGAAGAACCAGTTCCTGATCGGCTTGTCTGCGAGCTACAAGTTCAATTTCACGCTGAACTGATCCGGCTGCCTGAACGCGCCCAGATCATACCCAGCCGCCGTCGACGATGAACTGCTGGCTCGTGCACATGGCGCTGTCGTCGGCGGCCAGAAACAGCGCCATGCGGGCGATGTCGGAGGGCTGCAGCCTGTCCGGGAGACACTGGCGCTCGGCGATCTGCCGTTCGCCGGCTTCCGTCAGCCAGAGGCGCATCTGCCGTTCGGTCATCACCCAGCCGGGCACCATGCAGTTGACGCGGATGCGCTCGGGCCCCAACTCCCGTGCAAGCGCCCGTGTCATCCCGTAGATCGCCGCTTTCGCCGTCACATAGGCCGGGCAATCCGGATCGCCGACCATCCAGGTGATCGAGCCAAAATTGATGATCGAGCCG
Organism: Rhizobium sp. 1399; assembly: GCF_031455475.1. Classification (NCBI taxonomy): domain Bacteria; kingdom Pseudomonadati; phylum Pseudomonadota; class Alphaproteobacteria; order Hyphomicrobiales; family Rhizobiaceae; genus Rhizobium; species Rhizobium sp. 1399. The sequence goes on along the minus strand of NZ_JAVDSU010000001.1, from coordinate 360,139 downwards.
CCGCCAAGCGCCGTCATATGGGGCCGAACAGCCTGCGCAGCGAAGAACTGATGACGCAGGTTGATCGCCATGCGGTCGTCCCAATAGGCGACGGTCACGTCCTCCGTCTGGTGCCGGTCGTCGTTGCCGGCATTGTTGCAGAGCACCTGAAGCGGGCCGTTCTGCGCAACCGCTTCACCGATCGCGTGCTTCAGCGCCTCGATATCGCGCAGATCGCAGGGAATGAAGAGCGGCGCAGTGTGACCATCAGCGTCTATTGCAGCGGCAAGCTCACGGCCACTCTCCTCGGCGATATCGACGAAAGCGACCCGGCTGCCCTGGGCGCAGAAGTGCCGCACAAGGCTTTCGCCGATGCCGCTCGCCCCGCCGGTGATGAACACACTTCGGCCTCTGAGGCTCGGATAGCTGGCGTAGGTCACAAGGTTGTCGCTGGCATCTCGGCTCATCGGGAACTCCGGAAAGAAGGTCGTAAAGGCTGGTGGGTCGTGCGCGAATGTGGCGCCCGACTGTATCAAACGGAAGACGCCGCAGGCACCCGGGAAGCGCTGCAGCGTCTTTTTTTAACGGTGTTCAGAACCGGGACTTGCGGCGGACTTCGGGCCCGGTTCAGAAGCTCACGTTGAAATTGATCTTGACCGCATGGTCCTGGGTATCGCCCGCAATCTGACCGGCGTAGGATGCGCCGATCGTTGCGTTTTTCGCCAGGTTGAAATCCAGGCCGGCTTCCATGGTCAGTGCATTCTCGGCAATCGGGGCGCCGACGGAATCGAAGCTTGCGCCGGTATTGAAGGCGAGTTTGGAGCTCGGCGTGACATCGCCATAGGCGTGCCGCCAGCCAAGCATGCCGCGCACGGTCGCCTTGGTATCCTGCAGATCGATATCGGTGGAGGCGCGAATGCCGAACGTGGTGAAAGCGGTGTCCATGCTGGACGATCCGGTTGACAGCGCTGCGATCGTGCCGCCTTCTTCCGAGAAGGCATCGCTCTTCAGGCGAGCATAGGCGAGGTTGGCGAAGGGCTCGAAAGCGGTATCTTCAAAATCCATCCGGTAGGCCAGTTCCGCGAAGGCCTGGGTGGTGCGGGCGTCGTAGTCGGCCGACAGGGTCTCGTTGAAGGCCGGGAAGACGACATGGCGCTTAGTGCTGATATCGTGCGAGGTATAGAAGACGCCGGTGCGGAAGCCCAGCGCACCCCATTGCGTGCCGCCATAGATACCGAGATGGACGTTATCGCTCGAGCCGGATGAGGTGCGGGCATCGACATCAAAACTGGTATTGCTGTAGCCGGCCATTGCGCCGAAGCGCCATGTCCCGACGGCCGCATCGGCGCCGAAGACGATGCCACCGGTCGAGTGATCGAAATCGGCCGCGTAGCCCGCTCCCTCGGTCGTGCTCTTGGCGCCGATCGCCTGGCTCCAGATGGCGAGGCCTTCGGTGTTGCTGATCGCGCCTGTCAAACCGTTCTCGTCATAGGAAGTGACCTCCGACATGGGCATGCCCACTGCGCTGAACGCCGAGCGGAGGCGCTGGCCGACCGCATCGTCGAGATAGAGGCTGTCCTGGATGAAGGCGCCCTTGACACTGGAATGGATCTCGCCGGAGAGCGCATTGCCGTAGGGCCGCAGATAACGATAGAAGCCGATGGACTCGTCGATCAACGGATCGGGCTGTTCGCGGTTGATGACATAAAGCGACCAGCCATCCTTGGTCCAGCCGAAGGAGAGCCCCTCGACTTCCTGGTCGCCGGGAGTGTCGAGCTGGCCGATCTCTTCCACTTCGCCTGTCGTCAGATTGGCGCGATAGAGCGATTTTGTATCGCTTTCGGTGGAGAAATACATCCAGCCATCAAGGATCTTGCCGCCCTGCGCCTGGTCGATCGTCCTCGAAAGGGGAATGTACTGCTTGAAGGAGCCGTCGGAGAGATTGTAGACCGCGATCTCCGTGGAGTTGTCATAGGCCATGCCATAGAGGAGGCCCTTCTTGGCATCCACGGCCACCCAGCTCGCGACGTCATGCTTGCCATGCGGAGGGGTCAGGGCGAAATACTTGCCCGTATAGGTCATGTCGCTCGCGTTATAGATCGCAAAGACCGGCGTGTTGTATTTCTCGCCAGTGATCGGATCGCGGGTGCTGGTATCCAGCGAGATGTAGAGGTATCCGTCGGCGTAATCGATGTCGCCGATATGATTGAGGCCTCTGGGCGCACCGGCAAACGGGTTTGCGAGGGCCGGATCGATCGCGCTGTTGTCGCGCGTTATCGTGGTGAAGTTGCCGTCCGCCTTGTCCAGCGCGTTCGTGCCGGAAAAGTACCAGTTCTTGCCGTCCGTCGTCACGCCCTGGCCGCGATAGGTGATGGGATCGTCGGTGAATGTAAACTTCTCGACCATGATCCAGGGCTCGACGGCATAAGCAGGCATGGCCGTCGCGCAGAGGAGAGCAGTCAGGATGAGCGGTCTTGCCGCTTGCGCCCTGGGCGCCCTGGTTGAGGGACCTCTGGTCATGAATGGCATTTCAAGTCTCCTTTTCGTAGGGCAAAGGCTGCTTGGTCGCAGCCGAGAGGGACCGCCGACCTGATGGCAGGCGGCGGCGGTGAAGGCGGCGTGATGAAAGCGCAGTGATCCGCTGACAGGCCTCGAAGGCCGGTCGGTCGTGATGCTTTCATGGAGAGTGGGGTGCGTGCTGGTTCAGCGCGCGTAGTCGAACCGATCGAAAATGCGATTATACATTTGCGATATTCGAGTTATAAATCGCGTCATTTTCAAATGCTGAAAATATAGACACAGAAATATAGAATAAGATCGGGATCTAAGCTCGAAATTTTGTTAGTAAATCCATCATAAATCTTCCATTTCTGGGACTCTGATTCTACTTAAACACGTTTATCCAAGTTTATTCATGTATTGCGAGTTGACGTCACTAAAGAGACTGTTCTATGAGAGCGGTAATAGGGGAGCGATATGACAATAGTATGAATAGTATGAAGAATAGGAAGAATGCGAAAGCCCGTCTGGCTCTCGCGGCGCCGTTGCGCATGGAGGGGATGGTCGGCAGCAGCCTTCACACGAGGGTGCTCAATGAGATCGGCCAGAGCATCGTGCGCGGTGATCTTTTGCCCGGCGATCCGTTGCCGAATGCGGATGACTGGAGTGCCGCGCATGGGGTAAGCCGCACCGTATTGCGTGAAGTGATCAAGGTTCTGGCCGGCAAGGGCATGGTGGAATCGCGTCCGAAAATCGGCACCCGCGTGCGTCCGCGCAGGGACTGGAATTTTCTCGATCCGGATGTGCTCCTGTGGCGCTACGGCGGCAGAACCACCGCCGAGGACGCCCGTTCGCTTTTCGAGTTGCGCCGTGCGATCGAGCCGACGGCCGGTGCGCTGGCGGCCGAACGCGCCACCGCGGCAGAGATCGAGCATTTGCGTGGTCTGCTCGCCGAGATGGAACGGGCGGGCGATGACGGAGCGCGTTTTGCCGTGCCGGATCTTGCTTTCCATCAGGCGATCCTACGCATGTCCGGCAATGAATTGATCGGTTCGTTGGCGGCGCTGATCGAGACTGCGCTGGTGATCAGTTTCCGGCTTTCCGACGACAATCCGCAGGGCCAGAGCCATTCGCTGCCGCTGCATCAGCAGGTCGTGGAGAGTATGGCAAATCGCGATTCCACCGGCGCGAGCAAGGCCCTGGTTTCTTTGCTGGACGGGGCCGAGGAAGATGTGAGGCGTGCCCTGGCCGCGCGTCAGCGATAGATATGCCGGCCGGTGATCCGATGATGCTCTCCTTCGCGCCGCGGGACAGGAGCCTTGCGGCATGAAGCGGATACGATCGGGCAGCAGATGGTGGAGCTCGCCGGCGATGGAGTCTTGACCGTGGGCGCTGCCCATCGCTAGATGACCGTATGCAACAGATTGACGGTCTCAACGGGCGCGTTGCCGATGCGCCCTCGGATAATTGGGTTTATCGCATCCTGCCGCCCTGGCTGTGGCCCTATGCGCAGCTTGCGCGCTGGGACCGGCCGATCGGCTGGCAACTCCTCATGTGGCCGTGCTTCTGGTCGGCGACCCTTGCCGCCAATGCGGCTATCGAGCCGCGCGTCTTCTCCGGCGCCCTGCTGCTCTATCATCTGTTCCTGTATTTTATCGGCTCCGTCGCCATGCGCGGCGCAGGCTGCACCTATAATGACCTTGTCGACCACGAGATCGACATGCAGGTGGCGCGCACCCGCTCGCGTCCGCTGCCTTCAGGTCGTGTGACGCGCCGGCAGGCGAAGATTTTCATCGGGCTACAGGCGCTGGTCGGTCTGTTCGTGCTGTTACAGTTCAATTGGTTTGCCGTGCTTCTCGGCGTGCTGTCGCTCGGGGTCGTCGCCCTCTATCCCTTCGCCAAGCGCTTTACCGACTGGCCGCAATTCTTCCTCGGTCTTGCCTTTTCCTGGGGCGCGCTCATGGGCTGGGCAGGGATTTTCGGCAGCCTCTCCTTCTCTGCCTTCCTGCTTTATCTAGCCTCGGTCGTCTGGACGATCGGCTACGACACGATTTATGCCCATCAGGACAAGGAGGATGACGAGCTGATCGGCGTTCGCTCCACCGCGCGCCTGTTCGGCGAGCGCACGCGTCTGGCGCTTGTCGGCCTCTACGGACTGACGCTGGTGCTGATGTTCCTGTCCTTTGCGCTTGCTGGTGTCGGCCTTCTGGCTTTTGTCGGTCTGTTGATTGCCGCCGGAATGTTCGCCTGGCAGATCAGGGCGCTCGATATCAACGACGGCGCGCAGTGCCTCGCGCTCTTCAAATCGAACACCCGAGTCGGATTGATCATCTTTCTCGGCCTGTTCGTCTCGCTGCTTTTTGCCATTCCCTGATCTGAAGTGAAAAATGACCCCGAAATGAAAAACCCGGCGCGATGGCCGGGTTTTGAAATCGGTTCAGAACGTATCGCTCAGCTGCGGGCGATGATTTCCTTGCCTTCGATCTTCATGATGACGCCGAGCTTGCCGGTCGTGCGGCGCACGAGGAAGCGCGGGCGGCGGTTTGCGAAATAGGAGTGACGACGGCGCGGCTTCATTTCGCTGGTGCGCAGTCCGCCAAGATGTTCTTCGAGAGGGCGGGCGACACCGTCGGCTTCCACCATCAGCATAGGAATGCCGAAGGCTTCCGACCAGCTGCGCCAGTCGGCCGCGATATCGCCGAGATCGTGGGCGACGAGCAGCGGAATGCAGAGTTCCGGATCTTCGTGATGCAGCTCGAGCGTCACGGTGACTTCACCATTGCCATGGTCGATGGCGCGCGCTGCAACGCCTTTGAAGACGCGCCGCGGCAAGGCGATGGAGAGCGGCAGGCCGCTGGAGGGGAGAATTTTGCGCAGGACCGCGCCGCGTTCGTCGATCGTTATGCTGACGTCACTGGCATGGTCGTGGATGGCGTAGCTTACCTGCTGCGGAAAGCGAGACGGATCAAGACGCAATGTCGTGCCAGCCCAGACGGGCTTCAGAACGGTATTCTTCATTTCATTTCTACCCTTGTCTTACCTGAGAGCCGGTTTCCGGTCTTCTCCTCGGGACTTTTCGTCCTCTGTGGTCCGACAATAGGCGGCTCCCGTTCCGTACAGCTTAAAAATTGCGGTTAAAGAAATCCTGCCTCCCGGAATGGTTAGCAAAACTGAATATGGCAGGGTTTCCGGATGGTGAACGCGCCCGTGTCTTAAAGCGGGACAGCTTCAGGTAAGTCTCGGGTAAGCTTTGCGTGGCAAAATGTTCGCACCAATGGTCCGTCATTCTTTAAAGACTTTGCTGAAAAGGGCGCATTTATGATCACGGCATCCCTGGCATACGTCATTCTGTCTCGCGATATGCCTAAGAGTCTGGACCGCGTCGCCAATCAGGCGCAGGTCAAAAAAGACGCCCAGTATTATGCCGACCACATCAACAAGGTGAAGGACGTCGACGATTTCCTTGGCGACTACAAGCTCTATAGCTACGCCATGAAAGCCTATGGCCTTGATGACATGATCTATGCCAAGGCCTTCATGAAGAAGGTTCTGGAGAGCGATCTCACGGATGCGAACAGTTTCGCCAACAAGCTTTCCGACACGCGTTACAAGGAATTCGCTGCCGCCTTCAACTTCAATGCGCCGCCCAAGGATATTCAGACCGACGCACAGGAAGACGATCTGATTGGCCTCTACAAGCAGTCCTTTGCCGACGCGGCACAACAGACTGCCACCGAAACGAAATATTACAGCGCGCAGATGGATGACGTGAAGACCGTCCAGGACTTCGTCGGCAATTCCCGCCTCCTGAACTACGCGTTGAAGAGCGTCGGCATCGACCCGACCTACATGTCGAAGGACTACATCGCCAGTGTCCTGACCACTGACATCAGCAAGCTTGGCGGCAATGCGCCTGATACGAGCGATCCGGCTTACGATCCGACCAAGACATATGTCGGTGACAAGCTCTATGCGCTCGCGCAGCAATTCAACTTCAAGCCTGATAACGGCGACACCCAGTACTTCCGCGACAATATCGGTTCGGTGCAGTCGGTTGACGACCTTCTAGCCGATCCGCGCCTGCGCACGGTGGCGCTGCAGTCCGTCGGCATCGATCCGGCAACCGCCGATAACGCTTTCATCAAGATGGTGCTGACAAGCGATCCGGCCACGCTTGGCGGCGACACGCCACTCAGCAACCCCGATCCGTCGCTCAACTATGTCGGCGACAAATACAAGGAACTTCGTTCTTATTTCAGCTTCAACGCTGATGGCTCGGTCAATGGTTCGGCGCAGAATTCCGGCCAGACCGACACGGTCGCGGAGCTATACGCCTTCCGCGCTCCCGTGGTCGGCGCCGCCCAGACCGCGACGCAGAAGAACAACGTCATCGAACAGTATAACATCAAGACTGCAACGCAGATCGTCGACCGCGACGGCACGGCCAGCGATGTGTACTATACCAGCCCGGTGATGTCCGATCTCAACAAGAGCTACTATCTGTCCAAGATCGGCACGATCACCAATGTCGATCAATTGGTCAACGACAAGCGGCTTGCAGATTATGTTCGCTCCGCGTTCGGCATGGATCCGGGCTTTACGCAGCTGAAAAACGTCCTGACCGATCCTGCCTATGCCCGTTCGGTCGATTTGGGAGATGCCTACGAGGCCTTCAATTTCAAGGCCGACGGTACGGTCTCTCCGACGGAGCGCGCGCAGTCCTATGACCAGTTGACGGGCATAGTGAATGGCGCGACGAACGTCTCGAGCTACTTCTCGAACATGATGAAACCGCCGGGTGGCGTCAGCCCGATCGACAACGTCGACGAACTGCTTTCCGACAAGATGCTAACTTCTTACATCAAGGATGCCTACGGCCTCGGTCAGGATTTCAGCAATGCCGAACTGAGGAACATCCTCACGGATTCCGCCTATGCCGATACCGCGGGCCATCAGAACATCCATGATGCCTTCAATTTCAACGCGGATGGCTCGGTCACCTTCCAGACGCAGCCGGATGGCAGTGTTGTCGGCGCCCAAAATCCTCTCCAGCTCCAGGGCATCAATCAGCTCGTCGCCAACAACTCTTCGTATTATCAGGTCAAGCTCAGCGACCTTTCCAACAACGGTTCGACCTCGGCAGTCGACATGTTCCTCGCCGACAGTAAGCTGGTCAGCTTCCTGCGCACCAGCATGCAGATCGGCAACGACATCAGCGACACCACGCTTCGCGGCATTCTCACCGATCCGACGGTTGCGGCTGCCCAGGGCTACAGCGACGTCTATAAGCTCTTCAATTTCCGTCAGGACGGAACGGTCGCCCAAAACACCCTGTCGCAGAGCGCCGGCCAGGTGGCAGCGATGACTAAGAAGGCAGACGACGCCGCCACCTATTACGGCAGCACGATACTTTCGATCTCCAGCGTCGATCAGTTGCTGGCTAACCCGAATCTCAACAGCTACATCCGTTATGCCTTCAGTATTCCGACGAGCGTTTCGGATACCGATCTGCGCAACATTCTCACCGATCAGAGCGACACCGACCCCTATGCCAAGGTGAAGGCGGCGTTCAATTTCGCGGCGGACGGCACTGTCACTTCCAGTCCCGCACAAACCTCCGCACAGATAGCTTCTGTGAATTCGGCCGCTTCCATGCGGGAGCAAGGCATTCTTGACCGGATGGGCGACGTCAATGATGTCGATCAGCTGCTCGCTGACTCGTCCCTGACGGACTATCTGAAAATGGCCTACGGCCTGGCCTACGACACGAGCAACGCCGAGCTGAAGAATATCCTCACCGATCCGGCTCACGCTGCTTCCGTCGGCCAGGGCGATCTCAACGCCGCTTTCAATTTCGCCGCGGATGGCTCGCTGCCGACCTCGACGACCGCCCAGACCGGTGAGCAGACGACGAACACGTCGGACAATTACGGCGCTCGCGTCAACAGTCAGGGCGACGATCTCATTGACCGCATCATCGCGAACTACAAGTCGCGAATGGACGACGCCGATGGCGTAAAGAATGTCAACGATTTCATGAAGACCAACGCCACCGCCGATACGCTTCTCGGTAACAACTCCTATCCGGATCTTTATCAGATGTCGCTGCAGGCTTACGGTCTGACGACGAACGATGTCTCGCGCTCCACCATGCGCAAACTGCTCGTCAGCGACCCCTATGATCCGAAGGGATATGTAGCATCCTTCAAGGACGACCGTATCACCAAGATGGTGCGCGCTTTCAACTTCGGTCCCGATGGTAAGGCTGCCGAGCCCCTGTCGGCTCTGTCTGCCGCCACCTTGGCGAAATATGCGACCGATTATAAGTCGCACGTGACCATGCTCATGAAAGACGGCCCTGCAAAGGACCGCGCTTCCAAGGATGCCACCAAGGAAGTGGATTATTTCGGCAAGACCATTCCAGGCATAACCTCGCTCGACGATTTCCTGGCCGACAAGCGCCTGACGGATCTCGTGCTGAAAGCAAATGGCCTCGATCCGAAGAAGTACGACAAGGATACGCTGAAGAAGATCTTCACCTCCGATCCTGATGACAAGAAGAGCTATCTCAACACCACGGCTGACGCGCGCTTTAAGGAGATCGTCGCTTCCTTCAATTTCGACAAGGACGGCAACCTGACACGCGCCAAGATGGGTACGATCCAGGACAAGCAGGCCGAGGCGAATACGCAGCAGCAGTATGTGCAGATGACCCTGGAAACCCAGGAGGGCGAAAAGAATGATGGCGTTCGCCTGGCGCTCTATTTCAAGCGCAAGGCCGGTGACGTCACCTCGCTCTACCAGATCCTCGGCGACAAGGCGCTCTATCAGGTCGTCCAGACGACCTATAGCCTGCCGGCGCAGATTTCGTCGATGGATGTCGCCAAGCAGGTCGATCTCCTCGGCCGTTTCGTGAAGCTAGAGGACCTGCAGGATCCCAAGAAGGTCGACAAGCTCGTCAAGCGCTTCACGGCCATGTATGACATCCAGAACAACACGCAGCAGTCGCCGGCGCTTCAGCTTCTGACCGGCGGCACCGGCCAGGCGTCATCGTTGCTTTAATAATAGTGTGAGCCTCCTAGAGCCCAGGAAAGGTTCTAGGGGCTCACCACCTTGTCTGGGTTCATGATGCCGGCCGGATCGAAGGCGCGCTTGATGCGGCGCATCAGTTCCATCTCGATTTCCGGCCGAATCGACGCCAGTTCGTCACGCTTCAGCTGACCGATACCATGCTCGGCGGAAATCGAACCGCCATGGGCAAGCACCAGCCCGTGCACGATATGGTTCATCTCGTGCCAGCGGGCGATGAAGGCATCCTTGTCGACACCAACCGGCTGCGAGATGTTGTAATGGATGTTGCCGTCGCCCATGTGGCCGAAGGCGCAGATGCGCGCGCCGGGCATTGCCGCCATCACCGCCTCTACAGCTTCGTTCATGAAGTGCGGTATCTTCGAAACCGGCACGGAAACATCGTGCTTGATCGAGCCGCCCTCCGGCTTCTGGGCGTCCGACATGCTCTCGCGCATGTGCCAGAGCGCCTTCTGCTGCGCGACCGAGGAGGCGATTGCCGCATCCTGAACAAGTCCCGCTTCGAAACCCTGCTCCAGAACGGCATTCATCATCCGCTCGGCCGTTTCGGCGGAATCGGAGGTGGAGATGTCGATCAGCACATACCAGTCATGCGGCGTTTCCAGCGGATCGCGCACGCCATCGATATTGCGCGCGGTGATCTCGACACCGAAGCGCGGCATCAGCTCGAAGCCGGTGAGCGAGGCGCCGCAGAGGCTGGAAGCGAGGTTGAAGAAGGTAAGCGCATCCTCGACCGAGGATAGCCCGGCAAAGGCCACCTGATGGCCGAGCGGCTGCGGGAAGAGTTTCAGGACCGCGCCGGTAATGATCCCGAGCGTGCCTTCCGCGCCGATGAAGAGATCGCGCAGGTCATAGCCGGTATTGTCTTTCTTCAGGCGGCGCAGTCCGTCCCAGATCTCGCCGGTCGGCAGCACGACTTCGAGGCCGAGGCAGAGCTGGCGCATGTTGCCATAAGCGAGAACCGCCGTGCCGCCGGCATTGGTGGAAAGGTTGCCGCCGATGCGGCAGGAGCCTTCCGAGCCAAGCGAGAGCGGAAACAGGCGGCCATGTGCCTCGGCCGCTTTCTGCACCTCGGCCAGGATCGCGCCGCCGTCGGCGACCAGCACGTTTGCGACCGGATCGACATCGCGGATCTTGTTCATGCGTTCGAGCGAAAGGATGACATCGGCCTTGCCCGCGCGCGGCGTCTGCCCGCCGACGAGGCCGGTATTGCCGGTTTGCGGCACGATGGCCGTACCGGTTTCGGTGGCAAGCTTCATGATCGCGGAGACTTCCTCGACCGTACCGGGTTTCAGCAGGAGAGGGGAGGAGCCGTGATAGAGGCCGCGGTTTTCAATGAGGTGCGGCGCGAGATCAGCTTCGCTGCGCAGCGCATATCTCTCGCCGACGATAGCGGTAAAACGTTCGATGATCTCTGGAGAAATGCTTGTGCTGCTCATGGAGCCCGGTCCCTCTTCCTCACTCGCGTGGTGCTGCCGCTCGCCGCAGCCGGTCGTTGATTGCCTCTCCTAGCCCTTCGTCAGGGATCGGCGAAAAGGCGATCACGGCCGCGCCGCTGGCGTCAGCCTTCTTCATGTAGTCGAAAAGATTGGCGGCCGCTTCCGAGAGATCGCCGCGCGGGCTGAGGTTCAGCACCATCGCCGCTTGCTCGGCCCCTGCCACTCTGTCCGGACCGAAAGCAATCAACGCTTCACCGGGTTCCAGTGCCGTGGCTTCGAGCCGGACGGCCGCGCCCGGCGCGTAATGTGAAGCGAGCATGCCCGGCGCTTCGATCGCTGCGGTTGCCTTCTTCGAACGCAGCAAACGCTTGCCTGCCACCCGCTCGATCTCCTTGGCCGGCAGGCCGCCGGGCCGCAGCAGTCGCAGTTCGCCGTTTTCGACCTTCACGATCGTCGATTCCACGCCAACGGTACTCGCGCCTGCGTCAAGGATGAGAGGTATCTTTGCCCCCAGATCAGCCTCGACATGGGCAGCGCTTGTGGCACTCACCTTGCCGGATGTATTGGCGCTCGGAGCCGCAAGCGGCCGCCCGAAGCCCCGGATCAGATCGCCGGTAAAACCTTTCGGTATGCGGATGCCGACGCTGTCGAGGCCCGCGGTCGCCAGCGCATGGATCGCGGTGCCGGTCCTCAACGGCAGTACCAACGTCAGCGGGCCAGGCCAGAAGGCTTCTGCCAAAGCGCGGGAGACCGGATCGAATTCGGCATAGGTCTCTGCCATCGCAAGATCCGCCATGTGGCAGATCAGCGGATTGAAGCGTGGCCGCCCCTTGGTCTCATAGATGCGGGTGATCGCCGCCGGATTGGTGGCGTCGGCGGCAAGGCCGTAGACGGTCTCGGTCGGAATGGCGATCGCAAAGCCTTCGCCGAGCGCCGCGCAGCCGGCTTCGAGTGCCGTCTGCCTGTCCGCCTTGATGTCGATTATTCTTGCCATGTCCTGCCCGGTTTTACTGCGGCAGTCATTAGGCTTTCCTTGCGGCGCGATCAATCCCGCCCGAAGCTTGTAGATCAACTGTCGGCGAACCTACAGTTGGCGGATGATCTGGCGAAGCTGCTCGTTGCGGGCGCCGAGCAGGAGGATGTTGCGGATGGCGATCTGCGAATCGTTGGTGCGGAAGAGCAGGCCGTTGCCCCGCACCGAGCGGTCGACCACCATCCTCTCCGGCGTGCTTTCACCCGGCTTGATCGCCACGGCGAAATACATCCGGGAATTCTGCACCGCGATATTGTCGAAGAAATTGTCGTTGTCGCCGATGTCGGAATAGAAGTTGGCGATGTAGAAGGCCCATGCCACTTCGTCGTAGCGAGCGAATTTGGTGCGTGCGGCCGTGACGTGGCAGTAGCCGAGATGCGGGCTATCGGCCAGCGTCCGGTGGAAGATCATCTTCGGAAACTGGATCGCGCGGTGGAAGCCGTTGATGTTCTGGTGGGTCTTTTCGCCGGCCGCCTGCAGCTTGCGTGCGGTCTTTTCAGCCACTTCCTCATGGGTGAGATAGCGGCGCTCGTCCGGGAGCCAGTCTTCGCGACGGCGGCTGATGCGGCCGGTGCGCAGGAATTCAGAGTGCTTGGCGAAAAGCCGCGGTTCTGTAGGCTTGATTTCTTCCCGCGTGTCGAAATATCGAAGTTTGGCCATGGCTTTCGCAGTCTTCGCTGTGTGGGTTGTCGGCAAGGATAGGATTTCGTGCTTAACACGCTGTTAAAACAGCGCGAAGAAGGCGCGAGAGCTGGGTTTGCGAGCGGCATGTCGCAAATGCGACAGTGCCTCGCCGGCCACATTGGATTCGCTTGTGTCTGACGAGTCATCAAATGTCGCAATTGACGGTGATCAAAGGCGAGTGAAGGTTTCCGAGGACGACCCGGCTCCCTGTCGTCAATTTCGAAGCGGATGTCGCTTTACAACCAAGCGACCGGCATGCTCGGTGCTTAAATAACGCCATGACCAGTTCTCCGGAGGGAGAAGGAAGCGGGCGCGCTTCCGCTGCCGTGCTCGAAAAGAGTAGCAGCCACATGCACGAGGATAGGCAGATGGATATTCGCAGCAACGTTTTGCGCCAGCTCAAGAGCCGCCGCGAGGGTTTCAGTCTCGAACAGCCCTTCTACATTGACGAGGATTATTTCCGTCTGGATATGGAAATGATCTACTATCGCGACTGGCTGTTCATCGGCCATGATTGCGAACTGCCGAAGCCAGGCGCCTACTTTACCGTCCAGATCGGCGAGTATCCTGTCGTCATCGTGCGCGGACGCGACAATGTCATTCGCGCCTTCCACAATAGCTGTCGCCATCGCGGCTCACGCGTCTGCACCAAGGAGCACGGCTCGTCGGTACGGCTCGTCTGCCCCTATCATCAGTGGACCTACGATCTCGACGGCAAGCTCGCCTTCGCGCGCCACATGGGCGATGATTTCGACAAGAGCGGCTACGGACTGAAACCGGTCCATTGCGAAATCGTCGCCGGTTACGTCTTCATCTGCCTCGCCAATGTCGCGCCGGACTTCCAGACCGTGCGCGACAAGGTCGAACCCTATATGGCGCCCCACCACATCAGCGAGGCCAAGATCGCCTTCCAGAGCACCATCATCGAGAAGGGCAACTGGAAGCTTGTCTGGGAAAACAATCGCGAGTGCTATCACTGCGCCGCAAACCATCCCGAGCTCTGCCGCACCTATCCGGAAGCGCCGAGCGTGACAGGCACTGATGGCGGCGCCGACGATCCGGAGATTGCCGGCCACTGGGCGCGCTGCGAGGCCGCCGGTCTGCCGAGCAAGTTCCAGATCTCGCCGGACGGGCAGTTCCGCACTGCCCGCATGCCGCTGATCGAGGATGCCGAAAGCTACACCATGTCCGGCAGGCCCGCCGTCAAGCGCCCGCTGTCCGACGACGTGAAGATCAGCCACATCGGCACCATGCTGCTCTTCCACTATCCGACGACCTGGAACCATCTGCTCGGCGACCACGCCATCTCCTTCCGCGTGCTGCCGCTCAGCGCCAACGAGACGGCGGTGACGACCAAATGGATCGTTCACAAGGATGCTGTCGAAGGTGTCGATTATAACCTCGAGGAACTGACGCACGTTTGGACCGAGACCAACGACCAGGACCGCCGCATCGTCGAAGAGAACGCCTTCGGCATCCGGTCGCCGGCCTATGAGCCCGGTCCTTATTCGCAGGTCCACGAAGGTGGCGTCATGCAGTTCCTCGAATGGTATTCGAACTTCATGGTCAACCGGCTGCAGGGCGATCAGGCCAAGCTCTCGGTCGTTGCCTGAAGGCGATCGTCACCGGTTAATGTCCAGTTCATTTCGCCTCCGGTAGAGATGGAGTGTGGGTGCCGTTTTCGGGTCTTTCGGGAACAATTCTCCGTTTTGTCCGTTATCCGGCAGGCTTTTTTCGCTCTTTATCGGAGACACGCAATGTTTGGGCTGAGTAAGAAGGTCGCGACTGCGGTTATGGCCGCCGCCGTCGTTGTTACGAGCTTCGTGCCGTCGCAGGCAATCCAGATGCCGACCGCCCCGCAGGTGGAAAAATCTTCGCCTGTCGAAAACGTCCAATATCGCCGTTACTATCGGCCAGGTTACCGCCCCGGTTACTATCCGGGCTACCGCCCCGCCTATCGCCCTGGCTGGTACGGCGGCTATCGCGGTTATTCCTATTATCGTCCGGGCTACCGCCACTATGACGGCTACTGGTATCCGCTGGCAGCCTTTGGCGCCGGTGCCGTCATCGGCGGCGCTATCGCGGCGCAGCCGCGCTACTATGCGCCCGCGCCGGCTCCCTCGGGCATCAATCCGAGCCATGTCGCCTGGTGCGAAAACCGCTACCGTTCCTACAGGGCCTACGACAATACGTTCCAGCCCTATAACGGTCCGCGCCAGCAGTGCTACTCGCCCTACTACTGAGGCGAAACCAGAGATCGAGATTGAACGCCCGGCCATCGAGCCGGGCGCTTTCGTTCAGAGAATATCCACCCGCTTCAAGAGCCACCAGGCCAAGGCGATGGAGGCGAGGATGAGCCCCACGGCATATTCCGTACCGTAGTCTCCGACGGCAAAGGGCAGGTTGGCCGTGTTCATGCCGAAGAAGCCGGTCACCAGTGTCGGCGGCAACAGGAAGGCCGTCATGATCGACAGGATGTAGAGGTGGCGGTTCGTCTCCGATGAAAGCTTGGAGTCGATTTCTTCGTGCAGCAGCCTTGCCCGGTCCTGCAGCGCGTAGACATCGTGGTCGACTGTCTCCAACCGGCTCGTCAGTCGCCCGGCAATATCGTCGAAACCGAAGGGCATTTCGTCTTCGTCGGAGGCTGCCGCTCGCCGCATCAGCGCAAGGACCGTGCGCAGGTGGCGATGCAGGCGCACGATCGTGCGGCGGACGGGAGCAAGCCTGCGGCGTTCGTCACGCGGCGCGTTGTCGTAGACGAAGTCCTCGATCAGGTTGAGCTCCTCGGTGAGCTCCATGACGACGGAGATCAGCGTGCGCTGGAACTCGGTCACAAGCAGTTCGAAGAGGTCGACGGGACGGGCGAACTTGCCGGCATTCTTCTCGATCATCACACGTGTCCGCTCCACGCTTCTCAGCGGCTGCAGGCGCGTGGTGATGATGAAACGGTCGGAGATGGCGAAATGCAGCCAGCCGAGATCGGCCGTGTCCTGATCGAATTCGCGCTGGCAGTCCACCAGCGTGCCGTAGAGCATCTGTTCGTCGACAGTCAGGATGGCGTGCGTGTCGCGCGTGGTCAGCGCCGACTTGGCGTCATCCATCACGCCGAGCGTGTCGAGCAGAGCGGGCACGCGGGCATCGGCGAGGTTGAGATGCAGCCAATAAAAACCGTCGTCTACGGTCAGCTCCGCGGCCGTCGCGCTGTTTTGCAGCCGCGCGGCCTTCCTGCTTTCCGGCGAGAAACGGTAAGCCCATACGAGGCCGGGTATATTGACGGGCAAGGTATCCATTATTGCCGATCCTCTCGCGAAAACGATCAGTTCTACTAGAGATTCTCCATGACGTTTGTTTGTGCAAGTGCACAAGCGAAAAGACGCCTTCGTTCGAGGTTATCGACGGAAACCAAATTGACGTTTACGTAAAAATCAATTAGCTCTTCGAATGGAGGCGCTTGTGCACCCGGCTTTGCCATGCGTGAGCTGAATGCGGAGGAAAATAAGATGTATAAGGCGCCTGTCGAGGAAATCGCGTTCACGCTGAAGCATGTCGCCGGCATGGCTGAGGCGATCGACAGTGGTCTTTTGGGCGATCTTGGCGAAGATCTCGTCGATGCCATTCTTGCCGAGGCGGGACGATTTGCCACGGAGGAAATCGCCCCTCTCGCCGATATCGGAGACCGCCAGGGCGCCCGGCTTGCCGACGGCGCGGTGAAAACGCCGGACGGCTGGCGCGACCTCTACCGCAATTGGGCCGCCGGCGGCTGGAACGGCCTGACCGCGCCGGAGGACTTCGGTGGCCAGGCTTTGCCGCACATGCTGAATGTCGCGGCCCTCGAAATGTGGAACTCCGGCTCAATGGCTTTCGCACTCTGCCCGACGCTCACCATGGGTGCCTTCGAGGCGCTGAACGTGCATGGTAGTGCCGCTCTCAAGGAAAAATATCTGGCGCGCATGGTGTCCGGTGAATGGACCGGCACGATGAACCTCACGGAACCCCATGCCGGCTCCGATCTCGGCGTACTGAAGGCGCGCGCCGAGCGCCGTGAGGATGGTAGCTACCGCATCTTCGGCCAGAAGATCTTCATCACCTGGGGCGAGCATGACGCGGCCGACAACATCATCCATCTCGTGTTGGCGCGCCTGCCGGATGCGCCGGCCGGCACTCGCGGCATCTCGCTTTTCCTCGTGCCGAAATTCCTTGTCAATGATGACGGCTCGCTCGGCGCCCGCAACGATCTTCACTGCCATTCACTCGAACATAAGCTCGGCATTCACGGCTCGCCCACCTGCACCATGATCTATGGCGACGGCAGGTTCGGCGAAGAGAAGGGTGCGATCGGCTGGTTGATCGGCGAGGAGAACAAGGGCCTCGCCTGCATGTTCACGATGATGAACAATGCCCGACTTGCCGTCGGCATGCAGGGTGTGGCGATCTGTGAAGCGGCGACGCAGAAGGCGATCGCCTATGCTAAGGAGCGCACGCAGGGCAGAGCCCCCGGCTGGAGCGGCTCCGGCATGAGCCCGATCATCGACCATCCCGATGTCGCCCGCATGCTGCTCACTATGAAGGCCCTGACGCAGGGCTCACGCGCCATCGCCTATGCTTGCGCCCATGCGATCGATATGGCGCATCGCGCCAATGAGCGACGCCAACACTGGCAGGAGCGCGCTGCGCTGCTTACGCCGATTGCCAAATCCTTCGCGACGGATGCCGGCGTCGATGTCGCCTCCCTCGGCATCCAGGTGCACGGTGGCATGGGCTTCATCGAGGAGACAGGTGCCGCTCGCTATTTGCGTGATGCCCGCATCGCCCCGATCTACGAGGGCACGAACGGTATTCAGGCAATCGACCTCGTCACCCGTAAGCTGCCTTTGTCTGATGGCAGGCAGGTCAGGGGCTTCATTGCCGAGCTGAAGGCGATCGCTGAGGCTGTCCGCAGTTCAAACCTCGACGATTTCGGCGCGACGGCCGACAGGGTGGAGGCAGCGCTTGCCGATCTGGCAGAGGCTACCGACTGGCTGCTTGCCCGCCTTGCCGAGGGCAAGTCCGCTGAGGTCCTGTCAGGCGCAACCCCCTATCAGCGTCTGTTCGGCCTTGCGCTCACAGGCTGCTATCTCGCCAAGGGCGGCCTTGCCCGCACGGCGGACGGGGCAGGCGAGGGCCGTATCGCGCTCTGCCGTTTCGCAGCCGAAAACCTTCTGTCCGAAACGGCGGCGCTGAAAGACCGTGTCGTCAACGGGGCCAATAGCCTTGCAGCTGCCCGCACCGTCCTTGCCTGAGGAGACTGATATGAGCGATCCCATCATCATCGAGCGATCCGCGGAACATCCGTCCGTCCAGCTCATCCGTTTCAACCGGCCGGAAAAGAAGAATGCCTTCACTCGCGCCATGTATCGGACCATGACCGACGCGCTGAATGCCGCCAATGCCGATGCCGAAATCCGGGCGACGGTCATCCTCGGCACCGAGGGCTGCTTTTCGGCCGGCAATGATATCAGCGATTTTCTCGCCGTGGCCATGGGCGGCAGCATGGGCCAGGAACTGATCGATTTTCTCTATGCACTCGTCAATGCCGAAAAGCCGCTCGTCTCGGGCGTCGATGGCCTGGCGA
Source organism: Rhizobium sp. 1399 (assembly GCF_031455475.1). NCBI lineage: Bacteria > Pseudomonadati > Pseudomonadota > Alphaproteobacteria > Hyphomicrobiales > Rhizobiaceae > Rhizobium > Rhizobium sp. 1399. The sequence continues at coordinate 341,805 of NZ_JAVDSU010000001.1, read as the reverse complement.
TCGGCATCGGCACGACGCTCAACCTGCATTGCGACCTGACTGTTGCTTCCGACCGCAGCCATTTCCGCACGCCTTTCGTCGATCTGGCGCTGGTGCCGGAGGCGGGCTCGAGCCTGATCGTCCCGCGCATTACGGGCCATCAGCGCGCCTTCGCCATGCTCGTTGCCGGAGAGGCCTTTACGGCTGAGGATGCGAAGCAAGCCGGCTTGATCTGGAAGGTGACGACGCCGGAAGATGTGGAAAGCCAGACGATCGCTGCGGCCGCAAAGCTTGCAGCCAAACCGCCGGAAGCGTTGAAGATCGCTCGCGATCTCGTTCGCGGCCCGCGGGAGGAGATCATCGCGCGTATCGATGAAGAGGCCCGCCACTTCGCCGCCCGCATGAGAAGTGATGAGGCGCGCGCTGCCTTCGAGGCTTTCATGCGCCGCTGAGCCCTAGAAATCAGTGGTTATTGTCAGACGCGAATTTAAAGCCTCCCTTAAGCATAGTCTAACTAATGAATGGAGGATGGTTCCCCCGAACTGTCCGGGCGCGTGACGTGTTTCGTACGACCCCCCTTGTGCGAATTCATCCAACGTCTATCGCCCGTTCGCAGCGCGCTTAACCCCCGCGCTGCGAAACTATTGGGCGACCCGCATCCCAGTCGCGCACCCCCTGCGGAATAGTTAGGTATTTGCCGAACTATTTATTGACTCTCCCCATCTCATATCTATAGTTAGGTACATGCCTAACCAATCACATGCACTCGATTTGATGTTTCAGGCGCTGGCAGACCCCGCCCGACGCAGCATGGTGGATCGGCTCTGCAAAGGCCCCGCCTCGGTGAAGGAATTGGCTGAGCCATTGTCCATGGCGCTGCCTTCCGTTCTCCAGCATCTGCAGATGCTGGAATCGAGCGGCCTTGTGCGATCGGAAAAGAACGGCCGCGTGCGCACCTGCCGGATCGAGCCGCGGGCGCTGCGCTCCGCCGAAGCCTGGATCAATGAGCGTCGCACCCTCTGGGAGCATCGCCTCGACAAACTGGGCGCATATCTCGAAGCCAATCCGGAAATGCCGGACAAACCTGAGAAGCAGAACGAAAAGGAGTAAGACCATGCAGGAAGAGTATAGCACCCTTCATTCCACCTTCTCCATCGAGCGCACCTATGACGTGCCGGCTCCGCGCGTCTTTGCCGCCTGGTCCGATCCGAAGGCGCGCCTACAGTGGGAGGCGATCGGCGAGGATTTCACCACCACCTATACCGAAAATGATTTCCGCGTCGGCGGCCGCGATATCAGCCGGTTCAGCTTCGGCAAGAGTGACGAATATGTCGCCGATGCGCGTTACGAAGACATCGTCAGGGATCGCCGCATCGTCTACGCCTATACGATGTCGCACAATGAGCGGCGCATCTCCTCGTCACTGACGACCATCAGCCTGACGCCGGTTGCCGAAGGCACGCATGTCGTCGTCACCGAGCAGATCACCATTCTCGACGGCGGCGATAAGGTGGAATATCGCCAGGCCGGCATCGCCGGACAACTCGACCAACTGGGCCGTTATCTCGCCGGCGAAATGGTCGGTTGACGGCTGCTTATTTCTCCAACGTCGCGACGATCTCAACATGCGAGGTCCAGAGGAACTGGTCGATGGGCGTGACCGATGTAATTCGGTAGCCGCCCTCGACGAGGATGGCGAGGTCGCGGGCAAGCGTTAGCGGATTGCAGCTCACCGCCACGACCTTCTTGACGATCGAGCGCGCCAGTTCCTTGCACTGGAACTCCGCGCCCGCACGTGGTGGATCGAAGACGACGGCGTCGAAGACTTTGAGCTCCGAGGTCATCAGCGGGCGGCGGAAGAGATCGCGCTTTTCGACGGTCACCGGCTTCAGGCCCTGGGTATTGCGCGCCGCGTAGTCGAGTGCCGCAATCGCCTTGCCGTCGCCTTCAACGGCATGCACGCGGCCGAGACGGGCAAGCTGCAGCGAAAAGGTGCCGGCGCCGGCAAAGAGATCTGCGATCCGCTTCGCCTTGCCGACATGCGCAAGCACCAGCTTTGCCATTGCTTCTTCTGCAGGCTTCGTCGCCTGTGTGAAGCCGCCGGCAGGCGGATAGACCTGGATACCGCCGAACTCGACGACAGGTTTGGCCGGCTCGATCAGGATTTCACCATCAAGCGAGACGCGGGCAATGCCGCGAAGGCCGAGTATGACCTCGACCGCCTTGCGACGCTGCTGGTCGGACAGCTTCTTTATGCCTTCGACCGCAAGGTCGAGGCCGGAGAGCGTTTCGAGAACCGCGATGCGGAAGGCATCCGCATTGGTCGCGACTGCCGCCCCGACAGCCTTGATTGCCGGCAGCCGGGAAATGATCCCCGCCGACGAGATGGGACATTCCTCGATGGCGACGATGTGATGGCTTTCGGCCTGGTTGAAACCAACAAGCATATCCTTTTCGGTCTTGCGTGCAGCAAAGACCACCCGCCGCCGCTCGCCCGGATGGGCGGCGACGATCTCGCCGACCTCAGGCGTCAGTCCTTTGGACTTCAGCGCATCGATGACGAGCTGCCGCTTGAAGGCGCGGTAGGGCACATCTGCCATATGCTGCAGCGTGCAGCCGCCGCAGGTGCCGTTGACGCCGTCTGGTCCGAAATGCCGGCAGAGCGGCTCCTGCCGGTCGGCGGAGGCCGAGGCGATCGACATGACCGTGCCCTGGCTCTTGACGCGGGCGATCGCTACCGTCTCTCCCGGCAGCGTGAAGGGCACATAGACAGGTCCGTCCTTGCCGTTGGCGATACCGTCGCCCTGTGCGCCGAGCCTGTCGATGGTGATTGTTTCCGTGCTCACGCTTTTGTCCCTGCCAATAGAAATTCCTGATTGCCGTCTCCGCCCGAAATAGGTGAGGGGATGAGCCCGAAACTCTTCCAGCCCATGTCTTCAGTGAACCATCGCTCGAGTTCTGCCGCCACGGCAGGCCCGGAAGTCGGATCCTTGAGCAGCCCGCCCTTGCCGATCGCCTCGCGCCCCGCCTCGAATTGCGGCTTGACGAGGATCGCGGCAAGCGCTCCCGGCTCCGCAATATCGAGCGCCGGAGCAAGCGCCAGCTTGAGCGAGATGAACGAGACGTCGGAGACGATGAACGCCACGGGCTGGCCAATATCCTCAGCCGTCAGATTGCGGGCATTGAGCCCCTCGACATTTGTCACGCGCGGATTGCCCGATATGCGCGGATGCATCTGCCCGTGGCCGACATCAACAGCCGTTACATGCGCAGCACTCCGCTCCAGCAGCACTTCCGTGAAGCCGCCGGTCGAAGCGCCGACATCGAGACAGTGCCGTCCTGCCGGGTCGAGCCCGAAGTGGTCGAGTGCGGCCACCAGCTTCAATGCCGCGCGCGAAACATAATCCTGCGCCGGGTCGTCGATCTCGATTGTCGCATCGGCGCCGAAGACGGCGCCGGCCTTCGTCACCACCTTGCCGGCGACCTTCACCGTGCCGCGTGCCACGGCGTCTCGCGCCCGCGAGCGGCTCGCAAAGAGGCCGAGGGTGACGAGAAGCTGGTCGAGGCGCTGGCTGTTTTGATCTGACATCGGCTGTGAATGACCGTCAAAGCCGCCGGTTGCAAGCGTTTTGTTGGCATCGCGGGCATGCCAGTGCAGGCTCACATCGCCGGAACCGCAATAAACTAAATCAACCTGTGCTGCGACGCACCAAATTTAAACAATTTTAAATCCTGCCCGCATAGGTTCGTTTTGATTGCAGCGGCTCGCTTTTGAATCGCTTCGTGCCATGAAGGCTCCCGCGTCCTCCCCGCCGATCATGTCCCTCATCAAGAAGTCTTGTGGCTGCGCATTTGCGTGGTCGCCCCTTGTCGCGCCTGATGTCGCCAGGAGAAATTGACCGATGTTCGCTCGAAACATATCCTTGAATGGTAAGCTTGCGGCCACTTTCGCAGCACTCATCCTTATTTTCGTATCCGTTTCCGCTTTCGTTTATTCCAAGGCAACGACATCGGCGAGCGCTTCCGCCGAACAGGAAAAATCCGAGCTTCTCGTCAACCAGATCGATGACGCGCTGCAGGCCATGCTTGAGCAGGCCGTCAACCTGCGCGGCTTCATTCTCTTCCGCAGCGACAGTACCTATGGCGATATTTTTGCCAACCGCGAGCGCATGCTGAAGGCGATTGCCGCTGCAAAGCAGACCGCCGCTTCCCAGCCTGAGCTCGTCTCGATGATCGACGACATGCAGAAGGCTGCAGACCTTTATTTCCACGAGCTCGCCGAGCCGCAAGCCAAGGCCCGCAAGGAAACAGAAACGCCGATCGCAGAGGTCGTCAAGATCGGTGTCAACGCCACCAAGGGCCAGCTCGACGGCTTCCGCGCCGCTTCCGCCAAGATCAAGTCTCTCGCCCGCGACAAGTCCATTGCACTCGCCGCGGCCCAGGCGGACGCCAATAGCGATCTCAAGACGACGCTTCTGGCCGGTGGCATTGCCGCAGCTCTTGCCGCCGCCGCACTCGCCTGGGCTTTGTCGCGCACCATCGTTCGCCCGATCGTCGGCATGACGGCCGCCATGGACCGTCTGGCCGGCGGCGACCACAATATCGAAGTCCCGGCAACCGGCCGTCACGACGAAGTCGGCCGCATGGCCCAGTCCGTTCTGGTCTTCAAGGATGCTGCCATCGAAAAGCAGCAGCTTGCTGGCGAAACCGACCGCATGCGCGGCGAAGCCGAGCGCCAACGACAGATGAGCGACGAGCAGAAGGCCCGCGAAGAAGGCGAAATCCGCTTCGCCGTCGATGCTCTGGCCGGCGGCCTTGCCGGCCTTGCCATTGGCGATGTCGCATCCCGCATCCATACGCCGTTTGCGCCGCAGTACGACAGCCTGCGCAACGACTTCAACAATGCCGTCGAAAAGCTGCAGGCTGCCCTGCAGTCCGTTGGCCGCAACGCTTCGGCCATCAATGCCGGCGCCGGTGAAATTCGCTCTGCCGCGGACGATCTCGCCCACCGCACCGAACAGCAGGCCGCTGCCGTCGAAGAGACCGCAGCTGCTCTCGAAGAAGTCACGACCACGGTGCGCGACTCCGCCAAGCGCGCCGAAGACGTTGGCAACCTCGTCGAGCGCACCCGCCTCGGCGCTGAAAAGTCCGGCGAAGTCGTCCGCAGGGCGGTTTCGGCCATGCAGCAGATCGAAAAGTCTTCGGGCGAGATCTCCAACATCATCGGCGTCATCGACGACATCGCCTTTCAGACCAACCTTCTGGCGCTGAACGCCGGCGTCGAAGCAGCACGTGCCGGTGAAGCCGGCAAGGGTTTTGCCGTCGTCGCACAGGAAGTGCGTGAACTCGCCCAGCGTTCCGCAAATGCCGCCAAGGAAATCAAGGCGCTGATCAACACGTCGAGCGAACAGGTCAACTCCGGCGTCGGCCTTGTCGGCGAAACCGGCAAGGCGCTGGAAGCGATCGTCGCCGAGGTTCAGGAAATCAATCGTCATGTCGGCGCAATCGTCACCGCGACCCGCGAACAGTCGATCGGCCTGCAGGAGATCAACACCGCCGTCAACAACATGGACCAGGGCACTCAGCAGAACGCCGCCATGGTTGAAGAGCAGACTGCTGCGAGCCACGCGCTCGCCCAGGAAGCATCCGCTCTCGACGACCTGCTGCGCCAGTTCAAGCTCGGCGCTCAGGCTGCCGCTCCGGTCCAGAGAACCACTGCAGCAACCACCGCGTCCCGACCGGTCGCCTCTCCGGCCCGCGCGCTCGCTAGCAAGGTCACTAGGGCCTTCGGCGGCAAGCAGGCAACCGCGGCTGCTGCCGTCGTCCAGGAAGACTGGACCGAGTTCTGAGAGCGATCTCTTCGCAAATGAAAAAGAAAGGGCGGCATTCGGTGCCGCCCTTTCCATTTGGAGTTAACCGGCGGAGGCGCGCAGCCGCTCGATATCCCGCCGTGGCGGGATATTATGCACGCGGACATAATCGCGGCTGAACTGCGAAGGGCTGTCATAGCCGACGCGGAAACCGGCCTCTGCCGCACTCAGCCCCTCCGTCACCATCAGCCGTCGCGCCTCCTGCAGACGAAGCTGGGTCCGGAACTGCAGCGGACTCATCGCCATCACCGTCTTGAAATGCTCGTAGAAGGATGAGGCGCTCATGCCCGCAACCGAAGACAGATGCTCGATGGCAAAGGGCTCGCTGAAATTCTTCCGCACGAAATCTATCGCCCGGCCGATCTGGTTGAGCCTGCTTTCGCCATTGGCGATCTGCCGCAAGAGCGCGCCCTGCGGCCCGCGGATCAGCCGGTAGAGGATTTCCCGCTCGATGAGCGGCGCCAGAACCTCCGCATCCTCGGGTGTGTCGAGCAGGCGCAACAGGCGCACGGCCGCGTCGATGAGTTCAGGCGTCGTGGCACTGACGCCGGCCGCCGCACTTTCCGGCAGACGCCCCAGCACAGCCGGCAGCATTTCGGCAAGCGTGTTGCGGTCGAGCTGCAGCCGCAGGCACAAATAAGGCCGGTTGGCGCTCGCCTCGACGACGGCGCCGATCACCGGCAGGTCGACACCGACCACGAGATAATGCGCGGCATCATAGACATGCGCGATCTCGCCGATCACGGCGCGCTTGCGCCCCTGCGCCACGATGCAGAGCGAAGGCTCGTAGAGCGTATGGATCGGCTCGGTGCGGGCGGAGGATCGTATGATGCCGACCCGCGGCAGCGCCGTGTCGAAATTACCATCCGTCTCGGTATGACGATCGATCAAGTCTGCAAGTTCGGCAATCTTTTCCATGGAAGCAGCATGAACCCTACTGCTGCAAATGCCAAGCGCCTGAAGCGGCTTTTGGAAGATCGTGCAAGAAATCCGGAAAAGCTTGCTATCGGTCGCTGCCTGGCCAAGCCAATCTTATGCGCATGGATCGGCAGCATTCGGCTGCGGTCCCGATTGAAGCATGAGGAAAAGAACATGACGGGTATAAAAGGCAAGACAGTTCTCATCACTGGCGCGAGCAGTGGCATCGGCGCCGGCACCGCACGCGAACTGAGTGCTGCCGGCGCCAAGCTGATGATCGGCGCGCGCCGCACCGATCGGCTGGAAGAGCTGGCAAAGGAAATCCGCGCTGGTGGCGGCACGGTCGAGTTCCGCGCGCTCGACGTCACCAACCGGGCCGATACCGAGGTTTTCGCCAGGGCAGCGGTCGAGGCTTTCGGCGGCATCGATGTTCTGGTCAACAATGCCGGCATCATGCCGCTGTCGCTGATGTCCTCGCTCAAGGTCGAGGAATGGGACCGGATGATCGACGTCAATATCAAGGGCGTGCTCTACGGCGTTGCCGCCGTACTGCCGATCATGAATGCGCAGGAGCGCGGCCAGATCATCAACGTCTCCTCGGTCGGCGGCTTGGCGGTTGTGCCGACGGCTGCCGTTTACTGCGCCACGAAATACGCAGTGCGGGCGATTTCCGATGGTCTGCGCCAGGAAAACAAGAAGCTGCGTGTGACCTGCATCTATCCAGGCGTTGTCGAATCCGAACTCGCCGAGACGATCACCGAACCTTTTTCGGCCGAAGCCATGGTCGCCTTCCGCGAGATCGCCCTGAAGCCCGATGCCATTGCCCGGGCGATCCGTTTCGCCATCGAGCAGCCCGAGGATGTCGATGTCAACGACATCACCGTCCGCCCGACGGCAAGCGTGGGACTGTGACCATGCGGATACGCGGGGCTCTCGCCGGGGCGGTGCTTTCGCTTGCCGCCTCATCCGCTCTTTCAGAGGAAACGAAAATGCAGAACCGTCCCTATCTCGGCCCCTATCTCGGAATGTGGATTACCGGTGACGGCCACATCCAGCAGGAACTGCTGTCCAACGGCCGTTATGACGAGGCGAGGGGTACGCGAAAGAGTGCCTACCAGGGCCGCTATGAAGTGACCGGCGATCATATCGAATATTGGGACGATACCGGTTTTACCGCCGATGGTGATTTCATCGACGGCGTACTGCATCACGGCGGAATGATCTTCTACCGTGATGGAAAAAAGCCTGAGTGAGAAAAGCCCGTCGGCCTGCCGCCTTAACCGGCCACGCCGACGGCAACACCACGTCCGAGCGCGTTGAACACAGTCGAGACGATGCCGGCACGGTCGAGACCGGCATGGGCGATCATCGCTTCCGGCTTAGCCTGTTCCATCCAGATATCGGGCATAACCAGCGAGCGCACCTTCAGACCACGGTCGAGAAGGCCATCCATCGCCATGAACTGCATGACGTGGCTGCCGAAGCCGCCGACGGAGCCTTCTTCCACCGTGATGAGGATTTCGTGGTGGCGCGCAAGCTGGCGGATCAGCGCGTGGTCGAGCGGCTTTGCAAAGCGCGCATCGGCAACCGTCGTCGAAAGGCCAGCGGCATCTAGGTCTTCGGCCGCCAGCAGACAGTCGGCAAGCCGCGTCCCGAAGGAAAGAAGCGCAACCTTCGTGCCTTCCTTGACGATGCGGCCCTTGCCGATCTCAAGGATCTGGCCGCGCTCCGGCATGTCGACGCCGACACCTTCGCCACGCGGATAGCGGAACGAGATCGGGCCAGCATCATATGCGACGGCCGTGCGCACCATATGCTTGAGCTCCGCCTCGTCCGCGGCCGCCATGACGACGAAGCCGGGCAGGGTGGCAAGGAAGGCCGTATCGAAGGAACCGGCATGTGTCGGACCATCGGCACCGACGAAACCGGCGCGGTCGATGGGGAAGCGCACGGGCAGGCCCTGGATCGCCACGTCATGCACGACCTGGTCGTAGGCGCGCTGCAGGAAAGTGGAATAGAGCGCCGCGAAAGGCTTGAAACCTTCGGCGGCAAGGCCGGCGGCGAAGGTCACGGCATGCTGTTCGGCAATGCCGACATCGAAACAGCGTGACGGGAAAATCTCGGCGAACTTGTCGAGGCCGGTGCCGGTCGGCATGGCGGCAGTGATGCCGACGACACGGTCGTCGAGTGTTGCTTCCTGGACCAGCGTCTCAGCGAAGACATTGGTATAGCTCGGTGCATTCGGCTTCACCTTCGCCTGCGTGCCGGTGATGACATCGAACTTGTTGACGCCATGATACTTGTCGGCTGCAGCTTCCGCCGGCGCATAGCCCTTGCCCTTCTGGGTCACGACATGGATCAGCACCGGGCCGTTGGCATTGTCGCGCACATTGCGCAGCACGGGCAGAAGGTGGTCGAAGGAGTGACCGTCGATCGGGCCGATATGGTAGAAGCCCATCTCTTCGAACATCGTCCCGCCAGTCACGTAGCCGCGGGCATGCTCGACGGCGCGGGTGATCGCCCGGTCGATGTTCTTGCCGAGATAGGCCGTCAGTTTCTTGCCGAAGTCGCGGAAGCCCATATAGGTGCGGCCGGAGGCAAGGCGGGCGAGATAGGCGCTCATCGCCCCGGTCGGCGGGGCGATCGACATGTCGTTGTCGTTGAGAATGACGATCAGGCGGGCATCGAGCGCGCCGGCATTGTTCAGCGCCTCATAGGCCATGCCGGCTGACAGTGCCCCATCGCCGATGACGGCGATGACGCGGCGGTCCGTCTTGTCGATATCGGCAGCAACAGCCATGCCGAGGCCGGCGGAAATCGAGGTTGAGGAGTGCGCAGCACCAAAGGGGTCGTATTCGCTTTCGGCCCGGCGCGTGAAGCCCGAGAGACCGTTTTCCTGGCGCAGCGTGCGAATGCGGTCGCGGCGCCCGGTCAGGATCTTGTGCGGATAACATTGATGGCCGACATCGAAGATCAGCCGGTCGTCAGGCGTGTTGAAGACGTTGTGGATGGCGATCGTCAGCTCCACCACGCCGAGACCTGCGCCGAGATGCCCTCCGGTGCGGGAGACGGCGTCGATCATTTCGTCCCTGACTTCGCGTGCAAGCTGCGGCAGATCGCGATCCTCGAGCTTGCGCAGGTCGGCAGGATAGGTGACCTGATCGAGCAGCGGGGTCTTCGGGGATTGTGTCACGGGCGGGCGCTCTTCTTTAACTGATCGGCTTTGCTTTATTCGATTGAATTGCGGCAAAACAACTACATTTGCATAGCCGCAAGTTTTTCACCTTAGAGCACTTCAGCCCTCCGGCAAAGGCACGAATTCTTCTTCATCGCCGGGAACGATATCGAAGCGGCCGGTGCGCCATTCCTCCTTGGCCTTCTCGATCCGCTCCTTCGAGGAGGACACGAAATTCCACCATATGTAGCGTTTGGAATTCAGCGCGGCACCGCCGAACAGCATCAGATGACAGCCCTCAGTGCCGGCTTCGAGCGCGATCGCATCGCCGGGCCGGAAGACGAGAAGCTGGTCTGCCGCAAACCTGTCGCCGGCAATGACGACCTCGCCTGACAGCACATAGACGGCGCGTTCCTCGTGAGCCGCGCCGAAGGGAAATTTCGCGCCCGGCTGTAAGTCGAGATCGACATAAAGCGTATCTGTGAACACCTTCACCGGCGAGGCGAGACCCTCGAACGAGCCGATGACGACGCGTCCACGCACGCCGTTGGTCTCGATCAGAGGCATCTCTCCCTTTTCGGTATGGGCGAAGGAGGGGTCGATTTCCTCCTTGTCGTCAGGCAATGCCAGCCACGTTTGCAGTCCGGACATCAGAAGCGGATGGCCGCGCAGATTGTCCGGCGTGCGCTCCGAATGCACGATGCCGCGTCCGGCCGTCATCAGGTTGATATCGCCGGGGCGGATGACCTTTTCCGTTCCGAGACTGTCGAGATGACGGATCTCGCCATCGAAGAGATAGGTGACCGTCGAAAGCCCGATATGCGGATGCGGCTTCACATCCAGCGCCTCGTCCGGCTTTAGGATCGCCGGTCCCATGCGGTCGAAGAAGATGAACGGTCCGACAAGCCGGCGCTGGCGCGTTGGCAGGGCGCGGCGCACCTGGAAGCCGCCGATATCGCTGGTGCGCGGAATGATCAGATTCTCGATCGCATCACAGGCGAAAGCATCACCGGGCAGGGGATCTTTACCGGGGAAGAAGGACATGGCGCACTCCAATCACAAAGGCTTCCGCCACAGATAGCGCCTGCGGGTCCGGCGCGAAAGGGCCAGTTTGCGAGATCGTCGGGAAGCCGTCAGATTGCCGTAAAACCATTGTCGACGAAAAGATGGGCGCCATTGACGAACACCGATTCATCGCTGGCAAGATAGAGTGCGGCGCGAGCGACATCCTCGGGCTCGCCGATCCGGCCCTGCTGTGCGGCAATTGCTGCATCCGAAACATCGACGCCGTGCGCCTGCAATTCCTTCACTTCGCGCAGGCCATGCGGCGTGCGGATGAAGCCGGGGCAGACGGCATTGCAGCGGATGTTGCGGTCACGGAATTCGACGGCGATGGCGCGCGCAAACATATGCACCGCGCCCTTGGTCGTGTCGTAGAGCACTTCCATCGGCGTCGCCGCGACCGCCGAGATTGACGAGGTGCAGACGATCGATCCGCCGCCGGCTTCGATCATCTTGGGCAGCACCGCCTTCGTCATCAGAAACATGGAGCGGACGTTGACCGCATGCAGCCAATCCCATTCCTGCAGCGTGGTCTCCAGGAACGGCTTGATGACGATCGTACCCGCGTGATTGAAAAGGACAGTGACCGGTCCACAGCGCTCCTCGACGCCGGCCACCGCGGCATTGACGGCTGCTTCCTCCGAAACATCGGCCGTCCAGTAATCGGCCTCGCCGCCGGCGGCGCGGATCTCGGTGACGGTTTCCGCCGCAGCCTCGCCATTACGGTCGATGATGGCGACACGCGCACCCTCGGCCGCAAAGAGCTTCGAGGCCGCGCCGCCCATGCCGGTCGCGCCGCCCGATATGATAGCGACCTTGCCCTTCAATCTGTCCGTCATCAGTCAGTCCCCTTCTTGCTTTGAAAGGGGATCATAGATCGGTCGGAAGCTGGTCGCCAAGGGTCCTGAAAGGGAGTTTCGGTACGCCTTTAAGCGCCGTCGAGCGGCTCGACGCCCTGCGGCTTGCCGGCGCGGTCGAGACGGATCTTCTCGATACGGTTTTCGGCGGCCGAAAGCAGCGTTTCGCAATGCTTCTTCAGCGCTTCGCCGCGCTCGTAAATCTCGATGGATTCATCCAGCGCCACGTCACCGCGTTCCAGCCGGGCAACGATGCTTTCGAGTTCGGCAACCGCCTTTTCGAAGGAAAGACCGGAAACCTCCGGCTTGGCGCTGTCAGTCATTCTCAACCCTTCATCATTCTGAGGATATGCATGCCCGCCGACTCGGCGAGTCCCTCCAGATCATACCCGCCTTCCAGCAGGCTGACGACCCGGTTATTGGCGCTGCGGTCGGCAACCTCAAGAAGACGTCCCGTCGCCCAGTCGAAATCCTCGCCGGTCAGGTTGATCTGCGCCAGCGGATCGCGGTGATGGGCGTCAAATCCGGCAGAGATAATGATGATATCAGGCCGGAAATCGTTGAGTGCCGGCAGCACGCGCGATTTGAACGCCTCGCGGAAATGATCGCTGCCGACATTGGGCGAAAGCGGCGCATTGACGATCGTGCCGTGCGCGCCGTTTTCATCCTTGGCCCCAGTGCCGGGATAAAGCGGCATCTGATGGGTGGAACAGAAAAGCACGGAGGGATCGTCCCAGAAAATATCCTGCGTGCCATTGCCGTGGTGGACGTCCCAATCGACGATGGCGACGCGTTCGGCGCCGTGAGCCTTCTGCGCATGGCGGGCAGCGATAGCCGCATTGTTGAAGAAGCAGAAGCCCATCGCCGTCATCTTTTCAGCATGGTGACCCGGCGGGCGCGCCGCGACGAACACATTGTCGGCCTTGCCGCGGAACACGTCGTCGACGGCGGCCATCGCCCCGCCGATGCCGGTCAGTGCCGCCTGCAGGCTCTTCTGGCTGGCATAGGTATCGGCTTCGAGCTGGTTGATTTTGTCTTCCTCTTCTGGGATCTGCCGCATGACAGCGATCAGATGTTCTTCCGGATGGGCAAGCAGCACGGCGTCTTCATTCGCCTGCGGCGCTTCCTTTCGGTCCAGCCGCTCGAAATTCGGATGCTCCAGCGCGACATTGAGCGCGCGGATGCGGTCGGAGCGCTCGGGATGGCCTGACGGCGTCACGTGCTCGAGAAAGATGGGATGTTCGTAAAGACGGGTGCTCATGCTGGCACTCTATCGATCGCAAATGTCATGATCCACAGCAGATGGAGCGCAGCGTGTCGATTTCAACACGCTGCATCGTCGCGGTTAACGCTCCGCATCCTCCGTTTACGCTATTTTAATTGTTTCGTTTACATCGACGGACCCCATGCTAGGGTCCTAGTGATAACCTGCAAGGCAGACCTGTAAATGAGTAAGACGAACCGCCCGGACGTGGTGGAATTGCGCATACCGTTTCGTGACGTGGATATGAACGGCCAGATGTTTCTGGCCTCCTATATTTCCTATGCCGAATCCGTACTTGCGGGTTTCTGGTCATTGAGACCTGATATGGAGGACGAGCCTGTCTATACTCCCGCCAAGGTGTCCTGCATCCTTCACCGGCCATTGCACTATCACGAAGCAGTGACCTTCACCGCTGCCGTCGACAAGATCGGTGTGCGCTCCATCGGCTTTCTCATCGCCGCCGAGATTGACGATGAGCGTGCCGCCGAGGTCGAAATCACCTGGCAGGCGCGCAGCCGCGACGACGGCTCGCCTGTAGCGCTTCCCGAAGAGACGCGCGACTGGCTCTATGGCTTCCTGGATTAAGCGCGAATCCGCAAGAGTGGATAGCCGGCCATGACGGCCCGACCGACGAGCGCTGCGACGAAGGCCTTTATGACGTCACCTGGGATGAATGCCATGCTGCCCACAAAGGCCTGCTTCAGGCCGATATTTGCTGCAAGGGCCAGATAGGCGATCCCGAAGGCGTAAAGCACGACGATGCCGCCGATCATGGCGGCAAGGAAGAAGCTTACCGTCTGGACGAGGCCGGACTGATTGTCGTGCACCAGCCGTTCACTGAGGAAGCCCGTAACAAAAGCGGCAAAAACCCAACCGAACAGGAAGCCTGACGTCGGAGCCACGAAAGCGGCAAACCCGCCGCGGCCACCCGAAAGCACAGGCAGGCCGATGGCTACGAGCACCAGCACGATCAGCACGGCAATCGTGGCGCGTCTTGCGCCCAGCACGACGCCTGCCATCATGACGCCGAGCGATTGCGCGGTGATCGGCACTGGGATGAAGCCCAGATAGATAGGCGGCAGCAGGCCGAGAGCCACGATAATCGCGGCGAAAAGAGCGGCAAGAACGAGGTCGCGCGTGCTCATCGTGATCTCCAATTCATAAATCGTTAACTGACATGTCGCCGAATGCCGCGCGCGTCAATCGCCGCGGCAATGTTATCCGCATCCCTGAGCGTTAAAATGATGAGCGGGGTAAGGATCGTCACCGGTCGTACCTTCAGTCCGCGCGCCGCATGTGCTTCGCTGATCGCATGGTAGCGGGCGATGATTTCGGGCACGAAGCGCAATACGAGACCGACCGCCAGCCCGATATCGTCGGCCTTCACCCAGCCGGTCCGTTCCAGCGGCCGTGCAAGCACCGTTATCTCATCCATGAATTGCGTGATCGTCGTCGTCGCAGTCACGGCAGCAGCAAACAGCATCAGTGCCGTCAGCCGAAGCAGCGTCGCAAGCGCCACCTGCCACGGACTGACGACGAGGGTGAAGAGTGCCACGATCACGATCGTCAGCACGATCGGCCGCACCCGGACGGCCGATTCCGTCAGCGACAAGCCGATGCTGCGATAGATCAGCGCCGTCAGCAGTGTGACAATGGCAAGCAGCGGAAGATTGTCGCCGAGGAACAACACGACGCCGAGCAGGAAGAGGGAAAAGATCTTTGCCCGCGGCGAAAGCCGGTGCAGCGCGCTGTTGCCTTCGACATAAAGCGACTGCATCAGACGGCAAGCTCCCTGTAGCGGGCAATCGCTTCGGCTGCCGGCGCATCGGCCTCCAGTCTGCCTTCGTGGAACAGCAGCACCCGCTCAAAGCCTGATATCAACTCGAGATCATGGGTGATGACGACGACATTTTCTTCGAGCCCATCGATGGTCTTCTGCACCAGCGCGCGGTTGCGCAGGTCAAGCTGATTGGTCGGCTCGTCGAGGATCAGAATATTGGGACCGGTCGCCAGCACCGAGCAGAGCGCCGCGATCTGCAGCTCGCCGCCGGAAAGCTCATGCGCACGGCGGGTGGCCAGTTCCTCGGCGTTGAAGCGGGCAAGTACCATCTCGACCTTTCGATCGATCTCAGCCTTGCTAAAGCCGCGGCCCTTCAGTCCGAATGCGATGTCGTCCTTTACGATCGGCAGGATGATCTGGTTCTGCGGCGACTGGAAGATGAAGCCAACATCGGCAAGCGCCGTCTTCTTCTCAAGTGTATCGCGCCCGTTGACCGTGACTTTGCCCGTGGTGGGTTTCATGAGCCCGTTGATCATCCGCGCGAAGGTCGTCTTGCCCGAACCGTTGAGCCCGATGACGCCGAGACGGTTTTCGGTGAGAGACAGTGTCAGCGGCTCGACCGCGATCCTTGCTCCGAAACTGGCGCCCGCGCTCTCGAAACGAATATCCAACTCTGGTCCCCTTGTTTGAACTCCTGCTTCTATAAGGCGGTGACGACGCGATAAAGGATCAAAATCAAATCGGCACGAAATGGTATCGGGTAGCTAGGAAGATTTTCCGCGCTATGATGGCGGTATGACGAATCTGCTCTCCAATTCCGATGCCCGCCGTGTCTTTCTCGCCAAGCAGGGGCTGAGCGCGCCTCCGAACCGTGCATTGACCAAGGCCGGCCTGCTGGACCTCATTCACGACCTCGGCTTTGTGCAGGTGGATAGCATTCAGACGGTGGAACGCGCCCATCATCAGATCCTCTTTTCCCGCAACCAGACGTACCGGCGCGAACACCTGACCGCGCTCCTGGAGAAGGATGGTGCGCTCTTCGAGCACTGGACGCATGATGCCTCCATCCTGCCGAGCGCCTTCTTCAAATACTGGAAACACAAATTCCGCGACGAGGAACTGGCGCTCGTCGAGCGCTGGCGTAGATGGCGCGGCGAGGGCTTCGAAGCTTCCTTCGAGGAGACCTATGATCGGGTGGTCAAGGACGGGGCGATCCTGGCGCGCGACATGAAGGCGGACGGCCACGTCTCCGGCGGCTGGTGGAACTGGCACCCCAACAAGACGGCGCTCGAATATTTCTGGCGCACCGGCAAATTCGCCATCGCCGGCCGCTCCAACTTCCAGAAGATCTATGATCTCGTCGAGCGGGTCATTCCCGCCGAATTCCATAAGCCTGAGGTCAGCCGTGGAGATTTCGTGGACTGGGCCTGCCGCAGCGCGCTTACCCGTCTGGGCTTTGCCACACACGGCGAAATCGCCGCCTTCTGGGATCTGCTCTCGCCGGATGAGGCGAAGGCGTGGGTGACGGAGCACCGGGATGAGCTGATTGAAGTACTGATCGAGCCGGCGCTTGGCGGCAAGCCACGCTCCTCATGGGCCTTCGCGGATTTCCTTGACACACTCGATAGCTATCCGGAAGCGCCGCAACGAATCCGGGTGCTTAGCCCGTTTGATCCGATGATCCGGGACAGAAACCGGACAGAGCGTCTTTTCGGCTTCTTCTACCGTATCGAAATCTTCGTGCCGGAGCCGAAGCGCGAATATGGCTATTACGTTTTCCCGCTCCTGGAGGGCGACAGGCTCATCGGCCGCATCGATATGAAGGCGGACAGGAAGAAGGGTACGCTGGATGTCAAGCGCCTATGGCTTGAGCCGCGCGTGAAGGCATCCGCAGGGCGGCTCGAAAAGCTGGAAGCCGAGTTGGATCGCTTAGCGCGCTTCGCCGGCGTGGAGAACGTCGTCTATCTGGACGGCTGGAAAGGGTAATCCCTTCTCCCTAACCGGAGAAGGGATAGCTAGTCAGCAGATCTCCGTCGTCGAAATCTTGATCCCGAAGCCTTCCAGGCCGACATAATGGCGTTCGCGGCTTGTCAAAAGCTTGATTGAGCTGATGCCGAGATCCTTGAGGATCTGCGCACCGAGGCCGATTTCCAGCCATTCGCTGTCGCGCGTCTGTGCTTCGGTATGCGCCTCACGGCCTTGATTGCGTGCCTTGCGGCCATTGTCGTAATGGCCGACTCCGACGGAGCCTTCACGCAGGTAGACGATGATGCCGCGGCCCTCTTCGGCGATCTTCTGCATATAGAAGTCGACCGGCTTGCGCTTGCCGAACAGGTCGTCCGCTACGTTTTCCGGATGTAGGCGCACCGGAATATCCACACCGTCCCTGATATCGCCGAAGACGACGGCGAGATGCTGCATCGGATCCCACGGCAGGGAGTAGGTATGCGCCCTGGCCTTGCCGAACGGTGTCTCGATATCGAAGCTCGAGCCGAGCTCAATCAGCGTTTCCTTGCGCTGGCGATAAGCGATGAGGTCGGCAACCGACAGAAGCTTCAGCCCGTGCTGTTCGGCGAAATCCACGACCTGTGGGCCGCGCGTCACCGTGCCGTCGTCATTGACGAGTTCGGAGATGACGCCGATCGGCGGCAGGCCGGCCAGCTTGCAGAGATCGACGGCAGCTTCCGTATGGCCGGAACGCATCAGCACACCGCCTTCGCGGGAGACCAGCGGAAAGATGTGGCCGGGACGGACGAAATCAGACGCGCCCACATTCGGGTTGGCAAGGTTGCGTACCGTCAGCGTGCGGTCGTCGGCGGAAATGCCCGTCGTCGTACCGTGCTTGAAGTCGACGGAAACGGTGAAGGCCGTCGTATGGGCGGAATCGTTTTCCGCCACCATGGCATTGAGGTTCAGCCGCTTGGCCTCTTCCTTCGGCATGGGCGCGCAGACGATGCCTGACGTGTGGCGCACGATGAAGGCCATCTTTTCGGGCGTCGCATGCACGGCGGCAACGATCAGGTCACCCTCGTTTTCACGATCATTGTCGTCCATGACGACGACGATCTCGCCGGCTTCGAAAGCCCTGATAGCATCAACAACGCGCTTCTGATCATAAGGCATGGCGTAATTCCTATTTCAGCCGGCCGGTTTGGCCGCGGTCGCGAAGATAATGGTCGGCAATGGCGCAGGCGATCATCGCCTCGCCGATCGGCACGGCGCGGATGCCGACGCAGGGGTCATGACGACCCTTGGTGCGGATATCGACATTCTTGCCGTCGGCATCGATCGACTGCCGTTCGGTGAGAATGGAAGAGGTCGGCTTGACGGCGAAGCGGGCGACGACCGGCTGGCCGGTCGAAATGCCGCCGAGGATGCCGCCGGCATTGTTGGACAGGAAGATCGGCTTGCCGTCATTGCCCATGCGCATCTCGTCGGCATTGTCCTCGCCGCTCGTCTCGGCGGCGGCAAAACCGTTGCCGATCTCGACGCCCTTGACGGCGTTGATCGACATCAGCAGCGAGGTGATATCCTGGTCGAGCTTGCCGTAGATCGGGGCGCCGAGACCGGCGGGTACACCTTCGGCGATCACTTCGATGACGGCGCCGATAGAGGAGCCGGCCTTGCGGATGCCGTCGAGATACTCTTCCCAGACGGGCACGATCTCGGCATCCGGCGAGAAGAACGGGTTCTGCCCGACCTGATCCCAGTCCCAGTTGGCACGGTTGATCTTGTGCTTGCCGATCTGCACTAGCGCCCCGCGGATGGTGGCACCGGGCACGACGAGCCGGGCGATGCCGCCGGCCGCCACGCGGGCAGCAGTCTCGCGGGCAGACGAACGGCCACCGCCGCGATAGTCGCGGATGCCGTATTTGGTATCATAGGTATAGTCGGCATGGCCGGGGCGGTACTGCCGGGCGATCTCGCCATAGTCCTTGGAACGCTGGTCGGTATTCTCGATCAGCATGGAAATCGGTGTGCCGGTCGAAATCATCGTCTCGCCGTCGGCGTCCATCATCACGCCCGAGAGAACTTTCACCAGGTCGTCTTCGCGCCGCTGGGTGACGAAACGGCTCTGGCCGGGCTTACGCTTGTCGAGCCACACCTGCAGGTCCTCGAGCTTGAAGCGCAGCCCCGGAGGGCAGCCGTCGACGACGGCGCCGAGCGCCGGCCCATGGCTTTCGCCCCAGGTAGTTACACGGAAGAGATGACCGAATGTATTGTGCGACATGTGTTCCCGCCGGATGCGCGGAACCAGTCGTCACCGGCCGCGCCATTACTCGAAAAGGCGCGACACTCATAGGCCAAAAAACCGTTCAGGCAAAAGCCTTTCTTTGCGCCTGATGGTGCGATCAGGGAAATGGTATTTCCCGTATTTGCGACCGATAGCCGCCGCGGCTTCAGCGCTAGGATGCCAGCAGCCAGGCCGTGCCGCGCGCCTCAATGGCGAAGTCATCGAAGGAAAGGGGACGTGCGAAGGCGTAACCCTGCAGGAGATCGCAGCCGAGATCGCGCAGCAGTTCGGCATGTGCCAGCGTCTCGACACCCTCCGCCACGGTCTCCACACCGAGCGAACGGGCGATTTCGATGATGGAACTGACGAGCGCGCGCTCCTGTGAAGAGGCGACGATCGGCTGGACGAGTTGCCGGTCGATCTTCAGCCGCTTCGGCTTGAGCTTCAGCAGCGAGACGATCGAGGTGTGGCCGGTGCCGAAATCGTCGATCTCGATATCGATGCCGAGTGCCTTGATCCGTTCGAGGTTTTGCGAAACCACGTCCTCGCTTTCGTCGAGAAAGATGGATTCCACCAGTTCGAAGGAAATTTCGCCAGGGCGGATCTGCAGGTCACCAAGCGATTCCAAAAGGCTGCCATCATGCAGGCGCCGCGCCGAAACGTTGACGGAGACTTTCGGTATATAGATGCCCTGCGCAGCCCAGCGCATCTTGTCACGCAGCGCGGTTTCCAGGACGATGCGGTCGAGCGTCTGCACGACGTTGATCTCATCGGCAATGCGCAGGAATTTGTCCGGGGTGAGCAAGCCCTTGGAGGGATGGCGCCAGCGCACCAGCGCCTCGACGCCCGTCAGCTTCATCGTCCGCGCACAGAATTGCGGCTGGTACCAGGCCGTGAACTCGCCATTGTCGATGCCGGCAAGGATTTCATCGGCCGTGCGTTTATTGTTGATGATGTCGGCCTGCAGATTGTGGTTGAAGAATTCGAAGCGGTTGCGGCCGAGGCTCTTGGCCCGATAGAGCGCGATGTCGGCATTGATCAACACTTTGCGGGCATCGACATGAATGCCGTTCGCCAGTGCAATGCCGATCGACACGCCGCAACGGCAGGGAAACCCCTGGAAATCGACGGGCTGGCGCATTTCCTCGATGACGCGGCCTGCAAGCTCCGCCATCTCCTTGTCGCCCACGTCGAAGGAGAGAATGACGAACTCGTCGCCGCCGATACGCGCAACGACATCGCTGTCACGCAGATTTCTGGAAAGCACGCGTGAAGCATGCACCAGCATCGCATCGCCGGCTGCATGTCCCAGCGTGTCGTTGATTTCCTTGAAGCGGTCGAGGTCGATATGCAGGATCGCAAATTTCTGCCGGTCGCTATGGCCGGCATCCGTCAGGTTTTCCAGCGCGATATCGAGCTTGCGACGGTTGGCAAGCGAGGTCAGCGGGTCGTGCAGGGAATTGTGCTCGATCCTGTTCTTTGCGAGTTCCAGCTCGATGTTCTTGGTGATTGCCTCATCCTTCGCGGCCTTGAGGCGCAGCGTCATCAATGCATCCTCGGTCGAATCGAAGGCGATGCCGATGATCTTCATCTCGCCGGTCGGCGTGCGGTGCACCTTGCCGACGGAACGCACGTAGCGCACGCCGCCATTTTCGTCCGGCACGCGGCAGACGAGCGTATGCGTGTCTCCGAGCTGCCTGAAATGCCGAGCGCTTTCAAGCGCCAGCCCGCGGTCATCGGGGTGCATGCAGGAAAGCCAGGCGTCCTCGGTCACGAAGGCATTGCTCTGCTTCAATCCGTAGAGCTCGTGCATGCGCTCGTCCCAGATCGAGCCGCTCTTGCCAAGAATTGCCTCCCAGATGCCGCATTGATATGAATCGAGGGCCAGATCGAGCTTGCCGGAGAGTTCGGAAAGCTCCGCCTCGCGGCTTGAAAGTTCTTCAAGCGCGAGTTCCAGCTCCGCATTCTTGAGCTCGCTCGTTTCCTTGGCAAGGCGAAGCGTGTTGGTGACTTCCGCATCGGCTGTCACGTCCCAGACGATGCCGATCGTCTTTCCTGTGCCGCCGGCATCCGTATAGAAGGCGCCGATGGAACGCAGATGGCGGATGCGGCCATCTTCCCGCATCACCCTGTATTGCGCGGTGCAGGCTTCTCCAGCGATGCTGCAACCGAAGAAATGAACCTCGGCGATTTCGCGGTCTTCCGGCACGATCGTCGAAAGCCACACTTCCAGTGGCCGGCTGCCTTCGATCGCCTTGAGGCCGTGAAGGGTGGATGCGCGTGCATCCCAGGCAAGGTTGGTGGCATTTTCCTGCAACTCCCATATGCCGATCCGGGAGGATTCCAGCGCCAGGTTGAGGCGCTGCGACAGTTCCATAAGTTTGGCTTCCCGGGCCTCGAGCTGCGTGATGTTACGGTTGCGTTCGCCGAGCAGCAACGTGGCAAAGAAGATCGGGATGATGATCACACAGCCTGCGGCGACGATGATCAATCGCAGTTCACGCTGATTATTGGGAACTGCATGCCAGCCGGAGTTCGGCACCGCCGCCAGTTCCCATCGCCCGCCGGCGAAGTTGATTTTGCGGCGGAGCGGCTCCTTCTCATAGATATTGGAAGGGCCGAAGAAGGGCGCCGCCGTTTCGTCCGGGATGCCGATATCGCGCACCGCGATCGACAGATGGTCGAGATGCGGATAGCGCTCCTGGTTTTCGCTGTTGCGCGCGGGCTTCAGGCCGGTCGCCTCGTAGAACATGTTCTGGTCGATGACTACCTCGACCGCGCCCCAGATGCGGCGCTGGCCATTCTGCTTGACGAAAACCGGGAAGAAGATTGCGAAGGCGTTTTCTGCATCCGCCGTCTTGAAGGGACCGTAGAAGCGCGCCGACTGGTCGCCGGTATTGCGGCTGATCGACATGCGCTCCATAAGCCGCTCGCGCACATCCTTGCCAATCCTGTCTCTACCGGATTGCGCCGGATAGACCGACTTGACGATGAAATCGGGCGCGACCGCAATATGGATGAAATGTGGGTTCTGGATCAGCAGCCAGTTGATCTGCCGCTCCATCTCCACCTCGTTCGCCTGCGTGCCGAGCGAGATCAGGTTGGAAAGGTCGCGGACAGCGGTAATATCCATATTGATCTGCGCCATCATGCGGGCACGGATCAGGTTGGTCTCGTTTTCAGTACGGATTTGCAGCTCGCGCAGATGGGCGGCAGTATTTGCTCTGTCGAGTGCAAAGCCGACGGCAATTACGACAATGGCCACGAGGGCTGAAACCAGCAGCGAGACACGCGTATTCTTCAGAACACGCCGCAGCTGGTTGCCGTTGCTCAGCCGGAATTGCAAATCACATACCCCTACATTCGGGCCGACTTTAGGGGGCAGGAGTTAATTTACGATTGCGCGCATTCGCGGCCGCTAAATCGCGTAAACAGAGAGAAAATGACGGTTAATCGAGCCTCTTGATTATCCGTAAAATCCTATTCATCAATTGGGCGCCGAAAGCCATTCTTCCGGGCAATTTTCGCCATATTCAGGAGTTTATCTGTGGCCACTCGATATCAATGGCAGCGTTTCAAAGGGATTGCCGACATGCGTTTCGTTATTGCTACGCTTCTGGCCACGGCAAATTTTCTTTCGCCCATGAGCAGTTTTGCCGAGAGCGCCGATGTCGAGGCGACGATCAAGAAGGTCGATACGGCCAATCTTGTCCTGACGCTCGATGATGGCAAGACCTATCAGGCGCCCGAGGAATTCGATTTCGAAGGCCTGAGGGCCGGCGTCAAGGTGGTGATTTTCTATACGGAAGTCGACGGCAAGCGCGTCATCAACGATCTCGACATCGTCAAGTAAGCAAGCCGCATTTGGGCTAGATCCAGCCGATCAGGCTCTGCGACGTCTCGATTTTCAAAATCCGGTCCTGCGGGATTTCGCCCTCAGAGGCGACGTCCTTCGGCAGGTTGGAGATTATCTTGAACAAGCTTCTGATGACGCCGCCATGGGTGACGCAGACGGTCGGCCGGTCGACTGAATTCAGCCATGCGCCGGTCCGCCACGACATGATCTCGTAGCTTTCCGCATCTTCGCCCGGCGGAATGAAATCCCACTTGTTGATGTTGCGTTCTGTCACTCTCTCTGCCTGCGAGGCCCTGAGCTGCTTGAGCGTGTAGCCTTCCCAGTCGCCAAAGGAGACTTCGACCAGACGTTCGTCGGTTCGGTAGTCCTCGGACGGGAGCCCCATGGCCGATCGCATGATCTCCATGGTTTCGCGCGTACGCCCGAGCGGGCTTGCGACGAAATCGAATTCCGTATCTTCGCCCTTCAGGACCGCCGCAAGGGCGATCCCGTTCTGTTTTGCCTGTTCGCGACCGATCGCATTGATCGGAATATCCTTCTGCCCCTGCAGACGGCGTTCCGCATTCCAGTCGGTCTGGCCGTGTCTGATCACATAGATAAGCACGGGGATCGGCTCCGCTTGGGGGAGGACGCCTCAGTCCTTGATGACAGAAATATCAGGCGCGTCCACAGCCTTCATGCCGATGACATGATAGCCGCTGTCGGCATGATGTACTTCACCCGTCACCGAACGGGACAGGTCCGAGAGAAGGTAGAGGCCGACATCGCCCACTTCCTCGATGGTCACGGTACGGCGCAACGGCGCATTATACTCGTTCCACTTGAGGATGTAGCGGAAATCGCCGATGCCGGAGGCAGCAAGCGTCTTGATCGGGCCTGCCGAAACGGCGTTAACACGGATGTTTTTCGGTCCGAGGTCGACGGCGAGATACTTCACGCTGGCTTCAAGAGCCGCCTTGGCGACGCCCATGACATTGTAGTTCGGCATCACCTTCTCAGCACCGTAATAGGTGAGGGTGAGCATCGAGCCGCCTTCCGTCATCAGCTTCTCCGCGCGGCGAGCGACCGAGGTGAAGGAGTAGACGGAGATCTGCATGGTCTTTGCGAAGTTGTCGGCCGACGTATCGACGTAACGGCCCGTTAGCTCGTCCTTGTCGGAAAAGCCGATCGCGTGCACGATAAAATCGATCTTGCCCCACAGCTTCTCGACGTTTTCGAAAACGGCATCGATCGTGGATTCATCGCTGACATCGCAATGGCCGACCATGACGGCGCCGATTTCGGCAGCCAGCGGCTCCACGCGCTTCTTCAAGGCATCGCCCTGGTAAGTGAAGGCAACTTCTCCGCCCTGCGCATGAATGGCCTTGGCAATACCCCACGCAATCGAACGATTGTTGGCGACACCCATGATGACGCCGCGTTTGCCTGCCATGAGGCCGGATGCTTGAGCCATATTTCGCTTCCCTAGGAATTCTGATGGTCCTGCCTATGGCATAGGCCGTTAATCGGTTCAAGCAGGCCCAAGATCATCAACTGTTAGGGATCGTAACAAAGGGTGCGATTGTCACCGAAATTTCATAAAAACAGCCCTTCACGCATGCTCCGCATGAGATCCGTGACTTTAGCGTCGGGTTTTTCCCACAACATAATACGCAATTCGACGACGAGATCGCCTTTTCCGCCGCTGTCGTTGGGCAGGCCTTGGTCGGGAATACGGATCGTCTTGTCGGAGCCGGACCAGGCAGGGATCGTCACATTGAGCGGTCCCTGCGGACCGTCAACGCGTGCCTCGGTGCCGAGCACCGCGTTTTCGATGTTGAGCGGCAGCACGGCATGCACGTCGAAACCATCGACGGTGAAGCGCGGATCGGGCGCGATGTGGATATTGATGACGGCGTCACCGCGCTGCATGCCCGGCAGCTTGAATCCTTGCCCCTTGAGCCGGACCTGATGGCCTTCAGTCGTGCCGGCCGGAAGGGCGAAGCCGACTTCGCGGCCCTCCGGAAGGGAAACTGTCGTCCAGCTTCCCTTCATGATGTCTTCGATCGTCACGGTTGCGGTCGCCACTTCATCCGGCGCCTTCTCAAGGCCTGGCTGGCCGGCGCCGGTGAAGCGGCGCACGAGCGAGGTCAGCAGGCTGAGCGGCAGGGACATGTTGGCGCCAGTGCCGGTGGTGGACTCGGTCTGCTCGTCCTCCGCCCTGGCGGTTTCGGATTCCGCTGTTTCCTGTTCCGGCTGCTTGGCCGCCTCGGCTGCATGCGGCCTGGCTTGTGCTTGCTGAGAATGTGCCTGCTGGGCGTGCGATTGCGCCTGGGCGCCAAAAATGCGTTCGACCATCTCTTCTGCGGCTTCGGTTGTGCCTGCCTGCTGCTGTTTGGCACCTGCTGCTGCGGCCTTCTGCGCATTGGCATTGGCGCGCGCAAGCTCTTCCATCACGCGCTCGGCATTGGCCTGCGCGGCCTTGGCGCGGACGGCGGCCTCACGGGCAGTCTGGCGCTGCTGCATGATCGTCTGCTCCTGCTTCTTGGCTTCTGCCATGCGCACGGCGCTGTCGAAGAGATTACGCTTTCTCGGATCTTTCAACGTTTCATAGGCGCGGCCGATCTCGGCGAAACGTGCGGTCGCCGTCGGGTCGCCCTGATTGTGATCAGGATGCACGGCCTTGGCCATGTTGCGCCAGGCAGTCTTGATTTCGTCTGCTCCTGCGTCACGCTTGACGCCCAGCACCTTGTATGGATCACGCATTGTTCGCACCACCGCTGTCGCAATCCGGGAGGCATGTTCCTCGTGGCCGTTCCCGGAAACCGAATCTCAACTCATGACGCGCCGTCCGGTTCGCTCTCGCGACAGGAAAACCCGCTCGTTGGGCGATCGTGCGGTAGAGTTGCTAATCACTTCTTATTTCCGAAGTTGGATATGGGGTGTTTTGCCGCGAATGGTTAGCCTTTCACTAAACATTGAGGCGAATCGGCACGGCGCATTAACCCTGACGTGTCAGGGGCGCATCGTGCCGGAACAGGTGGACAGTGGGATCAGCTTTCCGGCTGGAAGCTCAGAAGCTGCCAGTTGCCGCCACCGACAAGGCAGGTCTTGCCGTAGAATTTGGCGATGCCGACATAGGAATGCCGCGTCGTGCGGAACTGGCGGCAAACCTGGCCGGCGTCATTATTCTCGACGATCGTGTCGATGATGCCGGCGCTGCCGGTGGACGCATTGGCCCATGGAAGCGGCTGTCCTTCGAGCTTCTGGATATCGGCAGACGTCACGGCGTTGCGTACCGTCATCTCGTCGGAAAGCGTATCGGTGCTGGGCGCTGGCTGCGGCACCGTGCCGGTCGCAACCGAACGATCCACCTTTGACGAACTCAGGAAATCGAACCCTCCGGCCACGCAGCCGGAAAGTGACAGAATCGCGATACCGACGATGGAGAGCCTGAAGCTGCGGCGCAGCGAACCCTTTGTATGGCGATGTGTCTTTGCTATGACTTCCACCCTGTATCCTTCCCCAGCATCGAAAGCTGGGTCAGTTTTCATAAACCGCGGGATTTGAATTAATATGTCGGAAAACGGGTTAACAGGTGGTGACTTTACCGAAAGTGAAGAGCCCTTCAAGCTCTTTGGGGAATGGCTGAAGGAGGCGGAGGCTTCCGAAGTCAACGACCCCAATGCTGTCGCGCTCGCGACGGTCGATGAAGATGGGCTGCCCAATGTCCGCATGGTTCTCCTGAAGGGTTTCGATACCGACGGATTCGTCTTCTACACGAATTTCGAGAGCCGGAAAGGTCGCGAAATCTTGGGGCAGAAGAAAGCCGCCATGTGTTTCCACTGGAAAACGCTGCGCCGCCAGGTGCGCATTCGCGGCCCTGTCGAATTGGTCACCGATGCCGAGGCCGACGCTTATTTTGCGACCCGCGCCCGCGGCAGCCGTATCGGCGCCTGGGCTTCCAAGCAGTCGCGCCCGCTCGAAAGCCGCTTCGCGCTGGAAAAGGCCGTTGCCGAATATACGGCGCGTTACGCCATCGGCGACATCCCGCGCCCGTCTTACTGGTCCGGCTTCCGGATCCGCCCGACCTCGATCGAGTTCTGGAAAGACCAGAAGTTCCGACTGCACGACCGTATCGAGTTTCGCCGACCGACGCCTGAGGGGGCCTGGGACAAGGTGCGAATGTATCCGTAAAGGGCTTATTTCCCGAGCAGTTTCAATGGAATGCCGGAAGCGAGCGCCGAAACATAGCGTGGCTTTTGGTAAAAGCCGTTGAGTGAGATGCGCGGCATATAGGTGGGCAAGCTTGCGGTCGGAAAGCCTGGCTGCGTTGTTACCGCGACGGCAAATCCGAGC
Organism: Rhizobium sp. 1399; assembly: GCF_031455475.1. NCBI lineage: Bacteria > Pseudomonadati > Pseudomonadota > Alphaproteobacteria > Hyphomicrobiales > Rhizobiaceae > Rhizobium > Rhizobium sp. 1399. Next base: position 314,472 of record NZ_JAVDSU010000001.1, on the reverse strand, counting down.
TTTGCCGCAAGGTCCGCTTCGCGGCCCGTTGCTGCCTCGGGCGTGCCGTAGGGAAAAGCGATCGTCCGGGGGCGGGTGCCGGTGATCGACTCGACATAATCGGCCGAGATTTCCATCTCGATCCGAGCTTCCGCATGCGGCAGGCGGGCAAGCGCCCGATGGCTGATCGTATGGGCGCCGAGACTGGCGAGCGGGCTTGCCGCGAGCTCGCGCAATTCCGGCGGCTCCATGACCAGTTCCCGCGTGATATCGACCGGCTCTATACCGTGGCGCCGCGCCAGTGCATCCACCTCCGAGATGGCGCGGCTTTCGTCCTGCCTGTGGATAAACTCGGCAAGCCGGTCGAAGGCGTCCCATTTCCGGACGGGCGTATCGAGCGCCAGCCTCTCTCTGCCCCGGCCGAAATTGAACTCGATGCTGTTCTCCCTGCCGAGCAGCAGCGCCAGCGTCTCCCACCAGATGCTGTGCGAGCCTTCGGCAAAGCCTTGCGCAATGAAAACCGTAAAGGGTGCGCCATGCCGTTCGAAAACGGGCAGGGCATGGACGAAATTGTTGCGATACCCATCATCCAGCGTGAAGGCGGCGAACAGGCGATCGTCCTGCGGGTCCGACAATAGGGAGGGCACCGCATCGAGCGGCACGAAACGATAGCCGCTCCGCTTCAGCCGCCGAAGCGCCGCGTCTAGAAATTCCGGCGTGATTTCAAGATGTTGGTTTGGCTCGAACGGTTGTGCGATATGCGGGCGTACATGATGGAGTGTGAAGATGACGACGCGTCCGCAGGCCTCTTTCATGAGCCCGGCGGCATTTGCCAGCCAGGCCGCTTCCAGCCCGCCGCCGATCGCGATGCGCTTCAGACGCCGCTTCCACTGCCCCATTTTTTCCGTGACCCCGCTTTGTAATCGTGTCACACAGACTATCAATGCCGCCGTTAAACCTTGCTGAATCCCGGTTGGAAAGCGGTTTATTTACCGGCCTTTAACCAAGCGAAACAAAAGCTTGGAAAAAACTTGGGCGTTGCCTCAAAGTCGCGCCAGATTGTGGGCATCTGTCACAATACGGGACATAATTCCGGTTGTAGCGACTCGCCGGATATAATGAGGGGAAGTGCATGAGAAGGCTTTTGGCAGCCATTTTGACCGCGACGCTGGCAATTACTGCACCTGTTGCGGCCTTTGCCGGAAGCGCCTCCCTCGTGCTCGATGCCCGCACCGGCAAGGTCCTTGCGTCCGAAAACGGTGACACGCTGAACCATCCGGCCTCGCTGACGAAGATGATGACGCTCTATCTCACCTTCGAGGCGCTCAATCGCGGCAAGATCACTTGGGATACACCGATCATCATGTCGAAATATGCGGCCTCCCGTCCGCCGACGAAGCTCGGCGTGAAAGCGGGCGGCACGATTACCGTGCGTGAGGCGGTCTATGGCATGATCGTCAAGTCGGCCAACGATGCTGCTGCCGCCATCGGTGAAAAGCTCGGCGGTTCGGAAAGCAATTTCGCCCGGCTTATGACCCAGAAGGCCCGCCAGCTCGGCATGAGCCGCACGGTCTTTGTCAATGCATCTGGCCTGCCGGACGCGCGTCAGATCACGACTGCGCGCGACATGTCCACGCTCGCTGTGGCGCTGCTGAAGAATTATCCCAGCGAATATCGTCTCTTCTCCATTGCAAGCTTCAATTTCCGTGGCCAGACCATCCGTGGCCACAATAATCTCATGTATCGCTACCAGGGCATGGACGGCATCAAAACCGGTTATACAAATGCCTCCGGCTTCAACATCGTCAGCGCCGTGAAGGACGGCAATCGCCGCGTGGTCGGCGTGGTACTTGGCGGCCGCACGGCCCGCAGCCGCGACGCCAAGATGGCCGGGTTGTTCGACCGCTATATGGGACGTGCCTCCTCCGGCGGCGCCAAGCTGACCGCCAGCATCAATGCAAAACAGCAGGTCGAGGTCGCCTCGGCCGCGGATGAGGCCGATGTTCCCGCGCCGGCGATCGCGCCGCGCGTTGCGGGCGAGGCAGCAGCACCCGCACCGAAGGCGCTCGGTTATGCCGATAACGGCGTTATCCCGTTGGAGCGCCCGGCGGCAATGGACGAGATCATGAATGCCGGCAAGGCGCCTAAAGCGCCAGTCGGCAAGGCAGGTGGCTGGCAAATCCAGATCTCGGCTGCTCCGAGCGCCGATGCTGCCCGCGCGCTTCTTGCGCAGGCCCAGTCCGAGGCAGGTGCGCCGCTCGTTTCCGCCTCGCCGTACACCGAAGCTGTGGGGAAGGGGCCTGGCACGATTTACCGCGCCCGTTTCGTCGGCTTCCAGAGCAAGGAAGATGCGACCTCCGCCTGCGATGCCCTGAAGAAGCGCTCATACGACTGCATGCTTCTGCCGAACCAGGGCTGAGCTGGCTACTCTGGACAATTTCCGGGAATCGGCGCTCTCCTCATAAACAAAAGGAGAACGTCATGCTGCAGCGCCTCGCCGACCAGTTCGAAACATCATCCTCGGCTTACGCCGCCGCCAACGACATTGAGCGTGATGCCGACTGGTTTCTGCTGAAACTGCAGGAGGAGATGGGCGAGTTGACCCAGGCTTGGAACCGCCTGACTGGCCGCGGCCGTGCCAAAGGCCGCTCGCCCGAGGAGATGGAACTCGACCTTGCGGACGAGACGGCCGATATCCTCGGCCACCTGCTGCTTTTCGCCCGTCGCCATGACATCGATCTCTCCGCTGCGATCGAGCGGAAATGGAAATTTAAGCCGGCGCGAACGTGGGAGAGCTAACCCGTGTCGTTTGGGGATGGGACACATACATGCGCTGGATAGGGCAGGCGAGCGCTTCCGTGGATCTCGTCGGTGACCCGGCGCGGCTGGAAGTTTGGAAAAATGTCTGGAAATATTGGACGATCGTTGCGTTAAATGCCGTGATTTGCGCCGTCCTTGTCCTGATCACCAGCAGTGCAATAGACGTCCAGGCTTTCCCTGCACTCATGGCCGGTCTTGCTCTCGTCTTCATGCCGGTTCAACTCACCCGCTCGATCTACCGAGGCTCGAAGATCACCTTCTGCAGGCCGATCGTCGTCTTATCATCCGAAGGCATCCAGCATCAGGGGCTGTCGGTCAGCCTTGGCTGGCGGTCGATCAGCCAAATCAGCAAGGTGAATCGGGCACGCACGCGGGAGAGAACACTGCGACTGGTCGTTCGAGATGACGCCGATCCAAAACTTTTGAGTGATCTTTTCATCTGGAACTGGGGGATACTGCCGAGGACGATTTTCGTTCCGTTGGATCAGATCAAGAGCTATTCGGCCAAACGATGCGGCATCAATTATCGATCGGTATTTCAAAGAATCCACTCATTCGGCTTAGTGGCATAATTTAAGCGAGGTCATCCGGCTTCGGGAAATCTGGTTGCGCCTCCGGCCTTGCCGACCGGAATGCCTCAAGCACCACGCAGCGCTGCTCGACCGAAAGCAATAGGGGATAGGGCGAAAGATCGTGGCCAAGACGACGGGCATTGCTCATCTGCGGAACGAGATGCAGGTCAGCCCAGCCGGGACGGTTGCCGAAACAGAAGGGCGACTGGATTTCGCGCTTCGCGAGCGTTTCTTCGAGTGCGGTGAAGCCAAGACCGAGCCAGTGCTGCGCCCATCGCTTTACCTCTGCCTCGCCGCCGCCGCGCTCGTCCATCAGGAAACGCCGGACGCGCTGGACCGTCAGGGAGTGCATCTCTGAAGCAATATGGGCCGCAAAACCTCTTGCCTGCGCACGCAGCACCGGATCCTCCGGTAGGAGGCTCGGGTCGGGATAGCTCTCCTCTATGTAGGCGAGGATGGCCGACGACTGTGGCACGACGTGGCCGCCGATATCCAGCGCAGGCAGAAGCCCCTGCGGATTGAGTCGGTGATATTCGCCGGCTTCAAGCGATCCGACGGGAATGTAGCGATAGGAAATACCTTTGAGATTGAGCGCGATCCGCACCCTCTCCCCTGCCGAATTCTGCCATCGCGAGATCAGCCGCATCAAAACCTTCTGAAAGCTCGAGTCAGCCGAGCTTATATTGGTAGAACTTGCTGTCCACCGCCATCAGCGGGAACGAGCGCGGCAGGGCGCTCTCGGTAATCTCAGCAAACCCGTTCTTCTCATAGAACCGGTGCGCTGCAACGAACTTGTCCGTCGTGCCGAGGAAGATGTCGGTTACGCCGACTTCACCGGCATGAGCAAAGAGCGCCGCGAGCAGCCGGTTGGCCACACCATGTTCGCGGCCTCGCACCTCGGCGGCCACGAACATCTTCCGAAGAGCCGCCTGGTTGTTGCCGATATCCTTGAGGCCGACCGTGCCGACAATGGCGCCATCCTTCACTGCGACCCAAAATTGACCCTTGCCCGACTGGTAGAAGTCGGGAATGACGCGCAGGTCCGGCTGCGCGTCGGCGGTGATGTCGATGTCGAATTCCTCGCGCTGGATCGGCAGGATGACCGAGATCACGCCGTCGGCATCGTCAGGAGCGAAGGTTCTGATCTCGATTTCGACCATGAAAGTACCGCCTCAGGCCTGAGTGCCGCCGACGGTCACCTGATCCATGCGCAGATGCGGCTGGCCGACGCCGACAGGCACCCACTGGCCTGCCTTGCCGCAATTGCCGATGCCGGTATCGAGCTTCATGTCGTTGCCGATCATGGACACACGCTTCATCGCATCCGGGCCGTTGCCGATCAGCATGGCGCCCTTGATCGGTGCGCCAATCTTGCCGTTCTCGATAAGATAGGCCTCGGTGCAGCCGAAGACGAATTTGCCCGATGTGATATCCACCTGGCCGCCACCGAAGGAGACGGCATAGACGCCCTTCTTGACCGAAGAGATGATCTCTTCCGGCGGCTTGTCGCCGCCGAGCATATAGGTGTTGGTCATACGCGGCATTGGCACATGCGCATAGCCTTGGCGGCGGCCGTTGCCGGTCGGCGCCATGCCCATCAGCCGGGCGTTCTGCCGGTCCTGCATGTAGCCGACGAGCTTGCCGTTTTCGATCAGCACGTTGTAGGCGGACGGCGTGCCTTCATCGTCGATGGTGATAGAGCCGCGGCGGCTGTCGATCGTGCCGTCGTCGACGACGGTCACGCCCGGTGCCGCTACCATCTGGCCGAGGAGGCCCGCAAAGGCAGATGTTTTCTTGCGGTTGAAGTCGCCTTCGAGGCCATGGCCCACGGCCTCGTGCAGCATGACGCCCGGCCAGCCGGAGCCGAGCACGACATCCATCGTGCCTGCCGGCGCATCGATCGCTTCGAGATTGACGAGTGCCTGCCGCAGCGCTTCGTCGGCGCCGTGCTGCCAGCTTCCGGTCGCGATGAAATCGCCGAAACCGATGCGTCCGCCCTGGCCATAAGAGCCGCTTTCCTGCCGGTCGCCTTCGCCAACCATGACGGAGATGTTGATACGCGTCATGGGACGGATGTCGTGTACGCGATGGCCATCGGCGCGCAGGATATCGACCACCTGCCAGCTTGCCGCCACCGAAGCCGTGACCTGCCGCACCTTGTCGTTCTTGCCGCGCAGATAGGCATCGATATCGGTCAGCACCTTCACCTTCTCCTCGAAGGTTGGTGAACCGATCGGGTTCTCGTCTGTATAGAGCTTGCGGTTCGTGCCCTGGGGCGCAGCAGCATAGCTGCCGGAATAGCCGCGCGTGACGGCGCCGACCGCGTCGGCCGCCCGCTTCAGCGCTGTGACGGAGAGATCGCCCGCATGCGCGTAGCCGACAGCTTCGCCCGCCACTGCGCGCAGGCCAAAACCCTGTTCGGTGTTGAAGCTGCCGCCCTTGAGGCGACCGTTGTCGAAGGTCAGCGATTCCGCCTGCGCATGCTCGATGAAGAGCTCGCCGTCATCGGCGCCGGAAAGCGCCTCGGCAACAAGCTTGCGCATCGTCGCTTCATCGGCATCGAAAAGCGTCAGGAGATCGGTGGTCATGGTTTTATGCTCCGCAAGAAGAGCGGTAATGCTCAATAGCCGATGTAGGTCTGTTGTGCTGCGCGAGCAAGCCCCGCCAAATCAGGGCAGGGCGTCATAGCCTTCCGCGAACCCCTTGAGGTCGACGGGAATGCCGATGCCTTCTTCCGGCGTCTGGAAGACGATGAAGGTCGCCTGCGCGCCGCTGCGGAAGGTCTTGAGTAACTCGTCTTCAAGAACGACTTCGGCATAGCAGCCGTCGGCGAAGCAGCGCACGAAATAGGCGCGGCCGATATCCTTGCCGTCGACATTGAGGCCGAGGCCGTTCGGCAACAGCACGCCGAGCGGTGCCAGCACGCGCAGGATCTTCGACTTGCGGTCAGCCGTCTTCAGGACGACGACGGACAGGCCTACTTCCGGACGGTCTTCGGCGATGACATTCTGCATCAGCGCGCACTGCTCGGTCGAAGCGCCTGCCGGCTTGTCGCAGACGACGGACCATGCGCCATGGTTGGAACGGACCGTGCCGGGTGCCGGTGGCTGCGCCTGGCTAGGCGTCACCTGCTCGACGTTCGGCGTCGTTGACGGCGCGGGCTGCTGTGTCGGGGCGGGCTTCGGAGCAGGCGCGGCGGGACGCGACTGCGCGGGCGTCGGCGTCTGCTGAGCGAAAACGGGGCTCGTCGCGGCGGTCGCGATGCCCGCGGTCAGTACAAAAGACCGCGCGAGGGAACGGAAACCCATGAAAACCTCTGGATATCGAATCATTGCCGCTATTTGTGAAGCTGCCCACAGAAAATGAAAAGCCCCACCCCGTGAAAACCGGGGGACTGCGGCAGAAATAGGACCTCGCCAAAAGAATGTGCAGCCGGCGGATTGGCCCTGAAGCGCGTTTTTCGTATGCTGATGAAAAGCTTGCAATGTTTTGCCGTGGCTGAGGAGGCAGTCTTTGAGCAAATATGCCGCATAGACAATTGCTTCTGCCTGTTGCGGCGGATGCCAAACTGTGGTTTGAAGCGCAGAAGATGGCAAGGATTCTGCGTCCGATTTGATGCAGATCAGCGCTCGAGGGAGATTACAAGGTGATTAAGAAGGCTTTTGCAGCTCTGACCGCGCTGGTCTGTCTGCTTTTTGCTTCCGGCACATATGCCGATCAGCCGATGCCGTGGCAGGCTACCCTGCAGCCGGCAGCGACGCCGATCATGCGGGAGATCCACTGGTTCGAACAATACACGCTGTGGTTCATCGTTCCGATCACGCTGTTTGTTCTCGTTCTCCTTCTGGTCGTCTGTTTCAAGTTCCGTGCTTCGGCAAACCCGGTTCCCTCCAAGACGAGCCACAATACGGTGATCGAAGTCATCTGGACCGTGGGGCCGGTCTTGGTACTTCTCTTCCTTGCCATTCCCTCCTTTACCCTGTTGACCGCGCAGCTCACCCTGCCGGAAAACCCTGATGTGACCATCAAGGCGACCGCGACCCAGTGGCAGTGGAACTATGAATATGAAGGTTCGGGCGAAACGCCTGTCGCCTTCGACTCCTATCTTCTGAAGGAGCCGGATCGTGCCGCTGCGGGCAAGACCGATCTTTCCGTCTATCCGCGCCTGCTCGCCGTCGACAACGAACTCGTGCTGCCAGTCAACAAGACCGTTCGCGTTCTCGTCACCGCCGCGCCGACCGACGTCATCCACGCTTTCGCCATGCCGTCCTTCGGTGTCAAGATCGACGCCGTTCCGGGCCGCCTGAACGAAACCTGGTTCCGCGCCGAGCGCGAAGGCCTCTTCTACGGCCAGTGTTCCGAGCTTTGCGGCAAGGACCATGCGTTCATGCCGATCGCCATCCGCGTCGTCTCCGAGGACAAGTACAAGCAGTGGCTGGCTTCGGCCGCCAGTGACTTGCCCGGCGCCTACAAGACACTGATCGCCGCCGCCGATGGTCTCGCAAAGACCGTTGATGTCGCTGAAAACGTCGCAAAGTAAGATAGGGATCGGGACAATGGCTGGACCTTCCGCTCACGACGATCATTCTCATGATCACCACGCTCATGACGCTCACGCGCATGACGACCATCACGATCACTCTCATACGCCGAGCTTTGCCGATCGCTGGTTCTTCTCCACGAACCACAAGGATATCGGCACGCTCTACCTGATCTTCGCGATCTTCGCCGGTATCGTCGGCGGCCTTCTCTCCGTTGCCATGCGCATGGAGCTGCAGGAGCCGGGCATCCAGATCTTCCACGGCCTGGCCTCCATGGTCTACGGCTTCGAAGGCGATGCTGCCATCGATGGCGCCAAGCACATGTTCAACGTCTTCACCACCGCTCACGCGCTGATCATGATCTTCTTCATGGTCATGCCGGCGATGATCGGCGGTTTCGCCAACTGGATGGTGCCGATCATGATCGGCGCACCTGATATGGCCTTCCCGCGTCTGAACAATATCTCCTTCTGGCTGATCGTTCCGGCCTTCCTGCTGCTGGTCATCTCGATGTTCGTCGAAGGCCCGGCCGGTGCATACGGCGCAGGCGGTGGCTGGACCATGTATCCGCCGCTCGCAGTCGGCGGTCAGCCGGGTCCGGCAGTCGACCTTGCGATCTTCTCGCTGCACATTGCCGGTGCCTCGTCGATCCTCGGTGCGATCAACTTCATCACCACTATCCTCAACATGCGCGCTCCCGGCATGACGCTGCACAAGATGCCGCTCTTTGCCTGGGCCGTGCTGATCACCGCCTTCCTGCTGCTGCTCTCGCTGCCGGTTCTGGCTGGCGCCATCACCATGGTGCTCACCGACCGTAACTTCGGCACAGCCTTCTTCGCGCCGGAAGGCGGCGGTGACCCGATCCTCTACCAGCACCTGTTCTGGTTCTTCGGTCATCCGGAAGTCTACATCCTGATCCTGCCGGGCTTCGGCATAGTCAGCCACATCGTATCGACCTTCTCGAAGAAGCCGGTCTTTGGTTACCTCGGCATGGCCTATGCCATGGTCGCCATCGGCGCCGTCGGCTTCGTCGTCTGGGCTCACCACATGTACACGGTCGGCCTGTCGCTCGACGCGCAGCGCTACTTCGTCTTCGCGACGATGGTCATCGCCGTTCCGACCGGCGTGAAGATCTTCTCCTGGATCGCGACGATGTGGGGTGGCTCTATCAGCTTCCGCACGCCGATGATCTGGGCGATCGGCTTCATCTTCCTCTTCACCGTCGGTGGTGTCACGGGTGTCCAGCTCGCAAACGCCGGCCTGGACCGCTCGCTGCATGACACCTATTACGTCGTGGCTCACTTCCACTACGTTCTGTCGCTCGGCGCCGTCTTCGCCATCTTCGCTGCCTGGTATTACTGGTTCCCGAAGATGACCGGCTACATGTATAGCGAGTTCCTTGGCAAGCTGCACTTCTGGGTCATGTTCATCGGCGTGAACCTGGTGTTCTTCCCGCAGCATTTCCTCGGCCTCGCCGGCATGCCGCGCCGCTACATCGACTATCCGGATGCATTTGCCGGCTGGAATTATGTCTCGTCGATCGGCTCCTACATCTCCTTCGTCGGCGTGATCATCTTCCTCGTCGGTGTCTGGGAAGCCTTCGCCAAGAAGCGCGTTGCCGGTGACAATCCGTGGGGTGAGGGCGCAACGACCCTCGAGTGGCAGCTGCCTTCGCCGCCGCCCTACCATCAGTGGGAACAGCTTCCGCGCATCAAGTAAGATGCCGGATCTGGCGATTGAGGAATTCAGGACGGAATGATGACGGTAATCGACAATCACGAGGCTCTTGCTGAAGACGGCGATTTTCGCCTGTCGGAAGCCAGTGCACGCGATTATTTCGAGCTTCTGAAGCCGCGGGTCATGTCACTCGTGGTCTTCACGGCCTTTGCCGGCCTGGTGCTGGCGCCGGACCACATCAACCCCGTTCTCGGCCTGATCGCCATTCTCTGCATTGCCGTCGGTGCAGGCGCATCGGGTGCACTGAACATGTGGTATGACGCCGACATCGACGCCGTCATGAGCCGCACCGCCAAGCGCCCGATCCCGGCCGGCCGCATCAAGCCCAAGGAAGCCCTGGCCTTCGGCCTCGTGCTCTCCTGCTTCTCGGTGACGATCCTGGGCCTCGCGGTCAATTGGCTGTCGGCCTCGATCCTTGCCTTCACCATCTTCTTCTATGCCGTCATCTACACGATGTGGCTGAAGCGCTCGACGCCGCAGAACATCGTCATCGGTGGCGCGGCCGGCGCCTTTCCGCCGATGATCGGCTGGGCCTGCGTGACGAATTCCGTCACGATCGAAAGCACCGTCCTCTTCCTCATCATCTTCCTGTGGACACCGGCGCATTTCTGGGCGCTTGCCCTCTTCAAGATGCGAGATTACGAAGCGGTTGGCGTGCCGATGCTGCCGAACGTGTCCGGTGAGCGCACCACCAAGCACCAGATCGTTGCCTATGCCGTGCTGACGGCCATATGCGCGGTGCTGCCGACCTTCCTCGGCTTTGCCAGTGTCGGTTATGGCGTGGTGGCCGCGGCACTCGGTGCGGTCTTCATATACTGTTCCATCGCCGTCTGGCGCATGCCCGACGGCGATCTCAAGATGATCCCGGCGAAGAAGCTGTTCGGCTTCTCGATCTTCTATCTCTTCGCCGTGTTCTCCGCGCTGATGCTCGACCGGCTGGTCGCCATGCTGGCCTCGTATGCAGGAGGCTCGTTCTGATGGAATTGGTCAAGCTTACTGAAGCGCAACGCAAGTCGCGCCGCAATCGCAACATTGCGCTCGGCGTCGTGCTCGCCGGTCTGGTAATCCTTTTTTACGTCATCACCATCGTCAAGTTCCTCGGACATGGAGGCTGATGAGATGAGCGACGCCGTCAACACACCGAAGAAGCCGCGCAACAACGCTGCCGTCGTCTTCATGTGCCTGAGCTTCGTCGTCGGTATGGGCGCGGCAAGCTATGCCGCCGTGCCGCTCTATCGGCTCTTCTGCCAGGTGACCGGCTATAACGGCACGACACAGCGTGTTGATCAGGTTTCCAGCGTCATTCTCGACCGTACGATGCGTGTCACCTTCGACGCCAACGTCGCTCCCGGCCTGCAATGGGAATTCAAGCCGGTCGAGCGCGAGGTCAATCCGAAGATCGGCGAGACCATCCAGGTCAATTTCATCGCCGAAAACCGTTCCAACGAAACCCAGCGTGGCCAGGCGATCTTCAACGTGACGCCGGGCGAAGCGGGCGCCTATTTCAACAAGGTGCAATGTTTCTGCTTTAATGAAACGGACCTGAAGCCGGGCGAGAAGCTTGAAATGCCGGTCGTGTTCTACATCGATCCGGAAATTACCAAGGCCGCTGAATCGAAAAGCATTCACACGGTCACGCTGTCATACACGTTCTATCCTAAAGAGGGTCCGAAGCCGGTGGCTTCGAATGAGGATGGGACGGGACAGGCTGAAAAGAAACTTTGATTGAGGAGTGTTTCCGGCCGTGCCGGAAGCGGAGAAGGAAGACACCGGGGATCTGACATGGCCGATGCTCATCAGAAGAATCACGACTATCACATCATAGCTCCGAGCCCGTGGCCGATACTGGCCTCGCTCGGCGCATTCCTGATGGCCTTTGGCGGCGTCGGCTACATGCGCTACCTGAACGGCGGCTCGCTGCATGTTTTCGGTATCGAATGGGCGCATCCGTGGCTCTTCTTCATCGGGCTGGCTGTTGTTTTCTACGTCATGTACGGCTGGTGGTCCGACACCGTGAAGGAAGCCCACGAGGGCGCCCATACACGCGTCGTGTCGCTGCACCTGCGCTATGGCATGATCATGTTCATCGCTTCGGAAGTGATGTTCTTCGTCGCCTGGTTCTGGGCCTATTTCGACGCCAGCCTCTTTCCGCACGAGGCCATCCAGGCTTCGCGCCTTGCCTATACCGGCGGTGTCTGGCCGCCGAAGGGCATCGAGGTTCTCGATCCCTGGCACCTGCCGATCTACAACACCGTCATCCTGCTGCTCTCGGGCACGACGGTCACCTGGGCTCACCACGCTCTGCTGCACAACGACCGCAAGGGCCTTATCCAGGGCCTGACGCTGACGGTCCTGCTCGGCGTGCTCTTCTCCTCCGTCCAGGCCTATGAATATGCCCATGCTCCGTTCGAGTTCCGCAACTCGATCTACGGCGCGACCTTCTTCATGGCCACCGGTTTCCACGGCTTCCATGTTCTGGTCGGCACCATCTTCCTGCTGGTCTGCCTCCTTCGTGCGCTGCGCGGTGACTTTACGCCGAAGCAGCACTTCGGCTTCGAGGCGGCTGCCTGGTACTGGCACTTCGTCGACGTCGTCTGGCTGTTCCTGTTCTTCTGCATCTACGTTTGGGGCGGCTGGGGCGCACCGGTTGCGGCAGGCTGATCGAGGCCGGATAGAAATCAAAAAAGGCGGGTGCCACTGGCCCCGCCTTTTTCTTTGTCTCGGCGACAGAGCATTTCCGTCTTTCTTCGAAACGCGAAAATGCTCTATCTCTTTGTTTCCGCGCAATTCCGGATGCAAAACCGTCGCGCACTTTCGCTGGAATTGCTCTGGCTCTTTGTCTTACCGTTGACCAGCCAGCTTCTCGAAGGCCGAAGGCTCGGGAATGCCGAGGTCCAGCTGATGGCGGATCGCCTCGGCGCATTCGAGCGCCGTCAGCACGGATGTATCAACCTCCATGTCGTAGAGGCCGGGGCGATGCACCTCGTCCTGCCAACGCTGTACTGGTTCCGGCACGGGTGCCTCCCCGGTGGCGCGCAGGTAGAGGGTCTCACGCCCGTCCTCCGCGATTTCCCGCCGCTGCATGATCGTCTCGATCGGACATCTGACGCCGACGAACAGCACGGGAAAACCGTCCAGTCGTCTGGCGCAGTCGCCGAGGATGCCGAGTGGCTGCGAGTAGCTGTCGTGGTGGCCGAGGTCGGCGACGACGTTGAGCCCCAATCCGGCATGGATGGCGATCGATTCATAAAGCGCTGCATAGAGGAACGGCACGAGTTCTTCGAGATCCGGCCGCTCGCCGCCGGGCCTCAATCCGATACCGGGCAGGTAGCGCTTCGGCGTCATGGAATTATAGGTATCGACGCCGAGGTTGATCCACGGCCCCTCGAATTCTTCCTGGATTGCGCGTGCAATGCTGGATTTGCCGCTTCGCGGTGCGCCGTTCAGGATAATGATCTGTCCGGCATGGCTGTCGTTGGTCATCAGTCTTCTTCTTCTGTTTGGCGCGAATCGCTGAGGCGAAATCGCGCAGGTATTTCCATTCGGGATGCGAATACTTTATGGGAGAGTTAAGGCAGACGACGAAAAGCCGCCTGCATGGAGATCGGCATGAACGAAGATAGCGCACAATTTCCACCGGTCGATCCGGTCAAGACCGGCATCAAGGGATGCTGCCCGCGCTGCGGTCATGGGCAGCTCTTCGATGGCGTGCTCGGCCTGAAACCGAACTGCGCCGCCTGCGGGCTGGATTATTCCTTCGCCGATGCAGGCGATGGTCCCGCCGTCTTCGTTATCCTCATCGTCGGCTTCATCATCATCGGTTCGGTGCTCTGGCTGCAGGTCAATTATGCGCCACCGATCTGGGTTCACATTCTGCTCTTTGCTCCGCTCACAATCATACTCTCCCTGCTGGCGTTGCGCTGGTGCAAGGGCATCCTCATCGCCATGCAATATCGCCATAATGCCCGCGAGGGACGCCTAAGTGACTGACATCGAGAGTCCGGCCCCGTGCCGCAAGCTGCCGGTGTTTACCGGCATAACCGTTCTCATTGCGCTCGCCATCCTGATCTCGCTCGGCACCTGGCAGGTGGAGCGTCTTCACTGGAAGGAAGGCCTGCTCGCCGATATAGCCGAGCGCCGAGCCGCAGCCCCGGTTCCGCTTGCCGATATCGAGGCCATGGCCGCTCAGGGCGGCGACATCGAGTATCGCACGGTCACGGCCACCGGCCGCTACATCAACAACAAGGAGCGCCATTTCTTCGCCACCTGGCGTGGCCAGACCGGCTATTACATCTATACGCCGCTGCAGCTCGCGGATGGGCGCTACCTCTTCGTCAACAGAGGCTTCGTTCCCTATGAGAACAAGGAGCCGGAAATGCGGATGCAGGGCCAGTTGACGGACCAGCAGACGGTAACCGGCCTCGCGCGTGCCAAACTCCCCGGCAAACCCTCCTCGCTCGTGCCTGACAACGACGTAGCGAAGAATATCTTCTACTGGAAAGATCTTGATGTGATGGCGTCGAGCGTCGACCTCGACAAGGCTGATGTCTTACCCTTCTTCCTCGATGCCGATTCCACGCCCAACCCGGCGGGCTTTCCGATCGGCGGCGTCACGCAGGTCGATCTGCCGAACGACCATCTGCAATATGCTTTCACCTGGTACGGGCTGGCTGCGGTGCTGCTCGTTGTCGTCGCCATCTCCTGGTTCCGTCCCCGCAAGGGTGCAGCGCAATAGTATCGCTTCAATTCCGACCCATATTGGGTTAGAGGTCCCTGAAGCTTAACCTGGGTATGTTATGAACATTGCGGCAAAACCTCCGTTGACGATCAGGCTCTGCGGTCCGCGCGGCTTCTGCGCCGGCGTCGATCGGGCGATCCAGATCGTCGTGCTGGCGCTGAAGGCTTACGGCGCGCCTGTATATGTCCGCCACGAGATCGTCCATAACCGCTATGTCGTGGAAGGGTTGGAAGCCAAGGGAGCGGTCTTCGTCGAGGAGCTTGACGAGATCCCGGCGGAACATCGTGCCCAGCCGGTCGTCTTTTCCGCCCATGGCGTGCCGAAATCCGTGCCCGAGGATGCGAATGCCCGCAACCTCTTCTATCTCGACGCAACCTGTCCGCTGGTCTCCAAGGTCCACAAGCAGGCGATGCGCCATAATCGCCTCGGCCGCCATGTCGTCCTGATCGGCCACGCCGGTCATCCCGAAGTGATCGGCACCATGGGTCAGTTGCCCGAAGGCACTGTTTCGCTCATCGAAACTGTCGAGGATGCGGACGTTTATCAGCCGGTCGATCCCGATAATCTCGGCTATGTCACGCAGACGACGCTTTCGGTCGACGATACCGCCGGCGTCATCAAACGGCTGGAAGAGCGCTTCCCCAAGCTACAGGCTCCGGCCGCTGATTCCATCTGCTATGCCACGACCAACCGCCAGGAAGTGGTGAAGGAAGCAGCCCCCGGCTGCGATCTGTTCATCATTGTCGGCGCGCCGAATTCGTCCAATTCCAAGCGGCTCGTCGAAGTGGCACTCCGGGCAGGCGCGAAGAAGTCGATCCTCGTGCAGCGTGCTTCAGAGCTCGACTGGGATGAGATCGGCCCGATTGCCACGCTCGGCCTGTCCGCCGGTGCTTCTGCCCCGGAAGTGATCGTCAACGAGATCATCGAGGCCTTCCGCACACGCTTCGATGCCCGCGTCGAGCTTGCCGAAACCGTGCAGGAAAACGAGCACTTCCTCGTCAATCGCGAACTGCGCAGCCTTGAATTGACGACGGCTGACATGGCATTCGTGAACGGGGAATGAGGTGAGGGGGCTACCCCTCTGCCCTGCCTATCTGATGACACCGCTTCTACAGTGAGATACCCACCTTGGCAGTTTATACCGATATCGCCGAAGACGATCTGAAATGGTTTCTCACCGAATATGATGCCGGTACGCTGCTCTCTTACAAGGGCATCGCGGAAGGCGTGGAGAATTCCAATTTCCTGCTGCACACATCCAAGGCGCCGCTCATCCTGACGCTTTACGAAAAGCGGGTGGAAAAGAGCGATCTGCCCTTCTTCCTCGGCCTGATGCAGCATCTGTCTGCCGGCGGCCTGTCCTGCCCGCTGCCGCTGCCGCGCAAGGACGGCGCGCTGCTCGGCACTCTGTCGGGCCGTCCCGCCGCACTCATCTCCTTCCTTGAAGGCATGTGGCTCAGAAAGCCGGAAGCCAAACACTGCCGCGAAGTCGGCAAGGCGCTGGCGCAGATGCATGTTGCTGGTGAAGGTTTTGCACTGACGCGGCCGAATGCCTTGTCGCTGGAAGGCTGGCAGACGCTCTGGGACAAATCCGAGGCGCGCGCCGACGAGGTCGAGCCCGGATTGCAGAACGAGATCCGCAGTGATCTCAATTTCCTGCGGGCCTATTGGCCGAAGGATTTGCCGGCTGGCGTCATCCACGCCGATCTTTTCCCTGACAACGTCTTCTTCCTCGGCGACGAGCTCTCGGGCCTCATCGATTTCTATTTCGCCTGCAACGATCTGCTCGCCTATGACGTTTCGATCTGCCTCAATGCCTGGTGCTTCGAGAAGGATGGCGCCTACAACATCACCAAGGGCATGCAGATGCTGGAAGGGTACCAGAGCGTACGGCCGCTGAGCGAGGCGGAGATTAAAGCTCTGCCGGTTCTCTCCCGTGGCTCGGCGCTGCGCTTCTTCCTGACCCGTCTCTACGACTGGCTGACGACGCCCGAGGGCGCGATGGTCACCAAGAAGGATCCGCTGGAATATCTGCGCAAGCTGCGCTTCCACCGCCAGATTTCCTCGCCCGCCGAATATGGACTGAGCCTATGAAGCACATCGATATCTTCACCGACGGGGCATGCTCCGGCAACCCCGGCCCCGGTGGGTGGGGCGCTGTGCTGCGCTACGGCGAGGTCGAGAGGGAACTCTCCGGCGGCGAGGCTGAAACCACCAACAATCGCATGGAGCTCCTCGCTGCCATCTCCGCACTGACTGCCCTGAAGGAGCCCTGCGAGGTCGATCTCTACACCGACAGCGCCTATGTCAAAGACGGCATTTCCAAATGGATCTTCGGCTGGAAAAAGAACGGATGGAGGACATCGGACAACAAGCCGGTGAAGAATGCGGAACTCTGGCAGGCGCTGGAAGAGGCCCGCAGCCGGCACAAGGTGACGCTCCATTGGGTCAAGGGCCATGCCGGCCATCCCGAAAACGAGCGCGCTGATGAACTCGCCCGCAAGGGTATGGAGCCTTTCAAGAAGAGCAAGAAGGCAGGCTGATCAGGCCGCCTGCCGCTGCTCTGCCGCAGCATTCCGTATCAACCGGTGCATATATTCGAGCTTTGTCACGACAGGGGGAGACAGCACGAAGGGATAGGAATCCGGCTGTCCCATGCTGCGCTGGATCGCGTTGATCGCAAGGCTGAGCGGCACCCAGGCGCCGACAAGCTGTTCGGCGCTCTGCGCCCGATAGGGATTGAAATCCACTTCACCAGCGATCTCTTCATGCCCGCGCGGATCAATCGCGATGCCGAAGCCACGCGCCGTTTCCAGCGTATCGACGATGTGCAGGTAGTGCGCGAAGCATTCTGCGAAATCTTCCCAAGGGTGAACGGAGGCATAGGCGCTGATGAAGGTCGCCTGCCAGCCCGCAACTGGACCGTTGGCATAGCGATCCTGTAATGCGGCGCCATAGTCCTGCCGCTCATCGCCGAAGACTGCGCGGAATTCATCGAATCCATTGCGATCGCGGACCAGCTTGTTCCAGACGAAGTGCCCGGTCTCGTGGCGGAAATGGCCGAGCAGCGTGCGATAGGGTTCATCCATCGCCATGCGCGCCTGCTCGCGGGTCACGTCGTCTGCTTCCGCTGCGCGGATCGCGATCAGCCCGTCTTCATGGCCGGTGATGGCCGGTACGAGATTGCCGTCATTTTGCACGGTGTCTTCAAGAAAATCGAAAACGAGGCCGCCTTGCGGGTCTTCCTGCCGGTTGGGATGCGGCAAGTTCCAACGCAGTAGCGAATAGAAGAGGTGGCGCTGCGCCTGGCTGATGCGGCGCCAGCGGTCGATACCATCTTGCGTGTCGGTATTCGGCACCAGCCGGTTATGCCGGCAGGCGATGCAAAAATCATTGTTGTCATCGACCAGCCAGTTGCAGATGTCGAGGCCCGCATTGGCGCAGAACTGCACAAGCCGGTTCGGATCGGAGACGACCTGCCAGTTCGTCTCGTGGCGCGATTCCAACGCATGCATGGAAAGATCGCGCGCAAAGAAGCCGAGGCGATGATTGCAGCGCACGCACTGCCTGTTGTCGAAATGGATGACCTGATCGCAATTGTCGCAGGCAAACAGCCTCATGGCAGCCCCCTACAGGCAGGATATGATGGAAAATGCCCGCCGCACACTGATGCGACAGGCATTGCACCTATGAATAAGATGGGGCGTCAGAGCCGGTCGACAGCGCCCTTCAGCTTGTCCTTGACCTTGCCGCTCGCGACCTGGGCCTTGCCCTTGGCTTCCTGCATGCCGCCTTTGGCCTGCATTTCGCGGTTGCCGGTGGCCTTGCCGGCCGTCTTCTTCGCCTTGCCGGCCATCTCGTTGACCTTGCCGGAAATCTTGTCGCCAGTGCTACCCATGTGTATGTCTCCTCTCGGATCACGGACGGAGTATCCGTGTTTGCCGACAGGAAACGCCAGTGAACGAGTTTCGTTCCGGAATGATGCAGTCAGGCGTGGCCGGCTTCGGCCGAAAGCATGGCAGGCGTGATACCCATGCTGGCAAGCGCCCGCTCATACTTGTCATCGAGGCAGCGATCGAAGATCAACTCCTCATTGGCCGCGCAATTGAGCCAGCCATTGGAGGCCACCTCGTTTTCGAGCTGGCCCGCACCCCAGGAGGAATAGCCGAGCAGCATGGTGGCCCGCTTGGGACCGCCGCCCTTGGAGATGGCGCGCACGATATCGAGCGTTGCCGTCAGGCAGATATCGTCGCTGACGGGGATGGAGGAATCGCTGACATAATCGTCGGAATGCAACACGAAACCACGACCGCTCTCGACCGGCCCACCAGTCTGGATCGGAAACTCCCGCGCATCTTTCGGCAGCACGATGGAATCTTCCTGCTTGATCATGTCGAGATGAAGCAGGACATCGGTGAAGGTCAGGCTCTGCGGGCGATTGATGACAAAGCCCATGGCGCCTGCATCCGAATGGGCGCAGATATAAATCACTGTGCGTGCGAAGTTGCGATCCTCCATGCCGGGCATGGCGATCAGGAACTGACCGTCGAAAAATCCGCGTTCCCGTCTGTTCTTCAGCGTTGCTAGGGACATGGTTCCTCCTGCCGCCAGACCGCACAAAGGCTCCGACAAGAGAAACATGGGGCAATGTCACAAATCAATCAACTGAAAATGAAGATTTATATGGGCGGGACTTCTGGCGGCAATTGGCAAGTTTCGGTAAACCCTTGTTCCATGAGAGTTATTTCATTGCTCGCGCGCGCGCCATTAATTGCAGTCATTTCGGCTGCGTCCATGCTCGGATTGCTGCGCCAGGCGCATGCGGAAATGAGCGACTGGGCGGAGAACGAGGGTGGCCGCATGCGTCTCGTGGCGCTGCCGCCGGACGCTGATGGCCATATAAGGGCAGGCCTGCAGATTGAGCCGAAGCCTGGCTGGATCACCTATTGGCGTGAACCGGGCAATAATGGCATCCCGCCGCAGATCACCATCGCACCGCAAAGCGGTGTAACGCTGGACGCCATTTCCTATCCCGTTCCGAAACATATCTCCAGCGGCAAGGTCGAGGATATCGGCTATGAGACGCCGGTGACCCTGCCATTATCGCTAACGGCTTCGAAAGTGGGACCGGTCGTTCTCGACGCCACCGCTTTCATCGGCATCTGCAAGGATATCTGCATTCCGTTCCAGGCGCAGCTCTCATTGAAATTTGGTACTGTCGCCCAGTCGCGCCCGCAGGAGGAAATGATCCTTCAGAGCGCCGCTGGCCGCCTTCCCGAAGCGCCGTCTGCCGATTTCGAGGTCGTGGCACACGGGATGTCACCCGACCTGAAGCAACTCTCGCTGAAAGTTACTCTGCCGGAAGCAGGGAATGGAACGCCCGAAATCATCGTCACCGGCCCGAGCGGCTATGCCTTCACCAAGCAGATGAATGTGGGGCGCAGCGGCAAGGCCTATTCCGCCGATATAGCCATCGGAAAGCTACCGAAAAACTACGATATCAAGGGCAAGCAGTGGGGGGTGCTCATCGTTAACGGCGCCCGCGCCATAGAAACCACGCTTGCCTTTGATTGACCGCATCTTATAGTCCCTCAATCCCTATGCGGTCTTGCCGCAACCAGCCAGAACCGAGGAGAAAATCCATGACCATCGCGATCGGCGACAAGCTTCCTGCCGCCACCTTCAAGGAAAAGACCGCCGACGGCCCGGTCGAAACCACCACCGAACAGCTCTTTGCCGGCAAGCGCGTCGTGCTCTTCGCCGTACCCGGCGCTTTCACGCCCACCTGTTCGCTGAACCATCTGCCGGGCTATCTGGAAAACCGTGATGCCATCCTCGCCAAGGGCGTTGACGACATCGCCGTTCTCGCCGTCAACGACTGGCATGTCATGGGCGCCTGGGCGCAGTCTTCGGGCGGCCTCGGCAAGATTCATTTCCTCGCCGACTGGGATGCCGGGTTCACCAAGGCAGTCGGTCTCGATGCCGATCTCTCCGGCGGTGGCCTTGGTGTCCGCTCCAAGCGCTATTCCATGCTGGTCGAAGATGGCGTGGTGAAGTCGCTCAACGTCGAGGAAACGCCTGGTCAGGCAACGGTTTCCGGTGCTGCGGCGATGCTCGAACAGCTCTGAGCCGGAAAAGCTCCCGTTGTTTCGCAAGGGCGCCTTCTGGCGCCCCTTTTAATTTTGATCGCCCAAGCAAGCATCAATGTCGCGCTGGGCATCCACCGTATTGCATCAAGAGCGGCCCCGCCTCATTCTTGCCATAATTGTTATAACATAACACGTAATGTTATTACATATGAGGATTGAGAATGCCGCCCGATCAGGAACGTTTCGCCGTCAGTCTCCTCGGGCAATCGGCACTTCTGCGCGCCTGCGGTGCGGTCGCCATCGTCGGGCTTCTCTGGCTCGCGATCCATTGGGCGATCCTTCTGCCATGAGCGCGCCAGTTATCCGCCTCGACAATCTGACGGTCTCCTATGATCGTCATCCTGCAGTCCATCATCTCTCCGGCACGTTCCAGCCCGGCAGCCTGACGGCAATCGCCGGGCCGAATGGAGCGGGGAAATCCACATTGCTGAAGGCGATCATGGGGGAGCTGCGTCCTGCCGAGGGGGGGGTGGAGCACCGGCTGCAGCGCACCGATTTCGGCTATCTTCCGCAGGCGGCAGAGATCAACAGGCGTTTCCCGATCTCGGTGCTGGATACAGTGCTGCTCGGAAGCTGGCGTTCGGCCGGTGCCTTTGGCCGCATCGCAAAGCGAGAAGCCGCATGTGCCCGCGACGCACTCGCCACCGTCGGTCTGGAAGGGTTTGAAAAGCGCCATATCGGCTCGCTTTCGGCCGGCCAGTTCCAGCGCGTGCTTTTCGCCCGCCTGCTGCTGCAGGATGCGCGTATCATCCTGCTTGACGAACCCTTCACCGCCATCGATGCCCGCACGACGAGGGATCTGCTCGACATAGTCGTCCGTTGGCATGGCGACGGGCGGACGGTGATTGCGGTGCTTCATGATTTCGAGCAGGTGAGGGCACATTTCCCGGAAACCCTGCTGCTCGCCCGCCGGCTGATCGGCTGGGGGCCGACGCAGGAGGTCATGTCATCTGCCAATCTTCTGCAGGCCCGCGCCATGGCCGAACGCTGGGATGAGGATGCCGAAGCCTGCGAGCCGGCGGCATGACGGCCTACGATATCTTCTTCGCCCCCTTCGCCGATTATGGCTTCATGCGCCGCGCGCTCGTCGCCTGCCTATGCCTGGGTCTCGGCTCCGGCCCCATCGGTGTTTTCCTGATGCTTCGCCGCATGAGCCTCATGGGAGACGCAATGAGCCACGCCGTGCTGCCTGGTGCTGCGGTCGGCTATCTCGTCGCCGGCTCGCTGTCTCTGACGGCAATGGGTATTGGTGGTCTCGTAGCAGGTCTTTCCGTTGCGCTGTTGTCAGGTGTCGTCAGCCGTATGACCGTGCTGCAGGAGGATGCGAGTTTCGCAAGCTTCTATCTGGCGTCACTGGCCCTGGGTGTCCTCATCGTCTCTTTGCGCGGTTCGAACATAGATCTGCTGCATGTGCTTTTCGGCACGATCCTTGCCATCGACGCGCCGGCGCTGACGCAGATCGGCGCCATCACGTCGGTTACATTGCTGGCGCTCGCGATCGTCTACCGCCCGCTGGTCGCGGAATGTTTTGATCCGGGCTTCCTGCGCGCCGTCGGCGGGCGCGGGCCGGTCTATCATTTCCTCTTTCTGTTGCTTGTAGTGCTGAACCTTGTCGCGAGCTTCCAGGCGCTTGGCACGCTGATGGCCGTCGGCCTGATGATGCTGCCGGCGGCGATCGCCCAGCTCTGGTCCCGCAATCTGCCGGCCATGATGATGACAGCGGCGGCAAGTGCTGCGGCATCCGGCTATCTCGGCCTTATCGCCTCCTATCATCTCGAACTTGCCTCTGGCCCGACGATCATCATGACGGCGGCGCTGCTCTACGGCCTCTCCATCTTCTTCGCGCCGTCGGGCCTTGCCCGGCGCTTCTTCCCCCGCCCGCATCTGAAGGGCTGATTACAGGAGACATCGATGTTACCTAGCAGACTGCTTCTCTCTGCCGCCTTGCCCGTGCTGATGACGCTTTCGGCCGTGCCGGCTTCGGCCGAAACGCTGAAGGTCGTTGCGTCCTTCACTGTGCTTGCTGATGTCGTCCGACAGGTCGGCGGCGATCACGTCAAGGTCACGAGCCTCGTCGGTCCGAACGGAGACCCCCATGAATTCGAGCCGTCGCCGGCCGATGCCAAGGCGCTGAATGCTGCAAAAGTTACCTTCGTCAGCGGTGAGGGGCTGGAAGGCTGGATGGACCGCCTCATCACCGCCTCCGGCTACAAGGGAAATCCGGTCACAGTGTCCGAAGGCATCAACACCCGCACGATGGAAGAGGATGGTAAAACCGTCACCGATCCGCATGTGTGGAACAGCCCTGTCAATGTGAAGGTCTGGGTCGCCAATATCGAGAAGGCGCTTTCCGCAGCTGATCCGGCTGATGCCGGTGCCTTCAAGGCCAATGCCGAGAAATATACGAAGACGCTCGACGAGCTGGACGCCTATGCACATTCCAAGTTCGACAAGATCGCAGGTGATCGCCGCAAGGTGCTGACCAGCCACGATGCCTTCGGTTATTTCGGCCGGGAATATAGTGTCAGCTTCCTCGCACCCCTCGGCCTCTCCACCGAAAGCGAAGCGTCGGCCGCCGACGTTGCCGAGCTGATCGAGCAGATCAAGCAGGAACACGTGAAAACCTATTTCTTCGAGAACTCCAACGATCCGCGCCTCGTCAAGCAGGTTGCCACTGCGACAGGCGCCGAGCCGGGCGGTGAGCTCTATGTTGAATCTCTCTCGGACTCGAAAGGCCCGGCCCCGACCTACGAGAAGATGTTCCGCTACAATGTCGACCAGCTCTCCACCGCCATGGCGAAATCGAGCTGAGCTGATGGGATCTTAGAGAACGAAATCGAAGACCAGGAGGCCCGCCAGGCCTCCATCCGTCGACGAGACGATGCGCTCGCCGACGGTCACATGCTCGGGATGCACGAGATAGGTGTCACGAGCCTCGGGGCTTTCGAAGGTCACGGCAAAGCCGTCGACGAAACCGCCATGCAGCCCCTCGGGCGAAACATTCGGCCCGTATTTAATGTCGAGAATTCCCGGGATCACCTGCTTCAGCGCCACGATGGCGTCGAACAGCGCCTGCTTATCGTCAGGTGTCATAGCGCTCTTCAGACGCATGAATACGCAGTGCAGGATCATAAGGTACCTCCCGATTATGTTTTCGGGCAGAATAGCGACGAAAACGACAAGGGCAACGATATTTCGCGCCCGCAGCCGCCAGGCCTGTCGAAGGCCAACCCAGCCTACATCTGGTCCGCCACCGCCACCGGACGGTTATAGATCTTGCGGACGAGATCATGGGACAAGGCACGTGCAGCCGCCTTCTGCTCTTCCGTCATCGGCCGGCAGGTATCCTTGAGATTGGAGCCGTCTATGACGGTTGCTGCCCCGGAATTGGCGATGACGATATGCCAGCTGCAAGCGGCGACCTTGTCGATGATCACGGCGCCTCGGCAACCAGTGGAGAGGCAGAAGGCTACGGTCACCTGCGCGCCATGATCGCCCTTGTGGGCAAGCGCATAGGCGGCCGTGAAATCCTTCCTCAATTTTTCGCAGCGCGCCGGCGCTGCTGCCGCCAGGCAGCTCAGCGAGGGTGGGTGAATTTCGGCGGCGTATACCGGAGAGACGCAAAAGGCGCCCATCGAGAGGGCGAGCAGAAGCTTGAGCATCGGATTTTCCTTGTTGCGCTGAGGCAGAGGCGCATATCGGCGGCCAATGGTCAATGGCCGCCGCAGGCAAGGAAAGCCGTATCGATCCAAGAGGTGCCAATTCCCCGGCAAATCCGATGAAACAGGCTCTGGGATCAGGCCCGCTTCGTCAGCGGAAACCGTTCCCTCAGCAGCCGCAGCACCGATTCCGACGGCATCGGCGGGCCGAAGAGATAGCTCTGGCCGTAGCTGCAGCCCATCTTGGCAAGTTCGATCGCATCCTCGTTGGACTCGATGCCTTCGGCCACCACCTTCATGTCCAGCTCGCGCGCCATGGCAATCACCGATTTCAAGATCGTCGCCTTCTTGTCGCTGTTGTCGCGCACCAGCGCCTTGTCGAGCTTGATCGTGTCGAAGGGGAAGCGGGTCAGGTAGGCGAGCGAGGAATAGCCGGTGCCGAAGTCGTCGAGCGCCAGACCGAGGCCGGCCTCTTTCAGCTTTTGCAGCACGAGGCGAGCCTGTTCCGGGTTCTCCATCACCATGGATTCCGTCAGTTCCAGCTTCAGCCGCGAAGGATCGCAATGGGTCTTCGCCAGTACCGAACGGACGTCGTCGTAAAGATCGTTGTTGAGAAGCTGCACGCTCGACAGATTGATGGAGACGAAGATCGGCAGCTCGCCGGTCTGGTTCTGCCACCCCATCAGGTCGTTGGTCGCCTGCTCCAGCGCGAAGATGCCGAGCGCGCCGATAATGTCGGAAGATTCGGCGATCGGGATGAATTCGGACGGCGGGATATTGCCGCGCTTGGGATGTTCCCAGCGCATCAGCGCCTCGAAGCCGGCGATCTCGACGTCCTCCAGCCGCGCAATCGGCTGGTAGACCATCGAAAGCTCCTTGCGCTCGATGGCGCGGCGCAGATCCGATTCAAGCTGCAGGCGATCGGTGCCGAAATCGCGGAAAGCCGGCTGGAACGGTTCCACACGATTGCCGCCGGCGCGTTTGGCCCGGTACATGGCAAGCTCGGCGTCGCTGAGCAGACCCGACGCGCTCTCCTGCTGGTCCACCCAGGAGGTGAGACCGATGGAGGCCGTCAGGATGATCTCGCGATTGGAGAAGTTGATCGGCACCATGATCGCCTTGCTCATCGCATCGGCGAAATCGGCAACCTTGGCCGGATCATGCTCGGAAACGAGAATGAGGCCGAACTGGTCGCCGGAAAGGCGCGCCAGTGTATCCTGCGGCTTCAGAAGGCGGCGCAGGCGGCGGGTAAGCGCGATCAGGATATTGTCACCGGCGGCGACACCGAGGGAATCATTGACCAGCTTGTAGCGGTCGATATCAATCACCATGACGGTCGGGCGCAGCGTCTCGCCGCCCGGTGCCAGCGTCAGCACCGACTGCAGGCGGTCGATGAACACCTGCCGGTTCGGCAGGCCCGTCAGGTTGTCGTGAAGCGCATCGTGCAGCAGCCGTTCGACCGAATTCTTCTGCTCTGTCACGTCGACGATCGTGCCCACGCAGCGGATGATCTCGCCATTCGAGCCGAGTACCGGCCGGGCGCGGATCAAGAGCCAGTGGAAGTGACCGTCTTCGGCGCGGATGCGGAACTCATGGTTCAGCCGCCCGCGGCGATGTTCCAGCAGCACGTCCAGCGTCGCCCGGAAACGGTCGCGATCGTCAGGATGCAGCCGCGGCAGCCAGTTGCGCGCCGCGCCATGCATCGTGCCCGGTGAAAGTCCGAGTTTGACGGAAACATCGGGAATGGTGACGACGCGATCGCGCGCCACATCCCAGTCCCAGACCATATCGCCCGAGCCCGTCAGCGCCAGCGACTGGCGCTCGAGATCGGAGAATAGCCCCTGCTGGAAAGCGCCGCCCGCAAAGGCGTGCTGCATGACGGTGAAGCCGATCAGCAGTACGATGAGGACCAGGCCACCGCCAAGTGCCGGCTGGATGATGTCATTATCGAGCCGGCCGGTGATCGTCATCCATGCGCCGAACAGCCAGACGAGCGTCAGCGCCCATGCCGGCACGAGCAGGATGGCGCGGTCATAGCGATTGAAGCCGAGATAGATGATCAGCAGCAGACCGGTTGCCGCCGTCAGTGCGAAGGACAGCCGTGCAATGCCCGCCGCAATCGACGGATCGTAGATCGCAACGCCGAACAGAAGGGCAAGACCGAGAACCCAGGCAAGCGTCGCATAGCCGAGATGCACATGCCATCGGTTGAGATTGAGATAGGTGAACAGGAAGATCACGAAACTGGAGGCAAGCGCCACCTCCGCACAGGCGCGCCATATTCGTTGATCCGCCGAGGCGACGCTGATCAGCTTTCCGAGAAAGCCAAAGTCGACGCAGATATAGCCGAGCACCGCCCAGGCGAGTGCCGCCGTTGCCGGCAGCATCGAGGTTCCCTTGACGACAAAGAGGATCGTCAGGAAGACCGCGAGCAGGCCGGCAATGCCGAGCACGATGCCGCGATAGAGCGTGAAGGCGTTGATCGTGTCCTTGTAGGCATCCGGCTCCCACAGATAGATCTGCGGCAGGTCGGGTGTGGCAAGCTCGGCAACGAAGGTGATGACGGCGCCAGGGTTCAGCGTGATGCGAAAGACATCGGCCTCGTCGCTCGGCTGGCGGTCGAGCGCAAAACCTTCGCTCGGCGTGATAGCAATAATGCGCTGCGAGCCGAGATCGGGCCAGAACAGCTTGGAATTGACGAGACGGAAGTGCGGCGCGACGATAACGCGCTCGAGCTGTTCTTCCGAAACATTGGCGAGCGCAAAGACCGCCCAGTCGCCCTGATGGTTTTCCGAGCTTGCGCGCACTTCGATACGTCGGCGGATACCATCGGCGCCGGCCGCGGTGGAAACCTGGAAGGCCTCGCCCTGGTTGGCGTAGATTTCAGTCGTGGCAGTCAGGTCCAGCGCAGTATCGTCGCGGGAAATCTTCACCGGTTCGGCCGCCTGCACGGTTCCCGCCGCAAGGGCGAATACCGACAGGAGAAGGGCTGCGATCACCGCGATCACTCGTCCGGACGGTGACGTCAGCAGCATGCGGTCTTTGTTCATCGGCTGTTGGGTTTCCTGCCTGTATCCGCGTCGGTGGCTAGGCGTGAAAACATCACGTGATCATGCCACTGACCGTTGATCTTCAAATATCCGCGCAGGTAGCCTTCCCGCTGGAACCCGGCTTTCTCAAGCAGGCGAATGCTCCGTGCGTTGTCTGGAATACAGGCTGCTTCGATACGGTGCAACTCAAGCCCTGTGAAGATATAGGGAATAACCAATTGAAGTGCGGCGAACATATGTCCCTGGCCGGCATAACGCTCGCCCATCCAGTAGCCGATCATGCAGCTTTGGGCGGCTCCCCGGCGGATATAGCCGATGGTGATGCCGCCGACGAGCGTCATATCCCTCCTTAGAAAAATGAAGAGCGGGATCGCCTGTCCCGAGGCATATTCCTGCTTGCCGCGGATGACGCGGGCGCGAAACGAGCCTTCGGTCAGCTCGTCGCGCCGCCATGTCGGCTCCCAGGGTTCCAGAAAACGGCGGCTGTCGGCACGGAGCCGGTGCCACTGGTTGAAATCCTGGTAGCGCGGCAGGCGCAGGACATATTTATCGTTTTCGAGTTCGACCGCTTCGGGCTGTCGCGAAAGGAACCGAAAAACCGATTTTGGCATCGATAACCCCCGGCGCAACGTATGTGTCGGTCAGCGGCTTGCCTGCTTCGTCTTCGGTGCCGGAACCGAAAGCGAGGCGGTGATGTCTTCCATCGGGGCAAGCTGCTCGAGCGGACCAATCGCCGAAAGCGTCGGGACGGTATCGTAGAAGAGGCGACCGGCAAGATCGGTGAGACGCTCGATGGTGATGCCCTCCAACCGCTCCATCATCTCTGGATTGGAGATCGGACGGCCATAGAGCATCATCTGCCGGGCGATCTGGCCGGCGCGGGCAGCGGGGCTTTCCTGTCCCATGAGAAGCTGGGCGCGGATCTGCGCCCGTGCGCGCTCGATTTCCTTCTGGTCGATATTGTCCGCCGACTTGTGCAACTCGTCGATGATGACCGGCACCAGCTCCGGCAGATTCTCGCCACCGGTTGCTGCATGGATGCCGAAGATGCCGGTGTCGGAAAAGCCCCAGTGGAAAGCGTAGACGGAGTAACAGAGGCCGCGAAACTCGCGTACTTCCTGGAAGAGGCGGGAGGACATGCCGCCGCCGAGGATATTGGCGAGGATCTGTGAGCAGTAGAAATCGCGGGCATGATAGGCCTTGCCCTCGAAGCCAAGCAGTATCTGCGCGTCCATGAGGTCGCGCGGCTCGCGCACATTGCCGCCGATATAGCGCGCAGCCTCCATGACTGGCGGCGCGTTGGGCGTGGTCGGCAGGCTGGCGAAGCGGTCCTCGACCATGCGCACGAATTCGTCATGCTCGACGGCGCCGGTTGCGACCACGAACATCCGGTCGGTCGTGTAGTTGCGGCCGAGATAGGTGCGGATCTGCTGCGGCGTGAAGGAAACGACGGTCTCCGGCGTGCCGAGGATCGGCCGGCCGAGCGTCTGGCCACGATAGGCGACCTCGGAGAAGCGGTCGAAGACGACGTCGTCGGGCGTGTCGTTGGCCGCGTTGATCTCTTGCAGGATGACCTGCTTCTCGCGCTCCAGCTCTTCTTCCTCGAAGGCAGATTCCGTCAGAATATCGGCGAGGATATCGACGGCGAGCGGCACGTGATCCTTCAGAACGCGGGCATAGTAAGAGGTCGTCTCGGTGGACGTCGCGGCGTTCACTTCGCCGCCGACATCCTCGATTTCCTCGGCGATCTCACGGGCGGTACGTCGTGCCGTTCCCTTGAAGGCCATGTGTTCGAGCAGGTGGGCAATGCCGTGTTCGTCTTCCGTCTCGTTGCGCGAACCTGATTTGATCCAGACTCCGAGCGCAGCGCTTTCAAGGTGCGGCATGGTCTGTGTGACTACTGTCAGCCCGGATTTGAGCCGGGTGCACTCAACTGTCATGTGCTATCTTTCTGCGCCTGCCGTCATCTAGCTGCGGGCATGCTTGCCGATAAAGGTTTCAACCGCTTTGAGCTCGGGCTCGATGATCTGGAAGCGCTCCTCCCTGTGCATCACATCAGCAAGCCACGTCGGAAGCGCCGGGTCAATACCGGAGGCGGATTTTACGGCAGCCGGGAATTTCGCCGGATGGGCGGTGGCAAGCGTCACCATCGGCGTATTCGGCTTTTCTCGCTTGGCGGCCACGAAGACGCCGATCGCCGAATGCGGATCGAGCAGATAGCCGGTTTCCGCATAGGTCTTGCGGATCGTTTCCGCCACCTGGCGCTCGCTTGCGCGGCCGGCACGGAAATCCCTTTTGATGAATTTCAGCGCTTCGGGCGAGATCTCGAAGCCGTTGGATTGCTTCAGGCTTTCCATGGCGGCGCGCACCTTGGAGGCATCGTGGTCATAGGCCTCGAACAGCAGCCGCTCGAAGTTGGAGGATATCTGGATATCCATGGAAGGCGAACTCGTGGCCTTCACCGCTTTCATGTCATAACGGCCTGTCTTCAGCGTCCGCGCCAGGATATCGTTCTCATTGGTGGCGATGACGAGCTTGTCGATCGGCAGGCCCATGCGCTTGGCACAATAGCCGGCGAAGATATCGCCGAAATTCCCAGTCGGTACCGTGAACGAGATCTTCCGGTCCGGTCCGCCCAGTGCGATCGCTGTCGTGAAATAATAGACGATCTGGGCCATGATGCGCGCCCAGTTGATCGAGTTGACGCCCGAGAGCTTCACCTTGTCGCGGAAGGCCGCGTCATTGAACATGGCTTTGACGAGGTTCTGGCAATCGTCGAAATTGCCTTCGACGGCAAGCGCATGCACATTACCTGATGTCGACGTCGTCATCTGCCGCTGCTGTACCGGCGAAACCTTGCCATGTGGGAAGAGGATGAAGATGTCGGTGCGCTCACGGCCGGCAAAGGCGTCGATCGCAGCGCCACCCGTATCGCCCGAGGTGGCGCCGACGATGGTCGCCCGCTCGCCGCGCTTTTCCAGCGCGTAATCCATCAGGCGGGCAAGAAGCTGCATCGCCACATCCTTGAAGGCGAGCGTCGTGCCGTGGAAGAGTTCCATCACGAAACTGTTCGGGCCGGTCTGTACCAGCGGCGCGATCGCCGGATGGCGGAAAGTGCCGTAGGCTTCGTCGATCATCGCCCGGAAGGTTTCATCGGGGATTTCGCCATTGGTGAAGGGCGAAAGGATGGTGAAGGCGATCTCCTGATAGGTCTTGCCGCGCAGCGCCCGGATTTCCTTCTTGGAAAAGCTCGGCCATTTGCGGGGAACGTAGAGCCCGCCATCGCGCGCCAGCCCCGCCAGAAGGGCGTCGCAAAAGCCGAGGGAAGGGGCCTCGCCGCGGGTCGAGATATAGTCCACGTTCGTCATCCTTGATCTATGGCTGGAGAAATTCGGCGCGCAAACGGGACGCTGCCGTTCGGCCGAAAAGAGGGGGCTTAACGGCCTGTCGGGGCAGTGCCGCAGGTATCCTATTGAACTTGCCCGCATTCGGCGCCGAAAAGTGCATCAAAACGGTGCTTACCCAATCGATTTTTCTTTGCGCCGCTGATATAGACCATCGCCAACTGTCATGAAAGGCCTTGCGCGAAAGTCGCAAGCACCTAGAAGAAAAGCGTTTGCAAGGGGTGGAATATCGTGCTCGGCAAGGTCTCTCGTCTCATCGTTTCCGCATCCCTTCTTGCCGCTCTTGCTGGCTGCAATTCGCTCGGCCTCGGCGGCGATAGCAAGCCTGAAGCCGCAAGTGCGAGCAGCGGTCCCGCTCCGCTTCAGCCGAACGGCAATGCCCAGATCATGCCGGTCGCGCCGACCAGTCCTTCGTCGAACCAGGCTCCGATCGGCACCGGCGTTACCGCGCAAGGAACGGTCGCGCCCGTTGTGCAGGGTGCATGCCCGCAGATCTTCATGCGTGACCAGGACGCGATCTACCGCACCTATGCGAAAGGTGCGAAGACCGGTGATCCGCAGCAGGTCGTCTTCCAGGCGTCTTTCGGCGACTATAGCCGCCAGTGCATGCTCAACGACACGGCGCTCTCCATGACCGTCGTGGCGCAGCTTCGTCTTGTTGCCGGCCCAGGCGGCACGCCAGGCCCGGTCACGCTGCCGATCCGCATCTCGGTGCTGGATGGACAGGACGTCCTGTCGTCCGAAGTCGTCAATTTCCCGACGCAGATCCCGGCCGGCGCGCCAGCCACGCAGGTCATCTTCCGCCACGAGGGCATCAAGATGCCGGTCGGCTCCGGCGCACTCGTGCGCGTCAATGTCGGCTTCGACAATCAGCCAGCCAAGAACGTCAAAAATTCCAAGAAGAAAAGCAGCTGAGGCGCCTGCTGCTGACAGTCGCTCAGCCTAAGGGCTTCGCGAAGGCGGGCGCCTCTGCAAACAAAAACCTGTTGCGTGAATAAGGGCTGCCGTCTCTTGGAGGCATCAGGTCAGCGAAGCTGCTGCCCTTAGAGCACGCCTTCCCACTCTGCCAATGCGGCGACAACGCCTGGCAGATCATTCATGCGGGAAATTACCGTCTCCGCGCCCGCATCCGTCAGTTTATCAGCATGCGAGGCATAGGTGTGCGAACCGCCGGTGAAGCCGATCACCCGCATGCCGGCAGCGCGTGCAGCATGAACACCATGTGTGGAATCTTCGACGACAACGGTCCTGGAGGGCGAAACGCCCATCTGGCTTGCGCCGTGAAGGAAGATATCGGGCTTCGGCTTGGCACGGTCGGGACCGAGATCCTTGGCGGAGAAGATATTGGGGGCGAAGAGCTTCTTCAGTCCGACCTTGCCCAGCATCATGTCAAGCCGCTGGCTCGACGAGTTCGAGCAGATGCAACGCTTCATCGACAGGCGGCTGACGGCGAATTCGACGCCGGGAATGGCCTGCACTTCCTGTTCGAGTCGGATGTCCAGAAGCTTCTGCGACTGATCGAGCAGCGATGCCGAGATCGGAATGCTGGCTTCCCGTTCGATCTGGAAGAGGATATCGCGCCAGGTGAGGCCGGCGAAGCGCTCGTTCATTTCCTCGACGCTGATCGGATAGCCTGCTTCCGTCAGCAGCTTGGATTCAACATCCGCTGCGATGATTTCGGAATCGACCAGAACGCCGTCGCAGTCGAAGATGATGAGGTCGAAGCCGTCCATATACTCATGCCTTGTTTTGGGATGATGGGGCTTTACACGATGGCCGCCGAAAGCTCAACCGATGACGGGGCATGGCTGGATTGCGCCATGCGGGCGGCTTTGCAGTAACGGCTGTCATACGACCTCGACAAGCCCTGCAGGGCTCGCTACTGAACGACAATGATTAGGGAACCCGAAGACACCATCGCCGCGCGTATTGCCCGCGTGCTTGCAGAGCGCATCGTGCATGGCGAACTCGCGCCCGGCGCCCGTCTCCGGCAGGACCATATCGCCGAGGAATTCGAGACCAGCCATGTACCCGTGCGCGAGGCCTTTCGCCGGCTCGAAGCGCAGGGGCTGGCGATCAGCGAGCCGCGCCGTGGTGTGCGCGTCGCCTCCTTCGATCTCGCCGAAGTGCGCGAAGTGGCGGAAATGCGCGCAGCCCTCGAAGTGCTCGCCCTGAAACATGCCATCCGCCATCTGACGCCCGCCATCCTCGATGCTGCGGAAGAGGCGACGCGCGAGGGCGATGCCGCTGCGGATGTGCATGCCTGGGAGGAGGCGAACCGCAGCTTCCATCGCTTGATCCTCACCCCTTGCGCCATGCCGCGCCTGCTGGCTTCGATCGACGACCTGCACGCTGCAAGCGCCCGCTTCCTGTTTTCGGCCTGGCGTTCGGGCTGGGAGAAGCGCACGGATCACGACCATCGCGCCATTCTTGCCGCACTTCGCCAGGGCAAGGCGGAAGAGGCTGCCGCCATCCTGCAGAAGCATGTGCAGTGGATCGGACGCGCTCCGCAGCCCGCCCAGAAGGGCGGCGAGCGGGAAGCCTTTGCCATTGTCGGCTAAATTCCAAAATTATAGATAATTTCAGAATGCGTGAAATGTCCTGATTTTCGGGCGTTCTGGCGTGTATCTGCGTTCGTTTGTGGCCCGGCTTCATTTGAATCCGCGCGCCTGCTCTTGCGTTACGCAAGAATCTCCGCCATCAAATAGATGGGAATCAAAAATTATCTATAATTTTGAAAAGGAGAATTTCATGTCCCTCTCTGACCAGTCCCGTCATATCGCTTTCGATCCGCTGCGCCTTTCCGCACGGTCGATTGCGGTCAAATATCTCTTCGTTCTCGCCGGCACGCTGGTGCTGGCGCTTGCCTCGCAGATAGCGGTGCCGATGGTGCCGGTGCCGATCACCATGCAGACATTCGCCGTCACCATGATCGGCGCGCTCTATGGCTGGCGCCTCGGCACGCTCACCGTTCTTGCCTGGCTCGGCGAAGCTATGCTCGGCGCACCGGTACTCGCAAACGGCTCAGGCGGTCTTGCGCCCTTCGTCGGGCCGACGGCTGGTTATCTCGTCGCCTTTCCGCTGATGGCGCTGATAGTCGGCTGGCTCGCCGAGCGGGGC
Organism: Rhizobium sp. 1399; assembly: GCF_031455475.1. Classification (NCBI taxonomy): domain Bacteria; kingdom Pseudomonadati; phylum Pseudomonadota; class Alphaproteobacteria; order Hyphomicrobiales; family Rhizobiaceae; genus Rhizobium; species Rhizobium sp. 1399. The sequence goes on along the minus strand of NZ_JAVDSU010000001.1, from coordinate 280,703 downwards.
TGGACCGGTGATAATATTATCAGAAGCTTCACCGCTCACCTTGCCGCAAACATCTTCTGCCTCGCCCTCGGCGGCGTCTATCTCGCCTCGCTGATTGGAGCGGAAAAAGGCTGGCTGCTCGGCGTCGCGCCCTTCATCCTCGGCGGCGTGCTGAAGTCCGCACTCGCTGCGGCCGTGCTCAAGGGCATCCGCATCTATGGCGGCCGGGCAGAGCTGCATTGACCGTCAGGCTTCGCGCCCACCATCTGCTCTGCATGCTGACATTCGTCGGTGAAGGCTATACGCCGGCCTTCACCGCCAACTACCGCCGCATCGCTGAGCGTCTCTCGGCCGGAGAGGAGATCGAAATCGTCTCCGGCCCCGACGATATCTGCGCTCCCCTGCTGTCCGAGGCTTCAGCGCATTGCCTTCTGCCGAGTCCGAAGGCCAGGGACGAAGCTGCCGCCGAAGCAGTTGGCAGGCTCCTGGGCGTGCGGGTAGAGCAGGGCGCCCGTCTCATTCCTGACAAAGCCCTGCTAAAAAGACTACGCCAGGCCTTCGCTGCCGACCTCATCCGCAATGCCTGCACGGATTGCGAATGGAGTGAACTCTGTAGCACGGTTGCCCATAGTCATTTCAGGAATACGCTGGTGGCACCTTGCTAGGCTTCCAGCGGAAAGAGTTTCAGGAATTGCCGCTCGCCTTCGGGTGAAAAGATCACCGAGCGGCTTTCCGGTATTCGCCGCGCCCAACCCTTTTCCATGAAATTTGCAAGCAGCGCCTTGCCAAGGCTTCCGGCGAGATGGGCGCGACGTTCACTCCAGTCGAGACAGGAGCGGCAGAGCGGCCGGCGCGAGGATTTGAGGCTGCCGACATCGATGCCGATGCATTGCAGATCGCTCTCGCCCTTGGCCGTCACTGCGAGCCCGTCGCCGATGGCATCGATCGATCCCGATGCCACCAGACTGTCCAGCATGCGCACGCCAAAATCGCCGGCGAGATGGTCATAGCAGATGCGCGCCTTGCGCAGCGCCGGATCCTTAGGGCCGGGCTGGTGGCGCAGATGTCCTCGGCTCGCTGCAAGGCCCATCATGCTTTCGATCAGCCGGGCCACGGCCTCGTCGGCGAGCGTGAAATAGCGGTGCCGTCCCTGCTTGCGCTGAGCCAGCAACCCGCCGGTTTCGAGCTTTGAGAGATGAGTGCTGGCCGTCTGCAGCGTGATGCCGCCGGCTGCCGCAAGTTCGGTTGCCGTCAGCGCACGACCGCCGGTCAGCGCCGCCAGCATGTTGGCGCGCGCCGGATCGCCGATGAGTGCGCCGATCTGCGCAATGTCGGGTCCTTCTTTCATACTTCGATCGTAACCGAAGCATTCTCGTACGGCAATGTGCGAAAACTCCTCTCACACGAAAGGAGAAAACCGATGATCACCTGCTTCATCCGCTACGAGATCGACCCCTTCCGCAAGGATGCCTTCGCCGAATATGCCCGCAACTGGGGACAGGCGATCCCGAGAAACGGCGCCGACCTTATCGGCTATTACGGCCCGCATGAGGGCTCGGCAACGGTCGCCTACGGTGTCTACAACATCGAAGGCCTCGCAGCCTACGAGGCCTATCGCGCGCGGCTTGCTGCCGATCCGCTCGGCCGGGAAAACTACGAATTCGCGCGTCGCGAACGCTTCATCCTGAAGGAGGACCGCATCTTCTTGAAGAATGTTTCGGCGCCTCATGCGAAGCTGGTGCTGCCATGATCGCCGTCATCTTCGAAGTTATCCCCTATGTCGGCGAGCGCCATCGATATCTGGACCTTGCCGGTGAGCTCAGATCCGAGCTCGAAAAGATTGATGGTTTCATTTCAATCGAGCGTTTCGAGAGCCTGACGATGCGCGGCAAGATCCTCTCGCTTTCCTTCTTCCGGGATGAGGAGGCGGTGCGCGAGTGGCGCAATCTCGAAGTCCATCGGGCGGCCCAGAAGGCCGGCCGCAACGGCATTTTTGCCGATTACCGGCTGCGCATCGGCCACGTCGTCAGGGACTATGGAATGGTCGAGCGCGCCGAGGCGCCTGAGGACAGCAGGCAGGTCCACATGCCCTCGGCGGCGGAGTGAAATCGGGGCGGGCGCAACGAGGTGTCCGCCTTTTTCTTGTAGGTAAACCGGAATATTTTCCCGAAACGGGTCGGTGCTTCAGGCTTTGGTAACCAACTTGCGTAACCATAACGGACAGTTAAGCGTAAAGCGTATGAGTGAGTATCCACATGGCGTCTGTATTTCCGCTTGCCGACCTCAAGACTTCCGTAAAGCCGGGTTCTTGGGTCGACACGATCATCAAGGGTGATTGCGTTGCAGCCCTTGAGGCTCTTCCGAGCCAGTCCGTTGACGTCATCTTCGCGGATCCGCCCTACAATCTCCAGCTCGGCGGCACGCTGCACCGGCCGGACCAGTCGCTGGTCGATGCCGTCGATGACGAGTGGGACCAGTTCGCCTCCTTCGAGGCCTATGACGCCTTCACCCGTGCCTGGCTGCTTGCCTGCCGCCGCGTGCTGAAACCATCGGGCACGATCTGGGTCATCGGCTCCTATCATAACATCTTCCGCGTCGGCGCCACGCTGCAGGATCTAAACTTCTGGATCCTGAACGATATCGTCTGGCGCAAGACCAATCCGATGCCGAATTTCAAGGGCCGCCGTTTCCAGAACGCCCATGAGACAATGATCTGGGCCAGCCCGAACGCCAAGGCCAAGGGCTATACCTTCAACTATGATGCCATGAAGGCCGCCAATGACGACGTGCAGATGCGCTCCGACTGGCTCTTCCCGATTTGCAGCGGCAACGAACGCCTGAAGGGCGAGGACGGCAAGAAAGCCCATCCGACGCAGAAGCCGGAAGCGCTGCTCGCCCGCGTCATCATGGCCTCGTCCAAGCCTGGCGATATCATCCTTGATCCCTTCTTCGGTTCGGGAACGACCGGCGCCGTCGCCAAGCGTCTTGGCCGCCACTTCGTCGGCATCGAACGCGAGCAGGATTATATCGATGCGGCCTCTGCCCGCATCGCCGCAGTCGAGCCGCTCGGCAAGGCGGAACTGACTGTGATGACCGGCAAGAAGGCCGAAGTGCGCGTGGCCTTCAATGTGCTGGTCGAAAGCGGCCTTATCAGGCCTGGCCAGGTGCTGACGGATGCCAAGCGGCGCTACAGCGCCGTAGTGCGCGCCGACGGCACGGTCGCCTCGGGCGGCGAGGCCGGCTCCATTCATCGCCTTGGCGCAAAAGTGCAGGGCCTTGATGCATGCAACGGATGGACCTTCTGGCACTTCGACGACGGGCAATCCCTGCGCCCGATCGACGAATTGCGGTCCGTCATCCGCAGTGACCTTGCAAAGGTGGGTTGAGCAACATCCTTGCAAGGACAGGACCAGGCCTCTTCCGGTTTGTACCTCCAGTTACGGAAGACGCATAAAGAAAGCCCGGGACCGAAAGGCCCCGGGCTTCTTACTATTAAAGCTAAGATCTGCGTCAGAATTCCTGGTAGTCGGTTACATCGACGCGCGTAACCTTGCCGTCCTCGTTGAAAGTGATCGTTTCCTCGCCTTCGCGGATCAGCGGCTTGCCGGTCTTGCTATGGGTTGCGCGAACAGACCACACGGCACGGCCGGAGAGCGGCGTCAGCGTCTCGACCACAGAATTCTCCGCCGTCTGGTCCGGGTAGTCGTCGAAGTAGCGGCGGAATGCGGCCATGATCTCGGCGCGGCCGGCAAGGCTGCCGACGCCGTTGGAGACATAAGTCGCATCCTCGGCAAACCAGTTCTCGATTTCAGGAAAATCGAGATCGTTGATCGCGGTGTGGAAACGGTCGATGGCTGCTGCAGGGTCGAAGCTCATGGCTCAGGCCTTCAGTCCATAGGTGGCGAGATCGGCGCGCAGCTTGTCGGCGCCGGTAAAGAGCACGGCATTCCAGCCGGCAGCCTTCGCACCCTCGATATTGACAGGCGCGTCGTCGATGAAGATCGTCGCGGCCGGATCGAGGCCGAAGCTCTTGGTATGCGTTTCGTAGATCGCGATATCCGGCTTGATAAGGCCGACATCGCCGGAAACGGTCACGCCGCGCGGCTTCTTGAGGAAGGCGAAGCGTTCCTGTGCCTCGCGGAACGTGTCGGAGGCGAAGTTCGTCAGCATCGTCACATCCCGGCCCTCGTTGATGAAGCCTTCCATGATCGCGACGCTGTCCTCATAGGCATGTGGTATCATCTCCTGCCAATTCTTGCGGAAGGCGCGGATATGCTCTTCGCGGGTCGGATGCTGCTCGATCAGCAACGCCTCGGCATCGGCCCAGGTGCGGCCGCGGTCCTGTTCGATGTTCCAGTCGTGCGTGCAGACATTGGCGAAAAACCAGTTGCGCTCGGCCTCATCGGGAATGAGGCGGCTGAAAGGAATTTGCGGATCGTAATGAATAAGAACTTTGCCAATATCGAAAACGATATGCTTGATGTCGTTTGCCATAATCATCCCTTGGCTGTTTTGAACGCGAGAGGAATAGCCGCTGCGATCGCCTTTTTCATGATAGTCGGCAGCGCCTGAGCTTCAAGATTTATAACCGGCTCCCACCAGCCGTCATCGATTTGAAGGCGATTGGCAATCGCGACGCGGAAGATCGAAAGCCTGAGCTCGAAATGGGTGAAGACGTGGGTGACGCTGCCGGCGCTCTCCCAGTCAGCCTTGAAGGGTGCCGCTTCGGCTGACGTCTCGCCGTCCTGCCGCGCGGTCCATGCTGTCGTCGGAATTTCCGTCATGCCGCCGAGCAGGCCGCTTTCGATCCGCCGCCGAAGCAGGATATCGCCATCGGAGGTGACCGCCACGAAAGCGGCGCCGCGCCGGACCGGCTTTTCCTTCTTGGCGGCCTTGACTGGAAACTGCTCGGGATCATGCAGCCTGAGCGCCTTGCACGATACATTGAAGGGACAGAGCGAACAGGCCGGTCGCTTCGGCGTGCAGATGGTGGCGCCGAGATCCATCATCGCCTGGGCGAAATCGCCGGGCCGCTCGGCCGGCGTCAGCAGCGCTACCTTCTGGCGCATCAGCGGCTTGCCGGCTGGAAGCGGCGTGGCGATGGCATAGAGCCGTGAGATCACCCGCTCCACATTGCCGTCCATCACGGCCGCCTGCCGGTTGAAGGCAATTGCCGCAACCGCAGCCGCCGTATAGTCGCCTATCCCGGGCAGGGCTTTCAGGCCCTCTTCGGTGTCGGGAAAGATGCCGCCATGTTCGGTAGCAACGGCTTCGGCACATTTCTTCAGATTACGCGCCCGAGCATAATAACCGAGCCCCGCCCAGGCGGCCATCACCGCTTCAACAGGCGCATCGGCGAGATCCGTCACCGACGGCCATTTCGCCAGGAAATTGGCGAAGTAGGGTTTTACCGCCTGCACCGTCGTCTGCTGCAGCATCACCTCGGACAGCCACACGTGATAGGGATCGGCCTTGACGCCGCGCCTGGCCATCGGCGGCGAAACCCGCCAGGGCAGGTCGCGATGATGACGGTCGTACCATTCGAGGAGAGGGAGGGCGGTCGGCGCGTCCAGTGTGCGTATCGTCATTATTTGCCGCGATCGGGGGAAGTGCTCTATACTTGACGAAGCAATGCGGCGTGATCAAGCCGATGGCCTCGAATGGCTATCGCTTACCAAGGTTTCGATGAGTTATCCACGCAAAGATGGGAAGCAGATTTCCGAGCTGACGAACGGCATCATCGATCCCGTTCTGGCTCGCCGTGCCGGCATCAATAGCGCGCTTCTCGGCTCCTGGGACGAAATCGCCGGCGAGGACTTTGCCGATTGCACCCGGCCGGAAAAGATCGCCTGGGCCCGCGGCGGCGATGACGGCAGTTTCCGCCCCGGCGTGCTGACCGTTGCCTGCGAAGGTGCGCGCGCGCTTTTTCTGACCCACGCGCAAGGCGAACTCATCCAGCGCATCAACAGCTTCTTCGGCTTCGCCGCCGTCCACCAGCTCCGCATCGTCCAGAAACCGGTCTACCAGCCGGTCAAACGCTCTCGCACGCCCCCGCCGCTGAAGGGCGAAGCCGCTCGCAAGCTGGAAGGCATGATGCAGGGCATAGAGGACGACAAATTGCGCCAGGCGATCGCTCGCCTGGGTACGGCAGTATTGGGTAAAAAGCCGAAATAACCTTCGCCGTCCTGATGGTAGCATCCTGATCGCCTACCGCTTGTGAACGGCGAGATACAGATAATCCGTCTCTTTCATGCAGGGCGAAACACTGCTTCTGCATTCCGGGAATGATTGATTTGTTCATTGATCTGCGGTTTCGTCTCGCGCAGGTCACAATTCTTTGAAGAAAGTTGGCGAAGCGTGCCTTGTTCGCGGCTTCTGGCCGTTATATCGCACAACTAGCTGCCACACTTGTTTATGGGGAACCCATGCGCATCTCTGAAATGCAACTGACGAAACGCCAGCTTCTGGGCGGTGTCGCTGCCGCAACCGCATCTATCGCGGTATACGGCACGGCGCAGGCGCAGGCAGCCGTCGAAATCCCGAAGCCGGATGGCGATGTCGACATGGCCAAGGTCATGACCCCTGGCGCGCTGCCGGAAATGGCGCTCGGCAAGACAGATGCCCCGGTCAAGATCGTCGAATACATGTCGATGACCTGCCCGCACTGCGCCCACTTCCACAACACCACCTTCGATACGATCAAGCAGAAATACGTCGACACCGGCAAAGTCGAATTCGTCCTGCGCGAATTCCCCTTCGATCCGCGCGCTGCCGCCGCCTTCATGCTCGCCCGCTGCAACCCGCAGAAGCCTGAAGAGCTCGCAACGCCCGAGCAATATTTCCCGATGGTCGCTATGCTCTTCAAGCAGCAGCAAGTCTGGGCTGCCGCCGATGACGGCCGCGCCGCGCTGCTGCAAATGTCGAAGCTTGCCGGATTTACTGAGGATAGCTTCACGAAGTGCTTGACGAACCAGAAACTGCTGGATGAAGTGAATGCCACGCGGGAACGCGGTTCCAAGGACTTCGGCGTCAATGCCACGCCGACGTTCCTCATCAATGGCAAGCGCTACTCTGGAGACATGCCGGTTGACACCATGTCGGCCCTTATCGACAGCCTCCTCTGATCCGTACCGTTTTGCAAAGGCGGGCGACGGCGAAAGCCGTGCGCCCGTTTTTTCATATGTGCAGCGTGAGGCTGGGGCATGAAGTTCAACAAGCTCCGCCTTGTCGGCTTCAAATCCTTCGTCGAACCGACCGAATTCTTCATCGAGCGCGGGCTGACGGGCGTGGTCGGGCCGAACGGTTGCGGCAAGTCCAATCTCGTGGAAGCCCTGCGCTGGGTCATGGGCGAGAATTCCTACAAGAATATGCGCGCGTCCGGCATGGACGACGTGATCTTTTCCGGCTCGGGAAACCGCCCGGCGCGGAACACTGCCGAAGTCGCGCTCTATCTCGACAATGGCGAGCGCACGGCGCCGGCCGCCTTCAACGACAGCGATGAAATCCAGGTCACCCGCCGCATCGAGCGCGAGCAGGGATCGATCTATCGCATCAACGGCAAGGAAAGCCGGGCCAAGGATGTGCAGCTGCTCTTTGCCGATGCCTCCACCGGCGCCCGCTCTCCTTCCATGGTCGGGCAGGGGCGCATCGGCGAGCTGATCGCCGCAAAACCGCAGGCCCGCCGCCAGTTGCTGGAAGAAGCCGCCGGCATTTCCGGCCTGCACTCCCGCCGCCACGAGGCCGAACTTCGCCTGCGTGCCGCCGAAAGCAATCTGGAGCGGCTGGATGACGTCACCTCGCAGCTTGAAAGCCAGATCGAGAGCCTGAAACGCCAGGCCCGCCAGGCAAACCGTTTCAAGACGCTCTCTGCCGATATCCGCGCCCGCGAGGCGATGCTCTTGCATATCCGCTGGGTGCAGGCGAAAGAGGCCGAAGCCGAGGCCGACAGCGCGCTCAACCAGGCAACCGTCGCTGTCGCCGAGAAGGCGCAGATCCAGATGGATGCGGCAAAGAACCAGGGCATCGCCGCCCTGAAGCTGCCCGAACTGCGCGAAGGCGAGGCGAGAGCGGCTGCCGCACTCCAGCGCCTGCAGATCGCCCGCAGCCAGCTCGAAGAGGATGCCAACCGCATCCTGCGGCGCCGCGATGAACTCACTCGCCGCCTGGCCCAACTTGCCGAAGACATCAGGCGCGAGGAGCGGCTTGTCGCCGACAACGCCACGATCCTGGCAAGACTCGACGCCGAAGAGGCCGATATTGCTGAAATTCTGGCCGATTCCGGCCGTTATGCCGAAGAGACGCAGCAGGCTTTCGAAGAGGCGGCCGCCAAACTCGCCGACAGTGAGCGTATCTTCACCACCCTGACTGCAGAGCGCGCTGAAGCTGCTGCCGGACGCAATCAGCTGGAACGCGCCATTCGCGACCTCGCTGATCGCAAGCTGCGGCTCGAACGCCAGATGGACGATGCTAATCGCGAACTCGCCGGCATCGAGCAGAAGATGGCAACGCTGCCCGACCCGGACGAGAAGCGGGCCGTGGTCGAGGCAGGCGAAGTCGCCCTGGCCGAGGCCGAGACGACAATCCAGTCCGTCGAGCAGGCGCTTGCCAGGGCGCGCGAGACCGAAGCGCTTTCCCGTACTCCCGTTGAGCAGGCACGCAGCAAGCTCAACGCGCTGGAAACGGAGGCCCGTACCATCCAGCGCATGCTGGCAGGTGCTGCGGCAGGCGAATTTCCGCCGGTTGCCGAAGAGCTGAAGGTCGATCGCGGTTTCGAGACGGCGCTCGGTGCCGCACTCGGAGACGATCTCGAATCCCCGCTCGATCCGAATGCGCCTGCCCACTGGTCGGAAAACGGCGATGGCTCTGGTGATCCAGCGCTTCCCGCTGGCGCTGAGCCCCTGCTGAACCATGTCCGCGCACCCGCGGCGCTGATCCGCCGCCTGCGCCAGATCGGTCTGGTGGCTGATGCCGACGCGCCGCGTCTGGTGAAGGAACTCAAAGCCGGCCAGCGCCTGGTGACCAAGGACGGCGCCGTCTATCGCTGGGATGGCCACGTCGCCGGTGCGGACGCGCCGAGTGCTGCAGCCTTGCGCCTTGCCCAGAAGAACCGCCTTGCCGAGCTGGAAGGCGAGGCGGAGCTTGCCCGCGACGTTCTGGCCGAGGCTGAGGAGCGTCTTGCCGCCGCCGCCGATACCATTCGCGAGGAGGAGCGCAGGCTCACCGGAGCCCGCGATATGAGCCGCTTGTCCGCCCGCCATCTGGCCGAGGCGCGAGATGCGCTTGCCGCTGCCGAGCGCGCCTCCGGTGATCTCATCCGCCGCCGCGATGTCATTGCCGAAGCCGTCAGCCAGTTGCAGGCGCAGCTCGAGGATGTTGCCGTTCAGGAAGAAAATGCCCATATCGAACTGGAGGATGCGCCGGACTTGACCGCGCTCGACGAACGGCTGCGCTTCCAGCAGGCCGAGGTCGCGACGGATCGCGGCGCCCTTGCTGAAGCCCGCGCCCGCCACGAGAGCCTGAACCGTGAGAACGACGCCCGCCAGCGCCGCATCCTCGCCATCGGCCAGGAGCGCGAGACCTGGCGCCAGCGCGCTGCAAGTGCTGAGGATCACATCGCCACGCTGCGTGAGCGCGAGGAGGAGGCCCGCGAGGAGGCCGCCGAGCTTGAAATGGCGCCTGATGAATTCGACGACAAGCGCCGCGCCTTGCTGACGGAGCTGCAGAAGGCCGAGGAAGCCCGCCGGGGCGCTGCCGATCTCTTGGCGCAGGCCGAACTTCTGCAGCGGGACGCGGACCATAAGGCAGCGACGGCGCTCTCCGAACTTGCCGAAAGCCGCGAGCGCCGCGGCCGCGCCGAGGAGCGCCTGGTCTCCGCACGCGAGAAACGCCAGGAGAGCGAACAGCGCATTCGTGAGACACTGAACGTGCAGCCCCATGAGGCGATGCGCCTTGCCGACCGGCCGGGACTGCAGACGCTGCCGGATCCGCGCGAGGTTGAACGCGAGGTGGAGCGGCTGCGGATCGAGCGCGAACGTTTGGGCGCCGTCAACCTGCGCGCCGACGAGGAGCAGAAGGAACTCAGCGAGAAGCTGGAAGCGCTTATCAAGGAACGTGACGACGTCATCGATGCCATCCGCAAGCTGCGCGGCGCGATCCAGAGCCTGAATCGCGAAGGCCGTGAGCGCCTGATCGCCGCCTTCGATGTCGTCAACGCCCAATTCCAGCGCCTCTTCACCCACCTCTTCGGCGGTGGCACAGCGGAATTGCAACTGATCGAATCCGACGATCCGCTGGAAGCTGGTCTCGAAATTCTTGCCCGCCCGCCCGGCAAGAAGCCACAGACCATGACGCTGCTCTCGGGCGGCGAGCAGGCGCTGACGGCAATGGCTTTGATCTTCGCCGTCTTCCTCACCAATCCTGCGCCGATCTGCGTGCTGGACGAGGTGGACGCACCGCTCGATGACCACAATGTCGAGCGCTACTGCAATCTGATGGACGAGATGGCGGCGTCCACCGAGACCCGATTCGTCATCATTACCCACAACCCCATCACCATGGCGCGCATGAATCGCCTCTTTGGCGTCACGATGGCGGAGCAGGGTGTTTCTCAGCTTGTCTCGGTCGATCTGCAGACGGCAGAGCGTCTCCGTGAGACGGCTTGAGGCCGCATTTTAATTAAAGACCAAAAAAGGTCACCCTGACATCGGGTACGTACCCCATTTGGGTGATGCTCTTTTGCGCGCATTGCATTAGAAGTTGTTTTATCGCAACCGCGCCGTTACGGATAAGTAGCAATCGGTCGTTGTGATCTGTTATATTTGCAATGCTGTCTTCGGGTTGGGGATAGGCCCCGAAGATCACAAGGCATAAGTGGACCCCCCGTCCGGTTTTCCTGGCCGGACGGAAACAAGGCTTTGCGGGACCGTTGTTGCAGTCCCGCAAAGCTTTTTTTGTGCGCCTTCGCTGCGTCCCATTAGTTTCAATCGTTTGATCTTGCATCCTGTTAGGGATTTATTGTGCGGCGCAACATTTCGCCGCATTTGTCGATTTTCATTTCAACACCAAGGGATTAAGCTGGTCTCCGAAATGGTGTTGGGGGGAAGATGACCAAGTGGGTCTATACGTTCGGCAACGGGCAGGCTGAAGGCCGGGCGCGAGACAAGGAGATCCTTGGCGGCAAGGGCGCCAATCTTGCCGAAATGTGCAGCCTCGGCCTCCCGGTTCCTCCCGGCCTGACCATTGTCAGCGAAGCTTGCAGCACCTATTACAAGAACGGTCGCAAGATTGATCGGGCACTGAAGGAGCAGGTGCTCGCGGGCATTGCGAGTATCGAGGAGATCACCGGCCGCCGTTTCGGTGCGGGCAACCAGCCTCTTTTGCTTTCCGTGCGCTCAGGTGCCCGTGTTTCCATGCCGGGCATGATGGATACGGTGCTCAACCTCGGCCTGAATGATGAGACGGTGCAGGCGCTCGGCCATGATGCTGGCGACGCACGCTTCGCCTGGGACAGCTATCGCCGCTTCATCCAGATGTATGCCGATGTCGTCATGGGGCTCGGCAATGACCTCTTCGAGGAAATCCTCGAGGACGAGAAGGGGCGCCTCGGCCACGAGTTCGATACCGAACTCAACGCTTCCGAATGGCAGCATGTCGTTTCGCTCTACAAGGTGCTGATCGAGGAAGAGCTGGATGAGGCTTTCCCGCAGGATCCCGCGGTACAACTCTGGGGCGCTGTCGGCGCGGTGTTTTCCAGCTGGATGAGCGCACGCGCCGTTACCTACCGCCAGCTACACAATATTCCGGAAGCCTGGGGCACGGCGGTCAACATCCAGGCGATGGTCTTCGGCAATCTCGGCAATGCCTCGGCCACCGGTGTCGCCTTCACGCGCAATCCCTCGACCGGGCAGAAGCTGCTTTACGGCGAGTTCCTCGTCAATGCGCAGGGTGAAGACGTCGTCGCCGGAATTCGCACGCCGCAAAGCATCACCGAGGAGGGCCGTATAGCCTCAGGCTCCGAAAAGCCCTCGATGGAAAAGCTGATGCCGGAAGCCTTTGCCGAGTTCGGCCGCATCTGCAACGAGCTCGAAGCCCATTACCGCGATATGCAGGACATCGAATTCACTATCGAGCGCGGCAAGCTCTGGATGCTGCAGACACGCTCCGGCAAGCGCTCGACACGGGCAGCCATGAAGATCGCTGTCGACATGGTGGACGAAGGTGTCATTACCGAGGACGAAGCCGTCCTGCGCATCGAGCCATCGACGCTCGATCAGCTCCTGCATCCGACCATCGATCCGCGCGTCACCCGCCAGGTGATCGGCTCCGGCTTGCCGGCCTCGCCGGGGGCCGCCACCGGCGAGATTGTCTTCACGTCGGAAGAGGCCGTTGAGGCAGAGTCGGAAGGTCGCAAAGTGATCCTGCTGCGCGTCGAGACGAGCCCGGAAGACATTCACGGCATGCATGCCGCAGAAGGTATTCTCACCACGCGCGGCGGCATGACCAGCCACGCCGCCGTCGTTGCTCGCGGCATGGGCATCCCCTGCGTCGTCGGCGCCGGCACCATGCGTATCGACGCCCGCAATGAACGGTTGATAGGCATTGGTGTGACGCTGAAGAGGGGCGATATCATCACCATCGACGGTTCCGCCGGTCAGGTGCTGAAGGGTGAAGTGCCGATGATCCAGCCGGAACTGTCGGGCGATTTCGGCCGCATCATGAGCTGGGCAGACCGCGCCCGCCGCATGACTGTGCGCACCAATGCCGACACGCCGGCCGATGCCCGTGCCGCCCGCTCCTTCGGTGCCGAAGGCATTGGGCTTTGCCGCACCGAGCATATGTTCTTCGAGGGCGAGCGCATCCATGTCATGCGCGAGATGATCCTGGCGGAAGACGAGAAGGGCAGACGCAGCGCGCTCGACAAGCTCCTTCCCATGCAGCGGGGTGATTTCACCGGCCTCTTCACCGTCATGCACGGCCTGCCGGTAACGATCCGTCTGCTCGATCCGCCGCTGCACGAATTCCTGCCGAAGAGTGATGAGGAGATCGCCGAGGTCGCCTATGCCATGGGCATGGAGCCTTCGGCCCTGCGCCAGCGTGTCGACGCACTGCACGAGTTCAATCCCATGCTTGGCCATCGCGGCTGCCGCCTTGCCATCTCCTATCCTGAAATCGTCGAGATGCAGGCGCGTGCCATCTTCGAGGCTGCGATTGCCGCAGCGCAGGAAACGGGGGCGGCCGTCGTTCCCGAAATCATGGTGCCGCTCGTCGGTCTGCGCTCGGAGCTCGATTACGTGAAGGCGAAGATCGATGCCGTGGCACTGGATGTCATGTCGGAAGCCAGGATGCGCATCGACTATCTGGTTGGCACGATGATCGAGCTGCCGCGTGCCGCTTTGCGCGCCCATGTCATTGCCGAGGCAGCCGAATTCTTTTCCTTCGGCACTAACGACCTGACGCAGACCACCTTCGGCATTTCGCGCGACGATGCCTCGGCCTTCATTCCGACCTACCAGCGCAAAGGCATCATCGAGCATGATCCCTTCATATCCTTGGATTTCGATGGAGTAGGGGAGCTGATCCGTATCGCTGCGGAGCGCGGCCGGCGCACGCGAAACGACATGAAGCTCGGCATCTGCGGTGAACATGGCGGCGATCCCGCCTCGATCCATTTCTGTGAGACGATCGGCCTCGACTACGTCTCCTGCTCGCCCTTTCGCGTGCCGATTGCGCGGCTTGCAGCCGCGCAGGCGGTGATTTCAGGCGCTCAGTGACGGTAGCGATAGTAGCGCGGATAAACGTAGGGACCGTTCAGATTATAGGCCATGTCGGCCATAACCCAGTCGCTGTCGTAGCGGGCCTGGGCGCGGCGGTCGAGATCGATGCGCTGCAGGCAGTTGGCAAAGCCGTCCGTTCCGCGCTTGAAGCCGTAGCCGAGGCAGGTCTGTTCGTCACGTGCCCGGCGCTCCTCGGGCGTCAGGGTCTGGCAGGCGACAAGCCCGGCGGCCAGAACGGCGAGAAGCGGCAGAACATATGGGCGCATCGGTCTATTCCTTGAGCATGAATGTCCGACCAAGAAAATCCATCTGCCAGGCGCCGTCAACCTGACTGTGATATCAAGCCGCGCCCGCGGGGTCGCCAATCGGCAGCAGCGCCGGGTCAAGCGGCCGGCCTTCCGGCTTCTTCGTGTCGCTCGGGTCCTGTGCCGGCGCCAGCGGCGGTTTTTCCCGAATGCGGTCAGGAATATCAGGGGTCGGTTGCGGGCCAAGCGGCGCCTTTGTGCCGGGCGTCTGAATCGGATCTCTTTTCGGCATGATTCGCCTCCTTCACTGAGGAAGGAACGGCAGGATGCATGCTTGGTTCCACTTTCGTTGCAATGCGTTCCTATGTAAGAGCAAAGACAGCAGCACTGGAAAGAGCACCATGGCGATCCGCGATCGATTCTCGAAGAAACTCACCTGTCCGCAATGTGGCAATAGCGGTTTTGCCGAAGCCTCCGAGATCGACGACGCCAAGCGCAAGAATCCCGACTTCAAGGTGGATCAGCTGCCACGCGGCTTCTTCGTGCAGCGCTCGTCGGTCCATCAGGAAACATTCATGCTGAAATGCGAATGCGGCCGCAAATTTCCTTTCCGCTCGTTGGCGGAAGCTGCAGCCGGCCGCGATTAAAGCATGTCGCGCAAAGTGTGCAGCGGTTTTGCGACAACGACATGCGCAAAACAAAGAGCTAAGGCGTGGCGAGCGAATCCTAGAGATCGCGACACGCTTTAGAATTCAGATCCGCTCGAGAACCTCGATGAAGGCATCGGCGAAACGCACCAGATGTTCGGTATCCTTATCGGGCGCCTGCATGCGGATTTCCGTGCCGTTCTGGTCGAGCAGAGCTAGAACCACCCGCATCTTCTTGTCCGATGTCGGTATGCGCAGAACCGCGATCCGCCGGCAATCCTCCACAAGCCCCGCCGCCGGCAGGTCGAAGAGAAATTCGCCCCGGGTTTCGGTAGCCGCCTTGCGCACCACCTCGCAGAAGCCGGCTTCGCCATCGGCGTAGCCTTCCAGCGAAAGTTCGAGTTCGAGCAGTTCCAGTGGCAACAGCGGCTCGGCGCGGTCGATGCCGCCAAGCGAAGAAGCTCGCGGCCTTTCCATCGTCTCGGATGAGATCATCTGTCTCTCCTGTTTCGTGGGAAGTGCATGAGACTCCGGTAGAATGGCCTTTTTACGGCATATCAGCAATAGCTTATGGAGATCGTATGCGCTTTGATTTGGCCTTTGAAGTGGATTGCTTCGGCAATGCTCAGACAAGAGTTTCAATTTAAACGAATCTTGCACTAGAAAAGTCGTTGGCAGCGGGTGCATTCGATGCATCGCTGCCGACCAACTGGTAAGTTTGATGGCCATCCGTTTCGATCGTCCCGTTTCCAGCGCTGCCCGCTTTTCGCGGCACTTCGGGGCGTTTGCGCTTGTGCTTTCGGTCGCGGTGCTGATCGCCCACCGCTTCGGTGGGCTGGCGACACCCTATCTCATTCTGGTGCTGCTCGTTTCCGTCGGCTGCGCGATTCTCGCGACCCTGTTGGCTGCTATCGGCCTTCGCAGCCTTTGGATGACCGGTGCCGAAGGCGGGTTGAATGCGCTGGCGGCACTCATTTACGCTGCCTTTCCGCTCGGTATCGGTGCCTTTGCAGCGGAGCGCTATTTCACTCTGCCGGCAATCTATGACGTGACCACGGATACGGCCACCGCACCCGACTGGCTGTCGACGCCGCAGGCAGACCAGATCTGGCTGCCGCGCGATCCCGTCGTCACATCCGCCGACCGCGAAAGGCAGCTTGTCGCCTATCCGGAACTCACGGGCCGCCGCTACGACGGCGCGCTCGACCGTGTTCTCGAAGCCGTCAAGAAGGTCGCCAAGCAAAACGGCATCACCATCACCAAAAGCGAAGGCGACACGACGCCCGGCCGCGAACTGGAAAATAGGCCCGTTCCGGCGCAGCCCGAAAGCGGTGTCGCCGATTCGCCCGATATCATCCCCGTGCCGACGCCGCGCCCCTATGAGGACGATGTGGCGAAACTGATCCGCGGCGCCAATGGCGTGATCCTGCAGGGCACGACGCGTACCTTCATCCTCGGTCTGCGTTTCGACTTCATCATCCGTCTGCGCGAAGAGGCCGAAACCACCTTCGTCGACGTCCGCGTTGCCTCCCGATACGGCCAGCACGACCTCGGCTTTAGCGCCGAAGAGGCCGAGCAATATCTTGGTGCCCTCGATTCAGAACTTCTGGGGATCGCGGGTGGGTGAGGCCCGGTGCCGCAAAGCGGCTGTAATCGATCCAGTGGATCGATTACAGGGCCGAACGCCCTGAGCCGCGCGAAGGGCCGGGATACGGTGAGGCATACTAAAACCTACGACCCCAGAAACCGCTCCCGCACCTCAGCCGTCGGCACCATGCAACTCTCCCGCCGCCCCGCTATCCTCAGCCTGTTCCGCGCAACAACGCCATAGGCGACATCCGCAATTCGCCGCGGCACGATCCGCAACATTCCGGCCAGAGCCCACGGCATGCCAAGTCCCTCCAGCATACGGATCGTCGCATCGGATTTATAATAGGCGCGCCCCCTGTCGAGCAGCAGGTTGGTCTCGTAGTCCCGCGTCTCCAGCCCGTAATGCCGATAGAGCGCCTCGCCGAGCGGCGTCTGGGCGACGATGAAGCGGTAGCGTTTTTCCCTATCCCGCTTCAGCAGGAACTGCACCCAGCCGGAGCAGAAGACACATTCGCCATCGAAGAGGATCAGCGGCCTGTCGTCCGCGAAAGCGGGTACGGAAGGGTCGCCGCGATAGCTGTAATCCGAATGCGCGGCCATCCTCAGCCTCCTGCCAATCGATAATGCGCAACGAGGGAAGGCGGCCTGTCGGCTGTTACCTCGCCGCGCTCCATCAGGTCCTCGATATGTGCCAGCACCGAAAGGGCTGCCGCACCATGCAGCCGCTTATCGGTATCGCGGTATATCACCTCGACCATCCTAGGGATGGTGCTGTCCCCCCCCCGGATGCGCTCGATGATAGAGCGCTCCCGCAGGCGCCGATGCGTCTTCAGCGCGCGCAGGAAAGGCGCAGGCGACGTCACTGGCCCTCCGTGGCCGGGCAGCAACAGGCTGTCCTCACGGGCGATCAGCTTGTCGAGCGAGGCCATATAGTCGGCCATGGAGCCGTCCGGCGGCGCCACGATCGTCGTTGCCCAGGCCATCACATGGTCGGCCGAAAACAGGATGCCGCGGCCCTCAAGTGCGAAGGCCGCATGATTGGCGGTGTGGCCGGGCGTCAGCACCGCCGTCAGCGCCCAGCCGTCACCCGAAATCGTCTCTCCGTCGCCGATGGCGATGTCGGGTACGAAATCCATATCGGAACTTTCCGCAAAGGGATTGATCTCGCCCTCGCGCAGCGGCCGCGACGGACGGTGGGTGCCTTCGCCGACCGTCAACGCTCCCGTTTTTTCCTTCAGCCGTTTTGCGAGCGGCGAGTGGTCCCGATGGGTGTGGCTGACGAAAATATGCGTCACCTGCCGGCCGGAAAGCGCTGCCATCAACGCTTCGAAATGCACCTCATCCTCCGGCCCCGGATCGATAACGGCAACCGATGTACCGCCGACGATATAGCTGTTCGTGCCGCGGAAGGTGAAAGGGCTCGGATTATTCGCCGTCAGGCGCTGGATGTCAGCTGTGACCGGAACCGCCCGGCCGTAAGCAGGATCGAAGAAAAGATCGAAGTTCGCGCCGGACATGTCTATTTATATTCGATCTCGATGAAGGACATGGGCTGGTCGCCCGCATTGACGACATTGTGCTCGGTGCCGGCCTCGCGGCGATAGGCAGCGCCCTTGGCGATATCCACCCGCCGGCTTCCCTCGGCATCCTCGATCAGGAACTGGCAGTCGGTCATCGGCACGACCACGTAGCCGAACCCATGTGTATGAACGCCGGTATCGGCACCCGGCTCGAAATCCCACTGCGTGATGCGCACGACGGCATCATCGAGGATCAGCGTCGCAAGCGCCGGCGGACGGGCGCGATATTGGCTCAACGGTGTCTCCATTGGCTGTGTCGATGCTTGAAGTCCTACCATGCCGACGTGACAGCGCATACAAATATGACGTCGCAGTGAACTTAGTGATTGTGGCGCAGACAGTCCTTTGCTAATCAGGCCACGTTTTGGCGAAGCGGCATTTGCTTCAGCTCTGGTGGGGCGTAGCCAAGCGGTAAGGCAGCGGTTTTTGGTACCGCCATCCCCTGGTTCGAATCCAGGCGCCCCAGCCACATCTCTCGGACAACCCGTTCACCTGTTCGCTGCCCCTGCGGCAATAGTCAGCACAAGCTCATCTACCTCGCGCGCAAGACGCTCGGGGGGCAGGCCGACGAAGCCGCCTTCGAGACTGATGCTGACGACGCCGTGAACGGCGCCGAACAAGGTGCGGGCGCGTCACCGAGACCGCGCCGGTCATTTCGATCAACACGCCGATGTACAACAAGTCGGGCACGGTCGGCAAAATCCTGCCGGGCATGGAATGGAAGCTCGAACCGGTCCCTGGCATCGATGAGGGCGGCCGGCTCGTCGTTCGCGGCGCCAATGTCATGGCTGGTTATCTGCGCGCCGAAAATCCCGGTGTGCTCGAACCGCTCGTCGATGGCTGGCACGATACTGGCGACATCGTCACCATTGATGAGGACGGTTTCGTCAAGATCCGTGGCCGCGCCAAGCGCTTTGCAAAGATCGGCGGCGAGATGATATCGCTTGCTGCCGTCGAGACCCTTGCTGCGGAATTATGGCCGGGCGCACTTTCGGTCGTCTCCTCGATCCCGGACGCAAAGAAGGGCGAGCGGCTGGTTCTTTTGACCGATGCGCCGACTGCCACCCGCGCCGAGTTCCTCGCTTTCGCCAAATCGAAGGGTGCCATGGATATGATGGTGCCGGCCGAGGTCAACATCGGCGCGGTGCCGGTGCTCGGATCGGGCAAGGTGGATTTTGTGACGGCGCGCAAAATGGCCGAAACCGCGGCGCAGCCGGAGCAGGCGGCATAAAGCCAGTCTTCGCCGGTTGAACGGCCCAGCGATGATCTCTGAAAATGAAACAGGCGGCTTCTGGCCGCCTGTATCTGTATCTCTGACAGACCGCGTTACTTCTGTTCCGGCGCCAGGAATTCTGCGCAATAGGAAGGGCCGTTCACGCCCGGAATATCGTTCACGGTACGGATGTCGCGGATCGTGTAGTCGGAATTGGTGGTGATTTCGGCCTGGCAGCGCAGGTAGAGCGTGCGGGCGCTCGCAACCTGCTTGCCGCGCTTGCCATCGGCGCCTTCGGCATATTTCGCGGGAACGCGCACCGTCTTGTAGCCGCCCTTCCAGCTGTAGATCGTCGACGAGCCTTCGTCGCGGTCGCTAAGCGGCGGGCCGTAGGCGGCAAAGAATTTGCCGGCCGACTGGCCGACCCAGCGTGCTTCGATCGGATCGCCGGGAGTGGGTATGGTGGTGCATCCGGCAAGCGCAATCGCAAGCGCGGCGGCCCCGGTCATGGTGCGGAATTTCATCGTGTCGTCCCTGATATCTAGCCAGTGGCTGCGAAGCCGCCTTCACGGCGGTTTCGCCTGTCCCGCCAAGCCCTTTAGCGCGTAACCCGGCAAAAGAAAATTGCCTGTTCGGCGCTTGTGAACAATTTGCCGGAGGTGTGGCTTTTTGCTGCATGGCCGGCCGGAAGGTGCTGTCATTAGCCTGTCAAAAAATCAGACGACTTTTTGAATTTTGGCGCTTGCGCAACATGATAGGCCGGTCTATAGAGGCGCCGCTGGTCACGGAGTGTAGCGCAGTCTGGTAGCGCACCACGTTCGGGACGTGGGGGTCGAGTGTTCGAATCACTCCACTCCGACCAGCTGAAAGCCCTGCAATGCAGGGCTTTTTCATTTCCGCTAATGGACGCCCGAAATCGCCACCGACAGATTGACCGACAGATTGGATTCTCCAACCCGTCGGAAACCGTCGGTGAGCAAGATTCTCAACTGTGTTTTGCTGAAGCTATGAGCCTCTAAGTTCAAAACACTGGAACGCAATCTCAAGCCTAATCCGCATCCGTCGCCGAGATGTTCGGCCGCAGCGGGGAGCCGTAGCCCCTCGGTTTTGAACTGAGGGGCTGATAGCTTCAGCAAGGATGAGCTGGGTGATCGTCGCCCAGGCCCCTGCAAGATTCGAGATCCTCGCTTATTGACTTGCGAAATGTCGTGTTCTTCAGATGACGCGGCTCGGTGCCGACGATCTGAAGATACGGGGAGGGTTTGCGTGAAGCTTAATTTCAGCGTGCACGGATGGATGTATGAATCGGGCATCGATTGTCTCCGCGATAGCTTCACCGCTGCAGCGAAAGGAATACAGGCTAAAAGCCGAGAGGAAACCGAAGCGTGGGAAGCGCTCTTGCAATCCGGGGAGTACCAAAACCAGCTAGAGTTCGCCGAAGATGGCTCTACGCTCTTCGATCCCGCCGATGTCTATAACTATAAGATGGAGACGCTTGAGGAGGCCTATGGAGAACTCAGGAAGGCTTTCGCTATGGCCATCTATCACTACTGGGAACGAAAGATCCGGGTATTCTGCAAGCTCTCGGACGGCAAGCACGCAGAATTGGAAGCAGCTGCCAGGGAAATGAATATCGAGATCCCGGCAGACTTCGCTAGAGTCCACCGTCTTGCCAATGCTCTGAAACACAACAACCACGGAAGTTTGAATGCCCTGCACCGTGTCTGGCCAGAGGTCAGTGGCGCCTTGTTCAAAGCTCAAGGCCATCGCGATTGGTATGCTGGCATAGCATTGACCGATGAACACATCTATTATCTGTTCGATCTCCTGAAGCGTGCAGGCCCTTCAGCTAGGAGGCGAACGTCTGTGGTTGAACCCGAAACAGAGACGGCGACATCCTGATCGGTAATGGTCCACTGTAGAATCCTACAGTGGACATCGATCGTGTGATCCGGGATATCTCTCCTCGACCAACAGTGGAGATCGTCATGGGCATCACAGTCTACGCATACGCAGTCGATCCGGCCGCAAGCACAGTCACCGGATTCGGCAACTCCATTGAAGAGGTCGCGAAAGAGCTTCGCGAGGTGCGCGCCGAAATCGAACTGGAAGACGGCTACGAAGTCCCGACATCAGAAGTCTATGCCTACGATCTCTATCGCCCAGATCTCGACCAGCTCCTATCCGTCCTCAGCGGCGATGCCGACCTCGGTGACCTTATCCTCAAGAACAAGCGCGTCGTCGCGACAGTCTGCAAAGACCCCGCTTGACTCCGGAGCCAATGAGAACAAAATAGGAACAAATTCCGTTGACGACGGAAGCTATTCCTAAGGAGATCTCATGACCCAACAGCTCACTCTCGATATTGCTGTCGAAGAAACTGTCACCCAGTCCGCTTCAGAAATCGATCTCGCCGTGTCTGTCCTACAGGCCCACGATGGTGATGCAGTCGCTGCAATCCGATCTCTTCTTGAAGACGCTGATTTCCTGCGCGACCAGCTTTTCATCGCCAGCAGCCTGATGTCGAAGGGGATAGGCCGCGGTTGGAAGCCTCAGTACGAGCGCGTCTGATGAAGCATCGCAAGGGTATCGATCTCGTACGGACAGTTTCCGACGTCGGTTACACAGTTGGCGAAGGCAGTCGTCGATCGGGATCGGACTCGACGGAGCATACCTATCGCGTTGAAGTCTGGAGCGATGAGCCCGAATCCGGCGGCGAGATTTTGGAGACGATATCGCGCGCCACCGATTTCTCAGTCTCGATGGCAGCTTACAGGGCGTCGCTACGTGCCCGGCCTGGTAAAGTTCTTGTTCACCTCAATGGTCGTCACAGGATGTCATGCGAGAAGGCGCCGGATCCTCCGCCCCCGGAGTTCCAGCGGCCGCCCATGCGGCGGATGCGGCCGCGCCGTTCAAGCAGTCCAAGGATGACGACCTCACTTTCGAGCAACTCGAACAATGGTACCTGCTCGCGGGGTGTTGTGCGATGTGCAGTCACACTGGCTGGCTCGACCGCTGGGAGCTGTCGCGGCGATACGGCAAGCGGACTCCCATCGTGACATTGTTTCCGAGACTTCGATGTACGAAATGCAACAATAGGATTGGCAATCGAATGAAGCTCGGTCGCATGAAGCGATAACGGACCAGTCAGTGTTCCCGATCGTACTCTGTTTACACTGGCAGCAGAATTTTCGCTCAGCGGGGCTCTCAAATGTTCCGGGTCCGTATAGCGTCGGCCTCTCTTGATTGAAGGAGGTTCGCATGCACCGACACATTGCTCCCGATCCCGCGGTCAGCGCAGCGCTCCAGGTTGGAGTCCTGTCCTACGGCGTCGCCCAGGCGCTTTCCGGCGGTCTCATGAATGGGATCCGCCATGCAGATCGTGTTCGTGAAGCGGACATGCGCCGTCGGGAGGCACGCGACCTCGCCGAAGCCCTTAGTCGCGCGGACGAACTCGGCCGTCTTGCTATCGCTGGTGCACGGCGCATCGCCGCTCTCGAAGCGGAAGTTCGCCAGCTCAAGACGGTGCTGGCACAGCGTCAGGCATTCATCGACCGCAACCGCGCACGGAGTGCAGCATGATCCCTGATCTCTCCGACGAAGGCCTCGTCGCGCAGTTCGGCGACATTTTGTTCGAGATCCCGGAACTTTTCGAGGCGCTGAAACGCTTTGAAGTCGAGAACCGCCCGGCCGTGACCTCGGGCGGTTTCGGAATGAGATGCGACAGGGTGACAGTTGACCGCTCACCCTCGGTACTTCGGTTCCGGATTGGCGCTTCCGTTCGGTAGCCAGAGTTCCGAGACGCGGGCGCGAATGAAAAGCGCTTTTTCTTCATCTGACATCGGCGTCGTCGACAGAACTGGGGCTGGCTCTTGTTCTGGACGACGCGGTTTCCATCGAAACACTTGCAGAGCTTCCAACGAGCGCTCGAGTCCGGTATCGGTCTCGTTCGCGAGGAAAACCAGATCTACATCAGATCGGCTCAGAAGCCAGTCTTGCTGCTGCGCAGTCAGAGCTGACAGATCGATGCTCGGACGATCTTCTTCATTCGCTTTCGCATATTTGCGCACGACTTCGGCCGGGGTCATCTGCTTACCCAGCTCTTCCATTGCCGCCGCATCCTCGGCTGCCTGCTCAGCCGCGGCTAGAACATCATCAACCTGCGTGTTGTCGTGGGCGATGGGCGGCTGCGATTTCATTAGGCCCAGCCACCGCAGCATTCGTCCGAACAGATCGTGCAGGATGGCCGTCAGGCCGTTCAGGTACCAGATCGGGTTCAGGGCTTTCTTCAGCATCTATGTTCTCCTTGTCTGACGAGACCAGGATCCTGCCGTCGGCCGAAACCCACAAACAACCGAAAGCGCCGGCGGATTCGTCCCAGGAAGCATGGATTGCTATCCTGGAAGCGAGGATCTGCCCCCTCGACGCGATATCTTCGCGGGATTATAAATGCAGAAGTTGCGGCTGCCTGGGGGAATTCCGCGAATGTTCTATGCGCTTGCTGGTGGCTACGCAGTTTTGGCAATTTTCTTTCTATGCATGGCTGGATACTACACCGGAAGGATCGGCCACCAGGCGCAAGGGTTTTACCACGAAGACCTCTGGCAGATCCGCTGGGAGCGTCTGATGATGGGGGCGCTGCCATACCTCGCCATCTTCTTTCTTATGTTGGCGGCGCCGATCATCATCATAAAAGACGGACTGATCGAACTGATCTTCGCGTCGAATTTCAAGAACGGAGATGACTATCTCCTCGTGGGCATCGTCTGGATCATTTGGGCCGCCGCATGGCTGGTCGTCGCGCTGTGCATCATCGCGCTTGCCGGAACCGTCTACTATCGTTGGAAGGTCGCAGAGCGGCATGCTCGGCAGCATGAGGCACTCCAGCGCAATCGCGAGATCACGCAGATTGCCTACCCGCAAGAGAAGTGGGGTCGCTGGGTGCGAGTGAAGCGCTCGAAGAATGTATAGGTTTAAGCTGTAAGATATTCACGACTTAAGACGGCGGATAGGGCTGTATCTGTCGATAAACGCGACTTAAGAACGGAAATTGTCGCTGTTCGCGACTTAAGGCGCATAATTGGGGCGAAGATGGATCCGAGAAGAAGAATGGATGAGCGGAGAGATCGGCTCGAACGCGGTCGGGTGCCTTTCGTCGAGAGCTACCGCGAGACCGTACTCGAGCCTCAGTCACTCGGTGCGCCACTTGAGCGCGAGATCATCGTTCTCCGGATCGACAAGAGCAAGCTGAAGCTTTACTCGGCGCTGGCGGCTTTCGTTGTCGTGCTACTGGTCATCTCCGGCTTCACGGCGTGATCAAGGCTTCCATCCGCACAGATCTTGACCGCTTCGATTATGCTCTAGGATCTGTCGAGCCATTCCCGATGACATCGTTGCGACATCCTCGGTGGTCGGGCGGATCGGACGGTTGGACGCGCACCAGTCAGATGTCGTCGCGCACCCAGCCAGACAGCTCATCACGAACATCAGCGTCAGGCAGTTTCGAAACCTGGTCATGGATCTTCTCTCGGTTGGCGGCTGCCTTGGTGGTCTCGTACGCCCGATCAGCTCGTTCGGCAGCGCGACCGGATTCTCGGATTCGCCAGTAGGCCAGTCCGACGGCGGCGGCGATGGCGCCCCATTTGGCCACGACCTTACCGCACGACGAGGTCATCCATGCGAACAGTGCCGTCAACATCGTCATCACTCTTTACAGACCCATGTCTGGCCGCCGTCCTTGATCTCGGCGCCCGGATCGAAGCGCTTCCGGCCGAATTTCCAACCTTCGTGCTTGCGTTCATAGATGCCGTAGCCAAGCGTCAGAGCAATTGTGGCGCCGGCTGCAAGGGTATTGATGTCATCCGGGGACAGCTTGCTGTCCGCAAGGAGCACGGTCGCGACGATCGTGACAAGGGTTCGGACGAGATCGAGCATTCTCGGATTCATGCGGCAGCTCCTGAAGCTTCAGTGGCGGTTGCCGCTACAGCGGCGTAGGCCTCGGATCTGGCCTTCTGGACGCGATAACGGTGGATAAGGTAGACGGTCAGCACGGCGAGACCGATGACCGCTCCGATCACCAGAATGCTCTCCAGTCCTGCAAGATTCGACGTGTCGATCTGCGTGCTGGATGTCGCTGAAGAAGCCGCAGATCCCGCAACGCCTGCACCTGCAGCCTTCGAATTCTTAGATGCTGTCGTGGATTCCGACAGAAGGACGATCTGTTGTGATGCCGGGGATGTGGCACGCTGATCGAGTTGGAGCTTCATCGAGAACGCCTCGCCAGTCGTGCACCTGGAGATCCACCCTTTGCCGAATGTGCTGAATGTCGTCAGCCCGCGGAGGAACCCAGTGCGCTTGCTGTAGATGGCCTTGATGGTCTTCAGGGCATCGGCCTTGGCAGCCGCAGCAACCGTCTGCGCGCCGACCACTCCGTCGGCGGCAATACCGAGGGCACCTTGAAGCCATTTGGATCCGCGCGATACGCCCGAATTGATGGCGCCGTCGAGAGTCGCGAAATCGACACCTGCAGGCAGGTCGTCGTAGCGAACCTTGTCCGCATACTGACTGCGATAGATCTCGGCGACCTCGTCTTCGGTGATCAACCGGACCGACTGCTTCGAGCGATCTTTTCGTGTCCGGTAGGCATCGTATTCCCGCTGGATGATGCCGTACATGGTGGCGCCGCCCGGATCTTTCGGGTGGTTCGACCAGCCGCCTTCGAAGATGCGGATCTGCTTCATGGCGCGGGGGTACGTCAATTTCATGAGTTCACCCGGATGTTGACGGGCGCGCCCGTAGCTTCGATGAGCGCCGACAGGACCCTGAAATTTAGAGGCTCCCCACGGCGAAGTTTCTGGAGATGTTCGAGACGGATTGTCGGATATCGGCGGCTGATTTCGGCCGAGGACAGTCGCCGAGCATCAATGTGCTGAATGACTTCCGCGGAGAGCTTGGCCTCGATCTCCACTGCCGTTGCGCATTTGAAAGGGGTGGGTAGGTATGTGGCAGCCATGATAGTCTCCAGGGTGATGTTCATGTTATGTTCTAACATCACAAAACACAAGGAAACCGCCGGCAGCAGAACTCGATTGACGAGATCAAAAAAATCCTTATTTAGGATCACACAAATCCTGAAGGAGGATCGTCAACCATGGCCTACATGTCGTCTGCTGATACTGCCCTACTGCTCGCCACGATGCTGCACAGATCTGAACGCACTCGCGCTCGCATCAGCGATCAGACGCTGAAAACAGTTTCCAGACGCACCACGCTGAAGGCGGCGTTTAGGACTAGTGTTGTCGAATGGGCGGCTGAGTTCGGACTCCTGATGTATCCACTCGAGCAACGCGGTGGTTATGGCCTACTCAAAGCAACGACGCTCGAGGGCGCGACCCCGTTACGGGCTGGTCAGTTGGTCTCGGCGGAGATGCGGGCTTTCCGCACGACGGGATCAATTGACCAAGACGCGCTATACACGGAGCTTGGACTTCAGGAAGAGGAAGCCGAAGACTAGGCTCGATACTTGTCGCCGACGAGAAGACCAACTTGTCTGTTTCCGTCTGAGTGTCCGAGATGCCAAGCGCCGACCCATCCCGTCGGCCCCTTAGCATAGTCAGCACGGTGGATCAGGTTGCCCATGGAGATGCAGTCGTCGATCCAGCCGAGGCCGTGGTCGTGGGCCTTCGAGATCTTCAGCCCGAGCTTCGCCAGCCCTGCGGTGGATCCTCGGGCGCCGTTCGCGCCGACATCTCCGTGGAAATTGTAGTAGGTGCCGTACACGTGGAGTGGCTTGTCTGCGTTCACCAGTTCGAACTCGGCTGACGGATTCGAACGGCGAATGACCCACTCGAAGACGTCGAAAGCATCGCCACGATCGATGGCAGCGCGGCATTCATAGTTGGCGAGGTGCCACAGCTTCGAGTTCTCGACGGATACCTCAGTAGAAGGCCGCTCAAGCCACCGCTTTAGGAAGTCGTCGTGGTTGGAATAGACGATGTAGCTCTTGCACCAGGGCCTTGCAGTCTCCGACAAGAAGCGCGCTGCCTGATCGATCTCAGGCTCAACGAACTGCTTCTTGTCCGCGTGTCGGCGATAGAGCGCCAGCGGATTCCGATCTTCGTGGTGATTGATCGCCTGACCGTCGAAGAGGTCATTGAAAGCTTGGCCACGAGCACGGACAAGATCGATCAGAGGACGGTCACCCTCCGGGTTGCCACCATATCCCCACATCGCGCGAGCATAGGGTGGGTGGATCCCGGCGCGATGCGTGCACGGGATGCCGAGGAATGGGCGCTCGAGCTGTCCCTGAGATTCCTCAATCGCTTCGTCGATCGTGTAGACGTTCCCGCCTGAGACGAAGAGATCCAGATCGAAGAAATTTCCGGTTTCGGGATCGGCATCGATATTGCGGACGAAGATGCGATCCTCGTTGTCGATCTCAACGATGACGGCGCCGATGGTATGACGCTGAAGCCCCTTCAACCCGGCTTCTTGCTCGACGTAGTTTGGCACGCTGCATGCGCCTGTCGTCCACATCGTCACCGGATCGGAGAATTGCGGCCGCGGCACGGAGACGATGGCGCGTTTAGGATGAGCGAAGATCGACGTCGTTCCGCGGATATATCCGTTGAGGCCTGTGAGCGGATTCGATTTCGTTGGACGCATGTTCATCTCGGCGCAGAACTGCACACCAGGAGCGAGATGCTGCCGACTGCGGGTGACCAGATGGGAGACCATCGACGACCACGGCGCGACTTCGAGGATGTCACGCTTCCGCTTCTTCGTGAACAGGCTCTTCCCGTAGGTCGCACCACCAAGAAGGATGTCGTATCCGCCCAGTGCGACCGCGAGAGCATGCAGGTTCACCGCAAACGGCCCGTGGGTCGGAGTCTGTGCTTGGTGCATCGAGACGATGATACCCGCTTTCCTCGATCGACGAGGAGCAGGCACGTTCGGGCTGATCCAGATATCGTCGAGCGACTTCGGTCCATTCCATTCGTCCGGCCAGAGAACACCGGGGTCGATCTTCATGCCTACGAGCTGCTGCTCGCCATTCTCGTCGGTTTCGAAGATTTCCTGCGGATCTCCGGATTCACGGTACCAGCCGTTCCCGAGCCAGTTCGAAAACGGCACCGTGAGTTCATCGGTGGCAATCCGTTCCCGAAGATCATTTTCGGTCTTCGGCTTGATCTTGGGGGATTTGGGTGCCGGAGCAGTCGGCTCGACGGCTGAGGACTCGGTGGCGTCTATCGCGGCGAGCAGCTTCTTGATGCGATCGAGCCTTTGTTTCGAAATGCCTAGGCATTTCCAGATGTCAGTGTAGCGGATGCCTTGGTCGAGCATTTCCCGTACTGCCGGGACGTCATCTATCAGCGGACGGACTGCGGACTTGGTTGAATTCTGCATTACGATATCCTTTCCATAGCCCGCCTCTTTCTGGGCAGGTCTGAAAAGATGGTTTGCGTCGGCGGAGTCCGTCGCAAGTCGTCAACGCATTGTTTTTTCGTGACTATTAGCAACATTGTTGACGACATCTGGCCGCCCGACGCTTACGTGCCGAGAAATTTCTTCATCAATGGATCAGCTAGCTGCCCGGCAAGCCATGCAACGAAGGATGCGCCGGCAAAAAGCACGGACAAGTACGTCTTCGTGATGCGCCGTTGGACTTTAATTTCGGCGATGTCCGACTTCACGGCTCCGATATCGGCCTTAAGGACGTCGATCTCGCTCTTCATGGCCGTCTGGCTCGAGAAAAACTGGTCGAGTTTGGTCTCGAGCCGGGCCTGTCCCTTGATCAACTCAAGGATCTCACCGGACGGAAGTGTATCGCTCATTGTCGGTTGTACTCGGTTCTGGAATGTGATCTCCAGTGAGTGGAACCGACTACCGTGCAAGATTCGAGGAGGACGATGAAAAATGGTGGCTCTCACCGCTGCTGATCGAGCAGGAATCGACAACATCCTGGCCAATGGCGGCACATATACTTTGGTCATCGATGCCTCGGACATTCAGATGACCTCGGAAACCGAGCAATGGCCGGACATCGCCCCCAATCTGACGACCGGATTCGAGCTGCCACTAACCCCTCCGACGAACCCTCGGGATATCGCACTGGCTCTCCGCTACGGAGACGTATGGGGGCGAGAGCTGGTCAAGATAGGCAATAAGGGCGGCCGGGTAGTATATCGAAAGCTGCCGAGCGGGCAGTATGAAGCAGAGATCACAATCTAAGGATCACGAATGGGGCAGATCGCATACCTAACCGCAACCGGAGAAGAGCTTGAGGCTTTTTCGGTAACGGATTCCGTCTGGGATGCGCTCTGCCAACTGCCCAAAGGCAGCATAACGATGCCCCGGACGAAGTGGCCTGCGACTGCGAAGACCTCGATCAAGGGGTTGAGGTTTTTCGCACACTATCCAGGATACACTGGCGCTCTTCCAAAGCCGGAGAGCTACGCGCACACCCGCCTGAAGATCGACGTCGTCAAGTCGCTGCGATCTATGGGCTTTAAAGCGAACATCGAGGTCCCCGGAGTTTCGCCAGACGGCGAGGAATGGGTCGCGGATGTCCTGACGGAGACTCACGATGGACGGCGCGTCGCATTCGAAATCCAATTATCGAGCCAGCATCTACGGGACTTCCTCAGCAGAAGTGATCGTTACGTTCGGTCCGGCGTGAAGGTTTGCTGGATCATCTCATACGAACCTGTGTCTGGAAGGCTGACTAAGGCGATCGCGAGTGCGAACACGGGTTACTACAAGGAGCATGGCCGTTTCCTAGCTGATCTTCAGGAGATCATGCCCTTCCGAATTATCCTAGACTCGAAGGATGAATATCCAGAGGAACGGCTGCCGCTGCACTTTGGACGAGCGCAGTTTCACAAGGCCATGGAGATGGAAGAAGCGCTGGCGGGTGTAATGCTCGATGTTCCTCGATGGGAGTTGCCAGATTGGAAGTGGGGCGATCACCGCGAGGAAATCAGGCGCATCACGTAGGCGGCGTGAACGCGATGCTGGTTGAGATCATACACGACGAGGCGTCCACCGCACCCTCACTACCGATGACAAGTCCTGTCTCGCTGGTCACATCCCATCGTGGCATGACATCATAGGTCACAGTCTTCGGCCGACCATCGACTTCGGAACGGATGCGTCTGACGACAAAGGCACTCATCGCGAGGTTCGTTCTTTGGGACATGTCAGGCTCCTATGTCCGGACGCAGATTTAGCTGCTTCGGCAGCGACGGCGGAAGGCATGTAACCGTCATCCGACGACGCAGGGTGTCTTCTTCGCGCAGTGGGTTGAAGGCAATCCGCAACCGTGTCGGGTTCGCTCCGATTACAGCAACAGGATCCGAGGAGCCGTTAGCCGCGGACGCCTGCTCGGACCAGATGTTCTCGAATTCGAAGATCCTCGGCGACTGCGCGGCGAGAGCTGCGGCGTTCACTGGTTCAGTGACGCCTCGGTAGCTAGTCGAGTAGACCACATCTCCGGTCTGGAATTGGCCCTCGCCGGGCGCGGGTACAATCGTACCGGTCCCGGGTACGCTGACGATGGAGATCTTAGCCGACCGTCTGCCGCCCTGTTCCATGACCAGCTCGACACTGGTGACCTTGCCTGTCACCTCCCCACCCGGGAGACGACGGTGCGCGATCCGACAGGAGTCCGCGGTCGTGATAGAGCGGCCGACCATCCACGGCACTTCGAATGTCGTCTCGGCACATTGGCTGCGTTCGAGTACGGATCGATAAAGGCGCAGGACTGCGTGGCGAACGGAACGAACGCCGCGAGGTAGGTCGAAATATCTGGCTGACTTTGAGTCCTTCATCGGTGCGCGCTTCTCGCGGCGTTCCCATAGAACCGGGCCATCATCGATCTCGCGGACTGTGAAATCTTCGGTGGCATCGTGCTCGGTCACGCACGACCATGCCGATCCGTTCGCGAGGACTTCATAACCGACATCATAATGCATACGCTCGAGCGTATCGGGATCCTCATACTGCCACTCCGGCGTCGAGGGATCGACATTGAGCGCCTGCAGGGTTGGCTGCTCCATGGTTTCCGTTTGATCATCTTCTTCTGGAAGCTCCTGGAGTCCGGAAGGCATGAGGATCTCCAGCATCTCCTCGCGTTGCTGCTGATAGTCGAACGCGGCGGCGATACGGAATTCAATGTATTTCGGAAGCAGCTTGACCGTGCCGCCCGATGCCGATCCGAACTTCGAGCCGGAAATCGTCAGTGACACGGGAGTCGAATCCGATACGTCGACGATCTCGGACTCGCCGACAGTCCATCCGGTGTTGGATCCGATGGATGTGCCCGGCTGCGGGAACGTGTTCTGGAAGTCTTCCCACGTAAACGTGGTCACACTGCTATTTTCTGAAACTGTCTGGCGGCCTTTAGCTGTCTGTGTCCATGCAGCCGACAGGCGGATGCGAGAAATCGGCTTCGGCGGGTTCGTGACGCTCAGGGCAGGAGGATCGCCGACGCCGTTAAAACCGATGTCGTGAATGACATCGCTGTCGACGATATGCGTACGGCTGACTTCAAGCGTCTGGCGATCCCAGCGCCAGATTTCCGGCCGGGCAACAAGGACGCCTTCGTAGTCGTCATCGGCGGCAGCACCGAAGAAAAGCGGATCGTAATATTCGGCATCAAGTCGATCGACGAGTTCGGCGTCGGGATCGTAGTCAAAGGCCTCGGAAATCCGCAGTAGATTGGCGGCGGACTTGACGACATCGTCGCTGGACGGCGGCAGGCAGCGGAATGTTAGTTCGATCGTGGCTCCGGCCATGCCTGTCGGCAGGGGCACGAGCCTCCCGCGAGCAAGGAGAACGGGCGCCACGTCTTCGGTGCGCTGCTCCCACAAGATCGCGTATCTCAGAGCTGCCGGCATCCAGCCGACAATTCCAGGATTCTGAATTGTGACGCGGAAGATAGGCTCCACTTTGCGGCCGTTTCGCTGCTCAAGGATCGACCCCGACAGCACGACGAAAGCATCACCGTCTGCTCCAGACGGTGCGAACGGAGCGCTGTAGCTCTCGATGAATTGGAGTCGGAGCATCAGAATCCTCCGACTTCTTCGGTGGAGATCTGCCACGAATACTGGGCTTCCGCTTCACGGAAGGTCTGTTGCCAAGGCTCGATGACCATGACTTCGTGCTCCATCGTGGCATAGACGCGCACGACCTCTGTCGCCGGAGCCGAGAGCGTAGCCGTCTTGTCGGCGAACGTCATCGCTACATGGTCGAACCCGAGAGTGATGGCGCGGGCGGTATGAATCTGCCTCGGGAAAATGGCTGTCGAGCTACCGACCGGGATGACGACGCAGAGTTCGGAAGGAGGGACCACGGTGAAAACCTCCCCCGGCCACATCCCAGCCAGCGCTGGCGGACGAAGGTCGTCGGCACCAGATGAGATCCGGATGGCGTAGAGACGGAACATCGGATCGGCGAGGTTGACCATCTTACCGTTCCAATCTCGGGTCATGATCGCGGATCCGGAAATCGGCTGCATCTCGACGCTGAGATTGAACGCCGTCTGCCATCCGATCCCGAGCGCCGGGCAGAGAAGTTTGGTGTGTCCTTCGAACTCAGCCATCAGTAGCTCCTATTCGCGTACTCTAGGTCGCGTGTGAGCTGCGTCGAAGACACATCGTCTCCGTAGAGCGTCGTCGGGCGACCGTTGACGTTGATATCGACAGCGACGCGTTTTGAGACGACCCCGCGACGAGCCTCGGATTCGCGCGCCAGCGCACCGAGGTCGCCGCCGTCGTAGTTCTTGTCCCAGCCCATCCAGCTATTCTGCAGTTCCCGCGAATACTGCTGCTTCTCCGCAGCTGTCATGTAGTACGTCGGGTCAGGCGCCTTGATACCCATCTGCTTCTCGTAGACCAGACGTTGCGCGCCCTTGGTGCGAGCGCTGTCATCACGCATGCCGAGGCGCTCGTACAGCGCCGCGTCACCCTGGGCGGCCATGAGCTTCGCCTGAGCCGCCCAGACGGTTTCGTAGGCCTTCTCGGTGTCTTTCAGCATGAACTCCGCGGCCTTCTGTCCGGCATAGAAAGCTCCAGCAAGGGCCACGCCGAGTACAGCAGCTCCAGCGACTACCGTGGAAATCGCGGTTCCAATCGCGGTGATCGATGCCGTCAGCCCTGTAGCTGTGGCCGCCACCGCTCCGGCTGCGCTGCCAACCCCAGCAACAGCACGCCCCGCGGCAATGGCGCCACCGCCAAGCGAGAACACCGCTCCCAAAGCCTTCGCAAAGACGCCTGCGGCCGTCATAAGGGTGCCGAAAAGCCCCAGCATGCGCGTCAGACCGAGGAATAGGCCGAACGTGACAACGTCCTTCCCGAGGTAGTCGAATACTGGCTTAAAGAAGTCCCTGACGGTGCCGAGGAGATCCTTCAGCATGCCGAACGCATCGGAGAGCCGTCCTGCGAACGCGACGATTTGATCGCGAGCAGAATTGAGCCACTGGAAGTTCTTCGCATCGCCGCCAGTGACCACGGCCCATGCATCGACAGCGAACTTCTTCACTTCGACGAAGCCGTCTCGGAGTTTGTTGAGCCAAGGATAATCGGAATCCTTGCCTTCCCAGAGCAACGAGATCTGCTTTACGGCATCCGACCAGATCTCCCTGACGACGACAGTCTTCTTGATCAGAGAGTCGAGCCATTTGGTCTGAATATTGCTCGTGTCGCCGCCGAAGATCGAGATCACGTCAGTCGCAAACGCGCGCAGATCAAGGAATGCTCCGCTGACGTATTTCGCGATAGCCACACGGCTTTTCACGAACCAGTTGGTGAGCTGCACGGAGGTTTCAGTGAGGTACGGCAGCAGGTTTCGCGCGATCTCAAGACGAACGCCCCCGATCGCCGTCTGCATATCCTGCACGGCATTCTGATAGGATTTAGCTTTCTCGATATCCTCGGTCGTGACCTCTCCGCCTAGGCGTTTCAACGTCTCCCGGTATTCGTCGATCGCTCTTTTGCCGCCATTGAGCAGCGGGATCATTTTGACCCCGGCATCTTCGCCGAACAGGCGCATTGCAATGCGAGCCTTCTGCGAGGGATCCTGAATCCTTTGGAACGCCTCGCTGATCGCAACAAGACCATCGACGCCGCCCTTAGATGCGCGGTCAAAATCGATGCCAAAGCCTTGGAGTTCCGACAGCGCCTGACCTTGAGGCGACAGACCTTGCTTGTACTGGGACTGCGCGGCAAGGAGCTGCTGACGCTCTCTATCGAGTGCTAGATTTCCGGCTTGCGAAAGTGTGTCTGGGTCGATCCCGCCGTATTGGGGACGATCGACTGTGATGCGGTTCTGGTATTCGTCGATCTGCTTTAGTCGCGCCTCGATTGCCGTGATCGACTGCGACCGAGCCTGAATGTCGGCTTCCGAGAAACCCGCGAGTACAGATCCGAACCCAGCCGCGCCGCCGACCCGCGCACCGAGTGCTGCTTGCTTGGCCTGAATTCCGAGGAAAGTCTGATACGCGGCGTTCGCCTTCCCGATGTTATCGCGGACGGTCAGGAATTCGTTGGAAATCGTGGAGATTTGGTTGATGATTTCATCACGGTCGACACCTGCGCGCTCGCCGGCGAAGCCGAGGACGTTCACGTCTTGTGGTGTCGCGCCGATCTTGTCCGCGTCGAGACCGATCTGCTTGAGCGAAGCCGCTGTCTCCTTCGCCGAGTCCGTAGCTACCTTGGAAAGGGCTGTGAACTTCAGGGTGAGGCCAGCGATTGCCGCGCCCGCTCCCAGAGCTCCTAAACGTAGACCGTGGAAAGCTGTTGCGCCTCCGACCTTGGCAACTTCCTTGGCGGCCGTCTTGGCGTGCCGTTCAACCAAGGAAAGAGACTTATCAAGAGGCCCAAAAACAACGCTCCCGCGGCGACGAGCGTCTGACAGCGTATCACTGACGGTTTTCCCAAACGCACGAAGACCCGTCGCAGCCGACCGGAGTCCATCGAGCGTGAATCTGGTTTTGATTTCGGGCGTTACTGCCATCTGCGTCTCTCGTCTATTCCAAGGTCTTCGTAAGCGTCTCCCAGGCCTTCTCGTCTCCGGACATTCCTACAGCTACGGATCTGGCGGTGTTCATCGTCAGCACCTTGTCAAGATCCTGGCGTATCCTCATCCGAGCCATGAGCTGGCCGACGGTGAAGTTCATGATCCGGTCGGCCGGAATTCCGGTTCTGACTTCGTATTCGAGAACCATGCGCAGGATTCGTGTCAGAGTGCCGTCGACCCTTACGCCGCTTTTCGTCCAGATCGCTTTTTCGGGTTTTCGATCAGGGGTTTGCTTTGCTGGTCGGCTTCGTTCGCTGGGATCGGACTCGAACTGAATCCCGAGAGCCTTGAGATCTGCGTCGTCAATTCGCTGAGTCCCAACTCCGACAACCGGGTCAGGACCTGCATAAAAAGGCTGAAGGGACCCTCAAAATCCGTCGCCGTCATATCGATGACTTTGGCGGCCAGGTTGAGCTGGAAGTCCGAATTCGTCTTCAGGATCCCGGCCTGGACGGCAGCATCGTGGGGATGATCGAGCGCGCACGCGCCAAGAGCAGCCAGTCCTTCCGGGCAACGCTTCAGGAGACCAAGCAGGATGTTCTTGTCGTATTCCTCACGAGCAGTCGGATCTGCAGGTGGCTTGCCGTCGATGAGCTGCAGGAGATCGCGGTGATCAGAGACCACGGTGCAGATTTCCGAAATGGTCAGTGCGCGCAGGCGAGCAGGTTTGCTGTTCTCGGTAATCTGCACGACTTCATAACGGTGCTGCACACTTGAGAGCAGATCGTGGACGTCGAAATCGACTGGGGCTGTGGACATGCGTTCCTCCTTGATTGCATGCGTGGGGGAAGGAGCCGGAGATCTCCGGCTCCCGAAGGATTAGGCGTAAGTGATCTTCTCAAGGCCCTGCAGGCTGCCGTAACCTTTGTCAGCGGTCGCATATACGGCGCCCGTCAGTGACCCGACGTTCGCATTAGCGGTGTCACCGGACGACACCGCGCCATTGGGAAGGAATTCCACGTCTGCGAGACGAAGGTCGACCGAGACACCAACCTTGGCATCGCCGATGTATCGGAACTCACCTCGCGTGCCGCTGGTCTCCATGATCGAGTAGTCGATCAGCTTGTCTGCTTCGGTGATCGCAGGAAGCGTGTACTCGATCTCGATATCCTCAGTTGCGCCGGCAGGCGTGGCAAGGATTTCGATGACACCACTCGCTGGATGGAAGATGAAGTGCGTGTTCTCAACGTAGGTCACCGGATCCGAGGCGGCGCCATCCGTGATACCGGAAACAGTGCCCTTCTTGCCCGGAAGCTCATAAACACCGCCGACTTCGACATGGGTGATGATGAGACTGCCATTCGCGATTGCGGCCTGCGTCAGGTATTTCGGAGCAGACATGAAGAGAGCTTGATAGAGCCACTCCGTCCAAGCCCCGATGCCATTAAGGACGACGCTGCCTTCCTTGGTCGTCGTGATCTTCCGGATCAATCGACGATCGCCGAATTCGTTAGTGTAAACATCTACTGTGGTGATGTTGGGCGTGAATTCTACCGACTCACAGGGTCCGATCTTGACCCACTTCACGGATCCCTGCGGGCGGAATAGAGCAACACCGCCGAGCAGGCGCTGCATCGTAGTAAGCTGCTTGATAGGGTATGTTGCCATTTTGTTCTCCTAAAGAATTCAGGGGTGTAGATTGATGTCGGGCGAGGCGTCGAGCGTCTGGATTTCGGCCGTGTAAGAAAGCGTCTGCGTCAGCATGAAACCGCTCTCGGTCGGCTGGCCATCGATCGCAGAGGTCCCGGTGTAGACCCAGTTGGCGACCTTCCCGATGCCCAGCTCGGGGCTGACGAAAGCCTTCTCAACGTCGAGGCCAACCGCATCGAGGATATCCTCGGCGTCCGGCTCATCGACATCGACGCCGATCTGGATCTGGATGCGGTAGCTCCGGGTAACGGGTCGTTCGCCGATCAGACCGCCCGGCTGCGGAGTGGAAGTCTCCATCACAGCGACAAGCGCCGCCGGAAAATTGTCGTGCTGATAGTCTCGGAAGTGCCGAGACATGTTGTGCGCGCCCTTGATCGACGGGATGGTCGACAGCCTCGTCTTAACGGCATTTCTGAGCTGTGTGCGGACGTGCGGCATGCGTTCGGGCTACCCAATCAACTTCAATGTCAGAAGACCGTAGCCGTCGTCGCTGCAAGATTCGATATCGAAGGCCTTGCCACTGATGACGACCTGATCGCGGCCGTTGTTGCGGAAGATCGACTCGGCTGGCCCGTTCGCTCTCGACGGCTCAAGACGAAGTGCATCGGCCTTCGCGCAGACCGCCTGCGGTTTGCCGGACTGCTGCACGAACCCGTCGGCATCGAGTTCCTCGCTGGCTTTGTGAAACCGGATGACGAACGGATCCGACGACGTACCGCCGTCGGCATGCCGGATCCATGTTGCTGACGCGGATTCGTGGAACGTCCGCATGATGGTGGGGGCTACTCTGGCGAAGATGCGGGCGGTCATCCGAGATTCACCCACACGCCGTTGTTGTAGAGCCGCAGCTTCTTCAGCGAGCTGTCGTAATAGAGCAGTCCGTCTTCCCACGTGTCCGTCGGCGTGCTGCTCCGCGGCTCGATACGGAGCGATTGGCGCGTAACCTGAAGCGCCCCGAACTTGCTGAAGATGTCGTTCGCGCCTGCGCCGGATCCACGTTCGGCGTATTTGAACGTCGTCGTCGCGTGACGCGTTCCGGTCCAGTTCAGTGTCGACGAATATGCTGTCACCGTGAGGTCGATGTCATTGCCGCCGTCGTCAGAGAAGTCGATGGCCACCGCTGGTACCGATGTCAGGAGCATCGTGATGCGGTTCCGTTGCGCTGTCGCCGTGCCCGGCTGACCGAGCTGGATACCCTTAATGTTGTCGTTTCCCCACTGGACGCCGCGGCCCTGAATGAAGCAGTCTGAGCCGAGCATCTTCAGCAATCCGCCGCCCGTGAGACCCGTGCCCGCACGAGCATCATCGAGGATGAGATCACTGATGGAGATCGCCTGCGCGTACTGTGTCAGGCACCATTCCGGACTGTCGCCCCAACAATGCAGCTGAGCAAACTGCGAGCCGGAAGCGCGAGGTCCGATCTCGAACGTGCTTGATCCTTGAAGCGCATCCATGAAGTGCCGCGACATGGACACCAGCATACGGCCGATCTGGCTATCGTGGGGGCCGTCGAAAATGGGCCATTGACGCGAGAACTGCACGAAGAATTCGTCGATGAAGCACTCACCAGCGCTATCTGTCGTGTCGTTGTCCCACGCCGCAGCAACCGAACCCCAGCGGCTGTAGTAGCCGCCGTTGCAACAGTATTCGGAGTCAACGTCGCGGATATGATATGCGCGGCCGTAGATCCTGATGTTCCACCCGGTGGACGTCGGGTTCTGGTCCTTCCGCCCGTGGATCGTCATGTGTTCGATGCCGAAACGGTTCGGGCCGTTGGCGCTGTCGCCTGTCCAGAGAGTGTCAAAGTCCTGCGTCTTCAATAGGTCGCCAAGATATCCGTCTTTCCGCCGCAGCCACGTCACACGCCGACCCACGCCGCTATGAACGACGCGAGACTTCAGGGTGACCTCGGCACCGAGCTCATAGACGCCAGGGCCGTACTTGATGTAGCCACCATCCTTAGAGACAAGGAAATCGGTAGCGGCGTTGATCGCGGGCGAGTTGTTGAAACCAGCCTCCGGTTTCGCACCGAATTGCTGTGCCCAGACCTCGCCCGATGCCTGCAGCTCCCACCACCGAGAATCCGCGGTTTGGAACTTGCCACCATGCGCAGGCTGGCTTGCAACGACCTTATACAGGGCCGCCCCGCCGTCACCCGGAGTGTAATAACCGCCTGCACGGATCGCAGTAACAGCTGATGGTAGCGTGACGGTCGACATGGTGCTGACGACATACTGGGCACCGTCGATTCCATCGCGGCCGCTCGTTCCGGTGATGTCGGCGAGAGTCACGAGGTCGGCGAATACGCCCCCAGTCTGCCGCCACTGAATGGCGGTCGATGTCTTCTGCAGTTCAACGGACTTGCCGTCGGTTCCTTCGAGATCGGCGAGGAGTACAAGGTCGGCCCAGTTGCCGTCGGGCACCTGGCGCCATTGAATCGCGGTCGAGGTCTTACGCAGTTCCACGGATTTTCCGTCCGAACCGTCGGCACCCGCGGGAGCAGAGAATTCGACCCATCGATCGGGATCGGCAGCCGGCGCGACGGAGGCCACGAATGGCCCCGATGCCTGACAAATGAACATGGACGTCGGAGAGGAATTGCCGGGGGCGAATACATAGTCCGACGGCGAATAGGAGGATCCCAGTACGAAGGCGCCGCGATTGGTCAGCCCAACCCCGGCTTCACCCTTCAGGGATTCAATCCACTCGGCCTGCGAGCCATCGAAGCCTTCTGCGACGGCAACCGCATAGGCGCTCGCGCCGTCATGACCTTCAAGGGAAGCGAGCCATTCGACCACGGAGCCATCGAAACCGTTGTCGACGGCGACTTCGTAAGCGCTTTTGCCTCGTTGTCCGGGAATGCCACCGCCAGTTCCGGTGGATGTGATGTTAGGAACCATCATGTCAGGCCTCCGCAGCTTCTTCTGCAGGGGCAGAGTTCAGGTAATCGGGCATCGGCGCGGCAACGGGGCCGCCCGGTGAAGTGAAGGTCTCGTCGGCGTTAAAGACCCATCCAATGCCGACGATACCCGTCTCAGCAGTCTGTGCGATCATTCCTGCCTTGGGTACGTCGACATATCCAACGACGACATTGATCACTGTGGCGTCTTCGCCGACGACCAGGAATCGGTTTTCGAAAGGATCGCTCATGCGGTCACCTCAATCGTTGTCAGCCAGAATTGAATCTTGATGGCGCCAGCCGCCCCCCAGGCAATCTGCGCTTGGTTGGTGGTGTTTGATCCGCCACCACCACCGCCCGGAAAGCCACCAGCTCCTGGGCCGTTAGGTCCGACGGTGGCTCCAACGCCAACTCCGCCGCCTGCGCCCCATGAATCTGCGTAGAGAGGATTGTGGTCCTGACCTTTTGGTGCGTCGTACGTCCGTGAGGTGGAAACCGTCGAGGATTCGACAGATCCCTGCCGGAAGTTGACTTTGGATCCCATCGAACCGTTTCCGCCGCGGCGAAGCGCCCAGATCTGAGAGCCACCACCACCGGGGCCGACCCATCCATGAGGTGCGTTCGACGTCCAGTCGTTGGCCGTGTCTCCAAGATGCGTCGCGAGGACGCGATCAGCCCCGTAAGACTTCATCAGCTCGTAGAAAAGGCCCTGATTGGCCGTGCCTTGGCCGCCCGGCCAGCCGCCCTGCGAGAATGCGTGACAGACAGATCCATTAGGACCAAAATAGCTGGCTCCGCCCACGTTGCCGCCGGATCCGCCTGCGCCGACCTGAAATGACCATGAAGCCGTCGGCACGTCCGAAAGCTTGAACTCGCGGATCGTCAGGTTGCCTGGATGTCCGCCGAATGCTTGAGCATGGTTATAACCCCCACCACCGCCACCCGAGCAGACCCACAGCTTGCAATCGATGTGCTCGGCGATCGCAAGGGACTGCTCTGCAGCCGTCAGGAAGTTCGCCTTGACGATATCGAGGATGATCTGACGGTTCGCTGTGCCCGAGGCCGTCCACATCCAGTGATCGCCGCCATCCGACAGGCGTGTAAGAAGCCGCTTCTTGATGCGGATCTTGGTGGGATCAAGCGATACGAATGATCGAATGAGTGCGAGCGACGTCTCGACGAGACCGGAAGCGGTTCTGAGGACGACTTTCTCCGTTCCTGTCAGGGTGCCGGCAGCCGAGAGCGTTTGAGCAAGGATCTGTCGCGTCGTCAGAAGTCGCAGGCCGTCGGTGGTGCGCACAATCACGGCCTCGGAGCCGGCAGCTGTCTCCAGCGCCTCGACTTCGAGGTTCAGCAGATCGTCGGCGGTGAATTCGTGACCGCTCCCTCCAAAGCCAATGACGTTCGGAACCATCATGTAGATCAGTTCTCCATGACGTAGACGACCGTGTCGGCCGCGGCGTTGAAATGAATGTCACGGCTGCCACCCGGCACACCGAACGGGAAATATCCCGGCATCAGGGGCCACGCCTTGGCGGCATCGTATGAGGAGCCACGGACGACGGTCAGAGCAGCTGCGGAGGCGTCGAGACCGACAGCAATGGTGATGAGCGTGGTCGTGCCGGCGAGGGTGTGCTTGACGGTGGTGTCGGCGGCGACCGGGATCACGGAGACACGAGCGGAATCAAGCAGAGCGACATCGAAGGATTCGCCGAGGGTGGAGACGGGGGAATCAATTGTGTTTGCCATGCGGCCGCTCCGAATAGGGAATGAGAATGGGGTGCGCAGCCGGGCAAGGAGGT
The DNA here is from genome assembly GCF_031455475.1 of Rhizobium sp. 1399. Lineage (NCBI taxonomy): Bacteria > Pseudomonadati > Pseudomonadota > Alphaproteobacteria > Hyphomicrobiales > Rhizobiaceae > Rhizobium > Rhizobium sp. 1399. The sequence goes on along the minus strand of NZ_JAVDSU010000001.1, from coordinate 239,252 downwards.
GAACCCGGCTGCGCTGTGACCTGCGCCTTAGTCGGCGAAGGTGACCTCGACGATCGCGTCTGGCTTTTCGGAGTACACGACGAAGTTGGATTCAGCGGTCACATCGACGCCCTTGTTGAAGGGCTTCGGTTCCGATGCGCTGTAGTACGGAAGGCCGATTGTATTCGCAGCTTCCATCGTGTCGGCAGGAGCGTAACGCACCTGGAAGAGGGCGTTGGAATCCGGAACGAGGTATGACTTGTCTGCCGGGAACATGCGGATCGGATTGCCGCTGCCATCCAGAGCGCCTGTGGTGTTCACGTCGTAGGAACGGATCTCGACGTTGTCGGCGATTACGAAGCCCTTGCGGTTGTCAGCGCGGTTCCATGCGCCGTCCTGCCAACGGTCGAACGCTTCCTTCAGCGAGACGTGGGCGACCACGAGGTCGAACATTTCTGGCGGCAGAAGCCAGACGAAACGGCTGTAGGTGTAGCCACCCAGCTTAACTTCGGCCTGCCTCTTCATCTTCACGACGATATCGCGAATGTTGATGTTCGGGTTGGTGATGTCGAACTCGAAGGAATTGCGGGTGAAGCCGAGTTCCTGATGCCAGTCGTAGATTACCGAGCCGTCGGCGTCGAAGAGGTAACCCTGGATCATGCCAGCCTTGGCGTAATTCAGGGTGCGGTTCAGCTTCGTCACCATGTCCGTCTGCTTTTCGGTTAGCTTGGACATAACGGTTTCGAACTCGGACTCGCTGCCGAACTGGCGGACGCCCTGGACTTCCGTCGCCATAATGGCATCGAATTCCTGGTAGTGCGGAACGAAGATGGGGCGGGCGGTGCGGCGGTTCGAGCTGATTGCCTTGCCGACGGATCCGCGCTCGGAAGTCGGGACGAGACCAAGCTTGCCGTCCTTATACTCGACGAGGGCGGTCAGGGTGTTGATGCCCTTTTCGTTGAAGGTGAAGATCGTGTCGAGGCCTTCCGGCTCCGGTAGGATCTTGTTGACGGCGCTGGTCAGGCTGGTGAAGCTGAATGCATCGCCGCGGATGATGTTTGCGAAGCTCATGTGTGACTCCTGTTCACTATTTGTTCCGGCAGTCAGATGGCCTGACGCACGACGATTCGGTTGAGAGCGAGACCCGGCTTCAGGTCGGCGAGGACAGTGGCTGCGCCGAAGACAAGCTCCGTGTCCTTGACCTGAGCGTCACCGACGATGGCTGCGCCCTTGGTGTTGGCAGCCGTCGCGTCTTTGAAACGGGCAAGAATGACGAGGCCAGCCGTCGGCGTGGCGTCGACGAGAGCGTTGGTGGCGAGGATGTGAAGGCCCGTCGGATTGCCACCGGAAATCTCCGGGATCAGCACCGAACCAGGCTGGTAAGCAGATCCTGCCTTCAGCGTGATGGTGTCGCGGCTGCGGCCGAACTCTTCTTCGGAAATGAGGAAGCCCTCGTCGTGGCGCGGCTCGTTGAATACGGTCATGGTGCTATCTCCCTAGCTGTGCGCCGATCAGCGCTTGTTCTTGGCGCGAGCGCCGTAGATGTCGTTGGTGTTGATGGACGTGTCGGCAGCGCGCTGGGCAGGCTTAACGACGACAGGCTTATCGGCGGACGAGGTGCCGGTGGCGCCACGTTTCTGGACTTCCTTCGACAGTGAGCGCTTGGCGTCAGCCGCCGGCGTTCCCAGCGCGCGAAGGTCGTCGACGTATTTGCCGAGTCCGTAGCCACGGGCGACTGACCGTAGGTTTTCGTACTCCTGCTTGTCGGCCTCGTCGGATGCGTCCTCGGCGCGGGCGCCGGCATCTTCCTCGCCCGGCTTCTTCTCGGGATCGGCTTCGCCGGTATGTTCGGCGTCGTCATCTGCACGAATGCCGCGAAGCGATTTGATGCGATCGACGAGTTCTGTCGGGACGGCATCTTCGGCTGCTGAAATTGCTTCGTCGGCAGCAGCGACTGCGGCCTCGGCGGCCGAGACCAGTTCTTCGATATCCATGAATCTCTCCTGTTTGGGTGTGGCCGAGCGCTGTTGCATCGGCGGGGGCGGCGCAAAGGCGCTGCGGATGAATGCGTAGGGATCGGCGCCGACGGGCACGATGGAAGCTTCCGTGAGTAGCCACCTGTTGACTTGCAGCAGCGGAACTTCGCCCGGGCGTTCGATAAGGACGGCATCGCGCTTGAGGTCGTAGTCGTAGCCGGCACTGATGTTGCCGAAGAAACCATCGACGATGTCCGGCAAAAGCTCGGCATGCAGACGAGCGAGGGAGGCACGACCCACGATGGCGTCGCCTTCGATCCTCAGCTCATCGACCTTGCCCAAGATCTTGGCGATGCCGGAATAGGTATCGTGGCAATCGATCAGCGGCATGCCACGGGCGCGGCCGAAATCTACACCAGCGGCGACAAGAACTTCGTCGACCTCGATGTACGAGCAGTCCATGGAATCTGGTACCGGATCGGGAAGACGTGGATCCGGGATGCACCTGCGGACGGGTGCCTCGGTCGTCACGATGACATCGAACGACCGAGAGGCTTCGTCGACGGAGGTTGGCTTACCCGCAAAAGCACGCGCGTAGCCAGAGCGCACGGCTCGGGCATCGGTGGGTGGCTGTTTGTAATGGGGTGCGGGCATTCCGTCGTCTCATGATCAGTGTGAGACGAGCGTTGCCTGGACCTCTGCAAGATTCGAGCGCGATGGCGCAGAAAAATGAAAGCCCCCGAAATCGGGGGCTTCAGGTGTCGTGGGACTAGTCGACCGCGTTGTCGTTCAGCCACCGGATGTTGTACTCGCTAAGTAGCAGCTGGAGCCAGGCTTCCGATTTCAGATACGTGTACACGTCCCGAAGCCGCACCTCCTTCTTCTTGAGGAGCTCGGAGAGGTCGAAGGCGAGGCCGTCGGCCGGGCACTCGCTTTTGACGAACGCCCGTTCGGCGACCATGAGGTGGGCATAATACCCATTCGGCACACGCTGGAGCCATACAGCGACTGTCAGGTCGCGGTATGGGTGCCCGGAGAGCAACGGCGGCTCCTGAGCGATGTAAGAACGGCTGCGCATCGTCAGGTCTTCGATGTGCGGCACAACGTCCTCGAAGACCGGAAAAGGCGCGTCGAGATGTACCAAGGGCATAGGCTTGCGCTCGGTCATGCTGCCACCCCCTGACGCTTGGCGCGGTTGCCAGCGCGTCGCAGCAGTTCGCGAACGCTGCCATCGAGCGAGTACAGCTCGACTAGAGAGTCCAGCGAGCCGACGATGACAGCGGGCGTTGAGTTGTACCACACGCTGATCGCGTCAGCGGGCGCATATTCGCCGTGCTCAACTTCGGCGTAGCGACCACCTACGACGATCGCATTTACGCCGATATCGAACCCGCGTCCGACACGCCCGGGGAAAAGGTCGATCCACAGAAGCAAGCTTGCGCCTTCTTCATCGAACGGAACGTCTACATCGCCCGACGCGACGATGTTGTCTCCGAGGTTTCTGAGAGCCTGGGGCAGCAGAACTCGGACGCGCTGAATGAGGGATTCCATCGTTTCCTTGCCGCTCATGCTGCGAACTCCTCTTCGATTTCCGAAACCGGGATGTTGATGTCGAGCACCCGTTCGATGAACTGCATAAAGCGAGCATCGCTCACCTTCTCGATGCGATTCATTTCGGGGCGGAGAGTGTTGATGACGATGAGATAACGCTCATCTTCGAACGCTGAGAAGTCGACGAGAAACACAGAGACCTCCTTGGTGGTGTTTTCGAACGCCGACAGTGATTCCGGAGCTAACTCCCTTTTGCAAGGGTGAAAGTGCTGGAATTTCCATTATTTTTCAACGTGTATGCTTATAGTGTCAACGGATTTGTACGTTATCCAGAAGAGGCCATCGAGCCGGGGTCAGAGGCGTCGTTGTCAGACAATGCGGCAATGTCCTGCGGCCGCAGCGCCTTAGCGAGGATCGTGGAAAAATCAAGCTGTGACAGGGCGTTGTAGACGGCATACTGCAGGCCTAGGTTCTTCGAGCGCTGCTGGTCGATTGCGTTCTCTTCGTCGATATCCTCGACGTCGTCACCATAGGAAGCGGCAACGCGCTTACGGCTAATGAAGCCGGCGGCGACAGCCTCCTTATGAGCGGTGACGTCCTGCACAGGGTGGATGTGACCACGCGCCGGGACGATCCAATCCACGTCGAAGCTGTCGTCTACGGTGTTCCCGTCCTCAGGCTTCCACATGTCAGCGAGGTAGGCGGCGGTCACTACACGTTCGAGAACGGCCTGTCCCACTTTCGGAATAATGATGTGGTTCTGGATAGACTCGATGCCGCGCGAGACTTCGAGGTTGTTGGCGCGCCACTGCCTGTCGTTCAACTTCTCGAAATTAAGGGTCACATGCTCGACCGAGAGGCCGAAAGCGACCGATACTTCTGACATTCCTTCGCGGCGGTAGATGGGATAGTTCTGATCGTTGCCCGGAGGGTTCGCGAAGTCGACTTCGTAGCCGGGCGGCGTGATCGTCCAAGTTCCGGGTGTCATTCCGGCGAAATCAATACCGTCACCGTCCTGGCCTTCTACGCCAAGCGTCGCCTTTCCATCCTCACCCATGGGGGGACGCAGGAAGCCACCGTGCATGGCGTTGCCTTTCTTGCGCTCCAGCTCGGCGTCGTCGTAGGTTCTCAGACCTTCAGTTTTATTGAGTGCTGAGGTGCCCCAAGGCTTGCCGCGTGTACCCTCGGAGCGGTCTGGTTTGTAGACGTGGATAACCTCCGACGCCGGAACGCGGCGCGGCAGGTTTCCAGAGCTGAGGCGGACCACGTCCTTTGGATGATAGTCGTACATCCAGTAAGCCACCACGCGGCCGAACTGGTTCTTTTCGACACCGGAGATGACGATATTGCCATTCTCGAGGATACGAGTTTCGCTCAGGGGAACGTAATCCGGCTCGAGCACCTGGAGCTGTACGAGGATTCCGCTTTTCATGTCGCCCGGGCGACGCTGGCGCAAACGGATGAAAACTTCGCCGTCGCGGGCAAGCGCTACCATGATGCTGTGCTGCAGACCGTAATAGTCCGTCGCTCCGCTCGCGTCGGCCTCCCTGACCCATTTCCGCCATAGCTTTCGAAGGATAGGATCCTTGATGCGCGGCTTGATGCCGTAGTGGATGACGTTGTTGGCTAGGTTTTCGCAGGCGTTCTTGAAGAAGGAATCGTTGGTGAACGTCCACCGGCTACGACGGCGCAACGTCTCGATCTCGCCATTGGCAGCGTTAGGCCCATAGTCCGGCGCCCATTCGATCGAGGGGGAACTGCTGGCAGCTTCGTGATAGCTCTGGGACTTGCCGAATGCGAACGGGGAGTCGTACGCCGACCTCGTCGACTTCATGATCCCATGGCGTGCCAGGAAGTTGCGGTTTGACGGGGACATGGCCTCTATGTCGAGACCTTTCTTGGTTTCGACAGCAGGCTCCAAAGGCGCCTTTGGCTTGGCAGCTCGATTGGAATTCCTCTTCGGGAACGCGGCAGTTGCGGCAACAGAGGTCATGATTACCACCCCCGTCTTGCGATGATACGGACACGTCGGATGGCCGGCTGCGCGGCCGTGTCGATGCCACCATTGGCGCGATCCCAAGCGGCATAGAGATCTTCGAGAATGGCCTTGTAGTTGTCGCGACTTGTCCAAGTGACGCTGCCACCACCAGGACCAGAGGTCGTCACGGACGCTGCGCCCGTGGAGATTCCCTGCTCCAAACCGACGATCGCTTCTCGAATTTCGAGAGCCGACCAGAAATCAAACATTCTCGTTGCCATGCTACCTCATCACCGCGGCCATCCCGCTTTAATCTGTCTCATCACCTTGCGAGGCTTGACCTCGACAGGCTGTGATTTCGGCTGGGGCGCGACCTGAGCCTTGGGAGGATCGACCACTCGATCCGGGGCTTGCGCTTTCACCGGGGATCCACGCTTTGGTTTCTCGGGTTCGACCAAGAGCGGACCGGCAGCCGCACGCCGCTCCTGAGCGTGTGCCGACATGTCGAGGCCGCGATAGCCAATCTCCCCGGTTTCCGGATCGTGGATCGTCTCCGGTATCCCGAGGGTAGTGGCTGCAAGATTCAAGTCGCCCCAAGCTCCGGTGTCGGAGAGCTGGAGACCCTTGAGGGCGGCATACGCATAGGCGAGACAGACCCATTCCTCCTCCGCACGGCGGCCGCGTTTCGGTTGCCAGTAGTCGCCTGTCTTCAGCTTCTTCCGCTCTTCGCACAGGAGCTTCTCAAGGTAGTCGGGCGGCATCGATCGCGGGAACATCGGGGCGTAGTCGCCGTCCTGTTGCATGAGCCGGAAGACGGCATCTTTCGCGAGGCCGGAGTCGATACGGTAGAACTGCGTGCGCTTGATCTTGTTGGTAGTCGCTTTCGCTGGCCAGACGTAGGTGCTGCGGGTTCCCTTGGCCTTGTTGTCGCCGATGATCGCCCAGACGCGTTCTCCGCGGAACGATGCGGCGAACGTGCGCACCTCGTCAGCGAATCCGCCGTTTGAGTCCATGGCCGTGGCGATGACCTGCATGGTGCGGCCGTCGCGGCGCTTCCACTTCCTCCGGATGAAGTTCCTGACTTCCTCGTCGGGAGACGCATCGCCGGGTTTGCCGAGAAACTTGTAGTGGCCGATCACCCGCATCTGGCCATACCGTGTCCATCCGACAACGGAGAACTCCCGGCTCGGAACCTCGAACCCTGTGCCCTTGCCCTCCTTGTTTCGCTGGGTATCCCCTCCCGCCGTCAGCACCACCACGTCGTCGGGGACCTCCTCCGGGTAATCCTTGAACAGGGTCGAGACCGTATGCTCGTCGATGCCCTGTCCGATGTCGTCCCACGGCTCCGCCATTTTGAAGGTGACGAACTCCTTCAGCTTCTGCGGGTCGCCTTGCGCCTCCAGCCACTGCTGTGCGAGGATCTTCCAAGCGGCACCAGGAGACATCGAAATCCACGAAGGGGCATGAATACCAACGTTCCCCGGCTGGGTGGGGATGGCAGTCGGCCGATATTCACCGGCCTCGATGATCGCTTCCTTCGCGTCCTCGTGGATATAGCAATCGTGGTCGGTGTCGCACTTGTAGTATGCGCGCGCGACATGGCCATGCTCGTCGAGATCCCAACGGAAGCAGTACCGTGTCTTCTTGCCGCCCCAACGCAGTTCCTGAGTCGTTTGGCATTTCGGGCAGGTGATGAACAGCTTGCGCTTGTCTGAGGTCTCCCATTCCTTCCAGACAACGGAGATGTCCCGGATGCCGGGCGTCGATCCGATAATCAGCTTCGAGTCCACGAAGTCAGTGCCGCGGTTACGGAGCTGAGAGACCTTGTCACCTGCTGAATGGCCACGCGGCTGCCATCCATCACGGTCGGCTTCGTCGGCGAGCTGGAGCCACGACGTAAAGGACTGCAGGCTGTCCTCGTTGAAGGCGGCGCGGAAGTAGGCGATGGCACCGTTCGCATACCGCTGCTCGGCCATGGTGTCGGCAGGCTCGCCCCGCTTGATCTCGCGGATGATGTCGGCGACGGCTCGGACCCGGCCGTAGAGCGTGGCGATCTCATCCTTGAAGAACCGCTCGGTGTCGCCGTCGGTTGGGAAAACGACGGAGATGCGCTTGGCGAGGACAGCCACGCAATAAGCGAAGATGACGCGCAACAACTTGGAATATCCGATCTGCACACCCTTCAGGACCGTGACCTGTCTGCAGCTGGGATCGTGGAAGACGGCGTTGCCGATGGCCCGCTGATAGACGGACAACCACATCGGACCGGCGCGTGATGACTCCTGCGCCGTTAGAGTGACGTTGTCGTAGACCCAATTGACGAAGGGGGGCTTTTCCGGCCAGCCGAGATAGGTTGCGCGATAGTTGGCGAGAAGCTGCTTGAACTCCTCAAGACCTTCAAGGAAGTCGGACTCGGAGAGAAGCTCGGTAGCCTCCGCTCGGATGTCGTGCAGGTTCAGGGTCATGGTCAGCCCTTCCGCAGCGCGTCCGCTTCAGTGTCGGCGACTAGCGCCTTAAGCGCCCCTTTGATCTGCTCCTCGGCGACGTCGCGGATCCTCGAGGAAATCTTGGCGTCGACCTTTCCCGCGAGAGTGTCAGGAATGGCAACGAGGCGGAGGCGCAGTTCGGCGTAGTCTCGGCGCACGAGGTCGAGCATGTCCTGGATCTTGGCGACCATACGGATGTCCTCGGCAGCAGCGACCGACGCCGAGATCATCTTCATGACAGCGGTCTGAGCCTTGGCCTCGTCCTCCGACATCCCGCGAACATCACCGATCTTTTCGGCAACCTTGGTGGCTGCGCGCTCCTCGAGCCAGCGGATAGCTTCGGCGGAATCGATGACCCATGAGATCCCGCGGTCACGATCAGCCTTCTCGACCACAGGCATGCCCTGATCGATGTATTTCTGGACGGTGTTACGATCTCTGTTTAGGAAAGCGGCGAGCTTCTGAAGTGACATATGCCGTGCCTTCGCTTCCGACCGCGTGGATGCGATGGGTGCTGAATCCTCTGGCGCGGATGGTGGAGGCTGAGGGGTGGAATTTGTCGATTTCAGCACCCGGTCGGATGCGGTCTTGCGAGGAGCCATGAATGAAAGTCCCAGTGTTTACTGGGACTAGGAGGCTGCCAACGTCTGCAAGATTCAATTCAATGACGGAGGGGATGCTGATGTTGAATGGAATTTCAAAAATTTTGACGGAGTGTTCGAGTGGGGTCGCGAATTACCCGCACGAGACCGGCACCCTCAGGGGCCCCCGGCCCCTGCCTCAGGCGGCAGCATGTCTTGTGGAAATGCAGGGCGAGGCGTCATTTGCCGATCCGTAATCCATTCAGACACCGTAGGCTCGAGCTTTCTCAATTCCGCCATTGATAGAACACGGACGTCTCCAGGGTACGGCTTCTCGCGGAAGTTTCCTCCAAGCGCTCCCAAGAGTGAGTACCAAGTGCTCCTGCAATCCCGAGCGAAAGTTGCTATCCAAACTTGGCCGTCTTGGTATCGATCGGGTATTCCTGTCCTCTGGAATGAGTATCGCTCCAACTCACCTGCAAGACCCATGAAAATTTCCCTCTCTCGGGAATTCCCGCTGACCCCCGCGTGAATCGCGGCATCTGCCATAAGAGGGTCAGCCTTCGCCTGAATCCGCTTTTGAAATGCAATGAATTGTTTAAGCGGCATGTCGGACAAGGTTTCCTTGACCAATATCGTGCCGTTTTCACTGCTGCTGATCACTACTCCAGGATAGACATGGTCGAAATCAGAGCAGATTGAGTCCAACTTCTGCATTATCGCCACGTATGATGGCACACGGTACGGCTCGATAAGGCCTTTCTCGGCGATATTGGCTTGGTATAAATAGACCCCAATGGCACCAAGACCTACCGCGAGGGTTGCGGCTGCCCCGGCTATCGTGCCAATCGCTCCGATTTTCTCCCAATCTGTCCTTGATTGGTCTTCCCGAACAGTTCGGGATGTTACGTTTTCTAGGGGCTTCAGGTCTATCCTGCGAAGTTTCCGAATATGGCGGAAGATCATGGATCGCTCATGGGTTGCAGGTGCGCATCCTCCAACAGTGAAATGTTAATATCAAGCGAGATTCGTCGATCCGACAGAGAGGCGGCATGAATCGCAGCCATAGCTCTCATAGGGTCCCTTCTGCAGGCCGCGCAGATCTAGCCACGCATGCACGCCTTCCTCAGCGATCCACTGAGCCGAGTCCAAGCTTTCGAAATCCGCGAACCAGTTATCTCTGCCAGAAGACCCCGGATACGAGCGATAGAGGCGAAGGCGCCACCAACCGTTATCCAGCAGGCGCACCTCACACATATTCACGCGGCCCATCCATCCGCCCCAGACATCGACGAGAGCGCCGTAGATTACGTCCTGCTCCCAGCGGATCGCGTTCATGCCGCACCTGCAGCTGGCTTTGTGACGGCCGCCCGGAAGATGTCGTCGAAGATATCCCCAGCGATTGGAGGTGCGACGACCTTGGCGCAGAACCTCTCGACCTTGCCTCGCTGATCCGGAGTCATTGCCTTGATCTTGTCCATAAGAGCATCGACGACAGGAGCAGCTTCCTGTGCCACCAGCGACATCTCGATGGCCGCACCGAGTTCATTGGCATCGTCCCGCCCAAAGCGAGCGTTGTTGCCATCAATATCAGGCGAGATCTCCCAGTAGCCATCATCCCGCCCACCGAGGCGGCAGTATTCGTCATAGTAGACGCTGACGTGTGCCTCGCCGCGCATGACATGGAAACGAGCAATCGCGCCCATGGTAGGCGGCAGAATGCGGACTTTCCAATCGCCACGCACCGGAACGTAGGGCATTGACGAGGCTATTTCCTGCCAGCGTTCCTTGCGCTCCAGCGGAATCCGCTCGTCGTAGAACACCTTCTGCATATCCAGAACATCGTCACCCATCGCCGCCTCCTTGCATTCGATGCCTATGATGGTGTGCGCCCACTCAGCCTGACGCAAACGCCGGCAGAAACCGCGATAGGAAAAATCTACGACATAGCACTATTGACTCCTACGATGCGTAGTGCAAAATAGTTGACGTTAGGAAACGCAGAAGGAGAAGGCTATGGACAGCGTCACCGACTACATCTCAATCCCATTTCCGCGCGCGCTCTATGACATGATCGTCATCCGCTCCGGGGGAAAGCTCGATCCCGTGCATCTCGCGGCCGAGCAGGTCGAGCATTTCGTGGAGCGTAACACGACCGAAGATGGCTTCTGGACAGAAGCAGGCTTAGAGGCATTCGCCGAGGAGGAGCGCGTGCGCAACTCCGGGAAGAACGATAAAGACATCTTGAGCGGTCATCTTTGGAAGCCTGTCTTCCTCATCAATGGCACCGCGCTGCGCATGAGCTACAAGGGGAAAAGCCATTATGCTGAAGTTCGTGGCGATAGGATTCAGGGCGAGGACCGGAAGTTCGATAGCGTCTCGCAGTGGGTTCGCCATGTCGCTGGCGGCACCAGCCGTAATGCATGGCTTGACGTCTGGATCCGTCGGCCGGGCCGCGATACGGATTATCGGTCGGCTGATGATCTCCGCAAGGAAGCGCTACTGGATGTCTGATGTACCTTTGATGCCGTTGAAGCGATGCACCAAGTGCGGCGGCTCTCGCTTCAACTCGTGGGATCGCTGCATGGACTGCAGAAACGCTCGAGGTCGGCTCCGACAGGAAAGGATGAAAGCGAACGGCGGTAAGCACACGTCCGCTGAATGGAGAGCGCTTCTAGCTGCCAGTCCGACCTGCGCAGAATGCGGACGTCCTTGGGACGAGATCCCGATGCGCCCGGATCCACGCTACAAGAACACATGGACGAAGGGCCACAAGATCCATGTCCTCGATGGCGGAACCAACGACATCGGCAATCTGCAGGCTGAGTGCTACCAGTGCAACTTCACGAAGAATGCAGGCCGACTGACTCGGCAGGAAGAGGTCGCATGAGTTCAGTCAAGGAATACATGCACGATTTATGGTCGCAGCGCGATGTCGAAGTCAGCTTCACATGCCCGCACTGCAAGAACATAAGCGCGACGTGGCTCAAGGTTCCCGGAGATCAGGGTGAGCACTACGAAGAAGTCTTTTGCGAGTACGACGAAGACGAAGATGCTTGGACGGTCATCATCCGCCACGACGAATACGGCTGGTCGGCAGAGCTTGAGAAAGCGCCAGACGTCGATGTCACGATCAAGGTCGACGACACCTATGACGACTACGAGGAACCAGAACCTGAGCCTGATGCCTATGGGATCTTCCGGCGTGCGCTCGCCGACTGGAGAAGTAACGTCCGCGAGCTGGGCACGCCGTTCGGAGCGAGCAGCCGAAACCGCATGCTTTTCGTCACCGCCTACTCGATCCTGGAAGCATACCTATCGGACGCTATCATCGGAGCGGCCGTGGAGGATGTGGCCGTACAACGGCAGATGCTCAAGCTCGATGGTCTTAAGGACAAGCAGATTAGCCTCGAAACCATCCTCGACAACCCCGATATCGTGAAGGAGATGGTCAAGACTACGCTTCAGGGGATGTCCTTCCACAATCTCCGCGCCGTCAACAGCATCTGCGAATCCTGTTTCGGGAAGCCCATACTGCCCCGCGACAAGGATGACCGCGCTCTAGTGATGAAATCCGTCGACAAGCGGCACGACTGTGTCCATCGCAACGGCGTCGACAAAGAAGGCAATACGCACGACGACTTGACGGACGATTACCTGCAGAAGCTCGGCGACATATTCGCTGCAATGGCGGATACGCTAGACAACGCAATACGAGACAAGCAGGCAGAGAAGTTCTTCGAGAACCTCGATGACGACGACGATCCGTTCGACAAGGCTTGAGACGATTGCGTACGGCGCGGCCGCCGGCTAAATTCCGGCGATACGGGTCGGGACGTCGATCGACGAACGGCCGCAAGGTGCCGGGGACAGGCATGAAAGACTGCTCCTCCCCGGTGTTCCGCTCTCAGTTGATCATGCTCCTGTCGTCGGATGGATCCATCCGAGCTTGTGGTGCCAGACGGCACTAGCGAATGGAATCTTGGTCGGGTCAGGCACGAATATTGACTGACTCTCGGCATCCTCCATTCGCTTAAGCGATTCAGCTACCTCGATCTCCGCAATGATCATGTTGGCGACCGCCGTCAGACGCTTTGCTTCGGCTTCGGTGATCTCGGTGACCAGCAACGGCTCTTCGGATTCATTTCCAGTTGTCGAGCAGGCAGCGTGATGCAATCGCTCACGAAGAGCCGAGCATTTGTCGATGTTTCGTTTGATCCATTCGACTTTTCGAGGGGCGGCCCCTTGTATGCGACCGTCCCAGTCCTTCATTTCGGTGCGCAGAGCGCCCAGAAGCGTCATGATCTCGTCTTCGTTGATTTCCAATAGCGGCATCACATCCTCCTCGTAATCGGTGCCCAAGAGAATGGTGTGTGCTGGCGGGGCACGGCGCAAACGCCGGCAGAAATCAGGATCGTCGCAGCAGCCCTTTGATGCGATCCAGCATCTTCGATCCAAAGCTATCCGGCGGCTCGACATAGGGGATCTTTGCATCCACGCATCGTTCCTGCTGTCGATCGCGTTCGAGATCTTGTCCGGTGGGAGTTTCCCCCCGAACAATCTTCCGAATACTCGCGATGCCGACGAAGGGATAACCAGTCAACGCGGTGCGGAAAGCTGTGAACATAGGCATGTTCGCTAATATAACTGGACGCGTGTCACGCCATGCGAACTTGAAAAAGAGCTCGGTCAACGCGGGGAGATCATTGGGATCCATCTTTATCGCGGCGAAGTCCACATGCCTTGCGAAGTATTCTCGATCCGAGAGCGCACGGTTCAGGGCGGCCAGATAGAATTCCTTTTCAGGCAGCGTAGGGCGTTCTGCATCCTGTACCATCATCTCCGCGGCAAGGCCCGCAGCAGCAATCTTCGCTTCCCAGTCGTTATCGTTGGTGCGGTTATCTGCAAGCATTGCCACGCCGCCACGATTCTGTCCGGGGAATATCCGCACGTACTCGGGAATGTTCTTCGATGCGATTGCGACGACGGCGTGACCCGCTTCATGAGCGGGAACCCAAAATGTGTAGTCTCCAGGCACTGTGAACCTCGAATTGATAGTAGAGCGCGGCGCATCTACTCTCACTCGGCTTAAGATTTCGGACTTCAATCCGGGCAAATTTTATAGATGTCTTGCCGAATATTTCGACCATAGATAGCATCTGGCCGACCAGGGGGATCAATGTCATATTTTCAGGATACAGCAGGCAGCACGCTCGCGAACAATCACACGCTCCACCATCCGGACAAGCTGTCGAGCGGCAGGCCGTTCATGAGCACATGCGTGCCGCGTGGCGTGCGCATCGACCTGACCGATATCGAGATCGTTCACGCTATCGACTGGCAGCACGACGGTTACAACAAGCCGGCAGAAGGTTCGCCGAACTACAAGGTCGCCTCTAGGCTACTCGCCAAGGGACGGTTCAAGGACAGGATTACGGTGTTCCGCGTGCCGGAAGGCGGCGTCGGCACCTTCCGCACCATCGACGTCCAGATAAAACCGCTTCCGAAAGGAAAGGTCGGTGGAACGAAGAAGGCAACGACGCTAGACGGCATCGGCTATTCCGGCATGACCTCCACCGACGTCCCCGACGGAGGCCTGATGGCAGGTGAGCCGGGGTGCCTCATGTATGTGGATCCGACGAAGGACGATTGGCCGTCGGATCACACGGCTCCGTATCTCGAGCTGGAGGGATACATGGACGAAGCGGAATTCTCTGCTCTCGTCCATCGGATGTCGGTTTCGTCTGCGCCAGTTCGCGCCGCATCCTTGTACATGGTCGCCGAGCTGTTTCAACACGAAGTGGACGCGTCGCTCTCGGAGCCGTATCACGCGCATGATTTCGGAATGCTGCTTCGGCCGGAAGACAAAACCTATGGAACCACACGCGCCCGTACTGATCACTTCTCGATAGCCTACAAGCTCGACGCAGTGCCCGAGGCTCCTGATCACTACGACGTCCTGGTCGATAAGGAGAAGGCCGAGGAAGCGGCTGCGAAGTCTCCCGAGGTCGGAACGCGGGACAGTCTCCTACGGATAGAAAAGCAGCTGTCGACGATTTCGAAGCTGCTCGGCGCGGCCTTCGGTCTCGGCGTGGTCGCGCTGTTCTTCCTCCGCTAGTAGCGCGTCGTGATCTGGTCGAGGTCCTGCCGGATCTGCTGCAGTTCCATACGGGTCGGATAGATGAGGTATGCGATCTGCAGGACGCAGATGGCGATCTGCGCCGTGTTCTTGAGGGCGAAGTCCAGCGGCACGCCGTCATCGTGCAGATAGATGGACAGGATGTGCGTCTCGCCAGGTTCCTTCTTGAGCTTCGTGCTCATAGAGAAGCCTTGCTCGTTCGGATGCGCGCCGAAGTCTATCAGGCGTTCGTAGAGAAATTCGAAGTGACCGCCGATCTTCGCGTCGGCCCTCTTGAGCGCGCGTCGGATCGCCCCGGCGGTGAATTCCTCGCGAACGATCTTCCTCGACTTCTCGTCGTCGTTTCTTTTCATCCATCGTGTCCAGCGCGCGGTGTCGCCGCCGATGAAGAAGCCGTATGACGCATGCTCTAACGCGAGGCGGAGCAGCGCCTGCGCTTCATAGAGCTGTCCGCCGAGCACCGAGCTAACGGCAACCCGGTAGGCGGCATGCGCGCGCAGCAGGAAGGTCATCGGCATCTGCGGGTCAGGATCCCGCGCGCCCTTGAGCAGGCGTTCGAACAGCTCGTCGAGAGTAATGAGGTCGGCGACCTGCTGGCGTTTGTTGTGGTAGGTGGCGAACTGGTTGCCGCGGAATTCGTCCAGATAGGCAGTAAGGGTATCGTTGCCCCATCCGGGCGGCGGGGTATTCGGTCGTGACGACATCGTAAATCTCCTTCGACGGGAATTTTACGTGCGCGAACTGAGTCGTGACAGGGGTGATCTTGCTGCCCAGGTTGCAGACAAGTAAGGTCCGCAGCAACTACTAGGGGCATCTGGGGAATCACATGAAGCAAAAAATATCTGCGGGCGCTCAGAAGATCTCAGGCGCGGCGAAAGCTCGCCCGGCCGAAACAAAGTGGTCGATTATTGGCGCCGCAGCCGGGGCAATCCTCGGTCTCCTTATTGGTGGTGTTGGTATTGCGGCCATGGGTGGCGCGGCCGGGGTTCCTGCGGCCCTCATCCTAGCTGTGATCGGTGGGGTGGTCGGCAACAGGTACGGGATCTCGAAAGACAGACCAGTCAGGTGATCCTCAAGTCCCTTGCGGAATCTTGATCCGCGGCATCCCGAATTCGGCCAAGCGAGCGAACATCTGGTCGAGTTTCTCGATTATGAAGTTTCCTTCTATTGCGGCGCCAAATTCTTTCGAGATCTTAGGCTCATCTCGTAGAGTGCCATCGCGGATACCAGCTTGCTCGTTCAGGTACGCCCGTCGAATATTTCTGATCAGAACAAGGAGTTCTTCGGCGGGCAGACCCCGATTAATATCTCGAAGATCCTTGTTAGTCGGATTCCGTGCGATCATGTCATAGCCCGCACCGAGTCGTCCTACGAGCGTGCCGATGAAGGCATATCGCAGCGGTGCAGCACGTTTGCTCAGGGCAAATTCTGACAGCTCCCGGATCTCTTCCTTTGTTCCGACGGAAACGAGGAACCGGATGGCCAGGGCCACAATTCGATTGTCACTGGAGCTCAACAGAGCTTCTACGGCAGACTTCAAACGGGCGCGGCCAAACGCCTGCGATTCGTTCAATATCTTAATCGTCTTCGAGATGAGATGCAGGTCGTTGCTGTGACCATTGATGATGTCGAGCATCATATTGTAGATCTGCTCGTCACCCTCGGAAGTCGATTTCTCAAGGTACTTAAGAAGTTCGCCCTTCAAGAATGAGTCAGTCGTACGCTCGAACAGACTTGCGGCGAGCAGGCGGTTCCGCTCCAGATCCGGAACGCCGCGGCGGACGTTGCGAATTGCCCAAACGACCTGATCTTGCCAAGAAAGGCCACTGATCCGTCTGTGCAAGAGACGAATTTCCGGGTTCGCGAGAGCAGTGAAGATCGCCATCCGATGGGCGAACAAAGATCCTTCGATAAGCGCGTCCGTCAGGACAACAGTTTCGGGACTCCATTTCACGCGGATGCCACGAGCGCCACGAAGGTCGCATCCCGTGAAATCGTATCCGGTCAGATCGGTATCGGTCAGGTCAACATTCCGCAGGTCGGAATGCAATAGGTCTGTCGCAGGATCAAGCCCGGCGATCCTTACGAGCTGACCGAAATTGCCGCTCGTGCTGGCGACAACCTTGTTCATCTTCTCCTTCGACGCTGGAGAGATCAGCGCATCAAGGACGAGATCATCCTTCATCCGTGGCAACCGATGCGCTGAAGGTTACGGTTCCGCGGTAGTTGGCATCTTCTGCGACTTCATGCAGGGCCTTGGAAACGAGGATGCCCAAAACGCGCTCCTTGTTCCATCTCGTCCTGTCACTTAACAGCTTGCCGTCGCTGGTGACGACAGCACTGATGTCCTTCGCCTTGGCGTGAACGGAGAGCACAGCCTGGACACGGTTCGGCTTCGTGGCCTTCGCGGTCATTTCGCAAAGGGTGTCGTAGTTCAGATAGGTGGCATCCAGGACTTCGCCGGAGGGGTCTGTGACTCGCCACGTTTCATTGCCTACGTACTTCACAGGAAGGTGCTCCATTTGCACTTCGGTTTCTTCCTGCAAGCTCGCTTTGGCAGTGTGAGTTGTCTTCCCGGATTTCGACGCGGACGCCTTCCCGGAAGGGGTGAGCATCGAAATCTCGCCGCCAGCGATCAGTTCGTATGCCTTCGCTTCTTCGACGCCAGCTTCAATGTTTGCCTTGCGGTTCACCTTCATCATGCGAGATGGGACATGGTGAACGCCAAACTTGGTCTTCTCGTCCATGTCCAAGCCGTCGATGGCAAGTGAAAGGGATGCCTTCGTCAGACCGACCGAGATTGTAGCCTTGTCGAGGGATATATCTTCTTCGAAGATGCCGAGCTCAGTCTCAAGCTTGTATCGCCCAGGCGTTTCTTCAATCTCCGTAACCACACTTTTCAATTCCACCACCTGAGGCAGGGGATTGTGATTGCGGGATTGAAAGGGCATCGACACCTCCATATCGCGGGTGCCGATTATATGGTTGTAAATCCTCGCACATACAAGCGCGAAGCCCTGCGTTTTCGGCCCTATCGCTCATCCCGCGCGCTCGACAATCTGGGCATCATACGACACCCGGATTTTGCCACCGTCCTTGCGATATCCGAGGAGCAGAGGCAGTTCGAGGGCATAGAGCTCCTCGATCTCCGCTGGCGCAAAGCCTTCGCTCAGCTTCTCGTCCACAAACGCAATCACTGCGTTCTCGACGACGGACAGCCGGGCGCGGATAGCATCGCGAAGGGAGATATCGTCGCGAGTACGCGGCGTCTGTCCGGCGAACGTGACAGGGTTTGGGATGTAGTTCATCGGCGGCTTCTCAACAGCGGCGATCTCCGGGGCGGCCACGGTTTCCGGCTTGGGCTTGCGAGCAGCCATCATGCACTCTCCCGGATCTGGACTACGTTCTCTGCCCACGACGGATACAGCGCCATGATGATGTCATGAGCGCGGTTAGCATCCTCGATGGAGACGATCGGGGCACGGACGCCCTCGATACGTTCCCAGTTGTCGCCGACCAGCTCGTAGAGGTCGTCGTTGTGCTCTTCGCACAGATGATCCCAGATGAAGTCGACCTGCTGCCGGAACTCTTCGATCAGCTTGCGGTCAATGCTGACCACGGCCTCGGACACATAGACGCCCGGTCGACTGAAGTTGCCGAGCAGAACGTCGGCGAGTGACCACATCACATCGAGGTCGTCCGGCAGGCAATCAAACTTGAAGAGCATGACACGCTGCCATACCCGACAGATGTGGGCGATATCGTATTCGGAGCCGAGGCGGACGACATCGAGCTTCATCTCCGAGGGACGCGGGCGGAAACGGCTGTTCCATGCTGGATTATGAAGACGCTCGATCTGTATTGCTGCCGACATAACAACCTCCTTAGTGCTGTAGGAGAATTGTTTGTGCCGGCGGCGCGTGATGCAAGTCAGTCGTCCTGGCTGTCGAAGAACTGCAGGAGCTCAGCTGTCGTCGCAGGCGACTCCAGGTAGCTGTCGACATGACCAGCCGCATTGAGGTTCAGCGGGCCACTGACGACGAATGCGTTCGGATTCGGTTTCTTCTTCCGAGGTTTTTTTGTCTTGCGAAGCGAAGGCCAGAACCTCAGCCGGAGTTCTTCTCGACGAGCAATTTGCGCGAACTTGCCCGCAGGAAGAGCATCTTCGAATTCGCGGTAGAGCTTGAGCGCTGACCGCAGGTCGCTTCGGGTCTTAACTTCCAGCCTGTCTGGGTTCTTCTCCGCGAACTCGAAGCTGTTGTCGAGCGCATATAGCTCCTCAGCTTCCGACTCGTAAGTTCGCCCTTTCAGTATCCGCCGAGCACGGCGTACGCGGCTACAAGTGTTCGAGATAGCTGCAGGTAGCAATCCATTCCGGCCGATCGAAAGATTCGGTTTCCGCAGGAAATCTTCGAATCCTTTGCGGAGCGCCGGGATCGACTTGCCGTCATCGTTATATTCCCGCTCCATTATGCATCGACCGATGATTTCGGCGGTGGGCGATGGCACCGCGTTCGCGATCATTTGCGTGACAGACCTCTCGCTCCAGCCGTCCTTGTCGTATCGGAATTGTTTCCTTCGGAAGTCGAACCCGGAAGGGAATCCTTGGATGCGCGCGATCTGGCTCAAGGTCAGGATATGAGCTTCGTTAGCAGGAATGGCGTCGTCCGGATGTGCAACATAAGCAGGTCCCGGCGGCTCATGCGTCGTCCTGATTATCGTGGGGCACGGTTCCTCAATCGATCTCACGCCGCGGCCACCAACCTCACCGCTCTTGCCCATCCACGGGCGCGCCCAGTAATACCCTGTATCGAGAAGGGCCCGGTCTTCGGGAAACTGACGTGGGTTGAGAATTTGACGCACGGTCATCGGTTTCGGTGTCGCGGCATCGACGATTGCAGACTCGAGAAACCCGTCGCGTTCTCCAAGCCGACCAATCGTGAAAAAGCGCATGCGGCGCTGTGGGACACCGTAGTGCGAGCAGTCGACAAGCACTTCCGTAAGTCCGTAACCGGATCTCTTCCAAATCGCTCTCGCCTGATGATACGCCTTCGAGAATGGTGCTCGGTCGACATTCTCCAGAATAAACCATTGGGGGCGGAGGACGGCGATGGTCATTGCATAGATGGGGGTGAGACGAGCACGCTCCCGCTCTTCGCGCGACCCTGCTTTACTGAAATCCTGGCACGGAGGTCCGCCGCAGACTAGGTCGGGACGACCAGCGATTGTAAATGCGGTAGCGGCGATGTCATTGAGATCCGTCTGTCTGACTAGCTTTCCGGAGCGAACAAGAACGTCGGCGGCCTGCTCATTGAGCTCGAAGGACAGACCGTGCTGCATCCCTGCAGCTTCCAGACCTCGACCCAGACCGCCAGCCCCAGCAAACAGCTCAATAAATTTCATGACCACGAACCTCACGGATATCTCCGCATCCATACTGCGGGACCGTTGAGCTCCAGTAAACGCCGCCGGCAGATCAAGCGCCGTTGAGTTTTCGGAGAGCGCGGGCGAGTTCGGCGGCATAGAGCTTCTGGGAATCTTGCTCTCGAACCGAAGCACTGACCGTCGCGTCCCACTCGAACGACGGCTTGTAGTTGGCTTCGTCGGAGAGGCGGGCGAGCAGCGTCAGTCTGTAGTCGCCATCGCGCTTCTTCGCGCGCTGCCAGTATCCTTTCTGGTTGCCGATCTTGCCGAAGAAGATTCCCGGGTTGCCGGAGGGATTGTTCTTCGCCCAGCGAGCGGGCTCCGTTGATTTCCCTGCAGCGCGCAGCTTGTCGCGCTTCGCATGCAGTCGTGCGCGCTTCGACTTCTCTGTCTTGGCCTGCCGCGCGAGGCGCTTCAGGTATCCGCGCGGCAGGTTGCCAAACGCGTTCTTCTCGCCGTCAGGGGCGTCGGTGAGGACGTCGTACGGGGTGGAGCCGGGGTCGCCTTTCCTTCGTTTCCCGCCGTTGACGAGATAGTCGATGTACCCAGCTTGCTGATCCTGGATCCTCACAACAGCCGCGGGTGATCTGCCAGCGGCGGCCTTGTCAACGACGAAGCCGCGTTTCGTCCACGGCGTCGGCCCGCCTTCGATGGTCTTGTTGGCGTATGACAGCAAGTCCTTGCGGGCGCCGAAAGCCAAGCCATTGAGGAATCCTGCCTGCGCCTGCGGCAGCACCTGCTTCTCGAGCTTCGTCAGTGAGCGCTCGAAGGACTTGGTGTCGAATTCTATGCCGAATGCATTTTTCGCCATCACGTCACCTCAAAAGAAAACCCCGGCGCGCGATGGATGCGCAGCACGGGGCCGAGTTGGAAAGAACCGAAGAGAATTCCGCGGGTATGAGAATGGTGTGCGTCGGCGGATCGGGGCGCAAGTGGATTCACGTCGTGCTCCTTGCGCTCGCCCGGCGGCTGCGGACGAGATCCGGCAGAGCGGTCGCCGCCGCGTCGAGTACCAAGTAGTCCTCAAGGAGCGTCTGCTGCATCAGTAGCTCGGATGCCAGCGCGTTGATGATGGTCTTGGAGTGTGGATCGTCCGCGGCGTCGGAAGCAAGGTCGACGATAGAATCGTAAGCATAGACGAGTTGAGCAACCGCCGCGCGCAGGGTCTCAGCCGGAACGAATTCGTGGCCGAGGTAAGCGAGGATGACTTCGCGCGGGGAGAGGTCGGTCATTGTCAAGAGCTTTCGATGATGTGATCGATACGCTCGTTCACCGCGTCAATCTGGTTCTGCAGATCGGCTACAACGCCCTCGAAGTTCGAAGCGAGGTCTTCCAGCTGCGTTTCCAGTTGCTCGATCCTGCCCATAACAGAATCCGACCTGTTGGGACCGATCGTCGAGACGTCGCCGAAGACGGCCTTGGCGAGCGACAGGTTGTTCGACCGAAGGTTCTCGAGATATGTGTTCCCGGATCCGAGGCGTGCGCCGAACACGTCAGAAGCAAAGTTGTTCGTCTCGCCATCGACCGACCACCGCGTCTCACCCGCAGCGAATATCCACTCGTACAAACCCTTGCCGTTCCACTGACACGCCTCGGCGTTCGTGGATCCGAGACCAAAGAGGGTCATGTGCATCGATTTTTCACCGATCGGGTCGGTATAGGCCGTGTCGTGGTTCCAGACGTCGCTGTCGATTGCGCCGGGCTGAGCGCCCCACACGAGCTGGCGGTAAAGCTTCTTCAGCAACTCCGACGGATCGCTTCCGCCGCCGCGGTTGTCTATCAGCCAATCTACGCGGTCCTCGATGATGTGCATGCGCGGGGCAAGGGTCTGAATGTCGGCGCTCTTCTCGGCCATGCTGGATCTCCGGGTGTTGATCCATGATCAAGCCAACCCGGTGAAAGATTCAATCGCCGGCAGCCGGTGAACCTGAATCGAATGTACGCAATTTGAGATGACGTCCAAGGAGGTTAGATCAGCCTGCCCTGAGCAATGCGTGATGCCTGCCGGCGATACCGAGCAGCCATCGCCAACACCGCGGACGAGAGCGCATGGTCCTGCAAGGCAGACGAAAGAGAGACCTTCGACAACGCATGCCCTTTCATCGAGTCAGATTTGCTGAAGCCCTTGCCGTTGCGGGTTTTCGCGTGGTCCGCATCTTCAGCGGCGACTGCGCCGAGAACGAGGAGAGCCTCGCGAAGCTTATCCGCCCGAGGGTCGGGGCGCGGACGGAATCGTGGTCTGAAGATCGGAGTGTGACGCATCACTATGTGTCTCCTAGAAAAACGATTCTCGTTTAAGAAGTAATGGGGGGAAGACGGGGCTTCCCTGCAGAACGAAGACGAGACCTCAGCTTCGCCGTCGCTTCCTCTTGCGAGCATCCGGAATCGACCAGGATCCTCGCGGAATCGGCGACGATGCTATCCAAGAGGAACCGGCGGGAATCCCGCTCGTCGATCTTTCCGTCTTTCAGCCCGGTGAACAGCCAACGCACCGCCTTCGCGGTTGCGGCTGCCACCGCCACGTCAACCTGAGACGCCTCCGGCCGCCCTGCATCCTGCAGACGCGCGCGGTACTTGGCCTGTCTCTCTGCCTTACGGAGCAGCCTGGGCACGGTGCTCTTCGGTCTCGGCATGTTTCTCCTCCCGTCACTACGAGACGGTCAGGCATGTCCCTCGCGTCACTACGTGAGATATTCACGCGGTGGCTTGCAAGCGACCAACGCCGATGGAGCCGCCGGCGGCAGGGCCGCGGAGAGAACGGGAAGGTAGGAATGAGGGGGTGAAGCACCGTGTGTCGAGCGTAGCAGGGCGAAGCGTCCCCCGATCCTTAAGGATCAAATCCTGCCCCAGAGTAGGTATCCAAAAAATTCTTTTCGGATTCCCGAGAGTTGACAAAGAAAAACACCTCTACCGCTTCACCGTGTCAACGTGTTTTGGCTACACTTTGGCCGAAACGAGGCCTGTCTAAGCTACACTTTGGCCGTCTCAGCTACATTTTTGCCGACATGCATCTTAAACACTTGCTTCGCGCTCCGCCGGCGATGACCATAATTGCATGGAGGTGGGCATGGACGCACAACATTATGCAACAAGGCGACACGTCGCTGGATCCGATAGACGCGGAGTCCGAGGTGATCTGCGGCTCGTCATCGATCACAATGAGGACTTGGAAGACGGCCGTCCTTCCGTCGACAGGGAGCCGACGCTGGAGCGTCCGGCAGTGCTCATCCACTCAGTCCGATACTACGGTGAACGCGAAGGCAATACGCCAGCCGAGGCGATGACGGCGTCCGTTGCCGCTCTCTACCAATTTCTCATGGCTTCGGCCCGGCTGTCGATGAAGGACAACACTGAGCACCAAGTGAGCTTCGCTGATGCTAAGGCCTATCTCAAGATCGAGAAGACATCTCGACTCCTGGAGCAAGTCGATGCCCTAGCCAAGGTCTGGGTGTCCTACGACTTCTTGTCTACAGAAGACGGATCCAGACGGATCGGACGTCGGGTGCAGCTCATCCAATTCGAAGAAGATGTCTCTCCGACAGGCGTGCGCTCGATAGTCTTTTCACTGCATCCATCCGTCCGGAAGGTGATCCTCGGCTACGGCGCATATACTCACCTTGAACTGGGCGCCTTCCCAAAATTCTCTTCGAAGTACACTTGGCGGCTCTATGAAAAGCTCGCGCTGATGGCGGGTCGTGACATGCGACCACCTATGATCTGGACTCCTGAAGAGCTTGCAGAAGAGCTGGGGTGTCGCTGGTCCGGAGAGTTCAAGTTCTCAAACTTCGAGGCCCGCGTGCTTCTCCCGGTCCTGAACGACATCCAGCGCCACGTGCGCAGGTTTTCGATCTCGTGGTCTTACGACCGAGCCGATACGCGTGGTCGCCCCGTGACCGCGGTCAAGATCGTGGTCGGCAGATCGGTGAAAACGGCGGATGAATTCGAAAAGTCGAACCTGACGAAGAAAGACCGTGGCCTGGTGCGCAACATCGCAGCGAAGGCGATGGTCGATGACCAACAGATGCCAGGCGAAGACGCTCTACGGCGTGCAGCAACTCGCCTCGGCAAGACCGCGACCGAAATTGCGATCAGCTGGACGAACGCTATCACCGAAGGCGACGCCGCCGTCATCCACGACCTGGAAAACGGCAGTCAGTCCGAAGCCTTTGAGACCTGGATTCAAAAGGAAGAGTGGACGCCCACCGACGAGGACATCGCGTTCGACACAGCAAGCAGGATCCTTTTCGGTCTTGCTGGCGGAAGCGATGCCGCTGAGGTCGAAAGCGTGTTCGCGCCTGCAGTGGGGTCTTTCCGATGGACGGCGGCGAAAACGAAGACGCTGCGACTGCAATGGTTCGGCGGCCATCGCGACTTCGAAGTTGCGGCAACTCAAACAGACATCGCGCTATTCGTGCGCGACTTTGACGACATCATCGAAACAGTGGAGTTCCTGAAATGAGCAAGAATCTATCCAAAGCCACCCTGAGATCCAATCTTCTTGCTCTCGCCGAAGAGAGCGATCGCGATCAAGATGCGCACCGTGCAAGGTTCCTGCGGCTAGTCGAATGGACACGGTCTACGATCGAGGGCCTGTCGACGCCTGATCAACTCTGCACGAGCGCGGCGCCCGGCTTCTTCTCCGATGCCGTCCACATCGCGAAGCGGATCGTCCGGATGGAGAAGCTTGAGTTTGAAGCTGCTGTGGCAATCCTGAACACGCCGCTCAGCCGGGTCGTCGACGACTGCCCATCAGGTGTTGATACCCGCGACTTGCCGTACGAATGGCTGCGCATGCGACCGGATGAGTTGCGCATGTCGTACAGCCTCAAGACGCCTTACGAGGCTGCTGACTACGTCGCTCACCAAGGAGTGCTCGCGGGCTACGCTCCAGAGGCCATTGCAAAGGCTCGCGAGGAGTACCGCGTCCTCGAGAAAGCGCGACGCACGAAGCTGGGCGAGGAAGACAAACAGCGAGCAATAGCTGAGCGAGCACGACTGGATGCGCGGATGCAAGCTGGATACACGGTCACAACCTATCGTGCATGACAACTGAAGGGATCCGGTGAGGATCCCTTTTCTCATTCCTCGATATTGAGAACGATATATCCTGCCGATTTAATATTATTTTCAATATAAGCGATTCCCGCCGCACGGACCTATCCGCTATCCGATCGTGGATTTTTAACTCTCCCTGGAATAAGTTGTCTGGGACGGGCTCACAACTCTTCCGGGTCCTGCTAAGTAGAGCCGAGAACAAAGGACAACATCAATGACGAAGGCACTCCGAATAGCCCCGATAGCTTGATCCGCCCCGCCGCGGAGCCGCCATCGTTTGTCTATTTTCGGAGTTCTCGCATGTCCTTCACTGCCAAATACTACACCGCCGATCTTCATCTCGGTCACCATCAGATCCTTCAGCACTGCCCGGCAACTCGCCCCTTTGAGACCGTCGAGATCATGGACGCGGCCATCATCGCCAGGATCAACGAGCGCGTCGAACCGTCCGACATCCTATACATCGTTGGAGACTTCGCGATCTGCACCAACGCGGAATACGTCCGCCATCTGTTTCATCAGATCAACGGCCGCAAGATCCTCGTGCTCGGTAACCACGATCTCGACCGCAAGGGGCGCCTGAAGAAGGTAATCCGCGATCTCTCTTGGGATCAGCCGCCAACGCACGCGCTTGAGACTACGGACGAAGGCTGCCGCCTTTACCTGCATCACTACGCATGCCGGACTTGGCCTGCCGCGCACCACGGAAGCTACCACCTTTACGGACATAGCCACGGCAATCTGCCGCCGATCGGCCGCAGCCGTGATGTCGGTATCGACTGCCCTGACGCCAATTTCGCACCGATGACTTTTCGAGAAATTCAGGAGACGCTCAATGACCGATAAGTTGCCGATCGGCTGGCTCGACCTCGTGACCGAGCTGCGTATGACGCTGCAGATGGCATATCCGAATGTCGCCGTGACCGAAATGACGGCAGATCGCGGCTGGCTCCATGTTCGCGTAGACGACAGCTCCCTTACACCGACCGGGCGTCTGATCCTTGATCGCCGCATCCAGGGCTTTGTCACGAAGAGCCTCTCGACGTGCATGTGCTGCGGAAGCGGCTCCGGCCGGGATCGCGGAGACCGCCGCGTCGTGACCTGTGACGCGTGCGAGGAGGTATCCTGCGATGCATGAGTTCCCCCGTCTCAAGCTCGACGACATGCAGCAGGACTTTCCCGGAGTCTTCGACGTCGCTCGATACGTCGACGTCGGGATCGGCTGGCTGCCGATCATCAGGGAATTCATCGAGACCGCCCTGCCGATGGATCCGAGCCTGTCCGTTTTCGAGGTGAAGTCGAAGTGGGGAGCCCTTCGAATTTGGAGCGATACCCCGGTTATCGGCGCCCGGCTAGCGAAGGCGAAGGCTGAGATCAAGAGCACGTATCGATGCGAGATCTGCGGCGAACCCGGTTTCGTCCGCCGTCCGCCGCCTGGCAGATATGCGTGGTGGCAGTGTTTCTGCGATGAGCACGCATCCGAGGATCAGCGCAGTTGGGGCACCCGGCTTCAGGGTCCGATGTACGGCTACGAGCAGGTCGAAGGGCAGTGGTACCGCTACGACGAGGACGCCGATGTGATGGTTCCGAGCGAGCCGCCGGCGAGGTCGAGGTGATGTGATGACTTTGGAAGAATTGAAGGCGAAATATCCGCGGCTGCTCGGCCGCGTCTGGTTCGAGCACAGGAGCGGCTGGGTCGATATCATCGATGCCTTCCTTGCCGTCGTCGACCATGTCCTTCCGCCTTCCGGATCGTACAAGATCAGGCAGGTCAAAGAAAAAATGGGGACGCTGCGCCTCTACGACGACATCGAGGGCGTGCCCGATGAGGTCGTCGCGACCATCGCCGCTGCTCGCGAGCTTGCTGAAGCGCGCTCTTACCACGTCTGCGAATGGTGCGGGCAGCCGGGCGTTCTGCGGAATCGCGAGGGCTACTATACGACCACGTGCGATGAGCACGCGCTCTACGAGGGACGCATGGCGGTGCCGCTGGATCCGCCAGCGGAACTGTTCATTAAGTCCGGGGCTGGATGGCGGCGATACGATCCTGAACTCGATCTTTTTGTGGAATCGGAGAAACCGACATGGGAATGAGCGACGCACAGAGGGCTTTCCGGCGCCACCGATGGGGATCTCTGACGCCCGAAGCGATGGACATCGAAACGGGTATCTGTGAAGCAATCAATCGCTGCCCTGAACTCGAAAGAATGCTCGAGATCGACTGGGTGGCTGACCGTGCCACTGCACAGAGGGTTGGCTGGCTGATCGTCAAACACCCGGGTGTCGTGTTCAGAATCGGGCGGCGCCTGCTCGAACTTGCATCGCCGGACGGATATGTCATGCCTCCGCCTGAATTCAGACTGTCGCGGGAAACGGAGCCGACGGCCGAGGAAATCTATCGCGCGCCGATGCTTCAGCCGTGGTCGCTGACGCTTTTCCAGAGCGGCGCGCGTCCGGCTGAGTGGCAGCTGTCAGGCATCGTCTACCACCCGTCGTGGGACTGCATCACGGAGTGGTTCCGGCTTCTGTACCTCAACAGGGATAAGCGGATGGCTCTGACAGATAGAGGATGGATGAAGCTTGGACGGAGGTTTGCATCGTGATTGATCAGAAGCGTAAGGACTGGCTGCGCGGAGCCTACATGGATCGCATCCGTGAGGTCGCCATGTGGATCGCCGACAAGCGATCGACGTTTGATGAGCCCGAGGTCGCTCATGCGTTGGCCAACGAATACGACTATCTTCACGAGCTGTCTTCGGACGATCACGCGTATCTTCGAGATGAAACCGTCCGCGAAGTCGAGAAGATTATTCGAGAGCGCCGTGAAGGGGAGTTGCGCTCACGGTATCGGATCCTGATCGCGCAGACTGTCGCGCTCTTCAAGATGGACTCCGCATCGCGGGCCTATGACTTCGATCAGCTCGAGTTTGATGCTGCAGTCGGAAAGGCTCTCAATGAGAGTGACCTCCCCATCGAAGACTGGGATCTCTTCCGCGATATCGTGTTGACGGAACTGTGGCCCCGGTTGAAGACGGCGCACGCCGAACTCCGGGCAAGCACGTTCTCTCATCTTCGCAGCCTGAATCCCGCGGCGATCGCAGAGGACGCCGAGTTCCGGATGGATATCGGTTGGGCTGCGCTTCTCCAGCGCGCAGCTACCCGCATCGAATCCTATCCGGCGGCGTGGAGGGCCAAGATCGTCAGCGGCAAGGAGAAGTTGGGGTGCCTCGTTCTGTCCGTCGATTGCGATTACTCCGCGCGCGGTTGTCGTAGTGAAGTCGAGCGCCTCCGTGAAGAAATCCGGCTGACGTCTTTGTCGGTCTGCGAAATTTGCGGCAACCCTGGTCGGCTGCGGCTTGGCGGGTATGCGAAAACGCTCTGCAAGAAGCACGTCGACGTTCTCGGCGCCCTGCGTGATGACGATGGAACTCAGGCGGATCCGTACAACTGGATAGACGATGACTACCCCGCCGCATCAGCCGAGTTCCTCAAAGGCATGAACCCTGTGCGACCGCGGGCGACGATGCACGTGCTCGACGAGGACAGCTTTGGCGGCTTCATCGCCCGTAGAATTGAAGCCGACTTGGAGACGAGGACCGGTCGCGAGCACGAGCTGTTGTTCGAATTCTGCGGTGCTCTCGAACACTCCGCGGTGGGGAGCGTTGTGAAGCCGGAATTCCTCGACAACTACGTCCGCGAGGAGGTCGATGGGTGGTCGAGCGTCCAGCCGCTGTCGGACGACGACAAGCAGTTCCTGCGCGGGTATCTCCGTGAACTCGTTGACGCTGAGTGCGAGCGCATCCGAGTCCGGCAGGCGGCAGAGCTTGAGCACTTCCTCGACGACTTCGGAGATGGCGTCGATGCGATGAAAGAAGCACAAGCTGCAGGCCTGTTCGACAATCTCGGCGAGAGCGCGGACGATGACGATGAAACCCGGCATTAACTAATCCACGCTTACCGACAGAAATCCCCCGGACAAACCTTTCGCGTTCCGATATGCCTTTTCTATGGGTTTCGCCAGGGAACCTGAAACGGAAGGCATCGAAAAATCGTGTCATTACAGAAATCATTGTCAACATATTGCGGAGTAGTCCGTGATTGACGTTGTCAACATTAAGCCGTTTGTCGACATGCTCGAAGAAGCCGAGCGGAACCGTGAACTCTATCTAGCTGAGAGAGCGTGGCAGCTCGAAGAGGATGAGCGCGAAGCGGTCGAATACGAAAGCTATCTCGCTTCGAAAGGAATGCTTGGGCCGTACCCCGATCCCGACACCCAGTCGTTCGTGAGTGCCCTTGACCGTGAAGTCGATCGCATCATGATTGAGTTCGAGAGCCTCGTATCTCGGCAGATCCGTGATCAAGACGACGCCATTGAAGCTCTCAACGACATTCGACGCGCACTGAACCTGGGATCCGAGGGTCCGCCCGTTCCGGTGGCCAAGCAGCTTCGCGATGTGGATCCGCACGAGCCGCTGACGATCATTGAGGCAGTATGTCTACCGGAACTCGGTGGGCGGCTCTTCTCGGACGGCACGGCGATCCCGAGCAAGACCGTGACCGTCTACGCGGTTCGAACGGCAATCGCAGAGGGACGGCTGCAGCTTCACCCCGCGTCTCGCCGGGGGTCTCACAGAATTTCACGAACACTGATCAAGGAATGGATGGCATGGCAAGACGTCGCGAACCCCCTCGGCTACAGCTCGAAGCAGAGCGCAAGAACAAGAACGGTAGCACCGAAGCCGCAAAGTGGGTCGTCAAATATTATGACGAGGGAAAGGGAAAAACAGTTAAGTTCAGCACGGGATTTGGCCCTAGCGAAGCTGAAGCAGCGCAAAAATACTTCTCCAAATGGCTGACGGAAAAGCTGTCTGACGAGCCAATCCAGAAGGATCGCAAGGCCGATGAGGTGCCTATCGCCGACATCATCGCGCACTTCATCGAGGAACGGCTGCCGCCCAAGCCAGGCTCGGAATACAAGCCGTTTTCGCGCCCGAACGAGATCCTGAAATACATGGAGGATCTGCTCGAATGGTGGGGTGACAAGACCGTCGATGAGATCACGAAGGAGAACTGCCGCAAGTTCACCGAAACATGCCGCTCGCCGCTCGCCGCTCGCAATCGTCTGGACTACCTCCGTAACGCGGTGAACCAGGCACATGCCGACGGGGTCCTGCGTGCGGCCGTGAAGGTCACGCTGCCGCCGAAGGCGAAGCCACGCGAGGAATTTCTGGAACGCGACGAGGTCGCCATGTTGCTCTGGAAAGCGTGGCGGCATCGTCGCAATTACACGCACAATGCCACAAAATCGGCGGACACCGGACTGGCAGGTCGGGTCGTCGCTACCAGTTTCTATCCGTGGCGGCATGTGTGCCGTTATGTCTTGATTGCCTTATATACAGGCACTCGCAAAGATCGCATCGTGCGAGCCAGTTTCGTTCGCGAGGAAGGCAAGCCATGGATCGATCTGCGCCGCGGAGAGTATCACAGAGCCGCGCCGGGAGAGGTCGTAGCCGCGAACAAACGCGCCCCCACGATCCGCATCCCCCGACGACTTCTGGCACATATGCGCCGCTGGTATGACAAGGGCGCTCGGTACCCCATTGAGTATAACGGTGAGCAGGTGATCGATGTAAGGGCGTTTTCGTCTGTGAAAAACGCCGTCTTCGGAGAGCAGCGCAAGGTTGTCGGACATACACTAAGGCACACCGCTGCGACATGGCTCATGCGCCAGCCCGAGCTGTCCATTCATGACATCAGCGGATTCTTGGGCATGTCCCTCGAAGTCCTTGAGCGCGTCTATGGCAAGCACCGCACTCACCATCAGACGGGAATCGATCTGGCGATGACTCGCGGCCATGCCGGGCGCGACAAATACAATGTGGATGGCTACGACGGATGGAGCTATCAGCAATCCGCACCGACGGTTACCGACAGAATGACGAAAAACGAGACGAAACCAGCCGTTATCCCGTTTTCAAAAAGATCAATGAAATCAAAGAAGGCAGCGTAACAACATTACTTATGTATCGTGTTCGGGACGTGGGGGTCGAGTGTTCGAATCACTCCACTCCGACCAGCCGAAAAGCCCGCTTCTGCGGGCTTTTTTCTTTTCCGGCTTTGCTGCATGAAAATTCGCGGCAACGATTGCGGCAATGAATAGTCACTTCTTCTTCCTGCGCGGCCAGTGGTGAATGCTGCACCGATATTTGCTTGATGATCGGGATGCTGATGGCCGTAGGTTTTCTCGGGCGTCTAAGGGTCATGTCTAAGTGAGCCCGAAGCTTTCCACTTATCGGCCGCGGCTTGCATTAGCCAGGTGGCGGCCGGGTGCCACAGCGTGTGCCTGACAACGCCTTTCGCATCATCGCCCATCACGACATCCACGAGGTTCCTGAACGCACGTTTCGGATCGGGCGGCTTGCCGTTGTACTCGGCGACATATTTGGCGCCTAGTCGATGCCAGCGGCCAAAGCTGTCGGAGATGAGCGTCAAGAACATCGAGCGGGGCGAGTCCGATCCACGCATCGGCACACTTCAGGCTGTAAAGTACGCCCTCGAAGCTGCCGGCATTATCTTCATCGACTCGAACGGCAACGGCCCCGGCGTTCAACTTCGCCACCCGGCTTGACCGCTTCATCTTCAATAGCTGCAGGACAGCGCGTTGGTCGGCCTGAAGCCCTGGCTACAGGCAGGATTCACGGAAGTCCTGGGCTGATACTGGAAATCGGCACGATTTGAGGTTTGGTGCGTCGTGCACGCTGAGGCCAGAGTGGTCAGCCCGATCAACGTAACGCCTATTATCAGTGTCCGAATTCTGCTCATCATGGTCACCTTCCCGTGGCAAAGCGCCTGGACGCAAAATGTCGCTCCCTCAGACGGATGCGAGAGCCATCACGAACACTTGACCGCTCTATTTCGCTTCAATCACTTCTAACAGCGGCCCACCAACCCGCACGTCGCCACACTGAGGAGACATGGAAAAATATGCTTTCGGCGTTCGCGCCGGCGGCAAAAGCCTCAACGTGTTTTGATGAGAGATTTTAGATGACTACTGAGCCACGCCTCTTTGGTCGCAAGGAAGCCGCTGAGTATTGCGATATCGCCCAAGGTACTTTTTCGCTCTGGGTTGCCATCCACAGGATGCTCCGGCGGGAATAGGCAACCCGAACGCCACCCCTTTGCCGGCACGGATCTGCCCCGCGTATCAAGAAATGACGATCGCTCGCGCGATAGCCGACGCAACTTTGGTGTGTATTTAGAAAATTCTAACTTGCTAATGCGTGTTGGGTGCGCATAATCCCCTTGGGGAGGAACGGGGATGATCAGCAGCGCTGAAATAATCGAAATGTATTCGGACTATTATACTGACGGCGAAGTCGCTGAGAAACGCGCAATCGCCGCGAAGCAGTCCGTTGGACACATCAAGCAAGTTGCAGCAGATCAGAGCTTCCAATCAATCATCGATATCGGCGCAGGCGAGGGCGCGGTTCTTTCGGAACTTGCCGACAATGGCTTTGCCAATCGTTTCGCGGCAGTGGAGCTATCTCGATCAGGTATAGAGGCCATACGGGCACGCCAGATCGAAGCTCTGGCAGCGGTCGACCAATTCGACGGCTATTCAATCCCACATCCAGACAAGACATTCGACTTGGGTCTGGCAATCCACGTTCTCGAACATGTCGAGCATGAACGGATGTTTCTGCGGGAGGCCAAACGTGTCAGTCGAAACCTCTATGTCGAGGTGCCGCTTGAACTTACCAACGATCTTTCGAAGTCTATCCGAGAATCCGGTCCCTACGGCCATATCAACTTTTATACGCCAGGCTCCTTCGAGAACTTGCTGAAGACGTGTGGCCTTAAGGTCGAGCGTCTAATGGTTTTTGCCCACGACATTCAATACGAACAGTACTTGGCTGGACGGGCAAAGGGATGGCTAAAGTACCAAATTCGCCAAAAACTCCTGAGAATCGCTCCGAAGTTTGCCACGAGGAACATGGTCTATATGGCGGGAGCACTTTGCAAAGCTGATTGATAGAGCGGGTCGAAGCCCGCCCGCCTCAATCGTCCTTCCCGCGGCGATCCCAATAGCCGGCGGTCTGAACGGCCAAGTACAGATTGCTGGTGGCCCAGCTAACGACACGGCTGTTCATGTCGGTCACCACCGATCCGCGGTAGCCCCTGCTGTTCGCGGCCGGCTTTACGCCGTTGTCTAAAATCGCCCAACATAGGGGTCACCGGCATTAGGATCAGCAAGGCCGACTTCACCGGCGCCGGTATTCACCGTAGCCCGACAGGCTCTGTTTCCTCCTCCGCCCACCGATTTGAAATAGCCAAAACGTTAAATTTTAGATGTTGCTAACGAACAAATTGGCGCTAAGCTGGTTTCCTTCGGAGGAGGAAGCATCAATGAAGAAGATGAACAATCGACAAGTTCGAATCCCCGGCCCGAAAGATCAAGATATCACGGAGCATTGCCGAAAATTCGGGATAGGCCCGGCCGAGGAGAAGAAGCTGAAGAAGCTCCTGGGCCATCGGGCGCCACTCCACGAGATCCAGGCGAACGCTTCCACGCCTCAGCCGAAGTGGCGTTAGAGCGAAAGCTTTTTCACCTGAGCTATGAATGTGATGTCGGCGTCAGCCCGCTCTGACACGGCCAAGAGATTTCCCAGATGCTTGAAATAAAAAGCCCCGCCGGTGGCTTTCGGCGGGGTAGATGGGGAAAGCTCTCCGAAAGGTGGCAGGAGAGCTTGGGCATTTCAGCAAGACTGGAAGAATGAGGCGAGGGCACTTTTGCCGGATTCGGTACAGTTCGCTTAAAAAACCATAATTTTTAGTGGGAAAATTTGCGATTTCGGCCTGGCGCCGTTTTTTGGCAAGGGCAGGCACGCCGTCGTAACGGCGAGCCTGCCTTTCTGATGTCGTCAGCCGGCTGCCTGCAGCTTGTCCTGCGTCTTCGTATCGAAGTCGCTGGCGTCATGGCGTTCGTGAAGTTGGCTGGAGGGCTCGCCGCTGACGCGGTTGACCATGCGGCCGCGCTTGACGGCGGGGCGCTCGCCGATCAGGTCAGCCCAGCGCTTCATGTTCTTGTATTCCTGCACCTGCAGGAATTCGGCGGAATCATTATACATCCAGCCTTTCACGAGGCCGCCATACCAGGGCCAGATCGCCATGTCGGCGATGGTGAACTCGTCGCCGGCGATATATTCGCTTTCGGCCAGACGCCGGTCGAGCACGTCGAGCTGGCGCTTGGTTTCCATGGCGAAACGGTTGATCGCATACTCGATCTTCGTCGGCGCGTAGGCATAGAAATGGCCGAAGCCGCCGCCGAGATAGGGCGCGCTGCCGACCTGCCAGAATAGCCAGGAGAAGCATTCGGCGCGCTTGGCCGGATCGGTCGGCAGGAAGGCGCCGAATTTTTCCGCGAGATAGGTAAGGATCGCGCCGGATTCGAAGATGCGCACCGGCTTTTCACCGCTGCGGTCCATCAGTGCCGGGATCTTGGAGTTCGGGTTGACCTCGACGAAGCCGCTGCCGAACTGGTCGCCATCGCCGATCCTGATCAGCCAGGCATCATATTCCGCGCCGCTATGACCAAGCGCCAGCAGCTCCTCCAGCATGATCGTCACTTTCACGCCATTCGGTGTTCCAAGTGAATAAAGCTGCAGCGGGTGACGGCCGATCGGCAACTCTTTTTCACGGGTCGGCCCGGCAATCGGGCGGTTGATGCTGGCGAATTGGCCGCCGCTTTCCTTGTCCCAGGTCCAGATCTTGGGGGGCGTGTACTCGGACGAACTGGTCATATGAGCTCCTGACAGAATAACTTCGTGCTTTGCGTGAAAGGCCCAACCCTTAACCTCAATTGGGACCCATGAACATATTGGTAGCAATGAAGTTATTGTCATCGGGGCGGCGGCTTTTTAATTGCCGCCACCAGAGCGTTTTTAAAAGCTGAGCTTGCTCTTCTGCTGTCCCTCGGCATCGAAGTTTTCGGGCGCCAGCCATGCCTCATAGCCGGCCTTCAGCTTCGGCCAATCGCCGTCCGTGATGGCAAACCAGGCGGTATCGCGATTACGGCCCTTCTGCACCATGTGCTGGCGGAAGATGCCTTCGAAGGCGAAGCCGAAACGCTGTGCCGCGCGCTTTGACGGCTCGTTGAGATTGTTGCACTTCCATTCGAAACGCCGGTAGCCGAGCGTGTCGAAGACATAAGCGGCGCAGAGATAGAGCGCTTCGGTCGCCACGCG
Source organism: Rhizobium sp. 1399 (assembly GCF_031455475.1). NCBI lineage: Bacteria > Pseudomonadati > Pseudomonadota > Alphaproteobacteria > Hyphomicrobiales > Rhizobiaceae > Rhizobium > Rhizobium sp. 1399. Next base: position 203,839 of record NZ_JAVDSU010000001.1, on the reverse strand, counting down.
CTTGCGGGCGATTTCAGGCCCCCAGAGAATATTGCCAATCTCGATCACGCCATTGGCGGTATCGATGCGCATCAGCCCCTGCCGGCCCTCGGCGCGTCCCGTTGCCTTGTCGATGACGGCAAAGAACAGCGGGTCTTCGCTGGCGACGGACCTTTCCAGCCAGGGCGTGAAGGCTGCCATATCGGCCGGTGCTGCTTCGAAGAGATAGCGGAAGCGGTCCTCTGCGCCCGGCTGCTGCGCCGAGCGGAGCAGATCGGCGCCGTGCTTTGCGGCGTCCAGCGGTTCCAGGCGTGTGTAGCGGCCCTCAATCGGGGCGCGGGCGGGGCGGGCAACGCCCTTCCAGTCGGCAAGATCCTTTGTCATATCCATTATTCCATTGAACTGCTGCATTGAACTCCGGCTGCTCTTGCCTTGCTAATGGACTGGAGTAAAAGTCCACTTTTGATCTTTTTGGCAGACCAGTTGACTGATGACATCCGCACCCACATGGCTGAGCCTCGATCGAAACGGCGGCGATCTGACTGGCCAGATCTATCGAAGCCTGCGCGACCGCATCCTGCTCGGCCAGCTTCCGGCCGGCCATAAGCTGCCATCGACCCGTGCCTTTGCGGCTTCGCTCGGTGTTGCACGCTCCACGGCGGTAGAGGCCTATGACCGCCTGAGATCCGAAGGTTATATCGAGGCCTCTGCGGGTACTGCGACGCGGGTTGTCGCACTCGAACGCATGTGGCCGGAACGCCAGAGGGACGATAGCGCTCCCATTGAGGAGGCGAGATCGGATCAGCCTTCCTATCGTGGCCTGTTCCGGCCCGGTGTGACTGACGTATCGGATTTCCCGCATGCAGCCTGGAGCCGCCACCTTGCTTCCTGCAGCCGTTCGCTGCGCAGCCATCATCTCGGCTATGAGAACCCGACCGGTATCCGCGAACTACGCAAAGCCATCCTCGAGCATATCTCGGCGACGCGCGGCGTGGTCGCCGAGCCGGAGCAGGTCATGATCATGCCCTCCACGCGCGCGGCGATCGACATGCTAGCGAGGTCAATGCTGAGCAGGAGCGGGCGCAAGACCGCATGGATGGAAGATCCTGGCTACGCTGCTGCGCGCTTGCTGCTCGGCGATGCCGGCGCCGACATCGTGCCGGTTCCCTGCGACGAGCACGGCATCGACGTTTCCCGGGCGGAAGGCTCGCAGCCGGCGCTGATCTACGTGACGCCATCCCATCAATATCCGACCGGCGCCACGCTCAGCCTGCCGCGCCGGCTGGCGCTGCTGGAGGCAGCGCGCCGTCACGAAAGCCTTATCGTCGAGGATGATTACGACAGCGATTTTCAATATGGCTCGCGGCCGATCGCCGCCTTGCAGGGCATCGACAGGGCGGAGGTCGTGGCTTATGTCGGCACCTTCTCGAAGGTGCTGGCGCCCGGCCTGCGTGTCGCCTATGCCGTCGTGCCGCGCTGGCTGGTATCAGAGGCTTCGGAGGCGCTGCATCGCAGGGGCGTTGCCGTCTCCACCCATATCCAGGCGGCACTTGCCGATTTCATCAATGAGGGCCGTCTGCGCGCCTATTTGAGGCGTATGAACCAGCAATATGCCGAGCGCATGGCCCGGACGATCGGGATGCTGGAGAGCCATTTTGGCGGAAGACTTGTCATTTCGGGCGGCAATGGCGGACTGCAGCTTGCTGCCTGGTTTCGCGATGAGACGGTGGATGACCGGGCGGTCGTCGGGAAGGTGAATGCATCAGGCTATGGTCTGATGCCGATGTCGGGTTTCTTTATCGGCAAATCTGCCCCCGGCATCCTCTTTGGTATCTCGCAAGCGGAAGCGGCTGCCGTTCAAAGACTGGCAGCCGATCTGAAGTTGATGCTTGGTTAGAAACAACTGCGCCCGGACCTGGTCCGGGCGCAGCGCTCGCGTGGATGCCCTTCAAGCGGCGGCGAAGGGCACGGCCACGAAGGTTTTGTTGCCGCCGCGTTCGATCAACAGTAGCACCGACTTGCGACCGGACTTGCCGGCATCGGCAACGGCGGTCTTGACGTCGCGGGCATCATGCACCGGCTTGTCGTTGACCGAGACGATCACGTCGCCGGGCTGGATGCCGGCCGCTGCCGCCGACTTGTCCGGGTTGACGTTGGCAACGACTGCGCCGGCAACGCTGTGAGGCAGATTAAGCTGCTGGCGGACATCGGGCGTCAGGTCGGCAAGGCCGATGCCGAGGCTCGGCTGGCCGGCAGCCTGGCCCTGGTCGTCGCTGCTTTCGACGGCAGCCTGCTTCTGGGTGTCTTCATTACCGCCGACGGTGACGTTGAGATCGACCGTCTTGCCGTCACGCCAGACAGTCAGCGTTTCCTTCGCACCTGGGGACAGATCGGCAACGAGGCGCGACAGATCCTTCGGCGTCTTGACGCTTTCGCTGCCGACGGCCGTCACGATGTCGCCGGTCTTCACGCCGGCATGCGCTGCGGGCGCTTCGTTGGAAACGGCAGCAACCAGCGCGCCTTCAGCCTTGGAGAGGCCGACAGCATCGGCGACATCCTGGGTGACCGGCTGGATCTGCACGCCGAGATAGCCGTGATCGATCGAACCGTCCTTCTGCAGCTTGGCGACGATCGTCTTTGCTTCAGACGAAGGAATAGCGAAGCCGACGCCGACGCTGCCGCCGTTCGGCGAGTAGATGGCGGTATTGATGCCGACGACATTACCGTCACGATCGACCAGCGGGCCGCCGGAATTGCCGTGGTTGATCGGTGCATCGATCTGGATGAAGTCGTCATAGGGGCCGCTATGCAGGTCACGGCCGCGGGCCGAGACGATGCCGGCCGTCACCGTCGTGCCAATGCCGAACGGGTTGCCGATGGCAAGGATCTGGTCGCCGAGCTTCAGCTTGTCTGAATCGCCCCAGGCGACGGTCGCAAGCGGATGCGGAGCCTGAACCTTCAGAACCGCGAGGTCGGACTTGGCATCGGCGCCAAGCAGCTTGGCCGGCAGTTCGGTGCCGTCATCGAGTGTGACCTTGATGTCGATGGCATTGTCGATGACGTGGTTGTTGGTGACGATCACGCCGTCGGGGCTGATGACGAAGCCGGAACCGAGCGCCATGGCATGCTGCGATTGCTGCTGCTGCTGTGGTGCCTGGTGCGGCAGAGGAATGCCCTGCTGTTCGAAGAACTGGCGGAACTGCTCGTCCATCGGTGAACTGTCGGCGCTGGCGTTGGTCGCCTTCATCGTCGTGGTAATGGTCACCACGGCCGGCTTGTCGGCATCGACGATGGAAGCAAACGAGCCGCTGGAGGCAAGAATGCCGCCGGTCTCTGCCGGTGCAGCAAGAGCCGTCGAGGAAGAGGAGATGGCGAAGGGCAGGGAGGCCGCGCCGAGAACGATGGCCGCTCCGACAAGTGCTGCGGCCCGATGCTTGCGAAGAATGTTTGACATGGTGGAAGTCCCTTGCGAGAGCGTTGGCATTGAGTGGCGTCTTGGTTCCATGCCATGGACCTTGGCGTCGATAAGTATTGCCGCTAGCTTTTACCGTATATTACCTGGATTTCGCCTGTATGATGCGGCGAATACTGTGTTCGGGAAGAACTGGCGCTTGATACCTATATGACCCGTTATGCGGGATTTACAAATTAAACATTGATCATGTTTATATTACGGTATCGTAAGATATTACTATAATTTAATCTTGGTGACCAAGCATTGCCGCAATTCTCTCCGCGCCTGCTGTTGCCCGCACCGCAAGGTGCCAGAATAGTAAAATATATCCCACTTTCCCGTGATCTGCCGGCTTGCCAGCGCGTATTAAATCGAACAATTCGCAACGGTTGTTGATGTTTTTTCGCGGTTTGGTTGAGGCAGAACATTAAAATGTTAGTAGACTCTAAATTAATTTTTCTTCAGAAAGAGAAAGCTGCGAATCGGCGGAGAGCCAGGCTCGCGGCGGCATGCGGGAAGCGATGAGGGATTCAGTGAAGCCGGGGCGGGAAAATAAACGCGGTTCCCATGTAAAGCTGAGTGATGTTGCAAAGAGGGTAGGGGTCAGTCCGATCACAATCTCGCGTGCGCTTCGCAATCCCGAAATCGTCTCTGAAGAGCTGCGAGAGGTCATCCTGCGCACAGTCGACGAGATGGGCTACATCCCCAATCTTGCCGCCCGCGCTCTTGCCGGCCGCCACAGCGGCATCGTCGGCGTCATCACGCCGTCGCTTCATCATCCCTGCTTCACCGGTGTGATGATGGGCATCGAGGAGCGGTTGCGCGCTACGGATCTGCGCGTGCAATATGCCAACACGCTCAACGACGTCGATCAGGAGATCAACCAGTTCAAATCCTTCCTGGCGCAGAAGCCGGCCGGGATCATCCTCGTCAACGCGGAATATTACGACGGCCTTGCGACGCTGATGGATGCGGCCGCTTTTCCGGTCGCCCACGTTGCCGATCTCAGCCAGCCGCCGGAAACGCTGCTTGTCGGCATGTCGCATCATGTCGCCGCCGCCGCCGCCGCCCGGTTCCTTTTGTCGAAAGGGTACAAGCGGATTGGTTTCATTGGCGGGCTCAGCGATATCCGCTCGCGCCGCAGTCGTGCGGGATATGAGGAGGCCATGCGCCGGGCCGGTCTCGACAATCCGTCGCTGACACACGGCGAAGACGGTTCCACCAGCATTGGTCTCGGACGGCGCCTGTTCAGCGAGCTGCTGGAGCGGGTGCAGGATCTCGATGCGATCCTTGCGCAAAATGATGATCTCGCCCTCGGCGCGCTGATCGAATGCAATGAACGCGGTATCAGCGTGCCCGATGATTTCGGTATCTGCGGCTTCAACGATCTGGAATTCGCGCAGTTCACCTCGCCATCTCTGACGACGGTGCATGTTCCGCGTCATGATCTTGGCCGCCGCGTCGCCGATATGCTGCTACGCGCCATCCGCGAAGAGCCGGCAGAGGAGCACAGGGTCGATCTCGGCTTTTCGATCATCGAGCGCGGGTCGACGCGCTCGATGCCGAAGCAATAAAAAGGGGCCGACCGGCCCCTTTTTTCTTAGATATCGCTGGCGGCGCTCGACCAGAGCTCGGCCGCTTCCGATGCCGTCATGCGGCGCACCTCCGCTTCGTGGCTACGCTTGGCGAACAACTCGCTTGCCATGATCTGCTCGGCAAGGTCCGCCGGAAGCGACAGGATCACGCGGGCATCATTGCCATGCAGGCCGCTGACATCGGCGCGCTTGCCGGTCACCATGCCGCCGGCGATGGTGTTGTTGGTCTCGGGGTCAATCAGGATGAAGGAGCCGGTGGCGCGGTTCTGCTCGTAGGGATCGAAGATTGCCGCTTCGTCGAAAACGAGACGCACCTTGCCGATGGCGTTCATGTAAAGCCGCTGGGCGGAATTCCATGTGCCGGTCTTGAGCTCCAGCTGGCTGACGGGCTCGACCTGAACACGCTGGCGGCGCGAGCCGCTCTTCAGCCAGTAGCGCTTGCCGGCCTCGATGCCCTCAGGCTGCAGCGCAACGACCTGTGCATCGAAGGAAAGGCCGGTCTGCGGCTGCGAGTCGATCGAAACGATCATGTCGCCGCGTGCGACGTCCACCTGACGGTCGAGAACGAGCGTGATCGCATCACCGGCAACTGCCGCATTACGCACCAGATCGAAGGTGACGATCTTTGTGACATTTGCAACCATGCCCGAGGGCAGGATCATGACGCTGTCGCCTGGCTTCACAGAGCCGCCGGCAACCGTGCCCTGATAGCCGCGGAAGCTTTCGCCCGGACGCGAAACACGCTGAACCGAAAGGCGGAAACCGGTCGTCTGGCCGGAGCGCACGGTTGCATGTTCCAGCGTTTCGACCAGCGTTGGGCCGCTATACCAGGGCATTGCTGCCTGGCCGGAATAGACGACGTTTTCGCCCTTCAGCGCCGACATCGGGATCGCGGTGATCTGCTTGACGCCGAGCGAAAGTGCGAATTCCTTGAACTCGTGGGTGATCTTGTCGAAGCCGGCGCGGTCGTAATTCGTCAGGTCGATCTTGTTGACGGCAAGCACGAACTGTTTGATGCCGAGCAGCGATGCGATCGTCGCGTGGCGGCGCGTCTGCTCGAGAATGCCGGCGCGGGCATCGACCAGCAGCACGGCGAGATCGGCCGTGGATGCGCCAGTCGCCATGTTGCGGGTATACTGCTCGTGGCCGGGCGTGTCGGCAACGATGAAGGAGCGCTTGTCGGTCGAGAAATAGCGATAGGCGACATCGATCGTGATGCCCTGTTCGCGCTCGGCCTGCAGCCCATCGAGCAACAGTGCGAAATCGGGCAGGCCGAGATCGTTCTGCTTGCCGGTGGAATCGCGGCGAAGCGTCGCCGCCTGATCTTCCTTGACTGCCTTTGTGTCCCAGAGCAGGCGGCCGATCAGGGTGGACTTGCCGTCATCGACGCTGCCGCAGGTGATGAGGCGCAACGGGCGCGAGTCGCGCACGGCCTTGAGTGGCTCGGCGGCGGGCACGGCGACGACGTTTGCGGGAACTGCTGCAGTCATCTCAGAAATATCCTTCACGCTTCTTCTTTTCCATGGAGCCGGACTGGTCACGGTCAATGGCGCGGCCCTGGCGCTCGGAAACCGTGGCGATCTCCAGCTCCGCGATGATCTCTTCAAGGGTGGTGGCGGTCGAGCGGATCGCGCCCGTCAGCGGGAAGCAGCCGAGCGTGCGGAAGCGGATGAAGTCTTCCTGCTTCGTTTCGCCGGGCAGCAGTTCTAGGCGCGGATCGGAGGCCGCAATCATCATGCCGTCACGCTCGACATAGGGGCGCTTGGCCGCGAAATAGAGCGGCACGATCGGAATATCCTCGGCTTGGATATAGCGCCAGATGTCGACCTCGGTCCAGTTCGAGAGCGGGAAGACGCGAACGCTTTCACCCTTGCGGATCTGGCCGTTATAGACGTTCCAGAGCTCCGGGCGCTGGTTGCGCGGGTCCCAGCGATGGTCGGGCGTGCGGAAGGAATAGATGCGTTCCTTGGCACGGGAGGCTTCCTCGTCGCGCCGTGCGCCGCCGAAGGCGGCGTCGTACTGGCCGGCATCCAGCGCATTGCGCAGCGCTTCCGTCTTCATGATATCGGTATAGCGGGCCGAGCCATAGGTGAAGGGCGTGATGTTTTCAGCTGCACCGCGCGGATTGATGTGCTCGATGAGATCGAGATCGTACTTCTTCACGATCTCGTCGCGGAAGGTGATCATCTCGGCGAACTTCCAGCCGGTATTCACATGCAGCAGCGGGAAGGGCACGCGGCCGGGATAGAAGGCCTTGCGGGCAAGATGCAGCAGGACGGAGGAATCCTTGCCGATCGAATAGAGCATCACCGGACGCTCGAATTCGGCGGCAACTTCGCGGAAGATGTGGATCGCTTCGTTTTCCAGGGCTTTCAGATGCGGGTCGAGTGGCGGCTTGGCACTCTGCGGATTGTTCAGTTCCGTATCCTGACGGGTATCGGGCATTTCGTACTCCAGACTTCTTATTGCTGCACGGCGATCGCGGTCGCCTCTTCGGCGACATGCAGACCGCATTCGCGCTTCTCATCCTGTTCCCACCACCAACGGCCGGCGCGTTCCGGCTCGCCGGGCTTGATGGCGCGCGTGCAGGGCTCGCAGCCGATCGAGGGATAGCCACGTGCATGCATCGGGTTCACCGGCACGCCATTGTCGGCGACAAAGGCCTTGATCTTCTCGATATCCCAGTCTGCGAGCGGGTTGACCTTCAGAAGGTGGCGTTCGGCGTCATATTCAGCAAAGGGCGTTTCGGCGCGGTTGGCCGACTGGCCGCGGCGCAGGCCGGTGATCCAGATTGTTGCGCCTGCTAGCGCCCGCGCAAGCGGCTTCAGCTTGCGCACGCCACAACAGGCATGTCTGGCTTCGACGCTCTCATAGAAACCGTTTATGCCGTATTTCGCCGCGTAAGCGTCGATATCGGCCTGCTCCGGTTCATAGCGGGTGATGTGAATGTCGTACTGGCTCTCGGTCTCGTCGATTAGCGCGAGCGTTTCGGGGAAAAGCCGCCCTGTCTGCAGCGTGACAACGTCGATCGGCAGGCGATGCGTGCCGATCTCGGCGGTGATGACCTGGTCCTCGATGCCGAGCGAGGTGGTGAAGACCACACGCCCGCCAAGGCCGGCGACGAACGAAAGCCGGCCGGCGAGGTCGAGACCCGAAAGCTTGTCAGCCAAAGCCTCGGCTTCTTCGATCGGATTGATAACAGTCATGGGGGATCCTGTCCTTGATATTGGCCGGAGTATTACAGCTGAAGGACGGATCGGACAGAAAAAGGGATTTCGAAAGGACTGCTTAGCGGAGCAAATATCTCTCCCATCCTGCCGCAATGCAGAAAAGCAGCCGCAGGCGCAGAAGTGGCGCCTCGAACTCAATGTCTATAGAAATAGTAGTGTTACACGGCGCCTGTCAATTGGAAATCTGAATTGATGGCGGCGATGATGAAAATTGTCCTCTTTTGACATAGATTATCAGCTGTTGGCCGAGGGTGAAAAACAGGGCCAAAATACTTGTCTCTCAAGGCTTTTCCGGCTTGTTCAAATTCCGTTCATGCTGGCCGTGCAATAGAGGCAATTAGCTTTTTTGGCGATGTCGGGATTCGACACCGCTCTGTGTGTGTCGACGGTCCGAGATGATTACGCAAAAGGCAAAATATGCGCTGCGGGCGCTGACGGTTCTGGCGGAAGCTGCGGCCGACGAACCCGTCATGATTTCCGACATTGCCGTGCAGCAAAAGATCCCGAAGAAGTTTCTGGAACAGATCCTGCTCGACCTCAAACATCACGGCATCGTCGTCAGCCGCCGCGGCAAGCAGGGCGGCTATCTGCTGCTGAAGCCTGCCCACAGCATCACCTTCGGCGAGATCCTGCGCATCATCGATGGCCCGATCGCACCACTACCCTGCCTGTCGATCACCGCCTACCGCAAGTGCGATGATTGCGACGGCGAGCAGACTTGCCAAATTCGCCACGTCTTCGCCAAGGTAGCGGACGCCACCCGCAAGGTCCTGTTCTCCACGACGATTGCCGATGCCGTCGGCACCAAGCGTGGCGCGGAAGTCACCCGTCTGCTTGCCTGATCCCCTCTCGCCGGCCTTCAAGATTCGGTGAGTGACCTTTCCATCTGCCTGACATGTTCCACCTGCCCATGCATTCGGGTAGGGAGAAACATCATGTTTGCACTTTCGGGAAAGAGAGCGCTGGCAGCTGTCCTGCTGTCGGCTACAGTCGCAACCAGTGCTGCGGCCCATCACGGTTGGTCATGGGCGGAAGCCGACCAGATCGAGCTTCGCGGCACCATCCAGCAGATCTCGATGGGCGGGCCGCATCCGACGCTCGATGTCGCAACCGTCGATGACGGTGTCTGGCGCGTCGAGCTCGGCAATCCGCGCCAGACGGAACGCGCAGGTTTCGTGGAAGGTGTCGCAAAGCCGGGCGATCAGGTCATAGCGCTCGGAAACCGGTCGCAGGACCGCACCGAGAAGCGGCTGAAGGCGGTGCGCATCACCATTGGTGAAAAGCGCTACGATATTTATCCGGAACGCATCCAGACGAACTGATGTCGTCATGGAGCTTCTCGAATGGCTGGCTGCCACTACGCTCGCGGTCGAGCTTCGGCGCTCCGCGACGCTCTACATGTTCGTCAATGCTGCCCATATCCTGGCGATCGGTCTTCTGGTCGGCGCCATCTTGCCGCTTGATCTCAGGCTCGCCGGCTTTTTTGGTAAGGTTCCGGTGGAGGTCGTTGCGCCATTCCTGTCCCGTTCGGCCGGTGTCGGCCTCGCCCTGGCTTTGCTCACCGGCTTCTGCCTCTTCAGCGTCCGCCCGGGCGAATATGCCGCCAATCCCGCCTTCCTTGCCAAGCTCGGACTGATCGCTTTCGGCATCCTCAATGTGCTCCTGGTTCATGCTGGGCAGGGATGGCAAACCGCAATCACGATCGGCACCATCCATCCCGCCATACGGCTCTCCGCAGCTCTTTCTGCGATGATATGGATCGCAGCCGTTGTGACCGGCAGGTGGATCGGTTTTCTCTGACGTGATCGTCCTGATGTCGCTCAGCTGCGCCGTCGGCGGGCAGCCCCTGCCGGAACGGCGCCGACGAGCATCCGCCGTTTCTTGTGACCAGGCAGATCGACAAATGGCGTCAACCATTCCGTCAGGCAGCATCCCAATCCATGGCCCGTCCTCCTTAGAGGACATGCCTTCCCACCTGTCGGTTGATTAACCCTCGATCCGCCAAAGTAGCGCTAGTCTCAGTTAGGCATGCATGACTCATTCGCCAAAGAGTGCAAGACGCGGGACTCAGTGTCCATTCGCACACTGACGATCGTCGGTCGAAAGTTGCGTCGGTACCTGCGCATGGCATCTGGCGAAAAAACTGAGAGCTGCCAGCCAGTCATATTGTAACCTGCAAGCGTTTAATTCAATTTTTATCGTTTTCGCGCAAGCTCATAATATCTTTGAACGCAACGGGTTGCGGGTAGGCAATTCGGTTGCTGCAGGAAGCATTTGTTGAGCTTCGACGAAGCATAATTCGGGCCGTGATTGCTGTCTTTTTGGGGTAGTTAAAGTGAAAATTTCGATCAAGCACACTTTGGTTCTAGCCTTTGTGGGATTAAGTCTTGCAGTCATTGGACTTGTCGGCAGCATGCTGCAGCAGGAAGTTCGCGTCTATCAGAATTCCACACGGCTTTCGGAGCTCGCTCAGCTCGACGCGAGGCTGTTCGATGCACTGCTCGGATTGCGCGGCGAGCGCGGCGCTATTTCGTCGGCCATCAAACTCGAGCCCTCTGAAACGCAATCCAGCCTGGTCAACCTCGAAGCGGGGCGAAAGAGTGTCGATCCCGCGTTTGCAGCGATCAAAGACTTGAATGACGACAGCGGTTCGACCGCGCTGCGGACCTCGCTTTCCCCTGTCCTTCAGGGGTACAGTCAATGGATGTCCTTCCGTCAGCAGATCGACGCGGCTCTGAAAATGCCGGTCGCCAATCGTGACCCCGCCTTGGCCGCGCAGGTTCTGCCACTGGCGGATAAGATGCTGGGCGACCTCGAAAAGGCCGCCAACGACGTCGAGGCTGCCATCAATGCGCGCGAGCCCGGAATGATGATGTTCACGCAGCTTCGCTCGCTTGCATGGTCGGCCCGCACCAATGCCGGATCGGCAAACTCGACATTTGTGGGTGCGATTATCGCCAAAGAAGCTTTGCCCGCCGGCAAGCTTGCGGAAATCGCTCTCCTGGATGCGAAGGTCAATTTTGCATGGAGTGTCATCACGCAGATAGTACGCAGCCCGGCAACGCCTGCGCGGCTCGTGAAATTGTACGACACCGCGCAGACGACCTACTTTGCCGGACCCTTTGCGGATCAGCGGGTAGCAGCGATCAAATCTTTCCAGGCCGGTCAGCCGATGAACATCGCTGTCGACGAATGGCGCAAACCTGCAGGCCCGGCGCAGGCTTCGCTCGCTGACATCGCAGCAGCGGCGCTGACGGAGATGACCAACGCAACGTCTGAAAATGTTTCCGCCGCAACGCAGTCGATCATTATTTATAGTGTCGCTACGCTCCTTACATTTGCTCTGTCGATCGCCGGAATCATGATGGTAGTTTTCCGTGTCGCCAATCCGATCAGCATGCTGACGGCGGTCATGCGCAAGCTGGCAAGCGGGGACCTTTCGGTTGTCGTCTCCGGCGCCAACCGAACGGACGAGATCGGCGAGATGGCCCGCGCGGTCGAAGTGTTCAAGCAGGCCGCGCTTCACAACAAGAACCTGGAAGCAGAAGCGGAGCGTTCGCGCCAGGCGTCCGAGATCGAGCGTATCGCCATCCAGCAAAAGGTGGAACGCGAGGCGGAAGAGCGTTTGACGCAGGCGACATCGGGACTTGCCGACGGTCTCAAGCGCCTCGCCTCCGGCGATATGTTGTGCGAGATCGACGAGGTCTTCAGCGAACAATTCGAGACGCTTCGCCACGACTTCAACGATTCCGTGCGCCAGTTGCGTACTACGCTTGAAAGTGTGAGCCATACTGCGCGCAGCGTTCGCAGCGGCAGCGGCGAAATTTCGACCGCCTCGGACCAGCTTTCCAAGCGCACCGAACAGCAGGCTGCGTCGCTGGAAGAAACGGCCGCCGCGCTGGAGCAAGTCACGACCAACGTCAAGCAGACATCGGAACGCGCCAGCGAAGCACGCGAGATGGTCCGTCATGCGAGCGCTCGTGCGGAAACCTCCAGGGAAGTGGTATCGAACGCTGTCGATGCCATGCAGAAGATCGAAACCGCATCCAGCCAGATCAGCAACATCATCGGTGTCATCGATGAGATCGCGTTCCAGACCAACCTTCTTGCGCTGAACGCCGGTGTCGAGGCAGCCCGGGCGGGCGAAGCCGGTAAGGGCTTTGCGGTTGTGGCTCAGGAGGTTCGTGAGCTTGCCCAGCGTTCGGCCCAGGCGGCCAAGGAAATCAAGACGCTGATCGGCAACTCCGAGGCTGCGGTCAATCAGGGTGTTACTCTGGTCAACAATACCGGCGACGGTTTGAAGGAAATCGCGCAACTGGTTGTAGCGATAAACCAGCATATGGAAGCGATCGCAGTTGCCGCCAAGGAACAGGCATCCGGTCTTTCGGAAATCAATACATCCGTGAACCATATGGATCAGGTCACGCAGCAGAACGCCGCGATGGTCGAAGAGATGAACGCCGCCGGAGCAGGTCTCGCGGAAGAAAGCGGTCGTCTTTCCGAACTGCTGGCCCAGTTCCAGATGCGAACGCAGAGAGAGCAAGGCCGAAAGGTATCTCGCGCGGCCTGAAGCCGGATGATTTCAGGTCGCATCGACCTGAAATCTGGACCCGTCTCTCAATCAAAAAGATAAGAGCGAGATGCCGAAAACCGCGCACACTTTCTGGCATCCCGCTCTAGTTTTTTATGCCCTTCGACAGAGGGACGTCGAACATGGCACGGCGATCCGCCATATTGCATCGCCGTTGCAATGCATGGGGCGGATCATGAAAACCGCATCGCTTCCCTCTCTTCGCGCGGATCCTGAATTGCGCGCCGCTGCCGTAAGCGTTCTGAAAGAAGGCGAGGGCTTGTCGTCTCTGATCGAGGATTCAGTGCGCCATCAGATCGATTATGGAAAGATCCAGGCCGAATTCATTGCACGAGGGCTGGCCGGCTTGGCGGAGGCGAAACGGACCGGTATCCATCACACGACGGCCGACGTCATGGAGTTGATGCGCGAAAAGCTTGAAAAGGCGAAAGCCCGCAAAGTCGCGCGACAGAAATGACTTTCGAGTCAAAGTACACCCAAACCTTCTACGAGGATTTGGGCGGCCCTCCGATTTTCTAGTTGAACGCAATCCGGATCTGGCGGAACGCGCCATCAGCGGCATCGAAAAGGCTCTGATGATACTGCAGGATTTTCCGCTGAGGCCAGACGCGCTTCCGCGGATGGTCCGCTGCTGCGTCGTCGTGCCGTTCGGCCCAGCTGGATATGACATTCTTCTCAAAGTGATCGACGAAGCGACCGTCATCGTGCTCGCCGTCGGTCACCACCGCGAAGAAGACTACCACTGATCACCGGTCGCTTACCGCCGCGCGCGGATTGACCCACGGCTCCTGATTGGAGCGGGCCATCAGCTGTTTGCCGAGAATATGGTCCGCGGCCTTCTCACCGGTCATGATCGATGGGCCGTTGAGGTTGCCGTAGGTGACATGCGGGAAGATCGAGCTGTCGGCGACCCGCAGGCCATCGACGCCGATCACCCGCGTTTCGGGATCGACCACGGCCATCGGATCGTCCTTCGATCCCATCCGGCAAGTTCCACAAGGGTGGTACGCGCTTTCGAGATGCTCGCGCAGGAACGCATCGATCTGTTCGTCCGTCTGAACCTTCTCGCCTGGCTGGATTTCCGGGCCGCGATAGTGGTCGAAGGCCTTTTGGCCGAAAATCTCGCGGGTGAGGCGCACGCAATGACGGAACTTCTCCCAGTCTTCGGCATGGCTCATATAATTGAAACGCAACACCGGATCAGCCTTCGGATCGGCGGAGCGCAGCGTAACGTTGCCCCGTGATTTCGATAGATTGTAGCCGACATGCACCTGGAAGCCGTGCGTATTGGCCGCCGCCTTGCCGTCATAGCTAATGGCGACCGGCAGGAAATGATATTGGATATCAGGCTGCTTCAGCCCCGGCGCGGAACGCAGGAAGGCGCAGGCTTCGAACTGGTTGGAAGCGCCAAGCCCGCCCTTGGAAAGCAGCCATTGTGCACCGGCGACACCCTGCCAGAACCATGGCAGCCAGGAATAGAGCGACACCGGCTTGGTCGAGATCTGCTGGAAATAGAATTCCATATGGTCCTGCAGATTGGCGCCGACGCCCGGCCGGTCGACCTTTACCTCAATGCCCATGTCCTGCAGATGCCCGCCGGGGCCGATGCCGGAGAGCATCAAGAGTTTCGGCGAATTGAAGGAGGAGGCCGAGACGATCACCTCGCGATTAGCCTTGACGATCTCGGTTGCGCCGCCGCGCTCGATTTCCACGCCCGTCGCGCGGCCATTCTCGATGATGATCCTGCGCGCAAAGCCTTTGACGAGCTCAACGTTCGGCCGCTTCAGCGCCGGCTTCAGATAGGCGCTTGCCGCCGACCAGCGCCGGCCGCGATGGATGGTCTGTTCCATCAGCCCGAAGCCTTCCTGCTTCGAGCCGTTATAATCCTCGGTCGTTTCGAAGCCCGCTTGTTTTCCGGCATCGATGAAGGCGTGAAACAGCGGGTTCTTCACCACGCCGCGCTGCACATGCAGCGGGCCGTCCGTGCCGCGCCAACCTTCCTCGCCGCCGTGCGAGTTCTCCATGCGCTTGAAATAGGGCAGCACATCCGCATAGGCCCAGCCATTCGCGCCGAGCTCTTCCCACCGATTGTAGTCTTCCGCATGGCCGCGCACATAGACCATGCCGTTGATGGAGGAGGAACCGCCGATCACCTTGCCGCGCGGCGCGGTGATGCGCCGGTTGTTGAGGTTGGCCTCGGGCTCGGAAAGATAGCCCCAGTTATAGCGCTTCATGCTCATTGGCCAGGCAAGGGCGGCCGGCATCTGGATGAACGGCCCGAAATCCGAGCCGCCCGCCTCGATGACAATGACCGTGTTCTTCCCGTCTTCCGAAAGCCGGTAGGCCAGCGCCGAGCCTGCCGAGCCGGAGCCGACGATGACGAAATCTGCCTGTTGCATGCTGTT
This sequence comes from Rhizobium sp. 1399, assembly GCF_031455475.1. Taxonomy (NCBI): domain Bacteria; kingdom Pseudomonadati; phylum Pseudomonadota; class Alphaproteobacteria; order Hyphomicrobiales; family Rhizobiaceae; genus Rhizobium; species Rhizobium sp. 1399. Next base: position 188,585 of record NZ_JAVDSU010000001.1, on the reverse strand, counting down.
CCCTTTGGATTGTCGTGTGCAACGGATGCGTCGATTTTGGATGGGCTCAGTACGGCGAGGCGACCGGCCCCATGCCGACATAAACCGTCTTCAGCTCGCTATAGTGCTCAAGCGCTGCCAGCGAATTCTCCCGTCCGAAGCCCGATTGCTTCGATCCCCCGAAGGGGATTTCCACCGGGCAGAGATTGTAGGTATTGATCCAGAGCGTGCCGGCCTCCAGCTGGTCGACGACGCGGTGAGCGCGTGTCAGATCGGCGGTGAAGACGCCGCCAGAGAGGCCGAACTCCGTCGTATTGGCGCGCTTGATCACCTCGGCTTCATCGTCGAAATCGAGCACACACATGACCGGGCCGAAGATCTCTTCGCGTGCGATCGTCATCCCGTCGGTCACGTCGGCAAAGACGGTCGGCTGCACAAAATAGCCTTCGCCCGTCACATGGTTCGGGATACCGCCGCCAGTCACCAGCGTTGCGCCCTCGGCCTTGCCCTTCTCGATGTAGGACAGCACTTTTTCGCGCTGCGCCCAGGACACCATCGGGCCGAGCTGCGTGGCTTCATCCATCGGGTCGCCGATGAGGATCGCTTCGGTTCGCGTCTTCAGCCGTTTCAGGAATTCACCCTTGATCTTCTTCTGCACGAAGACGCGCGTGCCGTTGGAGCAGACCTGGCCCGTAGAATAGAAATTGCCGAGCATCGCGCCGCCGACGGCGCTGTCGAGATCGGCGTCGTCGAAGACGATCAGCGGCGACTTGCCGCCAAGCTCCATCGTCACGTGCTTGAGCTGGCCTGCTGCCGCGGCAGCCACCTTGCGCCCGGTCGGGACCGAGCCGGTCAGCGAAACCTTGGCGACGTCGGGGTGGTTGACGAGCAGCGGCCCGGTGTTCCGGTCGCCCTGGATAACGTTGTAGAGCCCCTTCGGCAGACCGGCCTCGTGCAGGATTTCGGCAATCTTCAGCGCGCCGAGCGGCGTGGTCTCCGAGGGCTTGAAGACCATGGCGTTACCTGCCACCAACGCCGGCGCACCCTTCCAGCAGGCGATCTGCTGCGGATAATTCCAGGCGCCGATGCCGACGCACACACCGAGCGGCACGCGCTTCGTATAGGCAAAGTCCTGGCCGAGCGGGATATGCGAGCCGTTCAGTCCCGCCGGTGCTACGCCGCCGAAGAACTCGAAGGCGTCGGCGCCCGAGGTCGGGTCGGCGACAACAGTTTCCTGGATCGGCTTGCCGGTATCGAGCGTTTCCAGCTCTGAAAGTTCGCGGTTGCGCTCACGCATGATCTCGGCCGCGCGCTTCAGGATGCGCCCGCGCGCCATCGGGCTCAGTGCCGCCCATTCCGGCTGAGCGCGTTTGGCAGCCGCGATCGCCTTCTCGACAATCGCGGGCGTTGCGGCATAAAGCCGGGCGATCACTTCACCGGTTGCCGGATAGATGCTTTCGATCAGGGTGCCGCTGTCATCCTCGACATATTCCCCGTCGATGAAGTGCGATGCTTTCGGCTGGGCTTTCATGTCGCTGTTCCCTGGCTGGTTGGCATGAGGTTGTTCATTTGCCGATGCGGTCGAGCTGCATCGTTACATAATCCTCCGTCAGCGCGATCGAGGCTGTAATGCTGATCGGCGCCGATTTCAGACTTTGCCGGATATAGAGTCCGTCGATCATCGCGGCCGCGCCCTCCGCGATGCGTTCTGCGGCATCGTCTGGGCAAAGCGCCTTGAGGGCCGCAAGCAGGTTGGAGCGCAGGCGCCGCGCATAGATGACGAGGAAACGCCGTGTCTCTTCGGATCGCTGCGCCTCGGCATAGAAGGCAAGCCAGGCGGCAATCGTCTGCGGCGCGAACTGGTCGGCGTTAAAGCTGACGCGGATGATGGCCGAGATCCGCTGCCGTGGCGTTGCCGCTTGTCCCAGTGCCGTCACCGCGTCGTCGCGCAGCTGGCGTAAGAGGGAACGGATTGTCTCGATCAGCAGCTGTTCCTTGCTGCCGAAATAGTGGTGGGCAAGGGCAGGCGACACCCCCGCCCGCCGGGCGATATCGGACATGGTGACGGTCAGCGAGCCGTGATCGCCGATCACCCGCAGCGCTGCATCCACAAGCGCCTTGCGGCGCACCGGTTCCATTCCAACCTTCGGCAAGCTCATTTCTCCCGAGAATGGATTGAAGCGTATTTTTGATTGACTGGTCAATCAACAAAAATCTTTCGCGGGATTGATCCGGATCACCTCTTTTCGTGAGAAATTGCTGCAGCATATCTCCAGCAATCAGGAGGTGCGCCAATGGCCAATATTTACGACGGAATGCCCGAATCCCCGCTGCGGTCGAAATGGGTATGGTTCGTCGGTCTCGGCGTGCTGCTTCTCATCTGTGGCCTCATCGCCCTCAGCAACCTGCTGATGGCGACAGTCGCTTCGGTCTTTTATGTCGGCATGCTGATGCTGGCAGGCGGTGTCATCTATCTCATCCACGCCTTCCAGGTGCGCGGCTGGGATCATGTGCTCTTCTGGGCGTTGAGTGGCATCCTCTATGTGCTCGCTGGCGTCTGTGCCTTCATCAACCCCATCCTCACGTCCGCCGCTTTGACCTTGTTTCTGGCCATCGCGCTGCTTATTGCCGGTGTCTTCCGCCTCTTCGTCGGACTGCGCATGCGGCCGCTCAAGGGCTGGGGCTGGATTGTTGCGAGCGGCCTCATCACAGCTCTCGCAGGCTTCGTGATCGCGCTTGGCTGGCCCGTCAATAGCCTCTGGATCCTCGGTCTCTTCCTGGCGGTCGATCTCGTCGTTCAGGGCTGGACAATGCTCGCCTTCGGCCTAGGTATCCGTTCTTGAAACTGTGGAGAGAGGCGGGTCGATGTTCCGATTCGGCCGTTTCTTTTTTGACAAGAACATGGTGGGGTACTAAAATTCTGCGATTGAAGGCCGGCTCCGCAGAAGAGCCGCCTCCTGTGCTAAGGCACTTCGGCATTGGCGCTTGTCGCCCCAGAAGCCGAAAATGGACCCCCGAGGCAGTCTCTGCCGAAAAAGAATGGGAGGAGAATTCCATGCCGATGGTCACCGTTTCCATCTCACCGCTCCAGGCAGCCGGCATTCGCGATGCTGTCGATCAAGGCGGATATGCATCGAGCAGCGAAGTCGTGCGCGAGGCACTGCGCTTGTGGGATGCCGCCCGCAAATTGGGCGAATATCGCAGCGAAGTCCTGGCCGATGAAAGCGCACCCAGCGGCGGCAGATGCGTCGCCGATATGTTCGCCGATCATGAAGCCGAGCATCGCCGTTCGGCCTGAATAAGCCGTTGATTGTAAACTCGAAAATCTAATAAGCGCTTGGCGTGCATGAGCGGTTGCGCGTTCATGAAAGTTTCATACTGAGGAAAGGGTTCGTTGACCCTTCTGCTCCATTGTCCGGCCGAAAAAGAAAAGGTCACTGTGGAGATTGGCATGTCTTTGGCTGCCAGCGTCGAACCGGGTGTCGTGCGTCGTTATGCCAGCGATCAGATCGTTACCCTCGCCAAACTTGTCGTTGAAAATGCGTTTCAGCCGATTGTCGAAGCCGGTACGGGCACGGTCTTCGGTTATGAATCCCTCATGCGCGGACAGGAGCGTATCGGCTTCGAAACGCCGATCGAAATCCTCGACGAAGCCCATGAGACCGGCCAGCTCCTGCAGCTCGAGCAGATGGTCGCGAACCGCGCGCTCGCCAAATTCGCGACGCTCTCGAACTTCGCGACGGCCACGCTTTTCCTCAATCTCGACGTTCGCCTCATCCCGCATGGCAATCGTCTTGTCGAGAGCCTGCTGCTGCAGCTGAAAACGGCGAATATCCCGCCGTCCTCCGTTTGTTTCGAGTTTTCCGAGCGCTTCGACAATACCAGCGTACCCGAATTCGCCGATCTCGTGTCGCGCCTGCGCAAGGCCGGCTTCAAGCTGGCGATCGACGATTTCGGCGTCGGTCATGGTGAGATGAAGCTGCTCTGCGACTATTCCGTTGATTACCTGAAGATCGACCGCCATTTCGTCGCCGATATCGACCGCAGCCCGCGCAAGCGCCACTTGCTGAAGAGCATCGTCAACATGGCCCACGTGCTCGGCACTCGTGTGATCGCCGAGGGCATCGAGACGGAAGCCGAGTTCATCGTCTGCCGCGATTATGGCGTGGATCTCGTGCAGGGTTGGTTCATCTCGCGTCCGTCCACACATCTCTCCGAACTCGTGCCTGCCTTCCCGCACCTGCAGGAACTAGGCAAGAACAAGGGCAACAGCCAGTCGCTCGACGAGATCCTCATCCGCAAGCAGATCGAAATGCTGCCGACCGTCTATGAGAGCGATGGCATTGATACGGTCTTTGAACTGTTCCGCCGCAATCCGCGCCAGGCCTATTTCCCGGTTCTCAATGCCAATGGCGAGCCGCGCGGCATCATTCACGAGCATCACCTCAAGGAATATATCTATCAACCCTTTGGCCGCGACCTTCTGAAGAACAAGGACTATGAGCGCACCATCTCGCATTTCGTCGAGCGCGCGCCGATAGTCGGCCTCGACAGCGATGCTGATCAGCTCATGGTGATCTTCGCCAATATGGAAGGCAGCAACTGCCTGATCCTCACCGACAACATGCGCTACGCCGGCGTCGTCTCCGCCGCCTCGTTGATCAAGGTCATCAATGAGAAGCAGCTGAAGACGGCACAGGACCAGAATCCGCTGACTGGCTTGCCGGGTAACCGTGCCATCCGCGATTTCATGCGCCATTCCGGACGCGACGGCGATGAAGTGCGCCACTTCTGCTATTGCGACTTCGATAATTTCAAGCCCTTCAACGATGCTTACGGCTTTCATCTCGGCGACCATGCGATCTCGCTCTTTGCCGCACTGATGCGCCGTTACTTCTTTGCCGAGCGTCACTTCCTCGGCCATGTCGGCGGCGACGATTTCTTCGTCGGTGTCGTTGGCTGGACAAAGGAGGAACTGACGGAAATCCTTGATCGTCTCATCAGCGATTTCCACGATGACGTGCTCGATCTCTATTCGGATGAGGACCGTGCCGCCGGCCGTATCCACGGTCACGATCGCGCCGGCGCGGAAGCCTTTTTCCCGCTGATGCGCTGCTCGATCGGCGTTCTCGAACTGCCGGAAGGTCTCGTTATCGACGATATCAATCGCGTCAGCGCCGAAATCGCCCAGGTGAAGTCGAGCGCCAAGGAGAGCGACGAAGGCCTCGTATTCCATACGTTAGGCGAGGCGAATTGACGCCTCTGGCACTTCCGGCCTTCCCAAGTCCCAGACCCTGAATTATCTCCAATGCTTCGGAATAGGGAGAGCCGGGCCATGTCGTTGCCGTCGCATATGCGTTTTGTCGATCTGCCGTCTTTCGGCGGGCCGGAGGCGATGGCCATTGCAAGCGGACCGGTGCCGGTGCCCGGCGAAGGCCAGATCCTCGTCCGTACCGAAGCGGTTGGCATCAACCGGCCCGATATTTCCCAGCGCCAGGGCAGCTATCCGCCGCCAAAGGATGCGAGCCCCATTCTCGGCCTGGAACTCGCGGGCGAGGTCGTCGCGATCGGCCCCGGCGTGACCGGCTATTCGCTGGGCGACAAGGTCTGTGGCCTCGCCAATGGCGGCGCCTATGCCGAATATTGCCTTTTGCCGGCCGGTCAGGCGCTGCCTTTCCCAAGGGGTTATGATGCAGTGAAGGCCGCAGCTCTTCCGGAGACCTTTTTCACCGTCTGGGCAAACCTCTTCCAGATGGCCGGCCTGACGGAAGGCGAGAAAGTGCTGATCCATGGCGGCTCCAGCGGCATCGGCACTACCGCTATCCAGCTCGCCAAGGCTTTCGGCGCCGAGGTCTATGCGACCGCCGGCTCGAAGGAAAAATGCGAGGCCTGCGAGAGGCTAGGCGCCAAGCGCGCCATCAACTACCGGCAAGAGGATTTCGCAGCCGTTATCAAGGAAGAGACCGGCCACGGCGTCGATATCGTCCTCGACATGATCGGCGCGGCCTATTTCGAGAAGAACATCGCCTCGCTGGCGAAAGATGGCTGCCTCTCGATCATCGCCTTTCTGCAGGGTGCGGTTGCCGAAAAGGTCAATCTGACACCGATCATGGTCAAGCGCCTGACGGTAACGGGCTCCACCATGCGCCCGCGCACGGCGGAGGAGAAACGGGCGATCCGTGACGATCTCTTGTCCGAGGTCTGGCCGCTTCTGGAAGCCGGAACGGTCGCGCCCGTCATCTATGAGACCTTTGCCTTTGAAGACGTGATAGCTGCTCATCGGCTGATGGAAAGCAGCAACCACATCGGCAAGATCATGCTGAAACTCGGCTAAAGCGCCGTGAGTCCGTTCGGACGCACAAAACACGCGCTAACTCTTTGAATTTACGCATCAGGTTTTCCGAAAATCGATTCCGATTTTCGGGCAGATGCCGTAAGCGACAGCGCCGCGCCGACGGCGATCAGTCCCGGTAAGGCCATGATCACGTAGAGCCAGCTCGCCGCCGAAAGCGCGCCCGTAATTCCGCCCGGGTCGACCAGTCCCGCGCCGTTGGCGATGACGCCGGCAAAGGCCGCTCCGAAGGCGCTACCGAGCGAGCTCATCGTCGGAATGGCTGCCGAAGCCTTGTCCTGCTCGCTGTCGGCCGCCAGCTTCAGCACCTTGGCGACGAGATGCGCCCAGCCGAGGCCGACACCAAAACCCATCATGAACATGGCGACTGCTGCCGGTCCAAGGATGATAAGCTGCGCTTCAGGGTTCTCGCGGGCAAGGAAGACGGCAAGCACGGCTGTCGCTGCGGCTTCGGTTGCACAGCCCGCAACGATCGCGGCGTTGGCTTTCCTGCCGGAGAAGGAGCCGCTGAAGAAGGCGGCCACCGTCCAGCCGAGGGCGACGAGAGCCACCAGATAGCCTGAAATCAGCGGCGTTATCCCGTGCAGAACCTGCAGGAAATAGGGAATGAAGATATCGCTGACGAGAACGAAGTTGAGGCCGATCATTGTCAGATAGACCCGTGATATCGGCTGGCTCAGCGTCACCGCGCCTAACGGCAGCAGCCGGTTGTTGCCCTTGCGTTCCAAAACGAGCATGACGCCGACGGCGACGACCGAAACGGCGATCAGCCCGATCTTGGCTGTCGTCATCTCGGTTGTCCCTGCGGTGCTGACCAGCAGCACTGCCCCAAGCAGCAGGCAGATCTGCGCGACAGGCATCTTTGCCTGTTCGCGGTCGTCCTCGGCCTGCGGCAAAAGCCGCGGCGCCAGCACTGCCATCAACACGCTGAGCGGGACGAGCACGGCAAAGGCGTAGCGCCAGGCGCCGTTATGCGCGAAGAAGCCGCCAAGCGTCGGGCCAATGACGGTCGACACCCCCCAGATCGCCGCATAGAGCGTCGACGCCTTGGGCCAGAGCGGTTCGGGATAGACGAAGCGAATGAAGGCGTAACAGAGGGCGGCGAGCGCACCGGTGCCGAAACCCTGCACCGTTCGACCGATCAGCACGACAGGCATCGAGGGTGCTGCGGCGCAAAGCAGGCTGCCGACGCCGAAGATCACTGCCGCGATCACGTAGACACTGCGCAGCCCGATATTCCTCGGCCGCATCGCCATGAAGATCGAACCCAGTATGGTCGCGGCGATATAAAGCGTCGTCACGAGTGAGAAAAGTTCCAGCCCGCCGATATCGCGCACGATGCTCGGCGCGATCGTCGCCGTGATGTAGCTTTCGACGGCAGAGATCGTCATGCCGCCGCCAAGCATCAATGTCGCCGGCAGCAGCGCAGGGGAAAACAACTGGAAGACAGAAGTTGAAGAGGCTGATGGCTCCAAGGCGGTCTCGGACATGATGAATCCTTGCGTTTTTCCTGACCCGTTATTATTTTCCAAGTTATGAATTGGAAAATTGCATGAGCATCGGATTAAAACAAGAGGTAGCTTGGAAAAATATGCGCCAGTCTCCCGTCAACCGCATCCTGATCCTGTTGAAGACCGAAGGGCCGCAGCTTGCCGCTGCGGTCGGCGATGCGCTCAGCATATCAGGTGAGGCCGCCCGTCAGCAGCTTGCCAAAATGGGGGAAGAGGGACTTGTGGAACCCGTAACGGTCGCCCCCAGGGGCAGGGGACGTCCGAGGCAGCTCTGGCACCTGACGGCTGAGGGTAACAGCCATTTCCCGGATGGCCATGCCGAACTGACGGCGACCCTGCTGACGACTGTTGTCGCGCATCTCGGCCCCGCCGCGCTGGATACCGTCATCGCCGCCCGCGAAAACGAAACGCTGCAGCGCTATCGCGCCGAACTCTCAGACAGGTCGGATCTGGCCGCCCGCGTCGAGGGGCTGGCCGCCATCCGCAGCCGTGAGGGCTACATGGCCGATAGCTGGCAGGAGGACGATGGATCATTGATGCTGGTCGAAAACCATTGTCCGATTTGCGCTGCGGCGACGGTCTGCGCCGGCTTCTGCCGTTCCGAGCTCGAAACTTTCCGCAGCGTGCTCTCGGCCAATGTCGAGCGTAGCGAGCATATCCTGCTCGGTGCGCGCCGCTGCGCCTATCGCATTACTCCAAGGTAATTTGGGCCGGCTGGCGCATGCGGCTGCCGCTTTCCAGATAAAGCAGGATCAGAATGGCGACGATGCCGACAGCGGCGCCGACGAAAGCCGTGCCAGAATAGTCCGTCACCGCCGTTCCAAGCGCAAAAACACCTGCGGCCACGCCGATGCCGATGAAAGTGTTGAGCGAGATCAGCGAGCTGCCAAGACCCGGACGATCGGCGATAAGGTCTTGCAGATAGGTGATCGGCAGGCTGAGGATGGCAGCCGCCCCGCAGGCGTTGAGACCGAGCAGCGCATAGAGCTGCCAGGGCGCGGTGGCAAAGCCGAGCAGCACCAGATAGAGGCAGTAGAGCACCGTGCCTGATGCCAATACATGCACGGTATGGAAGCGCCGCTGTACCAGGCCCCACATCATCATGAAGGGCATTTCGAGGAAGGCCGTCAGGCCTGAGAGAAAGCCGACGTCAACGACGCTGCCGCCGATCGAGTGCACGACGATGAGTGGCGAAACCATGCCGTTCAGCCGCTGCAGGCCGAGCAGCAGGGACATGACGAAGACGCGGATGAAAACATCGGGCGCAAAGACTCGCTTCAGTGAGGCGAAGAAGCCCGGCTGGTTGGGGATCGTCTCGCGCACCGGGCCGTTGCCGGGCGCGAAGAAGAAATAGAGGCAGAAGCAGATGAGGCTTGCCACCGCCGCCACCCCATAAGCCGGCGTCATCGATGGCGAAGTGACCAGAGCAAGCCCGACCAGCCCCGGTGCCACCGCCCAGGAACCGGAATAGAGCGCGCGCACCGTCGAGGTGATGGCGACCGCTTCACTACGGGCCAGCTGGTTGGTGCGGGCCCGCACGCTGGCAAAGAGCAACGAATAGGTGGAATTGCTCATCGGCACGAGGAACAGCACCGAGAAGATGAAGATCGTGGGACTGTGGATGACCGCGATCGATCCGAAGCCGATGATGCCTGCAATGGAAAGCGCAAGCACCAGTGGCCGTCTTTCCGTCAGCCTGTCCGACCATATGCCGAGCGTCAAACTGATCGCGACATTGACGACGGCAGCAAAGAAGACCAGCGCCGAATAGGCGCCGTCACTCATTCCAAGTTCGCTGATGCCGATAATCGACTGGTAGGGAACCGTGGAGGCATAGGTGAAGGCGAGCGCCACCAGTGTGACGGTTGGAATGCGGATGCGGCTGTCGCGGATGATGGAAGAGAATGAGGATGGCATGAGAATAAGTCCTGACACACAACCTTTAGCCCCATCGCGCCTGCACGGAAAACGATAGTTTGCCGCACCAACAGTCACTTCGTATGATGGCTGTTTAGATGCTGTGATCGGCAGACACGTAGCGCAAATTCCATTGGCTTTCAGAGAGTGAGAGGCTATGCCTGCAGTTTCCTTGCCCACAATCTGGATTCTTGCCCATGTCCAATCCCATCCTCGTCGAAGTCACCAGGGGCTCGCTTGTCGAAAGCCGCCACAGCGGTTCGGTTGCGGTCGTGGATGGTGATGGCCGTGTCGCCTTTTCGCTCGGCAATGTCGAGGCGAGTGTCTTCCCGCGCTCGGCCTGCAAGGCCATGCAGGCGCTGCCGCTGATCGAAAGCGGCGCAGCGGATGCCTACGGCTTCGGCAACAAGGAGTTGGCGCTCGCCTGTTCCTCGCATAGCGGCGAGGATGAACATGTGGCGCTTGCCGCCTCCATGCTCTCGCGTGCCGGCCGTGACGTGGAGGCACTGGAATGTGGCGCGCACTGGTCCTCGGACCAGAAGACGTTGATCCACCAAGCGCGCACGCTGCAGAAGCCCACCGCGCTTCACAACAATTGCTCCGGCAAACATTCCGGCTTCGTTTGCGTCTGCTGCCATCAGGGCATCGATAGCAAGGGTTATGTCGGCTACGACCATCCGCTGCAGCAACAGATCCGTGACGCCATGGAAAACCTGACGGGCGCCGCACTCGGTCATGACGTCTGCGGCACCGACGGCTGCTCCATTCCGACTTACGCCGTGCCGCTTAAGGCGCTCGCTCATGGCTTTGCGAAGATGGCGACCGGCAACGGCCTGGAGCCTCTGCGCGCCAAGGCATCCCGCCGCCTGATCGAAGCCTGCATGGCCGAGCCCTTCTATGTGGCCGGCACCGGCCGCGCCTGCACGGTACTGATGCAGATCGCCCCCGGCCGGATCTTTTGCAAAACGGGCGCGGAAGGCGTCTTCTGCGCTGCCATCCCGGAACAGGGCATTGCGATCGCATTGAAGTGTGATGACGGCACCACCCGCGCTGCCGAAGCCATGGTTGCGGCGACACTTGCCCGCTACTTCGAAAAGGGCGGCAAGGAGCATGCCGCGCTGACCGCTCTGGCAAATAAATCGATGCGCAACTGGAACGGCATCCATGTCGGTGATGTCAGGGTGACAGATGCCTTTGCCTGATCGCTGCCCCGATCGCTGCATTGTTAGATATATAAGTTATAAAAAAATAAGAATTGCCTAATATAAATGGAGGCGCGTCCGGCGGTCGGACATGTCTCTCGCCGTGACGGAGCGCGTGAATACGGTTCCTCCGAAGCTGCGAGGGCAGGAGATGTTCGCAGGCCGCTATTTGTGGTGGATGCTGACAGGCATCACCCTCCTGATGTTCCTTACGATCTGCTTCGATTACTTCACCTGGCTTGCGGTGCAGCTCTCCAATTGTGTGGAGATGGCCGGCTCCTGCATGCCGGTGGTGCAATTCATGGCCGGTACGCTGAAAACGGCAGGCGTCTGGACTGCGATGGGCATTCTGTTTGGCGCTGTGATGCTGCGGTTGAGCTACCTCTCGCTTCTGCGGCTTTGGGGGCTGCTGGTAGCCCTGTGGTTTATAGCCTCCACGCCCTTCCTGCTGTTCATCGCAACTGGCGAACGCCTGCAATGGTCCGCTGCATCTGAAGCGCTTCCGCTTGCTTTCCTGTTTCTCGCTTCCCTGCTTGCTTATCTTGCCATTCCCTTCGAGGACGATGACACCAGGCCCTTCGGCGCCTCCGCTATCCTGCGCGGGATTGTTTATGCCGCTGCCCTCTATGGCGCTCTCGCCGCCGCCTCTGAAATGAACTGGCTCTCATCGATGGTGGCTAAACTTCTAGGCATGCCGGCACTCGCGGCCATCATTGCGAATGTCCAGCCACGCCTGCAGGAGGCGCTGACGCTTGGGCTAGGCAATATCCTGACCGGTATTTTCGTGCTTGTGGTTTTTATCGCCGCGCTGCTCCTCAGCCTGCTGCCGCCGGGCATTGTTCCTCCGCTCCGCCGCAAGCGGGTCAAGCTGCGGCAATTGCGACATTGAGATCCACGTAGGGCTGAAGCCGTTCCGCCGGCATTTCTGCGGGCACGATCAGTCCTGCCACTTCGCCTGCGGCAAGCACCGTGCAAGGTGAAACGAGATCGAATTTCTCCGCCGTCAGCAGCACATGCGTCTCCGCCGAACACCGGGCGATATGCCGTTTGATCGCCGCCTCCTCGAAATCCCCGGTCGAAAATCCGTGCACGGGATGAGCGGCCGTCACCCCGAGGAAGAAGATATCCGGCCGCAGAGCGGAGATCGTCGCCATCGCGACCGCGCCTGTCGCCACCATGGAATGCTTGTAGAGCCTGCCGCCGCAGAGGATCACCTCGGCCGTCGGGTGATGTTCCAGCTCGGCGGCGATCGTCGGGCTGTGGGTGGCGATCGTGAAGGCAATGTCGCGCGGCAGGTGACGGGCAATTTCCGCCGTGGTCGTGCCGCCGTCGAGAAATACCATCTGCCCGGCCTTCACCATCTGCGCCGCCCTCGCGCCGAGCCGCGCCTTGATGTCGGAAGCGACGTCGCGGCGGGCTGTGAAGTCGGGCAGCTCAGGGGCAATGGGCAAGGCCCCGCCATGCACGCGCTTCAGCAGCCCTTCCGCAGCCATCTCCCGCAGATCGCGGCGGATCGTATCCTCCGAGAGCTCGAAATCCTCCGCCACGCGCTTGGCGATGACCTGCCCGTCGCGGCGCAGGATGTCGAGGATGAGGGCCTTGCGTTGGCTGGTCAGCATGAATGCTCCTGCACGATAATTTACGAAACATCGTGAATACGCACGAATTGACTCGACATTCAAGAAATATCGTGCATTTTCGCGAAATCCCGTGCATGAGGCCGGGAGTTGATGGAGTAGATCATGTTGATTTTGATTGCCGGGCCCTACAGGTCCGGAACGGGCGATGATCCGACAAAGATGGCTGCCAATCTCAAGCGCCTCGAGGCGCCGTCGCACGCGCTCTTCAAAGCTGGCCATGTGCCGATGATCGGCGAATGGGTGGCCTTGCCGGTCTGGCATGCCGCCGGCGGCAAGTCGGTGGGTGACGATCTCTACGAGGAAATCTTTCATCCCGTCGCCGGCCGCCTGCTGCAGCTTTGCGAGGGCGTGCTGCGCTTGCCGGGCGACTCCAAGGGTGCCGATAATGACGTGCGCATCGCCACCGAGCGTGGCATTCGCGTCTGGTACCGGCTGGAGGACGTTCCGGGTTGCGCTTGAGGCGCTGCCCGTTCTTTCCGGCGCGGAGAAGGGAACACGCCGCGGTGTCTTTCGCTGGCCCTGAAACTCGCGCTATAAGGCTCCCCGAAAGGGGAGTCTCACCATGCTCACACTCTATTTCGCACCGGGAACCTGCGCGCTTGCAAGCCTGATTACCCTGGAAGAATCCGGCCTTTCCTTCGATACGAGGAAGATCAATACGCGGGAGAACGAGCAGCGCTCGGAAGCCTATCTGAAGATCAATCCGAAGGGCCGCGTTCCCGCGCTCGCCACCGATCGCGGCGTGCTGACAGAGTCGACGGCGATCCTCGCCTATATCGCCCAGATGGCGCCTGCCGCCAAGCTCGCCCCGCTGGACGACCCGTTCGAGTTTGCCCTGCTGCAGGCTTTCAACGGATATATCTCTTCCACCGTGCATGTGAACCACGCCCACCGCCCGCGCGGTTCCCGTTGGGCCGATGATGAAGCCGCGCTGGAATCCATGAAGGCCAAGGTGCCGCAGACCATGGCCGAAAGCTTCGAGCTGATCGAGGCAGCCATGTTCAAGGGGCCGTGGGTGATGGGTGACAGCTATACAGTCGCCGATCCCTATCTCTTCGTCATGACCGGCTGGCTGCCATCCGATGGCGTCGATCCCGCGCGCTTCCCCAAGATCAGCGAGCATCACGCCCGCATGCTGGAGCGTCCTGCTGTTCAGCGTGCGCTGGCGCGCGAAAAAGCTTAAGCGCGATAGGCTGAAATCAGCTTCTTCGGCGCCCGGTAGGTCCAGGCGTCGATCAGCCGCTGCTTGAGTTCATCGTCGCCGATAGCTGCGATGCGGACCGGCAGATGCGGCCAGCCGACATAATGGTTCGTCTGAAAATAGATGTCGGGCGCCATCGTCAATAGGTGTTCCTTGTGGTCGATCGGGATCGAGATGACCACCGTTTCGTCGTTCTTGACCGCGACGAAACTTTTGCCCCCGACCTTCAGCGCCAGGTTGCCATAGGATGTACTTTCCTCGATGCCGAGGAGGCCAGCCTCCTTTGCCAGCCGCTTTAACCGCGCCAGAATGCTGTTCACGCTCTCGGTCATCTTGTCCGCCCTGAATGTTCTCGGCGGAAACCTATCATATATTCAAGTGCATTTCTCTAGTTGTCGTTGCAGAGGGCGTTTGGGCGCGGGTATCGGCAGAGGCAGATCCGCAAGCTCCCGCTGCGACATGGAGGCGATGTCGGGATGATCGAGAAGATCTTCATCTCCATCATATTCGCTTTGCGAAACCCTGGCGGCAGGGTCCGATTGGCTTAAGAAAAACTTCAGCAATGACATCTTGCTCTCGCTTTCTGAGGCTGGGCTCGGCTTTCGGCACAAGGGATTTCGATTGCGCCGGCGCTTTGCATCTTGCTGCGCTGTGAAGATTATCGTCTTATGATGCCAATATCGGCGGCGAGCGCTTGCTTTTCAATTGAGATTACCGGTTTCCTACTGTAGGAAAACTATATGAGAAATCTCAACTCCGTGCATCTCAACGGCCTTCGCGCGCTGGAAGCCGTCGGCCGGCTTGGCTCGCTTCAGGCGGCGGCGGATGAGCTTGGCGTTTCCGTCGGCGCCGTCAGTCAGCAGGTTATCAAGGCCGAAGCCCAGCTTGGTCGGCTGCTCTTTGAACGCACGCCGAAGGGCATGCTCGTAACGGAAGCAGGCGCTCCCGTTCTTGCCGCCCTTAACGAAGGTTTCCTCCGTCTTGCGGAAGCCGTCTCGATGGCGCAACGCAAGGACGAATGCATCCTGACCATTTCGGTGGCCCCGGTTCTCGCCGCCCGCTGGCTGGTCTGCCGGCTGGACCGTTTCATGGAGCGCCACCCGGAAATCAACTTGCGGCTCGACGCGACCACCAAGCTCGTCAATCTGGCCGCCTCCGATATCGATGTCGCCATCCGCGTCGGCAAGGGCCATTGGCCGAGCGTGAAGGTCGAGCATCTCCTGGATCAGCTGGTGTTTCCCGTCTGCTCTCCCGAGATGGCCGCGAAACTGAAGAAGCCGGCCGATATCCTGAAACTCCCGGCTGTCATCGATGCCCATGCCATGTTCACATGGGATGTCTGGATGCAGGCAGCGGGGCTTTCAGGCGCTCCGCCTGCCATACGACACAGCTTCAACGATGCCTCGCTTTGCCTCGATGCGGCGATTGCCGGTCAGGGCGTGATGCTTGCCTGGCAGACGCTTGCGGGCTTTTCGTTGCAGGAAGGCCGACTGGTCGCACCCTTCGGCATCCGCGCCAATACAGGCGACGGCTATTATTTCGTGAGTGCCGAAGGCGGCCGCGAGCCGAAGAAGGTACGCGACTTCAAGGCCTGGATCCGCGAGGAAATGGCTGAAACGGCCGCGATATTCGGCTGATCCTCAAATCTCGATCGGCTCCAGTGAGCGCTTGCGCTGCATCTCCAGATATGCCGGCCGCGCCTGGCAACGCTTGATCCAGGCATCGATGTTCGGATGTGCCTCGAAGAGCGAGGTTTCGCTCTGGGCGTAACGCAGCACTTCCGCGATGTTGAGGTCGACGACCGTGAAACGTCCGCCGACGATCCAGTCCTTGCCGTCGAGTTGCTTTTCGAGGACCGAAAGCGGCCGCTTCATCGTACGGCAGGCGACATCGATCACCGCGCGCCCCGCTTCGGTGTTTTCCTTGCCGTTGTCATAGGTCGAAACGATCTTGCCGGTGTTGCCATCGAGCTCGGAAACGGCCCAGACCGTCCACATCGTCATCAAACCGTCTTCCTCGACGGTTTTGCCGCCGAGCTCGCCCCCGTACTTGCGCGCCAGGTAAAGATTGATCGCCAGAGACTCGTTCAGCACGAGATCGCCATCCTTGATGGCAGGGATCAATGCCATCGGATTGAGCGCAAGGAATTCCGGCGAGAGCGTGTTAACAGGCGCATCCGGCGACAGCGGATTGGCAAGCCGATTGGCCTGCAGCACCGGCACGGACTGGAATTCGATCCCCAGTTCCTCAGCCATCCAGTAAACGCGTGCGGAACGCGAGCGGTAAACCCCGTAGATTGTCAGCATGGCATGTCCCCTTCCTTTGCGCTCTGACCCTAAAGCCAGCGCAGTCGTGAAGAAAGCACCTGCCGCTGATATCTCGATGAAAGCTTTTGATAGCGCTCAGGAAATGCGGTTCCGCTCGACGGTGAGCTGGCCGTAACGCGAGCTGCCGTCCGCAAGCTCGTCCGAAACCTGTTTCTCCCATTCGAAGCCCAGTACGGCGCCCTTGCCCATCTCCTGGAAGATGTTGTCGGTGATGACGGCTGAACCTGCGCCCTCGGCAACCGAGACTGCGCAGCCGACCGGCGACTTGCGCACGACATTGCCGTTGACGACGACATTGCGCAGATAAGGACCCCAGCCGATCTGCAGCCCCCAGCGCGGTGCATCCTCGATGACATTGCCTGACACCAGCGTATCGGCCTCCGCCGCAATACCGATGCCGAAGCCGACCTCGTGTTTGTAAGGCCCTTTGAGCGTCAGGTTGCGGATGATGTTGCCCGTCACACTTGCCAGCCGGCCGCCCTGGTCGAAATTGGCAATCGATATGCCGTTCGCCGCCCCGTCGATCAAGTTGCCTGACACGACCGCGCCGACGAATTCGAACTCCACATAGATCGCTGTCTCGCCGGAGCGTCGGCATTGGTTGTTGCTGATCAGGATGTTGGAACCGGAATTGGCACGAACCGCGGTAAAGGCGCAATCGGAGATCTGGTTATCAGTCACCGTCACCCCGTCGGCGCGGAAGATATTGATGCCGTTGCCGTTTTCGCCGGTACCGCCGTCATTGGCACGGATATTGAAAACACGGTTCCCCGAAACGATCGTGCCATCCTCGGCCTTCTTCCAGCGATGCACCAGAATGCCGCCGTTGCCGCAGTCCGAAACCGTGTTGCCTGATATCGAAAGCCCCGCAGATTCCACCGCATAAATACCGGACTGCCCTGCGCCGGAGATCTTGCTGCGCTCGATCCGCCCGCCGCAGCGCTCGAGCTGCAGCGCGTGCTTGCGGCTGCCGACGATCTCACAATTGTCGATCAGCACCTTGCGGACACCGGTGAACTGGACGAGGGCGCCGGCGTAGTCGGCGAGCCAGCGGTTCGATCCGTCGATCACGAGGTTGGAAAGCTCGATACGGCCGACATTGTCAGCTGCAAAGAGGTGACCCTCGCCGGTATAGACGATCCGCGTCGCACCGGGCACGCCTGATATGCGCGTATTGTCCGGCAACGTGAGGTTGGAGATGCGATAGGTGCCAGGCGGCAGAAAGACCGGCACGTTCTCACGCGCCGCTTTCTCGATCATCTGCTGCAGGTTGCGGTTTTTCTTGTCGCTGCTGTCGGGAATGGCGCGGTATTGCACCGCATCGATCGAGCCGCGCAGGTCGGGCGGCTCCGCACTGAGCGGAGCCGCAAAAGCGCGCGGGGCCGTCATGGCCGCTGCAGAGGCCGCCAGCATGCCAAGTATATCCCGCCGGGAGACTTTGCTGAAATCCTTCTTCATATCGGTGCCCACGCAGGATTCATGCCAGCAGGAATGCCTCTTTTCGACACATATCCGCAGAAGAAGAATAACCATCGGTCGAGTAGCAAACGCAACCTCTCGAATATTGTCGTCTTGTTCACCTTTCCATTTAAACACCCCGAAGGAAATGCTCGTTATTTTAGAAAGCGGTTTCAATTATGACTATTGTGGACAGGCCTGCGGTTACCGGGAGAGAACAGCGTCATGAATGGAATGGGTGTCCGACGTTGGGAATCTGGTGATAACTTCAGTGCCGAGACACAACGTATCGTAGCCGCCACGGAGGCAATGATGGCGGCGACTGCCCATCATCTTTCCGAAGGCATAGAGAACCTCCGCCTCAAGGCGATTGTCCACGAGCTTCCTGATTTTCTTTACGTCAAGGACCGCGACGGTCGCTTCGTCTTCGCCAATGCTGTGATGGCGCGCAGCCACGGACTGGAGAACGCCGCAGAGATCGCCGGCAAGCGTGACTTCGACCTGTTCGATTTTGAAACGGCCCGCCGGCATTTCGATATCGAGCAGGAGATCATGTCGGGCGGAGAGCCCCGCATCGACATGGAAGAACTCGTGCCGCTGCCGGATGGCGCCACCATGTGTCGCCTGACTTCCAAGATACCGCTGCGCAACGATCGCGGCGAGGTCGTCGGCCTCATCGGTGTGTCCCGCGATATTACCGGGCGCAAGCGGCAGGAGGAGCTCTATCGCGGCCAGGCGAACTTGCTGGAAATGATCGCCCGCAATGAACCTCTGCCGATGATCCTGGAGGCGCTGGTGCTGATGATCGAGCGCCAGATGACCGGCATTTCCGGCTCCGTGCTGCTGCTCGACAGCGAGGGCACACGGCTTTACCACGGCGCGGCTCCCAATTTGCCCGGCGCCTACAGCCGTATGATCGACGGTGTTGCCATCGGCCCGAAGGTAGGCTCCTGCGGCACGGCAGCCTGGCGTGGCGAAATCATCATTGTCGAGGACGTCATGGCCGATCCGCTCTGGGAGGATTTCCGGGCGATGGTCAGCCAGTTCGGCTTCCGCTCCTGCTGGTCGACGCCGATCTGCACCTCGCAGAAGAATGTGCTCGGCACCTTCGCGCTTTACTCGAAAGAGACGCGACGCCCGACTGAACACGAGATGAAGCTGGTGGCGCTCGCCACCCATATCGCCGGCATTGCCATCGAGCGTAAGCGCGTCGATGACCGCATCCATTTCATGGCCCATCACGACGATCTTACGGGCCTGCCGAACCGCGCCTTCCTGAAGGAGCGCATGGCGAAGATCCTCGATCAGGCCCGGCGCAACAACCGCAAGGTCACCGTCGCCTATATCGATCTCGATAATTTCAAGGAGATCAACGATACGAGCGGCCACGCCGCCGGCGACGAGGTGCTCAAGGAGACCGCTGCCCGCATGGCGAACTGCGTGCGCGCCTCTGATATGGTCGTACGGCTCGGCGGCGACGAATTCCTCGTCGTGCTCGTCCACCAGTCCGGCCACGATGCTGGCATTATGCGGCGCCTGCGTGACCTGCAGAAGGCGATTTCCAAGCCAGTGCGCTCCGGGGTCAGCGAGATCGCCGTCACCTCGAGCATCGGCATTGCCGCCTTCCCGTGGGATGGTGCGACGCCTGAAGAGTTGCTCGCCAATGCCGACCGCGCCATGTACCGTGCCAAGCAGCTCGGCCGGAACACGCTGCAATATCACGACGGCGTCGTGAGCAATTCCGTCGATCTGCCGCTTAGCGAACAGGAGGAGCTGCGCCAGGCGATCATCGCCAATCAGCTTTTCCTGCTCTACCAGCCGCAGGTGGATGTCGCCACCGGTCGCATCACCGGCCTCGAAGCACTGGTGCGCTGGAACCATCCGACCAAGGGCGTGATACCGCCCGTTAATTTCATTCCGCTTGCGGAAGAAACCGGTCTCATCGTGCCGCTCGGCCTTTGGGTGCTGAACGAGGCCTGTCGCCAGGCCCGCGCCTGGCAGGACATGGGGCTGACGCCACTGACCATTGCCGTCAATGTCTCGCCCAAGCAGTTCGCCGATCCTGATTTTGCTTCCCACGTTGCCGAGGCGATCGACCGCCATCGTCTGAACGCGCGCTGGCTGGAGCTGGAGGTGACGGAAAGCGTCATCATGCATGATGCCGCCCGTGCGCTCGCCATCATGCTGTCGCTGCGTGCGCTCGGCCTCCGCCTGTCGATCGATGATTTCGGCTCCGGCTATTCCTCGCTTGCCGCGCTGAAGACCTTCCCCTTCGACCGGTTGAAGATGGACCGCTCATTGGTCGAGGCATTGCCTGCCGATAAGACCGCCGTCGCCATTGCGTCGGCCGTCATTTCGCTCGCCCAGACGCTGAAGCTTTCGGTACTCGCCGAAGGCGTGGAAACCGATGCGCAGCTGGAATTCCTGCGCCATGCCAGATGCGAGGAGGCGCAGGGCTATCGCTTCTCCAAGCCTGTCGCGCCGGAAGAAATCGTCGTCATGCTGCTGGCGCGGGGCGCCTGATCACTTCACCAGGTCGGCGATCGTCTCGATCTCGTTCGTCCATATGCCGCCGGAATAATTGGCGGGCAGTTGTGCGAAGCGTTCGGCATTGTCGATACCGGTCGAGAAACCGCCGCCGTGATAGGGGCCAATGACGAAGACCTGCGTATTTGCGTCCTGCATGCGGTTGAGGAACCTGTCCGGCCAGCCCCACAGCCATGGCGCATAATTGATCGGAACCAGCATCATCACATTCTTGCAATTATCAGGCAGAATGCCCGTCCAACCGTAGCCGATATAGCCGGTGAGGCAGCCCATCAGGCTGGCGCGTGAAGCCGTGCGGATATCGGGCGCCAGCTGCCTGATGCGATCGATTGGTTCGTCGCCTCCATAGACGATGATCTTCGCGCGCCGCTCTGCCGGCAGGCCATTCAGCACGGCCGCCAGCTTTTCGCCTTCGGAGGGGTCGCGGCTTTTGACATTGATGAGCAGATGTTTGTCCGGGAAGGTGGAGAGAACTTCATCAAGGGTCGGCATCAGGCCGATGCCCTTGCCGCGGAAGGGGAAACTCTTGCCGCCATCGGCGGTATAGCCGTAACCGATGTCGAGCAGCTTCATCTCGGCCATCGAGTGTTGGCGCGTGACGCCATGCCCATCTGTACGGCAATCGAGCGTCCAGTCGTGGAAGACGGCGAACTGCCCGTCGGTTGTCGGATGCACATCGACCTCTACCACGTCGGCACCTGCATCGAATCCCGCCCGCATGGAGTGGATCGTGTTCTCCAGAAAATCATGCTTCGGCGGCAGCATGCGCGTGGCCGTGCAGGTATCGTTCTTCAGATCCGTCTCGTCGAAGCGCTGGGCGATGCCGCGATGCGCCAGAAGCAGTGGCTTGCCCTCGCGATGTTCGGCTAAAAAGCTGGTATTGTTGAGATAAACTGCGGCGGCAAAGGCGAGAACTGCCACGCCTGTATATTTGAGCTTCCGTCCCATCATCCCCTCCGGTCGTGCCTCGGCAAATGGCTAGAAAGCGATTCCGGTGGTTCTTTGGCTCATTTGCGGCTTTTGTGGGTAAAGGCTCGCCTTCACGTTGCAGAAACCCTATGTTGACCCCGCAAAGCAGGGAGGTAGCGATGGCGGCGATTGCACTTTTTCATTCGGTCTATGGATTTCGGTCTCTTGAACGAAGTGCCGCGGAACTTCTGCGCGCAACGGGCCATCAGGTCGTAACACCTGATCTCTACGGAGGCAGGGTAGGGCAGACGCTTGAGGAAGGGTTCTCCATCCGCAAAGAGATTGGCTGGGCCGAACTTTGCAGGCGCGCCGAAAAGGCGGTCGCCGACTTGCCGGCATCCGCCGTCCTCGGCGGCTTCTCCATGGGCGCAGGCATTGCCGCAAGCCTCTGGCCGGGCCGACCGCAAGCAGCCGGCATTCTCTTGCTGCACGGTATCGCAGAAATTCCGGCCAATGCGCGCGAAGGCATTCCCCTGCAGGTCCATCTGGCAGAGCCCGACGAGTTCGCGCCGGCGGACGAGATGGCGGCGTGGCGTGCGCATGCTGCGAGAGCAAATATCAGCCCGGAGGTCTTCCTCTATCCCGGCGTCGGTCATCTCTATACCGATCCATCGCTGCCTGACTACGATGCAAAGGCGGCGGAGGCCACCTGGAGCCGCGTCGACGCTTTCCTCGCCGCGCTCTGAACCAGTCAGGGACCGTTCACCAGCTTCAGGATGAGCTGCTGGATGTTGCCACCCTCGCTCATTTCCACGCGGTCGAAATCCCGGCCGCGCTGGCGTTGCTTGTTGGAGAGCTCCCCGAGCCGCACCGTCAGTTCAGGCCTGATTTTCTTGCAGCCGGGGTCATCGGGCACGGAGAAGCCGTTGCTCAGCGTCTCGATCTCCTTGACCATCTCGATGATCGTCTCGCCATGCCAGCGCTCATGGGTGCGCACGCCGGCGATGAAGCTGTCCCAGCTTGCTTTGGTCGCCGCCGGAAGGTCGATTGGCGCTTTCGGCAGCGTGTAGATGATGGTGAGCTTCGGTTTTGCGAAAGTCAGCGTGCAGGCATTGCCCTGCTGTTCATATTTGCGCGTCCAGGTCAGCTTGAAAGTCGTATGTGCGATAACCCGACCCGGCCCAGCCTGCGGCCCGCGTTCGCCGATGGATCGGTAAAGTTCCATACCGGTGCGGCCGGTAATTGCGTAAGCCTTCACTTCCTCACTCGGCTGCCAGCCGGTTGCCGAGGCCGCGGCAGGCAGCATCAGCCCCAGCGCCGCCAATGCATATCCGAAAATAGTCCTCATACGCCTCTCATTTGCTCCTTGCTGCAGCGCGGGCGAAGCTAACGAGGCTTGTGGGCGGATGCAATGGACAGGAGGGCCGCATGGCTCGCCTTCACTGCTGAATTTGGCGCTGCGTATCCCTCTGGCGCTAAACACATTTCCCACTATCTTTGCTGTCATGAGACCAGACGCGCTGCTCTATCCCGCCCCCGAAGGGCTCTATTGCCCGGAAGGCGGCTTCTATGTCGATCCTGTGCGGCCGGTGGAGCGGGCGCTCATCACCCACGGCCATTCAGATCACGCGCGTCCAGGCCACGTGAATGTGCTCGCCACCCGCCAGACGCTCGACATCATGCGCATCCGCTACGGTGACGGCTTTTCAGCCAGCGAACAGCCGGTTGCTTTCGGGGAAGAACTTGTTGTCAACGGCGTGAAGGTGAGCTTCCATCCCGCCGGCCATGTGCTCGGTTCGGCCCAGATCGCCATCGAGAAGAATGGCACACGCATCGTCGTATCGGGCGATTACAAGCGCCGCCCGGACCCGACCTGCGATGCCTATGTGCCGGTACCCTGCGATGTCTTCATCACCGAGGCGACCTTCGGCCTGCCGGTCTTCCACCATCCCGATCCAATCGACGAGACCGGCAAGCTGCTCGCCTCACTGCGCCAGTTTCCCGAACGCACGCATCTCGTCGGCGCCTATGCGCTTGGCAAGGCGCAGCGCGTCATCCGCCTGCTGCGCGATACCGGTTATGGCGAGCCGATCTATATCCACGGCGCCATGGAACGGCTCTGCGATTATTATATCAGCCAGGGCATCGATCTTGGCGAACTGTTACCGGCCACCATCGAAAGCCGCGACAAGTCCATCTTCAAGGGCGCCGTCGTCGTCGGCCCGTCCTCCGCTTTTGCCGACCGCTGGGCCCGCCGCTTCAACGATCCGCTGCCGTCCTTCGCCTCCGGCTGGATGATGGTGCGCCAGCGCGCCAAGCAGCTCGGCGTTGAACTGCCGCTCGTCATTTCCGATCATTGCGACTGGCCGGAACTGACCGAGACGATCACCGAGCTCGCCCCGCAGGAGGTCTGGGTCACCCATGGCCGCGAGGAGGCGCTGGTCCGCTGGTGCGAGCTGCAGGGCATCAAGGCCAAGCCGCTCCATCTGGTGGGCTATGAGGATGAGGGGGATTGAAGCATGAAAGCCTTCGCCGACCTCCTGGACCGCCTGGTTCTCACCCCCAGCCGCAACGGCAAGCTGAAGCTCCTGACCGACTATTTCCGCGACACACCGGACCCCGACCGCGGCTATGGCCTTGCCGCCATTGCCGGCACGCTGGAGGTGCGCAACGTCAAGCCCGCCATGCTGCGCGATCTGGTGCTGGAGCGCATGGACGAAGTGCTGTTCCGTTATTCCTACGACTATGTCGGCGACCTCGCCGAAACCATCTCGCTGGTCTGGGACAATGAGCGCGATATCGACCGCTCCGCACTCGCCCAGCCGCGTCTTGGCGAAGTCGTCGTCAGGATGAATTCGCTCGGCCGCACCGAGGTGCGCAGCTTCGTGCGCGACCTGCTCGACCGCTTGGATTCTTCCGGCCGTTTCGCCTTCATCAAGCTCGCGACCGGGGCGCTGCGTATCGGCGTGTCCGCGCGCCTTGCCAAGCAGGCGCTCGCCGATCTCGGCGGCAAGGACGTCACCGAGATCGAAACCCTCTGGCACGGCCTGCAGCCGCCTTATGAATCGCTCTTCAAATGGCTGGAGGGCGGCGAGGAAAAGCCGGTGCTTGCAACGCCTGCCATCTTCCATTCCGTCATGCTTGCCAATCCCGTGGAGGAGGGTGATCTTGATAGTCTCGACCCCGCCAATTATGCCGCCGAGTGGAAATGGGATGGCATCCGCGTGCAGCTGTCCCGCTCCGGCGAGACGCGCAGGATCTATTCCCGTTCCGGCGATGATATCTCCGGCGCCTTTCCTGATATTCTTGAAGCGATCAGCTTTTCCGGCGTCATCGACGGCGAGCTTCTGGTCGGCGGAACGGCACGTTCGAATAATCCGACCCGCACCTTCTCCGATCTGCAGCAGCGCCTGAACCGCAAGACGGTGACGTCAAGGATGCTGGAGGAATATCCGGCTTTCATCCGCGCGTACGACATGCTTTTCGACGGCGAGCAGGACGTGCGCGGCAAGAACTATGTGGAGCGTCGCGATCGGCTCTCGGAAATCATCGACCGCGCCCCGCATGACCGCTTCGACCTCTCGCCTCTGGTGCCTTTCTCCACCTGGGAGCAGTTGGACGATCTGCGCGCCGCCCCGCCTGATGCCGTTATCGAAGGCGTGATGATCAAGCGCCGCGACAGCATCTATCAGGCCGGCCGCATGAAGGGGCCCTGGTTCAAGTGGAAGCGCAATCCCTACAATGTCGATGCGGTGCTGATGTACGCCCAGCGCGGCCACGGCAAGCGCTCCAGCTATTATTCGGATTTCACCTTCGGAGTCTGGGCGGATGACGAGGATGGCGAACAGCTCGTCCCCGTCGGCAAGGCCTATTTCGGCTTCACCGATGCTGAGCTCGAAGTGCTGGACAAGTTCGTGCGTAACAACACGACCGAGCGCTTCGGCCCGGTTAGGGCAGTGCGGGCGGATAAGGAGTTCGGCTTCGTGGTGGAGGTCGCCTTCGAGGGAATCAATCGTTCCACTCGCCACAAGTCGGGCGTCGCCATGCGCTTCCCCCGCATCGCGAGATTGCGCCCTGACAAGCCCTCCTACGAGGCCGATCGCCTGCGCACGCTCATTGCTATGATCGACACCAAGGCGGGTTGACGATATCTGCCTGCGCAACAATGACGCAGGCCCCCCGTTTTCAACAGCATGTGTATTGGCGGCAACGCTCTTCCGGTGCAGATTTTTTGAGCCGGGGAAATGATGGGTGCCGCGTATGAGCTCGCAAGAACGAAATGTCTTTTTCCGTCAACGCCGCGGCCTGCTTGCAGGCATAGCCGGCTCTCTTTTGTTGCCTAGCCTTGCGAATGCCTTCGATGTTCCCGACGTTCCGAGGCTCGCCAAGCATGACTATGCCAGTGTTCGCCATCACTTCCGCACCAAGCTGCTGCAGAAGGGGCCGGCGCCGGACAAATACGAGCCGCTGACAGCACCCGCCGATGCCAACCGGATCTTCTACCGCTCCGGCTACGGCGGCGAGCTGGAACTGACGGCCTGGGTGTCCAAATACAAGCGCGAGAGCAAGCCAAAGCCCGGCATCATCTTTCTTCACGGCGGCAATGCCATGGGCATGGGCCACTGGCAGCTCATGAAGCCCTACATGGATGCCGGTTATGTGGTGATGATGCCGTCCATGCGCGGCGAAAACGGCCAGATGGGCAATTTCTCAGGCTTCTATGACGAGGTGGACGACGTGCTCGCCGCGACCGAGCGCCTGCGCCATCTGCCGGGCGTCGATCCCGAGCGCCTCTTCATTGCCGGCCACAGCGTCGGCGGCACGCTGACCATGCTGACGGCGATGAGTACGCATCATTTTCGGGCGGCCGTGCCGATTTCAGGTAATGCGGATGCCTTCCGTTTCTTCAACCGCTATCCTGAAGACATCCGCTTCGACGATTCCAACACGCATGAATTCGAGGTGCGCACGGCGCTTTGCTACGCGCACAGCTTCAAATGCCCGGTGCGCGTGCTGCACGGCACGGAAGAGTCTCACTTCAACGACCGCGCCGATCTGCTCGTCTCGCGCGCCCGTGCGGCAGGCACGCATATTGAAGCAGATACGGTCGCCGGCAACCATACCTCGGCGCTGCCGGCCGAGATCGAACAGAGCATCCAATTCTTCCACGGTGTGGCGGCCTGATAGCCGCCCGATGCGGGTCCGGCAAGGACCTGCATCATCAGTCTTTTTCAGCTGATTTTAGCTTCGGCCACCAGCCTCGCGCCAGCCGCGAATGCCATCTTGCGAGCAGATAATGCTATCTCTGTTGTCGCTGATGAGGGTGGTTTCATGAATTTTCTGCGCCGGGCTTTCCCCTTTGCCGGGCTCGCGGCTGCCGCAATGACGCTCAGCGGCTGCAATATTCTCGTGCCCGATGTCGCAGCCGATTCGCCTGCGCGCTTTGTGCAGGAAATCTCGCCGGTCTTCTACGAGCCGCCAGGCGTCGATCCGCGCCGCGTCAAGCCGATCCCCGATCAGCCGGTGCCGCAGACGCGCGAACTCTACAAGACGCAGTTCCACCAGACTTACGGTCTGCCGGTCAGCAATCCGCTGAACCTCGACATGGGCATGTATGGCCAGTTGAAGGACGGCGACTTCACGCTGCCTGCGATCCCCGCCACTCGCATCCATCCGGAATATCTGCGCCAGGAGGTCGATTACCAGACCAACGAGCGCCCCGGCACGATCGTCGTCGATACCAAGGACCGCTTCCTCTATTTGGTCGAACCCAATGGCAGGGCGATGCGTTACGGTGTCGGTCTCGGCCGCGAAGGCTTCGCCTGGAAGGGCCGTGGCGTGATCCAGTGGAAGCAGAAGTGGCCGCGCTGGACGCCGCCGGTCGAAATGGTCTCCCGCCAGCCGGAAGTTCGTCCCTTCTCTGCGGAAAATGGCGGCATGAATCCGGGCCTTGCAAATCCCCTCGGCGCTCGCGCCATGTATATTTTCAAGAACGGCCAGGACACGCTCTATCGCATTCACGGCACGCCCGACTGGCAGTCGATCGGCAAGGCGGTTTCCTCCGGCTGCGTGCGCATGCTCAATCAGGATGTGATCGATCTCTACGACCGTGTGCCGGCCAAGTCCGAGATCGTTGTGATGTAGGGCTGCAACAGGGCAGGCGAGATCGTCTGCCTGGAGCTGGACACGTCTGCGTGATGCTATGGTTTATTTAGTATAAGCCGATAGATTTTTTCCTTGTCGATTTCGGCATTGGACGAATCAGGGGTGAGCTGCGTTTATGGCAAGCCCCGCATCACGAAGGAAATCAGTCCCGCGTCATGAGCCTCGATAAACCCCTCTCCCGTCGTAGCTTTCTTTCCTTTTCGGCTTTGACAGCGGCTTCCGCGCTGGCAGGCTGCGCCTCCACTTCGAATACGGTCGAAAATGGCGGCATGTCGATCAGCTACCGTTCGCCCTTCCGCGCGTTCCAGACGACGAGCGTGCCCGGCGAAGCAGAACTTGCCGTCATGTACGGCCCAATCGAAGACGGCGGTTTCCTCATCCCCGCCGTTCCCTATCAGCAGATCGATCCGCGCTACTATCGCCAGCAGGTCGTGGATCCGACGGGCCAGCCGCCCGGCACGATCGTCGTCGATACGCCCTCGCGCTTCCTCTATCTCGTCCAGCCCGGCGGCATGGCTATGCGCTACGGCGTCGGCATCGGCCGCGAAGGCTTCGCCTGGTCGGGTAATGGCGTGATCCAGTGGAAGCAGAAATGGCCGCGTTGGAAGCCGCCGAATGAGATGGTTGCCCGCCAGCCGGAGCTTGCGAAATACTCGATCGACCGCGGCGGCATGGAGCCCGGCCTCCTGAACCCGCTCGGTGCGCGTGCGCTCTACATCTTCTCGAATAACGAAGATACGCTCTACCGCCTGCACGGCAACCCGGAATGGCGCTCCATCGGCAAGGCGGTCTCGTCGGGCTGCGTGCGCCTGCTCAACCAGGACATCATTGACCTCTACGATCGCGTTCCCAACAAAACCCCGATCGTTGTTTGGCAGTGAGGAACGGTCGGGCGAAGCCCGAGCAATCGATCCAGTGAATCGATTGCAGTGACGAACGCCCGAAGCGCAAGCGCAGGGCCGGAGGGTGCCTCGCCCAAAACACAAAAACCGCCCAACACGGGCGGTTTTCTTTTGACTTGATAGTTACGCCGCCTCAGCGCAAATCCCAGCTCTGCACCCCGAAGCAAGCAGTGCCTTATCCGCCACCTCGACAAACAATCGCCGAAACCACGACGCTCGCTCGTCCGCCCTGTCCACCCGCCGATACAGCATCGACACCGGATCGGCCGGCAGCTCGATCGGCGGCATCGACACCTCGAGATTATGAAGCTGCGCCATACAGCGCCCCAGCGATTCCGGCACGACGGCGATCGACGGCATGGCTCTCAGCGCCGGCGGCACGGCCGAATAGCGGGGAACGGTCGCCACCACGTTGCGGCTCAGGCCCACCTTGTCGAGCGCGGCATCGACCGCCGTCGTCGCGCTGCCGAAAAAGGAGATGGCGATATGCGGCGCGGCGATGAAATCCTCGACGCTGATCGGCGGCTTCAGCTTCAACTGCTGCGGATCGTAGATGGCGATCGAGCACTGCTCGAACAACGGCATGCGGATATGCCAGGAGGCCGGTTCGCCATGAACGGAGATGCTGAATTCATACGCGCCGTCATCGAGCATCTGCGCCGCATCGCGCTTGTCGGCAGCAACCCCGACGAGCCGTGCGCCCGGCGCAAGCTGGCGCAGCCGCGCGACCAGAGGGCCGAAGAAGGCGGTTTCCAGGTTGTCGCACATGCCGACGCGAAATTCGCCCTGCCAGGTTGATGGATCGAAGCCTGTGGGCGGGCGGATGGCTCGTTCGATGCCGGAGAGCGCATCCTCGATTGCTGGAGCGATGGCGAGCGCCCGCGCCGTCGGCTGCAGGCCGCGGCCGACGCGCACGAACAACTCATCGTCCAGCGCCTCGCGCAGCCGCTTGAGAGCGGCCGAAAGTCCGGGCTGGCCGAGCAGCAGCCTTTCGGCAGCGCGGCTGACGTTGCGCTCCTGCATCAACACCGAGAAGGCGAGCAGGAGGTTCAGGTCGATTTTACGAAGGATAGCGTCATTCATCATTATCAGTAATACCTGACATGGGTACTATCAATTTGCAATAGGGTTGGAAGCTGTACATTTTCTCGTTCCCTGCCGCCGGCCAGCCTCCCGGCAAGGCGGCAGCAAAGAAGGAACTGAGATCGATGACCAATTCCCCATCTCCACGCGGAGCCGGCCTGGCGTTGCTGCTGCTCTGCGCTGCGAATTTCCTTGACGCCATGGATGTGTCCACCATCGGGGTCGCCCTGCCTGCCATACAGACCGAACTTGGTATGCCGGCAACCTCGCTTCAATGGGCCGTCAGCGCCTATGTGCTGGGTTATGGCGGATTCCTGCTGCTCGGTGGCCGTGTCGCCGACCTCTTCGGCCACCGCCGCGTTTTCCTCTGGTCGCTCGGCATCTTCGCGGCCGCCAGCATTGCCGGCGGCTTCGTGGATAGCGGGCCGACGCTGATCGCTGCCCGCCTGGTGAAGGGTATCGCCGCAGCCTTCACCGCCCCGGCGGCCCTTGCCCTGCTGCTCTCCGTCTTCGGCGAGGGCGAGAAGCGGGCCAAGGCGCTCGGCGTCTTCGCCTCCACGGGCGCCACCGGCTTCGTGCTCGGCATGGTGCTCGGCGGTGCCGCCACCCTCGTGAGCTGGCGGGCAACGCTCGTCATGGGCGCTCCGGTCGCAATCCTCACGCTGGCGATCGCTCCCTTTGTCCTGCCTCCGGATACGCGGCGCGGCGAGGGACGCAAGCATTTCGACTGGGCGGGCGCCTTGACGATCACCCCCGGCCTACTGCTCTTCGTCTTCGGCATCACCAATGCTGCCGCAGCCGGCTGGAATGACTTCTTCACCTGGGGTTCGCTCGTTGCCTCCGTGGTGCTGATCGCACTCTTCCTGATCGTCGAATCGCGCCATGCCGATCCCATGGTGCCGCTGCATATCTTCCGCAGGGCAAAACTCAGCCATGCCAATGCCATCGCCGCTTTGTTCCAGGGCGCCTATGTCGGCTTCCAGTTCATCGCCACGCTCTATTATCAGGATGTCATCGGCTGGTCCGCCTTTGCCACCGGCTTCTGTTTCGCCTTCGGCGGCGTCTGCGTCATGTTCCTGGCACCGCGTTTTGCCACTGTGGCGCAGAACCGCGGCACGACGGGCCTGATGGCTGTCGGCGTCGGCCTGCAGGCGACCAGCTACATCCTCTGGGTCGTTCTGGTCGGCCACATCGATCCGATCATCCTGGTTGCCTTGAACCAGATCCCGCTCGGCGTCGGTTATGCCATGACCTATCCGGCGATCCAGGTTGCCGCACTGTCTGATGTCGAAGAGGACAAGTCCGGCCTTGCCTCCGGCCTGCTCTTTGCCTCCTTCCAGATCGGCGGCGGCATTGTGCTTGCGGCGGCCTCCGCGATCTTCGCCGCAGCCCCGCACTTCGGCTGGGATCCATATGTCGGCGGTATCGTCTTCGTGGCGCTGCTGGCGATCCTGATCACCCTGCTTGCCGCTGTCGGCCCGAAGACCTCCACGCTTCGCCCGCAGGCCTATCAGGCAGCAGAATAATGCAAATTGCCCGCGCCGGGGTGGCGCGGGCATCTTCTTTCAGCCGATGATCAAGTCCCGGCTTATATGCTTGCGTTGAGATTTCCCCTGAGCCGGGTCAGCATGTCGCGCATGACCGCCATTTCTTCCAGCGTGCAGCCGATCGCCTCGCCGATCGAAGACATGATCGTATTGACCTCGCCCCTCATCGCCTGACCCTTCGGCGTCAGCGACACGATAACCTGCCGCTCGTCGCGGGAATCGCGGGTGCGCTTGATGAGGCCGTTCTGTTCCAGCCGTTTGAGGAGAGGGGAGAGCGTGCCGGAATCGAGATCGAGCTGCTCGCCGATCGTCTTGACTGGCAGTTCGGCCTTTTCCCATAGCACTAGCATGACGAGATATTGCGGATAGGTGAGGCCCACCTTGTCGAGTATGGGCTTATAGGCGCGGGTAAAGGCATGCGCCGTCGCATAGACCGCGAAACAGAGCTGCTTCTCCAGCCGCTTTTCCTCTTCCGGTATTTCCATCACTTTCGCAGGTCTCGCTTTCATCTCTGCCATCCCTAGAGGTCTTCATTGTCCTCTTTTCAAATTCCGAATGCAATTTGCAAAATTCACTTGCGTACAATTTAATTGGGCGTTATTAAAAACTCAACCCGAACGAACGGGGCCAACCAAAGGAGATTGTCATGCCTATTCTCTATACGACCAAAGCTTCCGCCACCGGTGGCCGCGCAGGCCGAGCCGTTTCCGAAAACGGTGTTCTCGACGTCACGCTGACCGTGCCGAAGGAACTCGGCGGCGACGGCGCAACGGGCACCAATCCCGAACAGCTCTTTGCGGCCGGTTATTCGGCCTGCTTCCTCGGTGCTTTGAAATTTGTGGCCGGCAAGGAAAAGGTCAAGATTCCCGAGGAAACCACCGTCTCCGCAACCGTTGGCATCGGCCCGCGTGAGGATGGCGGCGGCTTCGGCATCGAAGTGGCCCTGACCGTCAACATCCCGGGCGTCGACCGCGAAACTGCCGAAAAGCTCGCAGCAGCGGCACACATCGTTTGCCCCTACAGCCACGCAATGCGCACCTCGACAGAAGTTCCGGTCACGGTTGCCTGATTATTTGCAGCACCAGCGAAGAAAGGCCGGAGCGTTGCTCCGGCTTTTTTATGCTCAATGGGCTGCCTGCTGCGTTGGGTCGGGCGCCTGGTCCGCGTCGGTCAGCGTGCTCAAGAAGGCGACGATGTCGTCGATTTCCGATTCCGTCAGCGCCGGCGGGTCGCCCGGCTTGCGGCCGAAGGGCGGATCCTGGTTGAGGTTGTCCCAATAGGCTTGCGGAACATCGTCATATTTGCGGATCGTGCCGTCGGCATTTTTCGGATACCAGCGGCCGGGATCGCTGTCGCGCGTGGCGTAGAAGGAGACGACGTCACGCAGCGAATGGAAGTAGCCATTGTGGAAGAAGCTCTTCTTCAGCGCCACATTGCGCAACGTCGGCGTGCGGAACAGGCCGCAATAGTCCGGCCGGTTCCTGAAGTCGGTACGCTGAGGGCCGCAGAGGCCGAGATCGTGATAATCAGGGTCGCTGTTGGCGGGGATCGCCATGTTCCGCGGTACCGCCAGCCCCAGGAAGCCGAAGTCGGAAAATTGCGGCGGCTCGCCGTCGTTGGCGGGCTCGCTCAAATGACAGCTCGAACAGTTTCCCTTGGCCGGATCCTCGAAGAGTTCACGCCCATGCATCTCCTGCGCAGTCAGTGTCCCCTTGCCGGCAAGGAAGGCGTCATAGCGGCTGGTGTAGGGGTAGAAATCCGCGCCGCTCTGCTCGAAGGTGCTGAGAGCCTCGACCGCACCCTGGAAAGCATCCTTGGCATTACCGAATATGTCCTGGCCGAAAATCTCCCGGAAATCCTCCGCATAGACCGCCTTGCCGAGCGAGGCGACGACCTGGGCCTCATCCTTGTTGCCCATTTCGAAAGGCGAAAGCAGGGGGATCTTCGCCTGATCGTAACCGTGGTCCACGCGCCCGTCCCAGGTCAGGCCACCTGTTGGCCCGTTGTCGACGCTCTCGTCGCCTTCGTCTTCGGAATCGTAGAAATGCTCTGTGAACGAGGGTATCGCCTGCAGGTAGCGCAAGGTTGGCACGGCGCGCAGTCCCGGCTGGTCCATATCCGGCCCGCCCATTTCGATCGGCGTCGCGGAAGACGGGGCGAAGCCGTGATGCGGATCGTGGCAGGAGGCGCAGGCCTGCACGCCGGAGGCGGAAAGCGAAGTGTCGGAGAACATCTTGCGGCCGAGTTCCGTCAGCGCTTCGGCGCGGGCATAGGCTTGCGTCCGTGACATGGGGCCGGGATGCACACCGCCGGCAACGGCCGCGCTGCTTTGCCGCAGGGGCAGAATGGCAAAACCGAGCGCTGTCGCTGCCAAACCGAGCGCCAAGCCAGACCGGAGGAGCCAGATAAACCTCGTCGCCATGGCAGGGATTCCAATGGGTTAACATTGTGGGCCCTCATGATCGAACCTGACTGCAACAGATTGATGACGCGCGCGTACCGGCCGCAGCCGCAACCCGTCCGATGTCACAAAGTTGATAGATGGCGGGAATAGCGTCTCGCCTGCGCTTGGCCATTCCACGTCGGCCCGGCGCCCCCTCTAGCCACGCCCCCTTAGCCATGAGGTATCCCGCCATGACCAGACTGAATCTCCTCCGCAATCTTTCGCTGGCCGGCTCGGCCATGCTGCCGCTGGTATCAGCCGCGGCCGCCTATGCAGCACCCGCCGGTATGGACAAGATCCAGAATATCGTCGTCATCTACGCTGAAAACCGCAGTTTCGATAACCTCTATGGCAGCTTTCCGGGCGCCAACGGCCTTGCCAATGCAAGCGAAAGCCAGGCACGGCAGCTTGATCGCGACGGCGCGCCGCTCGCCGAACTGCCGCCTTCCTGGGGCGGCCTGACCGCCAAGGGTGTCACGCCCGCCATCACCGAGGCCCAGTCCGCTCACCTCGCCAACGCCGTCTTCTCGATCGACGATCCCAAGGGTTTTGCCCAGACGACAAACGTCATCACCCGCGACCTCTGGCATCGTTTTTATCAGGAGCAGATGCAGATCGACGGCGGCAAGAACGATAAGTTCGTCGCCTGGGCCGATTCCGGTGGCCTCGTCATGGGCCATTATGACGGCTCGATCCTGCCCATGTGGCAGGTCGCCAAGAAATACGTCCTTGCCGACAATTTCTTCCAGGGCGGGTTCGGCGGCTCTTTCTTCAACCACTTCCAGCTGATCTGCGCCTGCGCGCCCTATTATGCGGATGCCGCCAAGAGCCCGGCCAAGCCGACGATCGCCAAGGTCGATGCCGACGGCATTTCGCTGACCGTTGCCGACAACGGACCGAAATCCGCCCTCGAAGGTGCTCCGAAATTCGTCTCCGACGGCAACCTGACGCCGGATTTCTACGCGGTCAACACCATGCAGCCGCCTTATCAGCCGAGCGCCAACGCCCCGGCCAAGGACGGTGATGCAGCCTATGCCGATCCCTCGCAGCCGAACACCCTGCCACCGCAGCACGAGATTACCATCGGCGACCTGCTGTCGCTGAAGGGCGTCACCTGGGCATGGTATAGCGGCGCTTGGCAGGCAGCACTCGATGGCAAGAATGCCACGCCGGTGCCCAACTTCCAGTTCCACCACCAGCCCTTCAACTACTTCGCCAACTATGCGCCGGGCACGGCCGCCCGCGCCGAGCACCTGAAGGACGGCGGCCTAGGCGGCGAAGCCTTTATCAAGGATATCGACGACGGCAAGCTGCCGGCCGTTTCCTTCTACAAGCCGCAGGGCAACCTCAACGAACATGGCGGTTACGCCGATGTTTCGAGCGGCGACCAGCACCTCGCCGATCTGGTCTCGCATCTCGAAAAGAGCCCGCAATGGGAGCACATGCTGGTCATCGTCACCTATGACGAAAACGGCGGTTTCTGGGATCACGTCGCTCCGCCGAAGGCCGACCGCTGGGGCCCGGGCAACCGCATACCGGCCTTCATCATCTCGCCCTACGCCAAGGGCGGCATGGTCGATCACACCCAGTATGATACGACTTCGATCCTGCGCCTGATCACCGCCCGTTACGACCTGCCGGTGCTGCCGGGCCTGCTCACCCGCGATAAGGCGTTGGCGCTGAACAGCGAGGCGCCGATGGGCAACCTGACGGCAGCGCTTGATCTGTCGCGCTGATCGTCGCGACAACGCTATGTCTTCTCCCCACAGGTTGGGGAGAAGACTTCGACTTCCGGATGTTTATCCGTTGAGCGCCCGCATGCCGATTTCGCCGTAGCGATCTCCGACGGCGCGGGGCAGGGCCTTGGCGATTTCCTCGAGATCCTGTGGTGTAAGATCAACGCCAGCCGCTCCAAGATTCTCGTCCAGTCGCGCGCGGCGGCGGGTGCCGGGAATGGGCACGATATTTTCGCCCTGAACCATCACCCAGGCGAGAGCCAGTTGCGCCGGTGTTGCGCCCTTGCGGCGTGCAATCTCTTCGAACAGGGCGACGAGCTCGAGATTGCGCTTAAAATTGTCACCCATGAACCACGGCGAGGTCCGCCTGTAGTCATCGGGCGTGAGTTCATCGACGGATTTGATCGCGCCGGACAGGAAGCCGCGTCCGAGCGGCGAATAGGCCACAAGCCCAATCCCGAGTTCACGAAGCGTCTGCAACACGCCGTCTTCCGGATCGCGTGACCAGGGCGAATATTCGCTTTGAACGGCGGTAATGGGATGCACGGCATGTGCCCGGCGGATTGTGTCAGCGCGGGCTTCCGAGAGACCGATATGTCTGACCTTGCCGGCTTCGACGAGTTCCTTCATCGCGCCCACGGTCTCTTCAATCGGCGTATCGGGATCGACACGGTGGAGATAGTAGAGATCGATATGGTCGACGCCGAGCCGCCGTAGAGACCCTTCGCAGGATGCCTTTGCATATTCGGGCCGCCCGTTGGTCGTCTGGGCGCTGACGCCTGGTATCGCTCCAGCTGCCCGCACGATGCCGAACTTGGTTGCCAGTACCACTTGGTCACGCCGGCCCTTGATCGCCTCCGCCACGAGTTCTTCGTTGGTGTGCGGGCCATAGCTATCGGCCGTATCGAGCAGGGTTACGCCACGATCAAGCGCATGATGGATCGTGGCGATCGCCTCGCCCCTGTCGGCGGCGGTCGCGCCATAGGCCCAGTTCATACCCATGCAGCCGAGGCCGATCGATCCGACCTCAAGTCCTTGCCCGAGCCGGCGTGTCCGCATTGTTGAGTCTGTCATCTCTCATCCTTTCTTCCGCCTCTTCATAGGAGGCGATTTTGCCGTCGAGGACGCGAAGGCAGGTTTCGAGATCGGCCACATGGGCCCGGACACGCTCACGATGCTCCCTAAGCATCTCTCGACGCTCACTGAAAGTGGCTTTCCCGTTATCGGCAAGCTTCGCATAAAGGAGCATGTCGCGGATCGGCATGCCGGTCGTCTTCAGACGGCCGACAAACTCGATCCAGGAAAGGATGGAAGCGTCGTAGTCGCGTTGTCCGGATCGGTCGCGATCGGCATAGGGAAGCAGGCCGATACGCTCGTAGTAACGCAGCGTATGAGCCGACAAACCTGACCGTTTCGCGAGGTCACTGATCTTCATGAGACACCTGTTCTCGTCACAACGCCAAGGAAGCTACGGCTTCGAGTGCACTCTAAGTCAATAGGCTTTTTGTGGCTAATTTTGCGACCGCCACGGACTCTGCAGGGTCACGTTAGGTATTGCAGGTCGCGTCTCAGGTGATCGCCGTTGCCCTCAGGCAATTTGGTCTCGAGTGCCGCATGCGTGCTTTCCCAGATCGGCAGCGCCTGTTGCAGGACTGCCCGCCCGTCATCCGTCAGGCGCAGAAGACGGCCACGCCGGTCCCTCGGGTTTGGTACCACATCGACAAAGCCCTTGCGCTGCAACGGCTTTAGTGCCGCCGTCAGCGTCGTCTGATCCATGGCGAGCAGGCTTGCGACCGGTCCCATCGGTGGCGGTTCCGGCCGGTTCAGGGACATCAGCAGGGAGAACTGGCCGTTGGTGAGGCCGACGGGCCGCAGTGCATCGTCGAACAGCCTTGCGAGCGCACGGGCAGCGCGCTGCACATGCAGGCACAGGCACGTATCCCGCACCAGAAGCGTCGTAGAAAAAGGAATCGCGATCGAGTTTGACATGATCTATTTCTATTGATATCAATGTATTTAGTCAAGAAGAGGAGACTATCTGCCGGAAAATGCCGGCCGCGCCGGAGGAGGGCGTAGATCATGTTGAACAAGGTGACCCAAAATCCCGTCGTTTCCCGTGAGGAATGGCTTGAAGCCCGCCGAGCTTTGCTCTTGAGAGAGAAAGAGGCGACCCATCTCAGAGACAAAGTGAATGCCGAGCGCATGGCTTTGCCTTGGGTGAAAGTGGACAAGGACTACACGTTCGAAACGCCTCAGGGGCCGAAATCGCTCGCCGAGCTTTTCGATGGCCGCAGCCAGCTCATGGTCTATCACTTCATGTTCGGCCCCGAATGGGAGGCCGGTTGCCCCGGCTGCTCGTTCCTCGCCGATCATCTCGACGGCACGCTGCCGCATTTGAACCACCACGACGTCACTCTTGTTGCCGTCGCCCGTGCGCCGCTTGCCAAGATCGAGGCCTACAAGCAGCGCATGGGTTGGAAATTCCCGTGGGTTTCGTCCTTCGGCAGTGATTTCAACTTCGATTATCACGTATCTTTCACGCCGGAGGACCTTGCCAAAGACAAGGTCTTTTATAATTTCTCTCCGATAGCGCCCTCTGACGCCAATGACGAACTGCCCGGACTTTCGGCCTTTTACCGAAATGAGAAGGGCGAAGTGTTCCATACCTATTCGAGCTATGCCCGCGGCGCGGAGGAAATCCTCGGCACGCTGATGATCCTGGATCACGCGCCCAAGGGCCGCAACGAAGATTCGACCATGGATTTCGTGAAGCGTCACGATGAATATGAGGAAGCCCCCCAAGCCTCATCCAGCTGCCACTAGACCCAGCCACATCATCCGGAGGAGAAGGACGATGAAGACTGCAGAAGTGCTGAAGGAGCATGCTTTTCTGGAGAGAATGGTCGGTCACTGGACCGTCGCCGCTTCGGACATGACCGGCGACAAGCCTTGGGAGGAGACCGTGCGCTCCCTGCGAGGCATCTGGTTCGTTGCCGAAGGAGCCGGTGAAATGAGCGACGGCAAGCAGGCAACGACGATCCTGACCCTCGGCTACGACTCGAGCAAAAGCAAATATGTCGGCAGCTGGATCGGCTCGATGATGGACTACATGTGGATCTATGAGGGCGAGGTCGAGCCCTCGGGTAATGTTCTGTCGCTCTACACCAGGGGGCCGGCCTTCGAAGGCGACGGCCTTGCCGATTATCGCGAGCAGATCGCCTTTCTCGACGACAACGTCAGAACCTTCACATCGAGCGCCAAGGAAGCTGACGGCACCTGGAAGCAGTTCATGGAAGTCAAATATACCCGCAAGGGCTGAAATCGCCGGGGCACATCAAGAGCAATTCCAGCAAAAGTGCGAGAGCGGTTTTGCGTTCGGAATTGCGTGAAAACAAAGAGATAGAACTCAAGCGTGGACCGAGGAGAACACGATGTCCAATACGCATGGCAAGTTCATATGGTGCGAATTGATGACGCCGGATCCCGATGCGGCGGCGAAATTCTACGGCTCGGTCGTCGGCTGGACGTCGAGCAAAATGCCGGCGGCAGACCAGCCGGAATACACCATTTTCGAGGCAAACGGCGTCAGGGTCGCCGGCATGATGCCCTTTCCCGCAGAGCTGGAAGGGCAGGGCATTCCGCCGAACTGGACCGGTTATGTCGCCGTCGACAATGTCGATCAGTCAGCACGCGACTTCTCGGCAAACGGCGGTACCGTCCGCCGTCAGCCGGCGGATATTCCAGGCATAGGCCGCTTTGCTGTGGTAGCCGATCCTGATGGAGCGGTGCTCTGCATCATGACGCCACTGCCGATGGAAAATCCGCCACCGGAACTGCCCTTCGACACGCCCGGCCATGTCGGCTGGCGCGAACTCTACGCCAATGATGGCGCCAAGGCCTTCGACTTCTATTCCAAACTCTTCGGCTGGACGAAGGATCAGGACTTCGACATGGGGCCGATGGGCGTCTACCACATCTTCGCCGAGCACGGAAAACAGACCGGTGGCATGATGACCCGCCCGCCGGAAGTCGGCATGGCCTTCTGGTCCTATTATTTCACCGTGCCGACGCTTGACGCCACCATCGAGCGCGTCAACGCCGGCGGCGGCAAGGTCGTCAACGGCCCGATGGAGGTCCCCGGCGGTTGGGTCTGTCAGGCGGTGGATCCGCAAGGCGCCTATTTCTGCCTGTCGGCGGGTAAACGGTAGTCGTCGTCAATAGGGAGGGAGCACGCGCCCGCGCTCCCTCATCTTCGGGGAGGCTCTATCCAGCCCCTCCCACACTTGCAAAGAACCCTTCCGGGCTCTCCACCTCCAACAGTTTCTTGCGCTCGATCAGCCAGAAGCGGTTGCCGACGGCGCGCACGAAGCTGCGGTCGTGGGAGACGAGCAGGCAGCTTGCCTCATGCGCCATCAGCTCGCTTTCCAACGCCTCCTGCCCCTCGATGTCGAGATGGTTGGTGGGTTCGTCGAGCAGGTAGAAATTCGGCTGTGTCAGCCGCAGCACCAGCATGCCGAGCCGCGCCTTCTGGCCGCCGGAGAGCAGCTTCACCGGCTTGCCCTGCATCTCGATCGTCATGCCGGCGCCGGCAAGCAGCGAGCGTGCCCGCTGGTCGCCGACATCGAAGCGGCGGATGATCGTTTGCAGCGGTGTGTCGGCATCGCTGAGATCGGCAAGCAGTTGGTCGCCATAGCCGAGCACCAGCGAGGGCGTGGCCTTGATGCCGGCCTTTGCCGTTTCCGGCTCGGCGATTGCCGCGCGCAACATGGAGACGAGCCGCGATTTGCCGGCGCCGTTGAGGCCGAGCAGCACGATGCGGTCGCCCTGGCAGATGAACTGCTTTCCCGTGCGGAAGAGCAGCGTGCCGTCAGGCGTCGTGACCTCGGCATCCTCGAGCGTCACCAGAACCTTGGCATGCGTGCCGCGGTTGGCGAGACGGATCGCGCCTGCCGAACGCTCCAGATGAGCGGGCTTTGCGGTTTCCTCCAGCTTTTCGGCGCGGTGCTTCAACTGCTTCGTCTTGACCACCAGCAGGTCGCTGCCGGAATTGATGCCGATATTGTTGAGTTTTGCCGCCTGCTTGCGCAACTGTTCGACCGTCTTCATATCCTTCTCGTAGCGCCGCGCATCGGAGGCATCCGCCTCGTCGAGTGCCGCTCTCGCCCGACTGTAGGGCAGGGAGAAGACAGGCGATTGCTCCGGCCGCAGGAAGAGCGTTCGGTTGGTCGTCGCATCGAGGAAGGCGCGGTCGTGGCTGGAGATGATCACGGGCGTATCGCGCGGCAGTGCGTTCAGCCAGTTTTCCACCTGCGTGATCTTTTCAAGGTCGAGATGGTTGGTCGGTTCATCGAGCAGCAGCACGTCGGGCTCGTTCACTGAGGTGCGGGCAATCAGTGCCAGCCGCTGCCAGCCGCCGCTGAGCTGGCGGAGCGGCCGCTCGCGCAACTCCTCGGGCACTTCGAGCGATTCCAGCACGACATCTGCACGCCAGCTTTCGCCGTCAGCCTGGTCAGGAGGAAGCGCGAGAAGCACGGCGTCACGGAAACTGGCGTCGAGAAGTGCCGGCGGCACATTCTGCTCCACATGGCCGATGGTGAGCCCACGCGCCCTGGTGATCTCGCCTTCGGTCGGTTCCAGCGTGCCCGTCATGAGGTTGAGCAGGGTGGATTTGCCGCGGCCGTTCGCCGCCACAAGGCCGATCCGGTCGCCGGCATTGACGACGAGATTGAGCTTCGAAAACAGCGGCGCGGAGAGCACGATGCCGAGATTGCGGATATTGATGAGGGTCATGATCGTATCCTGGTCTTGCCAAGCGATCGCGCATATCCGGGGCTTCCAGCCATCAACGGAAAAGCGCGTTATGCTTGGCGGATTATGAAATGCTTGCAGCTTGAACGACGGGCATTCAGGTGCAGCAGTGCCACTAGGGGCAGACCAGGAAGAGATTTGCGAGAAACGGTCTCTGGTCAGCCCTGCAAACGCATCTGCAGGGCGTTGACTGGGCCACGCTGGCGATGATGCCGGAAATACATATTCACGCGCAGCCCTCCTTCTTTCTCGGTTGCAAGAGGGAAATACCATTGCTCGCGGTTGGAAACAAGGGATCATGATGGCAGTAAACACGCTCAGATGGTATGAAAGGCCTGCATCATCCGGGATCGGGGGACGCGGGATGATTTCCATCGCAAGGGCAGGCAGCACAGAGGATTTCGTCATCGCCGCCGGCTTCTGCGAAGCACTCGGCGCCCTGGATGTGGAACTCGGGCGTGACCATGGTATCCCCGCCGAGATCGTCATGACGCTCTTCCACAGCGAAAATCATGAAAGCCTTGCCCGGAAATATAGCTCCGACGAAGCGATGATGTTCCTGGCCAGATGGGAGGGAGCACCGGCAGGCTGCATCGCGCTCGCACCATTTGAGACTGCTGCGATGGAGATCCATAAACTCTACGTGGATCCCGCCTTTCGCGGTCGGGGCATCGGTAATGTGCTGATGCGGCGGGTGTTCGAGGAAGCAAAAAAGAGCGGTCGCCCCACTATGCTCGTCAATACCGCCGCCTATCTGAAGAGCGCGCTTTCCCTCTACGAAGCCTTCGGCTTTACCCATTGCCCGCCTTTTCACACCGTGCCAGCTGAAATCAGCCACACCGAAGTCTTCATGTCGCGGCCGCTTTGATCCCGACACAATCGCTTCTTAGCGATGTCGGATGTCACAGGGAGGCACGGCATGCTCATCGCTCATCTGCCGGCAGGCTATATTCTCGGAACTGCCGCGCGACGCAGGGCTTCGTCCATTGCGGTCATGGCGGCAGCGCTGATCGGCAGCGTCATGCCGGATTTTGACATGATCTATTTCTACGCCTCCGGCGGCCGGGTTCATCACCATGCCTATGTCACGCATTGGCCGCTCTTCTGGCTGGTCTCGGCGATCCTGATCCTGCCGCTCCTCAAATGGTTTCGTTCGGCCTGGCTCGCTGCAGGTTGCGTCTTCTTCGCCGCCGCCATGCTGCATATGGTCATGGACACGATCGCATCACCGCTCTTCTGGTTGGCACCTTTTTCCTTTCATGAATTCGAGCTGGTTCGAGTCCCCGCAACCCATGCCAGCTGGATCATGAGCTTCCTGCTTCACTGGACATTCCTGCTGGAAATCTCGATCTGCCTTTCGGCCTTGGCACTCTTCCTGATGCGCCGCCGACGCACCGAAGCTGGTCGATCTGCGGTCTGACCACAGGGAGGATGGCGCGCAGGTCAGCGGTTATCGCAAAGGCTGGAACGCCCTGATCGTGGTCGGACACATTTCGCCTGCCTGCCTGTTTGCCACTATAGTTGCACAGCGTCGTGTGATCGTTATAAGCGGCCGTCGATGGACTGAGGAAATTCCTGATCGAGGGCGAAGTGATGGCAGGTGGTGACGACGAATATGTTTATGACGAGGCGACAGGCGAATGGCGCCCTGCCTCCGAGATGGCTGCAGCCGCACAGGCTGCGTCCGAGGTTCGCGACGCCTCCGGAAACGTGTTGAAGGACGGCGATTCCGTCACGCTTATCAAGGACCTGAAGGTAAAGGGCGCCAACCAGACCCTGAAACAGGGCACGGTCATCCGCTCGATCCGTCTGACGGACAATCCCGAAGAGATCGACTGCCGTCACGATACGATCAAAGGTCTCGTC
This sequence comes from Rhizobium sp. 1399, assembly GCF_031455475.1. Lineage (NCBI taxonomy): Bacteria > Pseudomonadati > Pseudomonadota > Alphaproteobacteria > Hyphomicrobiales > Rhizobiaceae > Rhizobium > Rhizobium sp. 1399. The sequence continues at coordinate 145,992 of NZ_JAVDSU010000001.1, read as the reverse complement.
CTGCGTACGGAATTTGTCCGTAAGCGGTGACTAAAGCATGTCGCGCAAGAGTGTGAAGCGGTTTTGCGATAACGACACGCGTAAAAACAAAGGTCAACGTGGCGCGAATCTGAAAGATCGCGCTCCGCTTAGACTTACCGCTTCAAGCTTCCCAATATGCCGCGTACCAGCGCCCGGCCGACCTGCGTCGCCACCGTGCGCGCCACGCTCTTCATCGCCGCTTCCACCACCGTTTCGCGTTGATAACCGGAGCGGCCGCGAGGCTGGGCCTTGTCGTCGTCACTGCCGCCAAAGCCAGGTAGGGTCCAGCCTGACGTGGTGCTGCCCTCCTGTGGCGCCGGCGCCTCTTCCTGCGCCCGCTTGGCAGCGTCGGAATCGGCAGCCTTCTTGGCGCGCGCCGCCAGCATCTCGAAAGCGGATTCGCGGTCTACGTCCTCGTCATAGACGCCGAGAACCGGGCTGCGGTCCATGATTTGCTGGCGCTCGACGTCGCTCACCGGTCCGACGCGGCCGGATGGCGGGCGGATCAGCGTTCGTTCGACGATCGAGGGTGCACCCTTGGCTTCCAGTGTCGAAACCAGCGCCTCACCGGTGCCGAGATTGGTGATGACGGTGGCGCAATCGAAGGCCGGGTTGGGGCGGAACGTATCAGCGGCGGTCTTCACCGCCTTCTGCTCGCGCGGCGAATAGGCGCGCAGCGCATGCTGCAGGCGGTTACCGAGCTGGGCGAGTACCGTTTCCGGCACGTCGAGCGGGTTCTGCGTCACGAAATAGACGCCGACGCCCTTGGAGCGGATGAGGCGCACCACTTGTTCCACGCGCTCGGTCAACACCTTCGGCGCATCGTTGAAGAGCAGATGCGCCTCATCGAAGAAGAAGACGAGCTTCGGCTTGTCGGGATCGCCGACTTCGGGCAGTTCCTCGAAGAGCTCGGAGAGTAGCCACAGCAGGAAGGTGGCGTAAAGGCGCGGGTTCATCATCAGTTTGTCGGCGGCAAGCACGGAAATCTGCCCGTAGCCATTGTTCGACGTTCGCATGATGTCGGTAATCTTCAGTGCCGGCTCGCCGAAGAAATGTTCCGCGCCCTGCTGTTCCAGCACCAGTAGCGCGCGCTGGATGGAGCCGACCGAGGCCTTGGAGATGAGGCCGAACTGGCTGGAAAGCTCGGTGGCGTTTTCGCCCATATAGTTGAGCAGCGAGGTAAAATCCTTGAGGTCGAGCAGTGGCAGGCCGGCCTTGTCGGCGATCTTGAAGGCGATGTTGATGACGCCTTCCTGCGGCTCGGAAGCATCCATCAGCCGTGCCAGCAGCAGCGGTCCCATCTCGGCGATGGTCGTGCGCACCCGGTGGCCCTTCTCACCGAAGAGATCCCAGAAGATGACCGGGAATTGCTCGAATTCGTAATCGGTAAAGCCGATCTGTTCGGCGCGCTTGGTGAGGAAGTCTTTTGCTTCGCCCTTGGCGGCGATGCCCGAGAGGTCGCCCTTGATGTCGGCGGCGAAAACGGGCACGCCGGCTCTCGCAAAGCCCTCGGCCAGTACCTGCAGCGTCACCGTCTTGCCGGTACCGGTCGCGCCGGTCACGAGTCCATGGCGGTTGCCGAATTTGAGGTCGAGATATTCGCCCTTGTTGATGCTGTCGTCAGGATTGCGGCTTGCGCCGATGAAAATCTTGCCGTCCTCGAGCATGTAGAATGTCTCCCTCGGTCGATGCCGCCGCTCAATTCTCGAATATGCGGGATGCTCTTTCCGCACAGTCATGCAAATATCGTTTCTCTGTTATAAGCAGGCGACGGGAGACGGACAACTGTCTGCGTTAAAAGGGAAAGCAGGAAAGAGGCGCCTCACAAAGCGCCGCTTGAGTTGCCGCCTCGATTCGATTACGTTGACGTTAACGTCAAAACAGGAGGCAGACGATGAATGAGATTGTGACTGAAATCGCCAATCGTGTGGGCATTGCGCCTGATTTGGCTGAAAAGGCGCTCGGCATGATGCTCGGCTTCCTGCAGCGCGAAGCAGCCGACGGCCCGGTCGCCGAGATGATCGAAAAGATCCCCGGCGCCACCGAACTCGTCGCCCAGTTCAACGGAGAAGGATCCAGCAGCGGCGGCGGTCTGCTCGGCGGCCTCATGAGTGCACTCGGTGGTGGTGGCATCATGGGCCTCGGCCAGCAGCTGATGAGCGAAGGCCTCGGCATGAGCGAAATCACCTCGCTCGCCAAGGAAACCATCGCTATCGCCAAGGAACATGCCGGCGAAGGGGTGGTCGATCAGGTCGTCGCCTCTGTGCCCGGCCTCAGCCAGTTCGTCTAAGGCGACCAATCATTTCCTTAAGCCCCCGGCATCGTCCGGGGGCTTTGTTTTTTAAGCATTTTCTCTTTTCTTTGTGTGTGTTCCATGCCCGATAAGTCCCCGATCAAAGCATTGCTGCCCAAGTCAGGCGGCCATCAATTCGTGCTCTATGGCGATTCCTGCTCGGGCGTTGCCGGCGCCCTGCATGAGCGTACCTTCGCATCCGTGAATGCTGTCCTGCGCCGGCTTGAGCCCCAGCCGCAGTTCATCCTCTTTCCGGGCGATGAGATCATCGGCCTGACGGCGGATGAAGCATCGCTGCGCGCCCAGTGGCGGCACTGGTTCGATGTCGAGATGGCCTGGCTCGACCGAACGAACATTCCAATGTGGCACACGACCGGCAATCACACGACCTATGACGAGATGAGCGAGGCGGTGTTCCGCGACACGCTTGGCCTTCCGGCAAACGGGCCGGCGGGGCAGGAGGGGCTGGCCTATTGGGTGCGCCGGGGCGATCTGCTCATGGTCTTCGTCCATACGCTCTGGACAGGTCTCGGCGGCGAAGGCCATGTCGAGACCGAGTGGCTGGAGGCGACGCTGAAGGCCCATGCCGACGCCCGCTACAAGTTGGTGCTCGGCCACCATCCGGTCTTTCCGGTCAATGGTTATGCGGGCGCCTATCAGCGCGAGATCGGCCGCGAATATGCCGATCGCTTCTGGGATATTCTCGTGGCGTCTGGTGTTTTCGCCTATTGCTGCAGCCATATCCTGGCTTTCGACGTGCAGGCCCATCGCGGTGTGCTGCAGATATGCACGGCTGGCGCTGGCACTGCGCACAGAATGCCGGAGGGCGTCGAATATCTCCACGGCATTCAGGCGGCCCTCGATGAGGACGGCCTGCGCTATCAGGTTCTCGATACGGAGGGCATTGCGCGCGAGCGCCTGCAATGGCCGCCCGTTCTTGCACGCGAGGATCAATGGCACGACCTTGCCCATGGCATCAGCAACGCTCTCTGGACAGGGCCGATGGGTGCGGACCGGATCGTTGAATTCCACCTGCGCGGCCGGATGGCCTCGGACGCCTGCACGTCCCAGCAGACGATCTTCTCGGCGTTCGGCGATGAAGCGCTGGCGCCCCTATGGCTTGGCCTGCGCGGCAGGCAGCAGCAACTGACGTTCATCCTCGGCCGCGATCCCGGGCGCAGCCCCTATTATTTCTTCGGTCCGGACCTGCCGCCGGGCGAGGAATTCGATCTCCATATCCTGCTGCATGCCGGCATGGGGCCGGGGGGCGTGCTCTGGCGCACGGAAGGCAGCAAGGCCTGGTCCTCCTTCGAAGCGATCGCCTCGACGGGGCTTCAACGCCTTGTCTGGCCGTCGCGCTGGAGCATCGGCCATGGCCAGAAAGGCGAGGGCGACCGGCCGTTCATGGGCGGGAGTCTGAGCCTGAGTATTGCGGGCTGAAAAACGCCTGATCGGTTTCTTGTTTCGCTATGCCCCAAAGTCGGTTATTCGGCCTTCTGAATATCATCTAGGGAAGGGCGGATGAACGGAAGCGATCGATCGTCATCGGTGCTCAGAGAGCATTTCGAAGAGCACAGGACAAAGCTCAGCCGGTCTGAACTCGCCGTGGCGGAGCATCTAGTGAAGATGCCGATCGACGTGCTGATTTTCCGCAGCGCCGAGGAGATCGCTGCCGAAACCGGCACCAGCGATGCGACCGTTATCCGGACGGCCAAGCGCCTCGGCTTTTCCGGCCTGCCGGAGCTGAAGCGGGTATCGGGCCGCGTCATGGCGCGCACCATTTCCACCAGCGAGCGTCTGGAACAGCGTTTCCGCGCCACCGGCGATGATCTGGAAAAGGTTGCGACGCAGATGTTTGCGACCGCCCGTGAGGTGCTGACCTCCACCGAGGAGCAGATGGATGGCGCGATGCTCGCCGCCGCCATCTCGCTCGTCGAAGAGGCCGATACCGTCTGGTGCATCGGCATGGGCACAGCCGAGGTCGAGGCGCGCCATTGTTCAATTGCGCTCAGCCGTGCCGGCGTGCGCACCCGCTGTTCCGGCGCCTCGGGTTTTACGCTTGCCAATGAGCTGATCGATCTGCGTCCCGCCGACGTCATCGTCATGTTCCATGCCGTGCGCGAGACCGCCGAATTCAAGCTCGTTGTTCGGCAGCTCCGGGATATTGGTTGCAAGGTCATTCTGGTTTGCGGCGTGCAGCTGCGCGCCAATTATGCCGACAAGGTCTCGGCCATTTTGACCTGTATCGGTTCGCCCTCGAAGCTGGCAAGCTGGAGCATCGGCGCCATCGTTGTGGCCGATCTGCTTGCCTATGGCGTTGCGGTCCGTAACCAGCAGCAGGCGACGGATGCCAAGAAGCGTCTCGCCGACCTGCGCGACCAGGCGCTGCGCAACGACTGACCTCCACGGCAATATCTTTGCAATTTCATCCGCATGAAAATAAACATGAGAAATTAAGTTATGTTTATTGAAATGCAAACTACAATATTGTAGTAACCGCGACATGATGCCGTGCAGCAGCGGCGTTGACTGTCGGGGTTATTGCATGACGCGCCTGTTTCATCGCAGCAAGACGGCTGAAGTCCGTCCCTTCTCCCATAAGACCGTGCCCAGATGCCGATACCGGCGTAATGGCTGACATAACCAGATAATCATTCAACAAAAACAGTCTCTTGCACCGGAATGCCCAGGCATTTCCGGCAAGGTCCGCTGTTGCCCGAATTTCTCGAACGCCTACGGAAAACTCCCATGATTGCCCCCAAACTCCAAGGAAAGCAGCTCGCTCTCACCGTCGCCCTTCTGGCATCCGCCACATCGGCACTCGCACAGGAAGCAGCCAACGGCCCCGTCACTCAGCTCGAAACGATCAAGATCACCGGCAATTGGCTGGAAGAGCCGAACGAGGAGAAGGTGCTGAAACATCCCGGCGCCCGCACGATCCTCGATCGCGAACAGTTCGAAGAACGCGGCGCGCAGGATATCCGCGATGCGTTGAACCAGATCCCCGGCGTCCAGGTGCAGGAAGCCAATGGTACCGGCGGCAGCGATGTGTCGCTGAATCTCGGCGTGCGCGGCCTGACCTCACGCCTGTCGCCACGCTCCACCGTATTGATGGACGGCATCCCGCTGGCTTACGCGCCCTATGGCCAGCCGCAGCTTTCGCTCTTTCCGCTGACGCTCGGAAATGTCGAAACGATCGACGTCGTGCGCGGCGCCGGCTCCGTACGCTACGGACCGCAGAATGTCGGCGGCATTATCAACTTCGTCACCCGTCCGATCCCGGAGGATTTCACCGCTCGCTTCTCCTCGGGCGCGGAGATCGCCGGCAACAACGGCCACGTCAAGGCGACGCCGAATTTCCTGATCGGCGGTACCAATGTCGACGGCCTTGGTGCGGCCATCCTCTATTCCGGAATCCACGGCGAAGGCTATCGTGACGCCGACGACCGCACCGATATCGACGATATCATTGCCAAGGGCGCTTACGAGTTTTCGGATACGGACAAGCTCGGCATCCAGTTCCATCACTATGAGGGCGAGGGCAAGATGCCCGGCGGCCTGACGAGCGCCGAATATGAGGCCGATCCCTACCAGTCGACACGCCGCTACGACGATTTCAGCGGTCGCCGCAATGATATCTCGCTGCGCTACCAGCATGACGATGGCGACAACAATTTCGAAGTGCTGACCTACTACGTGGATTCCTTCCGCGGCAGCCATGTGGAGCAGCAGGGCACAGGCGCCAGCGCCGGTCTCTATCGCCTGACGTCTGCTCCGCGCAGCTACAGCTATTTCGGCATCGAGCCGCGCTATTCCCGCCTGATCGAGCTCGGCGGCATTATCCAGGAGGTGACCGTCGGCTATCGGTATCTCTGGGAAGAAAGCTCGGAAGTCGCGTCCCGCACGGCTTTCTACAGCAGAGCCTCGGGCATCGATCCGACCACGCGTAGCTCGCCCACCTACCAGGCGAGCGATGGCGGCACGATTGCCCATGCTTTCTACATCGACGACAAGATCGAGATCGGCGACTGGACCATCACACCGGGCATTCGCTACGAGATGATCAGCACGCACAACGATGTCGTGAATTTCGGCACCAGCGGTGCGGTCACCAGCACGCTCTCTCCCTCGGTCGAGGCGAACGAGGCCCTGCCGACATTGTCGGCTTCCTACCGGCTCAGCAATGAGCTGACCGTGTTCGGCAATGTCGGCGTCTCCTTCGGCCCGCAGCAATACAGCCAACTCGCATCCACCACGGATGGCCTGCATCCCGAGAAGGCGACGACCTACGAAATCGGCCTGCATTATGAGGGCGATAACTGGAACGCTGAGCTGACTGCCTTCAATATCGATTTCGACAAGGAGCTTTATCTCGGCCGCACCATCGTCGGCGAGGGCATCTGGACCGATCTCGGCGCCACCCGCCACCGCGGCATCGAATCCGCCATCAACTACGATATCGGCGATGTCGTGCCCGCACTCGACGGCCTGTCGCTGTCGGCAAGCTACACCTACACCGAGGCGACCTATGAAGCCGGCGCCTTCGAAGGCCGCGACCTGCCGTTCTATTCGCGTCAGGTCGCCTCACTTGGGGCGCGCTACCGCTACAACGACTGGATCTTCAATGCCGACCTGCAGGCCCAGTCAAAGCAGCATTCGCCGGGATCTGCCGATGCCGGCGCGACCTATGTGACGGAAGAGGATGCGACGGGCCGCCTCGGTGATATTCCGGGCTACGGCACCGTCAACCTGCGCGTCGCCTATCAGCCGGAAAACAAGAAGAATGCCCCGCAATTTGCCTTCGGCGTGAAGAACCTGTTCGACAAGGAGTTTTTCACCCGCTCGACGGACAATAATGGCGGCAAGTTCGTGGGCCAGCCGCGCACATTCTTCGTGAACGCATCGATCGCCTTTTAAGCATGTCGCGCAAAAGTGTGCAGCGGTTTTGCTGTGACGACATGCGAAAACAAGAGCCTAAAGCGTGGCAAGCGAATCTGAAAGATCGCGACACGCTTTAGGGGCCGATCAATCCATCCGTCGGATGGAAATTCGCACTGACCTTTCCTAGATTAAGAGGTGCCGGATTTTTTCACCGACGGCCGGATCGGCTGGAACGATGGATACCCAAATCCCGTTTCATATCGGCCAGATAAGAAGGAATATGGTCATGCGTACGGTCATTGCAGCAGCCTCGATCATTCTCCTCGGGTTCGCCGCTCCGGCCTTCTCCCAGGCCCTCGGTGATATGGACTATTCCGGACGCTTCGGCGGCATGCCGCCCGGCACGGTGCCGGACGCGGAATCAAGTAATGCTTTTTCGATTCCGCTCGATCCGGTCGAGAGCGACAATATCACCGTCGTCATTCCGTCCGACCGGACGGCTTGCCCGCGGCCCGGCACGAGCGCCTATCGCACGGCCGAGCGTGACGGCACGCTGGCTACCGCCTGCCGCCGACGGTAAGTTAAATTCCAGTGCAGGAACGGCTATTTGCCGTTCTTGTGCAGGATCACGCCAAGCTCATGCCACTCACGCCCGTCTCGCTGGATAAGCTCGTCGGCGCAGGCCGGTCCCATGCTGCCGGGTGCGTAAGGGTCCGGCACGCTCTGATCTTTCGCCCATTCGTCCAGGAAGGGCTGCACCGCCGCCCAGCCGGCCTCGATGCCGTCGGCGCGCTGAAATAGCGTCTGGTCGCCGATGAAGAGGTCGTAGAGTAGGGATTCATAGCCAGTCGTCTTGCCGATATCGAATTTGTCGGCATAGCGGAAATCCAGCGAAACTGGCACGGTGTCCACGGATTGTCCCGGCGACTTGATGGAAATCTCCATGCTCATGCCCTCATCGGGCTGCACTTGGATGACGAGCCTGTTCGGCGGCAGACGGCGGTTGACCTCGGTTTCGCGGAACTGCGCGAAAGGAACTGGCTGGAAGGTAATGACGATTTCCGTATCGCGTGCCGTCATCGCCTTGCCGGTGCGCAGATAGAAGGGAACGCCGGCCCAGCGCCAGGTATCGGCGTAGAGCTTCAGCGCCACATAGGTCTCGGTCTTGCTGGCGGGCGAAATATCCTTCGTATCGCGATAAGCGGGCAAGTCGGTACCGTTGAGCGGGCCGGCGGTATAGGCCCCGCGCACGCCATTCGCCTTGGCTTCCTCCGGCGTGTAAATGCGCAGAGCCTTCAGCACCTTGCTCTTCTCGTTACGGATCGCCTCGGCGTCGAAACTGTTCGGCGGCTCCATGGCAATCATTGCCAGAAGCTGGAAGAGATGGTTGGGGATCATGTCGCGCAACGCGCCGGTCGCGTCGTAGAACTTCCCGCGCATACCGACATCGACGATCTCCGAGGCGGTGATCTGTACGTGGTCGATATAGCGATTGTTCCACAGCGACTCGATCATCATGTTGGCGAAGCGCGCTGTCATCAGGTTCTGCACTGTTTCCTTGCCGAGGAAATGGTCGAGCCGGTAGACTTGGCTTTCCTCCACGCGGGCGAGGATGCGTGCATTCAAGGCGCGGGCCGAGGCGAGATCGGTGCCGAAGGGCTTCTCGATCGCAACACGACGGAAGCAACCGCCGCTTTCGTCCATCAGTCCGAGATCCGCAAGTTTCTCGACGATCGGCCCGAAGAAGCTTGGCGGCACGGCGAGATAGAAGGCTGCATTGCAGGTCGTGCCAAGGCGCTTGCCGATTTCGAGGAAGATATCATCCTTGGTGAAATCGCCCTGCAGATAGGAGATCCGTGACCGCAGGCTCTCCCAGACCTCGTCCTTGCCAGTTACTTCCTCGCCATCGAGATGGGTGAGGAAAGCGTCCAGCCGCTGGCGCAGGAATTCATCGTCACCAGGCTCGATGCCGACGCCGAGGATGTTCAGGTCCCCGCCGACGAGATGGCTGCGGGTGAGATTGATGATGGCCGGAACCAGCAATCGCCGTGTCAGATCGCCGGTGGCGCCGAAGATGACGAGAGTGACGGGCGGGGTGGGGTGAGCGTCCATGCGTGTCATCTCCAGCTTAATTCTCCCGGCCGAATATAAAGCGCTCCGGTTCTGCCGCAAGCACCTTGCAGCCCAAGAATAACAAGCGTTTGACACAGTGCTAGAAATATATAAAGACATAAAGATATCGTTATGTCATTGGGTGATCCATGATCGATCTTGTCAGCGCCGGCTTCTTCCTCATGGCGGCTCTTGCCCTTCTCGGTTCGCCCGGTCCCGCCATCGCTGCGCTCCTGGCAATCGGCCGCCTCCATGGTATGGCGACCGGCCTGCGTTTTTATGTCGGGCTGCAGATCGGCCTGGCAATTGCAGCCGCCGCGGCGGCAGCCGGCCTTCTGTCGTTGATCGAGGCAATCCCGCTGGCGATGATGGTGATGACAGTCGCTGCCACCGTCTACCTCGTCTGGCTGTCCTGGAAGATCGCATCGGCGCCAGTCGGTGCAGATCTCTCCGCCGCACGGCGGCAAGCCTCGCCAACCATCGCCGGCGGTGTCGTGCTAGGCCTCACCAATCCCAAGGCCTATATCGCCTTCGCCTCGCTTTTTGCCGCTTACCGGCTTTCGCAGGATGGCGCGCTGGACATGCAGGCCAAATGGGCGCTCTGCGTCCTCATCATGATCGTGGTCGATATTTTCTGGCTGTGGCTGGGCGTTGTTTTGGGCAAGGTGAAGCTGGAGCCATCGAGCGAGCGGGCGCTCAACATCTGCTTTGGCCTCGTCATTCTCGCGACTGCGATACTGTCGCTGATCGAGCTTGTCGGCGCCTGAAACGATATGGCCATTGCTGAAGGTCTTTCCGCAATGGCCGTTTTAAGATGATGGATAACTTACGCCTTGGAGGCGGACTTGTCCGTTGTCGTATCGGTGGCCGGCTTCGATGCGCCGGCATCACTCGCAGGCTTGTCGGTTGCGGGCTTGTCACCTGTGCCGTTCGCCGGCTTCGTGTCGGTCTTCACCGGCCAGGTGATGTAGTAATTCTGCGTGCCGACCTGGCCGAAATAGACTTCGTTGCCGGTGCCCTTTTCGATGAAGCTGCCGTTTTCGCTTCTGACCAGGCGCCCGTGCGAATCGCGCTGCAGATGGTCGCGCAGGAAGTCGTTCCAGTCGTCCGTCTTGATCGCCGTGCCCTTCTTTTGGTCGACATCGGCTTCCTTGGGGTCGGTCACGTCCCAGGCCTTGATCGAAACGCCCTTGGTCGGATCGGTAACCGTCAGCTGGCCCTTCTTGAAAGCGGCAAGCATGGCAGCTTCCTGGCTGCCGGCGCCCTTGGCGTCTGCCGCAGCCGTCATGTTCTGGCGCAGCAGCGCCATGAAGGAGGCGGTGGTGATATCGGTGCTGGCGGTGGTGTTGCCGGACGCGTCCGTCGATTCTGCCTTGCCGGCATTGATCTTGTCGAGCATGACCGATAGCGCCGAGCGCGTCTGCGAGGGAAGGCTGGAATAGTCGTGATCGGTCGTGCTGCTGGAGCTGCTCTCCGAGGAGCCGCCCTTGATCGTCTGCAACGCTATCTGCGCCGTCATAAGCCTCATGGTGGAAACGGAAGAAACCATCTGAAAATCTCTTTGTCGGGCCTCGCACTGGTGGCGCAAAGGCGTTTAAAGGATAGCGATCGACGCTGGCGGCGTCGCGAAAGCACGTCTGGATTGAGAAATCCCAGGGCGAACCGCTACACTTCAAACTTTGCGTGTGGCTTGCGGATGGCTGACAAAGTTTCGCCGGCAGCGATCAAGCGGACTGCTGCCGGCGTCATGGAAATCAGAATTTCCGGTCAGGCCTTCACCGCCACCATGAACAAGCGCGGGAACTTGAGCAGCACCTTGCCGTCGGCCGCCTTCGGATAGACCCTGTCGATACGTTCGAGATAGTCGGCCAGAAACGCCTCGCGATGCTCTTCGCCGGCATGGTCGAGATAGGGGCGAAGGCCCGTTCCCTTGACCCATTCGACGATCGCCGCGGCATTGTCCATCGGATGATTGTAGATCGTGTGCCAGATGTCGACGCGGGAGGATTTGCCGATCAGCCGGCTGTAATAGGTCGAGGGTGGCGGAAGCACATTGCGGCGCACGCTCTTCTTCTCGAAAGCCGTCTTCCACGGGCCGGCATGAGCCGTTTCCTCCATCATCAGATGGCTCGGCTCGCCGAGATTGTCGGGCATCTGCACGGCGAGCACGCCACCCGACGCCAGCCCGTCCATCAGCCTGTCGAAGATGTCGAGATGGTTGGGCAGCCATTGGAACACGGCATTGGCAAAGAGCAGGTCCGCCGGCTCGGAGGGCTGCCAGGTCGAAAGGTTGGCCTCTACGAAAGCCGTGCCCGGCAGGCGCTTGCGGGCCGCCTCCAGCATGTTCAGGTCTCTGTCGAGACCAGACACATTTTGCGCGCCATAGCGGTCGATGATCAGCTCGGTCGAATTGCCCGGCCCGCAGCCGAGATCGACCGCGTGGCGCAGCTCCGTCAGGGGCACCTGCGCCAGCAGGTCGCGCGCCGGGCGGGTGCGTTCATCCTCGAATTTCACATACTGGCTGGCTGACCATGCCATCGTCTTTCTCCTGAAGTCAGGCCACGTCCTCGACGCGGCGGATGCGAACTCTGTCGATACGGGCCGACCGGTTCAGGCAGCCAGGATCGCAGCGCCAACGCTTGAAAGTATCTGGTCCTCGACACGATTCAGCGAAGGTTTTCTTCTATCGGCTTGTAACAGACTTCTATGTCGCCGATCGCAGTCTTGCTGAAGGGCTTCCATGTATTGCCGTCGAAGTAGAAGAATTCGATGAAACATTTGTTGGCGTCGCAGTCCGGTCACTGGGCGATGACGATCTCTTCGCTGGCCGTTGCGCGGCATCAGGAGAAACTGACGGCGCTTACGCCGCCAGGATCGTGATTCCATGGGCATTTGCCGCTGCCCGCATACGCGCCACCGTTTCCGGTGACGGGCTGCCTTGCGGCTGTTCGGTTACACCCTCGGTCTCGATGAATTCGGCCATGTCGCGATCGACGATGGCAGAAAAGACCGCGGGGACGGTTCCATTGTTGGAATAGCCGTGCACCATGAAAGGCGCGATGCTGACGATGTCGCCTTCGCTCGCCTCGATCTCTTCCGGCCCGGTATCGGTCAGTCGCCAGATCGTCAGCGTGCCCTCGATGATCCGGAAGACTTCCGGGCTTGCATGGGCGTGGCGCGGCGTCTTGCCGCCGGGCTCAACGGTCACGTCGAAGATGTTGAGCCAGTTGCCTGTGAGGCGAGCCCGTCGCTCGACCTTGTCGCCCAGCACGAAGAAGCTTTTTGCCTCCGTCCGGGCATCTGTTTTCACAAATGAGTTGGACATGATGTCTCTTTCTTGCTCTTGCGGGGCGGTCCGATAGACCTTTGCGGCCGTTTTGGCAACCGTCGTAAAATCAGGGAAGGGCGAGCGGAGGTGGCTTTTGCGCGCTCTCGGGCCCTGAAACCGACGACGATCATATCGGTATGGCTTTTCCGCTTCGCAAGTGCGACAGGTTGGCAACCGCCGTTTCTGTAATATCGGCGACACAGAAGAGGCGCATAGAACGCGCCGATCCTTCCCCGCCAATCAGGCCATACCATCAGCGGAGCAACCCCATGTCTTCTCTTCCCGTCGTCGGCGCAGCCATGACGATCGACGAACTCGAAACCCATCGCGACTGGCTCTTCGAAAAGTCCCGCGATCTCGAGCTGCAGAGCTTCGTCAACGCCGAGGTGCTGAACGGCGACTGGACGCCGCGCGCCGATCACGTCAAGAAGCTGCTCGACGGTTACAAGGGCCGTGTCGGCATCCATGGCCCGTTCTGGGGCTTCATCATCGCCTCGCAGGATCCGGATATCCGCGCCGTCGTCTCCCGCCGCATGCTGCAGGGCCTCGATGTTTGCGCTGCGATTGGCGGCACGCACATGGTCGTCCATAGCCCCTACACGACCTGGAGCTATAACAACCTCGACAATAACGAGGGCGAACGCGAAAAGATCGTCGAATACTGCCACCAGACGATGCGCGAAGCGGTGAAGCGCGCCGAGGAAATCGGCTGCACCCTCGTCATCGAGAATATCGAAGACAAGGATCCGCATATCCGTGTAGCCTTGGCGGAGAGCTTCAACTCGCCGGCCGTCTCCGTCTCCATCGATACCGGCCATGCGCATTACGCCCATGGCTATACCGGCGCTCCGCCGGTCGATTATTACGTCCATGCCGCCGGCAACCGCCTCGGTCACATTCATCTGCAGGATGCCGATGGTTATGCCGACCGCCACTGGGCGCTTGGCGAAGGCACCGTCAACTGGCGTGCGGTTTTCGCAGCACTTGCTAAGGTCGAAAGCAATCCGCGCCTGATCATCGAGATCAAGGACAAGTCGAAGATTATCGCTTCGGCCGAATACCTGGCCTCGCTCGGCCTCGCTCAATAACAGCGTCAGGCAATCGAAAAGGGCGGTGAGATGATCATCCCGCCGCCCTTTATTGGCATTTCAAGAGCAAGTGGGCGCTTATAGAAGCCATGGCCGAGGAGATCATGGCGCGCGGCCATACCCACGACTGGCCGGTCGTCCCTGAGAATTGGCGGGACTTCATGTTCGAAAACGCCCGTGATTTCCGTCGCACGCTCTTGAGCTATCGCGATGGGGGTCGCGTCCATGCCGGCACGGAAACCAGTCCGCAGGATCTTCCCAATGTCGAAGCCCATATCGCCGTCCTTGTCGGAGCAGGCATGGAAGCGGAATTCGCCATGGAACTACTTGTCGCCATCGCCCGCTACACCGTCGGCTGTGTCATCGAGGGGCAGGCCGAACCGCCGCCGGAGCGGGAAAAGCTCGATGCCGCAGCCGCTGATTTCCCGCTGACGCGTCGGGCTATCACGCATTATCGCAATTGCGGCCACGAGGCCTTCTTCGAGGCCTTCTTCGAGGCCGGCCTCAGGATGATGATCGAGGGTGCCGCCCTTCGGTTGTCGCAGGACGCCTAAGTCTCAGTCGCGCATCGCCCAGCGAATGCCGGCGGCGACCGAAAGCCCCAGCAGAGGCCATATTGCCCAGAATGTCCCGTGCCATGTCAGCATGTTGATAGCGACGATGCCGACCCCGATGACGGCAAACGCGGCGACGCGCTGATCGAACCGGTCCTGCCTCCGCACCCATATCATTGCCGTCACGAAGGCGAAGCCAAGCATCGGCCAGACGGCCCAGAATTCGCCTTCCCAAGTGACAATGTTGATGAAGATGAGCACTGCGCCGATAAGAGCGAGAATGCCGCCGAGCTTACGCAGCCTGCCGCGCGGGCGCAGCGCCGGGGCCGGTCTTGGTGCTGGCATTTCGACGGGCCGTTCGGGAGCGGCTGCCGGCTTTCGCGGTTCCGCGCTGATATCGCCGATGCGCACGGCATAGCTCGGCACGGCCTCGGCAACGTTCTTCATCTCCAATGCCCCCAGAAAGTCGAACCCGACAGCCACCTTGTTTCGCACCTGGTCATAGACCGTGTTCGAGATCACGATCCCGCCGGCCGGCGCGGATGCCTGCAGGCGGGCAGCGATATTGACGCCGTCGCCGTAGATATCCTCGCCTTCGAGGATGACGTCGCCGAGATTGATGCCGATGCGAAAGAGCATGCGCCCATCCGTGGGCCGCGCCGCATTCTTGCCCGCAAGCTCGTTCTGCACGTCGATCGCCGCCCGGACCGCTTCGACAACGCTCGGGAAATCGGCCAGCAATCCGTCGCCCCAGGTATTGACCACGCGTCCGCCATGCGAGGCGATGAGGCGGGACATGGCATCGCGATAATGCTTGAGCATGGCGAGCGTGCCTTCCTCATCCGCGCCCATCAAGCGCGTATAATCCTGCACGTCGGCTGCAAAGATCGTCGTCAGCTTGCGTTGTGTCTCGCTCATGAAATCCCCTATCGCCGCCGGCCGAAACTGGCTTCGTTATTCTATAAGTGGGATCGCAGTCTTGTTTCGGTAGTCCGCCCCAGCGCGGACTACCATCCCACGTTGCTAGAATTGCGTAATCACGCTGATGCCCGTGCCTTCGGCCTTGTCGAGCGTCATCAGTGCCGGCACTGCCTCCGCAAGGCTGATGCGCCGGCCGATCAGTTTCTGCGGCGCGATCTTGCCGGCGGCGAGCATCGAGAGCATGGCATCGTAGCGCCAAGCCTGCATGCCGTGGCTGCCGTAGATTTCCAGCTCATGGCCGATCACCTGCGCCATCGGGATCTGCGGCGTGGAATGCTCGCCGAGCATGAGCCCTACCTGTACATGCCGGCCGCGCCGGCGCAGGTTCTTGATCGAATTGAAGCAGGTGACGGGGTGGCCGAGTGCGTCGATGGAGACATGCGCGCCACCCTTGGTGATTTCACGCACCGCTTCAGCCACATCGGCGACCGCGGAGGCATTGATCGTCGCGACCGCTCCGCATTCGCGTGCAAAGGCAAGCTTCTCCTCGGATATATCGACGGCAATTGCGTTCGCCCCCAGCGCAGTCGCGATCATGATCGCCGAAAGCCCGACGCCGCCGCAGCCATGTATGGCAATCCATTCGCCCGGGCCGGTACGTGCCTGGTCGGCAACCGCGCGGAAGGAGGTGGCGAAGCGGCAACCGAGGCTCGCTGCCGTGGCGTCATCCACGCTCTCGGGCAGATGCACCAGATTGGTATCGGCATAGTCGATGCCGACATATTCCGCGAAGGAACCCCAATGGGTGAAGCCCGGCTGGAACTGGTTGGGGCAAACCTGCTGATTGCCCGAATGGCATTCACTGCAATGGCCGCAGCCGGAAACGAAAGGTACGGTCACACGGTCGCCGACCTTGAAGCGCACGACACCTCTGCCGGTCGCGACGATCTTGCCGGCAAGCTCGTGGCCCGGCACATGTGGCAAGCGGATATCCGGATCATGGCCCATCCAGCCGTGCCAGTCGCTGCGGCAAAGCCCGGTTGCGCCGACTTTGATGACCACACCGTCTTCCGTCGGCGTCGGGTCCGGCACGGTGCGGATATCAGGCGCCTGTTCGAAAGCTTCGTAATACATGGCTTTCATCTGTCTTCTCCTGGGCGGGATATGCGTGTCTTCATCCATGATGGCATGCGGCGAGGGTTTTCATCCAGTCGCCTTTCCATCATTTTCCTTTATGGACCCATCGTTTTAGAACCATGACACACGCATCAATATTTCAATCCTAGCGCACTATCGGGCATTTTATTGCTTCGATGTTTCAACCGTCAATTTGCGCTTGACCGCCCCCGACAGGGAGGATTTTGCTTTGCCGACTTCATGAGGAGAGCCGCAAATGCCCGTCGATACGTCACCCCGCACGACCACCTGGACCTATGTCGACGGAGAGTGGATTGCCGGCAACCCGCCGCTGATCGGGCCGACCTCCCATGCCATGTGGCTGGGCTCCACCGTCTTTGATGGCGCCCGCTGGTTCGATGGCATTGCGCCCGATCTCGACCTGCATTGCCAGCGTATCAACCGATCTGCTGTCGCCATGGGCCTGAAGCCGGTGAAGACTGCTGAAGAGATCGAGGCGCTCGCCTGGGAAGGCGTGAAGAAATTCGACGGCAAGACGCCGATCTACATCAAGCCGATGTATTGGGGCGAGCATGGTTCGCCGGGCAGTGTCGTGGCCGTTGATGGCGAATCCACTCGCTTCGCGCTCTGCCTGTTCGAAGCCGCGATGGGCGGCCATGGCGGCTCTTCGCTGACCGTCTCGCCCTACCGCCGCCCCACGCCGGAAACCGCAATGACCGATGCCAAGGCAGGCGCGCTCTATCCGAACAGCGGCCGGGCGATTGCCGAAGCGAGAGGCCGCGGCTTCGACAATGCGCTGATGCGCGATATGAACGGTAATGTGGTCGAAACAGCTTCCTCGAACGTCTTCATGGTCAAGGACGGCGTCGTCTTCACCCCGATTGCCAACCGTACCTTCCTCGCCGGCATCACGCGGCTGCGCGTCATCGGCTTGCTGCGCAAAGCCGGCTTCGACGTGCGCGAGACGACACTTTCTGTCGAGGATTTCATGGGTGCCGACGAGATTTTCACGTCGGGCAACTATTCGAAGGTCGTCGGCGTCAACAGGCTCGACGGCCGCAATTTCCAGGAAGGTCCGATTACCCGCAAGGCGCTGGAACTCTACATGAACTGGGCTTATGGGCGCGGGGGGAATGAGGAGTAGTGCGCCGCTGCCTAGCGTCTCACCGCATAAAGCTCTACGCCATCCGTGAAGCCCTTTAATCTGTGGCTTCCCGCTGACACGGCATCCTCAGGGCCCACCTCATTGAAAAAGTCCTGAGACATCAGCAGGGCCTCCCCAAGCTCGCTGCACACGCCCTGAATACGGCTGACGAGATTCACATCCCCGCCGATCAGCGTGAAATCCAGTCGCCGGCCGGAGCCGATATTGCCGTAGCTGACCTCGCCGTGATGCAGCGCGATGCCGGCCTTGGCGCCGATGCCGTTGTAGTTGAAACCATCCAGCGCTTCGAGGATCGCCCGGGCAGCCGAAAGCGCTGCATTGCAGGTTCGGGTCGCATCATAGCCGGGGAAGAAGGCGAGCACCGCGTCACCCATGAATTTCAGCACTTCGCCGCCTTCTCGCGTGATCGCCGGAATGACGTGGTCGAAATAAGCGTTCAGCAATCCGAGCACGGTTTCGCCCGGCAAGCGGTTGGAGAGTTCGGTAAAGCCGCGCAGGTCGCAGAGCAGCAGGGCTGCCTGCATGGATTCGATTTCGCCCTGGCGGATGCGGCCGGAAAGGATGCGGCTTGCCGTCAGCGGCCCGATATAGGTGTCGAGCAGGCTGAGTTCGACTTGGCGCAGAATGCGGAGTTCGCTGGTATTGCGCAGCGCCGGCACGATACGCTCGATCACCTGCATTTCAGGGGTGGTGAAGCCGCCCGGCCGCTTGGTGCCGAAGATCGCGGCGCTGACCGGGCCGTCGGCATTGCAAAGCGGCGCGATCATCAGCTGCACGAGGCCACGCCCGGCGAAGACGTCGATATGCTGCCAGCGGCCGTGCGGGCTCTGGCCCGGGCCGACGACGAGCAGTTCACGGCTTTCGAAAACCTTTTGCAGTGGCGTATTGGCAATGGCGAGCCGTGTGCCATGCTCGCGGTCATGGATTTCCACCGGTTCGCCCGGCGCCCAGGCGATAGTGCGGCCGATATATTCCGGGTGCAGCGTCATCAGATGCAGCGTCAGCCGGTCGACTGGAACACCGAGCGCCCGAAGGCGGCGCCCGAGGCCGGAGACGAGGCCGACCTCGTCGAGAGCATGACATTCGTCGCCGGTCAGCCATTCGATGAGGCCGAGCACCGCAGTCGTGTTGAGGCTGTTGGCGGGTGCCCTGGTTTCAACGGCGTAGTCGATGTCGAGCAGGTTATTCACGAGTGTTCTCCTTCGCTGGGACGGTGCGCTCAGTGAGCGCCGCCGCCGGAGACCTGGCCGGTTTTTTTCAGAAGCAGGGAGGCGAGCAGAGCGATGACGAGGGCGACGCCGAGCAGGAAGAAAGTGTCGCTGAAGGCCATGATATTGGCCTGCTTGCGCAGCTTCAGTGCGATGGCGACGACCGCCTTGTGCGTGGCAATGGCCTGGTCGCTGACGCCGTGGCTCATGAAATAGCCTGTGAGCTTTGCGACGCGATCGCGGGTGGCTTCCTCGAAGACGGAGACCGAATTGGTCAGGATATTCGAGTGGAACTGCTCGCGCTTCGACAGGAAGGTCTGCAGCGAGGCGATACCGACGGCGCCGCCGAGATTGCGCATCATGTTGAAGAGGGCGGAAGCCGAACCGGCATTCTCCGGCTCGATACCTGCGGTGGCGATGGCCGAGAGCGGCGTGAAGACAAGTGCCTGACCGACGGCACGCACGACATTCGGCCAGAAGAGCTGATCGCTCGCATAGTCGCCCGTCATATGAACGTTCATGAAGTTTGAGGCGGCGAAGAGAACGAAGCCGACGACGATCAGCAGGCGGATATCGAAGTGCTTCATCAGGCGCGGCACCAGCGGGATCAGCAGAAGCTGCGGGATGCCGGTCCAGGCAAGCACCAGGCCGATCTGCTCGGAATTATAGCCCTGGATACGGGTTAGGTAGATCGGCAGTACGAAGACGGAGCCATAGAGCGCGATACCCAGCAGGAAATTCGCAAGGATGCCGAAGCCGAAGTTCCGGCGGGCAAACAAGCGCAGGTTCAAGAGCGGATGGGCGACTTTCAGCTCAATGATGAGGAAGAGCGTCAGCGAGACGGCGGCGATAACAGTGAGGCGGACGATGAAATCCGAGCCGAACCAGTCTTCCTTATTGCCTTCTTCCAGCACGGTCTGCAGTGCGGCAAGACCGATCGCCATGGTGATGATGCCAGGCCAGTCGCCTTTGGCGAGCAGGCCGAGATTCATCGGCGCACGGTCGAGCGAAGCCCAGAGCATGCCGACCATCAGCGCGCCGGGCACGAGGTTGATATAGAAGATATATTCCCAGCCCCAGTTTTCAGTGAAGTAGCCGCCGATGGTCGGGCCGATTGCCGGGGCAAAGGTGGCTGAAAGGGCAAAGAGTGCCAGGCCGATCGGTTGCTTGGGCTTGGGCAGCAGCATGATGATGATGGTGAAGGCCATCGGGATCAGCACGCCGCCGGAAAAGCCCTGGATGGCGCGCAGGATGATCATCTGCTGCAGGTTGACCGCGAAAGCGCAGGCGACCGAAAAGATGAGGAACAGGATAGCATTGACCAGCAGATAGTTGCGGACCGAAAAGACCCGGGCAAGCCATGCGCTGAGCGGAATGACGACGATCTCGGCGATGAGATACGAGGTCGAGATCCAGCCGCCATCGTCGGTGCCGGCGCCGATGGCGCCCTGAATGTCGGCCAGCGAAGCATTGACGATCTGGATGTTGAGGATCGCCATGAAGGCGCCGAGTGTGGAGCCGACGACGGCGGTCCACATGCGAAGCGGGCTCATGGCGGGTTTGACAGCGGGGACCGTCGCTGGGGCGGGGCGCGCGACCGAATTGCTGTTTGCGGCGATCTGAAGCGTAGCCATGACTTATCTCCTTCCGGCTCTGCGGAAAACTGTCTCATGACGCTTTTCGGGTGATAATTGAGAAAGGGATGGAAGGATCATCCAGCAGGAGTGGATAATCCTTCCTCCGCGGCCGCGGAGGTCTGGGCGGCCTTGGTATCGATATCGGGGATTACAGACATGCCCGAGCGCAGCAGGCCCGCAAGGCGTTCGTCATCGATGACGATCTTAACCGGGATGCGTTGGACGATCTTGGTGAAGTTGCCGGTGGCATTGTCGGGCGGCAGCAGCGAGAATTCGAGACCGCTGGCCGGCGAGACGCTGTCGACGTGGCCCTTGATGGCAATATCCGGGAAGCTGTCGACCTTGATCTCTACCGTCTGGCCGGGGCGAACGAAGGTCAGCTGCGTTTCCTTGAAGTTGGCGACGACATAGACCGCATGCAGCGGCACGACCGCCATCAGCTGGGTGCCCGAGGTGACATACTGGCCGACGCGGATTGAGCGCGCGCCGACCGTGCCGTCAACGGCAGCGACTATATCCGTATAGGAAAGGTTCAGTTCGGCCTGGCTGGCGGCAGCGGCAGCGCGGTCGCGCTGGGCGAGCAGTTGCTCGCGCTGCGTCTGCAGCACCGGCACCTTGTTCTCGGCGGCAACGAGTGCCGCCTTATCGCGTTCGACAGCAGCGGCGGCCTGATCCTTCAGCGACTGGCTCTGTTCGGCGCGGGATTGCGTGCCGGCGCCGTTGGTGATCAGCCGGCTCGCGCGGTTGGCATCGGACTGGGCGAAGGTCAGCGAAGCCTGCGATGCATCGAGTGTTGCGCGGGCCTGCGCAATGATCGACTGCTGCAGCGAGATCTGCGCATCGAGATTGGTGACGGCGGCCTCAGCAGCCTTCACATCGGCCTTGGCCTGCGACAGTGCAGCCTGGAAATCGCGGTCGTCGATGCGGGCGAGAACTTGCCCGGCTGTGACGGTGTCATTGTCATTGACGAGGACCTGCTTGATATAACCGGCGACCTTTGGGGCAACGGTCGTGTAATCGGCCTTCACATAGGCATCGTCGGTGGATTCGATGAAGCGGCCGACTGTCCAGTAGCGGTAGCCGAAATCACCGGCGAAGGCGCCGCTGGCAAGCAGCGCTGCGGCGATGACGGCGCGCTTGATGAGCTTGCGGCCGGTCTTCCTAGGGGTATCAACGGCCGCGGCGGCTGCAGCCATTGCTTCTGCAGCCGGTGCTGCAGCTTCTGCGGTGGGGGCGGTTCCGGCCTGTTGGACGTTCTTGAAAACTTCGTTGCGGGGCAGTTCGACCATTGTCCTTCTCCATTCGTCTCGGCTTCATCAGTGCGAAGCCCTGTTCGATGAGCGGAAGATGGACCCGGACATGCTTTCTGATAATCTGCTGTTTTCGGGAAGGATCATCAACTCTCAGCGGATAATCGAGGAATAATATGGATCGGCTGACCAGCCTCACAGTCTTCGGTCGGGTGGTGGAATGCGGCGGTTTTTCCGCTGCCGCGCGGCGCCTCAACATGTCCGTCACCATGGTGGGCAACCATGTGCAATCATTGGAAGATCGCCTCGGCGTACGGCTATTGAACCGCACCACGCGCAAGGTCAGCCTGACCGAAACCGGCAAATATTATTATGAGCGCTCGTCGCAGATCCTGGCCGATCTGGAAGAGGCGGACCGCGCTGCCGGGGCCTTGAGTTCGACGCCGCGCGGCACGCTGAGATTCTATACGAGCAGCGCCATCGTCCGCTTCCTGCTGCCCGTCATCAACGAGTTCATGACGCTCTATCCGGCGGTTCAGATCGATTTCAACATCGGCGAGCGATCGGTGGATATGATCGAAGACGGGTATGATCTGGTGATCCGCACGACGCCATCACCGGATTCGAGCCTCGTTGCGCGCAAGCTGACGCCCTGGCGGCATTTCCTCGTCTGCTCGCCGGACTATCTGAAGACCCACGCCATGCCGACGACACCGGCGGAGGTCGCCGAGCACAATTGCCTGCAATATGCCTACTATCCCTTTGGCGAGGAATGGCGTTTCGAGGATGCCGAGGGGCGGCAGGAAAGCGTCAAGGTGGGCGGCAGCATCATCTCCAACAGCGCCGAGACCCTGCGTTATCTGGTGCTGAACGGGCAGGGCATCTTCCTCGCACCAAGCTTCGTCGTCTTCGAGGATCTGGAGGCCGGCCGCCTAGTGCGAATGATGCCGGATTATCGCGGCGTCGAGATCCATATCAACGCCGTTTATCCGAACCGCAGCCATCTTCCGACCAAGGTGCGGCTGTTCCTCGACATGCTGGTGGACCGTTTCGCCGAACACCGAAAATGGATGGCATGAAAAGCGTCCGGCAGGACTGTTTATCTCGCCGGGCGTCCCCTAAGGTCATTGTCAGATGACTTTCAGCACGATCTTGCCCTTGCTATGCGGGCGTTTGCCTTCCAGCATCTCATGCGCCGCGATCGCCGCATCGAGCGGCAGCACATCGCCGACATTGGTTTCTAGCTGACCGGCATCGACCATCGCGGTGATTTCACTGAGCTCCTTGGTCGTGACATTGACGAGGAAGAAGAAGGCCTCGACGCCCTGCGTTTTAGCTAGCTCCTGATCCGGCTGCGAAACGGCGGAAACAAGCTTGCCGCCGCGCTTCAGCACCGCAAAGGAGCGTGTCTGCGTCTCCCCGCCGGCGAGATCGATGACGGCATCGACCTCATGGGCAAAGTCCTCGAAACGCTGGCTGCGGAAGTCGACGGCGACATCGGCGCCGAGTCGCTTGACGGTCTCGATATCGCTTCCGCTTGCCGTGGCGATCACCTTCAGCCCGGCCTTGTGGGCGAACTGCACCGCATAGGCGCCGACATTGCCCGCCGCGCCATGAATGAGCACCGTCTGTCCAGCCGTCAGCCTAGCGTGGTCGAACAGCGCCTGCTTTGCGGTCACCGCGATGACCGGGATCGAGGCGGCTTCGACATGGCCGATGCTTGCCGGCTCCACGCCAATCATGCCGGCTGCGGCAATCGCATATTCGGCATAGGCGCCGATGAAGCGCGGATTGGTGACACCGTAGACCGCATCGCCGCGGGCTAAATGGGTGACACCTTCGCCGACCGCTTCCACCGTGCCCGAGAGATCAGAGCCGAGCGTCAGCGGTAGCGGCTGGGGCAGGGCGCTGTTGCCCGAACGGATCCAGCCATCCCAGGGACCGACCCCGGCCGCATGCACCTTGATCAGAACCTCATCCTTGCCGGGCGCGGGGATCTCGACATCCTCGGCAATGATGGCTTCCGGCGGTCCGAATGCATGAACCCTGTAGGCTTTCATGGTCGTCTTTGTCTCGCTCTCGGTAATCGTGGTCATCTTCTGCTCCTTCGTGTGAACCGGCTCTCCGGTTTCGATGGAGTGAAGATGCCGCCATCGAAGACTTTCGATAATCCCTGCTGTTCGGGAACGATTATCAAGCATCAGAGGATAATCCGGTCCGGCCGCGCGTTCTGCCGGACCGACATTTTATCACGGCCGGACCGGCGAGCCGACATATCCGGCAGACTGGATATAGGCGATGGGCGCAAAGAAGTTGCCGCGGGCATTGAAGGCCATCAGCCCTTCCTCGCTCAACGCCGCCCGCACGGCCGGGCGGGCTGCGACACGCTTCATGAAGGCAGGAAGGGCGGGAAAACGATCGAGATCGATTTCGATCCAGGGCGACCAGTTGAGGCAGACGAAGAGATAGGCATCCGCGACCGTGAAATTCTCGCCGGTGAGATAGGGAACGGCAAGGCGTCCATTGATCCAGTCGAGGCGTTTGTTCACGACCGTGCGCATCGCCTCATGTGCGATGGCGTAATCGGCATTGAAGAGCATTGCCATCGGCTTGTGCAGTTCCGACGTGATGAAATTCAGCAGGGATTGCACCTGATTGCGGCCAAAGTCGCCGATCTCGGGCAGCATCCTTCTGCCCTCAGGCGCGCTATCGGCAAGAAACTGCACGATCGCCGGCCCCTCCGTCAGCACCTTGCCATCGTCGAGCATCAGCGCCGGCACATAGCCGTTGCCGTTGATGGCGAGATAGTCCTCGCCGTGGCTGGTGCGATGCGTCTTTCGATCGACCGTGATGAGCTCGATATCGATATCCAGTTCCCGGCAGACGATATGCGGCGAAAGCGAACAGGCGGCCGCGTGCATATAGAGTTTCATAGGTTCCTCCTCCTGCGGCAGCGTGAAACCGCCTGCATCAATTCGTTGGACATTTGTACTATTTCGCATAAAATTCCCGTGGTCAATTATTTTATGCGAAACGGTACAAAATGAGCGAGAAGAAGCGCGGCCGCCCGAGGGCCTTCGACGCGAAGGTGACATTGGAAAAGGCGAGGGAGGTGTTCTGGGATCGCGGTTTTGCCGGCACGTCGCTGGACACACTAAGCGCCGCCACCCAGCTCAACCGCCCGAGCCTCTATGGTGCCTTCGGCGACAAGGAGGATCTCTATCTCGATACTCTCGAGGGCTATCGCGCCGAAAGCATGGACGTGCTGGCGAACGCGCTCGACCCGTCGCTGCCCCTGCGTCAAAACCTCGCGCGTGTCTATCAGCGCGCTCTGGCCATCTATCTCCACGGGGAAACCGCCGCACGTGGCTGCTTCCTCATCGGCACAGCAACGGCCGAGGCGATCCAGCATGAGCGGGTCCGGGAAATATTGAGCCGCAGCCTCGACGATTTCGACGGGGAGATCGAAAAGCGCATGAAGCTCGCGATAGAACGGGGCGAATTGCCCGACCGAAGCGATCCTCACACGCTTGCAAGGCTCGCTTCCGCCGTCATGCATTCGCTTGCAGTCCGTGCGCGGGCCGGCGATAGCCGTGAAACGCTCGAGGCCCTGGCACAGTCCGGAGTGGACATGATCTGCGGCAAAGCCTGAGGTTCAGGCCTGCTCTTCCTTGGTGCGCACTAGCCATGTGAAGGCCGCGCCCGCGAGCAGGAGGACGCTGGTACCGAGAAAGACCGCCGGCATGCCGATATGCCCGCCGACGAAGCCGCCGAGAACGGGCCCGGCGACCTGGCCCACATATTGCGAGGAGATGGACAGGCCGAGAATGCTGCCGGCAGCACTATCGGGCACACTATGCCGGATGACGGCGGTAATGCAGGGCAGGAGCCCGCCAAGTGCGACGCCCATCAGGAAACGCAGAGCAATCAGCTGCCAGGAGCCGGTGACGAAGGCCTGCGGAATGAGCAGCAGTCCGGCAACCGCGAGCGCGCCGGCAATGACCGGCCAGTGGCCGATCCGGTCGGCAAGCTTGCCGAGCCGCGAGGCCGACAGAATGCTGCCGAGCGCTGCCGCCGACATGACGATCCCGGCCACCATCGTCACCTGACCCTGATCTGGCACCAGCTGCGCCACATAGACGGTGATGATCGGCTCGATCGACATATTGGCGAGCATCAGCAGCAGCCCGGTCGCAAGCATGGCGACCACCGGCCCCTTGTCGGGAATGGATTTCCAGCCGCCGGATGCCTTGGCCGCCTGTTTGCGGGCCGCCGATTTCTCTTCCTTGATGAGGAAGGTGGTGGCGAGGAAGGCGAAGAAGATCATGCCGCCGGCTGCGAGAAACGTGCCGCGGATGCCGATAATGGGCGGCAGCGCCCCACCGATCAGCGGGCCGACGAGATTGCCGGCCATGATGCCGGATGAGAGCACGCCGAGCGCCCAGGCGGAGCGGTCCTTTGGCGTCTGTGTCGCCACCAGCACCATCGAGCCGGAGGCATAACCGCCCGCCAGGCCGACGAAGAGGCGCAGCGCCACTAGCTGCCAGACGCTGCCGGCCATGCCCATCAGCGAGATGGCGATGGTCATGCCGAGGCTGGCGCGCACCAGCATCAACTTGCGACCGTAGATGTCGCCCAGCCGGCCCCAGAGCGGCGCCACGCAGGCGGCGGCAAAGAAGGTCGCGCCATAGGCAATGCCCGACCACTGCACGATCGCCGCATGATCACTCACGCCAAGCTCCTCCACGTAAAGCGGAAGGAAAGGAAGCAGCAGCGTCATCGCCACGATGGTCGTGAACGAGCCAAGCAGCGAGATGACAAGATTGCGTTTCCAGTAGGCGGAGCCAAGCGCCACCTTTGCGGCGTCCCATTGAGTGTCGGTCATTGCGGATCTTCTTCGGTACAGTCTGGCCGTGGCCAAGATGAAGCGATCCTCACTTTACGCACCGCCCTGAGGGCTGCCAAGGACGGATTCCGGCCGATCCGACCTGCCGTCATCAGGAAAAACGCATCGAAAGCCACGATTTTGCCTCTAACTGATTGCAATATGCAATCAGAATTACAAGGGAGGAACAATCATGGATCACAGGGACGAAAGCCGTGCGCAGATGCTGCGCGCGCTCTATGCAGCCTATCTGGATCGCCGGAAGGATATCGTCGGCGCTATGCTGACGGAGAACTTCACCTTTTCCAGCCCGCAGGATGATCATATCGACCGCGCAACTTATTTCGAGCGCTGTTGGCCGAACGAGCCGCAGCTGAACGCCTTCGATATCGAGTTCCTGGCGGTCCGTGGCGATGAGGCCGTCGTCCGCTACCGGGCCGAAATGACTGATGGCAAAGCCTTCCGCAATATCGAAAGCTTCCGCTTCGATGGCGACCGCATAGCATCCGTCGATGTCTATTTCGGCCGCAACACCGCTTAGAAAAACCGTATCGCCGATGTCGTGATGATGATGATCGAAACCGCAATCATCAGCGGTTTCACCGGTAGCCGCTTGACGAGGATCGCTCCGAAGGGCGCGGCGATCACGCCGCCGATGATAAGGCCAACCGCTGAGCCGAGTTCCGACCAGCCAAGCGTCAGCACGAAGGTAATCGAGATGATCAGCGTCACCGCGAATTCGGTGAAATTGGTCGAGCCGATCACCCGCTTCGGATCGTGGCCGCGGCCGACAAGCGAGCTGGTGACGATCGGTCCCCATCCGCCGCCACCGATCGCATCCAGCACGCCGCCGCAAAGCCCGACGGGTGGCACCATCCAATCGCGGACATCGCGCTTCGGTGTCGGGTGGAAGGCTTTCCAGAGGATCACGAGACCGATGGTGATCAGATAGGCCGAAACGAAGGGCTCGATGACCTTGCCATCGACATTAGCAAGCAGGAAGGCGCCGGCCGCCCCGCCGATCATGCCGGCGGGCGCCAACCGCGCCACGAGCTTCCAGTCGACATTGCGGTGCCAGGCATGGGAAATGCCGGACGCTGCCGTCGTGAACAGCTCAGTCACATGCGTCATGGCGCTGGCATTGGCGGCCGGCACGCCGAGCGTCAGCAAGCTGGTCGTGGAGAGCACGCCGAAGGCCATGCCGAGCGCGCCATCGATGATCTGCGCGCAGAAACCGACGACGATGAATAGGAAGAAATCCGTGGTCATGAAGATCCCTGGTGAGCAAAAGCTCGACTGAAAACACGCCTAACGCATGTCGCGCAAAGCTGTGCAGCGGCTTTGCGATTACGACATGCAGAGAACAAAGACCTAAAGCGTGGCAGCGAATCTGAAAGATCGCGACACGCTTTGAGGGTGAAAAAAGTTCCGTTTCAAGCGTCAAGAGCGCTCCGTTTGAGGCGGATGACCTTGAAGAAGCCCTTCGGGAAAACCGGCAATATTTCAATGGCATCGAAACCGCTCGCTCGCGCCCAGTCGATGATCCGGCTGATCCGGAAGGAGGAGCTCCAGCCGATGCGCCGGGCAAGCGGCGCCACGGCCTCCTCGATCGCGCCCTGCAGGCCGGCGCCGTCGCCGAGCTTGCTGGCCAGAATGATTTCGCCACCTGGCCGCAGAACACGGGCGCATTCATCGAGCGCCCGTTCCGGCTCGGGGATGAGCGTGATGACGAAAGGCAGGCAGACGGCATCGAAAGATTGGTCCTCGAAGGCCAGTGCGTGCGCGTCCATCACCTGCAATTGCCGGATATGGAAGAGCTTCTGTCTGATAACCTTTTCCCGCGCCCTGGCGATCATATGCTCGGAAATGTCGATGCCCGTCACTCGGGATCGCCGGGGATAGTGGGAGAGCACCAGCCCGGTGCCGACGCCGATTTCCAGAATGTCCGTACCGGCGTGGGCGGCAAGCCGCGCCAGCGTGCGATGCCCGTCGCGCAGGAGACCGCGATAGACCTGGTCGTAGACCGGTGCCCAGCGCTGATAGATCTTCTGCTGGTCTTCCGCCTGATTTTGAACTTGTCCCCGATTTTGAACTTGTCCCATGAGAGCGCCTCCTCCAGACCCTGCCTTCAAACTCGTAAAGGCAGGCTCCGGTTCCGGCGACACGACGAAGGAGCTGTCAGATGTGCTGCTTTCGCCTTCGGCGGAAAGTTTTCTTCCCGCCGAAGAGCGCTTCGATCACTCCGCCGGTGTGCGCAGATTGGTTTCGATAGCGGCGAGCTCGTCACTGACCGAGCCGGCGACCACGCCGTTGCCGCGCAGCGACTTGTTGGAAATGTCGATCATCGGCGCGAAGGTAGCGGCCGGCATGCGGACCTCTTCCTTCACGGGCTCTTCGACGGGCAGGGCGTCTGCGAGGCTCGGCCGATCGCCGCGCGCCACTTCGAGCTGGCCGCTGAGGATCGCGCGTTCGGCGCGGAGCTGGCGGATTTCCGACTTTGCGATTTCGAGGCTCGTCCGCAGCTGGCTGATTTCATAGCGGTCGGTATCGAGGCGCGTATCCAGATCGTGCTTGAAGGCTTCGATCTCGCGGTCACGCTTGCTGCGCTGGCTTTCGGCCTCGCGCAGCTTCATCACCAGATCGTTGCTGTGGGCAGCGAGCTCGCGGCGGGCGGCTTCGCTTTCCGTGCCGTTGAGACGAACGCGGTTGAGCTCGTCGGTCATCCGCTCCAGGCGCGCGAGCGCCGTGGCGAGTTCGCCCTTCGTACGCTTCAGTTCCGCACGGGTCGACTGCAGTTCCTCGTCCGTCATCTTGTTGCGGCTGTTGGCGGTCGACAGCAGCTTCTCGACAAGCTCTGACTTCGAACCGATCGCCTCGTGCCTGGTGCGCAGGTTTGCGATTTCGAGCGTCGAGGAGGTTTCCAGCGTCTCGAATTCGGTTTCCAGGCGGCGATAGCGTTCCTCGGAAGCGACCAGATCCTGCTTCAGGTTGGCGACGGAGGACTGCAGGCCGCGTGTCAGCGCCTCATGCTCCGAGAGATTGGTCTTGAGGTGGCTGCGCTCCTCGTTGAGACGGGCGATTTCGCGAAGCTGGATGCTGTTTTCGCGGCGCGAGCTTTCGACGAGCAGCTGATGGGCCGTGGTTTCCAGCTCCAGCTTCTCGCGGGTGCTCGCCAGTTCGCGGCTGCGCACATCATGATCCTGCTGCGTGCGGCGAAGCTGTGAGGAAACCTCGTCGAACTGCAGTGCCCGGTCGCGTATCTCGCGCTCGGCATCGATCAGCCGCGCCTCGACGACGGTGAATTCTTCCCGCGTCAGCTCATGCACGCCCTGCAGCTTCACCAGTTCTTCGCGGTAAGTGCCGGCCTCGACGCGCAGCTGGCTGCCGTCGAGCTTCAGCTCCTTGTTGTCGGCCGTCAGGCGCTGGTTTTCCTGGTCAGCCTTGCGCCGCGCATTGCTCTCATAGTCGAGCAGCGAGCTCAAACGCGAACATTCGGCCCTCAGAGCGCCCGTTTCGTTGAGCGAGTGACTGTGCGCACCGAGCAGCGAGGAAACCCGCTCCTGCAGCGACGTCAGGCTAACGAGCAGCTCCTCGGAAGATTGCTTGTTTTCCTCGATTGCCGTGCCGAAAGCCTGGAAATCATCGACTTCCGAAACGCTGTACTGCACCGGCGGTTTGTCCACGAGACCCGTCTGTTCGGTGACGGACAACATCTGGCGATGGCTGGATACTCTCAAACCCGGCTTGACGGGTTCTTCATTACGACGAAAAAAGCTCATGACCATCACACGCCCCGAAGTTGATGTCAGAAGTCCCTGAAATGATTTATGCAATGCTAATTAAGCTATTCCTATCAAAGGTTGCGCTAACGCTCTTTGATAGCCCTGGATTGCATCTAAGACGCGCTATTCATCGCCTGTCAAAAGCGCCTAAAAGAAATTAACAGTTTTTTATTGAAATAACGGCCGCCGCCCCTAAGCGCGGCTGCCGGACCCGAGCGTGCCTCATCTTCCAGGGGCGATTACGGGAATGTGAGCGCCGCGAGGAGAGGGATTTTATTCCTTTGCATGGCAGTCCCCGTCTTGTCGTCACGCCGCTTTCATATCCCTGAAAGCGCGACATCTCCGGGTGATTTATGCGTGTGGAGAAACCCCGTGACGAGAGGCAATTTTTCCTCGAAGCGGTTGTTTTTTGATAATTCGCCGGTTGCCTCTCAATGCTTCCCCTCCTATGTTCCGCCTCACCTGCCGATGACGCAATCTATTGCCAAGAGGAGATCTGATATGGCTTTCGAATTGCCTGAACTTCCCTATGACTACGAAGCCCTTGCTCCCTTCATGTCGAAGGAGACGCTGGAGTTCCACCACGACAAGCACCACAAGGCATACGTCGACAACGGCAACAAGCTCGCAGCGGAAGCCGGCCTTGCCGATCTCTCCCTGGAAGAGGTCGTCAAGAAGTCCTTCGGCACCAATGCCGGCCTGTTCAACAATGCTGCGCAGCACTACAACCACATCCATTTCTGGAAGTGGATGAAGAAGGGCGGCGGCGGCAACAAGCTGCCGGGCAAGCTCGAAGCTGCCTTCAATTCCGACCTTGGCGGCTATGACAAGTTCAAGGCCGATTTCGCCGCTGCCGGCGCCACCCAGTTCGGCTCCGGCTGGGCTTGGGTTTCCGTCAAGAACGGCAAGCTCGAAATCTCCAAGACCCCGAACGGCGAAAACCCGCTCGTTCACGGTGCCACCCCGATCCTCGGCGTCGACGTCTGGGAACACTCCTACTACATCGACTACCGCAACCTGCGTCCGAAGTACCTCGAAGCCTTCATCGACAGCCTGATCAACTGGGACTACGTCCTGGAGCGCTACGAAGCGGCGACGAAGTAAGCACTTCCGAGCATCTGATTTTCAGCACCCGGCGCCGCAAGCGCCGGGTGTTTTCGTTTCTGCTTCTATTCTCCTGCAATCTATCCGCCAAGGATGGCTTGACTCATTCATACCCGATTGGCTATAGATCGATCCATAGCCAATCGGGTATGAATTCAAATGTCGAATGCTCAAGATGCGCTGTTCAGGGCGCTTTCCGATCCGACCCGTCGGGGCATCTTCGAGCGCCTGTGCCGTCAGGGCGAGAAGACGGTTGGCGCTCTGACGACTCACGCGGGTGTGTCTCAGCCGGTTGTTTCGAAACATCTGGCGGTGCTCAAAAACGCCGGCCTCGTGCGCGACCGCCATGAAGGTCGTCAGACGCATTACAGCGCCGAAATCCGCGCGCTTGCTCCGCTCGCCGACTGGACGACGGAGATGGCCGGCTTCTGGGAGAGCCGGTTCGACGCTTTGGAAGATTTGCTCAAAAGGATGGACCAATGAACGACACCGCAACTGAAATCCGCTCCGTCATCGTCGAGCGGGAAATCGCGTTCCCGCCGGAAAAGATCTGGCGTGCGCTCACCCAACCGCATCTGATCCAGGAATGGCTGATGAAGAACGACTTCAAGCCCGTGCGCGATCACAGCTTCAAACTGACCGCCGAGTGGGGCTCCGTCGATTGCCGGGTACTGGAAATCGAGCCGAACCGAACGCTCGCCTATACCTGGGATGCCTACGGTCTCGAAAGCACCGTTACCTGGACACTGACACCTGTCGAATCAGGCACGCATCTGCGCATGGAACAAGCCGGCTTCCGTCCGGATCAGGAACAGGCCTACCAGGGCGCCAAGTTCGGCTGGCAGCGTTTCTTCGAAAATCTGGAACAGGTGCTGGCGCGCACCGACTGAAGCATTACGCACGGCGTCTGATTGTTTGAGGAGGAAGAATAATGAATTGGAACAAGGCGATCCGCCAGCTTCACCGTTGGCTGTCCATCATCTTCACGGTGACTGTCATTGCCAATTTCGCCACCATGGCGGTGGGCGCTCCGCCTGCCTTTGTGGTTTACTCGCCGCTACCACCACTCTTTCTGCTATTGTTCAGCGGCCTCTACATGTTTGCCTTGCCCTACTTTGCCGGTCGCCGGGAACAGGCGTCGGCCGCAAGGTAAGGAATCGCAGCTACCCGTAAAAGGGTTTGTCCCCATTCCTGCGTAAATACCTCATCTTGCGTTGCCGAAATGCCTACGAAACAGCGTCGATAAAGGGTAAGGCAGCGCAAGCGAGGGCATTTCGTTTCGTGCAAAGTATTCGAGTGATCTTGTCTCAGTATCTGTCCACCCGCCGCGATCTTCGATGACCCGACATTTAAATAGCGTGACGACATATTCGACCTGATCGCCGTTTGGATAGGTGTAGCGAAAATCTCTACCTCCAAAAACGCCGAGGATGTTGGTAGGGGTCACTGCAAGGCCAGTCTCTTCCATGACCTCACGAATGACGGCTTCTTCCGGGGTCTCCCCTGGTTCAATTGCGCCGGCAGGCAAGCTCCATCCCTCTCCCGAAGCTTTTTCCTGTAAGAGCAGATTGCCACGGGGATCGTGGATCGCAGCAGCAATCGAAGGCAGGATCAGCAAGCGGCTTCCGATCAGGCCGCGAAGCTCCCTTATGTAGGATGTCATCTGGAATGCTCCTCAGAAGATAAGACCCATGTTGTATGGGCCGGACGACCGATGCAAGAGCGGTATTGGCGGGGCTGCCAAAAGGCCGCGGCTGGCAGCGCCGTCACATCGCTGTCATCCGCCGCCTCTACATCACGCCGAATGTCATCAGCCGATCTCCCCCTTTTCCGCTTCGGCATCATCGCCGATCCGCAATATGCCGCCCTCGAACCGCAGGTCGAGATGGGGCGCTACTACGCCAACAGCCTGCCCAAGGTCCGTGCCGCCATCGAGACCTTCAATGGCGAGGAGCTGAGCTTCGTCATGACGCTCGGCGATATCATCGACCGCGATTTCAAGAGCTTCGACGATATCCTGCCGGTCTATGACACGCTGCATCACGAAGCGTTCTTCCTGCTCGGCAATCACGATTTTGGCGTGGCTTCTGAGCATCTGGAAAAGGTCGCGGGACGGGTCGGCATGCCGGCGCCCTATTACAGCTTCCAGCGCCACGGTTTCCGCTTCATCGTACTCAACGGCAATGAGGTCAGCACCTTCGCGCCGCCGGAAGGCCATCCCCACCGTGCGCTTGGCCGCGAGCGTCTGGCGGCTCTGCGGGCAGCCGGCGCCGATAACGCCCATGAGTGGAACGCATCGCTGAGCGACGAACAGTTCGCCTGGCTGGCCGGCGAAATCGAAGCGGCGAAGGCTGCGGGCGAGAAGGTGATCGTCATGAATCACTTCCCCGTCCATCCGCCCTGCGAGCATGACATGTGGGACCGGCAGCGCATCGTCGAGCTTCTGTCCTCGCAGGAAAACGTCGTCGCCTATCTCAACGGCCATAACCATGTCGGCAATTACGGTAAGGTCGGCTTCTGCCACTTTATCAATTTCAAGGGCGTGGTCGATACCGAGAGCGAAAACACCTTCGCGATCGTCGATGTCTACGCGAACCGAATGGAAATCCGCGGTTTCGGCCGTGAGGATAGCCGCACGCTCAACTACTAAGCCACTTCCGTTGCGATCGCCGCAGGCTGTGCCCGGTGCTCCTGCGCGTCCTTCTTCGGCGGTGTGCCGAACATGCGCGAATATTCGCGGCTGAACTGCGAGGCGCTTTCATAGCCCACCTGATAGGCGGCATTGGCAGCATTGATGCCATCGGCCACCATGAGCCGCCGCGCTTCCAAAAGCCGCAACTGTTTCTGATATTGCAGGGGGCTCATAGAGGTCAGCATCTTGAAATGCTGGTGAAAGGAGGAGGGGCTCATCCTTGCTGCCGCCGCCAGCTGCTCCACTCGCACCGGCGCCGTGAAATTGTCGCGCAGCAGGTGAATGGCATCCGCCACACGCCGCGTCTGGCTGCCGGGCAGCGCCAGCTTGCTGACCTCGCTGCCATTCTCGCCGGACAGCAGCCAGAAGCTGATCTCGCGCAGGATCGCCTGTCGCAGGATCGGGATAGATTTCGGTGTGTTGAGCATGCGCATCAGCCGCAGGATGCAATCCTGCAGCTCTGCCCCGAAATGCTGCACGAAAACGCCGGGACCGCCTTCACCCGAAGGCTTCGGCGGAGTTTCCATCGCCTCCAGAACCTCGCGCAGAATGGTGACATCGAGTTCCAGCGTCAGCGCGATCATCGGCCGTTCCTCGCTTGCCTCGATCACTTGGCCGAAGGCAGGCATTTCCACGCTGATAACCAGCGCCTGCATGGCTGTATAGGTATAGAGCCGCTCTCCGAACATGATCTGCTTGGCGCCGTCGATGATGATGCAGAGCGCCGGCCGATAGATCGCAGGCTTTGGCATGGTCAGCGTGGAAGAACGCATCAGGTAGAAGCCGGGCAGGGCAGTTGCAAACAGTCCGTCGCCGCCACCATGGCTGTCCATGTACTGGTTGAGTACAGTCTTGATTTCATTGGACATCGTCATTCTCCGGGTAGCGGCCTTTGCCCGCCATCTTACTCCGTAGACCGGAGGCGACAACCTGTCTGGAGGAATAGGCAAGAAGTTCGAGGCTTTCGGCATTCAAGAAAAGGGGAGTCAGGACCTAGATTCCGGTCATCCGAACAAGGAGCAACCGAGATGACCGATCAGAACGCAAATTCGAAAATCGCAATCGTCACCGGCGGCAGCCGCGGCCTCGGCCGCAACACCGTCGTCAGCCTCGCCCGTGATAGCGTCGACGTGATCTTCACCTATAATTCCAACCGCGCCGAGGCCGACAAGGTCGTCGCGGAAATCGAAGCGCTCGGCCGCAAGGCCGCCGCCCTGCAGCTCGATACCGGCAATGTCGCCACCTTCGATGCTTTCGTGGACAATGTCCGCTCGGTGCTGAAGGGCTGGGGCCGCGAGCGCTTCAACTTTCTCGTCAACAATGCCGGCACCAGCTACCACGCCTCGATCCTGGAGACGACCGAAGAGGAAATGGACAAGCTCTACAACATCCATTTCAAGGGGGTCTTTTTCCTGACCCAGAAGCTCCTGCCCGTAATCGCCGACGGCGGCCGCATCGTCAATCTTTCCAGCGGCCTTGCCCGCGTCGCCGTGCCGGGTTCCTCGGCCTACGGCTCGCTCAAGGGCGCTGTCGAGGTGCTGACGCGCTACATGGCCAACGAACTCGGCGCCCGCGGCATCGCCGTCAACACGGTCGCACCTGGCGCCATCGCTACCGACTTCAGCGGCGGCATGGTGCGCGACAATCCGGAAATCAACCGCAGGGTGGCCGCCATGACGGCGCTTGGCCGTGCCGGCGTGCCCGATGATATCGGCCCCATGATCGCCTCGCTGCTGACGGAAGCCAACCGCTGGGTGAACGCCCAGCGCATCGAGGTCTCAGGCGGCATGGCACTCTGAGTTCTTGCCGGATGGAGGAGAGGGTTGGCGAGCTTGGCTCACGCGTTGGCGGCCAGCGGCTTCTCCGTCCAGCTCTCGGTCCACAGCGTGCGTAGGCTGTCGCCTTCACCCTTGAAGAAGACGTCGGCTTCGGCACAGGCCTCCACCCGGTCGCCACGGAAATTGCGGATCGCTTGCCTGAGTTCACACCAGGCGACGATATTGGCGGTCTGGGAATAATAGATCAGCGCGATCGGGCGGATCATCCGCTCGGTCGCGCGTCCCATTTCGTCGCGATAGTTGAGCGTGAGTTTGCGTTCGTCGCGGATCGCACGGCGCACGATGGCAAGGTCGACGCCTGCAGGCGCCTGGGCGACCGTGCCCCAGGCAAACAGCGCCTTGTTCTCCATCGCCTGGCGCAGCGGTGCGGGTACTGCGCCGGCAAGCTTCTGGTTGACGCGCCGCGCCGCAAGCTTCAGCTCTTCGTCGCCTGTGCGCTCCAGGAGCGCCAGCGACAGCACGATCGCTTCCGTCTCTTCGATGGAAAACATCAGCGGCGGCAGATCGAAGCCCGGCCGCATGATATAGCCAATACCCCGCCCGCCCTCGATCGGCACGCGCATCGCCTGCAGGGCAGCAATGTCGCGGTATATCGAGCGCACCGTCACCTCCAGCCTCTCGGCCATGGTGGCAGCGGTCATCGGCTTCTTCGCCAGCCGCAATATCTGGATGATCTCGAAAAGCCTGGAGGCCTTGCGCATTTGTCGCCCTTTCTCCAACGCTCCTGACAATACACTGTCAGTTGGCTTCCCGTATAGAGCCATCTATCGGATTGAAATTGATGCACTTCCTGAAAAATCGCACGGAAATACAGGATGGACAACTGACATGAATTACCACGAAAGCCTCTGGCTCTATTTCACCCTTCTCTTCGGCATCATCATCGTGCCCGGCATGGACATGCTCTTCGTGCTCGCCAACTCGCTGACGGGCGGCACCAAGCGCGGGCTGGCCGCCACCAGCGGCATCATGCTCGGCGGGGCCGTGCATTCGGCCTATGGTGCGGCGGGCGTCGGCATTCTGGTCGCTATGCTGCCGCAGACCTTCAACGTGCTGCTCTTTGCCGGCGTCGCCTATATGATCTGGATCGGCATTTCGTTGATGCGCAGCTCGATCAAGGTCGAGGTGGTCGGCCCCGGTACAGCGCGCTCCACCTGGAAGGCGTTCCGGCAGGGCGCAGTCACCTGCCTCGTCAATCCCAAGGCCTATATCTTCGTGCTCGCCGTCTATCCGCAATTCATAAAGCCGGAATTTGGGCCGATCTGGCTGCAGGGGTTGATCATGGGCATCATGACCGTGCTCACGCAGCTCGCCGTCTACGGCACGCTTGCGATGACGGCCGGCCGCAGCCGCGATCTCCTGGTTTCGAACCCGAAGATGACTGCCGTCATCGGCCGTCTCGCCGGCCTGCTGCTGGTCTTCATTTCCGCGATCAGCCTCTGGCAAGGGTGGAAGACAGCCTGATCTGGCCTATTCTTATCACATTGTTTTTATGAGGATCCGGCTAAACGTGACTATGCGGCCACATGGATTTTGTCATGATCCCGGTGCAGATTGCCCTCGACCGGCTTCGCCGGTGGAACAATGGAGAGAGAATCATGAATTGGAAAACAGTTGCGGCGGCTGTTGCGTTCGCCGGCATTGCCCTCGGTTCGGCCATGGCCGTCGACGGCACGCATGACGCACGTATTGGAATGATGAAGCAGATCGGTGGCGCAGCAGGCGCGCTGTCCGCCATCGCCAAGGGCACCAAGCCCTATGATGCGGATGCCGTGAAGACGGCGCTGACGACGATCGCCACCACGGCGAAGGCCTTCCCGGACCAGTTCAAGCCGGGCACCGAGACGGGCGACGAGGAAGCAAGCCCGAAGATCTGGGAAAACATGGATGACTTCAAGGCACGCGCCGCGAAGCTGTCTACCGACGCCGAAACCGTTCTCGCCCAGCTTCCGGCCGATGCCGCCGGCGTCGGCGCTGCGTTGAATGCGCTCGGCGGCAATTGCGGTGGCTGTCATCAGCTCTATCGCATCAAGAAGGACTAGGCGATAGAGCTATTCCTGTATGATCTCGCGATCCGCATCGGCCCTTGCCGCCGGTGCGGATCGCCTTATTCTCCCCGGCAGCGGGGCCGGGGCCAGCTAACCCGGGAATGTCCCTTGATATCGACATTAAGGAGAGGCGGCGCATGGTCCGCAGGTTCATCCGCTTTGTGCTCTGTCTCATCGGCATCGTCGTGATCGGCGGCGCAGCCTTCTACTTTATCACCGCGCCCGATCCGCTGCCGGAAAGCCATTGGGCCAATCTCGGCGCGCCCGACGTTGCGAACGGCGAGAAAGTGTTCTGGGCCGGCGGCTGCGTCAGCTGTCATGCCGCGCCCGGTGCGAAAGACGATGCGAAGCTGACGCTGACCGGCGGTCTCGCCCTGACGAGCCCCTTCGGCACCTTCCATGTGCCCAACATTTCTCCGGATGAACAGGCCGGCATCGGCCGCTGGACGCTGGCCCAGTTCGGCAATGCCATGAAGCGCGGCGTCGGCGCCAATGGGCAGCATCTCTACCCGTCCTTCCCCTACGGCTCCTATACGCGCATGAGCGACAAGGACGTTAACGATCTCTTCGCCTATCTGAAAACGCTGCCGAAGAGCAGCAACGTCGCACCGCCACATGAACTGCCGTTCCCCTTCAACATCCGCCTGGCGCTCGGCGGCTGGAAACTCCTCTATTTCAACGACCAGCCGCGCGTCGTGCTCGCCAATGCCGAAGACAAGCTCAAGCGCGGCCAGTATCTGGTCGAGGGCCTCGGCCATTGCGGCGAATGCCACACCCCACGCGATTTCCTCGGCGGCTTCGTCCGCGATCAGTGGCTCGCCGGCGCGCCGAACCCGGAAGGCAAGGGCCGCATACCCGATATCACGCCGGGCTCGAAGAGCGTCGGCTCCTGGAGCGAGGCCGACATAACCAACTACCTGCAGACGGGCTTCACCCCGGATTTCGACTCCGCCGGTGGCCAGATGGTCGACGTGCAGCAGAACATCGCCCATCTGCCGCAGTCCGATATCGAAGCGATCGCAGCCTATTTGAAGGCCGTGCCGAGCAAGTAGCGTCTGCCTGGGGCAAGCGCCGCAAGCCACACTGCCACCATGAAGCACCCGACCCTTGAGGAAACAGACGCTGCGATTGCTCGCATGCAGGACCGGCTTGCCGCGCGCAATGCCGTTCTTGCGCGCTGGTTTTCCGACACACTTGCTGTCATGGAAGCAAAAATCGCGAGCCGCCTCGATGATCCCGGCGATCTGGCGCAGGCAAGGGCTGCGGCCTTTTTGTTCGTAAAGAGGGCGCTTCACCAATGGGCGAGCCGCCCGGTGCATGAGGTGGCGCCCGGAGACAGCCTCCCGAAAGAGGCTCGACGGCTCAAATGATTGGCATGCTTGCTAGCGCTCAGGCCGCCTTCGGCTGATGCTCCGCACCAAAGATCTGCACATAGGTGTCGAGCTCTTCGCTGCCGAAGCCGAGTGCCCGGTAGATCTCTGCCGTAAAGGTAATCGGCGCCGAACCCGGCGCAGTGACGATCATGCCGGAGCGAACTGCCTGTGGTCCCTCACGGTAATGCGCTTGGCCATGATAGCCCTCGGCGCCGGCGAGGAGATCGGGGGCGTTGCTGGTATGGGCAACCTGGTCGAGAGCACCGGCACGCGCCAACGCCAGCGTCCCGCCGCAGATCGCAGCGGTGAGCTTGCCGCGTGCGATGAAGTCGTTGATCACGGGCGAAAGGTCGGGCGTCTTTTCTGTCTCCCAGATGGTGCCGCCGCAGATGACCAGCGCATCGAAGGCGTCGCCATGCAGGTTCTCGGCTACCGCATCGGGTGCCACTCGCATGCCGCCCATGGAGCGCACTTCCGCGCCGCCGGGACTTGCCGTCACCACATCGAAACCGAAATGGGTGCGGGCGGAGGCAGCAAGCTGCCCCACTTCCCAGTCCGCGAAGCCTTCGGTCAGAACCACCGCCAGTCGGGTCATGCTTTCCTCCCTTGCAAGATGGCCGAGCGGCTGTAGCCACTTACGACAAAGCCTGCATATAGCGCATGCCGGTGACCGGGCGAGGGGTGAAATCCATCTGTTCGTAGAAACGGTGAGCCTTGAGATTGCCGGTTGCAGCGCTGACGGAGAGGTAATCGCAGCCCGCAATACGTGCCGTTTCGCGGGCGCGGTCGACGAGAAGCTGGCCTGTGCCATGGCCGCGATGGCCATCGCGTACGAAGAGGTGATGCAGATCCATGCCGCGCTTGCCCTCCTGCGCCCTGTAGAGTGGAACGAGGATGGCGTAGCCGATCAGCCCGTCGCTACCATCAGCGACGAGGGCCGAAATCCACGGCGTCGGGCCGAAGAGATCGCGTTCGAGCTGTGCAGGTGTGGAAGCCGAGATGTCGCCGTGATGGGCCGCAAGCAGGCCGATCATTTGGTGGAGTTCGGATATGTCGCGGGGTTTGGCGGCGCGGATCGTCACGACCGGCGGTCGCATGAGCGATATTTCGCTGTCTTCGATTTCAAGCATGGTCTTCGCGTCCTTTTTGAGTTTATGCCGCCAGGACGCTGCTGATACAACAAAGCCGCCTGACGGCGGCTTGTTGACATTATGATCTGTCTCGGCCGCCCTTTACAGGTACAGCCAAAAATACGAGCGGTTATGGTGCGCGTTCTTGATCATGCGACATACATTCTCCGAAACCGCCCGTTTGTCAATGGCAGATGCCGGCCAATCAGGCCGCACTGGCGGGTATGGTACAGACACCTGTCGTGCAGCCTTCAGCCTTATCACCGGGCGCCGCCGCTGGAATGGGTGCCGCCAGCGCCATGCCGATACGTGCGCCGAGAGCGATATCGTCTTCGACCCCGAAGGCATGATGCAGGATAGCACCATCGCGGCCGATCAGGACCGAGGAGGGCGTTCCCCTGAAACCATAGCGGCGCATCGTCACCGGTATGTCGGAACGCCCGTCCGCCTGATCGACACCGATTGGCGAGGTCAGCCGATATTCATGAATGAAAGCCCTGAGCACGGTTGGTGTCATCGCTTCGTGATGCTCGAAGACCGTGTGCAAGCCGATGACTTGAAGATCCGTGTTGGCGAAGATGCGCTCGATGCGGCGCACTTGCGGCAGGCTTTCGGCCACGCAGCCGGGGCAGAGCAGCTGGAAGCTGTGCAGGTAAATCACCTTGCCACGCAATCCGGCGATGGAGAGCGGTTGCGGCGTGTTGAACCATTCGCTGACGGAAAGTTCCGGTGCAAGTGTCAGATCGGACATGTCGAAATCCTTGGTCGTTGGGCAGGCCTTCGCATCATCAGTTGCATCCGGGGCACAATGGGATAATCCTGCCTGGTGTTTCTCTTCTCTATTTGCCTGGAGAGAGGAAAGAGCCGGTCCGGCGATGGCAGTCGACGGACCGGCGACCCGCTCACTTTGCAGGCATGACCTTGCCCGGCAGGCTGAGATTGCCGGATGCGACCTTGAAGACATTGTCGACGCAGAGCAGCGGTGCATGCAGGTTGCCGTTGATCTTCAGCCCTGCCGTCACGCCGTCATAGGAGGCGCCGGTGATGCCGCCTAGCAGCGACAACGGGATGGCGACATCGACGCGATCGCCCTTGAGTACCGTCGGATAATCCGGACTGTCGATCAGCAGCGGAACACCCGGCCAGGTGGCGGGAAGCTTCGGCTTGGCGCCGTCAGGGATGTCGGTCACCTTCAGACCGCCGGCGCAGGCCTTGTCCTTATTGAGCACGACCCAATGCGGATGCCAGACGTCGCGGTTCTTGCCCTTGTAGGCAGCATCGTCGAAATCCGGATGGAAGGTGACGGCAAGTGCGACGATGCCCTGATCCTCGTCGAAGCCGATATCGCCGCTGTTGAGCGAGGTCGGCCAGACATAGGCATAGACGCCGGAGCCCTCGAACTTGCCAGTTGCCGCGGGCTTTTCAGCACCTGCCTCGCCGCGCACGCGGGTCGAGAACATCGCCTTGTCACCCTTGGTGACAATCTGCGTTTCGATGATGTCGAACGAGGCCTTCACGCTCTTCGACGGCTCGGCCGTGACGGGATGGGCCACGGCTGAGCCGAGCCAAAGCGATAGCGTTCCGGCGATGGCTGCGCCGGTGATAAACTGCCTTAACATTTTGAACTTCCTTCTCTTTCTAGGTTGCCTGGAGAGTGCGCCTATCCTTTTTCAAAGGCGTCCCAGGTGGCAGCCCGGGTTGCCGGATCGGCGGTTTCATGGTCACGGCAGTCGATGCGCAGTTCATTCCTGCCGAAGGCCGCGTTCACGAAATTGCAGTGGTGCGGTTTGGCAGCACCAGAATGCTGGTAGGGGCGGAAGTAGCGACAGCTCGTGCACATCCGCTGGATCGGTATGGCGTCTGCCTCCTGCAGATGCCGGATCATCTTGACGAGTGACAGCAGCAGGCTCTCCTGTTCGCTCGCGGAGAGCGAACGGGCGGCCTCCATCGCCGCCGTTTCGATCGGCGAAACGGAGCCGAGCGCTGCCGTTCCCTCGACCGTGATGCGGATCGCGGTGGCGCGCTTGTCGTCGGGAGCGCTCGCCTTGGCGACGAGCCCCTTGCGCTCCAGTGCCGCAATCGAATCCGTCCCCGTCGGCTGCGAGACGCCGAGATGCGCCGCAATCTCCTTCACCCGTGCGCCATTGCGACCGGCGAGAAATTCGAGGATCGCAAGCTGCGTCGGCTTCA
Source organism: Rhizobium sp. 1399 (assembly GCF_031455475.1). NCBI lineage: Bacteria > Pseudomonadati > Pseudomonadota > Alphaproteobacteria > Hyphomicrobiales > Rhizobiaceae > Rhizobium > Rhizobium sp. 1399. The sequence continues at coordinate 103,355 of NZ_JAVDSU010000001.1, read as the reverse complement.
GCCCGGCCTTTTCGGCCTTCGACCATTCGTCGCTGCGCATTGCGATCGCGATGCGCGACAGGCCTTCGCTGATGCGGTTGTCGATCGATGTGGGGTCTTTAGGCGTTTCCATGCACATAATATATAGGAGTCCTATGTAATTTCAAGGACAAGTGCGCTGTATTGCCGCTTTCGTTTTTCGGGAGGGTAATATAGGGTACCCCCCTATCCTACATTAGAGACTGCCATGTCCCATACGACCCATCAGAAGAAGAAACTCATCGCCCGTGTCAGTCGCATCCGTGGCCAGCTCGAGGCGGTCGAGCGCGCGCTGGAGGGCGAGCGTCCATGTGGCGAGATCCTCCAGCTTCTCGCCTCCGTGCGCGGCGCGCTGACGGGGCTGACGGGCGAGGTGCTGGACGACCATTTGCACGAACATGTGCTGCATGCCGCCGACGAGAAGGCGAGGGCGGAGGCAGTCGAAGAAATATCGGAAGTCTTGCGAACCTATATCCGCTGAGCCGGATCGATAAGGAGATGGCGATGAGTGCCGGAATGAATGCTTATGGACATGACCATGTCTTCCTGGGCCAGGACCATGCCCGGAACGAACGCCGTATCTGGCTGGTGATTGCGTTGACGGCGGTCATGATGGTCGTCGAAATCGGCGCCGGCACCATTTACGGCTCGATGGCCCTGGTGGCCGATGGCTGGCATATGTCCACCCATGCCAGCGCGTTGCTCATTTCTGCGCTCGCCTATCTCTTCGCCCGCAAGCAGGCCCGCAACCCGCGCTTCACCTTCGGCACCGGCAAGCTCGGCGATCTCGCAGGTTTTGCGAGTGCCATCATTCTGGCGATGATCGCGCTGCTGATGGGCTGGGAAAGTTTCCTGCGCATCACATCGCCCGTGCCGATCAGCTTCAGCCAGGCGATTGCCGTCGCCGTCATCGGCCTTGCCGTCAACCTCGTCAGTGCCTGGCTCCTCAGCGGTGGCGGCCACGACCACCACCATCACGGTCACGGGCATGATCACCATCACGATCATCATCATGCCCATGGCCATGATCACCATGGTCATGCGGATAACAATATCCGCTCCGCCTATATGCACGTCATCGCCGACGCGCTGACCTCGGTGCTCGCCATCGCCGCGCTCACCTTCGGTAGCCTTTATGGCTGGCTCTGGCTCGATCCTCTGATGGGCATTGTCGGCGCTCTCATCATTGCGCAATGGTCCTGGGGTCTGATGAAATCGTCCGGAGCTGTGCTGCTTGATGTGCTCTCCGAGGGTGAGACGCTGCCGGATGAGATCCGCGGCGCAATCGAAGGAGACGGCGACAGCATCACCGATCTGCATGTCTGGCAGGTCGGCCCCGGCCACCATGCCGCGATCGTCGCGGTGCTGACGCCGCAGCCGCGCGATACCGCCTTCTACAAGGAGAGGCTCGCGAGCCTGGACGAGTTGTCGCATGTGACGGTGGAGGTCACACGCGCTGCCTGATCCCGCCAAAAAGCCGAGATGCCGCCGCAATCGGGCCTTACGCCTGTGATCCTGATTCCCCGGAGGTCTTCATGAATCACAGCCTCACCCGCCGCAGCTTCATGGGCTCCGCTTTGCTGCTGCCTGCGCTGGGCTTTGCGCCCCGCGTGCACGCTGAGCAGCAGAATGACGATATCGACAAGCGGCTTGCAGCACTGGAAGCGCGCATTGGCGGGCGTCTCGGGGTCTCCGTTCTCGACAGCGACACGAATGTTTCCTTCGGCTATCGCGGCAGCGAGCCCTTCGCCATGTGCAGCACCTTCAAGGTTCTGGCCGCCGGCCTCGTTCTTGCCCGTGTCGACAAGGGCGATGAGAGCCTCGACCGGCGCGTCACTTACGGCAAGGACAAGCTCGTCACCTATTCCCCCGAGACTGAAAAGCATGCGGGCGGCGACGGCATGACGATGGCCGAGATCTGCAAGGCCGGCATTACACTGAGCGACAACACTGCCGGTAATCTGATGCTGGAAAGTTTCGGCGGCCCGGCTGCACTTACCGACTGGCTGCGCTCGATCGGCGACGGCACGACAAGACTCGACCGCATGGAAACCGCACTGAACGAGGCCGCGAAAGGCGATCCGCGCGACACCACGACGCCGGATGCAATGCTCGATTCACTCGGCAATATCGCTCTCGGCTCGGTTCTGGCAGAAACCTCTGCAAATCAGCTGGTCGACTGGATGATTGCAAACACGACCGGCGGCGCGCGCCTGCGCGCAGGCCTGCCCAGCGACTGGAAGATCGGCGACAAGACTGGAACAGGCGACAACGGTTCGGCCGGTGATATCGCCATCATCTGGCCGCCGAAGCGCGGCCCCATCGTCGCCGCCGTCTATATGGCGGAAACGACGGTCAAGATGGACGAATTCAATCCCGTCTTCGCCGAAATCGGTCGCATGATCGTCGAGATGGTCTGAAACGGGAAAGATCCGCCGTTCGGTGGGAGCTGAGCCGCCATTGCCTCGTCGCAGCAACGCAATGGAATTTGCCGATTACCGCATCGACATCAAGTTCGTCATCAGACCTGCTTTGATTTCCAGCACCGGGCGATTGATCTCTGGTTGACCGATATCTCTCAGCTGATCAGGCGTCAGGTCTGCCAGCACTTTCCGTCTCGCGACGGCCCTACGCCACTGCCTCACGGCAGCGGCCAACATTGTGATGCTGTTCACCGTGGACCCGGACACCTGTTTTATCGGCGCGCTGACGGCAGCTTGAGTTTCCGTGTGAGCCATTTCCCAGTCTCCTATTTGTGAGATGTGTGAGCGGGAATGTGCCATGCGGGTGTTTTCGGGCTGTTCGGCTGGGCGTGAACGGCCAAGAAAACTTCGACAAGCCGCCGCTAAATCGGTGTTAAATCCGTCTTCCCAAATGCTATTCTGCGGCGGCGATCCAAATCTGGAGACTTTCTGTGCGCATCAGGTTGCTAGGCGGCCTCGAAGTTACCTCTCTGGAGGACCGGCAAGTACGCTTTGCCACGCGCAAGACGTCGCTTCTTTTTGCTGCCCTGGTCCTTGCAGGCCGCCGCGGTTGTCGCAGGGAATTGCTTTCCGAAGCCTTCTGGCCGGGACGAAGCAATGAGCAGGCCCGCAATAGCTTGCGGCAGGCGCTGGTCGATATCAGGCGGGCGTTTCCGGCGAGCAGTGACGCCACTGTCTACGTCGATGGGGATCAGGAGACAGTCGTACTGATTGCCGGTTTGGACGAAGCCGACATTTCGATCTTCGACCGGAAGCTGGAGGCGGGCGGAACCGCTGATCTCGCCTTTGCTGCCGACCTCTACCGCGGTGAGGTACTTGCGGGCGAGTCCATTCCGGACGGGCTGGATGAGTGGTTCGGACCTTACCAGAGCACGTATCGGCGCAAGGCGCTGCAGCTTGTGGAGCGGTTGAGCCTCATGCTCTCCGATCCGGGCTCCGCGGAAGAGCCGGCCTGCGAAGGGCTCGCCGAGAGATTGCTCGCCTCGGACCCAACGGTGGAGGCCGCCCATCGGGCGCTGATGCGGATCCACATTCTCAGGGGGCATGAGAACGCAGCCATACGCCAGTTCGAGGCTTGCCGGGCTCTCGTGAAGAAGCATCTCGGCGCCGAACCCGAAGCAGAGACGTTCTCCCTGGCCGTCTCGCTGCAGTCGCGACAGCGACCCGAATATCAGTGGGCCGCACCGGGGCCTGAAGTCATCCCACAGACGCAGGTCGTCTCAACCCCGACAAAGCACCACGATCGGCCGTCGGTTGCGGTATTGCCATTTCAGAATTTGAGCGGCGATGCGGAGCAGGAATATTTTGCCGATGGCATCGTGGAGGATATCACGATCGCCCTCGCTCAATTCCGCCATCTCTACGTCATCGCGCGGAATTCGAGCTTCACCTACAAGGGGCAGGCCGTTGATATCAAGCAGGTCGGGCGCGAGTTGAACGTGCGCTATGTGGTCGAGGGAAGTGTGCGCCGGACGAGTAACCGGCTTCGTATTGCCGGACAGCTCATCGACACGTCGACGGGTGCGCACCTTTGGGCAGACCGTTTTGATGGAACGCTGGCAAATATATTCGATCTTCAGGATCAGGTGGCATCGAGTATCGTCGGCGCAATAACGCCAAAAGTGGAGGAGGCGGAGATCGAGCGCGCCAAACGCAAGCCGACGGAGAGCCTTGACGCTTATGACTATTATCTGCGCGGGCTGGCGGCCTTCGACCGGACGATCACCAACAGATCGGTCATCGACGAGGCCTTGCGGTTGTTCATGAAGGCGATTGAGCGCGACCCGGAGTTCGCCATAGCCTATGCCCGGGCGGCGCGATGCTACGCGACCCGAAAGAGCAATGGCTGGATGGCCAATCCCGCCGAGGAGATTGCCGAAGCGACCCGACTGGCGAGAAGAGCGGTCGAACTCGGCTGGGACGATGCGGTTGCGCTCTCCTATGGTGGATATGTCCTCGGCTATGTCGGCGGCGACCTTGATGATAGCGCGGCCTGTATCGATCGCGCGCTCTTCCTCAACCCGAATCTCGCTGCGGCCTTGGGCGTCAGCAGCTGGGTGAAAGCCTGCCTTGGCGAGCCGGACAAGGCTGTCGAACACGCAGCCCTCGCCATGCGCCTGAGCCCTTTGGACCCGCGCCTGTTTGCCTGGCAGTTCAACACCGGGCTGGCTCATTTCTGCGCCGGACATTACGAAGATGCCGCCGTCTGGGCGGCAAGATCGTTACGCCACCAGCCGAACTATCCGAGCGCGATGCGCGTGATGGCGGCGGGTCAAGTCATGAGCGGGCGGAGTGCGGAGGCGGAGGGAACGATCGCTCGACTGTGCCAGTTGGATCCTGCGCTCCGGCTTTCGAACCTTGCCGATATCCTGCCACCGTTCCGGCGATCGGACGACCGTAACCGATATATCGAGGCTCTTCGAATGGCGGGGTTGCCGGAGTAGAAATGAGGCGAAGAGTGCTCTCCTCCGCATCTCGGTTGATGCTCCAGCCTCAGGCGGCGGGAAGGTCCTCTGTCGTCTCGGTCCCGTCATTCTCAATGCCGGCGAGCTCGCGCTTGATCTGCTCGGCGATTTCCTTCTCGATCGCCGCGCGCTCGTCGGCGGGCATCGCCTTCAGATCGTCTTCGGTGAGATTATGGGCTGCCAGATAGCGGGCGCGGATGAATTCTTCCGGCGTCATGCTGCTCCAGTCGGAGAATTTGTCGACCAGGCTCTTATGTGCTGCCTTGGCTTCCATTTCTGCATCAGAGGGTTGGTTGATATAGGTCTCGTTGCCGGCCTGCACCGCCCACATCGTATTGGCGATGGACGGCGGGGTGGTGCTCGGCTGCAGGCCGGCGCCGGACTGGTTGCGCGTGCTGCCGCCAAATTCCTCGGTCTGCTTGTTCTTGGATTTGCCCTGCTCGAAGAGCGAGCCGAGGCCAGAGTAAATTGAGAGGTTGCTACCGATTTCCATGAAAAATCCCCCTGAAAAACCGGCTGCACCATTCTCCCCGGAGCCTGTCTGAGGCTTGCGTCTCTACCAGAGGGCGAGCAAATCTTTGGCCGCCGCTTAATCCAGCAGGAAATCGATCATCGTCCTCGTCGCGGCCGAGAGACGGCGATGCGGCGCGTAGACCAGCGAAAAAGGGCGCGAGCGCCCGCTGATGTCAGGGAGAATCTCGATCAGGCTGCCGCGATCGATCCTGTCGCGAACGATGAAGTCGTAGCTCTGGCAGATGCCCATGCCGGCTTCGGCCAGTGATACGACGCCCAGCACATCGTCGTGGATCTCGATCGTCCCCTCCGGCGTCCAGTCCGTCTCCGCGCCATCGATTCGAAACAGCCATGGCGCCGGCCTGCCGGTGCTCGGCATGAAAAACGGCAGGCATCTGTAGCCTGCCAGGTCTTCGATCGTCCGGGGCGTGCCCGTGCGCTTGAGATAATCAGGCGAAGCGACGAGCCGCAGCGGCGCGTCTTCCAGCTTACGGCCGACAAGCCCGCTGTCCGGCAGCGGCCCGAGGCGGATTGCCAGATCGTAGCCTTCGGCGACCAGATCGACATTTCGGTTGGTGATGCTGACTTCGACATGCACATGCGGATGGGCAGCACAGAAGCGCGTCAGTTTCTCCGGAAGCCGGAAATGGCCATAGGTGGTGGAAACGCTGAGACGAACGCGGCCGCTAAGCGCTCCGTCCTGTCCCTGAATGGCGCGCTCGGCATCTTCGATCAGCGAGAAGGCCGCTCGCGTCTGCTCCAGATAAGCGCGGCCGGCCTCGGTGAGGCTGAGCCGCCGCGTCGTGCGCCGCATGAGCTGCGCACCAAGCCGCGTCTCCAGCCGCGTGATCGCCCGACTGAGCACCGAAGGCGTGGTGGCAAGAGCGATCGCGCCACCGCTGATCGAGCCTTTTTCCACCACGGTGACGAAGGCTTCCACATCGCCGAGATGATCGAAACGCCGCATGATTATAACCTCTTAAGAACAGATGATTTCCGCCGGTGCGGCTTTATCCTCTCTGAAGGAGATAATAAACCTTTGTCATCGAATGCATCACGGCTTTCGCAAGCCGATCAAACATCAGGAGAAAGCGATGACATCCGCAACAAAGCCCGTACTCTTCGTTCTGACCAGTCATGGCGTCAAAGGCGACAGCGGTCAGCCGACTGGCTTCTACCTCGGTGAAGTAACACACCCGCTGGCTGTCCTCGATGCGGCCGGCATCAAGGTCGAGTTTGCCTCGATCGAGGGCGGGGAACCGCCGGTCGATGGCCTCGATCTCGAGGATGCGACGAATGCCCGTTACTGGAACGACGAGACATTCCGCCATGCGATCCGCGGCACGGCAAAGCTCGCTGATATCGATCCTATCAACTATTCGGCGATCTTCTTTGCTGGCGGCCACGGCGCCATGTGGGATCTGCCGAAAAGCCCTGCTGTGCTTGACGTTACGCAGAAGATCTTCGAAACCGGCGGCATCGTCGCGGCGGTCTGCCACGGTCCGGCAGCGCTGGTAAACGTCAAGCTCAGCGACGGCAGCTATCTCGTTTCCGGACGCAACGTCAGCGCCTTCACGGATTCCGAGGAGCGGGCGGTCGGTCTCGACAAGACGGTTCCGTTCCTGCTCGCCAGCACGCTCATCGAACGCGGCGCCAGCCATCATCCGGCGCCGGATTGGAATGCCAAGGTCGTGGTTGATGGCAGGCTCGTTACGGGCCAGAACCCGCAATCTGCTACCGGTGTCGGCGAGGCGATCCGCGATCTGCTCACCGCCTGACAGTTGCCAGAGCACCGGCCCGATATCAGCGGGCCGGTCCAGTCGTTATGGCAGCGTGTAGGCGATCACATAATCGCCCGGCTTGGTGCCAACAGAACCATGCCCGCCGGCGACCATGACGACATATTGCTTGTTGTCATCGGTCGTATAGGTCATCGGCGTTGCCTGTCCGCCGGCCGGAAGACGGGCTTCCCAGAGCTGGTGTCCGTTCGTCACGTCATAGGCGCGCAGATAGTTGTCGACGGCAGCACCCAGGAAGGCGACGCCGCCCTTGGTCACCATCGGCCCGCCGATGCCGGGCACGCCAACCTTGAAGGGAAGGGGCAGCGGCGTCATGTCGTGCACCGTGCCATTCTTGTGCATATAGGCGATGCGACCGGTGCGGAGATCCACGCCGGCGACATAGCCCCACGGCGGCGCCTGGCAGGGGATCTGCAGCGGGCCGAGGAACGGACCCATGAACACGCCGTAGGGCGCACCGTCATTGCGATTGAGGCCTTGTTCGCTTCCCTTCTCATCCTGCCCGCGCGGCGGAATATCGGCCGCCGGCACCAGGCGCGAGGTGAAGGCGAGGTAGGTCGGCATGCCGAACATCACCTGCCGCTCGGGATCGACGGCGACCGAGCCCCAGTTGAAGGTGCCGAAATTGCCGGGATAAATGATAGTCCCCTGCAGCGACGGCGGCGTGTAGCGGCCCTCATATTTGTAGCGGTGGAATTCGATGCGGCAGGCAAGCTGGTCGAACAGCGAGACACCCCACATATCCTTTTCCTGCAATGGCTCCGGGGAGAAGGTGAGATCGGAGATTGGCTGCGTCGGCGCCGTGTGATCCTCCGGGATGGCGCCATCAGGCGCCGGGATTTCCTTGAAGGGAATGATCGGCTGGCCGGTGCGCCGGTCGAGCACGTAGATATCACCCTGCTTGGTGGATGCCACCAGCGCCGGCACCGCCGTTCCGTCCTGTTTCGTCAGATCAAGCAGCACCGGTTGGGCAGGGACGTCCATGTCCCAGAGATCGTGGTGGACGAATTGCTGCACCCAGCGTAGCTGGCCCGTATTGATGTCGAGCGCCACGACCGAGGAGGAGAACTTCTCGACATCGGCGCTGCGGTTCATGCCGAGCTGGTCCGGCACCTGATTGCCGAGCGGGATATAGACCATGCCGAGCTGGTCATCGACGCTGAAGACCGACCAGCTGTTCGGTGAATTCGTCGTGTAATGCTGCCCCTCCGGCAGCGGCGTCGTCTGGTCCGGATTGCCGGAATCCCAGTTCCAGATCAGCGCGCCGCTGTTGATGTCATAGGCGCGAATGACGCCGGACTGTTCCTGCGTCGAATAATTATCGTTGACCGCCCCGCCGATGATGATCTTGCCCGCAACAGCGACTGGCGGCGAGGTGGAGTAATAATAACCGGCCGGATTATACTGCATGCCGGCCTGTAGCTGCAGCACGCCCTGTTCCGCAAAGCCCGTGCAGACCTGTCCGTTGATCGCATCGAGCGCGATCAGCCGCGCATCCGAAGTCGGCAGGTAGACGCGCTCCTTGCAGGGCTGGCCGGCCGGCGTGGCCTCATCGCTGTAATAGGTGACGCCACGGCAGGTCTGGTGCTGCCGGTCCGGGTTCATGCCGGAATTGGCGTCATATTTCCATTTCTGCTGGCCGGTCTTGGCATCAAGCGCGATCGCCCAATTGTGCGGCGTGCAGAGATAGAGCGTGTCGCCCACCTTCAGTGGCGTCACTTGATAGGTCGTTTCCCCGACATCGTCAGGCCGCTTAACGTCGCCGGTCTGGTAGCGCCAGGCCTCCTTGAGGGTGGAGACATTCTGCACGGTGATCTGGTCGAGCGGCGAATAGCGCTGGCCATAGGGCGTGCGGCCATATTGGTGCCATTCGCCATCGGGCACATTGCCGCCGAAGGCTGGCGTTGTGGCAACCGTCTGTATCGGCAGATCGCCCGCGAGATCATGCGGATCCGTCGTCATCGAGTAGCCAGCGACGATGATGGCAGCGATGACCGGAATGGCGAGCGGCCAGGGATTGGCGCCGTAATAGGTACCGGTCGGGCTGCGAAAGCCGAGCGGCCGGCGGATCCAGGGCGTCAGCAGCCAGATCCCGAAGAGGATGATGAGGCCGCCGCGGGGACCAAGCTGCCACCAGTCGAACCCCACCTCCCAGATCGCCCAGGCGAGTGCAACGACCACGAGCACCGCATAGACCCAGAGCGCCACGGCCTTGCGCATGAGAAGCAGGCCTGCCGTCAGCAGGAACATCAGCCCCGCGAAGAGATAGAAGATGCTGCCGCCGAGCGTGACGAGCCAAAGCCCGCCGGTGCCCAGCGCCAGTCCAAAAATGATGAAGAGGATGGAGGTAATGACGATTGCCATAAGGCAGTCTCCCGCTGGTTAGCCGGATCGGAGAATGGCGAAAAATATACGCCGATCAGACAGATAGAGCGGGAGGCTTACCTTTCAACCGCCACAATTGGCAGCGGTTGCGGTCGCGGTGTCAGGCTTTTGCAAGCTCGCGGTCGATCGCCGAGACGAGGCGGTTATCGGCAGCCGTCACGTCGGGGGCGAAACGGGCAACGACCTTGCCGTTGCGGCCGACGAGGAATTTTTCGAAGTTCCAGAGGATCTCGTTGTCGTCGGAGGCGAGACCGGCGCCCTTCAGCCGTTCGCGCATCGGTCCTTCCCCAGTCGTTTCCACGGTGGAGCTTGTCAGGTTCTTATAGAGCGGATGTTTGTCCGGCCCCTTGACGGAAATCTTGGAGTATATCGGGAAATCGACGCCGAAAGTGCTGGTGCAGAAGTCGAGGATTTCCGCGTCCGTCCCCGGTTCCTGGCCCTTGAAGTCATTGGCCGGGAAGCCGGCGATGACGAAGCCTCTCTCGCGCTTGTCGGCATAGAGCTTTTCAAGCCCTTCGTACTGCACCGTCAGGCCGCATTTGGAGGCGACGTTGACGATGAGCAGCACCTGGCCGCGATATTCGTTGAGCGTCGTCTCGCGCCCCTGAACGGTCTTGACCGGAATGTCGAGAAGGTCGGTCATCACTGTCTCCAGTTAATATGGGTTGTCTGAAATCAGGTTCCGCAGAAGGTCTGTAGCACCCGCTCTTCGGGCTTCGGCGGGTCCATATAGGCCGCAAATGCTGGCTGCTCGTCATAGGGGTGCGAAAGCACTGATAGAAGAGCCTCGAAAAGCGAGAAATCGCCGTCCTGAACGGCCGCCTCGATCGCCTGCTCGACCCGATGGTTGCGCGGAATAAAGGCCGGGTTGACCTGCTTCATCGCGGCAGCCCGATCACTGGGCGTCTGCGAATCGCGCGAAAGCCGTTCGCGCCAGCGCGTCAGCCATTCGGCAGTGGCAGTCGGCTCCCGGAAACTCGAGGCGAAGACAGCCTCCGCCGTCTCATCGCCTGCCAGGATTGAAAGCCGCCGGAAGGTCAACGTGAAATCCGCGTTCTCAGCCTGCATCAGCGCCAGTAACGACTGGATCAGTTCCAGATCGCCATCCTCAGCTGCGCTCAGGCCAATTTTGCCGCGCATGCCCTGGAGCCAGAAGGCGTGGAAGCGCTCGCCATAGGCCTTGATGATGGCATTGGCATGCTCGATCGCCTTGTCCTTGTCGGCATCGATCAGCGGCAGCAGCGCTTCGCCGAGCCGTGCCAGGTTCCATTGCCCGATACCCGGCTGATTGGCATAGGCGTAGCGCCCATGCTGGTCGATCGACGAGAAGACTTTCATCGGATCATAGATATCCATGAAGGCGCAGGGACCGAAATCGATCGTCTCGCCCGAGATCGTCATATTGTCGGTGTTCATCACTCCATGGATGAAGCCGACCTGCAGCCAGCGGGCGATCAGCTCCGCCTGCCGGTCGCAGACAGATTCGTAAAGCGCGAGATAAGGATTATCCGCCGCCTTCAGCTCGGGATAGTGCCGTTCGATGACATGATCGGCGAGCGCCTTGATGCCATCCTCGTCACCACCAGCGGCAAGATACTGGAAGGTGCCGACGCGGATATGGCTTGCCGCGACGCGCGTAAAGACGGCGCCTGGCAATATCTCCTCACGCCGCACGCCTTCGCCTGTCAGCACCGCGGCAAGCGCTCGCGTGGCGGGAACGCCGAGCGCAAACATCGCCTCGCTGATGATATATTCGCGCAAGACTGGGCCAAGCGCCGCCCGCCCGTCACCACGGCGGGAAAAGGGCGTCTGTCCTGCACCCTTGAGCTGAATGTCGCGGCGCTGGCCGCTACGGTCGATCACCTCGCCGAGCAGGATCGCACGTCCGTCGCCGAGCAGCGGCACGAAGTGACCGAACTGGTGGCCGGCATAGGCCATCGCCAGCGGTTCGGCGCCTTCGGGCACGAGATTGCCGGAAAAGATCGCAGCGCCATCGCGCTTCAAAATATCGACATCGAGCCCCAGTTCTTCCGCGAGCGGCTCGTTGAGCTTGATCAGCCAGGGCTCCGCTACCTGTGTCGGCACTTGCGTGGCGAAGAAGCGCTGCGGCAACCGCACATAGCTGTTGTCGAAGCCGAAGGCCGTATCCGGCCGTTTTTTCTGCAGGGCGGAGGTCATGACTAATAGGTAGGGCCGCAGGTGCGGTCACGCAAGCCGATTTTGGCCCCGAAACCATTCCCTTCACGAAGGGCAAAAAAGTGCAAGGAATGGTGATCTGCCTTTACCTCTCGGCAAAGCAGATGTGCCATAAAAGACATAGCGCCGCCATGATTGCAGGCGTATAGCAAAATCATCTCCTCTTGGCAGTTTTGCCATGTCATCCCCCGCGGCCCTGTCGCCCCGTGTGCTCCGCTGCGCCTTTGCGAGTGATCCCTGACGATGTCGGATCAGATTTATCATGCGCCGATGGTTCGGCGCGCAGCACCCAATTTCCGGGTGATCGCGATGATTGTCGCGAGTGCCATGCTCATGGAAAATGTCGACGCAACCGTGCTGGCGACCGCACTGCCGACGATGGCGCGCGATTTCGGCGTCGACGCCCCGGCCATGTCGATCGCCCTGACCTCCTATCTGCTCAGTCTGGCGATCTTCATTCCCGCCAGCGGCCGCATGGCAGACAGTTTCGGTTCGCGCACCGTCTTCCGCTCTGCGATCGCCGTTTTCGTGATCGGCTCCATCCTCTGTGCCTTCGCGCCGACCTTGCCGTTCCTCGTGCTCGCCCGCCTGCTGCAGGGCATCGGCGGCGCCATGATGATGCCCGTCGGCCGTCTGGTGCTGATGCGCAGCGTCGACCGCAAGGATATGGTCAGCGCCATGTCCTGGCTTTTGGTGCCGGCGCTGATCGGCCCGATCGTCGGCCCGCCGCTCGGCGGCTTCATCGTCACCTATCTCGACTGGCGCTGGATCTTCTACATCAACGTGCCGATCGGCATCATCGGCATGATCTTCGTTTCGATCTTTATCGACGAGGTGAAGGGCAAGGCCGCCGGCCCCTTCGATACGCTCGGCTTCATCCTATCGGGTATCTCGCTCGGCTCGATGCTTTTCGGCTTCGAATTGTCGAGCCACGAAGGGCAGGGCTCGTTCTCGATCTTCCTGATTGCCATCGGCCTGCTCTTCGGCATTGCTTATCTGCGCCATGCCCGCAGGCATCCGGCCCCGATCATGGATTTCTCGCTGATGAAGGTGCCGAGCTTCGGCACCTCGGTCATAGCCGGTTCGCTGACGCGCATCACGCAGGGCGCACAGCCCTTCCTGCTGCCGCTGCTCTTCCAGATCGGCTTCGGCCTTTCGGCAGCTGCCGCCGGCCAGATCGTCATTTCCACGGCACTCGGTGCGTTGTTCATGAAGCCTCTGGCAAAGGCCGTCTTCCGCCGCGTCGGTTTCCGCCGAAGCCTTATTATCAACGGCATTCTCGGCACGATCGGTTATGGTCTCTGCGCCGCCTTCCGGCCGGACTGGCCGATGCCGCTGATCTTCATCGCGCTGGTGCTCAGCGCCTTCTTCATGTCGTTCCAGTTCACAGCCTATAACACCATCGCCTATGATGAGATCAGCCAGGATCGGATGAGCTCGGCAACGAGCTTCTACACCACCTTCCAGCAGCTGATGCTCTCGCTCGGCATCTGCATCGGTGCACTGGCGCTGCATGCCTCCATGGCCTTCAACGGTGTCGAAACGCCCGAGCTTGGTGATTTCTCCACCGCCTTCATCGTGGTTGCGATCATTTCGATTAGCGCCACCATCTGGAACCTGCGCTTCTCACCGACCGCAGGCGAAGAGATCAGCGGCTATAAGGCCAAGCAGACGAAAGGCGCCGCAGCCGGAAGCTGAGGCGCCTTCCTCTTCGTTAGAGGCCGATAGGCTCCCGCAATCGCCGGCGCCACAATGGACGCCCCTTGCGTTGGTCCGCCTGAAGCCCGTAGGCCATGCGGCTGTCGAGGTCCTCGAAAGCTGCAAGATCCATATCCTGCAATGCCACCTCCACAATCGCCTCCGGTCCGGCTTGCGTCTGCCGCCCTGTGATCGCAAACCACAGATCACGCCAGCTGCGCTGGCGCGTCATTGCCCCCACCATCGTCACAATCATGCCCTCCCGCTCGCCCCGTCACGCCGCCTGCGGCAGGCAGGCCTCGCAGATCGCCGCAACATGGCGGTGGTCGGTGCCGCAGCAGCCGCCGAGCACCCGCACCTGCGGCATGCGGCGAAGGAGTTCGCGGTAGCGTCGGCCGAGATCGGCAGGATCGCCCGCATCCAGCACCTCGCTGTTATCGAGTTGCTCATGGCTCATGGTCGAGGCATTGGCGCGGATGCCGGAAATGCGCTTCACCCAGGCGCTGCCGTGATCGAGCGCCCCTTCGAAATGCGTCGGGTGGGCGCAATTGATCATGTAATAGGCCGGCGATCCGCCGGACGCCGCATCCGTCGTTTCGATCGCGTCCTGAATGCTGCGGCCGGTCACCAGCCTGCCGTCAGTCTCCAGCGTGAAGGAGATCGCGCAGGGCATGCCGAGCGTTTTGGCTGCACGCGCAATGCCGATTGCCTCGTCGATGTTGGTCAGCGTGAAGGCGGCGACCATATCGGCCTCCGTGCCGGCGAAGGTCTCGATTTGGAAAGCGTGGTAGTCCTCCGCCTCGTCGGCGCTCATCACGCCCGCCTTGTAGCCGTCGCCGCGCGGGCCGATGGCGCCGCTGATGACGATTGGCTGCTCCGGCCGCTCATAGGCATGGCGCAAGCCCACGAGAAGCTCGACGGCTTGCTCGTTTGCCGCTTGCAGCGCCTCGGTCGTATAGTTGAGCTTCTGGCCCCAGTCGGGATTGGCACGCCATGTGGCGGTGTCGAGTACGAAGCCTGTTCCGTGCCGCCGGGCGATATCAAGATAGCGGCGATAGTAATTCTTCGTGCGCTCCCGTCCGTCCTCGGAAGCCAGCAATACGAAGGAGGCGAAATGCGGAAGCTCGATGCCGTCGTGGAAGATCATCGTGGTTTCCATGCCGCCATCGCTAATGAAGGTGCCGCCCTTTAGCTGCGGCAGCCCATGCCTGTACTTTGCCATTGTGAAACCTCTCCTGTCGCGGCGCTTGTAATGGCTGCCATCGATGGTGATGTTCTGACGCTTAATCTGATGCTAAACTAGGCGACTTGCGGTATACTATAGCAGGTTTCGAATTTTGCGGATTGAAATCAATCCCTTGCATGGGCCGATGCTGCCGGGGGCGGAGCCAGGCCCGATCTTGCTGCGCAGAAAACTGTACCGCGGGTACAGGAGGGGAACATGCGAAAGGGCGAGGAAACGCGGAATCGCATCCTTGATGTGGCGGAAGCAGCGGTCTTGCAGAAAGGTTTCGGCGGCACGTCCATTGAGGAACTGATCGCCGAGACGGGCATCACCAAGAGCGGCTTCTTTTACCACTTCAAGGACAAGAACGAGCTCGCGAAAGCGCTGCTCAACCGCTATATCGAGAACGACGAACGCATCTATGACGAGATCTTCAGCCGCGCGCGCGATCTGATGGATGATCCGCTGCAGTCCTTTCTGCTTGGCTTGAAGCTGCTCTCCGAACTGGTGGCCGACCTGCCGAACGGTCATCCGGGCTGCCTCGTGGCGACTGTCTGCTACTACGAGCGGCTCTTCGACCGCGAGATCCAGGAGACCAACCGCAATGCCGTACTCGCCTGGCGGCGCCGCTTCGGTCGCATGTTCCGCGAGATCATGGCCGTCTATACGCCACGCGAGCCCGTGGATGTCGACCAGCTCGCCGATATGGTCTCTTCAGTGCTGGAAGGCGGTATCGTTCTCTCCAAGACGCTGAAGGAACCGAATACGCTCGCCGAACAGGTGCTGATGCTGCGCATCTTCGTAAGGATGCTCTTCCTGCCGGCCATTGAGTCGCCGCTGGTTGCCGTCAGGCACGACCAGATCTATGGCACGGTGAGGAGTGGCGGACTTTAGGTTTTGCCGTCTTCCAGCTCAGCCGCCAAGTCGGCGAGCTTGCGCACAGTGTTGAGATTGCGGGAGGTACCCGCCTTCAGCGCCGGCAGCTTCAGCTTCGATCGGCCGGAGCCGATGGGATAGTGCACATAGATCTCGCGCCCAGCGAGTTTTGCTTCCTCGCCATCGGGCGCCACCATCTTGTCCAAGGCATCTTTAGCTGCCGCTTCCGGCAGGAAATAGACCAGTAGAAAATTGGGCTTGGCCTCGGGAAAGGGCGCATGGGCTATGATGCCGTCGAGTTCCTTTCGGCTACGCACCATCACGCCCGGCCGCTTGCCCAACGTCTTGCCCAGCGCGTTGTCGAGCTTCTCCTCGGCTGCCTTTTCGGCCTCATCAGAGCGGAACAGGACGTTGCCGCTCTGGATGTAGGTCTTCACATCGGAAAAGCCGACCCCCTCGCATATCGCCCTCAGCTCCGCCATCGGCAGGGAGCTCGTGCCGCCGACATTCACGGCCCTTAGCAGCGCGACATAGACGGCCATATCTCCCTCCCTTGACTGTGTGGCGTGCGCAAGGCACGCCACATTCGGCTTTTACATCTTGCCTGCCACCTTGACCGCAAACGCATATTCGAATGCGATTTCCTCAAGCCGCTGGAAGCGGCCGGAAGCGCCGCCATGGCCGGCATCCATGTTGGTCTTCAGCAGGATGGGTGCATTGCCTGTCGTCTTGTCGCGCAGCTTGGCGACCCACTTCGCCGGCTCCCAGTAGGTGACGCGCGGGTCGGTCAGGCCACCGAGCGCCAGGATCGGCGGGTAGGGTTTCGCGCCGACATTGTCGTAGGGCGAATAGGCGGCGATCTGCTCGTATTCTTCGCGGCTCTCGATCGGGTTGCCCCATTCCGGCCATTCCGGCGGGGTGAGCGGCAGTGTGTCATCGAGCATGGTGTTCAAGACATCGACGAAGGGAACGGCGGCGATGAGACCGGCGAATTTCTCCGGCGCCATGTTGGCAATCGCGCCCATCAGCATGCCGCCGGCCGATCCACCCTCGGCAATAATGTTCGCGTAAGACGTGAACTTCTCCTGATTCAGATAATCAGCGGCAGCGATGAAGTCCTTGAAGGTGTTGGTCTTCTTGTCCATCTTGCCGTCTTCGTACCAGGCAAAGCCCTTGTCCTTGCCGCCGCGGATATGGGCGATGGCATAGACGAAGCCGCGATCGGCAAGCGACAGGCAGTTGGTGTTGAAGCCGGCGGGAATGGTGATGCCATAGGCGCCGTAGCCGTAGAGCAGGCAGGGCGCGGAACCGTCAAGCGGCGTATCCTTGCGATAGAGCAGGGTGACCGGCACTTTCTCGCCATCCCATGCCGGCGCGAAGACGCGGCGGGTGACGTAGTCGTCAGGATTATGGCCCGAGGGCACTTCCTGTGTCTTGAGCAGCGTGCGCGCGCGGGTGACCATGTTGTAGTCATAGAGCTGCGAGGGCGTCGTCATCGAGGAATAGGAGAAGCGGATGACGTCGGTGTCATATTCGGCGGCACCCGAAAGGCCGAGCGAATAGGCTTCCTCGTCGAAGGCGATTGCATGCTCCTCGCCGCTCAGGCGGTCGCGGATCATGATCTGCGGCAGGCCGTCCTTGCGCTCCAGCCACAGGAGATGGCGGGCATAGGCCATGTGGCTGATGATCAATGTGCCCGGCTTGTGCGGCACGACCTCGCGCCAGTTTTCCTTGCCCGGCTTTTCAACCGGCGCTTCCATGATCTTGAAATCCTTGGCGCCGCCGTCATTGGTGAGGATGTAGAAGACGTCGCCGCCCTCTGTCAGCGAATATTCGATGCCTTCCTCGCGCACCGCCACCAGCTTCGGCTCGGCCGTCAGGTCCTTGGTCGAAAGCAGCCGGTATTCGCTCGTTTCATGGTCGTGGATATCGATATAGATGAAGTCGTCGAGCAGCGAACCGCCGACGCCCATGAAGAAGCCGGCGTCCTCTTCCTCGTAGACCAGACGGTCGTCGCTCTGCGGCGTGCCGAGAATGTGGTGAAAAACCTTCGAGGGGCGGTGGTTCTCATCAAGCGCCGAATAGAAGAAGCTCCTGCCGTCAGGCGCCCAGACCCCGCCGCCGCCGGTATTCTCGAGCACGTCGGACAGGTCTTCGCCGGTCGCCAGATCACGAACCCTCAGCGTGAAGAATTCCGAGCCCTTGTCGTCATAGCCCCAGATGCCGCGGCTGTGGTCCGTGCAATGGTCGAGGCCGGCGAGCCGGAAATAAGCCTTGCCCGCGGCTTCCTTGTCGCCGTCGAGAAGGATGGTGCGGATCGTCTCGTCCTTCACATTGCCATCGCGCGGAATGCGGAAATAGCGCGGCTGCTCGCCGCCGGCGACAAAGGAGGTGCCATAGGCATAGGCCCCATCCTTCATCGGTACTGAGCTGTCGTCTTCCTTGATGCGGCCGCGCATCTCGGCAAACAGCGTCTTCTGCAGCGGCTTGGTGTCTTCCATGGCCGCATTCATGTAGCCGTTTTCGGCTTCCAGATGGGCGCGGATATCGGGGTCGAGGATGGAGGGATCCTTGAACATGGCCTGCCAGTTGTCGGCCCGCAGCCAGGCATAATCGTCGGTCCGCGTGATGCCGTGGCGCGTGTCGGAGACCGGTCTTTTTTCAGCGGCGGGCGGGGCAGGCAGGTTCTTGAAAGCGGTCAAGGAAAGCTCCGTAAGGGCGGTGTCGGTGGGCAAGAGATAGAGGCGCTGTAGATCAGGATCAAGCGTCAGCCGGTGAACCTTATTGAGACAAGATGACCGGCGCGTTGCCTTGATGTCACCACATTGTTTAAGAATGTCCGCTGCATTGCGCGAAAATTGCACCCGCGTCAGGTCCCGGCAAGCGGTCGGCGGCAGTATGACGAGTACATAACAGTAAAGGTTTCCCCGTAATGCCGAAACGTCTGGTCCTGTTTATGTCGCTTGCAGGCCTTGCCGCCTCGTCCGCCCTTGCGGTCGATCCCGCCATCAAGAAGCAGCTCGAAAAGCTCGATCCGGCCACCCGCCTTGAGCAGAGCTGCGATACGGAAGCCATGAGCCGCATCAACAGTGACGGCACGGGCTTCCGGCCGGACAAGGTCATCGCCTACACCTTCAAGGACCCGATCCCGAGCGATGACCGCCTCGAAGCCCCGGGCGCCGTCTTCCGCAGCAAGGGCGATTGGTATCATCTCTCCTATACCTGCATCACCGGCCCGCAACACATCAATGTGCGCGATCTGAAGTACAAGATCGGTGACAAGGTGCCGAAGGATAAGTGGACCAAATATTATCTTTACGATTGAGGCCTTGGCCTCTTCTTGGCTCTTCCGCATTCCCGTGACAGGCACAGGAATGCGGGCAGATTGAGACATGAGCTGTCCTCGCCGGGCGGCATCAGGCCACATGGCTCGGGTCGCTTTTTTGCTTTAAGCTCTGCTAAAACATCAACAGAATCTGATTCTTCATGAACCGCTTTCTTCTCGGCTCCGTACTGCTGCTCGCCGCTGCCTCATCGGCTTTTGCCGTGGAAACGCCCCCCGCCGCACCCGCCCGTCCGCCGGTCGCGGCAGGTCCCAAGCTGGTAGAGCCGCACCTGCACATCGCTCGTTCCAACATTTCTGACCACGCGCGCATTGCGCTGACCTTCGATGCCTGCATGGGCGAGGCCGATGAGCGCATTGTCTCGACGCTGGTCAACGAGCGCATCCCGGCGACGATCTTCGTCACCGCCCGCTGGCTGAAGCGCAATCCGAAGGCGGTTGCCGTCTTCCTGCAGAACCCGGATCTCTTCGAACTGGAAAATCACGGCGAGAAGCATATACCTGCAATCGACAAGCCGGTGCTGGTCTATGGCATCGCCTCCGCCGGTTCGCCCGATGCCGTCAGGCAGGAGGTGGAAGGTGGTGCCGCCGCTATGGTCGCGTCAGGCATTCCGGCGCCCCGCTGGTTCCGTGGCTCGACCGCCAAATATGATCTCTCGGCTATCGGCCAGATCCGCGCCATGGGCTACCGCATCGCCGGTTATTCCGTGAATGGCGACGGCGGTTCCCTGCTCGGTGCCGCGGTCACCGAAAAGCGCATTTCCTCGGCCAAGGATGGCGACGTCGTCATCTCCCACATCAACCAGCCGACGCATGCGGCCGGCGAGGGTGTCGCCAAGGCACTCGTCGATCTCAAGGCAAAGGGTACGGAGTTCGTCCGGCTGCAGGATGTTGCCGATACGGGCGAAGACAAGACGACGGAGTAGAGCAATTCCAGCAAAAGTGTGCAGGGGTTTTGCGCCGAAATTGCGTGAAAACAAAGAGATAGAGCTTACCTCAGTTCGTCTCCGGTCCGTGTAGGATCCGCCATGAAACTCCGCACAGTCGGCGCATCCCTGTCGAGTGCGAAATCCTCGAACCAGTCGCGATACATGCCGGCGAGCATTGCGCCGATCATCTGCCCGGCGAGGTAGGAGAAGGTGATGCCGTTTCCGCCATAGCCATAGGCGGCGTAGACGCCGGCCATGCCGGGCACCGAACCGATCAGCGGCAGGCCATCCGCCGTCTCGCCGAATGTGCCGCACCAGGCATGCTCCACCCGCGTATCCGCCCTCGGCCACAGCCGCTTCAGCTTTTCCCGGATCGTCATGACCTTCCCCGGCAGCTTGAGGTCGCGCTCTTCGGGATCGGTGGTGTCATCGTCCTCGCCGCCGACGATGATACGATTGTCATCAGTGGTGCGCACATAGAGATAGGGATGGCTGTCTTCCCAGAGCAGCATGCCGTCGCGCCAGAGATCATCAGGCTTCTGCGGCACGGTGGCGAGTGCCCAGCTGGAACTGGTGCGATGCAGCTTCGGCATGTCGAGGCCGGGCATGGAATAGCCGGTCGCCAGTACCACATGCCGCGCCTCGATTACATGGGCGCCGTTCGTCTCGGCCGTCACATGTCCGCCTTCGCTGTGAAGGCTGGTCACAGAAGCGTTGAGCAAGCGCGCGCCGCGGGAAAAGGCAATCTGCAGCAGGGCCCAGGTGAGCAGTACCGGGTCGGCCTCCGCCGAACCCGGCGAGAGGATCGCCGCATCGCGGTCGAACTCGTATTGGGTGAGGAGATCGGGATGTTCGAGATAATGGCCCGGCAATCCCGCCCGGCGGCGAAGCTGCCGTTCCTCCATCAGCTCGCGCGCACCCTCGTGATTATTGGCAAGATAGAGCGTGTTGCGCGGCTGGAAACCGCAGGTAATGCCGTGGGCGGCAATCAGCTTGGCCAGCCCCGCGACACAGGCGCCACTTCGGCGGTAAATGCCGGCCGCCCGCTCGAAGCCGTAAAGGGCCTCCAGCTCACCGAGCGTGCGGTCGATCTCCCATTGCAGCATGGCCGTGCTTGCCGCGGTACTGCCGAACCCCGGCTGCTCGCGGTCGATGACGACGACCGAAAAGCCGCGCGCCGTCAGATGTTCGGCGGCAAGCGCACCGGTTATCCCCCCGCCGATGATGGCGATATCGGTCTTGAAGCTCTGTTCGAGCGGCTGATAGGCCGGCCGCACGCCGTTCCTGCCCCAGAGCGAGCAGCCGCCTACGAGTTCATCGTGGCTGGCTTCGTTGAGATGCAGGTCGGATGCCATAGGCTTGCCTCCAGTCGCTGTCGTTACTTCGGCAGCTGCGGCTGCGGTCTTTCCTCGATCACCAGTTCCTCCATGATGGTCATGGCGATGAGCGAGAGCGGCAGTGCCAGCATCGCGCCGACCGCGCCCCACATCCATGTCCAGAAGATGATCGCCAGGAAGATGACGAACGGGTTGATCTCCAGCCGCCGGCCCATGACAGCGGGGAAGATCAGGTTTTCCATCACAAGGTGAACAGTGAAGAAGGCTGCAGCCGGCATAAGGCCGATAATGACGCCGTCATGGGCGATGACGCCGGCAATGGCGACCGCAAGGGTCATCATCGTAATGCCGAGATAGGGAATGAAGCTCGAAAGAAAAGCAAAGAAACCCCAGAGCACGGGCATGGACAGCCCGCCCGCATAGGCGATAACAGTCATCACGACGCCGAGCGCCACATAGATCAACGAGGCCGTGGCGAAATAGAAGCCAAGCGCCTGTTCCACAGCATTGATGACGCGGATCGCTGCCAGCCGCTGCGCCCGTTCGCGAAAGGTCATTATGATCGTCTTGCGCAGGCTCACGCGGCTTGCCAGAAAGAGCAGCAACGCCGCAAAGAAGATCAGCCCCTGCACCAGCGCTGGCGTCAGGTTTGTTGTCACGACATGCAGCACGTTTCCGGTGTTTTCGAGCAGCGCATCGATGGACATCGGCCCGCTCTGGAAGGTCGCAGGCGTGATGTGCAGCCATTCGATCCGCTCCAGATAGGGCATGATGCGCTGGGTGGTGCGCTCGATGAAATCAGGCGCTTCATTGGCAAGCATCGCCAAGGGACCGGCAAGCGAATTGATCAGCAGGACGATGACCAGCGCGACAGCGGAGGAAAGGATCGCCGCATTGGCAAGCCGCGGCACGCCCATCTTCGAAAGCTTTTCTGCCGCCATGCCGAGGATCATGCCGACGACCACCGCGAGCGTGATGGGGATCAGGATCAGCGACATCATATAGACTGCGGCAAGCCCAAGGATGCCGAAGATGCCGATGATGGCCCAGGCCATGCTGACATCGAGCCCGTCCTTCTCGACGCGCCGCATCGGTGCCGGTGGAAGTTCTTCAGCAGCTTCTTCCTGAAGCGTTCGTGCCCATGCGCTGGTGTGGCGTTCGCCGAGGCGGATCTTGTTTGCCTGTTTCCGGATGCCGTTGGCGATTCCCATGTGCGATGTGTCCCCGAAGCCCCATTGCTCCGCCAATCAACGCGCAGGCTTGCTACAGGTTCCCCCCTGGTATCGATGCGTCTAGGCAGCCTGCCGCCGCCCGACGAAATCCACGAAGGCGCGCAGCGGCGGCGGCATCTGGCGCCGGCTCGGATAATAGAGGTGGAAACCGGGGAAGGGCGGTGTCCAGTCATCCAGCATGCTCACCAGCCTGCCGGCGATAAGATCTTCCGCCACGTGATAGTCGAAGAGATAGCCGATGCCGATGCCATCAAGCACGGCCCGCAGCATCAGGTCGTTGTCTGTCGTGCTGAGTGGCCCCGAGACGGCCACTTCGAGTTTCTCGTCGCCGCGCTCGAATTCCCAGTGATAGAGGCTGCCATCCGTCGGCCAGCGGGAGACGACGCAAGAGTGGTCGCGCAGGTCGCGCGGCGTGTCCGGCATGCCGTGGCGCGCGATGTAGTCGGGCGAGGCGACCACGACGAGCCGCATCTCGCCGCCGAGTTTTACGCTCACCATGTCTTTTTCCACCATCTCGCCCAGCCGGATGCCGGCATCGAAACGATCGGCGACGATATCGGAGAGTTTGTCATCCACGATAATGTCCATGACGATATCGGGAAAGGCAGCATGGAAGGGCGCAATCAGCGGCGCCAGCCCGTGCACGATCGCAACTCGCGGCGCGTTGATGCGCAACAGGCCGGCCGGTTTATCACGCAGCGCCGCAACATCCGCCACCGCCTGGTCGAGATCGGCAAGCGCCGGCAGCAGCCTTGAAAGCAGCCGTTGGCCCGCCTCGCTCGGTGCCACGCTGCGCGTCGTGCGGTTGAGCAGCCGGATGCCCATCCGTTCCTCGAGCGTGCGGATCGTCTGGCTGAGCGCGGAGGCCGATATGCCGAGCCGGGAGGCCGCACGGGCAAAATTGCCGTGCTCGGCGACCGCAGCAAAAGCCTTGAGTTCGGCATAGTCGCTGCCGCGCATTATGCTCTCTTTTCTAAAGAAGCCATGCCGATAATGTAGCATTGTTGTCAGTATCGGCAAGGCGCATCTTCTGCCTGCAACACAGGAGATCATCCATGACTGACACTTTATCCCTTGACCGCTACCGTCTCCTCGGCCGTTCCGGCCTGCGCGTTTCGCCGCTGTCGCTCGGCGCCATGACCTTCGGAACAGACTGGGGCTGGGGCGCTGACGAGCAGGAGTCTCGCCGCATGTTCGACGCCTATGTCGATCGCGGCGGCAATTTCATCGATACCGCCAATCAATATACGGGCGGCACCTCCGAAACCCTCGTCGGCCGCTTTGCCGAAGGCCGCCGCGACGAACTGGTGATTGCCACCAAATATACGATCACCTCGCGCCCCAGGGATCCGAACTCCGGCGGCAATCATCGCCGCAGCATGGTCCGTTCGGTGGAAGACAGCCTGAAGCGGCTGAACACCGATTACATCGATCTCTTCTATCTGCACGCCTGGGATTTCACGACCTCGGTCGAGGAGGTCATGCGCGGACTGGACGATCTCGTTCGTGCCGGCAAGATCGTCTATGCCGGCATTTCCGATACGCCGGCCTGGCAGGTCGCGCGCATGCAGACGCTGGCCGACCTTCGCGGTTGGGCGCCGCTGGTGGCTCTGCAGATCGAATACAGCCTGATCGAACGCACGGTGGAGCGCGAACTGATCCCGATGGCCGCTGAACTCGGCCTCGGCGTCATCCCCTGGTCGCCGCTTGGCATGGGTGTCCTCACCGGCAAATATAGTCGTGCCGACCTCGATATCGGCGTTGGCACCGCAAGTGCCGTCGGCACCCGCAAGAATGTCGCTGCCGGCAATGGTTCGCTGACCGAGCGCAGCCTCGGCATCGCCGAAGTCGTAAAGGAAATCGCTGCCGAGATCGGCAAGACGCCGGCGCAGGTGGCGATCGCCTGGACGCTCGCCAACCCCGCCGTGACTTCGCCGATCATGGGCGTGAAGACGATGGCCCAGTTCGAAGACAATCTCGGTGCGCTCGATGTCGTGCTGTCGGATGAACATCGCACCCGCCTCGCCGAGGCAAGCGCAATCGTCCTCGGCTTCCCGCATGACTTCCTCGCCAAGCCGCTGACGCGCGGCGTCATGTTCGGCGAGGTGACCATCGAGCCCCGTCATTGAAACATACAAACCTGAAAATGGCGCCGGAAACGGCGCCATTTGTCGTCTGGAAGTTTTGTTCCGAAAGCGCAGCCCCCGCGCGTTCCAATCGCCGTTTGTGCCGCTCCGAAGTCACCGCCCAAGCGCGATCGAGAGCGGGACGGCAATGTAGCCTGACGGCGGTGCTGTCTCCCCTCCTGATGGTGCGAGTACCGGCGGCGGCAGATTTTCATCTATTTTCGCCGGGCCGATGCGGTTCCAGTCGTAGAGGAAGATCTCCTCGTAGAATTTGGCAATTTCCGCATCATAGAAGATCAGGCTCGCATCCCGGTTGAAGCCGGTGCCGGCTGTCGTCCAGTTGTGGCTGCCCATCAGCACGGCTTCGCTGTCGATGATGATTCCCTTGGTATGGCAGTTCTTCTGCTTGCGGATCTTATTGGTATCGAAGCCGTAATCCTTGGCGTTGCTGATGACGTCGCGGTCTTCGGAGCCGAAGCTGCGGAAGATGATGCGCACGTCGAGACCGCCCTTCTGCTTTTCGAGCAGCGCATCCAGCAGACGGCGATAATTGTCGCCCACAGTCCTGGTGTTGAAGCTCTGGTTCTGGAAGTAGATCCGGCTCTTGGCCGATTGTATGAACGGCAATACCACGTCGATATAGTTGTCGGGCGTCAGGATCGGCTGCACGTCGATTGTGCGCTCGCCGGTCAGCGGCTGGAAATAGCGCGGCTTTTGAGGCGCTTCGAGCGTGTCCATGGCGACGTTGGCGGGCAGGAAGACCAGTTGTTCCGACACGATGCCGGCCTCCGTCACCGTCTTGGCCTCTTCCAGATCGCGCAGGATATGATCCTCATAGAGTTTGCTGAGCCCGGCATCTTCAAGGATGGCATGCCATTCGCGATTGTAGAGCCGCAGCGCCGATGCCTCGTCATCCTTGTTTGTCAAAGGCGCCACGTTGGGCTGGTTGGAGCTCTGCCAGTTGCCGCTCGAAAGCCACATGGCGTTGTGGTCGCGCACGGCGACCTTGATATGGTAGGCTGAATCGAAGATGCCGTTCCTGCCGACGCTCGCCGGCGCGAAATCGAACTTGCTGCCCTTCGCATCGCGGATCTGCCCGACCGCTTCGGCATCCGTCAGATCGCCATCATGCACCTTGCCGCCCATCTGCAGCACCATGGAGATGGTTTCGGCCTGGCCCTTGACCGCATCTAGCACGCCATTGGCGACATTCGTCGCGCCGAAATCGTACATGGCAACGACCAGCGACTTGCGGGTCTTCGCCAGGAATAGACCGAGCTGCGGCCAGCTCGCGTCAGGTCCGGTATGGATGACGAATTTGCCGTTGACCGGGCGACGGGTCAGCGGCAGGTCGTCGCGCTTCTTGTAATTCGTATGCCAGCTCGGCTTCGCGGCTTCGTCCATGTCAATGCCGAAGAGATCCTGCGCCGAGGCGACGGTGACGTCGGTGCGAACGCCATCGATGTAATCCGGCAGCTTCGTGCGGCCGCGCGATTCCAGGGCGCCCAGCTCGAGCTTGCGATTGACCGCGATCACGACGGCGCGCTGATCGGTGATCTCGCCATTCTCGAAGCGATAGCCCGGCTTGATGGCAACGACGTCGTCACGGTTGGCAAGCAGAGATCGCGCGCTGCGGACCGCAGCAAATACCTGCTCCTTGGTCGGCATCGAGATCGGCGAGGGGGACGGCGGATTAGGACCGGAACCGGTCGCGCTCATGACGATAGTCGGCCCCGAAGGCGCAGTCGCCGGTCCGCCTGCGAGCGAAGATTGCAACGCTGCAGTGTCCAGTTCGACGGTAATCTTCAGCGGCACCGTGAATGTCACTTTACCGCCGCTGCCGCTTCCACTTTTGTCGCCTTCGCTCACGGTGATTTCCTCGTTCGGTGGCGGTTGGAGCAATCCTTGGGCGCGCTGCAGGCAACGCCGCAGAACGGCTGCCGGCACCGCGTCATTCTCGATGAATTCTGTTCCGCTGTAGTGAAGCCCCATCACCCTGCCGGTGCCGATGTCGAGCAACGGAGAGCCGGAATTGCCGCCGAGGGTGGAGCAGGAATGGGTGACACGGTTCTCGTCGGCCGCCAGCAGGTTGCCGACTGCAAGCCGCTTCTTGGTGAATACGCCGCCAAAAATCTTTTCGGCAAGCCTCTGATCGGAGAAGCGGGAATCGCTGGCGGGATAGCCGATTGCGGCAACCGGCAGGTTGCGCACCGGCACCTCGGAGGCAAGATCGAGCTTTAGGCGGCCGACCGGCGAGGATTTCGGCGCCAGCTTCAGGAAGGCAACATCGGGTCCGGTTTCAGGTGCCACCCAGACGACGCGTTCGATCTTCACTTCGTCGCTGGCGGCGTTACCGAATTCCTCCAGGAAGTCGATATTGACGCCGATCTCGCGACGCGCGTCGAAGCCGATTTTGAACTTGAAGCCGGTGCCGCTTGCTTCCGCAAAAAGGTTGGCCACATGGCGGTTGGTGACGACAAGACCGTCATCGATTACCCATGCCGTGCCGGCATAGTCGCGGTCGGCATTGGTGACGTCGACACGGCCGATCGAAACCATCGCCCGATCCAGGTTCGTTGCGTTGTCCGTGAGGAAGCGGCGCCAGGCCTTCGCTTCCTCGCGGGCGCTGTCGATGTCGACGGCATTGTTCCTGACAAGGAAAACCGGCGTACCCACGGCAAAGACGATCGTCTCCAAGTCGCCGACCGGAGGTGGGCCGATATCGACCCCTTCTTCGACGGGCTGATCTCGGTTCATCAATGCGCGCACGCCGCCGTAACGGACGTTCATGGCGCGGCCGGCTTCACCAAGCCAGCCGGGCTTTTGCGCGCTGCTCATCAGCGCTTCGATATCTGCTCGAACATCGGGCGAGCTAGCGGCCGCAACCTGCTCCGCCACCTGCCGGACGCGCTGGGAGTCCTCCACTGTCATTCTGCCTCCTCCGTCCGATGGCGGACATTTCGTCGGTGTACGATGGGGATTGGCTGCGAAATCTATTGAGGGTTGTAAAATGGGAAGATACGTCCAGTTTATTACAGCCGCATGATGGCGTCGAGCCCAGCGCTTGCGCGACCGTTCGGTCGTCCTAAAAGCAAATATCGAGAAATATGCCGCGACTGTTTTGGGAGTTCCCTGAAAACAGAAAGGACCGTTTCGGCGAAATACCAAAACGATCCTTTCCGAGTGCCTTAAAAGATATTCCTTCAGGCCGAAAGCGTAAGCCCGATGCCCCACGGATCCCTAAGGAAGACGCCGCCGTCGCGCTTCTCGCTCTTGATCTCCAGTTCGTCGAGTTTGGCAACGGCCTTGTCGAGCGTTTCCTTGTCATTGAAACGGATCTTGTAGTCGGAAAGGCCGGTCATGTGATCGGCGCGGGTGCCGGCGCCGCGGCTGTTCCAGATATTGGCGCCGAGATGGTGGTGATAGCCGCCGCTCGCAAAGAAGCTCGCGCTCGGATAACGCGCCATCAGCTTCAGACCAAGCACGTCGCGGTAGAAGGCATCGGCCTGCGGAATGTCGCCGACCTGCAAATGGATGTGACCGATCGCGGTGCCGTCGGCCATGCCGGTCCAGGTATCCTCTGGTGCGCTGTTGTAGAGTGCCTGCAGGTCGAGGCGCAGCGTCGCCATTTCCACCATGCCGTCCGGATGGAACTTCCAGCTTTCATGCGGCCTGTCTGCATAGATTTCGATGCCGTTGCCTTCAGGATCGGAAAGGTAGATCGCCTCGCTGACTAGGTGGTCGGACGCGCCCTCGAGGGTGACATTGTTGTGCGCAGCATGGCGCAGCCAGCGAGCGAGTTCGATGCGGTTTGGCATCAGGAAAGCGGTGTGGAAGAGGCCGGCGGCGTTGCGGGGGGCCTCGCGCGCATTGTTATCCGTCGTCAGCGTCAGCAGCGGCAGGCCGGCAACCCCCAGAACTTCGCCGCTTGCGGTCTTTTCGAGCACCGAAAGGCCAAGCATCTTCTGATAGAAACCGGAAACCGCGGCCAAGTCTTTCACGACCAGATGCGACTGGTCGATATAGGCAGGGCGCGTCAGCGCATAGGATGTTTCTGATGACGTCATGGAATGATCTCCTGCCCTGGAATAAAAAGGCGTACCGGCGGTGGCGGCAAATGTGCCGCCCGTAGCGAGCGCGAGGAATTTTCGCCGGTCCATTCGCCTGTAAGCTCCCCTCGGCTGCTGTACTTGATCCCTATATGGCGCATTCTCATTGTTCACAGAAGGCTCGTTTTTGACGATGAAGCGTTCTGCAAACGTTGACGATGGCTCGCGCCCCACTTGATATCAGTCAATGCGCTTTATCTATCTAGGGAGGAGGTTGATGACGAAGATCAACACCTCAAGGAGGATCCCATGTACAAGAAGATCATCGTTCCAGTTGAGATCGGCGGCATCGAAAAAGGCGAGAAGATTTTCCGCAAGGCGGCAAAGCTGCTCGACAATGGCGGTGAGATCATCCTCCTCAATGTCGTCGAGGATATTCCAACCTATGTCGCCATCGAATTGCCGGGAAACGTCGTCGAGGGCGCCATGAAGGAAGGCCGCGACCGGCTGAATGAACTCGTCGCCAAGACCGGCATTCCGGCCACCGTCGAAGTCCGCAACGGCCCGCCCGCCAACGGCATTCTTGCCGCGGCGGAAAGCCACGGCGCCGATCTCATTATGATCGCCTCGCATATTCCCGATTTCTACAACTATTTCATCGGTGCCACCGCCGACCGCGTGGTGCGCCATGCCAGGTGCTCGGTGCTGGTGGATCGGTAGGACGTGAAGCCATGGATATGAAACTTCAGGAAAAGATCCTGCGCGACCGCTGGCACGAACTGACAGCGCGCCTGCGCAAGATCGACACGGACCTCGGCCGCACCAAGGAGGCCGATGACGACGACCGCGCCATCGAAAACGAGAACGATGAAGTGCTGGAAGGTCTCGGCCAGGCAGGCGAGGATGAGTTGCGCGCCATCGACGCCGCCCTCGAACGCATCGCCAAGGGGACCTATGGCACCTGCGCCCGCTGTGGTGCCAGGATATCGGAAGCTCGCCTCGCGGTGCTGCCCCAGACGCCGCTCTGCGAGGATTGCGCGGCAGGCAAGTAAGCGCGTCATCAAAAACGAGCATGGCTCGTCACAAAGATTTAACCTGACGCCATCGGGCGTCCGGTTGCGCCTTGGCCAATTCAATGCGACGATCCCCTCTCTCTGAGTAGGGGTGCGCGCATGGGCGAAATCAACGGCATTCGCTGGGCCTACGACAGATATGAACTGATCGCCGACGGCATCGTCCATGGCGTCGGATTGTTTTTTGCCCTGATCGGCGTGACCGTGCTGATCTTCTACGCCACCCTCTGGAGCCCCGCCGGCGCGCTGGTTGCCGCCTGGGTTTACGGTGTCGGGCTGGTGCTGACCCTCGGCATTTCCTTTTCCTATAATATCTGGCCGGTATCGCGCACCAAATGGTATCTGCGCCGGCTTGACCACTCGGCGATCTTCATCCTGATCGCCGCCACCTATACGCCGTTTCTGGAGCGCGGCGCCGACGATCCGCTGCTGTCTGGCATGCTGATCGTCATCTGGCTGATTGCCGCCTTCGGCATCTTCGTCAAATGTGTCTTTCCGGGCAAATATGACCGGCTGGCGATCCTCCTCTATCTCGCCATGGGCTGGAGCGGCGTATTGGTGGCCGAGCCCGTTGCCTCGCGCATTCCCTATGCTTCCATGCTGCTGATCATCATCGGCGGCATCATTTATTCGCTGGGGGTCATCTTCCATGTCTGGGAGAGGCTGCGCTTCCAGAACGCCATCTGGCATGGCTTCGTAGTGGCCGCCGCCGCCGTGCATTATTCGGCCGTGCTGACCTGCTTCAGCCTCTCGGTCCCCGCCTTCTGATATCTGGCGTTTACATCGGCCCGCGCCCAGCGTATGCCCCGGCGGAAGACCATTCCGAACCGGGCCTGCCAAATGACCGATATCGTTCTCATCCGGGACGCCGCCGAAGCCGATCTTCCTGCTGTCAGAGATATCTACAATCACGCCGTCGAGCACACCACGGCAATCTGGAATGAAACGCTCGTCGATCTCGACAACCGGCTTGAATGGTTCAAGGCGCGCAAGGGCAGGGGCTTTCCGGTCATCGTCGCCGAAATGAACGGCAAGGTCGCCGGCTACGCCTCCTACGGCGATTGGCGCGCTTTCGATGGCTACCGCCACACGGTTGAGCATTCCGTCTATGTCGACAAGGATTACCGCGGTGCCGGCATCGGCGAAAAGCTGATGCGCGCATTGATCGAACGTGCAACCGCCGGCAATATCCACGTCATGATCGCCGGCATCGAGGCCGAAAATACCGCCTCCATCAAACTGCACGCGAAACTCGGCTTCCGCATCGCCGGCACATTTTCCGAAGTTGGCATCAAGTTCGGCCGCTGGCTGGATCTCACCTGCATGGAATTGCGCGTACCGAAAGCCTGACAGGGCCATCTCCAGATTGATTGCTGGCGGGGACTAACCATATTTTTATCGTAGTCTGCGCCTTGTAGAAATCTCTGATGGCGCGACTCGCGGAGGAGAGGTTGATGTTTGGACGCTCGGTGCTCGGTCTTTCGGCTTTTCTGGCTATGGCAGCCTATTCGCTGCCGGTGATGGCGGCCAGTTGCGGCAGCACGGCTTCGCCGGAGCTCGACTGGCAGGAGTGCAACAAGAAGAACCTGATGCTTCAGGGCAGTGACCTCCAGGGCGCCAATCTGGCCGGCACGGATTTCTCGCTGACCGATCTCGGCGGCGCCAACCTCAAATCCGCCAATGCCGAAAAAGCGACCCTCGTGCGCGCCTCGCTTGAAGGCGCTACCGTGCAGGGCGCGAATTTCGGAAAAATCGAAGCCTATCGATCGACTTTTGCCAGGGCCATCGCCGATGGTGCAAGCTTTGCCGGTGCGGAGTTGCAGCGGGCCGATTTCACCGGGGCGCAGCTGACGAAGGCCAACTTCGAGAAGGCCGAGCTGGGTCGAGCCAATTTCGACAAGGCGGTGCTGACCGGCGTCAGCTTCGCACTCGCCAATCTCTCCCGCGCCGATCTGACGGGCGCAACCTTTGAAGGTCCGATCACCTTCGACCGAGCCTTCATGTTTCTGACCCGCATCGAGGGGCTGGATCTGTCCGCCGCCACTGGCCTGCAGCAGGCGCAGATCGACCTTGCTTGCGGCGATTCCTCGACGAAGCTGCCCTCGGGGCTTTCTATCCCCTCAGGCTGGCCCTGCCCGCAAGAGCAGGACTAGCGCCTTTCCAGCAAAAGTTTGCAGCGGCTTTGCGTCCGGAATTGCGTGAAACAATAAAGCCTTTCCTGTTCAGGCGAGACGACCAACCGGAATGATCTCGCGCGACCGCGCATGGAAGGGGTTGCCTTCCCAGTCGCCATACCAGGCGTCGATGATGAGCCCGGCGTCGCTGATCATTCTCGCAAGCTTGTCGCGCGGCGTGTAGAGGATTTGCGAGCGCCCGGCGAAGTGCTCGCCGGTCGAGAGCACCCGATAGCCGTTCTCATAGGAAAGAATGCCGGTCGTCTCATCGTAATGAGACTCGTCCGAGGCCTCTATCGCACCGAGTTCGGCATGCTCGAGCTGGCGCACGCTGCTATGGCGTACGTCGCGCTCCCCGTAAAAACCGGGATTGCGCGTATCGAACACGAACCGGCCGGCAGGGCTGAGATGTGCTGCGATCGTCGCAAGGGCGGCGCGCTGGTCCTCTTCCGTCAGGAAGACCTGGAACGCGTGGCCCGTCAGCACGATGAGATCGTATCTCTTCCTGAGGCGAACGGTGCGGGCGTCACCCTCGACCCATGCCACCTTGCCGCCGCCCGGCCGCGCCCTGCCGATGTCGAGCATCGCGGCGGCAGGATCAACGCCGGTGACGTTGCGCGTCGCGGCGAGCGCTGCCGTCAGCTCGCCCGTCCCGCAGCCGAGGTCGAGCGCGGAATTGGCGCCTTCCGCCAGCTTCATGCAGAAGTCGAAATCCGGTCCCCAGCGATTGGCCGTATCGTAGAATTGTGCAAGTGAAGGATCGCGGTAGAGGGGATCGTCGGAACTCGTGCTCATGCGCCTGAATTCTTCTCGCTGATGTAGAGATAGCGTTCCACTGTCTCGCCGGCCGCATTCTGCTTGGTGAAAACCTCCCGTCGCTGATGCACCCGCCCGGCGACCTTCTGCGAGGGAAGATTTTCCAGGCTGACGATACTGACGAGGCGCGACAGTCCCATGACCGAGAAGGCATGGTCGCGGCAGGCAAGGGCGGCCTCGGTGGCATAACCCTTGCCCCAGTAATCCGGCCAGAGATGGTAGCCAAGCTCCGGCTCCATTCCGCGCGATGTGTCCTGCAGCGTGATCCCGCAATCGCCGAGCAGATCGCCGCTCTCGCGATCGATCATCGCCCAGAGACCGAAACCATTTTTCTCGTAGCTTCCGAAGGCGAGCCTGTCGAAGAAATCGCGCGTTGCTGCGGCATCCTTCACGGAAGGGTAATACCGCATGCACAGCGGATCGGCGAAGATGCGCTCGAGCGCCGGCAAGTCCGCGACGGTGATTTCGCGCAACACCAGCCGGTCGCTGCGCAGGATTTCCCGGATGATAGACATTGTTTCATCCCTCTGTCATGGAGCGTGCCTAAGCCGCGCCTACCTCTTCCTCCCGATTTATACGAGAGCTCCCGTCATGGCATCTGCAAAGATACGCGTCATCATTATCGGCGCCGGCATTGTCGGCGCTTCGCTCGCCTTCCATTTCGCCCGGCGCGGAGCCACCGTCCATCTGGTGGAGGAGAATGTGCAAGCCGGCAGCGGCGTGACGGCACGTGCCTTCGGCTGGGTGAATATCATCAACATCGCGCCGGGAGCGGTCAATTACCGCCTGGTGCAGGAAGCGCTCGCCGACTATAGCCGCCTGCAGGCCGATCTACCGGATGCCTTTGCCGCTGCACGTCCCGGCTCTCTGTTCTGGCTCAAAGGTACTGCCGAAACCGAAGCCTTTGCCGCAGCCCATCGCGCCGCAGGCACGGATGTCGAACTGGTCGATGCCGCAGCGATTGCTGCATGGGAACCCAATCTGTGTCAGCCTCCCGCCTGCGCGATCTTCTCGCCCGACGATCTGGCGCTCGACCCTGCAAGGCTGTCACGCGACCTGATCGATGCCGCCGGCGTAACCGCCACCTTTGGCCGGAAGGTCGAAAGCCTCATCCTTTCGGGCGACCGGGTGAGTGGCGTGCGTCTGGCCGATGGCGCGATCGAGGCCGATCTCGTGATCCTCGCAGGCGGAACAGCGGTCGACCGCCTAACGGAAAGCCTGGGCTTCCGAACAGGCGTCGAAGCCTCGCCCTCCATCATCCTGCGCTATGGCTGCGCGGAGCCTGTCGTGAACCGCATCCTCCGCGGCCCTGGCCTGGAAATCCGCCAGTCGGCGGACAACATGCTGCATGTCGCCAAGGGCTATATCGACGATACCTCCGAAAACGCGCCGGAAAGGGTCGGCCAGCGGATCTTGAAGGTCATGCATGAGCGCCTGCGCCTGCCCGAAGGCGTGTCGCTGGTCGAGGCGGCTGCAGGTTACCGGCCCTTCTTCTCCGATGGAATGCCGCGGCTCGGTTTCCTGCCCGGCATCGAGGGCGCCTATGTCGCCGTCGGCCATCCCGGCGTCATTCTCGCGCCACTGCTCGGCCGGCTTGCCGCCGAGCATGTAATGGAAGATCGGCGATCGCCGCTCATCCCATCCGCCGGGCTGATATGAAAAAAGCGGACCTGGTGGGGTCCGCTTTTCTTTTACTTACAAGCCTTTACTTGCCGGGCTCGAAAACCATTGCATGCCCGTTGATACAGTAGCGCAGGCCTGTCGGCGGCGGTCCGTCAGGGAAGACGTGGCCGAGATGGGCCTCGCAGGTGCCGCAGCGGATTTCCGTGCGCACCATGCCATAGGTGGTGTCGCGGTGTTCGGTCACGGACTCCGGAGAGACCGGTTCGAAATAGCTCGGCCAGCCGCATCCTGCATCGAACTTGGTGTCGGAGCGGAAGAGCGGCGCATTGCAACTGACGCAGCGGTAGAGTCCGGTCTCGAAGGAATCCCAATAGGGACCGGTAAAGGCGCGTTCGGTGCCATGCTGGCGCGTGATGCGATACTGCTCAGGGGTCAGCAGTTCCTTCCATTCGGCATCGGTCTTGTGAATTTTTGGTGTGGTGGTCGTTTCGGCCATGGAGTGCTCCTTTCGCCGATGGGGGCAATCTCTTTCGTGCGCAAATGTGGTGCGCTGCGCACGATTGATCAAGTCTGGGATCAGGCCTCACAATCAAACCTGCCGCGTCAAGGCCCCAATTGCCATCTACCCAATTCGGGGGAAGACGACGAATCACCCGTGCTTTATCTTTAGTGTGCCATTAAGCTTAATGCTGCGTGTTTCGGGGACAAACGGTGTTTCATACTCTGATGATTGTTCTGTACGGCGCAGTCGCCGCAATCGCCCTGGGCGTGACCCTGCTGGAAGGCTGGGTCAATCACGACCGCTGGACGGTGCATCGCATTGGCGGGCTGATCGCCTGCATTCTCTGGCCTTTGCCGCTTGCTTTCTTCATCCTGCACGGTTCCGTTTCCCGTCTCGTCACACGCCTTTCCTGAACTCCAAGCCTGTGAAAACCGCCGCCTGCATCCATTGCGGGTTGCCGAAATTGCTTGAGGCTATCAGCCGATTCGCCTAAGCCTTGGAAAAGGCTGCTTGCCGGCTTTCATCCGTGCTCACGGGGAGGGGACATGGCCGATGTCACGGCTCTGACATTTCTGGCCCTGTGTCTGCCGTTGATCGGCGCTCTCGCGGCTCCCTTCATCATTCGTGCCTTTGGCGCAGGCGGTGCCTGGCTGCTCGCCATCGCCCCTTTGCTTGCCTTCCTGCATTTCCTGCGCCTCGTACCGCAGATCGCTCATGGCGAAGTCATAACCGGCGGTTATGACTGGGTGCCGGGCTTGGGCCTGCGCTTTTCCTGGTTCCTTGACGGATTGTCGCTCACCTTCGCCCTGCTCATCACCGGCATTGGCACGCTGATCGTGCTCTACGCCGGCGGATATCTGAAGGGCCATCCGGATCAGGGCCGGTTCTTCTCCTTCATCTTCCTTTTCATGGGCGCGATGCTCGGCGTCGTGGTGTCGGACAGCTTCCTGATGTTCTTCATCTTCTGGGAGCTCACCTCGATCACTTCCTTCCTGCTGATCGGCTTCGACCATGAGCGGGAGGCGGCACGACGCGCCGCTTTGCAGGCACTCGTCGTCACCGGCGGGGGAGGGCTGCTGCTGCTTGCCGGCTTGCTCCTGCTCTGGGGACTGACGGGCGTTGCGCAGCTATCCGAATTGCTGCAGTTCGGCGATGTCGTTAGGGGCAGCCCGCTCTATTTCGCCACCCTGTTGCTGGTGCTCGGCGGTGCCTTCACCAAATCGGCACAGTTTCCATTCCATTTCTGGCTGCCGAATGCCATGGAGGCGCCCACGCCCGTTTCCGCCTACCTGCATTCCGCCACCATGGTGAAGGCCGGCGTCTACCTACTGATGCGGCTGAACCCGGTCATGGGCGCGACGCCCGCATGGGAGGTTCTGCTGCCGGTCTTCGGCGGCCTGACGCTCGTTACCGGCTCGGTGCTTGCGATCCGCCAGACGGACCTGAAGCTGAAGCTCGCCTACACGACCGTCTCTTCCCTTGGCCTGCTGGTGCTGCTGACCGGCTTCGGCTCGCACGCAGCCATCGAAGCGGCGGTGCTCTATCTGGTGGCGCATTCGCTCTTCAAGGGCGCGCTCTTCATGATCGCCGGCATCATCGACCATGAGACCGGCACGCGTGATATCACCCGGTTGCGGGGCCTGCGAAGGGCCATGCCGCTGACCTTTGTGATCGCAATGGCAGCTGCCCTTTCCATGGCTGGTCTGCCGCCATTCTTCGGTTTCCTCGCCAAGGAGGAGATCTATACAGCCCTTGCCGCCGGCGATCTCTATTCGATCCTCGTCACGGCCCTTGCCGTCTTCGGCAATGCTCTCATGTTTGCGATCGCCTTTGCCGTGGCGCTGAGGCCCTTCCTCGGCCGGCCGGTGGAAACACCGAAACATCCGCATGAGGCGCCGGTCCTGCTCTGGTTCGGTCCGGCGATCCTCGCTGTCGCAGGGCTGCTCGCGGCGCTCTTTTCCGGTTTCACCCATGCCATGATTTCCTCGCCCATGGCCTCTGCCGTGGCGGGTGAAGCTACGGCCATCTCCATTTCGCTGGCCCCGCATATCGGCGTGCCGCTTGCCCTGTCGCTGCTGACGATAGTGCTCGGTGTCGTTGTCTACTGGCATCTCGACCGTGCCCGCGCGCTTGTGGCCTATGCCCTGCGCTCCGCCCTTGGTCCCGATCGCGGTTTTGATCACGTCATCGCCGGGCTTGTGCGTTTCGCGCACCGCTTCATCGGTATCGTCCAGCCGAGACGTCTCGATATCTATGTCGCCTGCACCTTTGTCTGTGTGGCAGCGATGCTGCTCGTGCCGCTCGTCATCCATGACGAACTGCCGCTGGCCTTTGCCTGGCCCGCAGACCTGCGCCTGCGCGAAGCGGGCATCATGCTCATCGCCATGCTCGGCCTCGTCGCGG
Source organism: Rhizobium sp. 1399 (assembly GCF_031455475.1). Lineage (NCBI taxonomy): Bacteria > Pseudomonadati > Pseudomonadota > Alphaproteobacteria > Hyphomicrobiales > Rhizobiaceae > Rhizobium > Rhizobium sp. 1399. The sequence continues at coordinate 66,090 of NZ_JAVDSU010000001.1, read as the reverse complement.
TGCTGATCGCCCGCGACCGGTTGACGGCTATCGTCTCGCTCGGCATTCAGGGTTTTGCTGTCGCGCTGATCTTCCTGCTCTTCGGCGCTCCGGATCTCGCTTTCACCCAGTTCATGGTCGAAACGCTCGCAGTCGTCATCCTCGCCCTCGTCATGACCCGTCTGCGCCTGTCGCCGACCGATCCGCGCCACGGCGCCCGCCGCCTCTTCGATATCGCGCTTTCACTCGCATGCGGCCTCGGCTTCGCGCTGCTTTTGATGCGCGCCACGGAGCCACCGTTCAACACGGCACTCAGCGATTTCTTCAACGCCCATTCGAAGCTGATCGCCCATGGCGCCAATGTCGTGAACGTCATCATCGTCGATTTCCGCGGCACGGACACGCTCGGCGAAATCGCCGTCGTGGCGGTGACAGGCCTCGCCATCCTGGCCCTCATCCGCATCCGCGGCAATACGGAGCGCCGGCTGGCGACGAACGATCCGGATGCGGAGGAGGCATGAGCCGGGTCTTCGCAAAACCTGTCGGCGTCGGCATCCGCCTTCTCGTGTCTGGCCGCCCGGCCACGCAGAGAAGCGGAGGCGCCGCATGAACACAATCATCTTCCGCACGATCGCTCCCTTTATCACCGCGCTGATGCTGCTCTTTTCCGTCTTCATCCTGCTGCGCGGCCACAATGAGCCGGGTGGCGGCTTCATCGGCGGGCTGATTGCCGCTTCGGCTCTGGCGATCTACGGCATTGCCTTCGGCGTTGAGGCAGTACGCCGGGCGATCCGCTTCCACCCGCTGGCGATTGCCGGCTTCGGTCTGCTGCTCTCCTGCCTCGCCGGCCTGATCTCTGTCCTTTTTGCCGTGCCCTTCATGACCGGCCTCTGGGTCTATCCCGTCGTGGCAGGCGTGGAGGTGCCGCTCTCCAGCGTCGTGCTCTTCGATCTCGGCGTCTATTTCGTGGTGCTCGGCGCCGTCGCCTCGATCGCGCTGGCGCTGGAAGAAAGGGAGGTGGACTGATGGAGGCGCTCTTTGCCATCGTCGTCGGCCTGTTCTTTTCGGCCGCCATCTATCTGATCCTGTCGCGCTTCTCGATCCGTATCATGCTCGGCATCGCCATTCTCGGTAACGCCGTGAACCTGCTGATCTTCACGGCAGGACGGCTGACCCGCGTCGTGCCGCCGATCATACCCGCCGGGGCCGACATGCTGCCATCAGGTGCGGCCAATCCGCTGCCGCAGGCGCTGATCCTGACGGCCATCGTCATCTCATTCTCCTTCCTCGCTTTCCTGCTGGTGCTGACCTACCGCGCCTATCAGGAGCTCGGCACAGACGATACGACCCGCATGCACGATGCCGAACCCGAAGACCGGCCGCTGCCGCCTGTGGGGTATTGAGCATGGTTGTGCGGATGCTCACCCCCCTCTGCCCGTCGGCTATCAAGGGAGGCACCCCCTGATGGCCGCCCCCATCACCGATCTCTCTGCCGCCATGGTCACCACCCCGGTCCCGCCGGCCCACTGGCTGGCGATCCTGCCGGTCGTGCTCTGCATCAGCCTCGGCGCGCTGCTCCTGATGCTGCGGGACCTTCCCCGCCTGCAGGCATGGATCGCCGTCACCGGCCTTGCCGTCCTCCTGCTTCTCGACGCCGCTCTCCTGCGGCAGGTCGTCGAACACGGTCCGCTCACCATGGTCATGGGGCGCTGGCTGCCGCCCTTCGGTATCGCTTTCACGGTCGATATCTTCAGCGCGCTGATGGCGCTCGCCGCAGCGGTCGCTGCCCTTGCCGCCGGCATCTATGCGCTCTCGGATACCACCGAAAGCGGCCGGCGCTACGGTTTCTTCCCGCTGCTGATGCTGCTGATGGCTGGTGTCACCGGCGCCTTCCTGACCGGCGATATCTTCAACCTCTATGTCTGGTTCGAGGTGCTGCTCATCTCCTCCTTCGGCCTGCTGATCCTCGGCTCCGAACGGGCGCAGATCGATGGCGCGCTGAAATATGCGGTGCTGAACCTCATCGCCACGACGCTGTTCCTCATCGCTGTCGGCATCCTCTACGCGAGCTTCGGCACGCTCAACATGGCCGATATTGCCGAGCGGGCAGCGGGCTTGAGCGACACAGCGCCACTGATGACGCTCGCCTGCCTCTTTCTGCTCGCCTTCGCCATGAAGGCCGCGGCCTTCCCGGTGAATTTCTGGCTGCCGGCCTCCTACCACACGCCGCGCATCGCCGTTTCCGCGCTCTTTGCCGGCCTGCTGACCAAGGTCGGCATCTATGCGCTGCTGCGTGTCCTGGTCATGCTGCTGCCGGCCGAGCGCGATGAGCTCAGCCTGCTGATCGCGATCGTCGGAGCCCTGACCGTTCTCGTCGGCGCATTGGGTGCGCTCGCCGAGACCGACCTGCGTCGTCTGCTCGGCTATGTGGTGATATCAGGCATCGGCAACATGTTGGTCGGTGCCGCACTCGGCACCGCCGATGGCCTCGGCGGCGCGGTCTTCTATGCGCTGCATTCAGTGGTGCTGATGACGGCGCTCTATCTTCTGGCCGGCGAAGCGGGCAGGCGGGGCGGCTCCTTTTCGCTGGCCGCGCTCGGGGGCCTTTATCGCCAGAGCGGCTGGTTTGCCGCGATTTCGCTCATGCTGCTCCTGGCCGCCTGCGGCCTGCCGCCCTTTTCCGGCTTCTGGCCGAAGGTGCTGCTGGTCAAGGCCTCGCTCGATGTCGGTGCCTGGTGGCTGGCGGGCGCGATCCTGCTCGGCGGCTTCCTGCTGACGATCGCCTGTGGCCGCGTCTTCCTGTTTGCTTATTGGCGTCCCACCCTCCTGACGCTCCCGCCGGTGCGAACCGGCTGGACAACCGGCCTGCCGCTTGCCGCATTGACGATCCTCGTCATCGGCTTCGGCGTCCTGCCGGAGCAGTTGCTGCAGCTCGCCCGGTCGGCCGCCGACGGGCTTGCCGATCCCTCCGCCTATATCTTTTCCGTCTTTCCGGAAGGGACTATACGATGATCGTGCTGTTCCTGAGCCTGCCGCTCGCCATTGCCTGGGTCGCCGTGACCGGCAGCGCCTCGCCGCATAATTTCGTTTTCGGCCTCGTCCTGTCGCTGCTGTCGCTCGCCGTCGTGCGCGAAGCCTTTGCCGACCGTTCGCCGCCGCGCCGTATCCGCCCTTTGCATGTCCTCCTGCTCGCCGGCCTTTTCCTGAAGGAATTGGCGCTTTCCGCCTGGCGGGTGGCGCTGACGGTGCTTTCGCCGCGTATGCAGCTTACTCCCGGCATTCTCGCATTCCCGTTGACGGTGACGAGCGATTTCCAGATCACTCTGCTTGCCAATCTCATCACGCTCACGCCCGGCACACTCTCGGTCGATGTGTCAGCGGATCGGCGTACGCTCTATGTGCACGCGCTGGACTGTGCCAATCCGCTGGCCGTCAGACGCGATATTGCTGACGGATTCGAGCGCCGTATCATGGAGGCCTTCGGATGATAACGCCCGCCGCCATCGTTTCCACTGCCGCATTCGCAGCGCTTGGCATCCTCTGCGTGGCGCTCTTCATAACGGTCTGGCGGGTCATTGCCGGCCCCAGCCTGCCGGATCGCATCCTGGCGCTCGACATGCTGACAGGCATCGCCATCGGCTTCATCGCCGTCGTCGCGGTGCGCACCGGCTTCTCGCTTTACATCGATATCGCTATTGCGCTCGGCCTCGTCGGCTTTCTGGCAACCGTCGCCTTCGCCCGTTTCGTGCTCTCGCGCGGAAACGCGGGGCCTGAGACGCGAAAGAGGAGCGAATGATGATGGACTATGCGCTCGCTATAATCACCGCCGTCCTGCTGCTGGCCGGTGCCTTCTTCGCGCTGGTGGCCGCGATCGGTATCGTGCGCCTGCCGGATCTCTATACGCGCATGCATGCCGCTTCCAAGGCCGGCACGGTCGGTTCCGGCTTGTTGTTGCTTGCCGCCGGGCTTTACTCGGGCGAACTTGCTGTGCTTGCAAGAGCGCTGGCCGGTTTCCTCTTCTTCATTCTGACGGCACCGGTTTCTGCACACCTTCTTGCGAGAGCTTCGCATATATCAGGGCATTTTCCGGCCGATATCTCAGTACGTGACGATATGCGAATGCGCTGAAGGCGGGGCTACTCAGAATTTTAAGCAATTTTACGCAAACTTATGCACCGAAAGCACGAGTAAAGCTTGCTGAACTGCTGACCAATTCTTTGTGATGGATTTTTTTTCTAGGAAAATCACAATTAATAATTGGCCTTTTGCGAAAACGATGCTATTTGAAAATCCAAGTAGAGTTCTGATTGTGAATTAGAAACGTACTGCTTCCAAGTCCCTTAGCCTTGATTGCCAATGTCTAACTGGGTGACGGCCTGGAAGAATACGTAGTAGCTCACCTTCAGGCAGTATTGGTGCAGAATACGGTCTTCGGAATCTAGGGGTGGATTCCGGTTTTTCGAAACAAAGGCTGTGACCTGCTCTTTTGCTGTTTGGCTCTGCGACGAGGGTTCTTTGTCTTTTTGGGAGAAGGACCGTTTGAGCATGCTAACAGGAGAAAGAATATGACGGATATGGCGACCGGCAATGCGCCGGAGCTGCTTGTGGAACTGACGGCCGATATCGTCGCGGCCTATGTCAGCAACCACGTTGTCCCGGTCAGCGACCTGGCCAATCTGATTTCCGATGTACACTCGGCATTGAGCAACACATCCGTACCGCAGCCGGTGGCAGCGGTCGTCGAAAAGCAGAAGCCCGCAGTCTCTGTCCGCAAGTCCGTACAGGACGAGCAGATTACGTGCCTGGAATGCGGCGGCAACTTCAAGTCCTTGAAGCGCCACCTGATGACGCATCACAATCTCGCGCCGGAAGAATATCGCGAGAAGTGGGACCTGCCTGCCGATTACCCGATGGTAGCCCCGGCCTATGCCGAAGCGCGTTCGCGCCTCGCAAAGGAAATGGGCCTGGGTCAGCGCCGCAAACGCGGACGCGGCTGAGTATCATACCGCTAGACGATAAAGAGCCGGGCCTGCTGCCCGGCTTTTTTGTATTTGCCGATCGTCCCTTCCGGGGATGTTCGGCCCTCGTCATTTATCTTCAAAAAAAGCGCGGCAAAAAATGTCGGCCCCGCGATTGCTCATCCGTCTCTAAAGCATGTCGCGCAAAAGTGCGCAGCGGTTTTGCGATAACGACATGCGAAAACAAAAGCCTGAAGCGTGGCAAGTGAATCTGAAAGATCGCGACACGCTTTAGGGCAATTCCAGCAAAAGTGCCCAGCGGTTATGCGTTCGGAATTGCGTGAAGCAAAGAGATTGATGACAGGCAGGCACTCATGCCGCCGCAAATAAGAGGAGAAGAGACAATGCGTGTAATGGTCATCGTCAAGGCGACAGCAGACAGTGAAGCGGGCGTCATGCCCTCGACTGAGCTTCTGGCGGCCATGGGCAAGTATAACGAGGATCTGGTCAATGCCGGCATCATGCTGGCGGGCGAAGGCCTGCATCCGTCTTCCAAGGGAAAGCGCGTTGCCTTCGATGGCCCGAAGCGTCTGGTCATCGACGGCCCCTTCGCCGAAACCAAGGAACTGATCGCCGGTTACTGGCTGTGGCAGGTCAAGGACATGGATGAAGCGCTGGAATGGATCAAGCGCTGCCCCAATCCGATGCCTGGCCCGAGCGAAATCGAGATCCGCCAGGTCTTCGAAGCTGCCGATTTCGGCGAAGCCTTCACGCCGGAGCTTGTCGAGCAGGAAGAGCGCCTGCGCGAAAAGATGGCTGACGGCAAATAATCCCATCAGGGGATATTATACTCGGGCGCCCGGCGGATTTCCTCCGGGCGCTCAGCCGTATGTGATCGCAGCTCTGTATTATACCGATCACGCGCCCTCAGGCCGCAGCGCGTACACGCGCTTCCTCGCGAATGCGGTTCACCATCGAGCGCAGCCCATTGGAGCGCTGCGAGGAGAGGTTTTCTGTGAGCCCGATCTTGGAGAAGATCTCGAAGGCATCCAGCGAAGTGATTTCGGACGCCGTCTTGCCGGAATAGGTGGCGAGCACGATAGCGACGAGGCCGCGCACGATATGCGCATCGGAATCGCCTTCGAATGTCATGACCGGATTGTCGGGATTGCCTGACGTATGCGTCACCAGCCACACCTGGCTGGCGCAGCCCATCACCTTGTTCTCGGAAGTCTTCTTTGCGTCGGCCAAATCAGGCAGCGCCTTTCCGAGTTCGATGACGTATCGGTAGCGGTCTTCCCAATCATCCAGGAAGGAGAAGTCGTCGATGATCTGGTCGAGGGTCGCCATGCTGTCAGGCCTTTCACTGTTACCGGATGATATAGGTGAAACGACCGCAGATTTGAACAGTTAAAAAGAAACGCCGTGAGGGATGGGCATCCTCACGGCGCAGCAAAGTGCTGAAATAAACAGGGCAGGCACGTCAGGCATGGGGCATCTCCGCGTCATGCGGACCACCGATGCAAGCTTGGGGGCGGGCGGATGCTCGCGAAATTCGTCAGATCGCCGGTTTCGGCGTCGGCAGCGGGATCGAGCCTGCCGGAATGGTGCTAGCCGAGATAGTACCAGTCACGACCTGTTCGGCCGAGGCACCGTCATCGACCGGCGGGCGGTAGGGCTGCGGCAGGTGCGGCATCGGCTGGTTCAGCGCGGCCTGTGCCTCGCGCACGGTGTTGGTGACGGCCTCCGGCAGGGAAGGAACGGCGAGTGCCACAGGCGCCGGCGGCGCAGCCGTCTTTGCAGAAGCCATTTTGGAGCTGTCATCCCTAAACTGGCTGTCGAGCAGTTCATAAGCGACACGGGCGCCTTCGCGGGCCCGGTAGCCGAGAGCCGTCAGGGTTTCCCCGCCCTTGGTGCAGACCTCGGGCTTTTCGGAGCACATGCCGGTCATATAGTCATAAGCGCCGCTTGCCGCCGTGAAGGCGTCGGAAAGCTGCAATTGCGGGTGGCCGGCATTGTCGAAGCTCTCCGAGCTGAAAACGGAGAGAGCGACGAGCACAAGGCCAAACCAGAATGATCCTTTGATCAGAAACCACATTGTCTTGCCCATCCTGTTTTCCCGTCCGGTCTTGTCGCCGAATCGGGCCGGTTGTCCGGTGTGTTTGCACCCTACCGCCAAGTTGCGAATGCCGCTTTTCGAAACTCACTGGCATTTGCGGCAAATTTGTCTCGAATTTTAATGATCGGTATTTTCGGGGCATTTCAGTCAAATTCTACCAGATGTCGTTAAGCATGGTGGCAGCCGCCGCCTGCAATCGTTGGGCTTTTGGCCCGCCGCTCTGCCATAAGAGTTAACGCAATGCTGAAATATGAGGAAAATCCGTCGCTTACCTGCTATTAACCACAAAATTCAAAGAGCCATGCGGATGGCCCAAAACGGGACTTTTAGCGTTTTTGGGCTGTGGAAGGCGACTTTGCCTTATCCTTTCCTTAAGCCGAGGGGGCCTATTGTCCGGGGTAATGAAAGGCCTTTTCGGGCAGGTATTGCGTGCGTGTATTGAGTGACATCGGCGGCCGGGCGACAGCCCTCGTGGACCGGGCAGCGGCAGGCTGGCTCTCCCGGACGAGCGGTGGCGAAGCTGTGCGCCAGAGTGAGCTCGCGATTCTGCGCCGCCTCGTCTTCCTGTCTTCTGCCGCTCTTATTGCCGCTCCGGTCGGCCTCTCCATCGTCACCAGCCCCGCTGTTGCACTGCCGGCCGGTGTCGCCACCGTCTGCGCCGCCTTTCTCTTTTCCGCCGTCGGCAGCATCGCGCTGGCTCGGCAGGCTATCCCCCAGCACGTGGCGGCAGCCACTGCCGACGATCTCTTCCTTGAGATGAGCCCAGGCCTCGTGCTCTTCCTCGATCCGCATGGCAGCGTGACGATGACGGGCGGCCGCGACAAGCGCGACTATCTCGCCTGGATGCGCGACCTGAAGGGCCGAGGCTTCTTCGAGCAGGTGCATGTTTCCGACCGCATTCTTTTCCTGCAGGCGCTGGATGCACTACGCCAGGGCGAGGAAAAAGCGATCGTCGATCTCAGGCTGGAGCGTCCCTCGGTCTCGCGCGATAGCAGGCAGTTCGCTTACCTGCGTATGGATATGACCGCGCGGCGCGATATCGACGGCATGCTTTCGGCCGTCGTTGCCCAGTTGCATGATGTCTCGGTAGAACAGCGGCTTCGCGCCGAGGCGCAGGCGCGCGCGACCGATGCGGAATCGGCCAATGACGCCAAATCCCGCTTCCTTGCCGCCGTCAGCCATGAGCTGCGCACGCCGCTGAACGCCATCCTCGGTTTTTCGGATATCCTGATCGGCGAATATTTCGGCAAGTTCGAGAACGAGCGTCAGCGTGAATATGCCGGCCTGATCCGTGAATCCGGCGCGCATCTGCTCTCCGTCGTCAACACGATGCTGGACATGAGCAAGATCGAGGCCGGCCGCTACGAGCTGATGCTCGAGCCTTTCGATATCGGCGCATCGATCCGCTCCTGCGAATCAATGCTGGCCCTGCAGGCCAAGAGCAAGGGTGTCACGCTGACGAACCGTGTCCAGCGCGGTATCGGAGAGGTCGTGGCCGACCAGCGCGCGCTGCAGCAGATCCTCATCAATCTCGTCGGCAATGCCGTGAAATTCACCGAAGCTGGCGGCGTGGTCACTGTCGATGCGGCCATGCGTGACGGCATTCTCAAGCTGACGGTCAGCGATACCGGCATCGGCATTCCGGCCGACAGGCTCGCCACACTCGGCCAACCTTTCGTCCAGATCCAGAATGATTATACCCGCCGATTCGAGGGCACGGGTCTTGGTCTCTCGCTGGTCAAGGGCCTGGTCGCCCTGCATGGCGGTCATTTCGCCATCGCCAGCCAGCCGGGCGAAGGCACGATCATCACCATCGAGATCGCCGCTGATGGTTCCGGCGCCTGCACCGGCGAGGATACCGGCCAGACGGGCCCCGTCGAGTTTCCGCCGCGACTGAAGGGTGCGGTGGTCGCCGTAGAACTGGAGGAGGGGCTCTTCGATGGCCGCGCGCAAGCGAAAATCGCCTAAAGGCAGGAAAGGGCAGCAGCCGGGCCTTTTGATGACCGGTGTGGCGGCGCTCGGCGGTGTCGGCCTGCAGGGCGCGACCGCGCTGGGTGGCCTCGGTCTCCAGGGGGCTGGTGCGCTCGGCGGCGTCATCGGCCGCAATCCTTCCATAGCCGGCGGCACGATCGCTTTCGTCGTCATCTTCTCTTTCGTCGCCGCCAATGCGCTCTGGTATCAGCCGGGCTCGCACCCGCATCCGATCTTCCGCACGCGCGACCCGGGCGCGCCGACGGCTATCGGCTTTCGTCCGCAGGCCGAGCCGCAAGGCGATGTCACCACGTTCCGCATCGAGCGGCCGGACGATGCCAGCGCGACGAGCCAGATCACGCCGCCACCTGCTGTGGCCGGCCAGCAGCCGAACCAGCTCGTGATGGATATCCAGAAGGAGCTGATCCGCCGCGGTCTCTATAACGGCAATGCGGATGGCGTCATCGGCCCGCGCACCAGTGCCGCCATCCTCTTCTTCGAGGAGACGGTCGGCATGGCGCAGAGCGGCGACGCGACGCCCGAAGTGCTCGCAGCGCTCAGAACCGATGCCGCCGGCCCCTCGACCATTCCCGTCGAAAAGCCGCGGGAGGACGTGACGTCGAAGGCAACGGAGGAAGATCCGGTTGCAGCTGCCATCCGCAGCGCCGAAAAGACCGTCAAGACGGCGCCGTCCGCGCCGAGACAGGTTCCGCTGTCAGGCATTTCCAATGTCGATCTGGTGCTGAAGATCCAGAAGGGCCTCACCAACATGGCCTACGCCAATGTCGGCGTCGACGGCGTTGCCGGCGAACAGACCCGCGCTGCCATCAGACACTTCCAGAAGCACTATAATCTTCCGGAAAATGGCGAGCCGAGCGAAGCCGTGCTGAAGAAGCTCAAGGAAATTGGCGCGCTTTAAAGCAATCCCGGCAAACATGCGCAGCGGTTTTGCTCCCGGAAGAAAAGACGAACCAAAACTGGCTGCTGATGGTGACAACCCAGTCGTCAAACCTGGCGCGCAAGGGACGATGGCTGGTTCGCCAGCCGCAGGAGCCGGTAGTCCACTGTCGGCACCCGTCCTTCCACATCCACCACTTCTTCGATCGGGCCGATATTGATGGCAGCCGACGTCCGGTAGCGCTTCGGCGCAATGCCGGTCACGCGCTTGAACGCATTGCTGAAGGCGCTTTCCGAAGTATAGCCGAGTGAGAGCGCCAGCGAGGAGACAGGCATCGAGCCCTCGCGCAGCGCCCGTTCTGCAAGGCGCATGCGCCAGGCGGTCAGATAGGTGAGCGGAGCGACGCCCGCGACCGTCTTGAAGCGCAGCGCGAAGCTGGTGCGCGACATGCCGGCCGATTTCGCAAGCTCTCCAAGCTGCCAGTCATGCGCCGGGTCCGAATGCATCAGTCGCAGCGCCGGCGCGATTTTCTCGTCGCCGAAGGCGCGCAGCCAGCCAACCGTCAGCGGCTCCGATGTCATGATATGGGCGCGCAGCACCTGTACGAAGATGAGCTGCGAAAGCTGGGTGGAGGCAAGCAGTGCGCCCGGTTTACCCGCCGCCATTTCCCGCACCAGCTGATCCAGAAGCCAGCGCAACACGCCGGCCTCAGCAAGGGTCGCCCGCACATGGATGACCGGCGGCAGCACGTCGAGCAGCAATGCCGTGCCGGTTGGTCCAAGCGCGATATGCCCGCCGATATAGAGGAAATCCTCGCCCATGCCGTGCCGCGCCATGCCATTGACCTTCTTCTCCTTGAAGGTCGTGACAGCATCGGCCGGCGTCATCGCAAGATCGGTTGCCAACACGAAGGAATGCTTGCCGTTAAGCAGGACGACGTCGCCGGCTTCGAGAAGGATCGGCTCGCTGCCATTGTCGAGCACCAGCCAGCAGCGGCCTTTGGCCACCGCGCTGATCTTGATGCGGTTCGGCTGCGGAAAGGCAAGCGCCCAGGCGCCGCCGGCAATCAGCCCGCCGGCCATCAGGCAGCGGGCATCGAGCAGACTGAGCATTTCGGAGAGGGGATCACTGGTCATCTTTGTACGATGGCGCAAGAAATCGGGATTTACAAGCATTCAGAATCCCGTGCGTCGGACATAGATGTTCTCCAACTAGAAAGGAGACATCCTATGTCCACTCCCCAAGCTCCTATAGGCTCCGCCTTCGGCGCCGCTTCCACGGCGGAAGAGGTGATTGCCGGCCATGATCTCACCGGCAAGGTGGCGATCGTCACCGGCGGTTATGCCGGCCTCGGCCTCGAAACTGCCCGCGTACTGGCAGCCGCCGGCGCCAAGGTCATCGTTCCCGCCCGCAATATCGAGAAGGCGAGGGCCGCAGCAGAAGTCGTTCCCGGTCTGAAGCTCGACTACATGGATCTGATGGATCCCGACACGATCGACGACTTTGCAGACCGCTTCCTGGAGAATGGCGAACCGCTGCATTTCCTCATCAACAACGCCGCCGTCATGGCCAATCCGCTGACGCGCGACAGCCGCGGTTATGAATCGCAGTTCTCCACCAATCACCTCGGCCACTTCCAGCTCGCCGTCCGCCTCTGGCCGGCGCTGGTGAAGGCGGAGGGGGCCCGTGTCGTTGCCGTCTCCTCTCGCGGCCATGTCCGCGCCGGCATCGATTTCGACGATCCGATGTTCGAGAACCGCGAATACCAGCCCTATGTCGCCTACGGCCAGTCGAAGACGGCGAATGCGCTTTTTGCCATCTCGCTGGATGCTTTGGGCGCAAGAGAGGGCGTGCGCGCCTTCTCGCTGCATCCGGGCGGCATCGTCACGACCGATCTCATCCGCCATCAGTCGCGCGAATATCTTCTGGCGAGCGGTTATGTGGATGCCGATGGCAATCCGGTCATCGATCCCGAAAACAACAAGAAGACCATCGCCCAGGGCGCCGCAACCACCATCTGGTGCGCCGTCAGCGATGAGCTGGAAGGTTTGGGCGGCGTCTATTGCGAGAACTGCGATATCGCCAAGGCTGTTCCAGCCAACTCCGAGGAGTTGCTCGGCGTGCGCCCCTGGGCGACCGATCCGGAGCTTGCTGAGCGTTTGTGGCAGATGAGCGAAAGACTGACGGGACTGACGCAGAGCTGAAGACGGAGCCCACACTTGACGTCATCCTCGGCCTTGTGCCTGGCATCTGCTGCCAGCAGATGCTGGAGACAGACCCAGAATCACGGAAGAGCAGAGGCCCTAAGACCTAAGTCTAACCCTCGATATTCTTAGCCAATTGTTAACCATGTTGTTTGAAGCTTCTCTAATGTAGCTTGGGGGAGCTCGATCATGCAGGCGTTGAAGGCAGTGGAGGAGAATGCCGCAAGTCCGGCTCACGAACCGGGTGGACCGGATCGCGACGCGCTGCGCCACATCCTCTCGCGCCTTGCCGAGGAGGCCTCCACGCTTGGTGTCGACCTCGTCGATATAGCCGGCGCTATCCAGGACATGGCGGCGATGTCCGCCCGCCATGCCGCTGCCTTCGACGACGTCACCCGCACAGCCCTTTCGATCGCCGAGACCAACCGCTCAGTCGCCGTTTCGCTGCGTGAGACGGATAGTACCGCCACACAAGCGCGCCACATGCTGAAGGAATCGGCCGACCGTCTGTCCGGTTCGGTCGAGGAAATCCGCCATATGGTTCAGTCATCGGAAGAGATCAGCACGGAAATCTCCGGCTTCTCCCGCTCACTGACCGACGTCGACAAGGTGGCGGCCGAAATCAGCACCATCGCCCGCCAGACCAATCTTCTAGCGCTCAATGCAGCGATCGAGGCCGCCCGCGCCGGCGAGGCGGGCAAGGGCTTTGCCGTCGTCGCCTCTGAGATCCGCGCTTTGTCGCTGCAGACTTCCAAGGCGACGGGCTCCATTCAGGAAACGCTGGAGCAGCTTCGCGTCAAGATCGATCGTCTCTCGACTGTCGGCGGCGGCGCGCGCAAGAGTGCTGCTGGCGTCAGCGAAAAGTCTGAGGCAATGCGCGGCGCCTTCGAAAGCATGGAGCATGTCATTACCCGCATCCTCGATTCATCCGCCGTCATGGCCAATACGACCGAGGCCGTGGACCGCGATTGCGCCGGCTTCGTCGCCAAGCTCGGCGAAATGTCCGCCGAGGTGCTGGATTCCAACGGCCGACTGCAGCAGGCGGCAAAACGCGTCGACAGCGTCGTCGGTCTGTCGGAAACGCTGATCCAGCTGACCGCGAGCGCCGGCGTGGAAACCGCCGACCGCCACTGGATCGAACAGGCGCAATCCGTCGCTGGCCAGATATCGCATGCTCTGGAGCGTGCCGTTGCCGAAGGCGCAATCGGCATGGAGAGCCTGTTCAAACGCCAGTACCAGCCGATATCAGGCACCGATCCGGTACAGATGATGGCACCCTTCACTGATCTCACCGACCGCCTGCTGCCGTCGATCCAGGAGCCGGTGGCCGGCTCTGACCAACGCATCGCCTTCTGCGCCGCCATCGATGAAAATGGTTACCTGCCGACCCATAACCGCAAATTCTCTGAGCCGCAGCGGCCGGGCGATGTCGTCTGGAATACCGCCAACTGCCGCAATCGCCGCATCTTCAACGATCGCGTTGGCCTTGCCGCCGGCAGGAGCACTGCGCCCTTCCTCGTCCAGACCTATCGGCGGGACATGGGCGGCGGCAATTTTGTCATGATGAAAGATATTTCCGCCCCGATCACCGTCCGCGGCCGGCATTGGGGCGGCCTGCGGCTGGCGGTCAAGGTATAGCGTTGCCGCCACCTGCCGCACGGTCTATACCGCGCCCATGAGATTGCGCGCCGATATCTACGTTTCCGCTCTCGTCCGCAGGGTTTTCTCCGCGGGCGATTTTGCTGCCGTGGAAAAGAAGGGCGCTGAGCAGGCCGGTGCCATCTTCATCCGCCAGCGCTTCCGTGACGGCCTCGAAACCCTCTATGCGCCAGCCCCGCAGAGCTTCTTCGATGAGGAGAGCAGCGGCGACCGCCTGTTCGAAGTCAGGCTGGAGCGCGCCGAGCCGGACAAGGTGCGGGAGATGCTGGACCGCGAGCGCAAGTTCGACCCCGATCTCTGGATTGTCGAGTTGGAGACAGACAAGGTCTCAGAACTCATCCCGATGGCCGGCTGACGGCCTGCCTTGAATTTACGCCAATTCCCGCCTAGTTTACCGCCATCCGCAATACCAACAGGACGGTGCAAAATGGATTCCAACCTGATCGCAATGCCAATTCGCCTTGCCATCGGGGATTTCCATGCCTGCATCCATTACACTTTCCAATCTTTCGTGGTCCACGCCTGACGGCCGGCCGCTTTTTTCCAATATCGATCTGAGCTTCAATGCTGAGCGCACCGGCCTCGTCGGTCGCAACGGCGTTGGCAAGACCACGCTTCTGAAGTTGGTTGCCGACGAACTGCAGCCGCAGACCGGCTCTGTCGCCGTATCCGGCACGATAGGCATACTGCGCCAGAGCGTGCAGGTCGGGCCGGATGAAACGGTTGCCGATCTCTTCGGTGCGGCGCAGGCGCTTGCCATTCTCCACCGCGCCGAAAGTGGCGAAGCGAGCGCCGATGAGCTTGCCCTTGCCGACTGGACACTCGAAGCCCGCATGGAAGCCGCACTGGAGCGCGCCGGCCTCGCCGCCGGGCCGCTGACGCTGCTGGCAGCGCTCTCCGGCGGCCAGCGCACCCGTGCAGCATTCGCCGCCCTGATCTTCGAAGATCCGGATTTCCTCATCCTCGACGAGCCGACCAACAATCTGGACCGGGATGGGCGCGATGCCGTGATCTCGCTTCTCAGCGGCTGGCGCCACGGTGCTCTGGTCGTCAGCCATGACCGGGAACTGCTGGAGACGATGGACGCCGTTGTCGAGCTGACGACTTTGGGCGCCACCCGCTATGGCGGAAACTGGAGCGATTACCGCGCCCGCAAGGCGCTGGAACTTGCCGCCGCCGAGCACGATCTGACGGACGCCAAGAAACGTGTGGCGGAGGTCGCCCGCAGCGCGCAGGAAACGGCTGAGCGCAAGGCTCGCAAGGACAGCGCCGGCAAGAAGAAAGCGGCCAAGGGTGACATGCCGCGTATCGTTGCGGGCGGGCTGAAGCGGCAGGCGGAGAATACCAGCGGCGAGAATGCCCGCCTCGCAGGACGGCGTCACACGCAGGCGCTCGAGGACGCCGAGGAGGCGCGCAAGCGCATCGAGATCCTGCAGCCGCTCTCCGTCAAGCTGCCCTCGACCGGCCTGCCGCGAAGCAGATCGGTACTGAAGATCGACACCGTCACGGCCGGCTACGAGACGGACGAACCCATCATCCGCAAACTTTCCTTCGATATCACCGGCCCCGAACGTGTTGCCGTTACCGGCCCCAACGGCTCGGGCAAGACGACGTTGCTCGCGCTGATTTCAGGCGATCTGCAGCCGTGGGAAGGAACGGTTCATCAGCTGACCTCGGTCTCGATGCTCGACCAGCGCGTCAGCCTGCTCGACCCGGTGACGTCGATCCGCGACAATTTCCGACGGCTGAATCCGCAATCGGATGAGAATGCCTGCCGCGCAGCGCTCGCCCGATTCATGTTCCGGGCGGACGCGGCGCTGCAGATCGTTTCCACTTTGTCGGGCGGCCAGCTTCTGCGCGCCGGCCTTGCCTGCGTCCTCGGCGGCGCGACACCGCCGGCGCTGCTGATCCTCGATGAACCGACCAATCACCTCGACATCGATTCCATCGCCGCCGTCGAAGCGGGCCTCAGAGCCTATGACGGTGCACTGCTGATCGTTAGCCATGACGAGGTGTTCCTGGAGATGGTCGGTATCACGCGCCGGCTGGAATTGCCTGCAAGATAGTTACGTGAAGGAGATGCCGAGCAGCTTTTCGCTGAGCGACCAGAACAGCTCGGCAGCCTCTGCGTCGGTCGAGCTCAAGCGCGAAAAGCGCATTGGCCGTCTTCGACTGGCCGGGCTATCCGTCGGAAAGCGCCGTCAGCAATGCTTTCAAGCGCATAAATGGTGTCGGGCCGCAGCGGGACCGACGCGATTGTTTGACGGTTAGCGCGCCCGGTTGACGCTTTTGAGGTCGCGCACCGGCGCCTGCCGGATGAAGCGATAGGCCGGCGCGGCCTGTGGCTGTGCTGCGGGTGCCGGCTGGGCTGCCGCCGGGCTTTGCGGATTGTAGGTGTAGTTGTCGGCGCGGCGCCATGCTTCGACACGGGCATGGCACTCTTCCGGGTCCAGCGCATCGAGAACAAGGAAGGCGCGGCTGACATTGTGCTGCACTTCAGCAAGATGCGGATAGAGCTTTTCCAGCACGAAGACGGAATCGAGAAAGCCCATGCCGAGGCTCGTCAGCGTCGTGGCGAGTTGCTGGCCGGAGAGGTCGAGCATGATGCGCTCGGCAAGCCAGCGGCTGGCAGACAGCGCATCGGCAAGTGCGGTGGCGAAATGCGTGGCTTCCCGCGAGCGGGCAAAGCGCACCAGCAGCGCCTCCTGAATGTCGGACAGCGAGCGAAGGCCGAGCCGATCCTCATCGTTGCGGCCGAGATGGCCGGCAAGGCTTCGGATGCGCTCGCGCAGCGCCTGTTCATTGGCAATGCGTTCTGCTTCCTGCTGGTCCACTTCTGGTGCAGCAGGCATCGGCGAAAGCGGCATAGCCGGTTGCTCCGCCGGTGCGGCGGAGGATGGGCGCGGCTCGGCCTGGCGTAGCGCCACCAACGCATCGATGACCTTGGGCGACAGGGAATCCCGGCTGACGATCGCCTTCACATGCGCAGCACCATGGGTGCGGGCGATGGTGATCAACGTATCGTCGCTGATTGCCTTGGAGGCAGTGAGGAAAGGAGCGGCGACTTCGATCGGCTGGTTGCCGATGAAGAGGGCTACGGCTGCCGGCATATTCTCGCATTGGGAAAGGGCGGCCACGGCCTGGCGCCTTGCCTCTTCGGAGGAGGCCTGGAAAAGCGGCATGAAGAGTTCGGCAAACTGGCGCAGTTCGGAGCGTGTCGGATGTGACAGGTTCTCGAAACTGCTGACAGTCGCCATTAACACCACGTCCTTCTTCCTGATGGCCATGGGGCCCTCTAGGTCTCGAAACCGGTCACGCACAAGAACACCCCGAAAACGCAGAACAAGCGGGAGACCGTGGGCCGACAAGCGCTGGCGGGACGCATGTCAGGCATACGGTTATGAACAAATCCTACACCGGCACGGTTAATGGATGCTGAAGATTCTATTAAAATGCAACAGAAATATACACGTTTCGCGTGTCGCGGATTAATGAGCCGGCAAAATAAAATCAAACGCCCCGGAAGCGGGGCGATTTCCAGTTTTTAAAGATGCGGATAAATAGCCGGCAAATAATCTAGAGGCTCTTGCGGCCTCTGAGTGCCGACAGCAGTTTGTCGTGGTCGTTATGGCCCGACTGGTAAAAAAGGTCGAGCGCGGTCGAAGTAGCAAACTGCGCTTCGACACTTCTGATGTCGATCTGCTTTTCCGCGCACCACGCATCCAGCGCGCTACGCAATATATCCAGATCTTCTGATGTGAATGGGGCGCTATATAAAAGGGGCATGGGTTGCTCTCCTTATGGCAGCAAGAGCACGTATAATCTCCCAAGCGGCCAACGCCTTAAACTTTTGGCCGATTGGGTGAGAATACACCCATCCACCCTTGCAACAATTAATATTTTTATGACGCATATTTGCAACACCCGCAGCGCAGCTGCCGCTTCAACGAGAAAGAGCTGTTAACTATATGAATTGTTTCTAATTTTATCCGGCGGCTTCCGGCCGATCTTTTCTTTTCCACGACTGAAACCAAACAACCATTCTGCGCGTTATCTCAGTGCCGAGCAGACTGCCCAAAGCAGTGGCTGAATATTAGTAATCTGTTAACGGTCGTGTGTCTCAATTCGGACAGGAACGACGCGATTTGGGAATATGGATCGTGGAAGCTCCGCAACATCACGGTATTTCGGTCAGGTGCCGTGAGAAAGGCGCGAATGCCCTCGGTCCGGTTCATCCGGCGCTTGAGGACGCGCTGGCCCGCAGCATGGCGGGCAGGGTGAAATCCATCGCAAGTTCATCCGTCTCGGGCAGTGCATGGAGACGAGAATGGCAATTGTAGTCGCATTGGCGGACCGGCTGCGAGAGGAGCCGCGCCGCACCACGGGTAAAGAGCCCCGCGAAGCAAAAATCCTCTGGTTCACCGGCGTCCGTTACGAACGGATCGTCGAAACCCCGAAGAAAAATCCGGCGCATTCTGCGCCGCGCGTCAACAACAAGTAACTCACGAAAACAACCCTAGCGGGCGTCGAGTTCATCGCAACCCGCTTCCGTCAGGAAGGCTCGCGCGGCTTCGTCGAAGCTTGCCTGCGGCGCCAGCGTGCGCAGCACTGCATATCCCTCAGGATGTGCCGTCTCTACCATGATCGTCTGCTGCAGTTCCTGCGGCAGGTTCTTGCGGAGGTCCGTCAATTGGATCGGGCTTGCCGCAACAACGTCGAGCGCGCCGCCGACGGAGGTGCGATCGTTCATGCTGAAGACCTCGTTAGAGGCGCTGTCATAGATCGCAATCGACCAGAAGGGCACATTGCCATTGGCGGTGAAATGCACCGGCGCCTCGCCCACATCGAAGGAGCAGACGGCGGTGCGTACGAAGGGATCGCCGTTGGCAAGCCCTGCCTCGTCATAGCGGCCGGTAAGCAGATAGAAATTGTTCAAATCGCCCTCCGCCTCCACGCGCGTCGCCGCATCGCGGCCGGTGAAGTGCGGCAGCGCGAGAATGATGACGAGGTGCAGAAGTGCTGCGCCGAAAAGCCCGGTGAGGAGAGCGAAGAACACCCTAAGCATTGCCGCATCCGATCTTGGTCAGCTTCGGCATCGAAAGATCGATCACGCCGGAGCTACCGGCCGTCGGCGTGTCGAACAGCGTCAGTACCAGCCGGAACGTGCCGGCCTGTGGTAGCGCCAGCCAGTTGCCGGGCTTAGCGTGTGTCGCAATGTCGATGGTGAAGCTGCTGTCGGGCTGGCGCAGCACCGTCCATGAATTCAGCGCTGCCGGCAGGCTCGGCTGCAGCGAGGCGGGGTTGCCGGCATTGTCGGCGGTAAACAGCGTCCACAGCCGCGCCGGCGGCGTCTGGCCGATGATGCGGTAATGGCAGGCAGCATTCAGCCGCTCGCCGCTATCGTCGACGCTTGCTGTAAAGGTCAGGCCCTCGGCACTGCCATAGAGCAGCTTGCCTGCGCGCGCACGATGCGACTTTGCGTAGGGGTCCGCGTCGACGGTCTGGAGTTCCGGAAAGGCCTCCCAAGCGCCGAGCTTGATCGCCCCGAATCCCTGCGTTGCATCCAGCGCATAAAGCGAAATCATGATGCCGCCGCCAAAGGCGACGATCAGCGTGATCAGGATGAAAAGGGGAAACCGAAACACCTTGCGCCCTTGAAGATCAAATCAGTTGAAAGGGGTACCACTGATTCTGGCAGGGTGGAATGCCGTGAGGCGATGTGTTCCCCAAGTCTTGGCAAACCGGATATGTCGGTTTGACTAAAACAGCCGAAGCATCACTCCGCGCTCGCGACCTTCTGCACTTCGAGCGGTGCAGCATCCTTCAGCTTCTCGCCTATGCCCTTGAGAATGTTTGTCGATTGCACCGAGAGCATGCGCGGGCGAATGAGGGTCGGCACGCCGTCCTTCGGCTTGCTGGCCTGGGCCTTGGCGACATCCTTTTCGGATGGCAGCGGGTTTTCGATACCGGGGATGGCGCGCAGCGCGACACCCTGATGGGCATAGTCCATGGCGCGCTTGAAGGTCATGGCTGGCAGCGAGCCGCCGGTCATGTTGTTGGTCGACGTATAGTCGTCGTTTCCGAACCAGACGGCGCAGGTGTAGTTGCCGGTGAAGCCCACGAACCAGGCATCGCGATAGGCCTGCGTCGTGCCCGTCTTGCCGGCGGTGACGACGCCGTTGTCGAGCGCCGCCTTTCGCGCCGTACCTACATAGGGCACCCGCGACAGCATCTGGTTCATGTAGCTGTCCGCCTGTTCGGAAAGCACCCGTTGGGCGGGCGGTTCGTCACGATCGAAATCGTAGAGAACGTCGCCATCGTAATCGAGGATCTGCGTGATGCCATGGCGGCGGGACTGGTAGCCGCCGGTCGGGAACACCGCATAGGCCGTTGCCTGATCGAGCACCGTCACCTCGGACGTGCCGATTGGGATCGTCACGTCGTCGCGGATCGGCGTTTCGACGCCCATGGCCTTGGCCATGGCGCGGATCGGCTGAATGCCGAGCTTCTCCTTGGCAAGGCGCACCGGAATCGTATTGATCGACTGAGCGACCGCGGTTTCCAGCGTGATACGCCCGGCATAACGGTTTGCGTAATTGTGCGGGCTCCAGTTGCCCCAGGAGATGGGCGCGTCGATGATCGTCGTCTTCGGCGTCATCCCGCTCTCCATGGCCACCGAATAAGTATAGACCTTGAAGGAGGAGCCCGGCTGGCGCAGCGCCTTGGTGGCGCGATTGAACTGGCTCTCGCCATAGTCGCGTCCGCCGACCATGGCGCGCACGGCACCGCCGTTTTCGATCATCACCATCGCGCCCTGTTTGGCGTGATAGGCCTCGCCATATTCGCGCAGCGACGTCTCGACGGAATCGTCCGCCGCCTGCTGGATGCCCATGTCGATCGTGGTGCGCACGATCAGCGAGCGCTGATGGAAGCGCGGCGACAGGCGCTGCACCTCGTCGAAGGCCCAATCGAGGAAGAAGTCCGGCGATTCCACCTCGTTGCGGTCGACGACGGTTGCGGGATTACGTCGCGCGGCGATCACCTGTCCCTCGGTCATCAGCCCGCTCTGGACGAGGTTGGTCAGCACCTCGTTGGCGCGGCCGCGCGCCGCCGGCAGGTTCACATGCGGGGCATATTTGGCCGGTGCCTTGAAGAGGCCGGCGAGCATGGCGGATTCGGCCAGATTTACGTCGGTGATGTTCTTGCCGAAATAGAATTGCGCCGCAGCCGCCGCACCAAATGTGCCGCCGCCCATATAGGCGCGGTCGAGATAGGTGGCGAGGATCTCTTTCTTGGAAAGG
The DNA here is from genome assembly GCF_031455475.1 of Rhizobium sp. 1399. Lineage (NCBI taxonomy): Bacteria > Pseudomonadati > Pseudomonadota > Alphaproteobacteria > Hyphomicrobiales > Rhizobiaceae > Rhizobium > Rhizobium sp. 1399. The sequence continues at coordinate 45,001 of NZ_JAVDSU010000001.1, read as the reverse complement.
TTGGCTTCCAGCCAGAACGCCAGGAAGGCCTCGGTAATCTTGCGGTCGATCGAGCGCTCGTTGGAGAGGAACAGGTTCTTGGCGAGCTGCTGCGTCAGCGTCGAACCGCCCTGCACGACTTCGCCGGCCTGGGCATTGGTGACCATGGCGCGGAAGAGGCCGACGACGTCGATGCCGAAATGGTCGAAGAAGCGGCGGTCTTCGGTCGCGATGACGGATTTGATCAGCGAATCCGGCAATTCGTCGATCGGCACGGAATTCTGATGGATCACGCCGCGATGGCCGATGACATTGCCGTAGCGGTCGAGGAAGGTCACGGCGAAATCGCCGCGGTTGCGCCAGTCTTCCTTGGTGGATTCGAAGGCCGGCTGGGCGAGCGCCAGCATCAGCACTATGCCGACGGCGCCGAGCGTCAGCCCTTCGCCGGCGAGTTCGAACACCGCACGTTTCCAGCCGCGAACGCGGAAGCGGCGGAAGAAGATGGTCGTGTCTTCCCAGATTTCGGCTGCGCGGAAGCCGGCGTTCCAGACGGTCGAGTCGATCCATGAATCGATACGCAGCAACAGGTGTCGGTTTTTCGACTGCTGCTTCTGAGGCTTCTTGCCTTGCCCGTTTTCGGGCTCGTCTGGCCCATTATCTGGGTTGTCCGGATCCTGCACGTCCTATATTCCCGCCTGAGCACGCTCGGCGGCCGTGAAATCCGGACGCAGGAGCGGGGCCTGAAAGGGGCCGCAACTCTCCGGATAGCCGGAGCATGTTGAATGATTGGTTGATTTTGCGCACAAGAACAAGAGAGTTGAACGGTCGTCACGTGAATTTGCGGGCGGCTGTTGCAAGAAACGAACGATGAACGATCTGCCCTTCTGGAAGCGCAAGACGCTTGCCGAAATGAATGCCGAGGAGTGGGAAAGCCTCTGCGACGGTTGCGGCCTCTGTTGCCTCAACAAGATCGAGGAATGGGATAGCGGCGACGTTTATTTCACCTCGGTCCGCTGCAAGCTGCTCGACAGCGAGAGCTGTCAATGTTCCAGCTATCCGAACCGTTGGGATTTCGTACCTGACTGCGTTCAACTCACCAAGGAGAACGTCTCCGAGATCGCATGGCTGCCGCCGACCTGCGGCTATCGCCTCGTCAATGAGGGTCGTGATCTCTACTGGTGGCACCCGCTGGTATCAGGGGATCCGGAAACCGTCCACGCTGCCGGCATCTCGGCCCGCGGCCGCACCATCAGCGAAAACGACGTCGATGTCGATGATTTCGAGGATTATGTCGTCGACTGGCCGCTGACGGTCGGAGAGGACGCCGAAAAAAACCGGGAAGCCGAAGAAAAGGCCGGCTGACCGCTACGGCCAGGTGCCATGGGGGATCTGGAACAGATGCCGGATGCGCGTCGTCAGCGTCGTCGGATGGCTGCCTTCAGCCGATACGCCGGCGCTGAAGTGATGCTTCTCGGATTCGATCCGGCGCGACAGCAGCAGTCCCAGCTCTTCGGCAAGCGCCGGCCGTTCCTGCATGATCGCGGCGAGATGGTCCTTGGCGATTTCATAGACGATGACGGATGTGAGCGCGCGGATATTGGCCGGCTCGAGCGCACCCATCAGCACGCCGCGTTCCCCGAATAGATCGCCGGGTGCAATTCTGGCGAGCTCGATGATCTCGTTGCCCTCGATCCGCTCCACGACGGCAACGCCGCGCCGCACGATCATCAGGGAGGTCAGCGAGGTGTCCTGCGTCGCGATCAGCGCATCCTTGCGGAAATTCAGCCGTTTCATGTCGGCCGCGAGCGACTCCTTTTCGTCTTCCGTCAGTGTTGAGAAGAGCGGGATGGCGTTCAGCAGCCGCCAGGCCGAATTCGGGTGCTTTCCGGCCGCTTCCAGCGGATCGGCAACCGGGGGAAGCGTCGACCCGGCGGGTGGCGCAAGCTGCAGGCCTGACGCCTTGGTGTGACGATAGACGAGATCGTAGACTTCGTTCCGGGCAGCCGTCGCTTCGCCCAGTCCGGAGACACGGAAAGAGAGCTCAAACTCGATGGCATTGCTGTCGAGCCCCGTGACGCTGACAACAGGGGTAGGGGATTTCAGGATGGCGTTGCTGCTCATAAGTACCGTGCGCATCGTCTCTTCGATGGTCGCCGGTGGGATCGAGGGAACAACCCGGATCTTCAGCGAGACGCCATGGGCTTCTTCAGGGCTCGTCAGGTTCGTCAGCCGCGCCTTGGCGAGCGCGCTGTTGGGAACGATGACGAGGTCGTTGGTGCCGTTCAGAAGATGGGTTGAACGCCAGTTCGTCTCCACCACGCGGCCCTGCACGCCATCGTCGAGGACGATCCAGTCGCCGACGCTATAGTGCCGGCCGAGATTGAGCGCGATGCCCGAGAATACGTCATTCAGTGTGCTCTGCAGCGCAAGACCGAGCACGATGGCGAAGACACCCGATGTAGCAATCAGCGTGCCGATCGGCGCGCCGAAGACGTAAGCCACGACCGAAAGCCCGGCGCCGAGATAGATGATGGCGACGACGAGATCCTGCAGCAGGCGCCCCTCGCGTGGTTTGCGCTCGAAAATCAGGAAGAGCCGCACCGAGCTCGCCAGCACCATTGCGCCGCCTATCCACCAGACGGCCTTGGCGACCCCGACGAAGATGCGCCGGAAGAGATCGTCGGCCTTGCCCATATCGGACGTATAGGGGGCAATCTCGTGCTTCACGAGCAGCAAGGTCAGCAGCGCGAAGAAGATGAAGTTGGCGATCAGCCGGAAGGCAGGTTCCCGTCCGAAAATGAACCGCGCCGCGGCACTGGCCAGAACGAGAACAATAAACTGATACAGCGGATCTTCCAGCATCTGCCATGACATGCAGTACATCCTGATTGGGCGTTGGACCCTATATCACGGAAGAAGAAGTCCTGTCCTCTGACACGAATGGATAGGGTGTCGTGACCGTTGACAATGCCGGCCGGGATTTTTGCCCGACCGGCCATTTGGGCTATTTCGCCGTGTAAGCTTCCAGCGCCTGGACGAGCTTCAGCCCCGCTTCGGCGCGGACCGTGTTCGGATAGTTCCGGTTCGCCAGCACCGTCAGGCCGATATGCACCTTCGGCACCAGCACGACATAGGCGCCGAAGCCGTTCGTCGACCCGGTCTTGTTCATCAGCACCACGCTTTGCGGCGCAAGCGGCTTCGCCCGCTGTTTTACCGGCTGGCTTTCCAGGCTCATCTTGGCCGAGTTGCCGTCGAGGAGCTTCTTGAGCGCCACGGGCCAGGCATATTGCTCCCAGACCATGTCCTGCGTGTAATAGGCCGTATCGAAATAGCCCGTATGCGTCTTCTCGATCGCGGCCTTGAATTCGGGTGCTAGAGCATCCGAATTCAAATTGAGCTCCAACAGATGCACCATGTCGCGGGTCGTGGTCTTGATACCGTAGGCCTCGTCGTCGAGGACGCCGGGTCCGACGCGGACCGGCTTGTTGGCCTTGGAATAACCGAAGGCGTAGCGATCCATGGCATCAGGCGGAACCGCGATGAAGGTGCTCTTGAGACCGAGGGCGGGAAACAGCTCGCCTTCGGCCGCCTGCCTGTAAGTGCCGCCAAAACGCTCACCGGAGATCTGCCCGAGAAGGCCGATGCTGACATTGGAATAGGAGCGCATGGTGCCCGCCTTGTAGGCCGGTTTCCAGTTCTTGAGATAGGTCATTAGCTCGGCATCGTCAGTCACGCTGTCTGGCACCTGCAGCGGCAGGCCGCCCGACGTATGGGTGGCGAGATTGACGAGGGTGATCTTGTCGAAGGCGCTGCCCTTGAGCTCCGGCAGGTAGGTCGAAACCGGCTGCTCCATCGACAACAGGCCGCGCTGTTCGGCAAGTGCGGCAAGCGTGACATTAAAAATTTTGCTGACGGAGCCGAGCTCGAAGATCGTGTCGCTGGTGACGGGCGCTTTCGTCTCGCGCGAGGCTTCACCATAGGTGTAATAGAATTCTGAGCCGTTGATCGTCACGCCGACGGCCAGTCCCGGGATGTCGTATTCCCTAATTACCGGCTGAAAAACGCGATCGACCATCTCCTGGAACGCTTTGTCCGTCATGTCTGCTGCATGGAGCGGGCTCGCCGACAAGGCGAGGGCGATGAGGCAGTGTCTCATATTCACTAGCGGTTCCTCTCTGTGCATCCGGCAATATGGCCGACACACGGTCGATAGCGTGGCCCTTTGTCCCTCCACAAACGATAAGAACTCGCAGGAGACCCTAGTTTAATTTGGGCTCGAGGGCGGCGAGAAAGAGCCGTAGTTCCCGCTGGACGTAGTCGGCTACAGCTCCCTCGGACGAGAAGCCCCACCAGAGCAGCGACCCCTGCCATTGCGAGAGCATCAGCCGGGCAATGGTCTGCGCTTGCCCCTGTCCCTCGAAACGCGCGGCAATCGCTGCGGTCAGGGCAGCACCCCAGGCCCCGCCACGGGCGCGCAGCACTGGATCGCGGAAATCCTCGCGCAGCAGAAGCAGGCCTTCCGCATAGGAAGCGGGATTATCGCCATAGTCCTTGGAAAGACCGGTCAGCAGCGCGATCGCCCCATCCGCGGTCTTCGGCAGCGTATCGGCGAGCCGCGCCGTTTCCGCGTCCAGCCGGTCCCAGGCGTGGAGCAGGGCGGCGCGCAGCATACCGGCTTTGGTGGCGAAACGCTGCACCAGCGTGGAGCCGGAAAGGCCGCTTGCCTTCGCGACCGCCGCAAAGGTTGCCGCATCCGGCCCCTCGGACTGGATCACATCGAGAACCATCGAAAGCAGCTGTTCATCGGAAAGCGTGCGCGGACGCGGCATGAAATTTCCTCTTGCGTTCGCCATATTTATGAACGAACGTTCGTTTATATACAAGTAGGCCGACTAGGCCGATTAATTGTTTCTAGCGGGGAGGACAGTGAAGTGACAGCGAACTTAAAGGGAAAGGTGGCGCTTGTTGCCGGCGGAACGCGCGGCGCCGGCCGCGGCATTGCGGTGGAATTGGGCGCGGCAGGCGCGACCGTCTATGTGACCGGCCGCACGACGCGCATGCAGCAATCCGAATATGGCCGGCCAGAGACCATCGAGGAAACCGCCGAACTCGTGAGCGCGGCGGGTGGGCGGGGCATCGCCGTGCAGGTGGATCATCTGGTGCCGGAGCAAGTCGAAGCGCTGGTTGCCCGCATCCGCGCGCAGGAGGGCAGGCTCGATATCCTCATCAACGATATCTGGGGCGGCGAGCATCTGACGGAGTGGAACAAGCCGGTCTGGGAACATTCCCTCGACAAGGGCCTGCGCATGCTGCGGCTTGCGATCGACACCCATTTCATCACCGCCCATTACGCGCTGGCACTGATGATCGAGCGGCCGGGTGGATTGCTGGTGGAGATGACCGATGGCACCGCAGAATACAACGCCACACATTACAGGCTCTGCCCCTATTACGATCTGGTGAAAACGGGCACGAACCGTATGGCCTGGGCGCATGCCAAAGACCTGGCAGCGCATGGTGCCACCGCCGTCTCGCTCTCGCCCGGCTGGATGCGCTCGGAAATGATGCTGGAAATTTATGGTGTTAAGGAAGAAAATTGGCGCGACGGCACAAAAGTCCAGCCGCATTTCGTCATCTCGGAAACGCCGCGTTTCACCGGCCGGGGAGTGGCTGCACTGGCCGCCGATCCCGACCGCAACAGATGGAACGGTCAGTCGCTCTCAAGCTTCCAGCTGGCCGATGCCTACGGTTTCACCGATCTCGACGGCACGCGGCCGGACTGCTGGCGTTACCTCGCCGAAGTGCAGGAACCTGGTAAGCCGGCGGATGACACTGGATATCGCTGATCAGACGCTGCCGCCCGAGGGATCGATCCCCATGCGAATCTGCTAGTCTCTCGACGAAGAGGGAGCTCGCATGGCTTTACGTATCATTTCACTGAATGCCTGGGGCGGCAGCATCCACGCGCCACTGATCGACTATCTCGCGCATGCGGAGGCCGACGTCTTCTGCCTGCAGGAAGTGGTCCGGTCCGCAACCGATACGCCGGGATGGCTGGAATATCGTGACGGCGGCGTTGTGCTGCCGCAGCGCGCCCATCTTTATGACGAGATTGCCGGCGTTCTCCCTGATCATGACGGCTTCTTCTGCCCCTTTGCACGGGGCGATCTCTTTCACGGCGAGGCAGTCTTCCCGACCGAATTCGGCATTGCCACCTTCGTGCGCAAATCGCATGCAGTAATCGGCCAGGCGGCGGACTTCATCCATGGCGGTTTCTCGTCCAATGGCTGGGGGGAGCATCCGCGTTCGCGCAATGCCCATTGCATTCGGCTGTTCGACTATGCCGGCGGCTTTTCCGTCACCATCGCACAGCTCCACGGCCTGCGTGATCCCGCCGGCAAGGGCGATATTCCGGCCCGGCATGCGCAGGCGGATGCGCTCGTCGAGCTGATCGAACGCGTCTGGCCGGGTGATGAACGCCTGGTCGTCTGTGGCGATTTCAACGTGCTGCCTGACAGTGTAACCTTCGAAAAGCTTGGCCGCCTCGGCCTCAACGATCTCGTCACCGGCAGGGGTTTTACCGATACCCGCACCTCGCTCTATCCGAAGGATGGACGCTTTGCCGATTATATGCTGGTGACATCTGAGGTGGTGGTGGAGCGCTTCGAGGTGGTGGAGGCTCCCGAAGTTTCCGATCACCGGCCTCTCTTGATTGATTTTACCTAGCGCAGCTTGAAGTGCCGCTCCAGGTCGGCGATCTGCCCGCTATTGAGCTGGCGGACCTTCATGCCGCGCGTAATGATCGAAAGCTTCGCCGCCTCTTCCAGTTCTTCGATCGCGAAGACGGCGGAATCGAGCGTGGCAGCCGATACGATCGGCCCGTGATTTTCCAGAAGCACGGCGCTGTGCTCGCCGGCGATTTCAGCAATCAGCGGCTTCACATCAGTCGAGCCCGGCCGTGTATAGGGCACGACAGGCACCTTGCCGACGCGCATCACCACATAGGGCGTCAATGGTGGAATGGCGTCCTTGGGATCGGTATCGGCAAGGCAGGAAAGGGCAGTTGCATAGATGGAATGCAGATGTACCACCGCGCCCGTCTGCGGCCGTTTCTCATAGAAGGAGAAGTGCAGCGGCAGTTCCTTGGTCGGTGCATCGCCCGAGAGGGGCTTGCCGTCTTTGTCGAGCTTCGACAGCCGCTCAGGATCGAGGAAGCCCAGGCAGGAGTTGGTCGGCGTTGCGAGATAGCCGTCCGTGGTCTTTACCGAAATATTGCCCGAGGAGCCGGCCGTAAGCCCGCGCTCGAAAAGCGATTTTCCCCAGCGGACGATGGCTTCGCGCAGTGCTGCCTCATTCATGGCCTGCAATCCTGTCTAGAGCCTTGGCGAAAAAGTCGGGCGAGCCGAAATTGCCGCTCTTCAGCGCGAGCCCGATCGGCCGCGCCGGCCGGCCGCGCTCGGACACCAGAACCGGCACGCCGGGATCGATCTCCGCACCAATGGTCATATGCTTGAGGCCGAGTGCCTCAACGACGGCACCGGAGGTTTCTCCGCCGCCGACAACGATCAGCTGCGTGCCGGAATCGGCAAGCCGCTTGGCAAGGCCGCCGAAGAAATCCTCAAGAATCTTTGCCGATTCCTCGCGGCCGAAGCGCTGCTGCACGAAGCTCACGACATCGGGCGAGGTGGTGGAGTAAACGATCGGATTGTCGGCCGCATTGGAGGCGACCCAGCTGGCGGCGCGTTCCACCGACATGGTGCCGCGCACGATGGCTGCCGGATCGATCGACAGGCCTGGATGGTTCTCCAGATGACAGGCGACCTGGTTCTGCGAGGCGATCGAGCAGGAGCCGCAGAGGACGACGCCGAGGCCAGTAACGACAGGCACTTCGGCGGGAATACCGGAAAGCTTGCCAAGCTTGGCGAAATTACGCACCAGCCCCTGCGCCAGTCCCGACCCGCCGGTTACCAGCGCATGGTCGGCGACAGCTTCACCGATGGTTATCAGATCGGCATCCTCGATGGCATCGACGACGACGAGGCGGTTGCCATCGGTCAGTTCGTCGCGCAGGCGGCTGCGGATGGCGCCCGAACCTTCGCGCACCGTATCGAGTGTGATGCTACCGACACTGCCGCGCGTCTGGTGCCGCAACCAGCGGCGGATGTCGGGATCGGTCATCGGCGTCAGCGGATGATTTTCCATGCCGGATTCGCTGAGCAGCTTGTCCTTGACGAAGAGGTGGCCCATGAAGACCCGCCTTCCGGTCGCCGGAAAGGCCGGGCAGAAGACGGTGACATCGGCGCCCGTCAGCCGCTGCAAGGCCTCGGCCACCGGGCCGATATTGCCTTCACGTGTGGAATCGAAGGTCGAGCAGTATTTGAAGAAGATCTGCTCGCAGCCCTGATCCAGCAGCCAGCGGGCCGCATCCATGGATTGCAACACCGCATCCTCGACCGAGATCGAGCGCGTCTTCAGCGCCACCACGCCGGCTTCGCAATTCACTTTGCCGCGGCCGGGGCCGACGAACTGCATCGTCGACATGCCACCGCGGGCAAGGGTGTTGGCTAGATCGCTGGCGCCGGTGAAATCGTCGGCAATAGCTCCAAGCAGCATGTCAGGCAGGCTCCGGCAGTCTGTTGTTCAATTCGTCCTCGATATGGACGCGGATAAAGTCGTCAAAGGATGTCTCGGCTGTGAAGCCGAGCGAAAGGGTGGGGCTGGCATCCAAACTCTGCGCCGATCACAAGGATTTTCATCTGAAGCGGTCCTTCCGACGGATGATGTGAACGCAAACCAAAACGCGCCGCCGCCTGAGTCGGCAGGCACGATGCGTTTCTAGTTAAGACCAGCCGGGCAAGGCTGTCACGCAATTTCGGGCGGAGGGTCCGGTTTGATTGTAGGTTGGAATTGGCAGTCGGCCTTGCTCCGAGACCAGTTTCGCGACAACAAGCATGGCATGAGCATCCCGACAGAATACCCTTTCGACTTCGACCCCACCTACGGCATGACGCTTGCCGACCTGCAGGCAATCCGCCCGCCGGAATCGCCCTCGGGATTCGATGCCTTTTGGCAGAAGCGTTATGCCAGGGCGCTGGCGGTGAAGCCTGAGCCGCGCTTGAGCCCAAGCAAGGATACCCATCCGGACTGGCAGATACGCGATATTGTCTACACGTCCACGGATGACGTCCGCATCGGCGGCTGGCTGCTCACGCCCCGCAAGGGCGAGGTCAAGCGCGGCCTCGTCGTTGGCCACGGTTATGGAGGCAGGGACCAGCCTGAATTCGATATTCTGGTCGAGGACACCGCCATCCTCTTTCCGTGTTTCCGCGGCATGTCGCGCAGCGCCCATCCGCCGATTTCGCCTGACGCGCCCTGGCATGTGCTCCACAACATCGATGATCCCGATCATTACGTGATCGGCGGCTGCGTTGAGGATCTCTGGGTTGCAGTGTCGGCGCTGCTATCGCTCTATCCCGCGCTCGATGGCCATATCGGCTATAGCGGCATCAGCTTCGGCGGCGGCATCGGCGCGCTCGGCATTCCCTTCGATAAACGTATTGCCCGCGGCCATCTGACGGTACCGACCTTTGGTAACCGCAAGCTGTGGCTAACATTGCCGACGGTTGGCAGCGCCCATTCGGTGCAGGATTATGCAAAGACGCACGCGGATGTTTTCGAAAAGTTGCGGCTCTTCGATGCCGCAACGGCAGCGACCCGCATCACCGTGCCGATGCTGGCCGCCGTCGCCCTCTTCGATCCGGCGGTTGCACCCCCCTGTCAGTTCACGGTGGCCAACGCTTTGCCGAAATCAAAATTTAATGAAATCTTCATCCTGGATGCCGGGCATTTCGACTATGTTGATAGTGCAGTGCAGCAAACTGCGCTGCGTGAGCGAGTCGGGCGGTTTTTCAGGGGTCTATGAACCGAGAATATCTGCGCTGGTACAGCGATCGGCTCCATCGTGACATGGAGCTTCTGGTGTTCGGGCATGCCGGCGCCAAAGTATTGATGTTCCCAACGCGGGAAGGGCGCTTTTGGGAATATGAACATCTCGGAATCGTTGCCAGCCTCGCCGACAAGCTCGAGGCAGGTCATCTGCAGCTGTTCTGCATCGAGGGCCTCGCGGGCGAAACCTTCTACGACTTCGGCCGCCATCCGGCCGATCGTATCCGCCGCCATATCGCTTTCGAGGAATATGTGCTGAACGAGGTTCTGCCGCTGATGGAGAGCCGCAACGGCCACGAATGCACCATCGTCCACGGCTGCAGCCTCGGCGCCTTCCAGGCCGCCAGCCTCGTCTTCCGCCACCCGCATCTCTTCCGCAAGCTGGTGGCCTTTTCCGGCCGCTACGACCTGACGATGAAGGTCGAATCCTTCTCGGATCTCTTCGACGGTTATTACGACGACACGGTCTATTTCCACATGCCGACACATTTCCTGCCGGGCCTTGCCTGCGATTGGCGGCTGGAAAAGCTGCGGCAGGTGGATATCGTGCTGACGATCGGCAACGAGGATCCATTCCTCGATAACAATCGCTATCTCAGCCGCCTTCTCGCTGACATGGGTGTCGGCCATCGGCTGCATTTCTGGGATGGCAGGGCGCACCGCGCCGGTGCCTGGCGCCGGATGGCGCCCCTTTATATCTGAGCATCGCCGGATGTTTATATCTAGGCATCGCCGGATGGCGCCGCTCTATATCTGATTCACTGCATCAGCGGCTTCTTGAGGAAGCTGTTGCGGTCGGCAGATTTGATCCGCAGCCAGGCCTCGCGGCCGTTCCGCAGCACACGCATCGGGATTTCAGCGCCTGCCGGACCGCTCTTCCAGACCTTACGGTAGAAATCGGCAAGCCCGTCCACTTCGCCGTCGCGGATTTCCGAGATCACGTCGCCCTGCTGCAGGCCGGCCTGCGCGGCCGGGCTGCCCTTGGCAACGCTCATGACGACAACTTCCCCGTTGCTTTCAGCCGAAAAGGCGCCGAGCCAGGGGCGCGGCGGCCTGTCGATCTGGCCGCGGTTAAGCAGGTCGTCAAGGATCGGCGGAAGGAGGTTGATCGGCACGGCCATGTTGATATCGGCGACCTCTTCGTCCTGCACCATCTGCAGGCGCAGCGAACCGATGCCAAGCAGCTTGCCGTCGTCGCTGATCAGCGCCGCACCGCCCCAGGAGGGATGGGCGGGTGCGATGAAGATCGCCTCGTCGAGCAGATATTCCCAGTAGCCCGCAAATTCCTGCTTGGCGACGATATTGGCCTGCACGAATTCGCCGAGACCATCGGCAAAGATCACGGCATCGCCGACCGTCGTCTTGACCTTGTCGCCGATGTCGATGGCCGGCAGGTCGAGAGGCGCCAGCGACTGGATGAGGCCGAAGCCGGTTTCCTGGTCATAGGCGAGCGCATGGCCAGGTACGACCTTGCCGTCATGGCGCGTCAGCCAGATTTCGTCTGCTTCGGTGATCAGGTAGCCGATGGTGAGCACCAGCCCGTTTTCCCTGATGACGACGCCGCTTCCTTCCCGGCGGGTGCCCAGCGTGTTCGCGGTGAAGGCATCTTCGGGGATGGAGGCGCGAACGGCCACAACTGACCGCAGGATCCTGTCGATATTCATGGTTTCATCCTCGTAAGGCGGGCACAAAGGCTCGGAATGCAGCGAGGGCCGGCAAGGGCCGGACGCATACCATTCCTTCTATAGGTATGAAACGACAGTCGTTTCTGCAAGACCCGCAGCCTGCGGTCTTTTACCCTGCTGCTTCCCGGCTGTATTGCCGCGGCGAGCGCGCCATCACCCGCTTGAAGGCGGTGCTGAAGGCGCTTTCGGAATCGTAGCCGAGCGAAAGCGCAATCTTGCCGATCGGTTCGCTGCTGTTGGAGAGCCGCTCGCTCGCCAGCATCATACGCCAGCGTGTGAGATAGTCCATCGGCGCGGCTCCGACCTTTTCCTTGAAGCGCTCGGCAAAGGAGGAGCGCGACATGCCGGTCATGACCGCGAGTTGCTGCAGCGTCCAGCGCCGCGCCGGCTCTGCATGCATGGCGCCGATCGCCATGCCGATCTGCCGGTCGGCGAGCGCAAATAGCCAGCCGGTGCCTTTGATATCGGGTGCTGAGAGATAGAGCCGCAGGATCTGCATCAGCATGATATGCGCCAGATGCTCGGTCATCAGGAAGCCGCCCGGGTGGCGGCCGCGCAGCTCCCGCGCCATCTGGTCGATCGCAAAGCGCAGCACCGAGGCCTGATCCGAATGCTCGCTGACATGGACGACCGGCGGCAATATGCCGACGAGCAGATCGGCGCCTGCGCCGGAAAAGCCGAAGCGGCTGCCGACGAGGAAAAAGGCGCCGCCGCCATTGCAGATCGCGACACCATCCTTAGCATGCGCATAGATGTCATTGGCGGGGATCGTCGGCAGGCTGCGGTCGCTCATCATCCGGAAGGGCCGGCTCTGCGTCAGCAGAAAACAATCGCCTTCCTCGAGCCGCACAGGCTCAGCGACCCCATCCACCTCCAGCCAGCAGCCGCCCGAGAGAACGGCATTGAACTTGATGCCCTGCGGCGGCGGAAAATCGATCGCCCAGTCACGGCCGGCATCGAGCCCGAGCGAGACGTAGCTCTTCGGCTTCAAGAGCGCCAGCACATCGGAAAGCGGATCCATGGAAACAGAACTCATAAGGAAATCCGGACGATCGCAAACATATCATGGACTTTAACGCATAGATCGTATGGACGCCACCGCATTAGTCTCCGGCCGAAAGCAGAAGGAGGCATCCATGGAAAACACACAACACCCCATCGGCTCCGGTTTTGGCGCTCGCTCCACAGCCGACGACGTGCTCGCGGGCATCGATCTCACGGGCAAACTGGCAATCGTCACCGGCGGCCATTCCGGCCTCGGACTGGAGACGACGAAAGCGCTGTCGCGGGCCGGCGCGCATGTGCTGATCGGCGCGCGTCAGCCGGAAGCGGCGGCCAAGGCGCTCTCGGGCATCGCCAATGTCGAGATCGACAGGCTCGATCTCTCCGATCTCGAAAGCGTGCGGCAGTTTGCTGAGCGCTTCGTCGCTTCCGGACGCAAGGCCGATATCGTCATTAACAGCGCCGGCATCATGGCCTGCCCGGAAACGCGGGTCGGGCCGGGCTGGGAGGCGCAGTTTGCCACCAACCATCTCGGCCATTTCGCACTCGTCAATCGCCTCTGGCCGGCGATTGCGAGGGGAGCCCGTGTGGTTGCCGTCTCCTCCGGTGCCCATGGCATCACGCCCATCCGCTGGGACGATGTCCAGTTCACCGAGGGCTACGACCGGTGGCAGGCCTATGGACAGGCGAAGACCGCAAACGCGCTCTTTGCGGTGCAACTTGACAGGTTGGGCAGGGATGCCGGCGTGCGTGCCTTCTCGCTGCATCCCGGCAAGATCCTGACGCCGCTGCAACGGCACCTGGAGAAGGAAGACATGGTCGCCGCCGGCTGGATCGATGCCGACGGCAATGCGGCCGACCCAACGTTCAAGACACCGGAGCAGGGTGCCGCGACGCAGGTCTGGGCCGCAACCTCGCCGCAGCTTGCAGACCTTGGCGGCCTCTATTGCGCCGACTGCGATATCGCATCCGTCTCGGATGACGGTGCGGAAACCAGCGTGCGCGCTTACGCCGTCGATCCCGACGAGGCTGCCCGTCTCTGGGCGCTCTCGGCGGAACTGACTGGTATCGACGCCTTCGCCAGATCCTAGCTCAGGGAGCGTGGATGCCGGGCGCCTCGTAGCCGGTGCGCTCGACATACTCCGTATAGCCACCGCCATACTGGTGGATGCCGTCGGGCGTCAGCTCCAGCACGCGGTTGGAAAGGGCGGCAAGGAAGTGGCGGTCGTGCGAGACGAAGAGCATCGTGCCTTCGAAGTCGGCGAGCGCATTGATCAGCATTTCCTTGGTGTCGAGGTCGAGATGGTTGGTCGGCTCGTCGAGCACGAGGAAGTTCGGCGGGTCGAACAGCATGTGAGCCATGACGAGGCGGGCCTTCTCGCCGCCGGACAGTACGCGGCAGCGCTTGTCCACGTCGTCGCCCGAAAAGCCGAAACAGCCGGCCAGCGCTCGCAGCGGCGCCTGGCCGGCGAGCGGGAAGGAATCTTCCAGCCATTCGAGCACGGTGCGCTCACCATCGAGCAGGTCCATGGCATGCTGGGCGAAATAGCCGAGCTTCACGCTGGCGCCGAGCGCCACGCTGCCGGCATCCGGCTCGGCAGTGCCGGTCACCAGCTTCAGGAGCGTGGATTTGCCGGCGCCGTTGACGCCCATGATGCACCAGCGCTCCTTGCGGCGGACCATGAAATCCAGCCCTTCATAGATGGTGCGGCTGCCATATTTCTTGTGCACGTTCTTGAGATTGACGACGTCTTCGCCCGAGCGCGGCGCCGGCTGGAAGTCGAAAGCCACCGTCTGGCGGCGCTTCGGCGGCTCCACGCGCTCGATCTTTTCCAGCTTCTTGACGCGACTCTGCACCTGCGAAGCATGGCTGGCGCGCGCCTTGAAGCGCTCGATAAACTTGATTTCCTTGGCGAGCATCGCCTGCTGGCGCTCGAACTGCGCCTGCTGCTGCTTCTCGTTCTGCGCCCGCTGCTGCTCGTAAAAACCGTAGTCGCCGGAATAGCTGTTGAGCGAGCCGGCATCGATCTCGATGATCTTAGTGACGATGCGGTTCATGAACTCGCGGTCGTGCGAGGTCATCAGCAATGCGCCCTCATAGGTCTTGAGGAATTCTTCCAGCCAGATCAGGCTTTCGAGATCCAGGTGGTTGCTCGGTTCGTCAAGCAGCATGACGTCGGGACGCATCAGCAGGATGCGGCCGAGCGCCACGCGCATCTTCCAGCCGCCGGAGAGTGCACCGACATCGCCGTCCATCATTTCCTGGCTGAAGCTCAGGCCGTCCAGAACTTCGCGGGCACGGCCTTCCAGCGCATAGCCATCCAGTTCCTCGTAGCGCGCCTGCACCTCGCCGTAGCGCTCGATGATCTGATCCATCTCGTCCATGCGGTCAGGATCGGACATGGCCGCTTCCAGCTCGCGCAGCTCTGCGGCGACGATGCTGACGGGGCCGGCCCCCTCCATCACCTCGGCAACCGCGCTGCGGCCGGACATTTCGCCGACATCCTGGTTGAAGTAGCCGATGGAGACGTGCTTTTCGACTGAGACCTGGCCTTCATCCGGCAGTTCTTCGCCATTGATCATGCGGAAAAGCGTCGTCTTGCCGGCGCCGTTCGGGCCGACGAGACCGATCTTTTCGCCGCGATTGAGGGCGGCAGTGGCTTCGATGAAGAGGATGCGGTGGCTGTTCTGCTTGCTGATATTTTCGATACGGATCATGTCTTACGCGGGAGCTTGGGAGAATTTTGGCGCCCTTATGCCACGGGTTTGCCGCCGTGTCGCAGGTTTTCCGCGTCATCAAGCTGTGATCTTTGCAGCTGTGGCCATTCCGCACGACTGGAAATCGAGGGATGCTTCCTTATTATCCCCAAGGGGGAGGAGCCCATGGCCAATAAGATATCCAGCAAGACGGCAAAACCGGCAGAGCCCAAGCTGCTATCCGGCGGCAATCCGCAGATCGCCAAAGGCGAGGGCGATGGCCCGGTACAGGCCTATATCGCCGCCATGCCCGGCTGGAAAAGCAATGTCGGCCGCCACCTCGATGAATTGATCATGCGCACTGTTCCGGATGCCCACAAGGCCGTCAAATGGAACTCGCCGCTCTACGGTATGAAGGACGATGGCTGGTTCCTTGGCATCCATTGCTTCAACAAGTACATCAAGCTTGCATTCTTCCGCGGTGCTGCTTTGCAGCCCATACTGCCGGGAGAATCCAGGACTGCGGAAACGCGCTATTTCCACATCCATGAGAACGACCCGATCGACGAGGCGCAGCTCGCCGACTGGATAAGGCAGGCAAGCCTGTTGCCGGGCGAGAAAATGTAAGGAGAGAGACCATGAAGAAAGCGGCGACGACGAAAAAGGAAGCGGAACCGAAAGAAATCTCTCCCTCCGAACGCATCGATGCCAAGATCAGGGAATTGGACGACTGGCGCGGCGAAACGCTCTCCCGCGTCCGAACGATCATCCGCGAGGCCGACCCCGAGGTGGAGGAGACGTGGAAGTGGAGGGGCGTCCCGGTCTGGGAACACGCCGGCATCATCTGCACCGGCGAAACCTACAAGGCGGTGGTCAAGCTGACCTTCGCCAAGGGCGCTTCGGTGGAAGACCCGTCCAACCTTTTTAACTCCAGCCTTGAAGGCAATACGCGCCGGGCGATCGATATTCGCGAGGGGGATAAGATCGATGAGGCGGCGCTGAAGGCGCTGGTGCAGGCCGCGGTGGCGCTGAACACGGCGGGCAAACCGGCATCGAAGAAAGCGAGCGCCTAGTTCTGAGGGTAAAAGGCGTCTGTGGCGACAACTGGTCATTGCCGATGCCGCGGAGCGTCCTATGTGGAGCCTTGCGAGCTCATTTCGATTGAAACCCGCTAAGACGGAGGCTCTCTTGAAGAGTTATCTTCCCTATCTGGCTGGTGCACTGGCGGGAATGCTCGTGGCCATTTTCCTGTCCAGCCTTTTGACGCTGACAGGAACGCCACAGCTGGTCCTTTTCGCCCTGCTGCCCGTAGTCGGTGGTGCTGTCGCCGAGCGTGTTTCTCGGCGCCGCTCCGGCAATTCGTGAGTGACCATGGGGCGGCTGAAGGAAATCGTCATCGATTGCGATGTGCCCTCCCGCGTCGCCCGCTTCTGGGCTGAAGCGCTCGATGACTATGCGGTCTTGCCCTACGACGATGAGGAAATCGCCCGCCTTGCCACGCTTGGCCTGACGCCGGAAACCGATCCGGTGGTGATGGTCGAAGGACCGGGAACGCGCCTTTGCTTCCATCTTCGCCCGGGAGAGCGTCCGGCCCGCAATCGCGTCCACCTCGATATCGCTGTCGGCGACCGGACAAAAGAGGTCGCGCGCCTCATCTCTCTGGGCGCGACCTTCGTGCGTGAGACGGCCGATTACACCGTGCTGAACGACCCCGAGGGCAACAATTTCTGCGTCACCTCCGATTAGTCTGCGTCAGACCGACTTCACCTCGCCACCATCCATGCGAAGCGTCGTCCCGGTCATCCAGTGCGCACCCGGCGATACGAGGAAGGCCATGAGTTCGGCGATCTCTTCCGGCTCGCCGTAGCGGGCAATGCCAGCCTTCTTCGGAAATCTGGCCGTCGCCTCCTCCACCGTCATGTCGTGCAGCGGCGCCCAGTGCTCCAGATAGCTGCGCCGGCGGCCGGTCATGACCGGGCCGGGCAGCACGCTGTTGACCTGCACGCCATCCTGGATGCCGCGATCGGAGAAAGCCTTGGCGAGTGCGGATATCGCCGCATTGATCGTGCCGACGGCAGCATAGGCCGCCTTCGGAAAGACCGCCGAATTGCCTGACATCAGCACGACGGAACCCTTCGTTTCCTTCAGTGCCGGCCAGGCGGCGATGGTCAGCCGCCGTGCGCCATGCAGCTTCAGCGCCATGCCATCATCCCATTGCCGGTCCGTCATTTCGAACACGTCGATCTGCGGCACGGCGCCGGCAATGTTGAGCAGCGCATCGATCCGCCCGAAAACGGCAAGCGCTTTGTCGACGACGGCCTGTGCCGCGGCCGGCTCCGCAAGGTCGGCATCGATGACGAGCGTCTTGGCACCCGCCGCTTCGACTGCTTTCGCCGTCTCCGCGAGATTGGCCTTGTTGCGGGCAACGAGCACGAGCTTGGAAAAATCCTTTGCGAGCCGGATGGCCGTTGCCTGGCCGATGCCCTGGCTGGCACCGGTAATGATGGCTACTTTATCGGACATGATATCTCTCCTGTCGCGGGATTATCAGCCAAGGAAATCGCGGATTGCAGCGGCAATTTCATCCGCATGTGTTTCGAGCGCGAAGTGGCCGGTATCGAAGAATTTGATCACGGCGTCAGGAATATCGCGGGCGAAGGCTTCCGCGCCCGGCGGCAGGAAGAAGGGATCATTCTTGCCCCAGACGGCGAGGAAGCGCGGCTTGTGGGTCCGGAAGTAATCCTGGAAGGTCGGGTAGAGTGCCACATTGCTCTTGTAGTCGCCCATGAGATCGAGCTGCACATCTTCAGCGCCCGGACGCGAGAGATAGAAATTGTCGAGCGAATAGCCGTCAGGCGATATCCTGGTCGTATCGGCAACGCCATGCGTATATTGCCAGATCGTCGTTTCCGGCCCGAGGAACCCCTTCAGCACGGCGCGGTTTTCTGCGCTGGCGTCCTGCCAGTAGGCCTGCACCGGGTTCCATGCGTCGCTGAGGCCATCGACATAGGCATTGCCATTCTGCGAAATGATGCCCGTGATCCGCTCTGGATGTTTGACCGCCAGGCGGAAGCCCGTCGGAGCGCCGTAATCGAAGACATAGACGGCATAGCGATCGAAGCCGACGATCTCGGTGAAGCGGTCGATCGTGTCTGCAATGCTGTCGAAGCTGTTGACCGCGGGATCGTCCGACTGCCCGAAGCCCGGAAGATCCGGCGCGATGATGTGATAGCGATCGGCCAGCAGCGGGATCAGATCGCGAAACATGTGGCCGGAGGTCGGGAAGCCATGCAGCAGCAGGAGCTTCGGAGCGTCCTGGGTGCCGGCCTCGCGATAGGCGATCTTGATGCCGTCGACGGTGGTGTTGCGGTAGCTGATCTTGGTCATGGTCCTGTTTCCTTCAGTTGAGATGAATGGCGATGTGTTGGGAGATATGTCGGTCATTCAGGCTGCGGCCACTGTTGCCGCGGCCTCTCGGATGACCTGCAGCACCGTGTCCGGTGCCGTCACCATCGGCGTATGATCGACCGGGAAGGGCCGTTGCATCGCCTGCATACGCTCAGCCATGAAGCGCTGGTTGGCGGCGGCGATCATCCGGTCGTCCTCCGCCACCAGGAACCAGGAAGGGCGATCCTTCCAGAGCGGCCGCCCGACCGGTGCCGTGATGCAGGCAGGCGAGATCGGCCGCTGCACGGCCGAGAGCACCGCCAGTTCTTCATTCGTGGCATTCTGCGCATAGGCCGCGGCAAAGGCTTCATGCGGATAATAGATCAGGCCGTTTTCATCAGGCGCTAGCTCCGGCGCCCGCGGATCGAGTTCGCTGCGATAGAAGACATCGGCAACCGTCTCTCCTTCATCGGGGGCGAGAGCAGAAACATAGACCAGTGCCTTCACATTTTCATTCCGCACCCCGGCGATAACCGCTCCAGCATAGGCATGGCCTGTTAGAACCACTGGCCTATCCACACGGTCCAGCGCCTGTTCAAGGGCTTTAACGTCATCGGCATAGGAGGTCATCGGTAGCGGCGCTGCTGTCACCGCAAAACCCTCGGCGACAAGCGGAGCGATGACTTTGGCCCAGCCGGAGCCGTCGGCCCAGGCGCCATGGACGAGCACGATATGCATAGTCTGCTGATCAATCGACTGCGACGACATCTGCTTTCTCCTTCGTTCGGATTGTAACCTCTTAAATCGATATAGAACGGTTACTCCTTAGGAAGGTAACTTGTCAACAGCCTTTTGACAGGTTATATAAGAGTCGCGTTTTCAAGCAGGCTGCCCTACAGCTATGGTCGGCAGCCGGAATAGGACTTGTCATGGATAACCACTCTCCCGCCCTCTTTCTGGGTGATGCGCTGGCACTGGATTTCCTGAATTCGGTGGCAACGCCCATCGACACGCCTGTTGATTGGATAGAGGACGGGGAGGGACTGTTGCGCTGGCTCGAGCAGGCAAACCTCGTCCCGCGCGAAACGCTCGAAAGCCTGCGTGCCCAGGCGTTGCCGGGCGAACTCGACAACGTCGCCGATCAGGCAAGGAACCTGCGCGAGTGGTTCCGGACCTTCGTCCGCGAGCACAAGGGAAGGCAGTTGAAGCCCGACGCCCTGGCCGAGCTCGAACCGCTGAACCGTCTGCTGGAGCGCGACGAAGGCTATGGCCGCGTCGTGGCGCGGCAGACGGATGAGGGCGCGGTCTTCGACTTCCAGCCCATGCGCAAATGGCGCTCGCCGGAAGCATTGCTGCTACCGGTCGGCGAGGCACTCGGCCGCTTCGTCTGCACCGAGGATTTTTCCAATGTGAAGGCCTGCGAAGGACCAGTCTGCACCCTGCTGTTTGCCGACCATACCCGTGGTCATCGCCGGCGCTGGTGCAGCATGGCGATGTGCGGTAATCGCGCCAAGCAGGCCGCACATCGGCACCGGATCAGACAGGCGTAGCCGCCATCTCTTCGACGAGCCGGTCGAAGCCGATGCCGGTGCCGCTCTCTCTGATATCGCCGTCTTTGGCATCGCCGAAGACGGCCTGTTCGGTGAAGGTCATCAGCGTCATGCCGCCGCGTCCGGTGAATTCCACCGTGACCAGCGAGGAAGAGATGCTCTTTCCCGCCGTCAGCATCGTATAGGCATAGACGATGCGTTCGCGCGGGTGGATTTCGAGATAATAGGCGCGCATCGCCTGTTCCGTCCCGTCGGGCATGCGCCATGTCATGCGCTCGCTCCCGCCGGTCTCGAAGGTGAATTGATCCTCCAGTACTTGCCAGTCGGGATGGCAGGCGGTCCAGCGCCGTTTCAGCGCATGGTCCGACCAGAAGCGGAATGAATGCGCCACGCTGCCGGGCAGGTCGCGTTTGATGACGAAGGTGCGGTGATTGACGCTGACACCCATCAGTGATCCTTTTCCTCAGGAGTTTCCGCCATCAGCAAGGCGAGGCGATCGAAGGCGGCGTGCATTTCAGCTTGACGCTGCTCGATCCATTGGTTGATGGCGCCGAATGCCTGCTGCTGCATGCGATAGGTGCGGACCCGCCCCACCTTTTCCGAAATGACGATGCCGCTTTCTTCCAGAATCCGCAGATGTTTCAGCACCGCCGACAGGCCGACATCGGCGGGCTCCGCCAGTTCCGTGACGGAGGCCGGCCCCCTGGCAAGCTTTTCCACGAAGCCACGGCGATAGGGATCGGCGAGCGCCTGAAATATCCGGTCGAATTCGGCTGGCGCCAGTTCTGCCATCACATGCCTCAAAATGTCCCGACCTCAAGATGTCGCGGCTTCAAGATAACGCGCTGACATCGCCTCCCGATAGGGAAACATCGAGAAATAGGGCTGCGCTTCGGCCAGCACGCGTTTGACGGAAGCACGTTGTAACAGACGCTCCAGATAGGAGGAAAGCGCCTGCTGCTCAGCTATGAAAGGATGCACGATGGAAGCAAAGAACAGCCCCGGCAGAGCCGCGCAATCGGCCATGGTGAAATCATCGCCCGTCGCCCAGAGCCTTCCCTGCATATCCGCCTCGATCATCTTGTAGGCCTGATCAAGCATCCCTCTCGCTTCAGTGACGCCATGCGGATCATGGGCGTCCGCCGGCCGGATTCTGTCGGTGACGATCTTCTGCATCGGCACGCTGACATAGAGGTCGTAAAACCGATCCCAGAGCCGCACCTGCAGCAGCGCGTCCGGATCATCGGGCAGAAGCCGCACCGGCCCCGGATAATGGGCCTGCAGGTATTCGATGATGATGCTCGTCTCCGGGACCGTAAGCCCGGTTGCCTCGTCATGCAGGATCGGAATCTTGCCGACCGGCCATTTGTCGAGCAGGGCCGCAGCCGAGTCCGGATCGGCAAAATTGACGATCCGGCTGTCGAACGCGGTCTCGTTTTCATAAAGCGCGATCAGCACCTTGTGACAGAAGGAGGCCAGCGGATGCAGATAAAGGGTCAGCGTCATACGGCACCTATAGTTTCCAATTTCGGAAACTATATCTCGGTCGCTATTGTCACGCAAGATACTTTCCAAAGCTGGAAAGTTTAGGTGCGCCTATGCGCATGCCACCCATCCCCTGAAGCTGAAGGCGGCGTAGAACAGGCTGACATCCGAGAAGCCTGCCGCGCGCAGCATGGCCTCCTCATCTTCCGGAGCGAGGATATGCAGCCTCTCGCGCATGGCCGTGCGCGCATTCTCCTGCCGGGAAGGGTCTCCTCCGTCAGGAGCGCCATAGGCGATATGGCGATCGATCCACATCGACCGCCCCGGCTCGTCTTGCGGGAAACTCATATGCGCAACAACAAACGGCGCACCGGCTTTCAGTCGGCGGCGAATTTGCTGAAGTATTTCAGGTCGTTGCTCGACGGGGATGTGATGGAAGGTCAGCAGGCAGACGGCGGTATCGAAGGGGCCTTCGGGCGCGATATCGATGCCGCCCTGGTGAAAACCGATGCGACTGCTGTGCTCTCCGGCAACCTGCCGCGCCAGTTGCAGCATGTCGGCAGAGGGGTCTATGCCATCAAAAGTCCAGCCCGCATGCGCCTCGGCAAAGGCTTTGAGTTCCAGTCCGCCGCCGGCGCCGAGCACGAGCACGCGGCCATTGTCGGGCGTCCGCTCCGCCATCAGCATCGTCGCCATCCGGTGCAGGCTTGATAAGCCGGGAACCTGCCGCGGAGGGCCTTCGAGATAGGATTTAACGGCATCGCCGGTAAAGGCAGATGCCGTCTTATGAGGTGTGGGCAGGCCCGGGGAATCGTGATCTCGCATCATGTAACTTTGATTATTACAGGATACCAGAGCTGTCAATTTTCGACCTATTTCGCAAACTTCCGTGCCCCGGCCACGCAGAGAATGACAGCGACGGTCACCGCAAGCATGGACCAGCTTACCGTCTCGCGCAGCAGTGTCGCGGCAAGCGCAAGGCCAAAGAAGGGCTGCAGAAGTTGCAGCTGGCCAACGGCGGCGATGCCGCCCTGCGCAAGGCCGCGATACCAGAAGATGAAGCCGATCAGCATGCTGAAGAGTGAGACATAGGCAAGGCCCAGCATGGCCGGCGTCTGGATCTCGGCAAAGCTCGGCGGCCTGTAGAGGATGGCGGCGACGATCATGACCGGCAACGACACCACCAGCGCCCAGGAGATCACCTGCGAGCCGCCGAGCCGGCGCGAAAGCCGAGCGCCCTCGGCATAGCCAAGCCCGCAGACGATGACTGCGGCCAGCATCAGCGCATCGCCAACAGGCGAGGCGGTCAGCCCCTGCGCCAGCGCAAAGCCCCCTACCAATGCGCTGCCGAGCAGCGAGAAGAGCCAGAAGGCCGGCTTCGGCCTTTCGCCGCCCCTGATGACGCCGAAGATCGCGGTCGCCAGCGGCAGCAGGCCGATGAAGACGATGGAATGCGCCGAGGTCACATGCTGCAGCGCCAGCGCCGTCAGCAGCGGAAAGCCGACGACGACGCCAAGCGCGATGACGACAAGCGAAATGAGATCCTGCCGCGAAGGCCGCTTTTCCCGAAAGACGATCAGCAGGCAGAGCGCCAGGATGCCGGCAATCGCCGCTCGCGCCACCGTCAGGAAAACGGGATCGAGCTGCATGACGGCCACGCGGGTGGCCGGCAACGATCCACTGAAGATGAGCACGCCGATAAAACCATTGATCCATCCGGTCGCTGTGCGATCCATGTGGGCACTCCTTTGTTTGCCCCATGCTTATCCGCCGTTCGCACTGGTACTGCCAGCCACAGTTCGATACAGTTGGCTGAAACTGTTATGGTTGGAGAAGCAGTACGGATGGACGAGCAAGTTCAGGCAATTAGCCGGGTCGGGATGGTCATGGCGACCATCCGCCAACGCATTGCCGGCCGCAGCCTCACGCCCGGAGCCAAGCTGCCTTCGATCCGCAGCCTCTCGGGAACCTTGAAAGTCTCCGCCTCCACAGTGGTCGATGCCTATGAGCGCTTGGTGGCCGAGGGTGCGATCCTCTCGCGCCCCGGTTCTGGCTTCTATGTCGCGAGCCAGGCCGCGCCACTCTCGCTGGCCGATATCGGCCCGAAGCTCGATCGCGCCGTCGATCCTTTCTGGGTATCGCGGCAATCGCTGGAGGCGCAGGAAAGCGATCTGAAGCCCGGCTGCGGCTGGCTGCCGCCCGCATGGCTTCCCGAGGAGGCCATTCGCCGGACGCTGCGATCCCTGTCGCGTGCGGACGCCGCAAGCCTCTCCGACTACGGCTCGCCCCTCGGCCTCAAGCCGTTGCGCCAACTGATTTCCAGGCGCATGGCCGAGCGCGGCATCGAGGCCGCGCCCGATAAGATCATGCTCACCGAATCCGGCACACAGGCAATCGATTTCCTCTGCCGTTTTCTCATCGAGTCCGGCGATACGGTGCTGGTCGACGATCCCTGCTATTTCAATTTTCATGCGCTGCTGAGAGCCCACCGCGCCAAGGTCGTCAGCGTTCCCTACACGCCTTCAGGCCCAGATATCGAGCTCTTTGCCGCAGCCCTCACCGAGCACCGGCCGCGCCTCTACATCACCAACTCCGCAATCCACAATCCGACCGGCGCCACGCTCTCGCCGGTCACGGCGCACCGATTGCTGAAGCTCGCCGAACAACATGGCCTCACCATCATCGAGGACGATATCTTCGCCGATTTCGAACTGACGCCGGCGCCCCGCCTTGCCGCCTTCGACGGCCTCGATCGCGTCATCCATATTGGCAGCTTCTCCAAGACACTTTCGGCCGCCGCACGCTGCGGCTTCATCGCGGCGCGGCCGGAATGGATCGAGGGCCTGATCGACCTCAAGATCGCCACCTCTTTCGGTGGCGCTCGGCTGAATGCCGAGCTGGTGCTGAGCGTGCTCAGCGACGGCAGCTATCGCAAACATGCCGAAGGCTTGCGCAGCCGGCTCTCCAAGGCGATGTTCGAGGTGACGACCCGGCTGAAATCACTGGGCATTCGCCCCTGGCTGCAGCCGCAAGCCGGCATGTTCCTCTGGTGCCACCTGCCGGATGGTCTGGATGCGGCTGCGGTGGCGCGTGCCGCGCTCGTCCAGAACGTCGTGCTCGCCCCGGGCAACGCCTTCAGCCTGTCGCAATCGGCCACCGGCTTCATGCGCTTCAACGTCTCCCAGACACTGGACAACAGGGTGTTTGAGGTGCTTCGGGATGCGCTCAGGCAGGCGGAAAAAACTGATGGAAATTAGACTGTGAATTCATGCGGTTGAGTGGGTTTGCGTGGGCGGCAGCAGATTGACGTAGCAGTGGCGGGAGATACGATAGTCCTATGTTATCCCTTAGTGATCCTCGTTGGAAAGAATTGCGGCACGCTTACGGTGAGGCTGCCGACGTCCCGAATCTTCTGCAAGCATTGGCTTCATCCACGGGGCCGAAGGCGGATTACCAGGATGAGCCATGGTTCAGCCTTTGGTCCAGGCTGTGCCATCAGGGCGATGTCTATACCGCTTCTTATGCTGCCCTTCCTCATATCGCGCACATCGCCAGCGAAGCGGATGGGCCGATTGACTTCTCATTTTTTGCGCTACCGGCTGCCGTTGAGATAGCGCGCCAGACAGGACGAGGACCAGAGATTCCGGAAGTCTGTGTCGATGACTATCATCGTGCTCTCGAGCAACTCGTCGAAAATGTCAGCCTGCATCGAAACGACGCTTGGGACCGCTCGATGCTTCTTGCAGTGGCGGCGGCGCAAGCCGTCGCGAAGGGACATATCGACATCGCAGAGGCTCTGCTGAACCTGGATGCCGACTGGATCGCCAAAATCAACAACGATGAGTTCGATTGAGGGATCTAGTCAGCCTGATCCTGCCACTCCATGAAGGCTTTGCCGATCACCTTGCCATCCTCTTCCCGCCGCAGCCGGCAGAGGGCTTGCCGCCGATCGGGAGAAAGCCCCATCAATTCCACCCGCACGGCTTCGCCCGCCCGGATATTGCCGGAAAAGAATATCTCCCGCCGTGACACCAGCGAAAACTCCGGAAACCACCGCCCGAAGGCGCGATCGGCCAGCGCCTGGAATTCGGCGAAGTAGAACAGCCCGGCGCCATTGAACTCCTGCGACGCATCCGGCTCGAAGCGAAAGCCGCGCAGTGCCTTGGCCGGGTTGGCAGGCAGGCCGAAATGCGCCTCCAGCGTGCCGGCGCGCAGCAATGCTGCCGTCCTTGCCAGCGCATTGTCCTCCACAGCCGTCGTCAGGCCGGGCAGGGGAACGCGGGCGATCGAATAGTTGTCGCCCTCCCGCATGCGGCAGACGAAAGTGGAAATAAGCTCCACCTCGCCGATCAGGTTGCCACGTACGAAAAGCCGGTGGCGGGTCGAAACCTGGGTGCGCGAGATGGGCGACAGCGTCGAGCGTATCGTCAGCACGTCATTGGCGCGAACCGCGCCGAAGTCTGCATGCTCCAGCAACGTCGCGCAGATTGCCGCATAGGCCTCGCCGCCATCGGGCGCGCGGAAATCGGCATTCTCCATGCCGAGATGGCGGGCGAGCATCAGCCAGTGGCGATGCCCGAGCTCTTTCATCACCCATGTCTCCGAGAGGCCTGACGGCGTCAGGTGCGGCATGCCGATGAGCATATGCGGCGCGAGCGCCTGCTCCATCAGCTCGCGCGCTGACGGCTCGGGTGGATGAAAATCGAGGATCGCGACATTCATGTTCAAGCGCTGGCCGCCTGTTTCAGGACCTGATGGGTGACCTCAAGATTGCCGGCGAGGTGGTTCACCACATGCTCGGCATCTTTGCCGACGGCCAGGAACCGGCCGGAACCCCAGGTCCAGAGCCAGGGCAGGCCGAGAACATAGACGCCGTCGATGCCGGTCACGCCGCGCCGCTGCACAGGATAGCCGGTGCCGTCGAAGATCGGCAGGCCGACATAGGACCAGTCGGGCGAAAAGCCGGTCGCCCAGATCACCGAAGTGACACCCTCCGCCCTGAGATCGAGTTCCGCCGGCTCGCTTTCCGGCTCCCAGAGCGGCGTGTAGAGGCTGGCCGGCGGCGCATCGATGCCCTTCTCGGCAATATGCCGGTCGATCAGCGCGTTGATGCCGTTGTAGACGCGGTCGGCATTGTCGAGATTGGCCTTCAGATTCGGCTCGAACAGCATCCGCCCACTCGAAACACCCTCCATGCGCCCATAAAGCGACATGCCCTCCAGCGCGAATTTGCGCAGATCGATATCGCGCCCGCCGTCGCGGCCAGTCAGATAGTGGTTGGTGTCGTGCTTCTTCTTGGTCATGCCGTCATGTTCGACCGTGATGTCGTATTGGCCGACATCGGCGAGCCAGTCGACCACATCGCGGCCGCGATAGAAACGGGCGCAGCGTGGTGC
The DNA here is from genome assembly GCF_031455475.1 of Rhizobium sp. 1399. Taxonomy (NCBI): domain Bacteria; kingdom Pseudomonadati; phylum Pseudomonadota; class Alphaproteobacteria; order Hyphomicrobiales; family Rhizobiaceae; genus Rhizobium; species Rhizobium sp. 1399. Next base: position 17,875 of record NZ_JAVDSU010000001.1, on the reverse strand, counting down.
ATTGCCGGTGACCATATGCACCTTGCGGCCGGCAAGATGCAGGTCTTCGGCGATCTGGCAACCGGACTGGCCGGAGCCGACGACGACGACGGCGCCCTCCGGCAGCTGGCCGGGATTGCGATAGTCAGCGGTGTGGATCTGCAGGATATCATCCGGCAGGCGCTCGGCGGAGCGTGGGATCGCCGGCGCGCTGTAGAGGCTGGTGGCGATAATGACGCTGTCGGCGGTAAGTGATCCCGCCGAAGTCGAGAGCCTGAAGAGATCGCCAGCCTTTTCCAGCGAGGTGACCGTCGTGCCTTCCAGCACGGGCGCATTCACCTTTTTCACGAAGCGATCGACATAGGCGAGGATCTCGTCCTTCACCATGAAACCATGCGGATCGTCGCCGTCATAGGGGTGGTCGGGCAGCTGGCACTGCCAATTCGGCGTCACCAGGCAGAAGGCGTCCCAGCGCTCGTTCTTCCATTTATGCGCCACGGTCTTCTTCTCGAAGACGACATGGTCGATGCCGTGCTCCTTGAGATAGTGGCTGGCCGAAAGCCCGGCCTGACCGCCGCCGATGACGACGGCGCTGTAATGCGGCTTGAGGGAAAAGGTCATGGGTCGGGTTCCTTTCAGAGAATGAAGCTTTCGCAGCGCACGCGAGCGTCGACGTCGGCAAGAAAGAGGGAGCCCGCCTCCTCGATGCGGGCGAGCTGGCCGCGGGCGAGCGAACACGGATAGCCGTATTTCGCCTCCACCCGGTCGCTGGCGATGGTCAGCGCCTTGCGGCTGCGGTCGAGAAAATCGCGGATCGGATAGGTCTGGCCTTCCTCGAAGAAATCCCGGATGACGAGCGAGGGCGAATAACAGGTCTCCTCGCGGCCATCCGGCCATCCGATGACGAAACGCATTTCAGGCATGGGCAGGCTCCTTCAATGTCTCGTAGGCTTGGAGATGCGCGGCAGCCGTACGCTGCCAGCTGTGATGGGCGGCAAGCTTCAGCCCGTGCGGGATAAGTCCGGCGCGCACCGGTGGCATGAGGGAAATCGCCATGGCCTCGGCGATCGAGGCGGCATTGTGCGGATCGCACCAGACGACGTCTTCAGGGCCGAGATATTCGGTAAAGGGCGCGATCGAGGAGACGACGACGGGCACACCGCTCGCCATCGCCTCCAGCACCACGAGGCCGAAACCTTCCTTGACCGAGGCGAAGACGAGCGTATCGGCAAGCCGGTAAAGCGCCGGCATGTCCTCGTCCGCAACCGCGCCGAGGATGTGGACTGCAGCCGCATGTTCGCCGAGCGAGCCAAGCACGGCGCGGAACTCGCCCTGATAGCCGCGATGATCGAGCAGTGAGGCACCGCCGGCGATCACGAATTGCGCATCCGGGCGGATGGCGCTCACTTGGCCGAAGCCTTCCAGCATGGCGATCGTATTCTTCCGCGCCTCGATGCCACCGACAGCGAGGAAAACAGGGCCATCCGGCAAGGCGAGTTTGCTGCGCAGCGCAGTGCCGTCGGTGGTGGGACAGAAGCGCTTGGTGTCGACGCCATTGCCGACGACGGTAGAGCTGATGCCGCGTGTTTCCTTGAGCGTCTTGCGCCACATCGAACTGACGGTAAAGAACAGGTCGGCCCGGTCGATGGATCGATCCTGCAGCTCCATCAGCCTGATATCGGCGAACTGGTCGATATGATGGACGGTGCGGACGAAAGCGGGGATCATCCCGCGCTCCTTCAAGGTTGCCAGTGCATTGCCGGAAATGCCGTCGTGGGCGTGGAAAATATCGAAGTTGCAGGCCCCTGCGCTTTCGAAATGCCTGACATAATCGGCAATCCGCTGCTCGACCATCGCGGTCATGCCATCATGCGCAGGCCCGACAGGAATGCACATCGCGCCACAGGCCGGCGTGCGGAAGAAACCTGTCCTCTTGGCATCTGGCGCATGCAGCACGACCTCATGGCCAAGATCGGCCAGTGCTTCGGAAAGCTGCATGGCATGCACCACGCCGCCGCGCGGGTTCGTGGAGTGGGAAAGCATGGCGATGCGCAGCGCCCGGCTCATGCAGCATCCTCCTGCCGGCCGAGCTGCAGCAGCGGTGTCTCACCATAATCGTGGATCACGACACGATCGGTGCCATCAGATATCGCCACTTCGCTGCCAGCTTTGACATTGGCGATCACGGCCGCGCTGATATTCCGGGCGGCAAAACGCAGGATCACCTCATCGGCCTTTTCGGGCGTGGTGGAGATCAGGTAACCGAAGCTTGGGAACGTCGCGAGCCAGCGCTCGAGCGCCACGCCATCCGGCAGCGGGATTGCCGAGATATCGATATCGATGCCGACCCCGGAACATTCCGCCAGCATGATTGCCGTGCCGATAATTCCGCCCTGGCTGATATCCTTGGCGGCCAAGGCCAATCCGGCTTCGGCAATGTTGGGCAGGATCTCCAGATCGCCGCGCAGCCGCGCCGGCGGCGCATCGGTTGCCGCTTCCCAATTGTTGAAGGGTTCGCGATAACGGCCGCGATGATCGATCGCCGCGATCAGCACATCGCCCACCTTCGCATCGAAGCTCGTCAGCAGCTTCTTCGCCCTGCCGAGAATGGCGACTGAAAGCTGGCCGCGATCGGTGCGGATATTCGTATGGCCGCCAACGATCGGCACACCAAACGTCCTGGCTGCCGCCCGCATGCCCTCGAGCACCGGTGCGGCCCCCGCCTCGCCATTCGCCCAGACGGCATCGACGACGGCGACCGGCCGGCCACCCATGGCAGCGACATCGGAAATATTGACCATCACCCCGCACCAGCCGGCAAACCAGGGATCGGCGGCGACGAACTCGTTGATGAAGCCCTCGATGGCAAAGAGCAGGTATCCGTCGCCATCGGGCAGCGCTGCACAATCGTCGCCCACCGGTATCTGCTGACCGGCAAGGCCAAGGCTCGCGGCAACCGTGCCGATATCCGCCTTGGCAGCGATGCCGGAGGAGGCGGAAAGCTTGGCTGCCAGCACCGTGAGATCGATCCTGTCGCCCATCACGCCGCCTTCCTGGCGAGTGCCACCAGCCCGGTTTCCGGCGTCGGGCAGGGCGGGTACCAGGCAAGGTCCGCCTTCATCCTGAGATGCGGCTTGCCGTAGACCTCGAATTCCTCGATCACATCCCAATGCAGACGGCGGAAGAGCAGCCCGTTCTGCACCTGCACATTGGCAAGAAACGTGTGGCAGCCCATCGCATTGGCCGAGGAGACCGCAAGCCGGATCAGCGTTGCGCCAAGCGCGCCGATCTTGCGGAAATCCTCGTGCACGGCGAGCCGCGAGCCCCACCAGAGGCCGGGCTCTTCCTGATGGATGCGCACCGTGCCGACCAGCCTGTCGGCGGCAACGCCCATCATCGACAGCGCCACGATCGGAATGGCGTGATCGTCGATCACATCGCGGTCATCGCTCTCGAAGATCTTCTGCTCCTCGCAGAAGACGGCGCGGCGCAGCGCATGCGCTTCCTGCCGTTCCCACTCCGAGGTGGAAAACTTCACCTGGAATTCGCTGGCGCGATAGGGTGAGAAGGGCTCCAGCATCATTTGGTCAGCATCCTTTCATAGGAGGAAAGGGCAGAGCAGGCGCCGCATTTGCCGCAGCCGGCCTTGATGTCGACGGCCTTCAACCCGCTATCGACCAGCATCTTGGAGAGCGGGCCGAGGATCGAATGCATGAAATCAGGCTTCGGCGCCGGATGGCTTTCGAGCGGCGTTCCCGAAATCGGCACGAAGGGCACGACGAAGGGATAGACGCCGATAGCAACAAGCTTTTCGCAGATATCGAGGATCGCCTCGCGCGTATCACCGAGGCCGGCGAGAATGTAGGTCGAGACCTGGCCGCGCCCGAACACTTCGACGGCGGCCTTGAACGAGGCCATGTATTTTGAAATCGGGACCTGCGCCTTGCCGGGCATGATGCGCTCACGCAGCTCCGGTGTCACGACTTCGAGATGCATGCCGAGCGCATCGACGCCGGCTTCCTTCATGATCGAAAACCAGATGTCGTCTTCCGGCGGCTCGCACTGCGCCTGGATCGGCAGGTCGACGGCCGCCTTGATGGCGCGGGCGCTGTCGGCAAGGATCGAAGCGCCGCGATCCGGCCCCTTCGGCGTTCCCGTCGTCATCACCATATGCTTGACGCCATCGAGCTCGACGGCGGCCTTGGCGACTTCCGCGAGCTGTTCCGGCGTCTTGTGGGCAACGGTGCGGCCCGCCGCCAGCGACTGGCCAATGGCGCAGAACTGACAGGTCTTGGTGCGGCTTTGATAGCGGATGCAGGTCTGCAGCACCGTGGTCGCCAGCACGTCACGGCCATGCAGCACGGCGATCTGCGAATAGGGAATGCCATCGGCCGTGCTGCGCTCGTAGAAACGCGGGCGCAGCGGGAAGGACACTTCGCCGAGCACGCGCCCATCGCGGCTGATGCGGCTCTTGCCGGCCTCATCGGGTTTATCGACCAGATAGGGGCTCTCGAAGGCGGGTGCAGTGTGCACCGGTACCATCACGGTCATGCCGTCGATCGTCAGCGCCTTGTGATCGGATGGGCCGGCGCCGCCGCGGCGGCTCTCGTGGCCGGCCTTGGGATCAACGAGCCTGGCTCCGAAGGACTGCAACTCGTTGATCAGAGTCTCGGTCGGCAGAAACGTCGTATTGTCCATCGGTGTTGCTCCCTGTGTCTGTTTGGAAGGAATGTGCGGAGCCGACCATCGGTTGGGTGGCGCGGCCGTCCATGACGAGATGCAGCAGTTCCGGGCGGGCGTAGTGGCCGACCGAATCCATCATCCGCTTGCGCTTGGTGATCAGGCTCATGTCGAGATCGGCGATCAGGATGCCTTCGCCCTCGGTGATCGGTGGCGCCAGGTGCTTGCCCTCGGGCGAAATGATCGCCGTCATGCAGCCGCCGCGCAGTGCCTTCTGCAGGCCTTGATCGGGGGTAATGGAATTGATCTGCTCCTCGGTCAGCCATCCCGTGGCGTTGACGACGAAGCAGCCGCTTTCAAGCGCGTGGTGGCGGATCGTCACCTCCATCTGCTCGGCAAAGATCGGCCCGACCATCGAGCCCGGAAACTGGGCGATGTGGATTTCCTCGTGCTGGGCCATCAGCGCGTAGCGGGCAAGCGGATTGTAATGCTCCCAGCAGGCGAGCGCTCCGAGCCGCCCGATGCTGCTATCGACGACCGTGAGGCCGGAGGCATCGCCCTGGCCCCAGATCATCCGCTCATGGTAGGTCGGCGTGATCTTGCGGCGCTTGAGGATGAGCCTGCCATCCGCATCGAAGAGAAGCTGGGTATTATAGAGTGAGCCGTGATCGCGCTCGTTGACGCCGAGTGCCACGACGATGCCGTGTTCGCGGGCAGCCGCCGCAACCGCATCGGTGGCCGCACTCGGAACGGTGACTGCTTCTTCATAAAGGCGCAGATGCTCGCGGCCCGATAGAACCGGCGGCAGCACGAATGAGAAATAGGGGTACCAGGGAACGAAGGTCTCCGGAAAGACGATGATCTCGGCACCCTTGGTAGCGGCTTCGGCAATTGTCTCCAGCACGCGCGCCAGCGTCTTTTCGCGCGAGGTCAGATCCGGCGCGATCTGCGCGGCTGCGGCCCGGACGGTCATTTTCTTTTCCATGGCGAAATCCTTCTGATGGTGTGAGGAGGCGGAGGAGGGAACTCCGCCTCCCGAACGCGGCTGACGACAGCGTTCCCGCCGAGTCAGAGCGTCCAGGTATCGAGGATGAAGGCGCCGTCGCGGCGGTGGATCAGGATCAGGTCCAGCACGTCGAGCGGACTGATCGGCCGGATGCCGGGGATCAAGGCCTGTTCGCCATGGCCATAGAGCGCCTGCAGCGCGAAGCGGCAGGCATAGACCTTGCCGCCTTCTTCCAGGAATCCCTTGATCTGATTGTTGAAGTTCAGATGGCCGGGAAAGGCTTCCGCGCCGAGTTTGGGAAAGCCGCGCTGCACGCCGAGCGTCACGCCGGGACCATAGAGAAGGACGGAGGTTTCGAAGCCCTTGCGCTTCAGGCGCTTGGCCTGCAGCAGGTTCACAAGGCCGATAGACCCTTCGAAGGCGACGGTGTGGAAGGTGATGAGGGCTTTGTCACCCTCCTTGGCCTGGACATCCTCGAAGACCTTTTCCTCGTAATCGACGAAGAAGTCTCCATCTGCGTGGGCCGGTGCGGTAACTGCGGGCATGAATGGCTCCTGTGTTTGAAGTCAGGCCCCTCTCGCGGGGTACAGCCATTGAATTGCAAGCACCGTGCCAAATTGACTTTGCACAAATAGAAGTCAATTTATGCAGAAAAGCATTCAATTATGCATTCAATTTTGAAGGGAGGTGAATTTGACGCCGATTAGGCGGGCATTTACGTGCAAAAAATGAATGCAAGAGAGATCGAAATGGATGCAGTCAAATTGCTATCAATGTATTGATGCTATGCGCGATGCCGATTATATCATGCTTGCATGCGGCATTCAGTCGTCTGGCGCACATGGGCGCGACGCTGTTTTTGCGTGACAGAAGAAATATGCAACAATATACGGTCAATGTCGACGGGAATCCCCCTCTGCGTCGATCACGAATTGCGGAACATGAAATGAAAGACTGGCATCCCGACCTCAGCCGCTCCTCCAGCCCCCGTTACATGGCAATTGCCGATCTGATCGAGATGGATCTGAGGAGCGGCGTGCTGGCGGTGGGGGACCGGCTACCGCCGCAGCGCGAGCTGGCAAAGCGCCTCAGCATCGATTTCACCACAGTGGCGCGCGGTTATGTGGAAGCACAGAAGCGCGGCCTGGTGGATTCGCATGTCGGCCGCGGCACTTTCGTGACTGGCGGGCAGGACAGGGAGCGCCGCGGCTTCGCCTCCGATGCGGCGCCCGATCCGCGCCGCGCCTCCGTCGTCGACTTCTCGATGAACCTGCCGCCGGAGCCGGATGATCAGGATCTGATCGCCCGCATGCGCGAGGGCATGTCGGCCGTGGCGACCAATCTCATTCCGCTCTTGCGCTACCAGGGTTTCGGCGGTTCCGGCATGGATAAGGAGGCCGCCGCCGCCTGGCTCAGCCGTCGCGGGCTCGTGCCGTCGCAGGAGCGCATCTTCGTCACACCCGGCGCCCATCCGGCTCTGCTCGCGATCTTCGGCCTGCTGGCAAAGCCCGGCGAAACAGTGCTCTCGGAAAACATCACCTATCCCGGCATGCGCTCGATCGCCGCCCAGTTGCGGCTCAATCTCTCGGGCCTGCCGATGGATGAGGAGGGCATCCTGCCCGACGCCTTTGCGGAGGCCTGCGAGCGGCTCCAGCCTAAGGCACTCTATCTCAATCCGACCCTGCAGAACCCGCTGACGCTGACCATTCCGGAAAAGCGCCGCGAGGAGATCGCTGCCGTCGCCCGCAAATATCACGTGCCAATCGTCGAGGATGACGCCTATGGTTTCATCCCGCTGCATGGCCCGCCGCCACTCGCGGCTATCGCGCCCGATCTGACCTGGCATATCGGCGGTCTCGCCAAGTGCATCGGCGCCGGCCTGCGTCTTGCCTATGTGGTCGCCCCGGACACCAAGGCGATCTGGCCCTTCGTCAGCGCCATGCGCGCCAACAATGTCATGGCCTCGCCGATGACCGTGGCGCTTGCGACGCGCTGGATCGAGGATGGCACGGCAGACACGATCCTGCGCTTCATTCGTGCAGAGGCGGGTGCCCGCCAGCAGATGGTGGCGAATATCCTGCCCGACGGCAGCTACAAGGCTGATCCGATCAGCTTCAACATCTGGCTGCCGCTCACCAATGGCTGGACCCGCTCCACCTTCGGCAGCCACATGCGTTCCTCGGGCATCGGTGTGGTGGCAAGCGACGCATTCACCGTGGAAGGTGCCGCCCCCGAAGCCGTGCGCGTCTGCCTTGGCGGACCGATCAGCCGCGACAGGCTGAAAGGTGCACTGGACTTCATGGCTCATGCCCTGGAAGGTCCGCCGGAAATGTCCGCTTCGTTCTTCTAATGTCGCCTCATCCCTTTGCCCTCGTGCCGGCACAAGGGATGTCATGAGGGTCGAGCCACCGCGCGTCTGCACGGTGAATGACTCTCCCTTGCACAAAATACGGCCGCCGTCGGATCTTCCGGCTTGCCTGCTCGTGCGTCCGCCATCCACTCCTTCACGCCCCCAAACCCGATTCAAAGAATCTCTGCGTCATTCTGACGAATAGACTGGCAATCCGCTTTTAATGTAATTATATTGTATGCATACATTATGAGGCATTGAATGGATTACGCCAATGCCTCGCAACGTCGAAAAGCGAGATCGCCATGGATACCGAATATCCTCCTCTCCCTCCGATGCAGACCGGCATCCGGGGCCGCTGCCCGCGCTGCGGACAGGGACATATGTTCAAGGGTTTCCTCACGCTGAAGAAGGAATGCGAAGTCTGCGGGCTGGATTATTCCTTCGCCGATCCGGCCGATGGCCCGGCCTTCTTCGTAATCTGCTTCGCCTGCGTGCCGAGCGTGCTGCTTGGCGTGTGGCTGGAAGTTGCCTTCTCCGCGCCGCTCTGGGTCCAGCTGCTGGTCACCGGCCCCTTCATGTTCGCCACCTGTATTCCGCCATTGAGGCCGCTGAAGGGATGGCTGGTCGCAAGCCAGTATTTCTACAAGGCCGAAGAGGGCAAACTCGCCTGATCTCGGGTAGTCAAGGATCGCGCGGGATATCCTGATCTTTGCGTATGAAAGGCCGCTCGGAACATCGAGCGGCCTTTTTTGCTGCGCAAGCGGCCGTCGTTGTCTGAAGCCAAAATGCCGCAGGAAATGGATATAAAAGCCTCTTGCATTTTATGTACCGATCGGTACAATGCGTGACGAAAGGTACAATTCAATCAAGGAGACCAGACATGCCTGCACCGCTTCCCCCTTTTAGCCATGAAACCGCAACCCAGAAGGTCCGCCTTGCAGAGGATGGCTGGAACAGCCGCGATCCGCAGCGCGTATCGCTCGTCTATACGCCCGACAGCCAGTGGCGGAACCGCGCCGAATTCGTCACCGGCCGCGCCGAGATCGTGGCCTTCTTGACCCGCAAGTGGGCGAAGGAGCTCGATTACCGGCTGATCAAGGAGCTCTGGGCCTTCACCGGCAATCGCATCGCCGTGCGTTTTGCCTATGAGTGGCATGACGACAGCAACAACTGGTTCCGTTCCTATGGCAACGAGAATTGGGAATTCGATGCAGAGGGCTTGATGCAGCGCCGTTTCGCCTGCATCAACGATCTGCCGATCAAGGAATCGGATCGCAAGTTCCATTGGCCGCTCGGCCGGCGGCCTGATGACCATCCGGGCCTTTCCGACCTCGGCCTTTGAGGCCTGCAGGTGACCCGAGGGTGAATTGTGAAGACCGTTTATGAACGTGCCGATGTCGTGCCGCTGCTTGCGGAAATCTTCCGCGAGCTTGGCTACGAGGGCACGACATTGAGCCGCATCACCGAACGCACCGGCATCGGCAAAGGCAGCCTCTATCACTTCTTCCCCGGCGGCAAGGAGGAGATGGCGGCCGCAGTCCTTGCTGATGTCGACGCCTGGTTCGAACGCGCTATCTACGAGCCGTTGCGGCGTGACGATCCCAGAGCGGCGATCGATGCGATGTGGGCGAATGTGATGGACTATTTCCGCTCCGGCAGCCGCATCTGCCTCGTCGGCGCCTTTGCGCTGGACGAAACGCGCCAGCGCTTTTCGCCTGTCATCCGGGATTATTTCGTCCGCTGGATCGAGGCGCTGCGCCAGGCGCTGGTCCGCGCCGGCTCCGCCGAGGATGACGCACTTGCCGCGGCCGAAGAGGCCGTCTCCGGCATTCAGGGCGCGCTGGTGCTCTCGCGGGCGCTGGATGACAAGGATATGTTCCGCAGAACCCTGGATCGGCTGACCGGCAGGCTGGCTGCGACGAAACGTGGGGGATAGGCGGTGGCCGCTGCCTTGGCAGGAGCAGGAATGCCGGCAACGCGGGGAACTGCGGGTGAGGGGTTCAGGACGTCCTCACCCGTCAAGATTGTGCTTAAGAGTCGTTCTGGGAGGGCAGGCGGACCGGGCGCGGATTCTCGCGCTGCGTGCGTACCTGGCGCCACTCGTTTTCCATCTGGTCGACGACGTGCTGGGGGATCTTGGTCGGAGTTTCTGCGGTGGTCTGCATCATATGCCTCTCTTCCTCAGCAAGGGTGTGCTTACGGATTGATGCATCGCACAACAAAAACTGCGTGTAAATCTACCCCGGTCACACTTGAAACGATTAAATTAATTTCAATCGATTAAGCCGACGTTAACCACAGCAGGCCTCAGAGAAGCGTATCATGACAGCCCCACTCGACCGGCAATTCTTCTTCGATACCGTGCAGAACGCCCTCTTCAAAGGCAGTCTCACCACTGCCCAGATCGAAGGCATGAACGCGATCTTCGACTACTGGGACGCGAATTTGGCTACCGCCGATCGGCGCTGGCTGGCCTATATATTGGCGACTGCGTTTCATGAGACGGCTTACACGATGCAGCCTGTACGTGAGACGCTGGCAACGAGCGATTCGCGCGCCGTCGAGATCCTCGAGACCGCCTTCGCATCCGGCCGGCTCTCCTGGGTGAAGTCGCCTTACTGGCGGCCGGATGAGGATGGCAAGTGCTGGCTTGGCCGCGGGCTGGTGCAGCTCACCCATAAGCGAAACTACGAGGCGATGAGCGAGGTGACCGGCATCGATCTCGTCGCTCATCCCGACCGCGCTATGGAGATGACGCCTGCCGTGACGATCCTGATCGAGGGCATGCTGCGCGGCAGCTTCACCAGCCACCGGCTTTGCGATCACCTCAATGAGGAGAGGGAAGACTGGGTGAATGCGCGCCGCATCGTCAACGGCACCGACAGGGCGGAGAGGCTCGCCGAATATGGGCGGACATTCCTTGCCGCCATGCGCAAGCCATCCTGACGCGGCATTGTGGCCCGGTTGAAGGCCTAGGCGGCGCGTGTTATCGCCCGACCTAAGCTCAGAGAATTGCCACAGGAGTGTCCGCGTGATCCGCCATATCGTCTTCTTCACCGTGCCGGAGGAAAACCGCGAGGCAGTGCGCAAGGGGCTCTCCATACTGACAGGCATTCCGCACGCGCTGAAGCTGGAGATCGGCGAAAACGTCAAGACGGACCAGTGGGGCAATGCGGTCGATTTCGTCGTTTATGGCGAATTTGAAAGCGAGGAGGCGCTTGCCGCTTACAAGGCGCATCCCGATTATGATCTCTCCACACGCACCGTAAAACCGCTTCGGGATACGAGGACTGCGGCCGATTTCGATAGCAGCAAAGCGGTCACCAGGCCCCTGCAGGATTGACGATGACGATCACGCCGCTTGAGGCGAAATCTATCTCATTGAAAATGAATAAGTATTTTCTAGTGCTGGTGCATTTTGCCGCGATTTTCCGGCTAAGTCATTGATAGTGTTTAAGTGATCCACCAAGGCACAAAAATTTTTTAATAATTCGATTTCAGCAAACGCTGCTTCTGATTTTGAAATTCCTTATGCGAAGTTTTGAGGTAAGTGGATCACTTATTCAGGATCAATGACTTAGCGCCAAAAACACTACGCTAAAGGCCCATTTTGAAAATTCTTATTCATTTTCAAATGGATAGGAAGAGGTTGGAATCGGCGCTCGTTGCAGATGAATCAATCTGTGAAGGGCCGGAAGCAGCTCTTGAGAAAAAAGCCGTAAATGATTCAAAAGCTTAACGGCTTGGCAGTTCTTGATGCTGTATGACCGGAACCTCCTCTGCCTGAAGGCACAGTGCTGGTTCTCAGTTTTGTCGCCGGTCAGGCCGGCTGTTCGCTCGGCCTCGCGCTGCGCACCAGTGCCATCAGCATCAGCACGAAAACCATTGCGATGGCCGCAAGCACCGCGCAGGTGATGACCGTCGGACCGGCGCCGGCGCGATCGAGGATGGCGGTGAAGATGACGGGTGCGATGGCATTGGCAAGGTTCTGCGGCATCGACAGGCGCGCCGCCTGCAGCCCGTATTCCTTGGCCGAGAAGAGGGCGAGCGGCATTAGCGCGCGGGCGACCGCCAGCACGCCGGAGCCGAAGCCGTAGAGCAGCACGAAGGTGACGAGCAGCGGCGTCGATGGCGGCACGATGAAGAGCATCAGGAAGCTGAACAGCATCAGGCTGACGCCCATCACCGATGTCAGGATCGGATTGCCGCGCTTGCCGAGCAGCATGTCGAGTGCGCGTGCCGAAATGCCGATGACGCCGCGGGCCGAGCCGAGTTGCAGTGCAAGGGCCGGCGATGCGCCGGACTGGCGGAAGATTTCGAGCAATGACGGCGAGACGCCGAAGGTGATGAAGGTGCAGAGTGTGGTGGAGACGGCAATCAGCAGGAAGGCCTTGCGCCGGTCGGCAGGCGAAAGCTCCACCGGCGGCGTTTCGGCGGCCGCTCCCTGCGTGTGGCTCGCGACCGGTTTTGGCAGCCCAAAGAGATGCAGCGGCAGGCAGACGAAGAATTGCAGGCCGGCGCTGACGACGAAGGTGACGCGCCAGCCGAAGCTCTCGTTGAGCAGCGTCAGGATCGGCCAGAAGATGGTGGCCGACAGACCCGTGAACAGCATGAGGATGGCGATGACGCGTTTGCCGTTCGCTCCTTCGCGCTCCACGACGGCCGTATAGCAGGGTGCCGAAAGACCGAGTGCGCCGCCAAGCCCGATGACGACCCAGGCAGCCGCATACATGACGATATTGGTGGCGGCGGCGAGCAGCAGCAGGCCGATCGCGAATGTGATCGACGAGCCGGCCAGCACCTTCGCCGCGCCATAGCGGCCGAGCCAGCGCCCTGTGGTCGGACCGGCAAACGCACTGACAACCATCATGAGGGTCAGACCGGCAAAGATCACTTCGTTCGGCAGCCCCAGCGAAGGCGCGATGACGCGGCCCATGACGCCGAGCATATCGAAAGTGGTGCCCCAGCCGATAAGCTGGGTGACTGCGAGCACGCCAACTGTCTGCGCCGTACGAAGCGAAAGTGATTTTTGCATGGATTCGAAAATGAAATGGATGAAGGCGGCCGAGCGATAGCAGTTTCAACCAGATGGTGAAAGGCTTGATCGAACAAATCCAGTACGGATTTGCCTTGTGTCGGGATTCTCGCAGTGGCAGAAGGCCTTAGCGGCATCATTCAGAAATCACGTATATTTCGCGCAATAGTCGAGAATTGTTCTAAAAAACCTGCGTTACCGTGCATTCATTTGCCATTCAGGTCGCGTGAGTACATATTCGGGACAAGTTGGCATTACATTGAAAGCACAGCACATGGCCTCTCCTCTGAGCGTCGCAGCATTGGCCGCCGGCCTGGCGGTTTCGGCGCCCTCACCGGACGATACGCACACGCTTGTCCTGCGTGTGGCGGGCGATTGCAGCGCCGCAGCCCAGCAGGTCGTGGAAGAGACGGGCGGCCAGCTTCTTTCCGTGCAGCCGGTGGGCAATGCCTGCATCATCACCGTTCTCGTTCAGGGCAATGGCCAGCGTCCGCGCAAGGTGACGGTAAAGGTTCCGATGTAGGCGGAATCGGCTTATTCATGACATCAGTGATTTGCAGCGGATGAAGGCGAAGCGATGCGCATTCTGGTAGTCGAAGACGACGTCAATCTGAACCGGCAGCTGAGCGACACGCTGAAAGAGGCGGGTTATGTCGTCGATCAGGCGTTCGATGGCGAGGAAGGTCACTTCCTCGGCGATACCGAACCCTATGATGCCATCATTCTTGATATCGGCCTTCCTGAACTGGACGGCGTGACCGTTCTGGAAAAATGGCGCGGCGCCGGCCGCACCGTGCCAGTACTGATCCTGACCGCCCGTGACCGCTGGAGCGACAAGGTGGCCGGCATCGATGCGGGCGCCGACGACTATGTCACCAAGCCCTTCCATGTCGAGGAGGTGCTCGCCCGCATCCGCGCGCTGATCCGCCGCGCGGCCGGTCATGCCTCCTCCGAAATCGTCTGCGGCCCGGTGCGGCTCGATACCAAGACCTCGAAGGCGATCGTCAACGGCGTGGCGCTGAAGCTCACCTCGCATGAGTACCGCCTGCTTGCCTATCTCATGCATCACATGGGCGAGGTGGTGTCGCGCACGGAACTGGTCGAGCATATGTACGATCAGGATTTCGACCGCGATTCCAATACGATCGAGGTCTTCGTCGGCCGCCTGCGCAAGAAGATGGGCGTCGATCTGATCGAAACGGTGCGCGGTCTCGGTTACCGCATCCAAGCGCCGACCAATGCGAATTAAGTCGCTCACCGCACGCGTGCTGCTTCTGACCACGGTCTGGTCGACGGTGGCGCTGGTGGTGATCGGCCTGTTGATCTCGACGCTCTACAGACGCAGCGCCGAGCGCGGCTTTCAGGACCTGCTGCGCGCCCAGCTCTATAACGTCATCAATTCCGTCACGATTGGCGATCAGGGTGCCCTGTCGGGCAGCCCGCAGCTCGGCGACCTGCGCTTCGCCCAGCCGAAGACCGGCTGGTACTGGGTGGTCGAACCGCTCGGCACCTATACGACCGCGCCGCTCGTCTCGCCTTCGCTGGGCTCCGCGACGATCCCGGTGTTGTCGGTCGTGGAAGCACCCTTCGACAAGAATTACGAGCGTTATTATCAGGTGACGGACGCCTCCGGGAACCGCGTGCAGGTGGCCGAGACGGAAGTCGTGCTCGACACCGACGGTCGTGCCGCGCGCTTCCGCGTGACAGGCAATGTCGATGTCGTGGAAGACGACGTCCGCAACTTCTCCCACCGGCTCTATCTGGCGCTCGCCGGCTTCGGCGTCGGCAGTCTCATCGTCAATGCGCTTGCCATTCTCTATGGCCTCAAGCCGCTCGACAAGGCGCGCGCCGCCCTGGAGCGCATTCGCGCCGGTGAAAGCGAGCAGTTGAAGGGCGATTTCCCCCGCGAGATCCTGCCGCTTGCCAATGAGGTCAATGCGCTGATCGACAGCAACCGCCGTATCGTCGAGCGGGCGCGCATGCAGGTCGGCAATCTTGCCCATTCCCTGAAGACGCCGATCGCCGTGCTGCTCAATGAAGCGCGTGTGCTTGAGAGATCGCATGGCGACCTGGTGCGCAATCAGGCCGAAGCCATGCAGGGGCAGGTACAGTCCTATCTCAACCGCGCCCGTATTGCCGCCCAGCGTGAATCCGTGCTCGCGCGCACCGATGCCGAACCGGCGCTCGAGCGGCTGGTGCGCGTCATGCGTCGCCTGAATGTCGATACCGAATTCGAGCTGATTGTCCAGCCGCCGCATCTGGCCGTCGCCATGGAGCAGCAGGATCTCGAGGAGACGGTCGGCAACCTGCTGGAAAACGCCGCGCGTTTTGCCAAGAGCAAGGTGCGCCTCTCGGCGGTCGAAGCCGGCGATGACGTGAAGGGAACAGAAGCCAGTGCCAGAAAACATTGGGTGGAGCTTGCCGTCGAGGATGATGGGCCCGGCCTGGAGCCTGACCAGATCCGCGAAGCGCTGAAGCGCGGTCGGCGTCTGGATGAGAGCAAGCCCGGAACCGGCCTCGGCCTCTCGATCGTGACCGAAATTTCCAACGAGTACCAGGGCCGCCTGGAACTCACGCGCGGGGAGTGGGGCGGACTGAAAGCCAAGCTTATCCTGCCAGGTGTGACAAAGGATGTTGCATGAGCAACTGCTTGATGTCACAAAGATAGTGGCAAATGTATAGCATGCTTTGCCTTAATGCTGACACGGGGACGCTGCACTTCGATCGGCTCGTTTTGACACCCCTGATCGTGGTTCGATTGCAATGACTCTACGTTCGCAAGGCATGATCGTTTCTTCCCTTCTCGTCGCCGTTGCGCTCTCTGGCTGCACGACGACGAAGGGAGCCACAACGCGTGGGCTCTTTGGCGGCGGCAAGCCCCCGGCTTCGGCCGCTTTCATCTCCGCCTTACAGGGTGGCATCGTCGGACGCACCGGCGTAGAGCTTGATGACAGCGACAAGCAGCGGGCGCTGGAAGCCGAATACCGCGCGCTGGAAGGTGCAGCCGTCGGGCAGCCGGTGACCTGGACTGGTCGCGATGCCAATGGCAGCGTCGTGGCGGCAGCACCCTATCAGGTCGGCTCGCAGAACTGCCGTCAGTACACCCATACGGTGACGGTCGATGGCAAGAATACGCTGGCGCGCGGTGCTGCCTGTCGCAATGAAAACGGCACCTGGTCGCCGCTCGGCTGAGTGGCCTTGCTCGTTATCCTTGCGGCCAAAAGCCTCAAATCTTCGTCATTCCGGCATTGGCAGTTGGAATGAGGGCGCGCTTCAAGTAATTGGGCCGATATGCTGTTCTGGATTCTCGTGGCCGTCCTGACGGCGGCTGTTGCCGCCATTCTGCTTTACCCTCTTTTGCGTGGGGCGAAGGCGGCTGAGGATACGCGCGCCGGTGAAGCGGCCGTCTATCGCGACCAGTTGCGTGAACTCGACAGGGATCTCTCGGGCGGCCTGATCAGTGCCGACGAGGCCGATTACGCCCGCGCGGAGATCGGCCGCCGGCTGATCGCCGTTTCCGGTGTTGCTCCTGCCGAAGAACGCAAGCCTGCAAGGCATCACCGCCTGACCGAAGCCTTCATCGTGCTGCTCCTGCCGGTCATCGGGCTCTGTCTTTACATGAATACCGGCAGGCCCGACCTGCCGTCCCAGCCGCTGGAAGCCCGGCTTGCCAATCCCGGCAATGATATGGCCGTTCTCGTGGTCAAGGCGGAGCGGCATCTGGCGCAGAACCCTGGCGACGGCAAGGGTTGGGATGTGCTGGCGCCGATCTATTTCAGCACCATGCGCATTTCCGATGCCGAGACCGCCTATCGCAACGCCATCCGCCTGCTTGGCCCAAGCCCCGCTCGCCTCGACGGCCTTGCCGAAACGCTGATGGCGATGGCCGAAGGCGTGGTGACGGAAGATGCGCGCAAGGTGCTGGAACAGTCATTGGCGCTTGAGCCGAACAACCCGCGTGCGCGGTTTTATGTTGCATTGAGCCTGGAGCAGGCGGGCCAACCGGATCAGGCGCGCACGGCCTTCGAGGATCTGGCGAACCAATCGCCTGATGATGCACCGTGGCTGCCGCTGGTCAACGAGCATATCGCCAGGAACGGCGGCACGGCGGTCGCCCCTGCAGCCGGGCCGGAAGCCAAGCCTGCCGCACGACCGTCAGTTCCGGGCGGCCCGACGGCGGAGGATGTGGCGGCGGCCGAGAATCTGAATAGCGGCGACCGGCAGCAGATGATCCGCGGCATGGTGGAAAGCCTGGATGCCAAACTGACTGCCGATCCTGATAATTTCGAGGGCTGGATGCGTCTTGTCCGCTCTTACGCCGTATTGAACGACAAGGATCGCGCCGCCGGCGCCTTGAAGCGGGGGCTTGCCGCCTTCCCGGCATCGGGTGACGAGGGCAGGCAGTTGCTCGCGCTGGCAAAAGAACTCGGCATCGCGACGGAAGGATTGAGGGAATGACGCGCAAGCAGAAACGCCTGGCGGTGATTGCCGGCGGCATGAGCTTCATCCTTGTCGCGGTGCTGCTCGTGATGTTCGCCTTCAGCCAGTCGGTCGCCTATTTCTATATGCCGGACGATCTCGCCAAGACGCCGGTGGCGCCCGGCACCCGCATCCGCCTCGGCGGCCTCGTCGGCGAGGGCAGCGTCATGCGCGGCGAAGGTTCGGTCGTGCGGTTTGCCGTGACCGATCCGAGCGGTCAGATCGTCAACGTCCGTTACCAGGGCATTCTGCCGGATCTGTTTCGCGAGGGGCAGGGGGTGGTGACCGAAGGCGCCTTCGAGACGGGCAGCACTGTCTTCACCGCCGATACCGTGCTTGCCAA